>NZ_AOJG01000012.1 GCF_000337375.1 Halorubrum lipolyticum DSM 21995 | reverse complement strand
GTTCACCGCTGATCCGGTGGCAGTGAAGTATATCCGAGCGGCTGGGGCTTTGGAGAAGTTCACTACCGATCTACCATGAAATATTTATAAACGACAGCTCACTCCACCTCTCGCGTCAGCTGCTTTCGATACGGCTCGAACCCCTGTTTCTCGTAGAACGCCATCGCTCGCCCGTTATCGGCGTCGACGTCGAGTCGAAGTTGGCCGCAGCCCTGCTCGCGCGCGTCGACCTCTGCGCGCTCCATCAGTCGGCCCGCGATCCCGGTTCCCCGGTACGCCTCCGCCACGTAGATGTCACCGACGACGAGCCGGTCCGGTCGGTCGAACACCGCGGGACACTCGTCGACGCTCGTCGAGACGAACGCGACGAGATCGCGGTCCGGATCGGGAACGCCGACGGGTGCGGGGTCCTCGGGGTCGAGGCTCGTGGGATCGACGTCGTCCGCGTCGACTCCGGCGTCGACCGCGACGACCCACGTCCGGTAGTCGTCGTTCTCGCGGAGCAGGTCGAGCCGGAACTCGGCCTCCGCGGCGATCAGCTCCTCGTCGGGTCGGTTCGCGAGCGCGTGCGCCTCCGCGCTCGCCGCGAGATCGCGGTGGTACGGCAGCCACAGCGCCGCCGCATAGCGCTCGGCGGCGGCCTCGGTGGCCGACAGGCGTCGGATCTCCATACGGCGGTCACCGGGGCCGGCGGCATACGCTTTCGGGTCGCGTGCGAGTCAGTCGCAACCTCCGATATCCGGGAGACGAAACCTTGAAACGCGCCTCGGGCGAATCGTGAGGCATGGAACTGCGGGTCATCGAGAAGACCGACACGGAACTCCGCATCGAGATCGCCGGCGAGGACCACACGTTCATGAACGTGCTGAAGGGCGTCCTGCTCGAGACCGACGACGTCGCGGCCGCGACCTACGACATGAACCCCGAGCAGTCCGGCGGCCAGACGGAGCCGGTACTGACGGTGAAATCCGAGTCCGGCGACCCGCTCGACGTGCTCGCAGACGCCGCCGAGTCGATCACCGACCGGACGGGCGCGCTGCGCGACGCCGTGAAGGCGGCCTGATAGGCCGCGGACCTCCGCTCCTCCTCACCGGACTCTCCGTCTCTCTCCGTTCGCTATCTCCGCATCCTTCGCTATCTCCGCGTTCGTCGACACTCTCTCGCGTCGATCTCGCGCGAACGAGGGGGCATACCTAAGTGCCGACTCCCGAAATGTGGGGGTATGCCGCCGAGCGTACTCATGCTGGGATGGGGGTACCCGCCGAACATCACCGGCGGGCTCGACGTCCACGTCGGTGAACTGTTCTCGGGGCTCCGCGACGACTTCGGGGTGGACGCCACCCTCGTGTTGCCCGCGGAGTTCGCGCCGGACGACGAGCCGGGTATCGAGCCCGTCGAGACCGGAGAGGGCGACGTCGCGGCCCGCGTCGACCGGCTCAGCGACCGGTTCGCCGAGTTGGCTCCCGACTACGACGTGCTCCACACCCACGACTGGTTCGGCTACGGTCCCGGCCGACAGGCGTCCCGCGCGTCCGACGCGACGTGGGTGTCGTCGTTCCACTCGCTCGCGAGCGACCGCAACATCGACCCGCCGAAACGCGAGGTCGAGACCGAGCGACGCCTCGCGAACGCCGCGGACACCAACATCGCGGTCAGCGAGATCGTCCGCGAGGACATCCGCGAGCTGTACGACGCCGACTCCCGGGTCGTGTACAACGGCTTCTCCACCCCGAAATTCTCCGGGAAGGAGGTGCGCGAAGACCTCGGTATCGACGGCGAGATGCTCTTTTTCGTCGGCCGACACACCGATCAGAAGGGGATCTCGCACCTGCTGTACGCGATGCGGAAGCTCCGTCGCCCCGGCGTGACGCTCGTCGTCGGCGGGTCGGGCCACCAGACGGACCAGCTGAAGCGGTTCGCCGAACTGCTCGGCATCGACGACCGCGTCGAGTTCGTCGGCTACGTCCCGGAGGCTGAACTCGGCGACTACTACGCCGCCTCGGACGCGTTCGTCTCGCCCTCGTACGCGGAGCCGTTCGGGATCACGATCACGGAGGCGCTGGAGGCCGGGACGCAGGTCGTCGCGACTCGGTCGGGCGTCGCCGAGGTGCTCCCCGACGGCTGTCTCGTCGAGGTCGAAGTCGACTCGGAGTCGATCGTCGACGGAATCGCCACCGCGCTCGACCGCGAGCGGCCCCCGGAGTACGAGCGCCGCGAGTGGTCGGAGGTCACAGAGGACACGCTGGCCGTGTACGAAGACGTGGCGTAGGGCGCTCGAAAGGCGTAGGACGCTCAAAAGACTCAGGCGCTCGAAATTCCGTTTCTCTCGGTCCGTTTCTCCGTCGACGATTACCCGCCGTCGATCACTCGTCGTCGCCGCGGTACACGTCGAACTCGGTGGCCGCCTCCGGGTGGGTGATCCGGAACCCGTCCGCGGTCTCGGACACGCCGCGGGTGCTTCCCGACTCGCCGCCGTACGGGCTCTCCTCGCCGTCGACGCCGCTTCCGCCCTGATACGGGGAGGTGTACGGCGACCCGGACACGGGCTCGTTGAAATCCTCCGGTGGGAGGTAGATCCGCTCGCCGCTCGCGGAGCGAACGACGACCGCGACGTCGCGAGTCCCGCTCACGTCGATGACAGTCCGCTCCCCCGTGACGCGCGCGTCGATGTCGATCTCGTCCATGCCCCACGTTGCGGACGGGGACGGTTTAGCACTACCGACCGTCGCGGCGCTTTCGGCGGCCAGACGAGAGGGGTGGTGAACCCTTTTGTGCGGTCGCGTCGAACCCCGACCCGATGGACGTCAACAGCCATGCCGAGGAGCTCGCCTCCGACCTCGGTGTCGACAAAGAGGAGGTCACAGCCGACCTGCAGAACCTACTGGAGTACAGCGTCCCGATCGAGGAGGCCAAACAGAGCGTCCGCCGGAAGCACGGCGGCGGAGGCGGCGGCTCGACGCCGACGCCCGATTCGGTCGACGTGGGCGAGATCACCACCGACCACGACGGCGTGACGGTGACCGTTCGCGTTCTCACGCAGGGGACCCGCACAATCCGGTACCAGGGCGACGACCTCACGATCCGCGAGGGGGAGATCGCCGACGAGACCGGCGTCATCTCCTACACCGCGTGGCAGGACTTCGGGTTCGAGCCCGGCGACTCGCTGACGATCGGCAACGCCGGCGTCCGCGAGTGGGAGGGCGAGCCGGAGCTCAACCTCAACGACTCGACGACCGTCGCGATCGCCGACGAGCCGGTCGAAGTCGACCGGGCGGTCGGCGGCGACCGGAGCCTCGTCGACATCGCCGCGGGCGACCGCGGCCGCAACGTCGAGGTCCGCGTGCTGGAGGTCGACGAGAAGACGATCTCCGGACGCGACGGCGAGACGGAGATCCTGGAGGGGGTCCTCGGCGACGCCACCGCGAAGCTGCCGTTCACCGACTGGCAGCCCCGCTCCGAGCTGAAGCCGGGCGCCGACCTCCGGATCGAGGACGTGTACGTCCGGGAGTTCCGCGGCGTCCCCTCGATCAACCTCACCGAGTTCTCGACGGTGACCCCGCTCCCCGATCCGGTCGAAGTCGCCGAGGACGCTCCCCGCCTGTCGATCGCCGAGGCGGTCGGTTCCGGCGGGATGTTCGACGTGGAGGTCGTCGGCAACGTCCTCGAGATCCGCGACGGCTCCGGGCTCATCGAGCGCTGTCCGGAGTGCGGTCGCGTGGTCCAGAACGGCCAGTGTCGGAGCCACGGCGACGTGGACGGCGAAGACGACCTCCGCGTGAAGGCGATCGTCGACGACGGCACCGACACCGTCACCGTCGTGCTCGACGACGAACTGACCGCCGAGGTGTACGGCGGCGGGCTCGACGACGCCCTCGACGCCGCGAAGGACGCGATGGACAAGGAGGTCGTCGCCGAGGCGATCGCCGACTCGCTCGTCGGGCGCGCCTACCGCGTCCGGGGGAACCTCTCGGTCGACGACTACGGCGCCAACCTCGACGCGGCCGAGTTCGAACTCGCGGACGACGACCCGGCCGACCACGCTCGCGCCGCGCTCGCGGAGGTGGGCGAATGAGCGACGACGGGCCGGGCGCCCGCGAGGTCGCTCACCGGGTGTTCGCGGCCGAGTTCGACGACGCCTCCCTCTCGTACTCCGAGAGCGACGAGGAGCGCGCCCCCAACTACGTCGTCATGCCGACCGGCGCGCGCGTGAATCGGCTGTTCGTCGCGGGCGTGCTCACCGAGGTCGAGCGCGTCAACGACGAGACGCGCCGCGGGCGGGTCGTCGACCCCTCAGGCGCGTTCGTCACCTACGCGGGACAGTACCAGCCCGAGGCGCAGACGTTCCTCGAACGCGCCGATCCGCCGGCGTTCGTCGCGCTCACGGGCAAGGCGCGCACCTTCGAGCCGGAGGACTCCGACCGGGTGTTCACCTCGGTCCGCCCGGAGAGCCTCAACGCGGTCGACGCCGACACCCGCGACCGCTGGGTCGTTTCCGCCGCCGAGGCCACCCTCGACCGGCTCGCCGTCTTCGCGAAGGCCCTCGAGTCGGACCTCCGCGGCGAGGAGCTCCGCGCGGCTCTCGAATCGGGCGGCGCACCCGCGTCGCTGGCGGCGGGAATCCCGAAGGCAATCGCCCACTACGACACCTCGACCGCCTACGTCGAGGCGCTCCGTCGGCTCGCCGTCGACGCCCTGGAGCTGATCGCCGGCGACCGCGACGAGGTGCGCGCGCCCGAAATCGCGCCCGACGCGGGCGGCGAGGCCGCGATCGGGTCGCTCCCGGAGACGGACGTGACGATCGAGGCGCCGGAAGAGCCGGTCGCCGACGAGGGGGCAGCGGAATCGGAACCGGCCGTCTCCGACTCTGACGACCCCGCCTCTGAGCCGGAGTCCACATCCGAGCCGGAGACCGCCTCTGAGCCGGAGTCCACATCCGAGCCGGAGACCGCCTCTGAGCCGGAGTCCACATCCGAGCCGGCATCCGATTCAGAGCCGGAACCCGCCTCTGAGACCGAGTCCGCAGCCGCAGGTGAAGAGACGCCTGAGGCGGCCGAGACCGTCGAGACCGCTGCGACGACCGAGACCATCGATTCCGGTTCCTCGGAGACCGACTCGATCGGTTCCGACTCCGAACCCATCGGCTCGGAGACCGAGGACGAGAGCGACGGACTCGGCGACTTCGACGCCGGCCTCGACGACGCCGGGGCCGACGACGCCGTGGCGGGCGACACCCAAGGAGACGCCACCGACATCGATCTCGACGAGCCGACGACCGAGCCCGCCTCCGACGAGATGTACGAACTCGACGAGGAGGAGCGCGAGGAGATCGAGTCGGAGTTCGGCACCGACTTCTCGACCGGGAGCGAAGTCGAGGAGCCCGGCGAGGCCGACATCGACGTGCCGGACCCCGAGGAGATGAACGAGCCCCCGGCCGAGGAGGGCGCCGCGGTGTCAGCGGACGCCGAGGAGCCGGCCGCCGCCGATCCGGCTCCGGCGAGCGAGGAGCCGGCGGACGACGACGGGGCCGAGTCGGCCGACGCTGTCGACCTCGAAGCGGTCGCTATCGACGCGATGGGCGCGCTCGACGACGGCGACGGTGCCGACCGCGAGGCGGTCGTCGAGGCGGTCGTCGACGACCACGGCGTCGCCGCCGACGCGGTCGAGGACGCGATCCAGGACGCGTTGATGAGCGGGAAGTGCTACGAGCCCGGCGACGGCGTGCTCAAGCCGATCTGATGGCGCCGGGCGCCTCGCCCGCCGTCGAGCCGATCGTCGACGAGCCGGCGGCCGTGGCCGACCTCGGGAGCGAGCGCGCGCTGCTGGTCGCCGACGTGCACGCCGGCATCGAGGTCGGACTCCGCTACGAGCGCGGCGTCGAACTTGACTCTCGGGCCGACGAGCGCCGCGAGCGGCTCTGCGGCCTCATCACCGAGACCGAGGCCGACCGACTCGTGGTCCTCGGCGACCTCGCCCACCGGATCGGGGCGCCCGACGGCGACGAGCGCGAGGAGCTCGTCGAGCTGATCCGAGCGGTCACGGACCGCGTCCCGATGACGCTCGTCGAGGGGAACCACGACGCGGGCGTCGCCGAGGCGTTCGCCGACGACCTCGACGTGATCGGGGCCGGAGGCGGCGTGATCGGTGGCGGTAGCGGCGTCGGTAGCGGCGGTGTCGGTAGCGGCGGTGTGACCGCCGGCGCTGGCGTCGGCGTCTGCCACGGCCACACGTGGCCGATCCCGGACCTGCTCGACGCCGACGTGGTGTGTATGGGCCACGAGCACCCCCAAGTGCGGCTGGAGGACGCGGTCGGCGGCTCGCGCGTCGAGCGCGCGTGGCTCCGCGGTCGACTCGATCCGAGCGCGTTCGTCGAGGAGGGGGATCCGGAGGCGGAACCATCCGGAGACCCGCCCGAACTCGTCGTCTTCCCCGCGTTCAACGAGCGCTCCGGCGGGACGTGGGTCAACGTCGACGGCCAGTCGTTCCTCGCGCCGTTCCTCCCGGACGCGCTGCCGGCCGCCGACGCCTACCTACTCGACGGGACGCGGCTCGGCGACTACCGGCGGGTGTGAGCAAAAAAACGCGAAAAACGAGCGCGGCTACTCCTCGACCGGCCGGAACCGGAAGCCGTCCCAGTCCTGGCTCTCGGGCTCGCGGATCCCGGCGCCCGGCTCGCGGAGTTCGTCGGCGTAGACGGGCTCGACGCGGTCGCCGATGTCCACGTCGAACGCCTCCCCACCTCCGTCCTCGCGCTCGGCGATCTGTCCGAGCGCGCGGACCGCCGGGCCGTCGTAGTCGTCGCCCATGTCGAACTCGACGATGGCGAGGGTGTTGGGCTCGCGGACGCCCGGCGGCGTCGCCGTCGAGGTCGTCCACGTGAGGACCCGGCCCTCGTACGCCCGGAGGTCGACCGTCCCGACGCGCTCGGCGCCGTTGGGACTCACGGTGTGGGGCGGGTAGGTGATCGTCCCGTCCACGTACTCGGCGGCCTCGAAGGCCGGTTCGGCGGTCGCGTCGTCGGTTCCGCTCGCGTCGTCCGCGTCGTCGTCGCTCATTGGCTTCCCTCCAGAATCGCGGTGGTCACGCAGTTCCCGAACCCGCCGACGTTGCAGGCGAGGCCCGTGTCGGCCTCGACCTGCCGCGGGCCGGCGTTCCCGGTGACCTGCTGGACTATCTCGTACACCTGTGCGACGCCGCTCGCGCCGAGGGGGTGTCCCTTCGACTTGAGTCCGCCGGAGGTGTTGATCGGGAGCTCCCCGTCGCGGTCGGTGACGCCCTCCTCGACCGCCTTCCACCCCTCGCCCTTCTCGAAGAAGCCGAGGTCCTCGCTCTGCAGGAACTCGAGGATGGTGAACATGTCGTGGAGCTCCGCCACGTCGACGTCGTCCGGCGAGATCCCGGCCATCTCGTAGGCGATATCGGAGGAGTCGACGACGCCGCCCATCGTCGTCGGGTCCGCGCGCTCGTGGACGACGTGGGTGTCGGTCGCGCCGCCGATCCCCGAAATGACCGCGTACTCGTCCTCGGGGACGTACTCCTCGGCGACCGACTCGGGACAGAACACGAGCGCGGCGGAGCCGTCCGTGATCGGACAGAAGTCGTACAGCCGCAGCGGGTCGGCGACGATCGGCGAGTCGAGCACCGTGTCGAGGTCGACCTCCTTCCGGAACTGGGCGTGGGGGTTGTCCACGCCGTTCCTGTGGTTCTTCACCGCGACCTTCCCGAGGCTCTCGCGGGGGGCGTCGTACGTGTCGAGGTAGAGCCGCGCCGTGAGCCCCGCGAAGGAGGGGAGCGTGACGCCCTGTTTGTACTCGACCGGATGGGTGAGCGACGCGATCACGTCGGTCGCCTCAGCGGTCGTCCGGTGGGTCATCTTCTCGCCGCCGACTAACATTGTGAGGTCGCTTGCGCCCGAGGCGACCGACTGCCACGCGGCGTACACGCCCGCGCCGCCCGAGGAGGACGTCTGGTCGATCCGAGCGGTGTAGGCGGGCTGTGCCGCGAGATCGTGGGCGAGCGCGTTCGGGACCCCCGTCTGGCCCTCGAACTCGCCGCTGGCCATGTTCGAGACGTACAGGTGATCGAGGTCGTCGCCGTCGATCCC
The DNA here is from genome assembly GCF_000337375.1 of Halorubrum lipolyticum DSM 21995. Classification (GTDB taxonomy): domain Archaea; phylum Halobacteriota; class Halobacteria; order Halobacteriales; family Haloferacaceae; genus Halorubrum; species Halorubrum lipolyticum. The sequence goes on along the minus strand of NZ_AOJG01000012.1, from coordinate 170,765 downwards.
GGCGTCGTCGAGCGCGGCCGCGCCCGCCTCCGCCAACAGTTCGCGCACCCACGCGTCGCGTTGCCCGAACCGGGTCATCGACGCGCCGATGATCGCTACGCGTTCCATACCCGTGGGTCCACGGCGCCCACCTAAAGCGTACCTCTCTGCGGTCGGCGGGGCGGGGAGATTCCCCCGCCGGCTCACTCTGCGCGTCGCCCGGCGTGACCGGGGTAGTCGCGCTCGAACCGCGACCCGATCTCGTCGCGGTCGAGCCGGATCACGACCGGGCGCCCGTGCGGGCAGGCGTACGGGTTCTCGCAGGCGTCGAGCCGGTCGAGCAGGTCGACGACCGACCCCTCCGTCAGCGAGGTGTTCCCGGTCACGGAGGGGTAACACGCGAGGTCCGCGAGCAGCTCGTCGACCACGTCCGTCACCGGCTCGTCGCCCGCGGCCGCGTCGTCGACGAGCGCGGAGAGCACGTCCCGGACGAGCCCCGGATCGAGCGCGGCGTCGAAGACGGCGGGGACCGAGCGGACGACCGCCTCGCGCTCGCCCGCGCGCTCGGCGCGGAACCCGATCCCGGCGAGGTCGTCGACGAACTCCTCGAACAGCGCCGCCTCCCGCGCGGTGAGCTCGATCCGGACGGGCTCGGCGAGCGCCTGCGCGTCGGCGCCGTCGGCGAAGGCGGCCTGCAGACGCTCGTAGTTCACGCGCTCGTCGGCGGCGTGCTGGTCGATCAACACGAGCCCGTCGGGCGCCTCGGCGACGACGTACGTCTCGTGGAGCTGTCCGAGCACCCGCAGCGGCGGGAGCGAGTCGTACGTGCGTTCGGCGCTCGTCGACTCGCCGTCGAGGGTCCGCTGGGCGGTCGCGGTCGAGCGCGAGTCGGTGGCGGCAGCCGACGCGGAGTCGGCCGCACCGGAATCGGCGTCGTCGCCTCCCGGGCCGTCGAACCGGTCGATTCCCCCCGCCTCTCCGGGGGCGGTCTCGGTCTCGGCCTCGGTACCGGCGACCGCACCGGCGTCGTCGTCCTCCGCCCCGTTCCCGGCCTCGTCCGGGTCCGACTGCCAGCTCCGCGGCGAGGGGCGGTCGGACGCGGAGCCGGCGGAACGGGCGGAATCGGCGGTGTCCGACCCAACGTCGCCCACCGCCCACGCCTCCTCGTCCGTGGGGTCTAGTTCGGACGCGCTGGTCACGGACCCGGCAGTCGGATCGCCGCTGTCGTCTGAATCGCCGCTGTCGTCCGGGTCGCCGCTGTCGTCCGGGTCGTCGCTGTCGTCCGGGTCGTCGCCGTCTCGATCCTCCCCCCTCCGACCGCCGAGCGCGGCGCGCTCGTGGTCGGTCCCGGCGCCGCCGACGGCCTCGGTCTCGGAGCTCTCGGGAGCGACCGTCGCCTCGTCCGGGGCCGACTGACCCCTGGGGGCCGTCGAGCGGATCAGCCCGTGGTCCAGGAGGGCCTCCTCCACGGCGTCTTCGACGGCCTCGCGCACCGCCGGCTCCTCGTCGAACCGGACCTCCAGCTTGCGCGGGTGGACGTTCACGTCCACGTCGCCGGGCGGGACCTCGACGAAGAGCACCGCGAAGGGGTACCGATCGGGCGCGAGCTGGCCGCCGTACGCGTCGAGGACGGCCTCGCGCAGGGCGCTCGCGGTGACGTACCGACCGTTGACGTAGGTCGCGAGGTACTCGCGGGTCGACCGGGTCGTCTCCGGGTGCGAGACGAGGCCGGTGACGCCGCGAACGGGGGGATCGGTTTCCGAACCTCCCGGCGCCCACGCCACGTCCACCATCGCCTCCGCGACCTCGCGGCCGTAGACGGCGAGCACGGCCGACCGGAGGTCCCCGTTCCCCTCGGTCGCGAACGTCTCCCGGCCGTCGTGTTCCAGCGAGACGGCGACGCCGGGGTTCGCGAGCGCGTAGCCGGTGACGACCGCGTTGACGCGGTCGAACTCGGTCGCGGTCCGCTTGAGGAACTTCTTGCGGGCGGGCGTATTATAAAAGAGGTCGTCGACCTCCACGGTCGTCCCCTCGGGGCAGCCGGCGGGGCGCACCTCCCCGACCGTGCCGCCCTCGACGGCGATCTCCGCGCCCGCGTCGGCGCCGGGCGGGCGCGACCGGACGGTGAGTCGCGAGACCGCGCCGACGGTGTACAGCGCCTCGCCGCGGAAGCCGAGAGTGCCGACGCCGCGGTCGAGGTCCTCGATGTCGCCGATCTTGGACGTGGCGTGTTCCGCGACGGCCGCCTCCAACTGGTCGGCCGGGATGCCGACGCCGTCGTCGCGGACGCGGATCCCCTCGGTGCCGCCGGCCTCGACCGACACGGCCACGCGCGTCGCGCCCGCGTCGAGGCTGTTCTCGATCAGCTCCTTGACGACGCTCGCCGGGCGCTCGACGACCTCGCCGGCCGCGATGCGCTGGACGGTCCGCTCGTCCAACCGCTCGATGTTCGGCGGCTCCATTGCTACTCACCGGTCGGACGAGCGCGCACTTGAAGCCGTTGTCGCCGACGGCGACGCGAGACGGACGGTGTGTCGGGAGCGTCGTCATTTATAAGTCGAACTGCGGTGGCGCGCGCCGGTGAGCGGCCGACAGGCCGCGAGCCGTACGCGCGAGGGAGTCGGTCGTCCGGAGCAACGCGGAGGACGACCGACGAGGCTGGGGAGGTGTGAGGCTGCGGTGCGGTTGCAGGTGGGCGGGACTCAAAGGGGCAGTCGCCGGCGGCAACGCCGCCGGCTGCCAGAGGCGCGAAGCGCCTCGCTGCCGCGAGGGCGACGCTCGGCGACGCAAGCACCGCAGCGAGCGAGGGGCGTGGTTCGAGAGAGAGCTTCGCTCTCTCGTCATCGCCGGAAATCGGAGATTTCCGGCTAGCAGTCAGAACGCTCTGCGTTCTGACGACATCGCCGGAAGTCAGAGACTTCCGGCTAGCGGCCAGACTCCAGAGGAGTCTGGCAACATCACGAGACGCCGAAGGCGTCTCGAACGACAGCAAGGCGCGCGAGCCGTCGCGGCTGGGGCGTGGCGGTGTTCACCGTCGATCCGGTAGCAACCCATTTATAAACGAACGACCGTCGCTTCGAAGCGGTTCGTCGTCGAGTCATCGATCGCGTATAAATACACCCAAGAATGAGAGAACGCAGAACGAAGGGAAACCGGACCGTCCCGCTTATCCCTCCATCCCGCCGAACGACAGCCCGTCCTCGACGGAGCGCTGGGCCGCGAAGTAGACGATCGCGACGGGGAGCGCGAACAGGTTCGCGAACGCCGCGAACCGCGTCCACGGCGTGGAGAACCGCCCCTCGGTCGCGAGGTTGTACAGCTCCACCGAGAGCGGGTAGTTCTCCGGTGAGAGCAGCGTCTGCGCGATGATGAACTCGTTCCACCCGGCGAGCCAGACGAAGATGAGGACGACGGCGAGTCCCGGCTTCGTGAGCGGGATGATGATCTCTCGGATCGTGTCCAGGAAGCTCGCGCCGTCGACCATCGCCGCCTCCTCGTAGGAGATCGGGATGTTGTCCATGTACGTCTTCAGCAGCCACGTGTTGAACGGGATCGCCCCCGCGGCGTAGAACAGCCCGAGGATGAACAGGTTGTTCGTGAGTCCGTACGAGCTGAACAGCGAGTAGAGGGCGACGAGCGTCGCGATCGACAGCCCGGCGCCGATCTGCGTGAACAGCACGTAGCCGTAGAGGATCCGCTTGCGACCGACGAAGCTCCGGCGCGAGAACGCGTACGCGGCCGGGACGATCATCGCGAAGCCGGCCACGATCGTCACGCTCACCAGGTAGAGGCTGTTGAACAGCGCTCCGGGGCCGGTCTCCGTTCCGACCCACCGGAAGCTGACCAGCCCGCTCCCTCCGCCGAGGACGAGCTGGGGGTACCCCCAGTCGCCGTCGACGAAGAAGAAGTCGGACTCGAAGACGACCCAGCGATACGCGCCGAGGTTGTACGTCGACGGGTCCGGGAAGATCCCGCTCGTGTTGAACAGCCGGGTCCCCTCGGCGAGCGACGCCGTGAAGATCCAGAACAGCGGGAACAACAGCAGCAACACCATCGCGAGCCCGAACAGGGTCATCAACACGCTCTTCGAGACGTCCCACGGCGTCCGTCTCCCGGTACGGAGGTCGTACACCGTCCGCCGGAGCGACACGACGAACCGCTTCGGCGCGGTCACGAACGCGATCAGCTTCGCGCTGATAAGCGCCAGCGCGGACTGCAGGGCGCTCATTCGTCACCCACCCCCTCTGCGAGGCCGCCGTAGCGCACGGCGGCGTACATGAACAGGCCGATAACGGCGATCGCGACGATCAGGATCGCCGCCGAGAGGCCGAACTCGTTGAAGCTGATCGCCTCGCGGTAGCCGTACACGATGATCAGCTCGTTCTGTCGCGCCGGCCCGCCTTGATTGAACACCCACGGGATCAGGAACTGCTGGAACGCCGTCGCGCCGGTGAGGATCGACGCGAACAGCACCGGGCGCCTGATCGCGGGGAGCGTCACGGTGCGGAACCGCTCGAGGAAGCCGGCGCCGTCGACCATCGCGGCCTCGTGAAGCTCGCGCGGCACGTCCTGCAGCGCGCTCACGATGATGATCACCATGAAGGGATACGCCAGCCACACCTCCGTGGTGACGTACGCGAAGAACGCCTCCCAGCGCCCGCTGAGGAAGCCGATCGGAACGTCGAACAGCAGGATTTCGGGCGCCGACAGCGACGACATGACCCCGTTGTACCGACCGAGGATCGTGTTGAACACGCCGAACCGGGCGTCGCTGAACATCCCGCGCCAGACGGTGATCGTGAAGATGCCGGGGAACCCCAGCGGGACGATCACCGCCGCGCGCATGTAGCGTTTCCCGAAGACGCGCGCGTGATTCAAGAGGAGCGCGATGCCGACGGCCAGAAACACCTTGATCACGAGCGAGACGGCGACGAACAGCCACGTCGTCGTCATCGATGTCCAGAACTGCGAGTCGCTCAACAGCTGGACGTAGTTGTCCAGGCCGATCAGATCGGCGCCGCCGCCGATCACCGACCCGGCGAACGTCGCGTCCGTCAGCGAGATATAAAACAGGTAGACGATCGGATACAGCATGAAGCTCGAAAAGAGGATGACTCCGGGGATGACGAGAAGGAGCCCCCAGTCGCGGTTGGAGAACGGGACCGCTGCTCGGAGCCGCGCCAAGCCGCTCGCGCCGGTGCCGGTGTGTGAAGAGGCCATGGTTGCTAGGTGGGAGGCCGCCTACTGGTTCTCCCGGATCGTTTCGGCCGCGCTGTCGAGCGCCGCGTCGCTCTCTTCGTCGCCGTTGAAAACGTTCGTCAGCGCGTTCGTCAGGGGGTCCCAGACGTCGTTCATATCGGGATGGGTCGGGATCGGGACGCCGTGGTCGACCTGCTGGGCGAACGCCTGAACGTCCGACGAGAGGTCTCCGTCCTCGACGACGGAGGTGAGAACCGGGATGTATCCCTGCTCGGCGGCGTTGGTCTCGACGATGTCCTCGTTCGTGGTGTACCACTCGGCGAGTCCGGTGGTCGCGTCGATCGTCGACTGGTCGGCGTCGCTCAGCATGGCGCTGAAGTAGAACGTCTGGATCCCCGAGTACGACCGCGGGTTGTTGCCGTCGACCGTCGGGAGCGTCGTGACCCCCAGGTTGTCGATCTCCCCGGAGAGGTTCGCGATCTCCCACGGGCCGTTGATCGCGAACGGAGCGGCGCCGTCCGCGAACGCGACGATCTGCGACTCGTAGCCGGGGTCGGCCGGGACGTAGTCGAAGAGCGTTTCGAGCGCGTCCATGCCCTGCTTACACTCGTCGCTGTCGAGGGTGACCTCGAGGTTCTCCTCGTCGAAGATGTCGCCGCCGTACGCCTGGATGAAGCCGCTGACGAAGTACGGGTCCGTCACCGGGTACGAGAGGCCGTACTCGCCGTTCTCGGGGTTGTGGTACTCGTCCATGACGGAGACCATGTCGTCGAGCGTCTCCGGCGGCTCGTCGACCATGTCCTCGTTGTAGAACAGGGCGACGGTCTCGGAGGCGAACGGGAGTCCGTGGACCGCGCCGTCGTACTGAACCGCCTGCTGTGCGGTCTCGGTGAAGGCGTCGAGCGAGTCGATGTCGTCGCTCGCGTCGTAGAGGAAGGGCGGGTCTTCCCGGACCGCGAAGCGGCCGACCCAGTCGTGCGCCCAGACCCACGAGTCGGGGCCCTCTCCGGACGGGATCGCCGTCTCGAGCTGCTGGTCGAGCTCGCCGCCGGGCTCTTCCTTGTTGATCGTGTGACCCGTCTCCGACTCGAACTGGTCGACGTAGGTGGACATGGCCTCGTCCTCGCCGTCGGAGAGGTCGGTCCACAGCGTCGCGGTTCCCGGGTCGTCGACTCCCGCGGAGTCGTCTGAGTCGTCAGACTCGTCCGATCCGCCGGAACCGTCCGACCCGTCGGAGCCGTCCGATTCGTCGGAGCCGTCGGACCCGTCGCCGCCGTCACCGCCGGTGCTGATACAGCCCGCGAGCGCCGCGAGCACGGTACTTCCCCCCATCGTCTTCAGTAGCGTTCTGCGTTTCTCGTTCATGTGTCTACAACAAACGATGAATTACATATTCATACATTTAGTTTTTGGGGTGGTCGCTCTCGACTGCCGTCGAAGCGTCCCGGGAATCACCCGGTCAGGTGCTTCCTCGTCGAGCCGTGTTCACCGCTCGTCGAGGCGTCTCGGCGTCTGAATCGCGGTCACTCGGGGACCCCGGACAACGGTTGTCTCGATCCCGACGGTGGTCTACATCTGAGATGAGATTATTCCTCACATATCGAAAAAACAGCAAAGAACTAATATGCGAGAAGCTCCCTTTGCCAGTAAATGGCAAGAGTCACGCTCGACACGCTCCGGAAGGAGTTCGACCGGGGAACCATCGTCGCCGTCGACGACATCGACCTGGAGATCGAGGACGGCGAGTTCGTGACCGTCGTCGGGCCGTCGGGGTGCGGGAAGACGACCACGCTCCGGATGGTGGCGGGACTGGAGGAGCCCACGTCGGGCGCCGTTCGGTTCGACGACGAGGACGTCACCGACATGCACGCGAAGGAGCGCCCGGTCGCCATGGTGTTCCAGAACTACGCGCTGTACCCACACAAGACGGTCCTGGGGAACATGGAGTTCGGGCTCAAGATGAGCACCGATATGACCGCGGAGGAGCGCCGCGAGCGCGTGACCGAGATGGCCGAGATGATGGGGATCGCGGACTTACTCGACGACAAGCCGGACGAGCTCTCCGGCGGGCAGAAACAGCGCGTCGCGCTGGGCCGCGCCATCGCCCGCGAGCCAGAGGTGTTCCTGTTCGACGAGCCGCTCTCCAACCTCGACGCCAAGCTCCGCACCGAGATGCGCGCGGAGATCCAGAAGCTCCAGAAGGAGTTCGGCGTCACCGCGATGTACGTCACCCACGACCAGGAGGAGGCGATGACGATGGGCGACCGCCTCGCGATCTTGAACGACGGGGAGCTCCAGCAGGTCGGGAAGCCGACGGAGGTGTACGAGAACCCGGTCAACGAGTTCGTCGCCGGTTTCATCGGCTCGCCCTCGATGAACTTCATCGACGTGGAGGTCGAGACCGACGGCTCGTCGGCGACGATCCGCAGCGACGACGCCGGGCTCGCGTTCGAGCTCAGCGACGAGTACGTCACGGGCCACGAGCTGAAGAACGCGCCCTACACGCTCGGGATCCGTCCCGAGAACATCCGGATCGTGGAGCACCCGACCGGCGACGAGACGCTCGCCTCGACCGTCGAGGTCGTCGAGCCGATCGGCTCCGACAACTACGTCCACCTCACGGTCAACGAGGACTTCCTCGCGCGGTCGACTCCGGACGTCTTGCCCGAGGCCGGCGACGAGGTGGGCGTGGTGTTCGAGGAGGCCGACATCCACCTGTTCGACGCGGAGACCGGCGAGGACGTGTTCCTGACCGAGGAGGAGATCGCGGCCGCAGTGGCCTGATACGGAGCGGTTTCGGATCGGTGGGTTTTCGTTGCTTTTTGCGACGGAGTAGTTGCCGGCGCAGTACCGATCGACTGCATATAAACCGTTGACAGCGGATCGACGGCCAACACCTCCAAAGCCCCAGCCTCGCGCGCGACTCGCAGCCTGACGGCTGCCCGTCGGCACGCGCCACCGCACATCTCCGGATTCAAAAGTCGATTTATAAACCGCTCCGTCACCCGCGTCAGCCCTTCAGTCCGCCACGTCTGGCGTCGGCGCCTCGCCGCCGAGCCGGTCGCGGTCGTGGGCCGCCTCGAAGTCGAGGTCCGGGCCGCGCGCGATGATCCCGGAGGGCGTCACGTCCGGGTGCGTCGTGTAGTAGTGCTCCTTGATGTGGCTCATGTTCACCGTCTCGGCGACGCCCGCGGTCTGGTAGAGGTCGCGGAGGTACGGCCAGAGGTGCTCGTACTGGTGGACGAACTGCTTGTTACACATGAAGTGGGTGTGATAAACTTGGTCGAACCGGACCAGCGTGGTGAACATGCAGATGTCGGCCTCGGTGAGCGAGTCGCCGACGAGGTAGCGCCGATCGGCGAGGCGCTCGTCCCAGCCGTCGAGCGCGCCGAACAGCTCGTCGATCGCCTCGTCGTAGGCCCCTTGAGACTTCGCGAAGCCGGCGCGGTAGACGCCGTTGTTGACGGGCTCGTAGATGTCGGTGATCACCTGGTCGACCGCCGCGACGGTCGCCTCGTCGCCGTCGCCCGGCAGCAGCGACACGTCGTTGCCGAGGTCGTCGAACGCGGTCGAGAGCATCCGCAGGACCTCGCGGGACTCGTTGTTGACGATCGTCTCCTCTTGGGTGTCCCACAGCACGGGGACGGTCACGCGACAGGTGGCGTCGGGGTCGGCCGCGACGTACAGCTCGCGGAGGGAGTCGCTGCCGTGGAGGCGGTCGGGCGTACACCCCTCCTTCTCGGGGGTGAACTGCCAGCCGTCCTCGGCGCGGTACGGGTCCACGACCGAGACGCCGATGGCGTCCTCCAGGCCGAGCAGCGACCGCGCGAGCAGGGTTCGATGCGCCCACGGACAGGCGTAGGAGACGTACAGGTGGTACCGGCCCGCCTCGGGCTGGAACCGGTCGTCGGGCTCGGCGTCGACGTGGTCGGGTACGTCGCTGCCGGCGATCCAGTTCCGGAACGTCGTCTCGCCGCGCTGGAACGAGCCGTCCTCGCCCGTCGCCTCGTACGCGTCCGTCCGCCACTCGCCGTCCACGAGTTGGTTCATACCGATCACACGGGCGCGAGGCCCATAACGTGGCCGGGGACGCGCGCGTCACCGGGTTCCGTCTCCTCACGGACTCACGGGCGCGGACGGCGACGGCCGCGTCGGCAATATTGCCGCGTCGCGACGGGTTTATGCGGCGCACGCGACTACCGGCTTCCAGTCATGGCCGCACAGGCGATGGATCGGGTTCCGCGATCGTGATGAGGTCTTCTCCGTGAGCATCGACACCGCGCGGCGAACAGACGCGCCGTACCCGAGAGCGGCCGCGCCGCCGATCGGGGTGACCGCCCGATGCTGACCGGTCGCGAGGCGGTCGCCCGGACCGGAATCGACGCCGTGGCGCTGAAACCCGCCGAGTGCGACGTGTCGCGGGCCGTCGAGCTCCCGCTCGATCGGGTGACGATCGATTACGAGGGGCGCGACCACCTCCCGGACGCGGCGACGCTCGACCGGGTGGCCGCGGAAACGGAGCTGTACGTCACCACGCCGGTGCGAGCGGACGGGTTCGACCCGCTCGGGGACGACTCGCTGGTGGCCCGGGTCCCGGACGCGGCCCGCCGGGTGCTCGTCGCGGGCCACGGCGCCTACCTCACGGACGAGGAGTCGTCGCGCGCGGTCGCCCCCCGGCTCGGGGCCGCGCGGCGCGCCGCCCCCGACGCGTGGGTCGGCACGGAGGGCGTCGAGCGCGTCGCGCTGGCGGCGGGCGGGACCCAGTTCGAACTGCTCTCCCGGTCGACCGACCGCGACGTGCGCGCCCTCCGCGCCGCCGGGTTCGACGGCGAGGTCGCCGTCTACGCGCCGACCGTCCTGACCGACGACGAGGACGCCGTCCTCGACGCCGTGGGCGCGTACGTCGCCCGCCGCCGGCCGGTGGCCCGCGCGCTGCCGGACGGGGACTCCGACGACGCGCAACCGACCGATTCGGAAGCGACCGGCCGCGCCCGCGAGGTGCTCTCGGCGGCCGCGCGGGACTTCGCGCTCGTCGGGTCGCCCGAGACCGTCCGCGATCGCGTCGCCGACCTCCGCGAGGTCGGCGTCGACCACGTCGTCGGCTACCCGGCACGCGGGATCGACGAGTTCCTGTCGTAGTCGGGCACATACGGCGTGAGACAGCCGTTCGCTGATGAGCGCTTTTTGATCGATAGCGGGGGTGGGTATAGCGGATTGGTGAAACGGTTATTTATAAGCGATCGAGTGATATTGCTGGCGGCTGTGTATCCGTGATCGACGCCGCTGCGGTGAACACCTCCAAAGCCCCAGCCCCTTTGAGTCCCACCCGACCACCGGAAGACGGTCACGCGGTGTCACCGCGTGAGCAAGCGAGACCTTCGATCTCGCCCTGGTCCTGCTCGCTCACTTCGTTCGCTGCGCGGGCTGCGACTTCCGTGCTCCCGCTCATTCCGTTCGCGGGACCGCACCGCCCCGCCCCGCACCTCGCACCTCCCCAGCCTCGTCGGCCACTCTCCGCTTCGCTCCGAGTGGCCGACTCCCTCGCGCGGCGCCGTTCGCGGCCTGAAGGCCGCTCACGGGCGCGCGCCATCGCACTCGTCATTTATAAGGGATCGTCGTCTTCACTCGAATTCAGTTAAATACCGAATCACCGCCATCGAACTGCGACAGTCACTCCCGTACTCTCCCGTCGCTGTATCCGTACTGACCGCGGCCAGACCAGATGTGTCCACTACAAAGCGTTTCAACAGTATCTTCGGTCCCCGGAGACGCCCGCCCCGTCGTTTTTAAGACGTATCGGTGACAGGCGAGCGCATGAGCCGATCAGACGCGTCGACGGAGCGAGGCGCTCCGGCGGACCGAGACTCCTCACCCCCCGAAGTCGCGGTCGTCGGCGGCGGCGCCGTCGGCGTCACCGCCGCGGCCGACCTCGCGGCCCGCGGCGCCGACGTGACGCTGTACGACCGCGGCGACCTCGGCGCCGGGAGCTCCGGGCGCGCGGCGGGCGTGCTGTACGACGCGTACGCCGAGGACGTCGACGCCGCGCTGGCCGCCCGCGCGATGGAGCGGTTCCGGGCGTTCGATCGCTCGCTCCCCGGGTTCTCGTTCGCGCCGTGTCCCTACGTCATCGCCGTCCGCGAGGGCGACCCGGACGCCGAGGCCGTGCCGGCGATGGTCGACCGGATGCGCGCGCACGGTCGGGACGTGGCGGTCGTCGACCCCGAAGCGCTCGGCGACCGGTTCCCCATCGCCACCGACGACCTCGCCGTCGCCGCAGTGGCCGAGAACGCGGGGTGGTGTGACCCCGCGAGCTACGTCGCCGCGGCGGGTGAACGCGCGCGTCGCGAGGGAGTCGCCGTCGAGACCGACACTCCGGTCTCGCTCGCGGGTGGCGGTCCCGAACTGTGGGTCGGCGGGGCGACCCGACGCGAGGGCGCCCGCGAGTTCGACGCCGTCGTCGTCGCCGTCGGCGCGCACACCGCCGGCTTCCTCGGCGACGCGGGGGTCGAGGTCCCCGTGGTTCCCTACCGGGTACAGGCGCTGATGGCGCGGGGCGACCGCGGCGACCGCGACGCCCGCGGCGACCGTAGCGACTCGGCGAGCTACGACGGCCCGATGGTGTACGACGCGACGGCGGGCGCGTACGTCCGGCCGCACCCGACCGGCCTGCTCGCCGGGGACGGCACGGAACCGGTCCCGGCCGACCCGGACGACTACGACCCGACGGGCGACGACTGGTTCGTGGAGTCGGTCTCGGCGACGCTCCGCGAGCGACTCGACGCGGTCGGCTCGGACGGCCCGGAGGTGGAGCGCGCGTGGGCGGGTCTCTGCACGGCCACGCCCGACGGCGACCCCCTCGTCGGGCCGGTCGGCGATCCCGCCGACCGCGTGTTCGTCGCCGCCGGCTGGCAGGGCCACGGGTTCATGCGCGCGCCGGCGATCGGCGAGCTCGTCGCCGATGGGGTGTCGGCGTCGCTCGACGGGATCGAGGCGGGAGATTCGGAGGAGTCGGCGTCGCCGTGGATCGACGCGTTCGCTCCCGACCGCTTCGACGGGAGCGAGGAGTTCGAAATCGCGGAGGGAATGTCCGTGGAGCGCCGGTCCGGGGAGTGAGCGGGACGCGGAGTCAGGCGCCGTCCGCGTCGCGGTCAGCTTCGGTTCCGTCTTCGGCGGCCTCCTCCTCGACCACGGCCACGTCGCGGCCGTCGTCCTTCTTCGGGATCTCGACCTGGAGGGTCCCGTTCCGCGTGAGCGTCGCGTTCGCGCCCTGCGGCGTCACGTTCGCGTCGCGCGGGAGGTCGGCGCTCCCGGAGAGCGAGACGCCGCGGCCGGGGAACAGCATCTCGTACCCGTCGTAGAAGTCGCGGAACCGGTCGAGCTCGACCTCGACGGTGTGATCGAGGAACGTCACGTTCAGGTCCTCGCCGCGGACGCCGGGGGCGTCGAAGACGACCAGGTAGGCGTCGTCGCTCTCGAGGAGGTCGTACGAGAGCGGCCGCCGCTCCTGCATCTTGCTCCACCCGCGGCCGAGGCGTTCGAGGGCCCGACGGACCACCGACCGACCCGTCTCCACGAGTCCGCTCACGGGCTACACCTCGATCTCGGCGAGGTCGCTCCCGCCGCAGTACGGGCACGACAGGTCCTCGACCGCGTGGTCGTCGGGCACGTCGTAGGTGTAGTGGTTCTCGAACATGTCGAGCTCGCAGTCGTCGCTCTCGCACTTGACCTCCATCGTCGATGGCATATACGGAGCCGTTGGGTCGGCGAGGGCTTAAACGGCGTGGCGGCGGCGGTCGAGGCGCGCGGAGCGTTCGGGCGCGGCAGCGCGGTTAGCGCTGCCGCCGCGGCGGTCAGATCCCCGCGCCGCGCAGTCGCTCCGGAACGACCGTTCGCTCCGCGAGCAACGCGACGAGGATCCCGAGCGCGAACCCCGCCCAGACTCCGGGCCCGTACGGGAACAGCGCCGGGGCGAACGCGAGCGAGACGCCGAGCCAGACCGACGCGAGGAGGATTCCCGCACCTGCGGCGACGTACGTCAGCGTCTCGCGGAGGTCCTCCGTGACTCGGTCCCGCGCCAGCCACGCGACCGGTCCGAAGACGAGGGCGGTCCCGGCCGCCCACGCGACCGCGACGCCCCACGGGCGCGGCTCGGCGGCGTAGAACTGTCCCGCGGCGAAGAGGCAGACGCCGGCGAGCACGACGTACCGCACGACGCGCAGTCGGGCCGAAACCGTCTCGGAGGGCATGGCTCTCGATCCCGAGCGGTCCGATATAAGCGATTCCCCGCCGCGTTCCGCCCTGCGCGTCCCGCACCGTTCGTTCCGCACGCTTTTCCCGTCTCGGCCGACTACGGTGGGGTAACATGACCGATTCGCCCGCGTCGGGCCGGGGCTCGCTCCCGTCCGACCCGAACGACCTCTCCGTCACGATCGTCGACGGCTACGTCGACGAGCCGGCGCACTTCGGCGTGCCGCCGTACATCTCGACGTACCCGCGGTACACGGCCGGCGCGCTCGTCGACGCGGGCGTCCCCGAGTCGCGGATCACCTACCACACCATCGACGAACTGCGCGACGACCGCTCGAAGCGCGCCGACGTCGCGAACGCGGACCTCATGGTGTACGTCGGCGGGATGACGGTTCCCGGGAAGTACGTGGGCGGGACCCCGGCCGAGCCGGACGAGGTCCGGGAGCTGGGGTGGACCGCGGACGGGGTCACCCTGCTCGGCGGCCCCGTGCGGTTCGGCGTCGGCGAGGAGAACGCGGGCGCGCAGGAGACCGAGCGCGACGACCTCGACTACGACTTCGTCGCCATGGGCGACGTGGAGGCGGCCGCCTACGACCTCGTCCGCGAGGGGTTAGAGGGGTTCGGCAACCGGATGCGCGACAACGCTGAGATCGACCGGTGGGCCGAGAAGGGCGCGTTCGTCGTCGAGCAGCACCCGAACCACCCCGACTACCTCATCTGCGAGATGGAGACCTCGCGCGGGTGCGCCTACCGCTGTTCGTTCTGTACCGAGCCGCTGTACGGGAGCCCGGCGTTCCGGGAGGCACGCTCCGTGGTCGACGAGGTCGACGCGCTCTCCGACCGGGGGGTCAGGCACTTCCGGCTCGGCCGGCAGGCCGACATCCTCGCGTTCGGCGGCGACGGCGAGGCGCCGAACCCCGACGCGCTCCGGGAGCTGTACGGCGGGATCCGCGAGGTCGCGCCCGACCTGCGGACGCTCCACCTCGACAACATGAACCCGGTGACGATCACCGACTACCCCGAGGCCTCCCGCGAGGCGATCCGGGTGATCGCCGCGCACAACACGCCGGGCGACACCGCCGCGTTCGGGCTGGAGTCTGCCGACCCCGTGGTCCAAGAGCAGAACAACCTGCTCGTCACCGCCGAGGAGTGTCTGGAGGCCGTCCGCGCCGTCAACGAGGAGGGCGGGTGGCGCCCGGGCGACGGTCCGGAGACGACGCCCGGTCCCGACGACCGGGTGACCGGCCCCTCGACCGGGCCGGACGCCTCGCCGCGGCTCCCGAAGCTCCTCCCCGGGATCAACCTCGTCCACGGGCTCGCGGGCGAGCGCCCCGAGACGTACGAGCACAACAAGCGGTTCCTCCAGACCGTCTACGACGAGGGGCTCATGCTCCGCCGGATCAACATCCGGCAGGTGATGGCGTTCGCCGGCACGGAGATGGCCGAGACGGGCGCCGACATCGCCCAGGAGCACAAAGACCAGTTCCAAGCGTACAAGAAGGAGGTGCGCGAGACCGTCGACAACCCGATGCTCGACCGGGTGGTCCCGCCGGGGACGGTCCTCCCCGACGTGCACCTGGAGTACCACCAGGACGGGAAGACGTTCGGCCGCCAGCTCGGCACGTACGCCCTTCTCGTCGCCGTCCCCGGCGAGCGCGAGCTCGGCACCGCCATCGACGTGGCGATCACGGACCACGGCTACCGCTCGGTGACGGGCGTCCCCTACCCCCTCGACGTCAACGCGGCGTCGATGGACGAGCTGACGGCGATCCCGGGGATCAACCGGAGCAAGGCGGGAGACATCGTCGTCGGACGCCCGTACGGCTCGGTGGCGGAAGTCGATTCGGGCGTCGCCGACCTCTCGCGGTTCGCCGTCGCCGACGACGTCGACGTGCCGATCCCCGGCCGCGAGCGCGCCGGGTCGGGTCCCGGGCCCGCAGCCCGCTCCCTGCTCGACCGACGCGACGGCTCCTCCGTCGGACGCGGGGACTGAGCCGATGACGGGACCGGGATCGGACCCGCACTCGTCGGTCGCCCGCGTCCCGGTCCCGGTCGACACCCGCGCGCCCGGCGGGACGACGAACGCCCACGTCGCCGGGGGGCTCCTCGTCGACCCCGCGGCCCGCACCGACGCGCTCGACGCCGCGGCTGGCGTCGCCGACGCGGAGCCGTCCGAGGGCGGGGCGAGTCCCGTGGTCGAGGCGATCGCGGTCACCCACGCGCATCCGGACCACGTCGGCGCGGTCGCCGAGTACGCCGACCTGACCGGCGCGCCCGCCTTCGCGCACGCCGACCACGTCGACCGGTTCGCGGCGGCGGCCGGCGTGGCGCCCGACGACACGTTCGAGGACGGGGAGACCGTGGGCGACACCGAGGTCCGCGCGGTCGAGACGCCCGGTCACGCGCCGGACCACGTCGCGTTCACGGTGACGGAGGGGCGAGGAGGCGAGAGCACCGCCGGCGCGCTCCTCTGTGGCGACCTCGCCGTCGCCGAGGGGAGCGTCGTCGTGGGCGCTCCCGAGGGCGACCTCCGGGAGTACCTCGACAGCCTCGAACGCGTCCGCGACGCCGGCTACGACCGGCTTTATCCGGGCCACGGCCCCGTGATCGACGACCCGAGAGCGACCTGCGACCGGCTGATCGACCACCGGCTGGACCGCGAGCGGGCGGTCCTCGCGGCGGTCGAGGGCGGCGCGAGCGACGTTGGCGCGGTCGTCGACGCCGCCTACGAGAAGGACCTGACCGGCGTCGCCGACCTCGCGCGGGCGACGGTCGTCGCGCACCTCGAGAAGATCCTCGCGGAGGGGCGGCTGGACGGGGAGTGGGCGGGTCGGATCCGAGGCTGACGCGGCACGATCGTCCGTCGGAGTCCTCTGGCTCGTCGCCGCGGGGGTGCTCATGCCGCTCTGGCTCCGGGCCGTCGGGACACCGGCGACGCTCCCGAACCTCCCGGCGATCGGCCTGCTCGCGCACGGGCTCTGGGAGATCACGCTCGGGGGCGGGTACGCGCTCGTCGGCGGCCGGTTCGAGTACGTTTTTAGAGCTCGGCCTCGAGATGGGCCGCCAGCCCGTCGAGCGGCGTCTCCGTCACGTCGACGAACCGGCCCCCCACGTCCTCGACGCCGCCGTCGGCCGCCGGGTCGTCGCCGACGTGGACCAGCGACGCGGGCGGGACGCCGAGCGCGTCAGCGGCGGTCTCGAACGCCTTCGGGTGTGGTTTCCGCCAGCCGCAGCCGATGCTCGTCGTGACCGCGTCGAACTCGCCGCGGAGCCCGGCGCGGATCAGGGTCTTGGGGACCAGTTCGGGCACCGCGCAGTTCGAGAGGAGGCCGACCGGCCCGCGCTCGCTCACGTCTCGCACGGCGGCTCTCGCGCCGTCGCGTCGCGTCACGTCCGGGTCGAACGCCGCGACGACGGCGTGCCGGACGACGTTATCGGCGGCCTCGACGCCGCGCGAGTCGAGCGCGTGCGCCACGTGAGCGGGGAGGGGGACCTCCGCGCCCGCGGGGGCGTCAACGTGTCGCTCGCCGTACGCGACGTGCCAGTCGTCCGGTACCTCGACGCCGCGCGACTCCAGCTCGCGCGCGACGATCTCCGCGGGGTCGGACGGGTACTCGACGTCGACGAGGGTCCCGAACAGGTCGAAAGTGACTGCCACGATACGGGAGGTACGGTCAAAACGGGATTGAACCTGTCGGTCGGCGCGGCCGATGCCGGGTTCCGGGGTCGACCGGACGCCCGGGTGCCGACCGCGACGCGCTCGTCACAACATCGCCGCGACGTGGAGCGTGTAGAGCCGGTAGAGACCGGTCACCCACGCACAGAGCCAGAGGATCATGAACCCCGCCACGCCGGCCCGGAGCCGCGCGCGCCAGTGGCCCATGTCCTCATGGATCTCGTCGATGTCGACGTCGGGGTCCTCGTAGGCGTCGGCGTTGCGCTTCGCCTGCAGGATCCGGACGATCCCGGTGAGCGCGAACGCCAGCAGCGCGTACGCCTGCACTCCGAGAAACGCGTGGATCACGGCGATTCCGGACAGGTTCACGAACAGTCGCGGGATCATCCACCCGACGATCGGGACGGTCGTGAGCACCAGTCCGACGCCGATGTACCGCAGGTGGCGCATGAGGACGGTCCACGTCACGGTCTCGGTGTCGATCATGATCCACGCCCCGTACAGCAGGAACGGGAGGCTCGCCGTCACCGACAGCCCGGCCGCCGCCGCGATAACCGACTCGTCGACCATTACTCGCGGTTGGGTCTCCGGCGCGTAAAGCCCCGCGATCCGCGGCCGCGGGAGCCGCGGATCGCGCCGACCGCAGACGAAAACAGTTAGCGTCCGGAGCACGTATCTCCGAGCCATGGAGGACACCTCGACGGAACCGGATCCGGAGCGGCGGCCGGACCGGTCGTCGGACGAGCCCGACGGCGCGTCTTCCCGGAACCGCGCGTCGCCCCGATCCGACGCGTCTCACGGGGGCGGCGACGCTCCCGCCGACGCGCCCGGCGGCCCGGCCGACGACGCGCCCGACGACCTCGACGAACTCCGCGAGCGGGTCGACGAGGAGTACGACTTCGACGACTTCGGGCCCTCGGACATGGCCCGGATGAGCGCGGAGGAGTGGGACGCCGCGTTCGACCCGGACTCGTGGATCACCGGTGACCGGCTGCTCGCCCGCGCCGAGGCGGAGCTGAAGTCCCGGATCGCGCGCCGGGACGTGTTCGGCGTGTTGGAACGCGTCCGCGAGGACGGCGAAGACCGGCTCCTCGTCTACTCGGACGAGGGGTACGCGATCGTCCGGCCGACGGGGGAGGTGACCGGACAGGGGACCGTGCTCCGCGACATCGAGCCGGTCGTCGCGCTGGCGGCGATGGAGTCGCACGACGTGCCCGAACCCCCGGAGGACTGGTCGCTTCCCCACCCCGACACGGTTCCCGAGGGATCGGGCGAGTTCGGGAACCTGATGGTCCAGGTGATCGCGGTCGTGCAGGTGCTCGCCGGGGTCGCGCTGCTCGTCGCCTCGTTCGTCGCCGACCTGAACACGATCGTCGCGCCGGCGATGGGGATCGTGTTCCTGCTCATCGGTCTGCTGCTCTTCGTCATGGTCGCGAACGCGCGCCTCTCCGATCGGTTCCGTTCGGAGGAGTACCGCGAGCGGCTGCGGGCCCTCCGACAGGCCAAGGAACGGCCCGACTTCGTCCCGGTCGAAGGCGGGGTCGTAACCGACGACGACCGAGACGAGTGAACCGCCGATATCACGCGACAGAGGCCTTGTAAACCCCTCCGAGTCGACGGGTTCAGTCGGTGGGTTTAAGCGCACCCCGTCCCGAGTGAACCTGTATGAAAAGGCGGGAATTTGTGCGGACGGCCGGCGGCGCCAGCGCCGCGGTCGCGGCCTCGGCCGGGGCGACCGGAACGGCCGCCGCACAGGAGGCGGAACCGGACTGGCCGAGCGGCGTCACCGGCGGAAACCTCGGGGAGTACATGGACGCCCGCGGCGAGAGCGAGGTCACCGTCGAGGTCGGCGCGGGGAGCGACGGGCTCGCGTTCGCCCCGACTCAGCTGTGGGTCGACACCGGGACGACGATCACGTTCGAGTGGACCGGAAGCGGGGGCGACCACAACGTCGTCACGGTCGAGGGCGAGGCGTCCCTCGACAGCGGCGACCCGGTCGGCGAGGAGGGATACACCTACGAGTACGAGGTGACCGAAGAGGACGCCGGCATCACCCACTACCACTGTGTGCCCCACGACGCCGTCGGGATGCACGCCGGAATCGCCGTCGGTGAGGACGTTCCCACCGTCGAAACCGGCGGGAACACCGGGTGGCCGGAGAACATCGCGAAGGTCGGCGTCCCGCTGCACGCCCACTGGGTCGGCATCGCGGCGATACTCGGCATCGCGCTGACCTTCGTGTTCACCTTCTACCTGCTGAAGTACGGCGAGTCGGCTCACACCGGTCACGGAGGTACCCAATGAGCTCCGGCGGCTCCTCGTACGGTGACATCCATCGGTACGAGCCCGCGAGAGAGAGCACCGCCGCCGCGATCGCGATCGTGCTCCTCACGGTCATCGAGGTCGTCTTCGTCTCCCTGTTCGTGTACGGGCTCATGTCCGCCTGGGCCTCGACCGAGTTCGGGAACATGTTCGCCGGCGCGTTGCTGGCGATGATCTTCATCGACCTCGCGTTCATCCTCCTCCTGTACCGCAAGGAGTTCCTGCCCGACGTGATGATAGTAAAGAAGCGCCGCCGCAAGTGGGAGGACCTCTACGTCCGCGAGGAGGACAAAGACGGCGTCGGGGTCGACACCGGGAACCTGACCGAGACGCTCAAGAAGGCCGTCTACCCGTACTACAAGAAGTAACCTGACAATGAGCCTCAAAAAACAAGACGAGATGGACCACAACGCGTGGCTCAAAAACCAGGACCTGACGGTCATCGAGACCGCGTTCCTCACCACGCTCATCTGGCTCGACAAGCGGCTCCGCATCGTCGATTACCTCGAGCTGCTGGAGACGATGTATTACCGCGCCAACCTCCAGATGCCGAAGAGCCACACCGAACAGTACGACCTCGACAACAAGTTCTGGTACTGGTACCCCCTGTACTCGCTCGGGTCGCTGTCGATCGTCGCGTACCTCGTCGCCGCGGTCACCGGCGCATTGCTGGGGTTCTACTACGCTCCCTCGACCGCCGGCGCCGCCGCGCAGGGCGATCCGACGGCCGCGTACGACTCGCTCGTGATGATCATGAAGGACGTCCAGTTCGGATACATGCTCCGCTCTATCCACCGCTGGGCCGCCCAGTTCATGGTGGCGGCGGTGTTCCTCCACATGCTTCGCGTGTACTTCACCGGCTCCTACAAGGAGCCCCGCGAGGTCAACTGGATCCTCGGGATCGTCCTCATCGGCCTGACGCTGCTGTTCGGATTCTCCGGGTACGTGCTCCCGTGGAAGCAGCTGTCCTTCTGGGCCGCACAGATCGGCGTCGAGATGGCGCTCGCGACGCCTCTCGTGGGCGAGTGGGCGGCACAGCTCCTGTTCGGCGGCTTCACGCTGGGACAGGCGACGCTCGTGAGAATGTACATCCTGCACGTGTTCGTGCTGCCGTTCGTGGTGACGGGGCTCATCGCCCTCCACGTCGGCATCGTTTGGGTGCAGGGCATCGCGGAGCCGCACTAATCCAATGACCGACGACGACACACCCATGACGGACGGAGGTACCGACGCGGAAGCGCGCACGGACGGCGGTCCGCCGGCGACCGTGCCGCCGGACGACGAGACGCCGACCTGGTCCGAGCGGAAGGAACACTCGAGCGGGCTCGCGCAGCTCACCTACCAGTACTTCGAGCGCTCTCGCCGCGAGGACGAGGACCTCCGCGCGGAGTCGACGTACGTCGAGCGCGACGTGCTCGGCTTCCCGACGTGGCCCCACGAGACGCTCCGGAACCTCGCGATCACGAGCTTCTTCGTCGGGATCATGATCCTCGTCGCGGCGCTCATGCCAGCCCACTTCGGCGAGCCCGCCAACCCGGGTTCAACGCCGGCGATCATCCTCCCCGACTGGTACCTCTACTGGTCGTTCGGCCTGCTGAAGCTCAACCCGCTCAACCCCGAGCTGGCCGTGCTCGGCGGCAACATCGTGATGTCGAACGAGCTGCTCGGGATCGTCGCCCACGGGATCATCTTCGGCGTCATCGGGCTCGTGCCGTTCCTCAACAAGGGGAGCGCGCGTCGCCCCGTCGAGCAGCCGTTCTGGGCCGCCGTCGGCGTGACGGGCGTCATCCTGGCGTTCACTCTCGCGGCGCTCGCGATCCAGAACTTCTTCCCGATCTCGCTCGACCTGCTCCTCACGCTCACGTTCATGCTGCCCGTGCTCGGCGGCATCCTCACCTACGCGGTGTTGAAGACGATGCGTGAAGGGTACATGTACGACCTGAACCGGCGGTACTACATGCTGCGGCCCCCGAAGTAACGCCTCGAACCAACCCGATTTTGCGGTCACCGTCACCGATGTCACCACCTTCAGAGACCGACGACACGCAGGCGTTCGACGAGACGGGAGATCCCGTCGCGAAGGACGCCGAGGACGCCGGAAAGGACCCACGAGACGAGCCGACCGGGCCGCGCGTCGGTCCGGACGGTCGGGAGATCGTCGTCCCGTTTCGGCTGTACAAGGCAGTCACCGTCTTCTCCACGCTCGCCGCCGTGGTCGCGTACCTGATCGGCTTCACGCTGATCGACGCGGCGACGCTGCAGATCAGCTTCGTCCGGACGACGATCGTCTACCTGCTCAACAGCGCCGGCCTCTACCCGTCCGACGACCTGCTGGTCGCGGTCCTCGCGATCACCGGAATCGGGTTCCTCGTCGCCGGAACGGCGGTGTACGTTCTCGGTACGCGGTTCCGCGGGCAAGGGATGGGAAAGCCTCAAGGCGATTCCAGCGAAACCTGAGATAATGGCAGACGAGTTCATCAAGGGGTTCACCCTCTTCACGCTCGGCGGTCTCGGATGGCTCACCTTCGGCGGTTGGTACCGGACGCCCTCGTACTACGACATCGTCCAGCTCGTCAATCCCGCCGAGGGAGTCAACACGGCCTACGGCGAGATCGGACTGATCGCCGGCGACGCGTCGTTCTGGCTGATGATCCTCGGCGCGCTCACGTTCTGGGTGTTCATTCCGCTGAGCCGCCAGCTCCGGGACATGCTCGACGAGGACGCGGAGACCGCGAACTGACTGCGAACTGACCGCGACCGCTCCGGTTTCGATCGTTCACCCTCTGCCCCCTTTTCTGTCGGAGTGTCGGCTCCGCGCTTCGATCCGTCTGCCTCAGCCATGAACGGTCGACGACGGATCGACGGCGAACGCCTCCAACGGACCGGCCTCGTCGCCGGCCTACGTCCGGCTGTCAGAGGCGCTTCGCGCCTCGCTGTCACCGGCGTGTCGCGCCGGTTGCGAGCGAGAGCTTCGCCCCCGCCCTGGCGCTCGCTTTGACGGCGGCGACGCCGCCGCGTTGCTATTTATAAGCAGCGTCGCTATCGCTCACGGCTATTTAAATACGAGTCGCCGCCGAGAAACCGCGACACACACTCTCGCAATCGATCGCCGTTGCTCCGACACTGACCGCAGCACGTCGGAACGCGGTCGTTACCGCGGACCTCGACGGCGCTCCCGCGTTCTCGAACGACGCCGATCCGGCGGAGGAGTCCGGCTGAGGGCCGCGCTCGTCTTACGCGACGACGAACTGGTTCCAGATCCCCGAGACGAGGAAGAACAGCGAGTAGTAGGCGACGAACACCATCAGGACGACCGAGGCGGCGATCGAGCTCTTCGGGGCCTCGATCGGCATGTCGTTACGCGCCTCGACGTTGCGCGCCTCGAGCTCGAACAGGTCGGCGATCAGCATCGTGACCACGATCACCGCGAGGATCGTGCCGCTGACGGGCGCGTCGAGCATGAACAGGAACGTCAGAAGCATCAGTCCGATGTTTGTGAACGCGTGCGGCGTGTACGGCTCGACGCTGTCGTCGTCGCTCCCCTGTTCGACGTGGTGCCGGTGCGCGATGTGTCGGGTCGCGAGGTTCGCGACCGCCATCACGAGTATCGCGTACGGCAGCATCGGTCCGACTTCGGACAGCCAGCCGAGCGGAACGAGGAACTGCAGTGGGTCCATACCGACACATCCGGTCACGAGTTATTAGAGTGTTTCCGATCGGCGCGCTCGTGAGGCCCACTCGGCGCCGCGAACGCGACCCGACCGACCGTCTCGATCTCGATCGGTCGGTGCGGCTCGACGGTTCCCCGTCGCTTCCCGTCGACCACGAGCGCGATCGGCTCCGACTCCCGTTCGACGGTGAGCCGGACTCGATCCGCCGCGACCCACGCGCCGGTCCGGACGCTGAACGGGGCGATCGGCGTGACCGAGAGCCCGCCCCCGGGCTCGACGAGGGGGCCGCCGGCGGCGTTCGCGTACCCGTCGCTCCCCAGCGGCGTCGCGACGACGACGCCATCGGCGCGGACCGACTCGGTCCGATCGCGGGAGAACCCGACCCCGAACTCCGAGATCCGCGCCGGCTCGTCGGTGATCAAGGTGACGTCGAACGCGGCCCGCGCGGGGGCGCCCGTCCCGCCGTCCACCGCGAGGACCGGGTGCGCGACGCGCGTGACGGAGTCGCCGCCCGCCCACTCGTCGAGCAGCCGCCGGAGCGCGTCGACGGCGCCGTCGCGATCGAACGCGAACCGGCGCTCGGCGACGGGGAACACCGTGCAGTTCGGCGCCGCCGCGACGGCGTCGCGGACGGCCTCGTCGCCGACGGCCACGATGAGGGCCGCGTCGCCGGCACCGATCGCCTCCGCGTCGGCGTTCGCGTCCGCCTGGGTCGCGAGGCGCCCGCCGGCGTCTCGGACCGCGTCACGGAGTTCCGACGCTCGCTCCTCGTCGCCGGTGACGGCGATGCGGCGTTCCGACGCTTCCATGTCCGGGGGTCCGGCCGGCGCGTGTGAAAACCTCCCGGTTCGCGCCGGGGGAGTGTCGCTAAAACGGCCAGTCGCCGGTGATCTTCATCCCCGTCGCCTTCCCCTCCCGCTCGAGCGCGGCCGCGATCTCGTCGGTCGGCTTCCGCGCGGTCGACACGTCGTCGCCGGCGAGGTCGACGACGAGCGCCGTCAGGAGGATCGCCTGCTCGCGGAGGTTCCGCGACTCCAGCTTGTCGAGCGTGTCCGCGCCGGTGTGGCCCCAGCCGCGGCCGCGCCCGTCCGTCTCGCCGGAGACCATGTAGCCGGGGATCCCGCGCTCGACGAACGGCCAGTGGTCGCTGTGGGGGACTAACTCCCCGCCGAGCGCGATCGGGTGGTCGAACCGGTCGCTCACGCGCTCGCCGGCCGCCTCCAGGTCGTCGAAGCCGTGGTGGTCGAGCCGCAGGGTGCGCCCGAACACGTTGCTGTCGACGTTGACGACGGCCTTCACGCGGCCGGGATCGACTCCTTCGGCGAACCGGCTGGAACCGACCAACCCCACCTCTTCGGCGCCGAAGCCGACGAACCGCACCCTCGTGTCGAGCTCGTCTTCCCGGGCCGCGAGGGCGTTGGCGACCTCGACGAGCGTCGCGGTGCCGGCGCCGTTGTCCATCGCGCCCTCCGCCAGATCGTGGGCGTCGACGTGACAGGAGACGACGAGGGAGTCGTCGGTGTCGGGACCGATCTCGGCGATCGCGTTCCCGCTCGTCGCGTCGGGGGTCTCGCAGTCGACGGCGACGGTGAGGGACTCGCCCTCGCGTCGGCGCGCGAGGCGCGCGCCGGTTTCCTTCGAGACGCCGACGGCCGGGATCTCGCCGATCGGCGCGTCAGCGGTGCCGACGCTGCCGGTCGGGGGGAGCGTCCCCTCGACGTGGTTCGCGAAGACGAAGGCGGCGGCCCCCGCCTCGACCGCGTGGTAGTACTTCTCGCGGCGGTGGACGAACCGGTCGACCGAGTCGGGGGTGTCCGACGAGACCATCACGACCGTCCCGGACAGGTCCCCGTCGAAG
The DNA here is from genome assembly GCF_000337375.1 of Halorubrum lipolyticum DSM 21995. Classification (GTDB taxonomy): domain Archaea; phylum Halobacteriota; class Halobacteria; order Halobacteriales; family Haloferacaceae; genus Halorubrum; species Halorubrum lipolyticum. The sequence continues at coordinate 145,813 of NZ_AOJG01000012.1, read as the reverse complement.
TCCCCGGGGACGCCGTATCCCAAATCGACGAACTCGCCCGTCGCCTCGCCGCTCGGGCTCCGCGGGAGCGCGATGCAGGCGTTTCGCCCGCTCGCGACGGCCTCGTCGCCGCGTCGGATCTCGCTGTCGCCGCGCGCCCAGCCCTGGATGTCGAACTCCTCGATCCGAGGGTCGCGCGCGCCGGCGTCGACCAGCGCGTCGCGGGTCAGCTCGAGTCCGGCGCGCTCGCCGTCAGATCCGGCCATGCGGTCGTCGACGTCGACGAGTGATTCGAGGTGGTCCCACCCGGCGTCGCTCGTGAAGGTGTCGCCGATCCAGTCGGTCATGCCTGTGGGTGGCCGGGGCGCGGGTCAAGCGTTTCGGTGGCGGCGGACGGGGCTGGATTCGAGCGTAACGCGTCGTTGGCTCGGGTCGCTACGGCGCGGGACTCACCGGGACGAGCGCCGCCGCGGCCTCGGCGGCCGCGAACGTCGAGCCGTACGCGTGGTTCAACATGAGGTAGGTGACGACGCCGAGCACGAGCGAGAGCAGCCACGCGCTCGCGGCGATCCGACCCACCCGGCGGTGCGGGGTCTCGTTCCGGAGCTCCGACTCCGAGTGGGTGAGCCCGAGAATGATGGCGTAGAGGACGACGGGCACGGCGACGACGGAGAGGACGATGTGGATCGCGAGCATGATGAGGTACGCCGGGTAGATCCAGTCCCACAGCGGGACCCACGCGTACGCCGACTCCAGGACGAACTCCCGCGTTCCGCCGCCGGCGACCTTCGGCAGGTACAGTCCGAGGAACACGAGGATGAGGGCGAACGAGGTCGTCATCGCCGCCGCGTGCTTCTTCACCTCGCCGTTGCGGATCCAGTACCACCCGAGCGAGAGCGTGACGATCGTGACGGTGTTGACGGCGGCGATGGCGTGCGCGAGCAGGTCGACGGTGCTCCGCGTCAGTTCGGGGAACAGCGCCTGAAACTGCGGGACGAGGAACACGCCGCCGACCGCGCCGTAGCCGACGACGGTGAGGAGCGCGGTGACAGCGCCGGCCCGCCCTTTGACCCGGTCGCGAACGCTAGCGGTGGACATATCGGTAGGAGGGAACGGAGCGATAAGTCGGCTTCGGGTACTCCCGAGGGTCGGGACGCTTCCCGTCTACCGATCGATGACGCCCGTCGCGGTCGCGACCTCGATCGCGGCCGCCTCGTTGATCCCGCCCTGCAGGATCGTGTACCGGTCGCGGATCTCGTGGGCGCTCGTGAGCGCGGCGATCAGCTCCGCGTCGTCGAGCCCGAGCTCGGCGGCGGTCGTCGGGGCGTCCAGCTCGGCGAGCGCGTCGCGGATCGCGGTCCACTCGCCGTTCTCGCCGCTGTGGAGGTACTCCGTCATGATCGAGGCGACGCCGACCTGATGGCCGTGGAGCGCCCGCCCCGGCGCGGTCCGGTCGAGCTGGTGGGAGATGAGGTGTTCCGCGCCGGAGGCGGGCCGCGAGGAGCCCGCGATCGACATCGCGACGCCGGAGGAGACGAGCGCCTTCACGACGACCCACGCCGACTCCTCTAAGCCGGGCCGGATCATGTCGGCGTTCTCGACGAGCAGCTCCGCGGTCATCTCCGAGAGCGCGCCCGCGTACTCGCTGTACTCGACGTTACGCAGCCGACGGGCGAGCCGCCAGTCCTTCACCGCGGTGTAGTTCGAGATGATGTCCGCACACCCCGCGGTGGTGAGCCGCCACGGCGCCTCCGCGATCAGCGTCGTGTCCGCGACGACCGCCAGCGGCGGGTCGGCGGCGACCGAGTGGCGCGTGTCGCCCTCGGGGATCGAGGAGCGCCCCGAGACGATCCCGTCGTGTGAGGCGACCGTGGGGACGGAGACGAAGCCGACGCCGAGGTGGTCGGCGGCCATCTTCGCGATGTCGATCGGCTTCCCGCCGCCGAGGGCGATCAGGTAGCCGGGGTCGACCGCCTCCGCGGTCTCGGTGAGCTCCTCCACGGCTTCGAAGGAGGCCTCCTCGACGACGGCGGTCGCGGGGTCGTCGAACTGCGCGCGCACCCGGTCGCCGGCGATCTCGTTGGGCGTCGGGCTCGTCACGATCAGCGGCCGTCCCGTGAGGTACAGCTCGCCGACCGCCTCCCCGAGGTCGTCGAGGACGCCGTGCCCCACGAGCACGTTCCGGGGGAGCTTGATCCACGTGGTCTTCTCGAACATACCGAGGCGTCGCGCTCGCGGGTGAAAGCCGTTGTCCATGTCGGTCGCGCGACGGGGTTCGGTCGGTCTCGGTCGCCGCTCTTAGGCTCCGAGCGCCGCCAGCGTCGTCGCCGCGTCGTAGAGGAAATAGACGCCGAACCCGGCGAGCACGACCGCGGAGCCGACCGCGACGAGCGGCGCGAACGTCTCGATCCGGCGCTCGGCCGCGACGAGGCCGGTCGGGAACCCCGCGATCCACGTCAGCACGCCGAGGAAGAACCCGCCGATGAGCGCCGGGGAGCCGGTGGCGACCACGAGCGTCCCGGCGAGGTCCTGGCCGACGACCGGGAGCCGGGCGAGCACGTCGAGCTCGCCGGGGCGGAGGAGCCCGACGCCGATCGTCAGCCAGAACAGCACCTGGTACGGGTTCGTCAGGGCGAGCACCAGCGCCTTGCGGAACCCCTTCCCGTCCTCGACGACGGGATCGTCGCCGGAGGTCGGCCGGAACGACGCCCGCGCGCCGCGGGCCGCGCCGACGGCGAAGTACAACATCAGGACGCCGCCGACCGCGACCATGGCGCCCTGCAACAGCGGGAACGACTCCACGACCGCGACGACGCCGACGTACGCGAGCACGAAGAAGATCGCGTCGGCGGTCGCGGCGCCGAGGCCGGCCCGGAAGCCGGCGAGGCGACCGCGCAGCACCGACTCCTCGGCGATCACGGCGTTCATCGGTCCGGGCGGGGCCGCGAGCGCCAGCCCGAAGACGACGCCGGCGCCGAGCGTTACGAGGAGACTCACACCGTTCGAGAGGGTCGTTTTCGTGAAAAGCCTCGCGAACGAAAGCCGGTCGTCAGGGGCGAGGAACCCGCATCGATGGACGAGTGTGGGCGGTAGCGTCCGCGGATCGAGATCACCCCGCGTCCTCGACCCGGATCGCGCGGGCGACCTCGGCCGGGAGGCTCTGCTCGCCGGTCGGCGTCGCCACGGTCACCATCCCGAACGGGGCGACGTCGACGACCTTGATCTCGGTACCGGGCGTGATCCCGGCGTCGGCGAGGTACTCCAGCTCCTCCTCGTCGCGGTCGGAGACGCGGGCGACGACCACGCGGTCGCCCTCCTCGCGGTCCGCGAGCCGCGCGCCGCTCCCCTCGTCGACGGGTTCGAGGTCCGCGCCGGGGATCGGGTCGCCGTGGGGGTCGACGGCGGGGTCACCGAGCGCCTCGGCCACGCGCCGCTCGAACGCCTCGGAGATGTGGTGTTCCAGGGCGTCGGCCTCCTCGTGGACCTCGGTCCAGTCGTAGTCGAGCCGCTCGGCGAGGAACGCCTCCAGCAGCCGGTGGTGGCGGACGATCTCTAGCGCGACCGCCTCGCCCTCCGCCGTCAGCTCCGCGCCGCGATACGGCTCGCGCTCGACGAGCCCGCGCTCCTCCAGCTTGCCCAGCATGTCGGTGACCGACGGGGAGGTCTTGTCGAGGTACTCCGCGATCGCCGACGTCGAGACGGGCGGGCCCTGCTCGGACTGGAGGACGTAGATCGCCTTCAGGTAGTCCTCCATCACGTCGCTCAGCATTTATAAGCGATCGCGGCCGCCGGCGGAAATACCTACCGGGAGGCGGTCCGGACGGCGACCCACCACGAACTCACTCGTCCTGCAGCTCCGCGTCCCGCAGCGCCTCGTTGAGGTCCTCGCGGACGCGCTCGCCGGTCTCGCGGTCCATCGCGGTGGTGACGATCCGGTTCTCCTGCACGCTGGAGCCGTCCCGCAGGAGGAGCCGGACGTTCCCGTTGGTCCCCGCGCGGGTCGCCTTCGCGCGCAGGCCCGTCCGGGAGCCGGTCCCGCCGGCGTCGATCGGGCCGGGGACGATCTTCTTGACGTGCGGGTGTTGCGCGACCGTCCCCACCGCCTTCCGCCCCTTGCGGTCGCCGATGAGCGTCGAGTGCGACCCGCCGATCTTCTCGCGGGGCGGCGTCTCGACGACCTGTAAGGCTCGGTCGCCCCGCCGGTCGAGCACCCACGAGACGACGGGGCTCGCGTCGTCGCCGGCGGTGGACTCCCCGCTCCCTCCCTCGCCCGCTCCCGCCTCCGCGTCGGGGACCCGATAGAACTCGTGGTGGACCTGCGCGCGCGTCTCACGGAGCGGCTCTCGGGCGCCGGCGGCGTAGACGGTGTCGGGTCGCTTCCGGCGGATCTCGTCGGCGACGCGCCCGGCGAAGTTGCGGAGCTGGATCTCGGTCAGCTGCTCGTCGCTCTCGGGGCGGGTGGTCACGGTCGTCTCGCCGACGACCTCGTCCTCGTCGAGCATCGTCAGGCGCGCGCGGTCCGCCGAGAACTCGACGACGACGGCGTCGGCGTTGGCGGTGTTGCAGGTGAGACAGTAGTCCCCGGGCTTGCGAAGCGGGGTTCCACACCGCCGACAGTTCATAGCGAACGGAGGGACGTGACGGGTAAAAGCGCGTCCGTTCGCCGTGTCGCGGAGGCAACCCATATAGTGGGGGCGGGCCTGAAGAAGAGTATGAACACCGACCGATCCGCGGCGGACGCCTCGGACGGGGGTTCGGAGACCGAGGTCGACGGGGGCGATTCGGTCGCTCCCGGTCCCGCTGACGCCGGTCCGGGCGAGCCCGAACCGGAGATCCCGGACGGCGACGCCATCGAGGACCGGCTGGCGCGGCTGTTCCGCAGCGGGCGGACGAACGCGGTGATCGCGTGGGCGATGGTGGCGGTGCTCGTCGGCGCCTTCGTCGAGAGCCTGCTCGGCCTCGACCTCCTCCCGATGGTCCTCGTCGCCGCGATCACGGCCGTCGTGGTCGCGCCGGCGGTCGCGGCGCGGAATCCGCGGGTGATGCCCCCGTGGGAGGTGCTCGGCCTCGCGCTGTTGCCGGTGCTGGTGCGCGTGCTGTTCGGGGGCGAACTCGGGACGTTCGCGACGTACCTCGCGATCGCCGCGTTCGCGCTGATCGTTACCGTCGAGCTGCAGATGTTCACCACGCTTCGGGTCACCCACTGGTTCGCGGTGCTCTTCGTCGTGATGGCCACGATGGCGACGGCGGCCGCGTGGACGGTGCTCCGGTGGAACGCCGACCGGCTGCTCGACACCGCCTTCCTGACGACGAACGACGCGCTGATGATCGAGTGGATCTACGTGACGCTGGCCGGGCTCGCCGCCGGCGTCCTCTTCGACGCGTACTTCCGGCGGCGCGGGGCGCGTCTCCGCCGCGCGATAGGGCGGGTGGTGCGCCGATGAACGTCCGCGGGATCCTCCGCGCTCGCCCGTCGCTGCGGACCCAGCGCCGGCTCACCAGGGCGATGCAGGTCCTGCTCGCCGGCATCGTCGTCTACGGCGTGGCCTTCGGTCAGCCGAAGGCGATCACCAACGGCGGGCTCGGCCTGTTCGTCACGTTCGTGCCGGCGCTGCTCGAGCGCAACTACGACATCCCGCTCGACCCGTGGCTCGGCGTGTGGATCACGACGGCGGTGTTCCTACACACGTTGGGGTCGGCGGGGTTCTACGCGCAGATCCCGTGGTGGGACCACCTCACGCACGCGCTGTCGGCGTCGCTGGTCGCCGGCGCGGGATACACGACGCTCCGCGCGGTGGACCTCCACAGCGACGAGATCTACATCCCGTCGCGGTTCGCGTTCGTCTTCATCCTCGTGGTGGTGCTCGCGTTCGGCGTCGTCTGGGAGCTGTTCGAGTTCGGGCTCGACATCGTCGCCGACGAGACGGGCATCGAGATGCCGCTCGCCCAGTTCGGGCTCGACGACACCGTGGCCGACCTGACGTACAACTCCGTGGGCGCGCTGATCGTGGCGCTCTTCGGCCAGGCGCACCTCACGGGGGTCGCGGAGCGGGTCCGGGAGGGACTGTACGGCGCGTTGGACGAGCGGCCCTAGCGCAGGCACGCGGCCACGACCCGCAGCGCGGCCTCCCCGCGTACCTCCTTCGCGAGCAGGGGGACGCGCTTCACGTCGCGCCCGCGGAACAGGTCCGTCGCCCGGCGCAGCGCCGCCTGCTGGACCTCCCAGCGGCGCGCGCAGAACTCGCAGGTGTCCGGGTTCGGCTCCACGATCCACTCGGGGTCGATCGCGGTCCCGCTCGCCTCGGTCACGTCGCCGACGCCCTCCATCACCCGGTTGACCACGAGCGTGTTCACCGGAATTCCGAACTCGTCCAGCCGGGCGACGAGCCGCTCGGACTCGGCGACGCTCATCTCCTCGGGGACCGTCACCACGCGGAAGTCGGTCTTCTCGGGGTCGCGCAGCACGCTCCGGAGGCGCTCGATCCGCTCGCGGAGCTCGTCGAGGTCAGCGGAGGGGTCGGCGTCGTCGTCCCCGCCGCCGAACATCCCCTTGATGCCGTCCATCATCCCCGAGAAGCGCTGCCGGAGCTTCATCACTCGGCCGATCATCGAGTCCATGATCTCGGGCAGCTGGAGGAGCCGGAGGGTGTGGCCCGTCGGCGCGGTGTCGACGACGACCCGGTCGAACCGCGGGTCGTCGAGGTACTCGAGCAGCTGGCGCATCGCGGCCGCCTCGTCGGCGCCGGGCATCGTGCCGCCGAGGAGGGAGCCGAGGCCGGCGTCTTCCCCGTCGTCCGCGTCGCCGGCGGGGCCGTCCGCACCGCCCATCATCCCGCCCATCGCGTCCCCCATCTCGCCCATCCCGCCGAGTGGGTCGCCGTCGGCGCCGAACATCCCCTCCTCCATCGCGTCGTCGGGGTCGATCTCGGCGGCGTACAGGGGAATCTCCTCGCGGATGCGCGAGGGCTGCGCCGGGATCTCCGTCTCGTAGGTGTCGGACAGCGAGTGGGCCGGGTCGGTGGAGACGACGAGGGTGTTCACGCCGCCCGCGGCCGAGGCGAGCCCGGTCGCGGCCGCCATCGTCGTCTTCCCGACCCCGCCCTTCCCGCCGTAGAGGACGTAGTCCGGGGCGTCGACGCCGACCGGGAGGGCCGTGGCGGCGTCCGTTTCGGTCGGGAGGTCGGGGTCGCTGACCTCGTCGTTCTCCGACTCCTCGACGCGATCCACCGGCTCGACGTCGATATCGTCCATACCGGGTCGTGGGCGCGGGCCGCTTGTGTACCCGTCGGTCCCGACGTGGGTGTTGGACGAGGAATTCGGCAGTCCGATATCGAGAGCGTGAGTGGAGGTCGTGGCTACCGTGGATCGCTTATAAATAGCCGATCGTAGATCGGGGAGAGCGCCTCCAAAGGCCCAGCCGCTCACTTATAAATGATTGCCAGTAACTCTGCGGTGAAGACCTCCAAAGCCCCAGCCGGCGAGGCGGGCGCACTCTCGCTGCGCTCCTCGCTCAGTCGCTACTGCTCCTTTGCTGCGGTGCTTGCGTCGCCTGTGCCCGCCTCGCCGGCTGCCCCTTTGAGTCCCACCCCGCACAGCAACCGCAGCCTCACGCCTCCCCAGCCTCGCGGTTCGCGCTCTTCGAGCGCTCACCGCGTCCCTCGCGCGGTGCTGTTCGCGGCCTAACGGCCGCTCACAGGCGCGCGCCACCGCACACGAGTCCTAAAAAACCGTCTTAAAATAGAGAGTGCGCGCTACTCGCCGGCTCCGTCCGCGTTCTCGCTCCCGTCGCTTCCCGCGCCGTTCCGCACCTTCACGGCGACCCCGCTCGCGAAGTGCTCGGCCTCGGCGCCGGAGAGCTCGGCCCGCCCGACCGCGAACAGCGCGTCGTCCTCGTCGACGACGAGCACCTCGTCGCCGGGGCGGATCCCGTCGTCGGCCGCGGTCACGAACTTCGCGAACGCGTTGCGCCCCTCGCGGACGAACGGCTCGCTCTCCTCCCCGACGACCATCCGGTGACGCGGGGCCGCGAACGCCTCGCGGATCCGGGTCCCGCCGGCGATCCCGAGGGTGAACCGTCCGTCCGTGCCGTACGAGACGAGCCGGTCGCCCTCCGGGCTGCCGGGGTCGTCGTCCACGTCGCCGACGATCACCTGTCGGGGGCGGCCGCCGCTCGACCGCCGGAGAGTCAGCGTCTCGTCCGGGGGGAACAGCGCGTCGCCCGCGCCCGCACCGAACTGGTAGTCGGCGCCGGTCCGCAGGTCCGCGAGGGCCGCTGCGTCGCTCATACGTCGGGTATCCCGGCCACCCGCAAAGCGGTTGCGACACGCGACGCCGACGACGCGGACCGGGGCCGGCTCAGCCCGCCTCGCTCCCGCTCGCCGTGAAGTCGGCGGCGACCCCGTCCGCGTCGGCGCGCCACCGGTCGGCGAGGTCGCGGTACGCCGCCGGGTCGGTCGCCGAGCCCTCGCCGATCGGTCCGGGAGCGTCCACGCCGAGCCCGTCGGGGTCCGGGTGAGACGCGAGCAGCGCCGCCAGCGCCTCGGCCGCGGGGACGATCGCGCGCACGCACTCGATCCGACGGCCGAGATCGAGCGCGGCGGTCAGCCGGTCGAGCGCCGTCTCCGTGTTTTCCCTCTCGGCCGCGACACGCCCGCGGTCGGCGAGCGCTCGCGCCTCGACGGCGGTGAATCCGCCCGCCCGCGCTTGCTCCAGCCCGGACTCGAGCGCGGCCGCGGCGCGGTCGAGGTCACCCCGCTCGAGCGCGACCACGCCGCGGTTCCGGTTCACCATCGCCAACCGACGCCGCCCCGCGTGCTCGTCGAGCAGCGACTCGGTCCGGTCGAGCCACCGCTCGGCGGCGTCGAGGTCGCCCCGTCGGAGTTCGACCTCGGCGAGGGTCACGGCGACCATCGCCCGTCTGGAGTCGGCGTCGAGGTCCTCGAACGCCGCCAGCGCGTCGCGGAGATACCGCTCCGCGCGGTCGAGGTCGCCGGCGAGCTGCGCCGCCGACCCGAGGTGGCTCACCGCGAACGCACGGTACAGGTCGGAGCCGACCCGGTCCGCGATGGCCCGCGCCTCCCGCGCGTGGGCGGCCGCCTCCCCGACCTCGCCGCGCTGCTCGGCGATCGCGCCGAGGTTCAACAGGACGACCGCCTCGCGGTGCTCGTCGCCGACGGTCCGGTAGCCGTCGAGCGCGCGCTGCGCCTCGCGCTTCGCGGCCGCCAGCTCGCCGCGCCGGCGCCGGGCGACCGCGAGGTTGGTCCTGACGTTCGCCTCGCCGTGGGTGTCGTCGTACGTCTCGAACAGCCCGCGAGCGACCCGGTAGTGGTCGATGACCGCGTCGGTGCCGTCGAGCGCGTCGAGCGCGTTCCCGATGTCCATGAGGCTCTTCGCGATCGCGATCGGGTCGTCGACGGCCGCGCCGATCGCGTGCGCCCGCGAGGCGGCCTCGTAGGCGGCCTCGTAGTCGCCCGCGAAGTGGGCGGCCTGCGCCCGTCCCCGGACCGCGGCGGCGAGTCCCCGCCGGTCGTCGGCCGCCGAGAACAGCGCGGCGGCGCGGTCGAAGCGCTCGCGTGCCGCGTCGTACTCCCCCCGGCGACGGGCCACGTCGCCGTACCCGCGTTGGCGCTCGGCCTCGCCGGCCTCGTTCGCGGGCCGCCACGCGTCGAGCGCGTCGGTCGCCCCGTCGAGGTCGCCGGCGTCGACGTACATGCGGACCACCCACTCGGGCGCTCGATCTCGGAGGTCGGCCGGGCAGGCGTCCGGGAGGTCGATCCACGAGTAGCGGACCCGGCCGTACAGCCCCGCGAGCCGCGGGTAGCGTCGGCCGACGCCGTAGACGGCCCGCACGGCGTCGGCCGCCCACGCCTCGGGGTCGCGCTCGATCCGGTCCATCGCCGGCGCGTCGCCGCCGACCGCGCGCCGGATCCGCGACCGCCGGGCGGGGTCGTCGGCCAGCTCGAGCACCCGCGTCGCCGCCCGCCCCACCCGTCTGGCGACGACCGGCTCCGGCTCCCGCTCGAGGAGGCGCTCCAGGAACAGCACCGACCACTCCTGGTGGACCGCGCGGTCCGGATCGGTCGGCGTCGGGACGAGCACGGTGCCCGACAGGCGGTCGAGGGCCCGCTGCACCGCCTCCGGTGCCGTCTCGTCGTCGGCGAGCGCGTACGCGAACTCCCGAACGTCGCTGACGCCGGCCACGTTGAGCAGGTTCGCGAGCACCGCGACGCCCGCGGTCGGCGGCGGCCGCTCGGTCAGGTCGCGGACCGCCCGCGAGACGGACGCCTCCAGCCCCGTTTCGTCTGTCTCACCCGAGTTTCCGTCCCGTCCTCCGGCGGTCGAGGGAGCGTCGTCGAGGAGGTCGCCCGTCCGCACGAGGTGATGGACGAGACACAGCAGCTCCCCGGGCCGGTCGCCCTCCGGCCGGCGCACCGCGTCGAGGAGTGCGCCCGGGTCGGCGACTGCCTCGGTGCCGGTGAGCTCCGCGACGTGGGCCGCGAGCCGCTCGGTCTCGCGCTCGTCGAGCCGCGGCATCCGCCGGCTCTCGATCCGCCGCCGGTACTCGAGGTCGCTCGGGTTCAGGGGGAGCGAGTCGGGGTCGTCGTACCGCTCCTCGCGCGCGTCGAACAGGAACGACACGTCGTCCCGGTCGGCGAGCCCGCGCGCGACGCCGACCGCGTCGGCCGCGTCGGCGTCGACGACGTCCTCGACGACGACGAGCGCGTGCCCCTCGGCGGCGACCGCGCGCTCGCGGAGCCGGTCGGTCGCCGAGAACGGCTCTCCCTCGTCGCCGGGGCGGTACAGCACCGGCCCGCGACCCGACCGGTGCCACCGCACGGCTGCGAGCCGGCAGACGGTGCTCTTCCCGCTTCCCGCCGGGCCGACCAGCGCGTGGTCGTCGCCCGCGGCGAGCCCCTCGATCAGCCGGTCGGCGATCGACCGCCGCGAGCCGTCTCGGAGCGCGGTCCGGTCGAGGACGTAGCCGGCGTCGACCTCCGCGAACGAGGGCGTCGCGTGGAGCGGTCCCGTCGGGTCGGCGTCGCCGCCGAGCAGTCCGTCGTCGAGCGCGACGAACCCCTGCGCGGAGAGCGGGTCCGGGCCGCCTCCGCCACGCGCCGGCGGTGCGCCGAAGGCGTCGAACCCGCTTACGTCGGCGTCGCCGATCCCCCCGCGGCGGGCGTCGTTGTCGCTGCGTTCGCCGGAGCCGCCGGCGGATCCCGCGCCTCTGCCGGTTCCGCCGGTCCCGGTGTCCCCGTCGCGCGCGGCTCGCGCCTCGCGGATCGCCGCGAGCTCCTCGGTCACGTCGCGGCCCGCTTCACCGAGGGAGCGAACGCGGTCGCGGGCCCACGCCACCGCCTCGGGATCGGCAGATTCGGCCACGCCGTGAACGCCGCCGTCGGCGTCGAACACGACGAGGATCGCGGTCTCGTCGGCGACCAGACACCCCACGTCGATCCCGTCGGCGACCGACACCGCGGCGCGGTCACCGGCCGACAGCTCGCCCAGCGTGTCGGCGTAGCGCTCGCGGGCGTGCCGGTACGTTCGGTCGGTCAGCGCGAGGTCGACGGGCTCGCCGGCGTCGGCGACGCGTCGGAGCCGGTCGAGCAGGCGAGGGTACGGCAGCGCCGGAAGCGCGGCGGCGACGCCGTCGGCCTCCGCGAGCACCCCGTCGATCCGTTCCAAGGGCCGGTACGGGTCGGGCGCCGCCGCCCGGTAGGTGTCGGCGTCTCGCAGCGCGGCCGGAGAAATCTCGACGCCGGGACCGAGCGGGGCGAGCGTCTCGGTCGCGGCGTCGACGTCGGCGGCGACCGTCAGGAACCGCCGGTAGCTCCGCGCGAGCAGGCGACCGGTCAGCGTCGTCCGGTACCCGTCGGTCTCGCCGGCGACGAGTCCGGCGGCCTCCAGCTCGTCGATCGCGCGGTTGACCGTCGAGCGCGAGTGGCCCAGTTCGTCGACCAGCTCGTGTTTCCGGAGCGCCCCATCGACGAGCCGCTCGAGGAAGTCGAGCCGGCGCTCGGCCACCTCGACGAGTCCTGACGGCGCCTCCATTCGTCACCCACGACTCGGTCCACTCGAATAACTGTTTCCTCGATCACAGGTTCCGCCGCGGGGTGACACAGTGGGTCACCGGATGAGAATATGGGGCTGGACCGAGGGGATCCGCGTATGAACGGCGGAGCGATCGCGGACGAAGCGGGCGGAGACCGAGTGGAAGCGACGGTCGCGGACGCCCGGTCCGCGGGGGCGCGGCTCGCGGAGCGCGACGCCGCGGCGACGGGTCGGATCGCCGAAGCGGTCGGCGAGCGCCTGAGCGACCCGGAGACGATCAGCCGGCTGGCGCTGGCGGCCGCGAACGAGACGGGACGGGGCCATCCGGGGACGAAGACGGAGAAGATCGCGACGGCGGTCGAGGGGGCACGGGCGCACCTCCGCGAGACGCCGACCGCCGGCGTGATCGACCGGGACGGGCCGCGGGGTGGGCTCACCGTCGCCCGACCGGTCGGCGTCGTCGGCGTCGCGGTCCCGGCGACGCACCCGGTGGTCGTCCCCGCGGTCGTCTCGCTGTACGCGCTGGCCGGCCGGAACGCCGTCGTCCTCGCCCCGTCGCCGTCGGCGGTCGAGACCTGCGACATGGTCGTCGAGGAGCTCCGGCGAGCGCTCTCGGCGGCGGGCGCGCCCGCGGGCGCCGTCTCGATGGTCCCGGCGCCGCCGTCGAAGCCCGGGACCGACTCGCTGTTCGAGCGCGCCGACTTCGTCGTCGCGTCCGGCTCGGCGGCGACCGTCGCGGCCGGCCAGCGCTGCGGGACGCCCAACGCGTGCGCCGGCGCCGACGGGCTCGTCGCCGTCTCCGACGGGTCGGCGTCGACCTCGGCGGTGGCGACCCGCGTGGCGGTCGGCGCGACGTACGACTTCGGCGCCCACCCCGCCGCCGACGCGGCCGCGGTGACCGCGGAGGGAACGGGAGCGCCGCTGATCGCGGCGCTCGAGGACGAGGGAGGGTACGTCCTCGGCGCGGACGAGTGCGACCGGCTCCGCGACCTGCTGACCGTCGGCGGTGCGGAGACCGCGCGACCGACTGACGCGGACCGCGACGCGGAGCGCGGTGCGGGGTCGTCTCCGATCGGCAACTCGCCGCGGTGGTTCGCGTCGGTGCTCGACCTGCCCCCGGCGGCGGACGCGGCGGCGTTTCTGATCGTCGACGGCGGGGATCTGAGCGGGGATCAGAGCGAGGACCTGATCGAGAACGAGGAATCGGGCGACGGCGCGGGCGCCCGAGACGACCCGCTCGCGACGCTCCCGGGAATCCCGGCGGTCACGGTGCACGCCCGCGACGGGTTCGGCGCCGCGCTGCGACTGGCCGCAGACCTCGGAGGGGCGCACGCCGCCGCGGTCCACACGACGCGGCAGGGGCGGGTCAGCCGGGCGGCGGAGCGGCTCGCCCCCGGACGGCTCGCCGTCAACCAGCCGGGGACCGCGGCGGTGGGGTCGACGCGGAACGGGTTCCCGCTCGCGCCGCTCCTCGGGGGCGGAAGCCGCGAGGGGAGTCAGCTCGACGGCGGGCTGACCGCGACGGACCTGATCGAGACGACGACCGTCTCGGTGACGACGGTCGCCGACCGCGCCCCGCACCGGAGCGGGGCCGGAGAGACGCTTCGAGGGCCGTAGCGACGATTCGGGGGCCGTAGCGACGATTCGGGGGCCGTAGCGACGTTCAGGGGCCGTCTCGACGGACCGGCGAGCAACTCTCGGAGGATCGCCTCACAGCTCGATCCGGTCGACGATCGGGCCGTTGCCGTCGCCGTCGCGGTGGGTGTTGATCGCGACCGTCCGGATCTGGTCTTCCAGCAGCGACCCGTCGATCTTCGCTTTGAGCAGCGAGTCGACCTGGTACACGCCTGCCGCGTTGTTCATCCGAATCACGACCTGCGCCGGAGTCTCGTCGCCCTCGCGCAGGGAGACGCGCTCGATCGCCTGCGAGGAGACGGTGTTGATGCCGCGGCCGCCCTCCTCGTAGGGGACCCGCGAGCGCCCGCGCTCCATGTCGAGGCCGTCGGCGATCCGGACGACGCCGGCCTCGCGGGTCAGCGGCTGCTCCTCGGTGTGGTGACAGAGGATGGCGTGGAGCACTTCGGCCTTGATCCGAACCCGCTCCGGGACCCCGTAGAAGGAGGGGAGGAAGTCGTCGAGGAAGTCGGCCGCGAGCGGGATCGAGTAGTACGGGTGGTCGTGGCGGTGGACGACGTGCCCGATGTCGTGGAGCGTGGCCGCCAGCGCGATGATCACCGACTCGTCGGCCTCGTCGAGCCCCTGCTGGCGGGCGCCGTTGAACTCGACGCCGCCGTCCTTCAGCAGGTCGTACAGCCGGAGCGCGCGGTCCCGGACGATCTCGACGTGTTTCGCGCCGTGGTCGTTGTAGCCCTTCCGGTCGACCGGGTTGACGTTCTGCGCCTCCAGGTACGCCGCGATCTCCGGGTCCGAATCGATCCGATCGAGCATCTCGTTGAGCCGGTCGTCGGGGAAGGCGTGCTCTTGGTCGGGGTGGTACTCGTGGCGGTCGGCGTCGCGATCGGCGTCGGCGTCGATATCGATGTTGGAGCCGTCGACGGCGTCGACGGGATCGGATTCGGCGTCGGCGGGATCGGATCCGCCGGGATCGCCCTCAGTATCGGAAGAGTCAGTCATGAGATCGATGAGAACGCGACGAATGGGTAAAAGGATGTTCGTGACCCGACCGGTCGGACCGGCAGTTTCGACCCGAGGCACAACCTATAAGCGAACCAAAAGCGCATACGGTGGTGTGACCCGACCCGCGTCCGGACGCGGCTCGCCGACGCCGACAGCGACGCGGCTCTTCTCGAAAAAACGCGCGTGAACCGTCCACCGGCGGGAGTGGCGACCCCGTCTCGGACGACCCCCGACCCGCGCGCACCGTTCTCCGACCGACCGCCGACACCGACACGACCCGACCCATGACGGACACCACGACCACGACACCCTACGCGACGCAGGACGAGACGGACCGAGAGACGACCGACGAGCCCTTCGAGGGCGTCTATCCGGCGATGACGACCCCGTTCACCGACGACAACGAGGTCGACCACGAGCAGCTCGCCGCCAACGCCCGCTACCTCGAACGGGCCGGCGTCGACGGGGTCGTCCCCGTCGGCTCCACCGGCGAGTCGGCGACGATGACTCACGACGAGCACGTCGACGTGATCGAGACGGTCCGCGACGCCGTCGAGGACGTGCCGGTCATCGCCGGCACCGGCTCGAACAACACCGCCGAGGCGCTCTCGCTGTCCCGGCGGGCCGCCGACGCGGGCGCCGACGGCCTCCTCCTCATCTCCCCGTACTACAACAAGCCGGAGCCCGCCGGCTTCCTCGAGCACTACCGGACGATCGCCGACGAGGTCGACCTCCCGCAGATCGTCTACAACGTCCCCAGCCGGACCGGCCAGTCGATCCCCGTCGACGTGAGCGTCG
The DNA here is from genome assembly GCF_000337375.1 of Halorubrum lipolyticum DSM 21995. Lineage (GTDB taxonomy): Archaea > Halobacteriota > Halobacteria > Halobacteriales > Haloferacaceae > Halorubrum > Halorubrum lipolyticum. Next base: position 130,351 of record NZ_AOJG01000012.1, on the reverse strand, counting down.
AGCTCGCCGAACACCCGAACATCCGGGGGTATAAGGCCGCCTCCGGCGACCTGAACCTCATCAGCGAGGTGATCGAGCGCACCCGCGACGAGGCGTTCTCCGTGCTCTCCGGCGACGACGGGCTCACGCTCCCCGTGCTCTCGATCGGCGGCACCGGCACCATCAGCGTGGTCGCCAACGTCGAGCCGGAGCGCTCCTGCGCGATGGTCGGGGCCGCGCTCTCGGGCGATTACGACCGCGCCCGCGCGCTCCACCACGAGCTCTCGCCGCTCGTGCGCGAGCTGTTCGCCGAGACGAACCCGATCCCGGTGAAGGAGGCGATGCACGTCCGCGGCCGGGGCGGCCCGCTGGTCCGCTCGCCGCTCTCGCGGCTCTCCGCGGAGCGCCGGGAGGTCCTGCGCGAGCTGCTGGCCGAGTACGACGACGGCGCGCCCGGCACCGTCGACCCGGCGGCCGTCGAGCCCGCGACGGGGGACGCGGAATGAGCGGCGACGGCGCCGACGCGGACCTCCGGCTCGCCGTCACCGGCGCCGGCGGCCGGATGGGCCGCGAGGTGATCGAGGCCGCCGCCGACCGCGAGGGCGTCGCCGTCGCGGTCGCGGTCAACCGCACGCCGACCGACCCGGTGGCGGGCGTCGCGGTCGAGGACGCCGACCGGATCGACGAGCTGCTCGGGGCCGCGGAGCCGGACGCGCTGGTCGACTTCACCGGCCCCGCCTCGGCGGTCGCGTATGCCGAGGCCTGCGCCGACGCCGGCGTGCCGATGGTCACGGGAACGACCGGGTTCGCGGACGCGCAGCTCGACGGCCTCCGGGCCGCGAGCGAGTCTGTCCCGGTTCTCAAGGCGTCGAACTTCGCCCGCGGCGTCGCCGCACTCCGGCGCGCGGTCCGCGAGGCCGCCGCCGCGCTCCCCGGCTACGACGTGGAGCTGACGGAGACGCACCACAACGCCAAGCGGGACGCCCCCTCCGGGACCGCGAAGTCGCTCCTCGACGACGTGGAGTCGGTTCGGGACGACCTCGACCGGCGCGTCCACGGCCGCGAGGGCGAGGCCCCGCGCGAGTCGGACGAGATCGGCGTCCACGCGCGGCGCGCGGGCGATGTCACCGGCGAGCACGAGGTGCTCTTGGCGGGGAACCGGGAGACGCTCGAACTCACGCACCGCGCCGGCGACCGCGGCGTGTTCGCCGAGGGCGCGCTCGACGCCGCAGACTGGCTCGCCGCCCGTGCGCCCGGCTGGTACGGGTTCGGCGACGTGTTGGACGCCGGTAGCGCCGGAGCCACCGGCGAATAATTGACGGGCATACACACATCGACGAATAAATACCGACACTCATCTATACACCATTCAATGACGCTCGAAGCCGACGTATCCGATCTGTGGGACCGCTATCAGGACGGCCTGACCGCGGCCGACGCGACCGACGAGGACGCCGCCGTGATCGACGAGTTCCTCGCCGCGCTGGAGGCCGGCGAGGTCCGCGCCGCCGAGAAGACCGGCGACGACGTGACCTCGTGGGAGGCCAACGAGTGGGTCAAGCGGGGCATCCTGCTGAACTTCGGCCTGCGCGAGACCGAGGCGCGCGAGTACGGCGGCGTGACCTACCACGACGTGCTCCCGCTGCGCGACACCGACGACCTCGGCGAGCGGGGGACCCGAAACACCCCCGACGGCACCGCGATCCGCCGCGGCGCGTACCTCGGAAGCGACTGCATCATGATGAGCCCCTCGTTCGTCAACATGGGCGCGTACGTCGGCGACGGCACCCTCGTCGACTCCTGTGACACGGTCGGCTCCTGCGCCCAGCTCGGCGAGAACGTCAAGCTCGGCGCCAACACGCTGATCGGCGGCGTCCTCGAACCCGTCGAAGACGCGCCGGTGATCGTCGAGGACGGCGTCTCGCTCGGTGCGGGCTGCCGAGTCACCTCGGGCTTCCGCGTCGGCGAGAACTCGATCGTCGGCGAGAACACCCTGCTCACCCCCCGCATTCCCGTCTACGACCTCGTCGAGGAGGAGGTCATCTACGGTCACCTCCCGGCCGAGCGCCGGGCGTTCACCCGGATGGTCGAGTCGTCGGTCGGCGACCACGACCTCTTCCAGGGCGGCGCGTACAAGCCCGCGGTCGTCGCCACCCACGTCGAGGAGGACACCCTCGAAGCGACGCGGCGGGAGGACGCGCTCCGCGAATGAGCGACTCCGAGGCGGGCGCGGACCCGACCGCCGACACCGTCGACGGTAACTCCTCGATTCGGCGCGTGAGCGACTGGGACGCCGACCGGCTCGCCGAGCTCGCGGCCGAGCACGGGACCCCGCTCTACGTGCAGGACCTCGACCGCGTCCGCGAGAACTGCGAGCGCCTGCGCGGCGCCTTCCCGGACGCCGACGTGCGGTACGCCGTCAAGGCCCACACCGGGCGACGCGTCCTCGAAGCGGTCCGCGAGTCCGGTCTCGACGCCGAGTGCGCGTCGGCCGGGGAGGTCGACCGCGCGCTCGCGGCCGGCTTCGGCGGCGATCGGCTCCACTACACCGCGGTCAACCCGCCCGCCCGCGACCTCGACTACGTCGCCGGCGTCGCCGAGGCGGAGCCGGACCTCACGATCACCGTCGGCGCCGTCGACACCCTCGACCGGCTGGCCGAACGCGGCTACGACGGCCGGGTCTGCGTCCGGGTGAACCCCGGCGTCGGCGCGGGCCACCACGAGAAGGTCCGGACCGGCGGCGCGGCGAAGTTCGGGATCCCGTACGACCGCGCCGCGGCGGCGGCCCGCGAGGCCGCCGAGCGCTTCGACGTGGTCGGGGTCCACGCGCACGCCGGCTCCGGCATCGACTCGGACCAGCTCGATAGCCACCGCGAGCTGGTGGCGCGGATGGGCGAGCTGGCGCGGGAGCTGGCCGATCCGAGTGACGACGAGGCCCCCGTCGACATCGAGTCCGTCGACGTCGGCGGCGGCTTCGGCGTCCCTTATAAAGAAGACGCGCCGGCGCTCGACCTCCCGGCGGTCGCCGACGCGACGCGGGAGGCGGTCGCGCCGCTCCCCGCGGGCGTCGACCTCGCGATCGAGCCCGGGCGGTACGTCGTCGCCGACGCGGGCGTCCTCCTGACGCGCGTGAACACGGTGAAGCCGACGCCGGACGAGCGCGTCGTCGGCGTCGACGCCGGGATGACGGACCTGCTGCGCCCGGCGATGTACGACGCCTACCACCCGATCCGGAACCTCGGGGGCGGGCGAGCGGAAGACGGGAGCGACGCCCCCGCCCCCGACGCCCGGTCGGCAACCCCTGTCACGGTCGCCGGACCTATCTGTGAGACCGGCGATACGCTCTGTAGGAACCGAGCGCTCGCCGACCCGACACGGGGAGACCTCCTCGCGGTCGGGATCGCGGGCGCGTACGGATACGAGATGGCGAACCAATACAACTCACGACCGCGACCGGCGGAGGTCGCGCTCGACGACGGAACCGCGACGGTCGCCCGCCGCCGAGAGAGCCTGGCCGACCTGACGGCGGTCGAGCGCGGAGCGACCCGGAACCGAGCCGATCGAACCGATCGAACCGACCGAACGGGGGCGGGCCGATGAGCGCCCATGCCGTCCCGTTCGAGAAGTACCACGGGACGGGCAACGACTTCCTCGTCGTCGACGCCGACGCCGAGGCGGTCGGCGACCGCGCGGCGTTCGCGCGCGCCCACTGCGACCGCGAGACGGGCGTCGACGGGGCGGCGTTCGGCGCCGGCCCCGAGAGCGACGGCGTCGCTGACGGCGACCGGAACGCCGGCCGACGCGGCGCCGACGGCGTCCTCTTTTTAAGCGTCGAGGAGCGCTTCGACCCGACCCGCGTCGTGATGACGCTGGTCCAGCCGGACGGCTCCACCGCGACGATGTGCGGCAACGGCGCCCGCGTCGTCGCCCGGTGGGCTCACGACCGGACCGGCGACCGCGAGTTCATGATCGACACGCAGGCCGGGACCCGTCACGCGTCCGTGAACGCGGACGCGACCGCGGCCACCATCGAGATGGGCGAGCCGACGTTCGATCCCGCGCGGGTCCCGGTCGCCCGCGACGAGCCGCTGGTCGACGAGTCGGTCGCGGGGCTGACCGTCACCGCCGTCAACACCGGGGTCCCGCACGCGGTCGCGTTCGTCGACGGCGGCCGCGACGACCCCGACGGGATCGACGCGGTCGACCTCGACGCGGTCGCGCCGCCGGTCCGTCACGCTGACGTCTTCCCGCAGGGCGCGAACGTGAACCTCGCCGCGGTGGTCGACGACGGGTCCGGCGACGGCCCGGCCGTCATCGACCAGCGCACCTTCGAGCGCGGGGTCGAGGGCGAGACCCGCTCCTGTGGCACCGGCGCGGTCGCGGTCGTCGCGGCCGCCCGCCGGCTCGGCCTGATCGACGGCGGGTCGGCGGTCAGCCGTCCCCCCGGTGGCGAACTGGAGATCTCGGTGCCGGACCGCGGCCACGCGACCCTGACCGGTCCCGTCGCCCGCGAGTACGAGGGGACGCTCCCGACCGACCCGCGATGAGCGAGGCGGCGTTCGACCCGGTCACCTTTCTGGAGCGGGCGGTTCGGACTCCCTCTCACGAGTCGATCGACGAGATGCGCGAGCTCGTCGTCGAGACGCTCGACCGGTTCGGGGTCGAAAGCGAGGTCGTCGCCGGCGGCTGCGTGCTCGCGGAGAAGCGCTCGGACGCGCCCGCCGACGGGCCGCATCTCGTGTTGAACACCCACCTCGACACGGTGACGCCACACGTCCCGTTCGAGCGGGGCGAGGCGCGCGAGGGCGAGCGGAGCGGGGGTGAGGGGGACGCCGACGAAGCCGTGATCCGCGGCCGCGGCGCCTGCGACGCGAAGGGACCGCTCGCCGCGCTGCTTTCCGGATTCCTCGCCGCCGAACCGGAGCGCGGCCGGCTCACGCTGGCGCTCACGCCGGACGAGGAGTCGCTGTCCCTCGGCGCGGCGGCGCTGACCGGACGGTCGCCCGGGACCGAAGACCGGCTCGGCGGCGACCTGTACTTGGTCGGCGAGCCGACCGGCCTCGACGCCTGCACCGCCGCGAAGGGGCGGTTTCAGGGGACCGTCGAGCTGTCGGGAACCGCGGCGCACGCCGCCGAGTTCGCGGGAGCGAACGCAGTCGCGGCCGCCGAGGGCGCGCTCTCGGGGGTCCGGACCTTCGACGACGGCGCCGACGAACACCCGCAGCTCGGCCCGCCGAAGCTCACGCCGACCGTTATCGAGGGCGGCGGCGCGACGAACCAGGTGCCCGCGGACTGCGCGATCACCGTCGACCGGCGGAGCGTCCCGCCGGAGACGGCCGAGGGGTTCCGGTCGTCGCTCGCGGACGCGGTCCGGGCGTCGACGCCCGACGACGTCGGCGTCGCGGTCGCGCTGACGGACCGCGAGTCGCCGTTCTTCGAGGCGTTCTCGACGGACCCGGACCACGAACTGGTGGGGGCGGTCGCGAGCGCGGCCCGGACCGCGGCCGGGTCGGTCGGACTCCCGGCGGACCGCGGCGGCGCGGTCCGCCCCTTCGGCGCGGCGACGGAGGCATCCTACTTCGCGCCGGCGCCGACGGTTGTGTTCGGCCCCGGAGACCTCGCGGACGACGCCGGGGCGGTCGCGCACGCCGACCGCGAGTACGTCCGCGTGCGGGAAGTGGAAGCGGCCGCGGAGGCGGTCTCGCGGGCGGTGTCGGCGCTCCTCGGCGACGCGGGTTCGACGGGGACCGACGACGGCGTCTAGAGCAGGAACGTCTCTTCCTCCTCGGCGAGGTCCACGAACTCGTCGGCGGCCTCGATCAGCTCGTCGGCGGCGGAGTTCCCGAACCCCATGGCCTCGACGCGGACGCCCTCGTGACGGAGGTGCGAGCAGAGCCGAGCGAAGTCGCCGTCGCCGGTACAGAGCACGACGGTGTCGACGTGGCTCGCGAGCGAGACGGCGTCGAGGCTCATCCCGAGGTCCCAGTCGGCCTTCTTCGAGCCGTCCGCGAACGTCTTGATGTCCTTGATCTTCGTCTCGAAGCCGATGTCGCGTAACGCCTCGAAGAAGCTCTCTTCTTCGGGGGAGTCCGCTCGGATCACGTACGCGATGGCCCGGACGAGCGCACGGTCGTTGACCGCGGCCTCTAGCAGTCCCGAATAGTCGATGTTCCGAGAGTACACGCTCTGTGCGGAGTGGTACAGGTTCTGGGAGTCGGCGAGCACCGCGACGCGCTGATCGGGGTGGATTTCGGTCATATGCCCTCGTTCGCCCCGGCGGGTTAGGGGTTTTTGGATCCGTCCATCGCTCATGTCGCCACGTATGTTCGACTATCTGAAGTTTTTTGTATGTCCACTTGTTTCGTGGTAGTATGTCACGGCGACACACAGACAGAACCGACGACGACAGCCGCCACATCGGTCGGCGGCAATGGCTCTCCGCGCTCGGTATCGCCGGCGTCGCGACACTCGCCGGCTGTTCCGAGCAGGGCGGCGACGGCGGGGACGGGAGCGACGGCGAGGACGGGAGCGACGGCGGGAACGGAACGGACGACGGCGACGGCGAGGACGGGAGTGACGGCGGGAACGCCGTGGACGTCGGCGACTTCCCGCAGTTCGGCGTCGGCGACCTCTACGGTCAGGAGGTCGCCCGAACCCTCGCTCGCGACGCGTTCGAGCAGTCGGAGTACGAGTACGGCTTCGACGGCGACACCATGGTGAACCCGGACGGCGACCAGGTGGAGATCAACATCTACCACAGCGCCGGACAGGAGACCTCACAGCTCACCGCGGAGTTCATCGCACAGGAGCTCGGCCAGAACCTCGGCATCAACGTCGTCGTCGAGGCGATCGACGGCACCCGGTTCAACAACGAGTACTGGACCGCCGAGGCGCAGGGCGGCACCGACACCGTCAACGGCGAGGAGCTCGAGTGGGCGAGCCCGACGCCGCAGAACCCCGGTCCGCGTTCCGTCACCAGCAACGAGCCGTGGGACATGTCGATCGTGTTCGGGCTGAACACCTACCCGCTCAACCCGCTCACGAACGAGGTGTTCTTCGACGGCGCGAACACCTTCTACAACCCGGTCGGCTACTACCCGCAGTTCGACGTGCAGGCGTTGTTCGAAGACGCCCGGGAGGCGACGACCCGAGAGGAGCTCCAGCAGGCGTTCGTGGAGATCTTCGAGAACCTCGCCCGCGAGCAGCCGTACATCACGCTGCTGTTCAGCGACGATCTGGTCGGCTACAACCCCGACCTGAACGGGCCGATCGAGAACTTCTCGAACGGCTGGGACCTGCCGGCGTGGCACTTCGAGGACCCCTCCGTCTCAGGCTCGTACGACACCGTCACCTCGGCCGGGTTCACGACGCTGAACCCGCTGTACAACACCGAAAACGGCGCCGGGGACGCGATCGCTCGCGCGCTCGACCAGGGGTACACGTTCGACGAGAACCAGGAGTACTTCCCGCTGTTGTACGACATGTCCACCGAGGACGGCGAGGTGTGGACCTTCGAGGTCCGCGAGAACCTCCAGTTCAGCGAGCCGTACGGGCAGGTCACGGCGGAGGACTTCGTCTACCTGATTCAGGAGCTCCACCAGAGCGACTGGGCGAACACGGCGGCGTCCAGCAGCTGGGACGGCGTCGAGGTCGAACAGACCGGCGAGTTCGAGTTCGAGGCCACGCTGGAGACGCCGAACCTGCTGTGGCCCCAGACGTACGACCCGCTCCTGTACCCGATCCCGCGCGACCTGGTCGAGCCCTACGTCGAGGAGGAGGACGTCGACGGGCTCGAACAGGACGAGGAGCTGCTGGAGCTCCAGTTCACCGGCAACCTCGGTGCCTTCACCCTCGACGAGTGGAACCGCGGCTCCGGGACGGAGTACACCCGTAACGACGAGTACTACCTCCGCGACATCGACGAGGGGCCGGACCTGTTCTCCGAGGGGCCGCTGTTCGAGGAGGCCTCGATTAGCGTCGTCGAGGAGCAGGCGTCTCGGCTCGGCGCCTTGGAGACGGGAGAGGCCGACTCCGCGGCGATCCCGCCGGAGCAGTACGAGTCGTACGACGAGGACGAGAACGTGACGGTGCGGCAGGTGCCCACCCCCTACAACACGATCATCTCCGTGAACCAGCGCGAAAACGGGTGGAACGCCGGTCCGGGGAACCTGTTCCAGCACGTCCCGTTCCGGCAGGCGCTGGCGTCGGCGATCAGCAAAGACCAGCTCATCGAGGGCGTCTACCGCGGGCTCGCGGAGCCGCACTTCACCTGGCAGCCCCGCTGGTCCGAGTTCTACCCGGGCGACGAGTAGCGCTCTCGTCGCCGCGTTCACATTATCACACACACCACATGGGATTTGGAAGATACGTTACCGCTCGCGTCCTCTGGGCCGGAGTGGTATCGCTCATCATCACGACGATCACGTTCCTGCTCGTCTCCGCCGCGCCCAACCCGTCGGTCCAAGAGGCGGCGACGCAGGCCGCGCTACAGGGGGGTGACCCCGCCGAGGCCGCGGAACGCGCGCGCGAGCTTCGCGGGCTCGATCAACCGCTGTACGTCCGGTACATGGACTTCATCGAGAGCGTCTACACGTTCGACTGGGGCTGGTCCCGGAGCCGGAGCCAGCCGGTGACGGAAGCGCTCGGACAGGGACTCTACTACACCGCGCAGTACTCCGTGCCGTGGACGGTCCTGACGGTCCTGATCGGCCCCCTGGTCGGCGTCTACTCCGCGGCGAACATGTACTCTTGGAAGGACCACGCCGCGACCGGGTTCGCGTTCTTCGGATACGCCATCCCGAACTTCTTCTTCGGGATCATCCTGCTCCTGATCTTCGGCGTCTGGCTGGAGGTCATTCCGGTCGTGTACAACACCGACGTGGCGGTGTTCAGCGCACAGAACGCCGTGCAGCTGTCGATTCCGGTGTTCGTCTTGGTCACCGGATCGATCGGCGGGATCATGCGCGTGTCGCGCAACGAATCGGCGGAGTTCCAGAACGCCGAGTTCATGAAGACGGCGAAGGCCAAGGGGGTCTCGCCGATCCGCGCGTACGCGTACCACGTGATGCGGCCGACGCTCGTCCCGCTGTCGACGACCCTCGTCGGACAGCTGCTGGCGCTGTTCCTCGGGTCGTCGCTGCTCGTGGAGGTCGTGTTCGGCATCCCCGGGATCGGCCGGGTGACGTACAACGCGCTGATCGCACAGGACACGAACCTCCTGTTGGGCTCGACGCTGGCGTTCACGTTCATCGCCGTCATCGGGAACCTCCTGGAGGACCTCGTGTTCACGGTGCTCGATCCGCGGATCAGCTACGACGACAGATAACTCGAGGACACAGACATGGCAACACAGAAACCGGAACGATTCGACCAGGTCGACTGGGCGGAGATATCGCGGTCGCGGTGGTTCGACCTGTCGATCAACAGCATCGGCATGCTCGCCACCGCGCTCCCGCTCCTGATAGTCGCGCTGTACGACTGGCAGATCCTCGACGAGCGGACGCCGACCCTCGAACCCGTCGGTCCGGCGTGGGACGTGGGGACCGTCGATTACCTGTTCATTTTCACCCTGCTGCTGTTCGCGTTCTACATCGTCCTCCCGCTGTTCCAGAACCCGCGGCGGACGAAGTACTACTGGCGGGAGTTCAAACGCAACCGGCCGGCGGTCGTGAGCCTCGGCTGGCTCGCGGTCGTGTTCGTCGGCGGGATATTCGGCCCGTTCTTCATCAGCGCGCCCGAACAGAGCATCCTCACCGGCTACCAGCCGCCCGTCTTCCTCTCGGTCGAGCAGTCGTACGTCTCGACGTGCGTCGGCGACATCGTCGGCGGCCAGTGTCAGGGGACGTGGCAACACCCCCTCGGCACGACGGCCGGCGGGAAAGACGTGTTCGCGGGGATCGTTCACGGGATGACGATCAGCATGCAGATCGGCTTCATCACGACGACCATCGTGGCGACGGTCGGCATCACCTTCGGAACGGTCAGCGCGTACGCCGGCGGCTGGGTCGACGAGCTGATGATGCGGTTCGTCGACATCGTGCTCTCGTTCCCGACGCTGCTGATGTTCCTGCTCATCCTCTATATATACGGTGCCGGGCTCGGGATGTTCATCCTCGTCTTCGCGGCGTTCGCGTGGGGCGGCACCGCCCGGTACGTCCGCAGCAAGTCGCTGTCGATCTCCGAAGAGGAGTTCATCAAGGCGAACCGGATCAGCGGCGCCAGCACCTACCGCGTCGTGCGGCGCCACGTCGTGCCGAACGCGGCCAGCAGCATCATCACGCAGCTCACGCTGCTCATTCCGGGGTTCCTGCTCGCCGAGGCGCAGCTCGCGTTCCTCGGGCTCGGCGACTCCACGATCCCCTCGTGGGGACAGCTCATCTCGGCCGGTCGGAGCGACCTCTCGTTCGCGCCGTGGATCGTTCTGGCGCCCGGTATGGTGCTGTTCTTGACCATCTTGGCGTTCAACTTCCTCGGTGACGCGCTGCTGGACGCCTTGAACCCCGAAGCGGAGGCGGAGAACGCATAATGTCCACTCCACTGCTCGAGGTCGAAGACCTCACGACGACGTTCAGCACCGACAACGGAGACCTCACCGCCGTCGACGGCGTCGGCTTCACCGTCGACGAGGGCGAGACGGTGTGTATCGTCGGCGAGTCTGGCTCCGGAAAGACGGTCGCGACCGAGTCGATCACGCGGATCGTCAAGGAGCCGCCTGGCCGCGTCGAGGGGACGGTCCGGTTCAAGGGCAGCGACCTGATGTCGATGTCCGACGAGGAGCTCCGGCGGATCCGCGGAAACGGGATCGCGCACATCTTCCAGAACCCGCAGGAGGCGATGAACCACTGTTACACCGTGGGGTGGCAGATCGCCGAGGCGCTCCAGATCCACGAGGACGTTCCGGACGAGGAGGCGCGGGCGCGGGCCGTCGACCTGCTCGACCGGGTCGGCATCGCCAACGCGAGCGCGCGCTTCGACGACTACCCCCACGAGTTCTCCGGCGGCCAGAAACAGCGCGTGATGATCGCGATGGCGCTCGTGGGCGACCCCGACCTGCTGATCGCCGACGAGCCGACGACCGCGCTCGACGTGACGGTGCAGGCGCAGATCCTGAAGCTGCTCGACGAGCTCCAAGACGAGTTCGACATGGGGGTCCTCTTCGTGACCCACGACCTCGGGGTGGTCGCGCAGATCGCCGACCGGATCGTGGTGATGTACGCCGGGAAGGTGATGGAGCGCGGCGGCGTGCTCGACATCTTCGAGCATCCGGCGCACCCGTACACCCAGCAGCTGCTGAATTGCGTCCCGGAGATCGGCGGGAACGAGGGCGGGATTCCCGGCACGCTGCCGAACCCGCGCGACCCGCCGGACGGCTGTCGGTTCGCGCCGCGCTGCTCGTACGCGGAGCAGGCGTGCCGGACCGGCGAACAGCCCGAGGAGCTGGAAGTGAGCCCCGGGCAGCGGGTCTCCTGTATCCACTACCGGGACGGCCGCGACCCGTCCCTGCTCCGCGAGAACGCCCCCGGCGTCGAGTCGGGCTCGAACGAGGTGAGTTCGGCGGATGACTGACGAGCCGATCCTCTCGGTGCGGGACCTGAAGAAGCACTACCCGATCCGGAAGGGGATCTTCAATCGACAGGTCGGCGCCGCGAAGGCGGTCGACGGGATCGGCTTCGACATCGCGCCCGGTGAGACGCTGGGGCTGGTCGGCGAGTCCGGCTGCGGGAAGTCGACGGCCGCGAGCTCGGTCATCCGCCTGGAGGAGCCGACCGCCGGCGAGGTCGTGTTCAACGGGAACGGCCGGGGCGGCGCGACCCGCAACCCGGACGGCACGCACCCGAACGACGTGACCCGGTTCTCCGACGCGGAGCTCAAGCGCTTCCGGCGCGGGGCCCAGATGATCTTCCAGGACCCGGCGTCGAGCTTCGACCCGCGGATGACCGTCGGCGGCGCGGTCGCGGAGATGCTGGAGGTCCACGGGATGTCGGACCGCCACCGGCGGCGCGCGATCGTCGAGGATCTGCTCGAACGCGTCGGGCTCTCGGCGACGGATTACGACCGATACCCCCACGAGTTCTCCGGCGGTCAGAAACAGCGGATCGCGCTGGCCCGGGCGCTCGTGTTGAACCCGGACCTGATCATCGCGGACGAGCCCGTCTCGGCGCTCGACGTGTCGATCCAGGCGGAGATCCTCTCGCTCATCGACGACCTCCAGACGGAGTTCGACCTCTCGCTGCTGTTCATCAGCCACGACATGTCGGTGATCCGTCGGATCTGCGACCGCGTCGCGGTGATGTACCTCGGCGAGATCGTCGAGGTCGGACCGACCGACGAGGTGTTCGCCGACCCGCAACACCCCTACACCGAGGCGCTGCTGTCGTCGATCCCGACGCCGGACCCGCGGTCGACGGTCGGCGGGATCGAGCTCGCCGGGACGGTGCCGAGCCCGACGAATCCGCCGAGCGGGTGCCGGTTCCACACGCGGTGTCACCGCGTCATCCAGCCGGACGGGATCGACGTCGACCAGTCCGACTGGCGCGGGATACTGAACTTCCGCGACCGCGTCGCCGCCGGCCGGGTCGACGTCGAGAGCATCCGAGAGAACGTCGCCGTCGACGGCGGACCGGCGAGCGACGGCGAGGTCGGCGCACAGCTCCGAACGGAGTTCGACATCGGCGAGCGGATCGGCGACCCCGAGATCGAAGACACGCTTCAGGACGCGATCGACCGGCTCCTCGCCGGCGACGACGAAGAGGCGGCGGAGCTTCTCTCAGACCGATTCACGACGCCGTGCGCCGAGACGGTCCCGGAGCGGACCGTCCACTCCGAGGGCCACGAGTCGTCGTGTCTGCGACACCAGCGGGAGCAGGCGGCCGCGCCGAACCCGGCGGACGACTGACGCCCTCGGGGGTCACGTCCCGCCGAGCGCCGGCAGCGTCGCTCGCTCCGGCTCCGGCGGTTCGGTCTCCGCGTCGCCGACGACCACCGCCAGATCGCCGCGCGGCTCGCCGTTTTCACGACCGGAGCCGCCGTCGGTCAGCACGACCGCTCCGCCGACCGAGAGCGGCGCGACCACGCCGGCGGCGAGCGCGCGCGGGTCCGAGAGGTCGCTCCGGAGGACGACCCGGGTCTCGGCGTCGATCCCGTGTCGCTCGACGGTCGCGGCGGCCGCCGCGAGGAGGGTTCGGTGGGTGGTTTCGCCGTCGCCGGCCCCGTCGCGGACGACCGGGTCGTCGGGGCCGACCGCGCTCGGCGGCGTCCCCGGGTTCTCGCTCCACAGCTCCTGTTCCCAGTGGGTCGTCTCCGGGCGGGTCGGCGGGCCGCCGAAGGCGGCGAGGTTCGTGCCGGGCGCCGGTTCCGTCGCCGGCTCGTCCGCGACGGCGACGAGGACCACGCGGTCGCCGCGTTCGATCCCCGCCGTCGGATCGAATCGGACCGGGGCGCCCAGCCCCGCGGCGCCCAAAAAGGCGAGCGTCGTGTGGAACCCCGGCGTCGGGTCGACGGCGACGGTCGACCCCTCGCGCGCGCCGAGGTAGCGCAACACGTTGGCGGCCTTGTACGCGTTGGTGATCAGGTCGCGATACGTGCGCTCGCGGCCGTCGGCCGTGACGAGCGCGGTGTCGCGGCTCCGCCGGTCCCGAGCGAGCAAGTCGCCGACGACGTCCATACGCGGGGCTCGGGGCGGGCGAGACTTAAAAACGCGGAGGCGTTCCCGCGGGTCGCGAGCCGGGCCTCGGGAGTCGGACGCGGAGAGTCGGCCGGAGAGCGCTCAGGGCGCGCCGGCGATGACCATCTTCGAGCCGTCGGCGGTAACGGCCAGGTCGCGCGTGGAGTCGGCGTCGACCCGCACCGCGTCGCCGGGACCGAGCGCGACGGGCTCGCCGTCGACGGTGAGCGTCGCCTCGCCGTGGAGCAGCACGTACACCTCCTCGTGATCGGCGTCGGCGTGGTCGTGTTCCATCCCCTCCCAGCCGTCGTCGGCCTCGACGACCGTGACTCCGAGCTCCTCGCAGTCGAGCGCGTCGCGGAGGAAGTACATGCCGGGGGCGCGCGGTTCCACGTCGTCGTAGGCGGTCGCGTCGTAGCCCATACCCGGGGGAACGGGCCGGACCGCGGAAAAGGTAGGGGTCGGCGAAGGCGAGTCGGCAACGGACCGCCGAAGGGATTTAAAAGGAACTCTTCAGCTTCTCGAAGAAGCCGCCGCCGACGTCGATGTCTTCGCCGCCGGCCTCCGCGAACGCCTCCAGCGCCTCGCGCTGCTCCTCGTTGAGCGAGTCGGGTATCACGACGCCGACCTGCACGTAGAGGTCGCCGCGCCCGCGCCGACGGAGACGGGGCATCCCCTTCCCCTTGAGCCGGAACGTCTCCCCGCTCTGGGTGCCGGCGGGCACGTCCATCTCGACGCTGCCGTCGACCGTCTCGACCTCGATGGTGTCGCCGAAGACGGCCTGCGGGAAGGAGACGGCCTCGCTCACCCGGAGGTCGTCGCCGTCGCGCTCGAACCGGTCGCCGACCTCCACGTCGACCTCGATCAGCAGGTCGCCGTTGGGGCCGCCGTTCTCGCCGGGCGCGCCCTCGCGCTCCATCCGGAGGCTCTGTCCGGAGCGGATCCCCGCCGGAATCTCGACCGAGAGCGTCGCCTCCTCGCGGACGACGCCGTCGCCGCCGCAGTCGGCGCAGTCCTCGCTGTACAGCTCTCCCTCGCCCTCGCAGCGGGGACACGTCGAGGTCTGCTGAACCCGACCGAGAGGCGTCTGCTGCACCTGCTGGACCTGCCCGCGACCGTTACACTGCGGGCAGGTCTCCACGTCGGCGTCGGGCGGGTGGCCCGCGCCGTCGCAGGTGTCACACGTCGTCGGTCGCGTGAGCGTGACCTCCTTGGTCGCGCCCTCGAACGCCTCCTCCAGGTCGATCGCGAGTCCGGTCCGGAGGTCCTGTCCCTGACGCGGTCGGTTGCCGCCGCCACTGCCACCACCGCCGCGACCGCCGCCGAAGAACTGGTTGAAGATGTCCTCGAAGCCGCCGGCGCCGCCGGCACCTCCGGCGCCGCCGAAGGGGCCGCCCGCACCGCCGGGACCGCCGCCGCCCGTCGCGCCGCGCTTGTCGGCCTCGGTGAAGCGGTCGTGTCCCAGCTGGTCGTACTGCTGGCGCTTCTGCTCGTCGGTGAGCACCTCCTTGGCCTTCTGGATCTTCTTGAACCGCTCCTCGGCGTCGTCGTCGTCGCTGACGTCGGGGTGGTGTTCGGCGGCCTGCTTGCGGTACGCCTTCTTGATCTCTTCCTCGCTGGCGTCCCGCGATACCCCGAGGACGTCGTAGAAGTTCTCGCTCATGCGTTACGTTCGTTGTTCGTTGTTGGGTCGTTCGTGTCTGGGTCGCGTTACGCGGCGCGTCCGAAGGCGGGGGGCGAGCGACTACTCCTCGTCGTCCTCGTCCACGTCCTCGAAGTCGGCGTCGACGTACTCCCCGTCGTCGCCGTCGGCCCCCGCACCGCCTGCACCGCCGGGGCCCGCACCGCCCGGACCGCCCATGCCGCCCATGCCGCCCGGACCGGCGCCGGCCGCGCCGCCCGCGCCGCCCGGACCGGCCTGCGCGGCCTGTCCCTCGTACATCCGCTTGCCGATCTCCTGCAGCTCCTCGGTGAGCGCCTCGGTCGCGGACTCGATCTCGTCGGTGTCGGCGTCCTCGTCCTCGAGGACCGCCTCCACGTCTTCGATGGCCGCCTCGATGTCGGCGACGAGCTCGTCGTCGTCGAGCTCCTCCTCGTTCTCCTCTAAGAGGGTCTCGGCGCGCTGGATCGTCGTCTCGGCCTCGTTGCGGGCCTCGATCCGCTCGCGGCGGGCCTCGTCCTCCTCCGCGTGTTTCTCGGCTTCCTCCTGCATCTGGTCGATCTCCTCGTCGGAGAGGCCGACGCCGCCCTCGATGGTGATCGACTCGGCGTTGCCCGAGCCCTGGTCCTCGGCCTCGACGTTGACGATGCCGTTCTCGTCGATGTTAAAGGAGACCTCGATCTGGGGGGTTCCGGCGGGCGCCGGCGGGATGCCCGAGAGCTGGAACGCGCCGAGCAGCTCGTTCTCGTCGGCGATCTCGCGTTCGCCCTGGAAGACGCGGACGTTGACGGAGGTCTGGTTGTCCGCGGCCGTGGTGAACACCTTCGACTCCTCGGTGGGAATCGTGGTGTTCTTCTCGATGAGCCGCTCGAAGAGGCCGCCCTTCACCTCGATCCCGAGCGAGAGCGGAGTCACGTCGAGCAGGACGATGTCGTCGACGTCGCCGGAGAGAACGCCGCCTTGGACCGCCGCGCCGAGCGCGACCGCCTCGTCCGGGTTGACGTTCTTCTTCGGCTCCTGGCCGACGAGCTCCTCGACCTTCTCCTGGACCTGCGGCATCCGGGTGGAGCCGCCGACGAGGATGACCTCGTCGATGTCCGACTTCGAGTAGTCAGCGTCGGAGAGCGCCTGCTCGGTCGGCTCGACGGTGCGCTCGATGAGGTCCGAGGTGAGGTTCTCGAACGTCGCGCGGGTGACCGACTGCTCGAGGTGGACCGGACCGCTGTCGGTCGCCGTGATGAAGGGGAGGTTGACGGTGGTCTCCTTCTTGTTCGACAGCTCGATCTTCGCCTCCTCGGCGGCGTCTTTCAGCCGCTGGAGCGCCTGCCGGTCCTCGCGGAGGTCGATCCCGTGGTTGTTCTGGAACTCGTCGGCGAGGTGGTCGATGAGCGCCTCGTCCCAGTCGTCGCCGCCGAGGTCGTTGTCCCCGTTCGTGGCGACGACCTCGTAGACGCCGCCGCCCAGATCGAGGACCGACACGTCGAACGTCCCGCCCCCGAGGTCGTACACGAGGACGGTCTGGTCGGACTCGTCGTCGAGGCCGTACGCCATGGAGGCCGCGGTCGGCTCGTTGACGATGCGCTCGACCTCGAAGCCGGCGATCTCGCCGGCGTCCTTGGTCGCCTGCCGCTGCTTGTCGTTGAAGTACGCGGGGACGGTGATGACCGCCTTCTCGACGTCGTCGCCGAGGTACTCCTCGGCGTCGCGCTTGATCTTCTGGAGGATCATCGCCGAGACCTGCTCCGGCGTGTACTCCTCGTCGCCGATATCGACGGTGTAGCCGTCGTCGCCCATGTGGCGCTTGATCGACTGGATCGTGCGGTCGGGGTTCTGAACGGCCTGGTTCTTCGCCGGCTTGCCGACGAGTCGCTCGCCGTCGTCGGCGAAGGCGACGACCGAGGGGGTGGTCCGGTCGCCTTCCGCGTTGGCGATGATCTCGGGCTCGTCGCCTTCCATCACCGCGAACGCGGAGTTGGTGGTACCGAGGTCGATACCGAGGATCTTGTTGCTCGCCATCTTGGCCAAATGTACCGGCTTGTGTCGGTTAAAGGTTACTAGACGGCGCGATTCGAACGCGCAGTCGATCCCGTCGCAGTCATGCGGTTTCCGCGATCGTGTGAACGCGTCGCACCGGTGTTTTTATATCGATCCGCAAGCGCAGCAACGCGCCCTCCGTCGCTGGCCCTGACGAGACCGGGTCGGATCCCGTCGACGGGCCACTCAGATCCCGCTGACGAGGTCTTCGAGCACGGCCTCCGGGTCGTCGGCCTTCGCGACGCCCGACGCCAGCAGGACGCCGGCGGCGCCGAGGTCGCCGGCGGCGCCCACGTCGTCGCCGGTCGAGACGCCGGCGCCGCAGAACACGTCGACGGCCGGGTCGACGGCCTCCGCGGCCGCGACCGCGTCCTCGACGATCCCGGGGTCGGCCGTCGAGACGGAGACGTCGCCGCCGATGAGCTCCGGCGGCTCGACGGCGACCGCGTCCGGCCCGAGCGCGGCGGCGGCGCCGACCTGCGCGGGGTTGTTCGCGCAGACGATCGTCTCCAGGTCGGCGCGCTCGGCCGCGCGGACGGAGCCGTCGATGTCGGCGAGCTTCAGGCGGTTCTCGGAGTGGTTGACGAGCGTTCCCTCGGCGCCGTTGTCGGCGACCGCCTCGGCGAGCGTCGACCCGGTGTGGGAGCCGTGCGCGTTCGGCGAGACGTGCTGGGCCCACGTCTCGACGCCGGTGTCGGCGACGCGGGCGACGTCGGCGGCCTGCGGCGAGACGGCGATTCGCGCGCCGGACGACTCGGCCACGTCGCGGGCGGCGGTCGCGACTTCGATCGGGTCACACGGGTACGCCTTCAGGTTCACCAGGATGAACATATCCGTATTCGGGGGTCGCGGCGCAAATAGCTTCATGCTTCGGCGGCGTCGCCCCCGGAGCGACCCCCCGAGTCGCGAAACCGAAACCCGTTTCGCTGGCTCTGAGAGCAGAAACGACCTTATACCCCGCTACTGTGGGTCCGACAAGGGATGTCCCTCATCGAGCTCATCGCCGGCGTGGAAGCTCACGAGGCCACGTTGACCGTGTTCAACGCCGATCCGGCGGTCACGGACGAACTCCGGGAGTACTTCGCCGACCGCAACGTCCGGATCGTCGACGACCAGACCGCTTCCGGGCCGGGGGAGTTCGCCGTGCTGGCGCGCGACGGCGAGTTCGTCACGGCTGTGACCGTCGACGAGCTGTTGCCGCGACCCGGCGGGAACGGAGCCGGCGGGAACGGAGCCGGTGAATCGGGAGGCGACGGCGGCGAGTCGAGAGCCGAGGGGTCGCGAGGCCGGCGCGTCGGCGAGCCGGTGTTGGACCACCTCGACGAGACGATGTTCACCTCCTACTCGCGCGCGGACATGGTGGCCGCGTCCCGCGAGATAGAGGACCGCGCGTGGCGGGTCGGCGACGGCGAGCTCCACGCCGGATTCCAGACGCTCGACGTGCTCACCGGCGAGGCGGACACCTACGACCTGCTCGGCGAGAAGGAGCGGCTCAGCGTGCACGCGTACGCCGCGAACGAGGGCGACGCCCCCGACGTGGAACACTACACCGTCCACGTCGGCGAGACCGCGGAGATCCGGGAGACGTGGTTCGTCGCGTACGACGGCGGCGGGTACGACGACGCGAAGTGCGCGCTGCTCGCCGAGGAGCGCGCGCCGGGAGAGTTCTACGGCTTCTGGAGCTACGACCCCGAGACGGTCGATTACATCATCGACTACCTGACGGACCGATACGGGCCCGAAGAGGGAGGCGAGCCCGCGGACGACGCCGGAATAAACCGCTAACGCCGGGATACACCGGCAGCGTCGGAGCGGAGGCCGAGACGGCGTCTCAATCCTTTCGCTTGACCACGTCGCCGAGCGTCATCGTCCCGGCGTCGCCGCTGTCCCAGTCGGCGTCGTCGACGGACTCGCCCTCGACGAGCGTGATGTCGAGCGCGCCCTCCAGCTTCCGCTGGATGTCGTCGGTGGGGAGCGTGTCGCCGCGCTCCAGCTTCCGGATGAGGCTCGCCTTCTCGTTGAGCTGATCGGCCAGCTCCTCCTGGCTGAGCCCGCGGGACTCGCGGGCGTTGCGGATCCGGTCGTCGTAGTCGGTGGCGATCTCGTCCATGTCGTCGAACATGTCTCGCGGGCGCGTCGACCCGCCCGAGGAGCCGGACGAACCGGACGAGCCGCCGGAGGAGCCCGACGACTTCCCGGAGCTCGAACTCGTGGAGTACTTGCTGCCGCCGGAGCCGGTCGACTCGTCGCGGACCTCCGTGCCGAAGTCCGTACACGAGCTACACAGCTCCAGCTCGGCGCCTTCGACCTTCGTCGTCGTCAGCGAGGCCTGGTCGGCGCCACACATCTCACACTGGGGCATACGCGACGGTAACGCTCCTGTTGGTATAAAGGGTACGCCGGCGGGCTCCGGAGAGGGTTCACCCCGCCGAACTGCGCTCGCGGGTCCGCCCGCAGAATCGTGCCGCGGCCGGTACCCACTTGTCGCCGCGGGCGGCAGGGGACGTATGGACGTTCACGTCACCACCTCGACGGTGCGGGGGACCACCCGCGCGCCGCCCTCGAAGAGTTACACCCACCGCGCGCTGCTGGCCGCGGGGTACAGCGACGGCGCGACCGTTCGCTCGCCGCTCGTCTCGGCCGACACGAAGGCGACCGCTCGGGCCGTGACCGCCTTCGGCGGCGCGGTCGAACCGGAGGCCGGAGCCGAGACCGACACCGACGACGCCGACGCGCTCGTCGTCGACGGCTTCGGCGGTCGCCCCGCCGTCCCCGACGACGTGATCGACTGCGCGAACTCCGGGACGACGATGCGGCTCGTCACCGCCGCGGCCGCGCTCGCGGACGGGACCACCGTGCTGACCGGTGACGGCTCCCTCCGGTCGCGCCCGCAGGGGCCGCTCCTCGAGGCGCTCGCCGATCTGGGCGTGCGCGCGGAGTCGACCCGCGGGAACGGGCAGGCGCCGCTCGTCGTGAGCGGGCCGCTCGCGGGCGGCGAGGTCGCGATCCCCGGCGACGTCTCCTCGCAGTACGTCACCGCCCTGCTGATGGCCGGCGCGGTCACCGACGAGGGGGTCGAGGTCGACCTGACGACGCCGCTCAAATCGGCGCCGTACGTCGACATCACGCTCGAACTGCTCGCCGACTTCGGGATCGAGGCCACGCCGGTCGACGACGGCGGCGACGCGCTCGACGGCGCGGCCGGCGCGGCGGGGTTCGTCGTCGACGGGGGGCAGTCGTACGCGCCCGCGGACGGGAGCTACACCGTCCCCGGCGACTTCTCCTCGATCTCCTATTTGGTCGCCGCCGGGGCGGTCGCCGCCGAGCCCGGCGAGCCGGTCCGGATCGAGGGCGCCGTGCCGAGCGCGCAGGGCGACTCCGCGATCGTCGAGATCGCCGAGCGCATGGGCGCGGAGATCGAGTGGGACCGCGAGGTCGGCGTCATCACCGTCCGGCGCTCCGAGCTGTCGGGCGTCGAGGTCGACGTGGGCGACACGCCCGACCTCCTCCCCACCATCGCCGCGCTCGGCGCGGTCGCCGACGGCGACACCACGATTACGAACTGCGAGCACGTCCGGTACAAGGAGACCGACCGGGTCTCGGCGATGGCCGAGGAGCTGGCCAAGATGGGCGCCGAGACGACCGAGGAGCCGGACACCCTGACGGTCCACGGCTCCGAGAGCGACCTCCGCGGAGCGACCGTCGACGGGCGCGCCGACCACCGGATCGTGATGTCGCTCGCGGTGGCCGCCTTGGTCGCCGAGGGCACCACGACGATCCACGGCGGCGAGCACGTCGACGTCTCGTTCCCGAACTTCTTCGACGCGATGGCCGACCTCGGGATGGCCGTCGAGCGCGACGGCGCGGGCGAGTAGCGCGCCAGCGTTGTTTATAAATGCGGTGCGGTGGCGCGTGCCTGCGAGTGGCCGATAGGCCACGAGGAGCACGCGCGAGGGAGTCAGTCGCCCGGAACAACGTGGAGGGCGACTGACGAGGCTGGGGAGGCGTGAGGCTGTGCGGTCGGGTGGGACTCAAAGGGGCAGCCGGCGAGGACGACGCTCGACGACGAAAGCACCGCAGCGAAGGAGCGATAGCGACTGAGCGAGGAGCGCAGCGAGTCGCGCGAGTCGTCGCCGGCTGGGGCTTTGGAGGTGTTCGTCGTCGCTCCGCCAACAAGCATTTATAAGTGATCGGCTGGGGCTTTGGAGGCGTTCACCGCCGATCCACAGTTACCAATCACGTATAAACAGCCGACGGCGACACTAACATCGACTCAGAAGAACCCGCCGAGACCGACCGCCTCGACCAGCGGGACGCCCGCGACGACGGAGCCGATCAGGTAACCGCCGATCGCGCCGCCATTTAAGAGTGGGAGCCCGGCGTGGGGCCGGCCCTTGATCACCCAGCTCATCAGCACCAGCAGCCCCCCGAGGCTGCCGACCATCGCGAGCAGCGCGGGGATGTTGATCCCGATCAGCGGCACGGAGAGAGTCGCGGCCGGCGAGAACGTCGCCGCGCTCGCCACGAGCACCGCCGGGATCACGGCGTCGCCGAGCCCGATGAAGAACGCGTCGCGGTCCTCGATGTCGGTCGGCTCCGAGACGTCGGCGGCCGCGTCCGCGGAATCGTCGTCGTCGAGGTCGCTATCGGGGCTGTCGTCGCCGTCGTCGTCTCCGCCCGCCGGCTCCGCCTCCTCCCCGAGAAGCGAGTACGACAGCGACAGCGGGATCACGAGCACCACGGGGATGTTCAGGTCCATCACGCCCTCCGCGAGCGACAGCATGTGCTCGGTGCCGTACACCGAGATCGCGTCGTAGACCGCCAGGAACCCCAACAGGAGCAGCGCGGGCAACAGTCCGAACGAGATGCCGAACAGCCCCGCCGCGCCCGCGCCCATCAGCACCCCGGCGGTGTCGATCACGTACCACTCGGGGTACACGAGCAGGGCGACGCCGACCGCGACCGCGGGCACGGCGGCCGCGAGCGGCGAGACCAGCGCCGAGAAGACGTACCACGAGAGCCACGCCGAGACGCCGACGATCAGCAGTCGGATCGCCTGATCGAGGTCGTAGCGGAACGCCGCGAGCATCAGTCCGGTCATGGCGATGATCGCGACGATGTACAGAAGGCTGTTCGTCGGATTCTCCGGGTTCTCGACCGCCTGGTAGCCGCTCTCGACGAACTCCGGTACCAGCGCCAGCGCGCCCAGCTGGACGACGAGGAACAGGCCCACGACGAAGGCGACGCCGCGGTACTCGCGGGGGAACATTCGACCGTCGGTTCGAGAGCCCGGGGTTTCGACCTTGCGCTTCGCCGCGGGGACGCTCCGGTCGCTGCGGGACGGGAGCGCGGTACCGAGAAACGGGATCGGGTACGGTGTGGGAGCGGGTGAACCCGAACCCGAAAGCCGACGGACGACGGACGGTGGAAGCGAGTCTCCGACCGGCCCGCCCGTAAACGGGATTGGGCCGGTCGGTTTCGTCCGCGGCGTTTACGTGCTGCCCCGACCGCCGTAAGTAGCTACCGTCCAAATTCTCAGAAATGATACTCTCCGGGTCAAAACACGCGAGGTCACGACTGTGCGGCGTTCAGGAAAGGGAGGGCGAAGGGAACCGAAGGACGCAGACGGGAGTCGAACGGAGCTGTCGATGCGTCGAGTGCGGGGGACGAGAGGTGGCGAAAGGCGAGGCGGGCGGACGAGAGGCGTCGAAAGGCGAAGGAGACGGATGAACGACGGGAGGCGGGCGGGCGGCGGCCGAACAGCGGACCCCCGGGCTGTCACCGGCGTCGCCGCCCGAGTGGTCGGGACGGGCGCGTGGATTGTCGCCGAACTCCAACGAGAAAAGCGTCGGACTTCGGCATCGGATCGTTATCGCTTCTCCCGTATAAATGAGGCGGTCCGAACCGACGGGACTACCGACGGTCGCGCAGCGCCGGGAACTCCTCTCGCACCGCGGCGACGCGGCTCGGATCGACCTCGGCGGTCACGGTCGTCGGCTCGTCGCCCGCCGACGCCAGCGTCGTCCCCCACGGGTCGTAGACGGTCGTCCGGCCGCAGAGCGCGTCGCCGTCGAACGCGCCGCTCCCGTTGACCGCGGCGACGTACGCCAGGTTCTCGATCGCCCGCGCCCGGCCGAGCGTCCGCCAGTGCTCCACGCGCGGGTACGGCCACGCGCTCGGCACCAGCACGCAGTCGACGCCCGCCTCGACCATCCGCCGGAACTGCTCCGGGAACCGGAGGTCGTAACAGGTCGTCACGCCGACGCGGACGCCCTCGATCTCCGCCACCGGCTCCCGCTCGCCGGGGACCATCCGGGCCGTCTCCTCGGAGCCGTAGCCGAAGAGGTGTCGCTTCCGGTAGACGAGCCGCCGCTCGCCGCTACGGTCGAACAGCGCCGCCGTGTTCGCGAGCCCCTCGTCGGCCGGCACGTCGACCCCGTCGGCCGCGGACGCGGCGAGGTCCTCGACGACGGTCCCCGCCAGCACGTTGACGCCCTCCTCGGCGGCGACCGCGGCGAACCGGCTCAAGCGGTCGCCGGCGAGGCTCTCGGCCGCGCGGGCGTACGAGTCGAACGCGAAGTACCCGACGTCGAACAGCTCCGGGAGGACGACCAGGTCGGCCCCGTCGGCCGCCGCCCCGCGGACCGCTTCGACCGCGGCCGCGACGTTCTCCTCGACGGCGCCGCCCTCGACGCCGAGCTGGACGCACGCGAGCCTCATGCCGTCGGTCCGAGCGACGCCCGTAGGGCGTCTTCCAAGTTGTCCAGCTCCGCGTCGAAGTTGCGCTCGAAGAAGGACTCGACGCCCGGCAGCCGCCCGTCGACCACGAACTCGTTGGCCAACCGGCAGCCGCCGTCGGTCTCGGTGATCGTGTGCTCGCCGGTGACGCGGAAGGCGCGTGACTTACCGACGAACTTCACCCGCGTCGGCGGCTCGCGCTCGACCTCCTCCGTCTCGACGGAGATCGTCGACCGGATCATCGGTATCGGGAGCGCGACGTGCCACGTCGCTCGGCCCTCGCCGTGTACCTCGAAGGTGTCGACGACGCTTATCGCTCCTGCGCGCTGCTCGGCGTCCGAGATGAACGCCCACACGTCCTCGGCGGGGGCGTCGAACTCGAACGTCCGGGAGACTCGGACGGTCATACGCTCCCGTTTGGAGCGGTGGGGGTTAAAAACACGCGAGTCTGGCGGGCGTGGACCGAAATCGGCGGCAGTGAGGCGGGACGGGATTAGCCCTGCGGGGTCACGCGCCACGTCGTCGACCGCGCGCGACCCCACTTCTCGATGTCGACGTCGTCGGACTTCTCGGCGAGTCGGGGGAGGCGCGAGCCGACCTGCTTGGCCGTGAGACCGATGGCGTCGGCGATCGTCTTCGAGCGGACGTACCGCTCGCCACGGGTGACGCTGTCCGTGAGGTACGCGAGGATGCGCTGTTCCTCCTCGGTGTACTCGCTCATGTCCCGAAGGTAGGCGTCAAACGTTCTTAACGGTTTCTCGTCCGGACCGCGCTCAATCGAAGATCTGGACGGCGACGACCGAACAGAGGGCGAAAACGAACGCCGCTCCGAACCCCCACGCCTTCCCGAGCTGCGACGGGTGGCCGAACATCACGACGGCGCCGACGACCGCGATCGCGCCCAACGCGAGCGCCACGCCGATCTCCTTGTCGGACTCGATGGATGCCTCACTCATACTCGTCGCTTCGCGGGCGGCTACTTAGTTCATGCGAACGCGGAGACGCGAGCCACGCCGCGAGCGGGGACTCGGCGTCGAATCAGATGATCTCGACGTGCTCCGACTCCTCGTTGAGCGCGAGGTTCGCGGCGATCTCGGCGTTTCGCATCGCGTACTCCGCGGTGTGCTGGAGGCTGACGAGCACTTCGCGGGTCATCAGCAGGGTGTCGTTGTCGAGGTCGCTCGGCAGCTCCCCGAGGATCTCCTGTTCGCGGTCCTCGAGCCGGGCGAAGAGCTCGCGGCACTCGACCGTGAGGTCGTAGTCGCGCTCGACGACCGCCCGGACGGCGAGGGCGGTCAGGTCGTCCACCTGGTCGGTGAACTCCCGGATCTGTCGCATCGTCGCGCTGTCGACGTCGAGCGTGTGGCCCTCCGCCTCCATCACGATGTCGGCGATGTCCTCCGCGTTGTCGGCGGTGAGTTCGAGGTTCTTCGCGACTGACCGGTAGCCGATGAGCGGGAACCCCTCCTCCAACCCGACCGCGCGGGCGAGGTTCGGGTTCTGGTACGCCGTGAAGATCAGCCGGAGCAGGAGCACGAATATCTTGTTCGCCTGCCGCTCCCGGTTGAGCGCGCGCTGGGCTAGGTCGGGGTTGCCGTGCGCGAGCGCCTTCACCGCCTCGCCGCGCATCGTCGATCCCGTGTTCTCCAGCCGCTCGAGCAGGTTGTCGAGGGTGAAGTCCTCGGGGTCGACGGAACACCGGATCGAGATGTCTTCCGGCGTCTCCTCGATGACGCCGAGCCCCATCAGCTGCGTCTCGGCTTTATAAACGGCGTTGATGTGCTCGCTGTCGAGCGTCCCCTCGCTGCGGACGTGGATCACGCGCCGCCCGAGCACGTACTGGGCGACGATGGCGCGCTCGAGCGAGCGCGCGTCGAGGCCGTCGGCGTTTATCACCGCCTCCGACTCCTCCGTGCTCACCGACTCCGGCAGGACCGTGAGGGTCCCCTTCCCGCCCATCCGCAGCGACACCTCGTCCCCCTTGTTGACGCCGTGCTCCTTCGCCCACTCAGCGGGGAGGGTCATCGCCAGCGTCGACGGCCCCAACCGCTGGACTTTCCGCGTTTCCATGGAGATTGATACCGCCGGATACACCTTAACCTTGTTCCTATGTCCATTATACGCTTCACCGGATATACAAGGGATTCTCGCGAGTCGACGGCGGTGGAATGCGCGCGATCACGTAGTCGATCCGCGCGCTTATGACGCTCAGCCGCCGACGGGCAGACATGACTGAGCGGGTACTCGTCGTCGACGACTCCTCGTTCCAGCGGACCGTCGTCCGGGACGCGCTGGAGGGCCCATTCGAGGTGGTCGGCGAGGCGGAACACGGTGCGGAGGCGGTGGAGCTGTTCGAGGCGTACGAACCGGACGCGGTGTCGATGGACGTCGTCATGCCCGAGATGACCGGGATCGAGGCGACCGCCGCGATCAAAGAGCGCTGGCCCGACGCCGTGATCGTGATGTGCACGAGCGTCGACCAGCAGGAGAAGATGATGGAGGCGGTGAAGGCCGGCGCCGACGGCTACGTGACGAAGCCGGTCGACGCCGACGAGTTGGTCCCGGAAATACGGAGCCACCTCGGTTAGGCGTCGCAGTCGGCGGCGGGGGCGTCCGCGCCTCCCCTACGCCGGGTCGAACGATCGCAGCCTACGCCGGGTCGAACGATCGCAGCCTACGCCGGGTCGAACGATCGCAGAATGGACGCGAGCGCGCTCGCGAGCTCCTCGAAGCGGTCGATCTCCATCGAGTCGGTCGTGACCCAGATCCCGTGGCCGTTGGCGATGACCCGCGTGAGGTACCCGTTTTCGAACACGCGGACGGTGAACCGGTAGTCGCCGAGCTGCGTGTCGGCGTACAGCGACTGCGCGTGGAACCCGTGTCGCTCGCTCTCCGCGAAGCCGACGAGGTCGGCCGTCCGGCTCAGGTCGCTGCGGAGGTAGAGCTGCTCGACGTCCTCCTCGGTGAAGTACGTGAGGCTCCGCAGCTCGTCTCCGGTGGCGGTCCGCGCCGCGCTGAGCAGCTCCTCGACGCTGGCGTCCGGTGGGTGTCCCATGCTACCACGATCGATCGTCTGATACATGAGCGTATGGGTGCCCGCAGAACCGACGAGCCGCCCGACGAGCCGATCGGTGAGGGGGCGTGCGTCCCGTCCGCACGGCCCGGACCCGGAAGGACAGAGTTTAGCGACTCCCCCGATATCGACCCCGTAATGAGCGAGTACGACGACGTCTGCGTCCTGCTGCCCACCATGGACGAGGTCGAGACGGTCGCCCGCGTCGTCGAGGCGTTTCGCGACGCCGGGCTCGACGAGGTCCTCGTGATCGACGGCGGCTCGACCGACGGCACGCGGGAGGCGGCCAGCGAGGCGGGCGCGCGCGTCGTCGAGCAGTCCGGACGCGGGAAGGGGCAGGCCGTCAGGGAGGCGGTCGGCGAACACATCGACGCCCCCTACGTCGTGATGGCCGACGCGGACGCGACGTACGAGGCGAGCGACGTCGATGCGATGCTCGATCCCCTGCTGTCCGGCGAGGCGGACCACGTGATCGGGAACCGGTTCGCGGACATGCGCCCGGGCGCGATGACCCGACTGAACCGGATCGGAAACCGGATCATCAACCTCGGGTTCCGCGCGATCCACGGCGAGCAGTACCTGGACATCCTCTCGGGCTACCGGGCCTTCACCCGCGAGTCGTTCCGCAGGCTCCACCTCACCGCCGACGGGTTCGGGATCGAGACCGAGATGGCCGTCGAGTGCGTGAAGAACCGGCAGTCGGTCGCGGTCGTGCCCGTCACCTACCGCGAGCGCCCCGGCGGCTCCGCCACCAACCTCCACCCCGTCCGCGACGGCGGCGTGATCTTCCTCGAGCTGTACCGGAAGGCGAAGACGAACAACCCCCTGTTCTACTTCGGCAGCCTCGGCGTGATAGCGACGAGCGCCGGGGCGCTCATGACCGGGTACGTGCTCTACGACTGGATCGTCAACGGGATCCCCCACGAGATAATCGCGATCGGTGCAGTCGGGGCCGCGATCTTGGGGATCCAGCTGCTGATCTTCGGGTTCCTCGCCGACATGATCCTCTCGCTCCACCGCGAGCAGGTGGCGCGCTACGAGCGCGCGACCGAGGACGGCTCGGATCGGTAACCGACGCGTCTTCCCCCGCAGACCGATCGAGCCCCATGGTTTATGTCCGACCGCGGAGAGGAACGGCCATGGACGAGAAGCGGTTCGTCATCGCCCTCTTCGGTCTCGCCGTCGCGGTGCTCGTCGGATTCATCGCCTACCGGTTCGTCGCCCCGCTCACGGTCGCCGTCTTCCTCTACTACTCGACCCGTCGTCTCTTCCACCGCCTCGAGCGCTTCCGGCTCCCCGCGCGTGTCAGGGCGGTGGCCTCGCTGTCGCTGATCGGCATCCCGCTCATCGGCCTTTTGAGCTACACCGTGCTCCTCCTGCTGATCGAGGCGCGCCGGTTCATCGAGCAGTACCCGGTCGCCGAGACGATCGGCGCCGAGAACTCGTGGGTCGGCGACCTCGCCGCGCTCTCGAACCCGACGTTCGAGGGGGTCATGCAGGCGTACCAGTCCGGCCAGCTCGACCCGCTCATCGACTTCGTCTCCGAGCAGGCGGGGCTGCTGGCGGGCGTGCTCTCGGGGCTCGCGTTGAACCTCCTCATCACGATCGTCGTCACCTACTACCTGCTGCTTGACGGCTCGAAGTTCCACGAGTGGCTGCTCTCGTTCGACGACGACGCCGTCGTCCGCGAGTACTTGGAAGAGGCCGACGCCGAGCTGGAGGCGGTGCTGTACGGGAACCTCCTCAACGTCATCGCCATCTCGATCATCGCCGTCGTGACCTACACCGGCTACAACGTGGTCGCGCCCGAGATCGTCGAGGTGCCGTATCCGGCCCTCGCCGGCGCGCTCACGGGCGTCGCGAGCCTGATCCCCGTGATCGGAATGAAGATCGTGTACCTCCCGCTCGCGGCGGTGACCGCGGTTCAGCCGGTCCTCGGCGACGACATCGCCGCGCTCGTGTACGTCGCCGGATTCCTCGTCGTCGCCGCGGTCGTCGTCGACACGATCCCCGACATCGTTCTCCGGCCCTACTTCAGTGGGAAGACCACCCACGTCGGGCTGCTCATGCTCGCGTACATCTTCGGGCCGGTCGTGTTCGGGTTCCACGGGCTGTTCCTCGCGCCGATCGTGCTCGTGTTGGCCCTCACGTTCGCCAACACCGCCCTGATACGCCTCCTCGGCGGGGACTCCGAGGAGGTCGGTCCGGAGGTCCCGCGGGGACAGCGTCAGCTCGACGAGTTCTGAGCGGGAGGGCTCCCTCCGAGCCGAAGGCATAAGCCCCCGCTCGACGACCGGGGTGACGTATGCGAGTACACGTCATCGGTCTCGGCGGTGCCGGCGGTCGGATCGCCGGCCGGCTCGCCGCCGACAGCGACGGTGACCGGTTTCTGCAGGGCGTCAACGCGTTCGACACCGACGCGACCGCGCTCGACGCCCTCCGGTCGATCGACGAGTCCCGCCGGTACCGCTTCGGCGACGCGGCCGACGGGGGCGGGCTCGACGGCGACCTCCACGCGGCCCGGCGGCTCGGCGACGCCCACGCCGGCGAGTTGAGTCGGGCGATGGACGACCAGCAGCCGTCGCTCGCGGAGGCGTTCGTCCTCGTCGTCGGGCTCGGCGGCGGCGCTGGCGCGGGCGTCGCGCCGGCGCTGGCCGAGGAGCTGACCCGCCTCTACGACGCCCCCGTCTACGCCGTCGGGCTGCTCCCGACGCCCGCGGAGTCCGAGCGCGGCGAGCCCGACCCGCCCCACGCGAGCGCGACGGGGGACGCCCCCGAGAGCCTCCCCCCGGACCGGCCCCTCGCGGAGAAGAACGCCGCGCGGACCCTCGACGCGCTCTCCGATCGCTGTGCGGCGGTCTTCCCGTTCGACAACGACGACTGGCTCCGTCCGGGGGAGACGATCGCCGACGCCCGCGACCGGCTGAACGAGGTCGTCGCCGACCGGGTCGCCGCGCTGTTCGGCGCCGGCGAGGCGGACGACGCGGACTCGACGCCCCAGCAGGTCCTCGACGCGAGCGACGTGGCCCGAGCGGTCGGCGACGACGGGGAGATCGCCGTCATCGGCCACGCGACGCAGGCGGTCGAGCCGCCCGAGTCGGGGTCGCGGTTCGGGCTCGGGCTGTTCGGCTCCTCGGAACCCGCC
The DNA here is from genome assembly GCF_000337375.1 of Halorubrum lipolyticum DSM 21995. GTDB lineage: Archaea > Halobacteriota > Halobacteria > Halobacteriales > Haloferacaceae > Halorubrum > Halorubrum lipolyticum. Next base: position 100,059 of record NZ_AOJG01000012.1, on the reverse strand, counting down.
GAGGTCGACACGAGCGCCGCGGTGTCGGCGATCGAGACGACGATCCGGAAGGCGGCCCGCGGGAAGAACACCGTCGAGGTGCCGGCGGGGCGGGCCGACCGGACCTTGCTCGTGGTGGGCGGGCCGCCGGCGTGGCTCAACCGCGAGGCGATCGCGGACGGGCGGCGGTGGCTCACCGACGAGACCGGTTCCGGCGCGATACTAAGTGGCGACGCCCCGGTCCCCCGCGGCGACGAGGTGTTCGCGCTGGTCGTGCGGTCGGGGATCGACGAGCCGGCTCGAGTCCGGGAGCTCCGGGAATCGATCGCGTGACCGCCGGCTGTCGGTGCCGACTCCCCCCGCCGTCTCCCGACCCGAACTCGTTAACCCCGTGAGGCGCCCAGTACGCCCGTGACCACCCACGCCGACCTCGGGTTCGACCTCGACGTGCGCGACACGGACGCGGTCGCCGACCGGCGCGACGAGCTCGTCGCCGCCGTGCGGGACCACGCCGGAACGATCGCCTACCAGCTCGCCCGGCTGCAGGGCGGCGACTACGGCCGACAGGAGGTGTCGACGCCGGGCGGGACGTGGACCGTCAAACACGAGGCCGGCGAGCTGGAGTTCCTGCTGTTCTCGCCGAAGTCGGGCTCGGACGTGTACGTGATCTCGACGAAGCAGCCGCCGGAGCCCGCCGACCTGGCGACAGCGCTCGGCGACTACGCGAACTTCGTCGCGGCGTGGAACGAGTGGGTAGATTCGCTCTCGGGCGTCCTCGACGGGGTGAGCGCCGAATTTCCCGACCCCGCGTCGACCGACGGGGTCGTGGCCGAGCGCGACCGCGTGCTGGACCGCGTGCGCGACACCTGCTCCGTCATGGCCGGCGAGATCCATCGGTACGAGGGCGACGACTACGGCACCTTCACCGCCCGCGTCGACGGCGACCGCTGGGAGCTGAAGTGGGACGAGGGGACCGTCTCGTACCTCCGGGTCGGGGGGTCGGGCGGGCTCTACCTCCTCTCGCAGTACGAGGCGCCGTCCGCGGCCGACGTGCGCGAGTACGTCGACTCGTTCCGCGGGTTCGTCGACGCGTACAACGAGTTCGTCGTGGAGCTGGAGAGCGACCTCGCGGCGGTCGAGCTGTAGGCGCTGAGAAACGATTGTGGGCGATAGCGGGAGTGAGTATTGCAGATCGGTGGCGGCAAGAGCGTATTTAAAAAGACATGAGCGACTGCGACGATCGCTTATAACTGACGAGTGCGGTGGCGCGCGCCTCCGAGCGCCCATCGGGCGCGAGGAGCGCCGCGCGAGGTCGCCGGCGCGTCGCGCCGGCTGCCAGAGGGACCTTCGGTCCCTCGCTGGAGTCGGTCGCCCGGAGCAACGCGGAGGGCGACCGNGGCGCGTCGCGCCGGCTGCCAGAGGGACCTTCGGTCCCTCGCTGGAGTCGGTCGCCCGGAGCAACGCGGAGGGCGACCGACGAGGCTGGGGAGGTGTGAGGTGCTGTGCGGTTTCGGGTGGGGCTTTGGAGGTCTTCACCGCCGATTTACCATCAACCACTTATAAACAGTCGACAGCAACATCACTCGATCGCTTATAAACAACCGATCACCCAACCCGCTATACCTACTCTCGCTATCGATCAAGAGTTCGTCTCCGGCAACCGGTTGTGTCACTGTGGTATGTCTAAACAAAACGATTTCAACGAACTCGAAAAGTTATACATATATGTGCCTATTTATCTGTGCAATGTGGGAATATTTATGCAGTAACGTCCGGTACCGCCGCGTATGACGATCACGCTACCGGGACCGACGCTCGGCGTCGTCGGCGGCGGTCAACTGGGTCGGATGATGGGCGAGGCGGTCGCGCCGCTCGGCGTCGAGGTCGTCGTGCTCGATCCGACGCCCGACTGTCCGGCTAGTCCCGTCGTCAGCGACCAGATCGTCGGCGGTTTCGACGACCCCGACGCGATCCGCGAGCTGGCGAGCCGCGTCGACGCCCTGACCTTCGAGATCGAGCTGGCCGACCCGGACCTGATGGCCGAGGCGGCCGCCGAACACGACGTGCCCGTTCACCCGGATCCGGACACCCTCCGCACCATTCAGGACAAGCTCGTCCAGAAGGAGGCGCTGGTCGACGCCGGGATCCCCGTCCCCGAGTTCGTCGCGGTCGCCACCGCCGAGGGGCTCGAGCGCGTCGTCGAGGAGTTCGGCGGCGTCATGCTGAAGGCCCGCGAGGGCGGGTACGACGGGCGCGGGAACGTCCCGGTCCGCGACCCCGCGGACGCGGCCGACGCGCTCGACGAGGTCGGCGGGAACGCGATGGCCGAGGAGTTCCTCGACTTCGAGCGCGAGATCGCCGTGATGGGGCTGAAGGGGGCCGACGGCGAGACGCGGACCTACCCCGTCACGGAGACGGTCCACCGCGAGGAGATCCTCCGCGAGAGCGTCGCTCCGGCCCGGACCGGCGACGCGGTCGTCGCCGAGGCCGAGTCGGTCGCGCGCGACGTGCTCGACGTGCTCGACGGCCGGGGCGTCTTCGGGATCGAGCTGTTCGAGACGAAGGAGGGAGAGGTGCTCGTCAACGAGATCGCGCCCCGGCCGCACAACTCCGGCCACTGGACCATCGAGGGCGCGCGCACCTCGCAGTTCGAGAACCACGTCCGAGCCGTCCTCGGCTGGCCGCTCGGCCCGACCGACCTCGTCGCGCCCGCGGTCACAGCGAACGTGCTCGGCGACGTCGAGGAGACGCAGCCCGCGACGCTGTCGGGCGTCGAGGAGGTGCTCGCGGCGCCCGACGCCGATCTCCACTGGTACGGGAAAGACGACGTGCGCCCGCTCCGGAAGATGGGCCACCTGACGGCGACGGCGGGAGGCGACGACCCGAGGGACGACGATGCCTCCGGTGACGCCGACCGCGACGCCCTGCTCTCGCGGGCGCGAGCCCTCCGCGACGGGCTGACCTTTCGGACCGAGTAGCTGCGGAGCGATGCCCGACGACCCCGCATCCGACGACCCCGCATCCGACGACCTCGCGCCCGAGGCGCCCCGCAAACGCCAGTCGATCCGGCTCCCGGCGGACCGGATCGAGGCGCTCCGCGAGTGGGCGGAAGAGGGGACCGCACTGACCGCCGCGGCCCGCGTCCGCGACCCCGACGACCGGCTCGCGCTCGTGAAGACCGCGTGGTCGGACGGGTGGGTCCTCCCCGGCGGCGCGGTCGAGGCCGGCGAGTCGCCCGCGGCCGCGGCGGCGCGGGAGGTCCGCGAGGAGACGGGGCTGGACGCGCGGATCGGCGACCCGGTCGTCGTCTTCGAGCAGTCGTACGTCGACGCCGAGCGCGACGCGGTCGCGTTCGAGGCCGAGTACGCGGTCTACGCGGCGCGCGCCGCTGGGCAGATTCCGGACGCCGCCGAGCTCGGGACCGATCCCGACGAGATCCGCGCCGCCCGGTGGTTCGAGGGAGTCCCGGAGGCGCTCCACGACGGCGACCTCCTCCGCGCGTACCTCTCAGGAGAGCACCGCTAACCGCCCGTCGCTGGTTTCTGTCGCCACCGTCGCGAACAGCCTCCCGTCGGCGGCGGTGACGTAGCTCGCGCCGCCGTCGACCTCGCGCTCGAACCGCGTCTCTCCGAGGCGGAGGGACCGGACACCGACGCCCCCGTCGACGCCGACCCCGCGGAGCCGTTCTCCGCCGACGTATATCGTGTCGCCCACGAGCGCCGGCGGCGTCGGTCGAACGGCGCTTCCGATATCGGTCCGCCACGCGCGGTCCCCGCTCTCCGCGTCCAGCGCGTACAGCCGCCCGCCCGAGACCGCGAACACTCCGCCGTGACCGGCCGCGATTCCCCCTTCGGCGAATCCGCGAAGGCCGGCGCGCCACTGCGGCTTCCCGGTCCGGTCGAAACAGCGAACCGACCCGTCTCCCGCGCCGACCACCACGTCCCCCGACCCCCGTGTCGACTCGTCGTCCGGCCCGCGGGACGCGACGACGGTCGGCGCGGTGCGGATCCCGGCGTCGACGGTCCGGTTCCAGCGCACGCGGCCGTCGTCGTCGACCGCGTACAGCTCCCCGCCGGCGGTCGCGGCGTAGACGACGCCGTACACCGACGCCAGTGAGTGGGCGGCGGCACGCCGGACGATCCCGTCGAGCCGCCGTTCCCACTGTCGCTCGCCCGTCGCGCCGTCGAACGCTCGGAGGTACTCGCCGGCGCCGATCACGACCCGATGACCGTCCCCGCGGTCGACGACGAGAGGCGTCGTCTCGCCGAAGACGTACTCGAACGCTCGGCTCCACAGCTCCTCACCGGTGTCGAGATCGCGCGCGACCAGCGCATCCCGCTCCGGGACGTACGCCACGCCGTCCGCGACGGCCGGCGCTCCGGTGTAGCGAAACGCGTCGTTGTCGTCGGGGGCGACGGCCCAGCGCCGGCTCAGGTCTCCGCGGTCGAGCGCGACCACGTTCACGCCGGTGTTCAAAAGCACCGTTCCGTCGGTCACCACCGGGTCGCCGGCGGGGATCCCGTCGAACTCGTGCGTCCGGTCGACGGTCGGGTCGTCGCGCGGCGCGGCGCCGTTCGGCACCGCCCGCGAGTTCCACTCGTTGCCGCCGCCGGTCGGCCAGTCGTACGCCTCGTCGCTGCCGGGAGCGGCGTCGAACTCGCCGAGACAGCCGGCGGCAGCCGCCGTTCCGGTCGCGCCGAGACCGGCGAGAAACGCGCGTCTGGAGGGCATGTTCGTCCAGCGATTCCGCGTCCGAGCCCTTCCGCCTTGCGGTCGCTGGAGTGTCTATCGCCGGCGTGACGGAGGGCCCCGGACCGGCACGATTTACAACCCGGCTCGCGTCACCCACTCCCATGACGACGGTCCAAGACCTGATCGACCGGCTCGAAGCGGAAGCGGCGGCCGACGCCGACCCCGAGACGACTCCCGACGTGGGGATCATCATGGGATCGGACTCGGACCTCCCCGTCATGGAGGGCGCGTACGACGCGCTCGACGAGCTCGGGTTCGCGGAGCAGACCGACTTCGACGAGGCGCCGGACGCGCGGTTCACCTACGAGAGCTACGTCGTCTCCGCGCACCGGACGCCGGAGCTCATGTACGCGTACGGGGAGACCGCGGCGGCCCGCGGGCTCGACGTCGTGATCGCGGGCGCGGGCGGGAAGTCCGCCGACCTCCCGAACATGACCGCGTCGCTCGCGTACCCGATCCCGGTGATCGGCGTCCCGGTTCAAGAGAAGTCGGTGAACTCGGTCATCGGGATGCCCACCGGGGCCCCGATCGTCGCGGTCGACGCGGGGAAGTCGTTCAACGCCGCCCTGTCGGCCGCGCAGGTGCTCGCGCGCGAGCACGACGCGATCGAAGAGCGACTGGTCGAGTACCACGAGGGGCTGAAAGGCGGCGTCGCAGACGTGTCGGCGGGTCTTCACGACCTCGGCATCGACGGGTTCCGCGAGCGGGACGAGTCGTAGGGTCGTCCGGAGGACCGCGGAGACGCTCAACCCCGATCGCCCGTCCGACCTGCTGGCCGGCGTTTTCGGCGACGTGGGGGCGTTGCGGTGAAGACTCAACGCTTATGAGGGGGCGGTCCAAACCCCAGCACGTTACGGAGACCTATATGAGCGATTGGATAGCGATCGGCGCCTTGGCGGCCGTCGGCCTGGTCATCCCCCTAGCGATGATGTCCGTGTCGGCGTTGCTCCGTCCGAGCGTGCCTGAGACCGGTAAAAGTACCACCTACGAGTCCGGCGAGACCCCGACGGGCGGGACGCGGATCCGGTTCAACATCCAGTACTACATGGTCGCGCTGTTGTTCGTCGTGTTCGACATCGAGACCGTGTTACTGTTCCCGTGGGCCGTCATCTACCGTCCGGCGATCAGCGCCGGCGTGCCGATGATCGACCTGTTGTGGCCGATGTTGGCGTTCGTCGGAATCCTCGCGATCGGACTCGTCTGGGCGTGGCGCTCCGGCGCCATCAGCTGGGCCCGGAGTCCCCGCGCGACCAGTCGAAAGACGGAGCGTGACCTCAACCAATGAGCAGCGATCAACCATTCATCACCGACGAATCGCAAGTCGTGACCGAGACGCGGGACGCCCGGATGACCGGGCAGGGAGACCGATTTAACTCCCGCCTCCGCGAGGCGTTCGGCTCCTCGCCGTTCATCCTCACCAAGTTCGACAAGTTCCTGAACTGGTGTCGCGGATCCTCGATGTTCATGCTGCAGTTCGGCATCGCCTGCTGCAGCATCGAGATGATGCACACCTACGCGGTGAAACACGACCTCGACCGCTTCGGGAGCGGGGTCCCCCGCGCCTCGCCGCGGCAGGCCGACGTGATGATCGTCCCCGGGACGATCGTCTCGAAGTTCGCCCCGCGGATGAAGCGCGTCTACGACCAGATGCCCGAGCCGAAGTTCGTGGTCGGCATGGGCTCGTGTACCATCTCCGGCGGTCCGTTCCAAGAGGGGTACAACGTGATCAAGGGCGCCGAGGAGGTCATCCCGATCGACATCCACGTCCCCGGCTGCCCGCCCCGTCCCGAGGCCCTCGTCTACGGCGTCGTGAAGCTGCAGGAACGCATCGCCAACGGCGAGGCCGCGCCCGTCACCGTCAAGCCGTACGAACTGGAGGAGTTCTCCGACCTCGAACGCGACGAGCTCGTCGACAAGCTCGCCGACCAGATCGACGACGACGAACTCGTCATGCGGTACAACTTCGCTGATTCGCCATGAGCCTCGAACGACCTGACACCGTCGACGACGGCGCCGTCGAGCGCACCCCCGACGAGCTGGAGGCGCTCTTGGGCGACCTCGTCGTCGACCGCGACGACCACCTGAACGCGCCCGGATTCGTCATCCGGCCCGACACCGTCCAGGAGACGCTCTCGATCCTGAAAGAGCAGGCGGGGTACGACCACCTCTCGGTGGTCTCCGCACAGGAGTACGAGAACCGGTACGAGTCGATCTACCATCTGAAGAAGTTCGACGACCCGACCCAGGAGGTCAGCGTCGTCGTCCCCGCCGACAAGGACGATCCCGTCTCCGAGTCTGCCGAACCGGTGTTCCGTACCGCCGACTGGCACGAACGCGAGGCGTACGACCTGATCGGCATCGAGTACGACGACCACCCCGACCTGCGGCGGATCCTCCTGCCCGAGACGTGGCAGGGCCATCCCCTGTCGATGGATTACGACCTGGACCGACCGCAGATCGCCACGCTGCCGGAGCACGCGAACCCGCTGGAGGACCACCACAAGGACGCTGAGTCCGACACGATGTTCCTCAACATCGGGCCGCACCACCCGGCGACGCACGGGGTGCTCCACCTGAAGACGACGCTCGACGGCGAGCAGGTCGTCGACGTCGAGCCCGACATCGGCTACCTCCACCGTAGCGAGGAGCAGATGGCGCAGTCCGGGACGTACCGCCACCAGATCATGCCCTACCCGGACCGCTGGGACTACATCTCGGCTGGCCTGCTCAACGAGTGGGCGTACGCCCGCGCGGCCGAGGACCTCGCCGACATCGAGGTCCCGGAGTACGCGCAGGTCATCCGGACGATGGGCGCGGAGATGTGCCGGATCGCCGCGCACATGCTCGCGCTCGCCACGTTCGCGCTCGACATCAACGGCGACTTCACGGCGACGTTCATGTACGCCATCAACGACCGCGAGCGCGTCCAGAACCTCTTGGAGGATCTGACGGGCCAGCGGCTGATGTTCAACTACTTCCGCCTCGGCGGCGTCGTCTGGGACCTCCCGGAGCCACGCGAGGAGTTCTTCTCGAAGACCCGGGACTTCCTCGACCAGCTCCCGGAGTCCGTGGAGGAGTACCACAACCTGATCACCTCGAACGAGGTGTTCCAGATGCGGACCATCGACACGGGTGTTCTGCCGCCGGAGGTCGCGAAGAACTACGGGGCCACCGGCCCCGTCGCCCGCGGCTCGGGGGTCGACTACGACCTGCGTCGCGACGACCCGTACGGGTACTACGACGAGCTCGACTGGGACGTCGTCACCGAGGAGGGATGCGACAACTTCAGCCGCCTCCTCGTCCGGATGCGCGAGGTCGAGGAGTCGGCGAAGATCATCGGGCAGTGCGTCGACCTGCTCGAGGACTGGCCGGAGGACGAACGGAACATCCAGGCGAACGTGCCGCGCACGCTGCGCCCGGACGACGACACCGAGATCTACCGCGCCGTCGAGGGCGCGAAGGGCGAGCTCGGCATCTACATCCGCGCCGACGGGACGGACAAGCCGGCGCGGTTCAAGATCCGGTCGCCCTGCTTCTCGAACCTCCAGACGCTTCCCGAGATGGCGAACGGGGAGTACATCCCCGACGTGGTCGCGGCGCTCGGTAGCTTAGACATCGTTCTCGGGGAGGTGGACCGCTGATGGGGACGGCGCCAGCACAGCTGTTCCCCGAGTTCCTCGTCGACACGTTCGGGCTTCCCGGCGTGCTCGGCGAGGTCGTCGCCTCGCTGGTCGGGGCCGCCGTCGTCGCCAACATCATCCTCGCGTTCTCCGGCGTCGCCGGACCGTGGGCGAAACGGAAGATCACGGCGGCGTTCACCGACCGCATCGCGGTCGACCGGATCGGCCCCTACGGGCTGCTCATCATCCCGGCGGCGGCGGTCCAGCTGCTCGCGAAGGAGCTCATCATCCCAGAGGGAGTCGACCGCCCGACGTGGGACATCGCTCCGATACTGCTGCCGGCGTCGGCGATGCTCGGGTTCTCCGTGATCCCGATGGGCCAGATCGGCCCGCTGAACCTCCACCTCGCCGACCCGGAAGTCGGGCTGGCGCTGGTGTTCGCGTTCGCCTCCATCGCCTCCGTCTCGCTCGTGATGGCCGGCTACGCGTCGAACAACAAGTACTCGCTACTCGGCGGGCTCCGCGCCGTCGCGCAGAACCTCGCGTACGAGATCCCGCTCATCGTCACCGCGATGTCCGTCGTGATCTTCGCCGGGACGCTCCAGATAAGCGGCGTGGTCGGGGCACAGACGGAGACGCTCGTGACGATCGCCGGGTTCGACATCCCGGCGTGGTACGCGTTCGTGAACCCGTTCGCGTTCGTGCTGTTCCTCACGGCGAACATGGCGGAGATCGGTCGGAACCCGTTTGACATCCCCGAGGCACCGACGGAGATCGTCGCGGGGTACCAGACGGAGTACTCCTCGGCGTACTTCGTCCTGTTCTACCTCGGCGAGTTCGTCCACATCTTCCTCGGCGGTGCGATCCTCTCCGTGGTGTTCCTCGGCGGCGCATCCGGTCCGGGGCCGGAGAGTATCAGCTTCATCTGGTTCGTGGTGAAGGTCTGGGGCTTCTTCCTGTTCACGCAGTGGGCCCGCGCGGCGATTCCCCGCGTCCGGATCGATCAGCTGATCGAGATCGGCTGGAAAGGAATGCTGGTGCTGTCGTTCGCGAACCTGGTTCTCACGGCCGTAATCGTGGGGGTGATCGCGTAATATGATCGGACTCATGAAATCCATGGCGACGACGATGAAGCACGCGCTGGACGGGAAGACGTTCACGGTGGAGTACCCGGAGGACGCGCCCGAGGTGAGCCCGCGCTTCCGCGGCGTCCACAAGTTCAGCCAAGAACGGTGTATCTGGTGCCGCCAGTGCGAGAACGTCTGTCCGAACGACACGATTCAGATCGTGCAGGACGACCAGCGAAACGGCGAGCAGTACAACCTCCACATCGGGCAGTGCATCTACTGTCGACTCTGCGAGGAGGTCTGTCCCGTCGACGCCATCCTGCTGACGCAGAACTTCGAGTTCACCGCGGACACGAAGGACGACTTCGTGTTCAACAAAGAACAGCTCAAGAACGTCCCGTGGTACAAGGGAATCGACCCGCTGGAGTCCCGGAACCCCGATCGCGGCGCGTGGATCGGGGAGGGAGACGGCGAGGTCGACTACCAGTAGCGGGCGCGTCTCGAAATCTTCAAAGGGACTCTCATAGGAGACAAACACAATGGTTTATGCTACCATCGCGTTCGGGCTGTTCGCCGCGGTCACGCTGGCGTTCGGCCTCGGGGTCGTCCTCGCGCGCGACGTGTTCCACGCCGCGTTGCTTCTGGGCGGTGCCCTGACGAGCGTCGCGGTGCACTACGTGATGCTGCAGGCGGAGTTTATCGCCGCCATGCAGATCCTCGTCTACGTGGGCGGGGTGTTGATCCTCGTCACGTTCGCCGTGATGCTCACGCGATCGGACACGGAAACGGAGGTGAATAGCGCATGAGTAACGATGACTCCCGAAGCCGCGGGCGTCTCGTACCCGCAGTCGCGGTCGGACTCCTGTTCGCAATCATGGCCCTGACGGTGCTGTCGGCCGACTTCGGCGAGGTGGCGGCGTTCCCGGCGGACGCGTCGATCGTCCACAACATCGGGTACGCCCTCTTCAACCTCGGCGAGTACGAGCTCGGCGCGGTGCCCTCCGAAGGGTTCCTCGCCGCGTTCCTGATCGCCGCCGTCGCGCTCGACGTGGCCGTCGACGGCGCGGTGTACCTCGCGAAACGCGAGGAGGACGGCTCCATCGTCTCTGCGGTGGGCACGGCGTTCACCGACGGCGGACGCGACGGAGGTGAGCGGTAATGACGGCCGTCGCTTCCTCGATCCCGCCCGAGTGGTACCTGCTGCTCGCCGCTGCCGTGTTCTGTATCGGCCTGTTCGGCGTTCTCACGCGGCGAGACGCGCTCTACTTCCTGATGAGCGTCGAGCTCATGATGAACGCCGCGAACATCAACTTCGTCGCGTTCGCGCTGTACTACGGCGACCTCACGGGGCAGGTGTTCGCGCTGTTCGTCATCGCGCTCGCGGCCGCGGAGGTCGCGATCGGGATCGGCATCATCCTCGTGTTGTACCGCAACTTCGGTGTCACCGACGTGACCGTTCCAACGGAGATGAGGTGGTAACATGATAGACGTGTTCTCATACGTTCCGGCGATCGTTCTCCTCCCGTTCTTCTCGTTCCTGATCGCCCTGGGTGTCGGCAAACACCTCCCGAAGGGCGGCGCCTTCGGCGGCATCGCGGCGACGGCGGGGTCGTTCCTGCTCTCGCTGTGGGTGCTCGCGACGGTCGCGGGCGGGGAGGCGGCGAACCGCACGCTCTACACGTGGGCGGACGCGGGCGGCATCGGTCCGACGGACGTCGAGCTATCCTTCGGAATCCTGATCGACCCGCTATCGGCGCTCATGCTCGTCATCGTGACGCTCGTGGCGCTTCTAGTCCACGTGTTCTCGCTCGGCTACATGAACGACGAGGGCGAGACGGGACTCCCCCGGTACTACGCCGGGCTCGGCCTGTTCACGGCGTCGATGCTCGGCTTCGTCGTCGCCGACAACCTGCTGATGGCGTTCATGTTCTTCGAGCTGGTCGGGCTCTGCTCATACCTGCTCATCGGCTTCCACTTCCGGGAGCCGGGACCGCCCTCGGCGGCGAAGAAGGCGTTCCTCGTCACGCGGTTCGGGGACTACTTCTTCCTGATCGGCGTCGTCGCGGTGATCGCGACGTTCGGCACCGCACAGTTCGCCGGTGATGGGTCGTTCCCCGCACTGGCCGACGCAGCGCTCAATGGCTCCGGGTCGGTCGCGTGGACGCCCGGCGGCGTCGAACTGCAGACGTGGCTGACGGTCGTCGGCCTGCTCGTGTTGGGCGGCGTCGTCGGGAAGTCCGCGCAGTTCCCACTGCACACGTGGCTCCCCGACGCGATGGAGGGCCCGACGCCCGTCTCCGCGCTCATCCACGCCGCGACGATGGTGGCGGCCGGCGTCTACCTCGTCGCGCGCATGTACGGGTTCTACGCGCTGTCGCCGACGGCGCTCGCGGTCATCGCCTTCATCGGCGGCTTCACCGCGCTGTTCGCGGCGACGATGGGGCTCGTGAAAGACGAGCTGAAGCAGGTGCTCGCCTACTCCACCATCTCGCAGTACGGCTACATGATGCTCGCGCTCGGCGCGGGCGGGTACGTGGCCGCGGTCTTCCACTTGACGACCCACGCCTTCTTCAAGGCCCTGCTGTTCTTGGGTGCCGGCGCGGTCATCATCGCGATGCACCACAACGAGAACATGTGGGACATGGGCGGGCTCAGATCGAAGATGCCCGTCACCTACTACACCTTCCTCGCCGGGTCGCTGGCGCTCGCGGGCATCTTCCCGTTCGCCGGCTTCTGGTCGAAAGACGAGATCCTCTACGAGGCGCTCGTCCACGGGCTCAATGACCCGCTGCTGCTCGGCGGCTACCTGATGGGACTGCTCGCGGTGCCCGTCACCGCCTTCTACACCTTCCGGATGGTGTTCCTGACGTTCCACGGCGAGCCCCGGAGCGAGACCGCACGCGACCCCGAACCCGTTCGCTGGAACGTGAAGGGGCCGCTGACGGTTCTCGGCTCGCTCGCGGTCGTCACCGGCTTCATCAACATGGTGCCGGTCCAGAAGGTCCTCGGACTGGAGGGGATCGACCTGCTCCACCGCTGGCTCGACAACGAGTGGGGCGGCATCGAAGGGCTCTCCTCGCACCATTACGGGGACATCGGCCCGTACAGTAGCGCGTACCTCGTCGGCGGCGAGGTCGGTACGGTGCTCGTCGGCGCGGTCGTCTCGCTCGGCTTAGCGCTCGGCGGCCTCGCGGTCGCGTGGCGGCTCTACAACGTTCCGTCGCCGACGGAACACACGGCGAAGCTCGGCGGGATCAAAGACGTGCTGTACAACAACTACTACTTGGACGAACTGCAGGTATGGCTCGCGTATCGCACCGAGGACGTCGCCGGCGGCGCGAACACCTTCGATCAGGGGATCATCGACGGCGTCGTCAACGGCGTGTCGTCGGTGAGCCTCTTCGGTGGGAGTCGGGTCCGCCGACTCCAGAGCGGCGTGGTCTCGCAGTACGCCATGCTGCTCACGCTGGGGCTCGTCGCGTTGCTTCTCGCGCTCGGCGTGACCGGGGGGTGGTTCCTGTGATGCTCGAAGCGCTCATCGGCGTCACGTTCGTGGCCGCGCTCCTCGTGCTGCTCGCGCCGGACGAGTGGGCGGGGCGGCTGGCGTTCGCGTTCAGCCTGCTCCCGTTCGCCGGCTCGCTGTACCTCTGGTCCGGCTTCGACGGCGCCGGCAACGCCCTCACGGGCGGCGACATCGCGTACGCGACCCAGATCGAGTGGTTGGAGGTCGGCGGACGGACCGTCTCGTGGTTCGTCGGCGTCGACGGGATCAGCCTCCCGCTCGTCGTGCTCACGACGTTCCTCGTTCCGCTCGCGATCGTGAGCGCGTGGACGCCGATCGATTCGCGCCAGAGCCAGTTCTACGGGCTCATGCTGTTCATGGAGGCGAACCTGCTCGGCGTGTTCACCGCGCTCGACTTCTTCCTCTGGTTCGTCTTCTGGGAGGCCGTCCTCGTGCCGATGTACTTCCTCATCGGCATCTGGGGTGGTCCGCGTCGGAAGTACGCCGCGATCAAGTTCTTCGTCTACACGAACGCCGCGTCGCTGCTGATGTTCATCGGGTTCATGTCGCTGACGTTCGCGCTCGGCGACTCCGTGAGCTCGTTCGCGCTGCCGGAGATCACGGCGGCGATCGCCGACGGCGGTCTCGGGACGTGGTTCAACATCTCACCGGACCGGATCGCGATGGTCGCGTTCCTCGCGATGTTCCTCGGGTTCGCGGTGAAGGTCCCGATCGTTCCGTTCCACACGTGGCTGCCCGACGCCCACGTGGAGGCGCCGACGCCGGTGTCGGTGCTGCTGGCCGGCGTCCTCCTGAAAATGGGGACGTACGCGCTACTCCGATTCAACTTCACGATGCTTCCGGACCAGGCGTCGGCGCTCGCAATTCCGATCGCCGCCGTCGCCGTCATCAGCGTCATTTACGGCGCGATGTTGGCGCTGGCCCAGAAGGACCTCAAGCGGATCGTCGCCTACTCCTCCGTCTCGTCGATGGGGTACGTCATCCTCGGACTCATCGTGTTCACCGAGTACGGTGTCGGCGGCGCGACGTTCCAGATGGTCGCGCACGGTCTCATCTCGGGGCTGATGTTCATGGCCGTCGGCGTCATCTACAACGCGACGCACACGCGGATGGTCGGCGACATGTCCGGCATGGCCGACCGGATGCCCGTCGCGGTGGGCATCCTCGTCGCCGGCGCGTTCGGGTACATGGGACTCCCGCTGATGGCCGGCTTCGCCGGTGAGTTCTTCATCTTCGTGGGCTCGTTCGCCGCCCCGGCGCTGCCGTACGCGCCGATCTTCACGGCGCTCGCGATGTTCGGTATCGTCATCGTCGCCGGCTACCTGCTGTCGGCGATGCAGAGCACGCTGTTCGGGCCCTTCGAGCTCGAAACCGACTACGAGGTCGGTCCCGCGCCGTTCCACGACGTCGCCCCGCTCGCGGTGCTTCTGGTGGCGATCATCGTGCTCGGCGTGGCGCCCGACATCTTCTTCGAGATGATCCGTGACGCCGCCGTTCCCGTGGTCGAGGGGGTGACCGTCGATGGTTAACACGCTTCCGCAGGTCGCGGCGCTGTTGCCCGTCTTCCTGCTCGCGTTCACGGGACTCGCGCTGCTGCTCGTCGACACGATCAGCCCCGACGCGCGGTCGAACACCTCGATGGCGGTCGTCGGTGCGATCGGCTCGCTCGCCGCGCTCGCGGCCAGCGTCTGGCTGGTCGTCTCCGGCACCGGGAGCACCGACACCGGCGGGGCGATCACCCTGTTCGCCGAGGCGATCAAGGTGGACACGATGGCGCTGTTCTTCACCGCCATCTTCGCGTCCGTGACGGCGCTGGTCGTCGTGGCGGCCCACGACTACTTCCACGACCACGAGAGCCCGGCGGCGTTCTACTCGCTCGTCGTGTTCGCAGCGACCGGGATGGCGCTGCTCGCGGCCGCGAACTCGCTCGCGGTCGTGTTCGTCGCCCTCGAGATGGTGTCGCTGCCGTCGTACGTGCTCGTCGCGTACCTCAAGCGGGACCGCGGGAGCGTCGAGGCGGGGATGAAGTACTTCCTCGTCGGCGCGCTCTCCTCGGCGATCTTCCTCTTCGGGATCTCGCTGGTGTACGCGGCGACCGGGTCGCTGCTGCTCGACGATGTCGCCGAGGGAGTCGGAGCGCTCGACGGCCTCGCCGGCGTCGCCGGTCTGGGAATCGTGATGATCGTCGGCGGCGTCGCGTTCAAGACCGCCTCCGTCCCGTTCCACTTCTGGGCGCCGGAGGCGTACGAGGGCGCTCCCGCACCGGTGAGCGCGTTCCTCTCGTCGGCCTCGAAGGCGGCCGGCTTCGTGGTCGCGTTCCGCCTGTTCACCGAGGCGTTCCCGGTGGGCGCGTCGCTCACCGCCGGCATCGACTGGGTGCTGGCGTTCGGCATTCTCGCGGCCGTGACGATGACGCTCGGGAACTTCGCGGCGGCCGTCCAGGAGGAGGTCAAGCGGATGCTCGCGTACTCCTCCATCGGGCACGCGGGCTACGTGCTCATCGGCGTCGCGGCGCTCTCGCAGGACGGGGGCGCCAACGGCGCGGTGATGGGCGCGGCGATGGCTCACCTGCTCGTCTACGGGTTCATGAACACCGGCGCGTTCCTCTTCGTCGCGATGGCGGAGCGGTGGGGCGTCGGTCGAACCTTCGAGGACTACGCCGGGCTCGCGCGTCGCGCGCCCGTCGCCTCGACGGCGATGGCCGTGTTCATGTTCTCGCTCGCCGGGCTCCCGCCCTTCGCCGGGTTCTTCTCGAAGTACTTCCTGTTCATGGGCGCCATCGACAACGGCTTCCTGTGGCTGGCGGCGTTCGGCGCCGTCAACAGCGTCGTCTCGCTGTACTACTACAGTCGGGTCGTGAAGGCGCTGTTCATCGACGACCCGGCGTCGTCGAGCTCGCTGGACGCGGTCGACGTGCGGCCCACCGGGCTGTACGCCGCGGTCGTCTTCGCGGCGGTCGCGACGGTGCTGCTCCTGCCCGGCTTCGGGCCGGTCATCGAGACGGCCGAGGCCGCGGCGTCGGCGCTGTTCTAGCGGTCCGGCGCGCCCTCGCAGCGCTTTCGACTTCGATCTCTCTCCACCGGTACCGCAGGTATTAGCCCGTTCGGTCCCGTATATGTCGTTATGAGTAGAACTCGAACGTACCGCTGTCTGAACTGCCTCGAACACACGGTGAGCCGCGAGTTCGACACCTCGCATCTGTCGGTGACGTGCCCGACCTGCGAGTCGTTCGAGCGGTTCGTCAACGAGGCGGTGTATCGACAGTTTCAGGCGTTCGAGGAGTCGCCGCCGGCGGAGTTGGACTGGCAGCGGCTCGATCGAGTGGAGAAGCTCGTCGTCGCGGAGCGGCTCGCCCGCTCGACGAAGACGATCGATGACTTCGACGTGGTGAGTGGTGACGAGGAAGAAGACGGGGCGGAGGACGAACGCTCGAACGAGGCCGCCGAGTCGCCGACTCCCGAGTAGGACCGCGATTCAGCGCGCGTACAGCTTTCCGCCGACGAGCGCCGCGAGGTCGTCGTCGTTCGGCGTCACCGCCACGTAGGGGCGATCGACGGGGCCGAACACGTCGACGACGCGGCCGACCGTCGCGAGTGACTCGTCGACCACGGACGAGCCGATCCGCGGCGGCTCCGCGCCCGCCTCGGCGCGCGCGATAGCGAGGCCGCCGGCGGTGCGGACGACCGTGCCCACGCGGCGCATCGTCACTCTCTGATGACCCCGAGGTAGGCGGCGATCGCCTGTACGAGGTCGTTTTTCGCAGTGTCTTCGGTCCCTCGAACGACCACCGCGCCTCGCGGCTCGAACTCGCGTGAGTAGGTCTTCTCGCGTTCGATCACAGCGTCGTAGCCGACCTGTTGGACCGCCTTCGCGATCTCGTCGACGGTCGGCTCCTCGATCGCGAGGTCCATCGGGACGCGGCGTCCCGCCGACCGCGATCGGTCGGCGTCGAAGTACGCGGGATAGACGACGTTCTCGACCATATACCGGAGAGGCGAGCGCGCGGCGTAAGGTCGTTTCGGACCGGTTCGGTCCCGACGCTCACGATGTCTTGAACTCGAACCGGGCGCCGCCGGAGTCGCCGGCGAGCGCGCGCACCTCCCAGCCGTGCGCGTCGGCGATCCGTTTCGTGATCGCGAGCCCGAGACCCGTCCCGTCCTCCTCGGTCGTGAACCCGCTCTCGAACACGCGGTCTCGTTGGCCCTCGGGGAGCCCGCAACCGTCGTCTTCGACGAAGAACCCGCTTCCCGCCGCCCCGTCGTCGCTGCGGAACGCCGCCGTCCCGACGCGCACGGTGACGTGGCCGGCGTCGTCGGTCTCCGGCGACAGCCGGCCGTGTTCCACGCTGTTCCGGAACACGTTCTCCAGCAGCTCCCGCGTCCGGGTCGCGCTCGCGTCGACCGTCACGTCGCCGTCGACGACGAGCTCGGCGCCCCCGGTGTCGACGCTCTCCCACGCGTCCCTCGCGAGCGCCTCGATCGAAACGGGCTCCGTGTCGCCGACGGACTCCCCCTGCCGGGCCAGCGAGAGCAGGTCGCCGACGAGCTCGTCCATCCGGTCCAGCGCCTCCACGGTCTTCTCGAGGTGGGCGGTCTCGCCGGTCTCGTTCGCGAGGGCGACGTACCCCTCCGCGACGGAGAGCGGGTTCCGGAGGTCGTGCGAGACGATCGAGGCGAACTCGTCGAGCCGTTCGTTCTGCCGTTCGAGCGCCGCCTCGCGCTCGCGGCGCTCCGTCACGTCGGTGTAGATCGCGTACCCGGAAACGTTCTCGGCGTCGAGTCGGATCGGCACGACGTGCAGGATGAAGTGTCTGGGGCCGTCGGCGGTCTCGCGTGTCACCTCGCGTCTGACGTTCTCGCCGCGCTGGAGTCGCTCGTTGAGCTCCGTAGCCTCGGACTCGGCCTCCTCGGTGGGGGGAACGATGAAGTCGTCGACGGACTCGCCGACCACGCGGTCGGCGGCGTAGCCGAACGTCTCCTCGAACGCGTCGTTGACTCGATGAACGATCGGCTCGCCGTCGACGTAGTCGTAGGCGATCGCGGGGTCGGGGACGTTCGAGAACAGCGCAAGCAGGTGGTCCCGTTCGGCCCGCAGCGCCTCGTCGTCGCGGTCGAGTCCCGGCCCGCCTCCGGCCGCGAGCCAGCGGAGCGTCGCGTCGAGCTCCGTCGGGGTGGTCGCGATCGCGTCGACGAGGGGGTCGGTCGCCGGTTCGCTGACGGGGTCGTCGACGAACGCGACCACCCGATACGACCGGTCGAGGCGGTGGACCGCGTCGAGCCCGTCGGCGTCGAGGACGACGGCGGCCTCCGCCGCCGCGAGATCGCCGTCGTTCGGCGTCGAAGACGCGTCGTCGCCGGGGGTGTGAGCGTCGTCGCCGGGGGTGTGAGCGTCGTCGCCGCCGGACACGGATGCGGCGACCATGCTCTCCACGGCGTCGGCAACGTCCGCCGCCTCGTCCGCGTCGCCGCCGAAAACGAGGACGGAGGGCCGCCCGCTCGGCTCGGTGTTCACGATACCGTGAACACGACTGGTGCGCGGATAAATTTTCCTTCCGTCGTCCGTTCCCTAGGGATTCGCGGCCGATCCGACCGGAGAGAGCGTTGAACGGTCCGGCCGGAGTGAGTTGAGCGGTCCGGCCGGAGGGAGCGCTGGACAGGCCGCGGAACGCGTACGAAGCGGGCCGCGAGGCACCCCGGAACCCTTTTGGAGGAACACGGGCCACGTTGCAGTAATGAGCGATCTCGAAGCGGAGTACCGCCTCGACTACTTCGAAGAGGAGGGGTTCGAGCGGAAGGAGTGTATCTCCTGTGGCGCGCACTTCTGGACCCGCGATGCCGACCGCGAACTGTGCGGCGAGCCGCCCTGTGAGGACTACAGCTTCATCGACGATCCGGGCTTCCCGGAGGCCCACACGCTCTCTGAGATGCGGGAGGCGTTCCTCTCCTTCTTCGAGGAGCACGACCACGAACGGATCGACCCGTACCCGGTCGCGGCGAACCGCTGGCGCGACGACGTGCTCTTGACGCAGGCGTCGATCTACGACTTCCAACCGCTCGTCACCTCCGGTCAGACCCCGCCGCCGGCGAACCCCCTCACCATCTCACAGCCCTGTATCCGGATGCAGGACATCGACAACGTCGGCAAGACGGGCCGGCACACGATGGCCTTCGAGATGATGGCCCACCACGCGTTCAATACGCGCGAAGAGGTCGACGAGGACGAGTACGCCTACCACGGCGAGGTGTACTGGAAGGACGAGACCGTCGAGTACTGCGACGAGCTGTTCGAGAGCCTCGGCGCGGATCTGGAGGAGATCACCTACATCGAGGACCCGTGGGTCGGGGGCGGCAACGCGGGCCCCGCGATCGAGGTCATTTATAAAGGCGCCGAGCTGGCGACGCTCGTCTTCATGTGTATGGAGCGGGACCCCGACGGCGACTACGAGATGAAGGACGGGCACACGTACTCGTTCATGGACACGTACATCGTCGACACCGGGTACGGGCTCGAGCGGTGGACGTGGATGAGTCAGGGGACGGCGACGGTGTACGAGGCCGTCTACCCCGAGGCGATCGACTTCCTCAAGGAGAACGCGGGGATCGAACACACGGAGGCGGAACGGAAGCTCGTCCACCGCGCTGCGAAGCTCTCCGGCCGACTCGACATCGACGACGTGGACGACGTGGAGGCCGCTCGCGGCGAGATCGCCGACCGGCTTGACGTCGACGTCGACCGGCTCCGCGAGCTCGTCGAGCCGCTCGAGTCGATCTACGCGATCGCCGACCACTCGCGGACGCTCGCGTACATGTTCGGCGACGGGATCGTCCCCTCGAACGTCGGGACGGGCTACCTCGCCCGGATGGTGCTTCGGCGCACGAAGCGGCTCGTCGACGAGGTCGGCGTCGACGCCCCGCTCGACGAGCTCGTCGACATGCAGGCCGAGCGGCTCGGCTACGAGAACCGCGACACGATCCGCGAGATCGTCCGCACCGAGGAGCGGAAGTACCGGAAGACGCTCGAACGCGGCTCCCGCAAGGTGGAGTCGCTCGCGGACGAGTACGCCGGCACGGGCGAACCGATCCCGACGGCGGCGCTCCTGGAGCTGTACGACTCCCACGGGATCCAGCCGGACATGGTCGCCGACATCGCCGCCGAGCGCGGCGCGACCGTCGACGTACCGGACGACTTCTACGCGCTCGTCGCCGACCGCCACGAGGAGGAGGACGGCGACGAGGCGGCCGCGGACCGCGACGACCGGCTCGGCGACCTCCCCGAGACGGAGAAGCTGTTCTACGACGATCAGGGACGCACCGAGTTCGAGGCGGTCGTCCTCGACGTGTTCGAGCGCGAGGAGGGGTACGACGTGGTGTTGGACCAGACGATGTTCTACCCGGAGGGCGGCGGTCAGCCGGCCGACCGCGGCCAGCTCACCGCCGGCGAGACCACCGTCGACGTGGTCGACGTACAGGAGACGAACGGCGTCGTGCTCCACCGGACGGACGCCGACCCCGGGAAGGGAGAGTTCGTCAAGGGACAGGTCGACGGCGACCGTCGCGACCGGCTCCGCGCGCACCACACCGCGACCCACCTGATCGGCCACGCGGCCCGCGAAGTGCTCGGCGATCACGTCCGGCAGGCGGGCGCACAGAAGGGGATCGACTCCTCCCGGCTCGACGTCCGTCACTTCGATCGGATCTCTCGCGATCAGGTCAAAGAGATCGAACGGGTGGCCAACGAGCTCGTCCGCGACGACGTGCCGGTGCGCCAGGAGTGGCCCGACCGCAACGAGGCGGAGGCCGAGCACGGGTTCGACCTGTATCAGGGCGGCGTCCCGCCGGGAACCAACATCCGCCTGATCCACGTCGGCGACGCCGACGTGCAGGCCTGTGCCGGTACCCACATCGACCGGACCGGCGAGATCGGCGCGGTGAAGGTGTTAAAGACGGAGCCCGTCCAGGACGGCGTCGAGCGGATCGTGTTCGCCGCCGGCGGCGCGGCGATCGAGGCGACCCAGCGCACGGAGGACGCGCTGTACGACGCCGCCGAGGCGCTCGACGTCGACCCGCTCGACGTGCCCGAGACCGCGGAGCGGTTCTTCGAGGAGTGGAAGGCGCGCGGCAAGGAGGTCGAGTCGCTCAAAGAGGAGCTCGCGGCGGCGCGCGCCTCCGGCGGCGCCGACGCAGAGGAGGTCGACGTCGACGGCGTGACCGCGGTGATCCAGCGGCTCGACGGCGACGCCGACGAGCTTCGCGCGACCGCGAACGCCCACGTCGACGACGGGAAGGTCGCGGTCGTCGGCAGCGGGGCGGACGGCTCCGCGAGCTTCGTGGTCGGCGTCCCCGACGGCGTCGACGTGAACGCCGGGCAGGTCGTCTCGGAGCTCGCCGGCCGCGTCGGCGGCGGCGGCGGCGGTCCCCCGGACTTCGCGCAGGGGGGCGGCCCGGACGCGGACGCGCTCGACGACGCGCTCGACGCGGCGCCTGACGTGCTCCGCAGTCTCCAGGAGGCCTGAGCTCACTCTCACCCGGTTTTTATGCCCCACGCGAACAACGCCGGCGTCGAGATCCGGTACGAGACGGACGCCCCCGACGCCGGCGACCCCGACGAGGCGGTCGTGTTCTGCGGCGACGTGGGGCTCGGCGCCTGGCAGTTCGGCTGGCAACACGCCGCGCTCGCCGGCCCGCACACGGTCATCACGCCGGAGACGCGCGGCGTCGGCCGGTCCGACGCGCCGCCCGGGCCGTATACGGTCGAAGCGCTCGCGAGCGACGTGGACGCCGTGTGTGCCGCGGAGGGGATCCGGAACGCCCACCTCGTCGGGTACGGCCTCGGCGGGATGGTCGCGCTCGCGTACGCGCTCGCCTCGTCGCGCCCGGCGAGCCTCTCGGTCGTCGGCACGCCGCCCGCGGGCGACGCCTACAACCCCGACGGCGTGTGGGCCGACCCGTCGACCCCGGCGGCGGTGGAGGGGTCGCTGAACGGACTCCTCTCGGAGTCGTTCCGGGGGAACCACCCCGACGCACTCTCGCGGATCGCGGAGTGGCGCCTCGCCGAGGACGCCGGCCGCGAGACGTTCGAGGCCCACCGCGCGGCCGTCGACGGGTTCGACCTCTCGGACCGGCTGTACGAGCTCACGACGCCGACCCTCGTCGTCCACGGAACCGACGACACCGCGTGTCCGGTGACGGCGGCCGAGACGCTCGCGGAGGGACTTCCGCGCGGCGAGCTCCACGCGGTTGAGGGCGCGCGCCACCTCGTCGGCGTCGAGGCGTCGGCCGCGGTCAACGACGCCCTCGTCGGCTGGCTCGCGGAACACGCCGCGGACCCCTTCCCGGAGTGAACGGAAGCCGGCCGACCGAACTCGCCGCTCCCCGACGGCGGTAGCGCTTCGCGCCGTCGCAACCGTTTTTGCCCCGTCG
Organism: Halorubrum lipolyticum DSM 21995; assembly: GCF_000337375.1. Classification (GTDB taxonomy): domain Archaea; phylum Halobacteriota; class Halobacteria; order Halobacteriales; family Haloferacaceae; genus Halorubrum; species Halorubrum lipolyticum. Next base: position 77,699 of record NZ_AOJG01000012.1, on the reverse strand, counting down.
CGCGTCGGAACCTCCAATGACACGGCTCCGGTTCGCTCTGCTGAACGCCGCCCACGACGGCGCGAACACCCGGCGGAACTTCCGGCGCGAGCTCGACGCCGACCTCGTCGAGTTCTCGGCCAGCGACGGCCACCTCCCCGACCACACCGAGTTCGACGGCGTCGTGGTCACCGGGTCGCGCTCGTCCGTCTACTGGGACGATGAGTGGATCCCGCCGCTCATCGACTACGTCGCCGAGGCCGCGGAGGCCGGGCTCCCGGTGCTCGGCGTCTGTTACGGCCACCAGGTGGTCGCCGAGGCGCTCGGCGGGCGCGTCGCCGGGATGGACGGGTTCGAGATCGGGTACAACGAGGTCCGCCACCGCGGCGGCGACGAGCTGTTCGCGGGGATCGACGAGGCGTTCACCGTCTTCACGACCCACGGCGACGCGGTCGTCGAGCTCCCGCCGAGCGCGACCCTGCTCGCCGAGAACGACCGCGGCGTCCACGCGTTCCGCGACGGCCACTGTTGGGGCGTGCAGTTCCACCCGGAGTACGACCTCGAGACGGCGCGGGAGGTCACCGAGGGGAAACGCGAGCGCCTCGGCGACGCCCGCGTCGATTCGGTGCTGGCCGAGATCACCCCCGAGGCCTACGACGCCGCCTGCGAGGCGAAGCCGCTGTTCGACAACTTCGCGACGTACGCCCGGCGACTGAAAGCCGAGCGGGAGTCGGTCGCCGCGGCCGGCGACTGACCCGGGTTCGCCGACGGCGCGACCGGCGATTCCCCGCCCGACTTCGGCGCCGCCCGGGTCGAACACGCTTATACGGTTCCCGCCCGGACGCTCCGTATGAACGTAGTACCGGACACCAGTGCGGTCGTCGACGGCCGCGTGTCCGAACGCGTCGAGGACGGGACCTACGCGGCGGCGACGGTGCTCGTCCCGGAGGCCGTCGTCGGCGAGCTGGAGTCGCAGGCGAACGACGGGCTGGAGTCGGGATGGGACGGACTGAGCGAGCTCAAGCGGCTCGCCGACTACGCCGACGAGGGGACGATCGAGCTGGAGTACGTCGGCGAGCGCGCCGACGGCGACGCCCGATCGCGCGCCCACGAGGGCGACGTGGACGCGCTGATCCGCGAGGTCGCCGACGACCGCGACGCCACGCTCCTCTCCAGCGACGTCGTGCAGGCGGAGGTCGCCCGCGCGAAGGGGATCGACGTCGAGTACGTCGAGCCGGTCGCCCGCGGCGTCGTCGACGAGCTGCCGATCCAGCAGTTCTTCACGGACGAGACGATGTCGGTCCACCTCAAGACGGGGACGAAGCCGAAGGCGAAGCGCGGGGCCCTCGGCGAGATGCGGTACGAGGTCATCGACGACGAGGAGACGAGCGAGGCGCAGATGGACGAGTGGGCGACAGCGGTCGTCGACCTCGCGCGGCAGTCCAACGAGGGGTTCATCGAGCTCTCCGACGACGGGATGGACATCGTCCAGTTCCGGAACTACCGGATCGCGGTCGCGCGCCCCCCGTTCGCCGACGGGATAGAGATCACGGCCGTCCGTCCCATCGCGAAGACGACGCTCGACGACTACGAGTTCGCCGACGAGCTCCGCGAGCGCTTCAAAGAGCGGAAGCGCGGCGTGCTCATCTCCGGGTCGCCCGGGGCCGGCAAGTCGACGTTCGCGCAGGCGGTCGCGGAGTTCCTCAACGACAACGACTACGCGGTCAAGACGATGGAGAAGCCGCGCGACCTCCAGGTCGGTCCGGAGATCACCCAGTACGGCGCGCTCGGCGGCGAGATGGAGAACACGGCCGACTCCCTCCTCCTGGTTCGCCCCGACTACACCATCTACGACGAGGTCCGGAAGACGAACGACTTCGAGGTGTTCTCGGACATGCGGATGGCCGGCGTCGGGATGGTCGGCGTCGTCCACGCCTCCCGCGCCATCGACGCGCTCCAGCGGCTCGTCGGCCGGGTCGAGCTCGGGATGATCCCGCAGATCGTCGACACCGTCGTCTACATCGAGGCCGGGGAGGTCCACACGGTGTACGACGTGACGACGGAGGTGAAGGTGCCCGCCGGGCTCACCGCCGAGGACCTCGCGCGTCCGGTCATCCAGGTGTCGAACTTCGAGACGGGCCGCCCGGAGTACGAGATCTACACGTTCAACCGGCAGGTCGTCACGGTCCCCCTGAACGACGAGGGCGGCGAGGCCGAGAGCGAGACGGGCGTCGGTCGGATCGCGAAACAGGAGATCGAACGCGAGATCAAGTCGGTCGCGCACGGCCACGTCGACGTCGAGCTCGAGGGGAACGACCAGGCGATCGTGTACGTCTCCGAGGGCGACATCGGCACCGTCATCGGCAAGGGCGGCGGCCGCATCAGCGACATCGAGAACCGCCTCGGGATCGAGATCGACGTCCGCACCCACGACGAGAAGCCCGGCGGTCGCGGGGGCGGATCCGGCGGCGGGGGCGGCTCGAAGGGACAGGGCGGCGGCCGGGGCGGGCAGGTCGGCGAGGAGCGCGGCACCGTCGTGACCCCCGAGATCACCTCTCGGCACGTCGTCATCGACGTCGACGCCGGCGTCGGCGAGACGGTCGAGGTGCGCGCGGACGGCGAGTACCTCTTCACCGCCACCGTCGGCCGCGGCGGCGAAGTGCAGGTCTCCCGCGGCTCCGCGATCGCCGAGGAGCTGGAGGACGCGATCGACCGGAAGCGCACGGTGACGGTCGTGCCGGCTCGCTGATCGCCGCGCCGAACCGCCGATCGCCGGCCCCGACTCGCTGATCGTCGGGTTTCCGCACCGGTCTCGGGCGATATCGCGACGGTCCGTCCCCGCACGTGTCGCAAATCCGACGACCGAAGCGCCGTCGTCCGACGCGGACCGGTTCGACGATCGTCGTGCGTATTCCTCCTGAAAGATAACGCTTTTTTGGCGGTGGTCGGAACGTCACTGCATGTCAGACGAGTTAAAGCGCGGGCTCGAAGGCGTCCTCGTCGCGGAGTCGGATCTGAGCTACGTCGACGGCGAGGTCGGCAGGCTCGTGTACCGTGGCTACGACATCGAGGACCTCGCTCGCGGCGCGAGCTACGAGGAGGTGGTATACCTCCTGTGGCACGGCTCGTTGCCGACGCGCGAGGAACTCGACGCCTTCGCCGCGGACCTGGCCGCCGAGCGCGCCGTCGACGATGACGTGCTCGACACCGTTCAGGCGCTCGCCGACGCCGGCGAACGCCCGATGGCCGCGCTGCGGACCGCGGTCTCCATGCTGTCGGCGTACGAGCCCGAGGGGGACGCGGACCCCGCGGACCTCGACGCGACGCTCCGGAAGGGCCGCCGGATCACGGCGAAGATCCCGACGATCCTCGCGGCGTTCGAGCGCGCCCGGCAGGGCGAGGACCCGGTCGCGCCCGACCCGGACCTCTCGCACGCCGCGAACTTCCTCTACATGCTCACCGGGACCGAGCCCGACGAGGTGAGCGCGGAGACGTTCGACATGGCGCTGACGCTCCACGCCGACCACGGGTTCAACGCCTCGACGTTCACCGCGATAGTGATCGGCTCGACGATGGCCGACGTGTACTCCGGCGTCACCGGCGGGATCGGCGCGCTCTCCGGCCCGCTCCACGGCGGCGCGAACCAGGACGTGATGGAGGTGCTTCAGGAGGTCGACGCCTCGGATAAGGACCCCGTGCAGTGGGTGAAAGACGCCCGCGACGAGGGCCGACGCATCCCCGGCTTCGGCCACCGCGTGTACAAGGTGAAAGATCCCCGCGCGAATATCCTCGAAGAGAAGCTGCGCGACCTCTCGGAGTCGTCGGGCGACACGAAGTGGCTCGACTACACCACCGCGATCGAGGAGTACCTCACCGAACAGGGGCTGCTGGACAAGGGGATCGCCCCGAACGTGGACTTCTACTCCGGCTCCGTCTACGACTCGCTGGGGATCCCGGTCGACATGTACACCCCCATCTTCGCGATGAGCCGCGCCGGCGGCTGGATCGCCCACGTCGTCGAGTACCAGGAGGACAACCGCCTCATCCGCCCGCGCGCCCGGTACACCGGGCCAAAGGACTCGGAGTTCGTGCCCGTCGACGAGCGGTGAGGCGTCGACGGCGGTGCGGCGCCGCGGTCTGACACCCTCTTTTTATATACTATTTATAAAGTGTAGTCGTGTTCGCCGGTCTCCGACTCCAGGAAGGCCGTCAGCAGGTCGATCGTCGCGGCCACGTCGTCGCCGTCGGCGGTCTCGGTGACCGTGTGGAGGTACCGCGTCGGGATCGAGACGGCGCCGACGGGTTTCGCGCCCGCGGTGTTCTGGAACCCGGCGGTGTCGGTACCGCCCGCGGGCAACACCTCGTGCTGGTGCTCGATCCCCTCCTCCTCGGCGACTGCGGTGAGCCGCTTGTGGACCTTCGGACTGGTGATCACCGAGGAGTCCTTCAGCTTGATCGCGGTCCCCGCTCCCAGCTCGGTCACAGCGTCGGCCGGCTCGCCGATCTGCGGCACGTCGTTGGCGACGGTGACGTCGAGGGCAACGGCGAGGTCCGGATCGATGTCGACGCCGAGCGCCTGCGCCCCGCGAAGGCCGACCTCCTCTTGGACGGTCGCCGCGAAGTGGATCGTCACGTCGGGTTCGTCGATCCGCTCGGCGGCCTCGAGCGTCGCGAACAGGCAGATCCGGTCGTCGAGCGCCTTCCCGGTGATCCGGTCGCCCATGCGGGTCGTCGTCTGGTCGAGGGTGACCAGGTCGCCGACGCCGACCAGCTCCTCGACGTCCTCGGCGTCGCGGCCGAGGTCGATGAAGACGTCTTTCACCTCGTCGTCTTTCTCCCGCTGTTCCTCCGTGAGCGTGTGCGGCGGCACGGAGCCGATCACGCCGGTGAGGTCCTCCTCGCCGTGGACGGTGACGCGCTGGGCGCGCAGCACGCGGGCGTCGAACCCGCCGAGCGAGTCCACCTGGACGAACCCCTCGTCGGTGACGTGTCGGACCATGAAGCCGATCTCGTCCATGTGGGCCGCGACGGCGACCGAGTAGTCGGAGTCGCCCTCGATCGTGGCGACGACGTTGCCCATCGCGTCGGTGCGGACGCGGTCGGCGCGGTCGGCGAACTCGCGACGGACGATCTCGCGGACCTCGTCCTCGTACCCCGGGACGCCTCGGGCCTCGGTCAACTCGCGGAGCAGGTCATAGTCGAACTCGAACGACATACCTCTCCTCGCGACCCCATCGACAAAGTTCCGCAGGTTCCGGAACGCGCGCCCGGGTTTCGGCCCGACCGCTCACCCGTTTAAAACCCTCAATTAGTTTAGCGTTGTTCCGCAACGCTTTTGCGGTCCCTCTCGGGACGTGGATGTATGACAGACGTGAAAGCGGAACTCCGCGAACAGTTCTTAGAGGCCTTCGGCGGCGCCGACTTCCCCGTCGAGAACCAGATGGACCTCGTCCCCGCGCTCCCGAACGGACCGGGCACGAAGTTCGAGGCCGGCGACGTGAGCCTCACCGCGATGGAGCTGGCCGCGAAGCTCGGCAGCGAACAGGAGTTCCCCTACGACACGCCCGAGGCGCTCGTCGACGACATCATGGACGGGCTCGAAGCGAAGGGAATGATCTGACGCGTCGGCGCGACGCCGCTTTTTCCGACCGCCTGCCGCACCCGCCGAGAGGTTGATACGCTCGGAGCCGTAACTGCGGGCGTGGTCGTCGAGATCGTCAGTCTCCTGCCGCCCTGGGTCGCGTTAGGGCTCGCGCTCGGCGCCGTCGCCTCGGGGCTCGTCGCGCTCGCCTTCTACCTCGGGGACCGTTACGTGGGCCCGGTCCCGAGCGGCGGCGCCGGAGGGCGAGGGGGCTCCGGTCCCGGGGGTACCGGCGCTGACCGCGCCGCCTCCGGAACGGCGGTCGACGAGCGACGCCGACGGGAGATCGGCGAGTACCTGCGGGCGATCGGCGAGCGGTTCCGCGAGGACCACGCGGTCGGCGACGTGGCGGTTCCCTTCTACCTCCCCGAGCGCGAGGTCGCCATCACGTTCGACGCGCACGACTACTTCAGACTGGAGGGCGAGGGCGTCTACACCGTCCTCTGTGAACACGAGATGCCCGGCCGCGGGCTCGGCCGACGCCTCCCCTTCGACGTGACGGAACCCGAGTGGGCGACCGGCGGACGGTCCGCGACGGGCGGCCGATCCGAGCGAGGCGGACGGTCCGAGAGGCGTTGGCGACGCGTCGCCGGGGCCGGTCGAGCCGCACGCGGGGCCGGCCGAGCCGTCGGCGCGGGCGGACACGACCCCGTCGCCGCCGCCTTCGCCGAGCTCGACGTGGCGACCGACGCCGACGCCGCCGAGGTGAAACGCGCCTACCGCGAGCGCGTCAAGGAGACCCACCCCGATCAGGGCGGCGACGAGGAGGCGTTCCGCCGCGTCCGCGAGGCGTACGCGACCGCACGCAACCACGTCGACGAGGAGGACCGCGGCGTTCGCGAACCCGCTTCGCGGTGAACGTTTATTTCCCGTCCCCGTGACACCTGATCGCACATGCAAGCAGCCAGACTCCACGAGTACACCGACGACATGACGGAGGGGCTCGCGATCGACGAGGTCGACCGACCCCACGCGACCGGGGCGAGCGACGTGGTCGTCGAGGTCGAGGGCGCGGGGTGGTGCCAGACGGACAACCACATCATCGAGGGGATGTGGGAGGAGTACGTCCCGCAGGAGCTCCCCATGACACTAGGTCACGAGAACGCGGGAACCGTCGTCGAGACGGGCGAAGACGTGGACCTCGTCTCGGAGGGCGACCCGGTGATCTGTCACCCGGTCCAGACCTGCGGCACCTGCCGTCCCTGCCGGCTCGGCGAGACGATGTACTGCGAGAACGACGCGTTCAACGGGCTCACCACCGACGGCGGCTTCGCCGAGTACCTCCACACCAGCGAGCGCTCGGTGATCCCGCTGCCGGCCGGCGTCGAGCCGATCGACATCGCCCCGCACGCCGACGCCGGGATCACGGCGTACCACGCCGCGAAGAAGGCGGTCGCCGACCTCGACCCCGGCGACCACGCGGTCGTCATCGGCGTCGGCGGGTTAGGCCACATCGGGCTGCAGTGTCTGAACGCCATGAGCGCGGCCCGGATCACGGCGATCGATTTGAAGGAATCCGCCTTGGACCTCGCCGACGGCTACGGCGCCGACCACCTGGTAAACCCGAGCGAGGCCGACGTGCGGGAGGAGCTCGACGGGATCACCGACGGAAAGGGGGCCGCGCAGGTGCTCGACTTCGTCGGCGAGGACGTCACCACGGCGTACGCGCCCGACATCACCGCCGCCGGCGGCGACCACCACATCATCGGCTACGGCGGACACGTCCACGAGCCGGCGCAGGCGCTGGTGAACGGCGAGTTCTCCTTCGTCGGGAACATCGTCGGCCGGTACGCGGAGCTGCAGGAGCTCGTCGCGCTCGTCGAACAGGGCGACGTGGACCTCCACACCAGCCGCTACGACCTCGGCGACGTGAACGCGGTCGCGGAGAAGCTCGAACACGGCGAGATCGACGGGCGCGCCGTGATCACGCCCTGAGTGGGGAGTCCGCCGTCGAAACCCGGCACAGCTCGCAGAAGATTTTTACTGATCGTTTCGAACGTCCGAGTATGGATCGCAGGGCCCTCCTCTCCGCGATCGGCGGGTCCGTCGTCGCGGGTTCGGGATGCGTCGGCGACGGCGCTGACACGGCTCCGGCGACGAACGGGACCGACGACGGGACGACGGAGACCGACGGCGAGCGATCGAGCGACGGCGAGCGATCGAGCGACGGCGACGAGACGACGGCGTCTCTCGACGTCGAGCTCCGGAGGGTTCCGCACGTCGTCACCGCGTACGAACCGTCGCCGAGTCGGGGGATCGATCCGGAGCACGTCGTCCCCGAGTCCGAGATTCCGGACGCGCTGCGCGAGCCGCTCGCCGAGGCGCGCGACGGGCGGTTCGAGACGGACGACCCGAGCGACGCGCTGCTGGCCGCGGTCGACGAGTTCCGCGCGTACGACCGGGGCAAGCTGAAGCCGTACGTCGAACTGGACGGGACGCGCTACGCGTTCGACCCGACGCTCCCGACGTTCACCGCAGCCCTCGTCGACGAGGAAGCGGAGGGATACGACGAGGACCGAGTCCTGCGCGAGGCGAGGCAGCGCGAGGACCTCGACCCGTCGGCGGTCGAGACGTTCGTCGACGCGCTGACTGCCTACGGCCCGAACGTGGCGCGCGGGGAGTACCGCCGGTGCGTCCTCCCGGACCCCGTCGCCGCGTTCCTCGACGAGTACGACTACTTGGAGGACGGACGCGGCGTGTCCCGGATCCGGACGGGCGTCGAGAACGAGGACCCGCCGTACGCGATCACGGCGCGCGAGCTGACCGCGGCGGACATGTGGGACCGGCCGGTCGTCGACGAGTCGGCGCTCGACGACGAGGTGGTCGCGCTCTTCGAGCGCGCGCTGGCGTCGCCCCACCGGAGGCCGGCGCTGCCGGGCGACGATCGCAGTCAGCTCTTCGCCGACGACGTGCCGGACGCCTACGAGGAGTTCGCCGCGGAGCGCGACGAGCCGCCGTACTACCGGATCGACGACACCGTGTACCGTATCATCGTCGGCGAGTCGCGGTACGACCGGCTCCCGGTGTCGGTGTCGGCCGCGGCGAGCGAAACCGCGGAACGCGAGTTCACGCTCTCGGTCGCGCCGGCGCCGGGGAGCGCCGACGGCGACGCCGAGGGGCCGTACACGTTCACGAGCCGGGGCGCGCTGCCGAGCGCCCTCTGGGTGCTCCACGAGGGTGAGCGGTGGCCGTTGAGCGTCGTCGAAACCGACGGCGTCGACGGACCGCAGCCGAGTCGTCCCGACAGTGAGGCGCTGGAGTCGCTCGACGCGCGGGAGGAAATCGCCGCGACGTACGCGGTCCCCGAGGACCTCCCCGCGGACACGTACGCGGCTCGTGGGCTGTTCCATATCTCGTGGGGCGTCCCGGATCAGACGCCGGACGAGCACGGGGCGTACCCGTTCGAGCTGGAGCTCGCGGTCGAGTGAGCGGGGTCGGTTCCCCGCGGCGACTCCCCCGAATCGATTCCTCACGAGCGACCGGGCGCCCTCGTCGGGCACGCTGACCGGGATGATCCCCGCGAGGTGGCGCCGTCGCGAGGGAGACTCAAATCGGCGCTTCACCCACGGGAAGGCCTTTATTATCCGTTCACGACCGCCGAGTATGGACGGTTCCGACCCGCCCGCGTCCGGCCCCTCGCGGCGGTGGTCGCTTTACGCCGGCGCCTACGCCTTCGGGTGCGGTGCGGTCACGGCGCGCCTGCTGTCGACCGTCCTGCGCGTCTTCGCCGAGGTGGTCGGCCTCCCGGCGTCGTTCCCGGTGCCCCTCCTCGCGGCGCCGGCGCTCCCCGTCGGCGGCGGGCTCTGGTGGCTGCTCGTCGAGCGTCGCGGGGCGTACACGTACCGAGCGGGAGTCGCGTACGGGGCGCTCACGGCGCTCGCAACCGGCCTCTGTTGGACCGCGTGGTTCCTCGTCGTCTGGGGCGTCGACCTGCTCGTCGCGGACCCGACCCCGCTCATTGTCACTCTCGTGATCGGGCTGGCGACGGTCGCCGGAGCGCTGATCGGCCCCCCGATCGCCTTCCTCCGCCGGCGGAGCCGAGCGCGGTCGGACGCCGCCGCGACCGCTACCTCCTTGTGACCGGCGCGCACACCGATCCGCATGAACGAGAACGGCACCGACGGCGCCGACACCGTCGACCGTGCTGACGCCCCCGACTCCGGGACCGATCCCCTCGCCGACGAGGATCTCTACCGCGTGCTCGGCCCGGACGGCAGTCCCCTGCCGGACGCGACGGTCCCGGACCTGTCGGACGAGCGGTTCCGTGCGATCTACCGCGACCTGGTGATCACCCGCCGCTTCGACGAGCGCGCGGTCAGCCTCCAGCGACAGGGCCGTATCGGGACGTACGCGCCCTGCGCGGGCCAGGAGGGCTCGGCGGTCGGCTCGACCCACGCGCTCGCGGACCGGGACCTGATCAGCTACCAGTACCGCGAACACGGCGCGGTCGTCGTCCGCGACCTCCTCTCGGAGTACCTCCCCTACTGGACGGGTCACGAGTCCGGGACCGAGGCGATCGCCGAGGGTAACGTCTTTCCCCTCAACATCGGGATCGCGGCGCACCTCCCGCACGCGGTGGGGGCCGCGTGGGCGTTCGACTACCGGGACGAGGACCGGGTCGTCGCCGTGCACTTCGGCGACGGCGCGACCAGCGAGGGCGACTTCCACGAGGCGATGAACTTCGCGGGCGTCTTCGACACCCCGACCCTGTTCTGCTGTCACAACAACGGGTGGGCGATCTCGATCCCCGAGTCGCGGCAGACCGCGAGCGACACCTTCGCGGGGAAGGCGTCCGCCTACGGCTTCGACGGCGTTCGCGTCGACGGGATGGACCCCCTCGCGAGCTACGCGGTCACCCGGGAGGCGGCCGAGCGGGCGCGGGTCGGCGGGGGCGGGTCGGAGAGCGACGACGACCCGGCCGGCGGGGATCCTCCCCGCCCGGCCCTGATCGAGTTCGTCGAGTACCGGTTCGGCGCGCACACGACCGCCGACGACCCGACCGCCTACCGCGACCCCGACGACGTGGAGCCGTGGCGCGCGCTCGACCCGCTCGACCGCATGGAGGCGTTCCTGCGGGAGACCGACCGGATCGACGACGAGGGCGTCGCGGCGATCCGCGAGGAGGCCGACGAGGTCGTCGCCGACGCGATCGACTTCGCGGAGTCGATCGAACCCGACCCGAGCGACATGTTCGACCACGCCTACGCCGAGCTCCCGCCCGAGGTCCGACGCCAGCGCGACGAACTGCTCGCGGCGGTCGACGAGCACGGGGAGGAGTCGTTCCTGCGGGAGGAGTAGGGTTGGGTGGCGTCGCTCCGGGATTTATAAATAGTCGCCGGCCGCCGCTGCCGCCCTCCGCCCGCTCTCTAAGGCGCCCTGGATCGACGACCACTCCGTGTAGTCGCCGGCGAGGACGACCGGGCCCTCGGGATCGTCGGGGTCGGGGAGGTCGGCGTGGACGCCCGGCGGCTGGGCGAACTGCGCGAACCGGATCCGATGGGTGGCCACGGTCTCCAGCCCGGAGAAGTCGCGCTCGGGGTACCACGCCTCGAGGGCGTCCCGGACGTCGTCGCGGAGGGCGTTCGCGGGGCGGTCGAGGGACTTCTCGCCGAGGAACGTCGCCGCGAGGAGGGCGCGGTCGTCGGGGGCGTACTCGGGCGCGACCTCCGACATCGGAACCACCGCGTTCGGCGACTCCTCGGCGGCGTTGAGCAGGATCCGTTTCCCGGTCTCGAACGACTCGCCCGCGGGGAGCGTGTACCAGCCGGTCACGTTCGGAACGCCCTGGGTGGGAATCGACTCGACGCCGGTGAGCCGTCGGGCCTCCGGCGGGGTCGTCGCGACCACGACCGCGTCGGTCTCGCGCGTCGAGCCGTCCGCGAGCTCGACGGTCGCGCCCTCTGCGTCGCCGCTCCCGGTCCGGAACGGGATCCGACCCTGCCCCGCGGTCCGGATCGACTCCACGTCCTCGCCGGTCGCTATCTCGACGCCGGCCTCCCGTGCGCGGGCGGCGAGCGCCTCGGGGATCGCGCGCATTCCCTCGGCGGGGACGCCGATGGCGCCGCGGCCCATCGCGCGGAAGGTGTACTCGAACACCTGCTTCGAGGTCGAGAGGCCCCGGTCGAGGGTGATCCCGCCGTAGAAGGGCTCGACGAAGTTCTCGACGTAGTCGTCGGCGAATCCCCATTTATAAAGGTACTCGCGGATTGACGTGTCCGATCCGGCGAAGAAGTCGCCCTCGTCGCGCTTCGAGAGGTCGTACCGGAGCGCGAGCGTTCGGAGCTTGTCGGAGAACGAGACCTCGTCGTTCAACAGCGAGGGAATCGCCCCACGGGGGTCGCGGAGGGGATCCGAGAGGACCGAGCGCGACCCCGGCCGGCAGATCGTCGCGCCGGGCGCGAAGCGTCGGACGTCGAGGGCGTCGGCGTCGAGTTCGCTCGCGACCGCCGGGTAGCTCGTGAACAGCACCTGGAAGCCGCGGTCGAGCGTGAACCCGTCGACGGTCTCGGTGCGGACGCGGCCGCCGACCTCGGGCCGTCGCTCGTACAGCGTCACGTCCGCGCCCGCCTCGGCGAGTCGGGTCGCCGCGACGAGCCCCGCGAGCCCGCCGCCGATAACGGTGACGTCTCCGTTCATACGTCTGTGATCGAGTTGCGGGTTTATAAGCGGTCGCTGACGGATACGTGACTGATCCCTTTGCGGTGAAGGCCTCCAAAGCCCCAGCCGGCGAGGACTCGGTGCGCTCGTTGCGGTCCTCGTCACTCGCAATGCTCGTTCCTGCGGTCCTTACGTCGCGCGCCTTCGTCCTCGCCGGCTGCCCCTTTGAGTCCCACCCGACCGCACCGCGACCGCACCTCACACCTCCCCAACCTCGTCGCTCACTTCGTTCGCGACTCCCTCGCACGGGCTGTTCGCGCCCTGTCGGGCGCTCACAGGCGCGCGCCACCGCACGGCTGGGGTGTGATTCCGATTGCGGTCCACCGCCGAGAGGGAAGCGATTAGTCGCCGCCGCCGAAAGGGCCGGTATGGAGTCGACGGAGACGACGACGGCGTTCCGCGGGCTGCAGAGTCGCGCGTCGGGTCGCGTCCACGAGACGGCCGACCCGACGACCGTGTCGGCCGAGGAGCAGGCGCGGGGACTCGACCCCGCCTACGACTACGACGCGGTCGACCCCGAGACGCTGCTGGGGTCGCCGCGGGACGGCCCCGCGGGAACGGGCCGCGGCCACTGGCGCTTCGACGCGCTGCTCCCGTTCCCGGCCGACGCGGCCATTTCCGCTGGCGAGGGCGCCACCCCCCTCGTCCCGACGGAGCGGCTCGCCGACGAGCTCGACGTCGACGCGGTGTACGTCAAGGACGAGGGCCGCAACCCGACGGGCACCGTGCTCGACCGCGGGCTCTCGGTCGCGCTCACGGCGGTCGCGGCGCGGGCCGACGAGGGGGCCGACGTGGAGCCGCTCGCGTGCGCGAGCCCGGGCAACGCCGGGCAGTCGATGGCGGCGTACGCGGGCCGGGCCGACCTGCGCTCGTACTCCTTCGTCCCCTCGCGGTGCGCGTTCTCGAACAAGGCGATGACGAACGTCCACGGCGGCGACATGCGCGTGGTCGGCGGGCGCTTCCCCGACGCGGCCGACGCGGTCGACGAGCAACTGGAGACGGAGTACACCGACCTCGGGGAGTTCGCGACGCCGTACCGCCACGACGGCGTGAAGACGCTCGCGTTCGAGCTGGTCGCCGATCTCGACGCGGCGCCCGACGTCGTGGTCGTGCCGACCGGCTCCGGCGAGGTCGTCGCCGGGGTTTATAAGGGGTTCGCGGAGCTGGAGCGCGTCGGCGCGATCGACGCCGTGCCGAAGGTCGTCGCGGCGCAGGCCGCGGGCTGCGCGCCGATCGCGGCGGCGGTGGAGCGCGGCCTCGACGAGCCGGAGCCGTGGTCGACGCCCGACACGATCTGCGGCGAGCTGGAGATCGCGGACCCCGCGGGCGGCGCGGCCGCGGTCGAGGCGGTGACGGAGAGCGGCGGGACGGCGGTCGGCGTCGAGGACGAGGACATCCTCGCGAGCGCGGTCGCGGTCGCGCAGAACGAGGTCATGGAGATGGGCGCCACCGGCGGCGCCGCGCCCGCCGGCGCCTGGGCGCTCGCGGAGGAGGGGTTCTTCGACGGAACGGAGACGGTCGTCCTCGTGAACAGCGACGCCGGGCTCAAGACGCCGGACGTGTTACGCAGCCACCTGATGGGACAGGGCATTTAACTAGCGGTCGACGCCGACGCCCCGCGGGGAACCGTTTTTACGTCGCCCCGCGTACGTGTATCCATGTATGTCCGCGACGCCAAGAACCGTGACGAGGCGTGGTTACTGGACGCGATCGAGCAGCTGGGGCTCGACGACGTCGCCTTCCGGTCGCGGGACTACGTGATCGCGGTCGACGAGGAGTCGGGCGACCGAGCGGGGTTCGGTCGGCTCCGCCTGCATCGGAGCGACGACGAGGACGCGGAGAATCGGATCGAGCTCACCGGGATCGGCGTGCTCCCCGAGTGGCGCGGCCGGGGCGTGGGTGGGCACGTCGTCGAGCGCCTCGTCGACACCGCGGCCGCGAACGGGTTCGAGACGGTGTACGTGCTCACCGACCAGCCCGAGTACCTGACCCAGTTCGGCTTCGACGCGGTCGACACCGACGACCTCCCCGAGGCGCTCTCGGACCGGCTCGCGGAGAAGCGCGAGTTCCTCGGCGGGGGCGTGGTCGGCCTGCGGCTGGCCGTCGGCGACTTCGAGATGCCCGACCGGTTCCGCGAGGCGTTCAAGGCGGCCGAGCCGGCCGACGCCGCCGACGACGCGAGCGAGTCGCCCGAGGACTTCGGGATCGACCCCGAGTCGGCGACGTACAAGTACGACACGGGACGGTAGCGGACGAGGGCGGTCGGGCTCCCGCGGACCGATCGACGGAGATCCGGAAGAGACATCGAGTCGCACCCCGTACGCGGCGTAAATGGGATCACGGATCCACAGCGTGGACGCGATGCGGATCGTCGCGGTCGCGCTGGTCGTCGTCATCCACACGAACCCCTTCGAAGGGGTCGGCGCGTCCGGCAACGCGGTCAACTTCCTGCTCGAGACGACCGCCCGCGTCGCCGTTCCGTTCTTCTTCCTGGCGTCGGGCTACTTCTTCGCGCGCAAGACGCTCGACCGCGACCCGCTGGCGTACTTCCGCTCGCGGGCGCGGTCGCTCGCGGAGCTGTACGCGTTCGGGATCGCGCTGACGCTCCCCGTCTTCCTCGCCGGGACCGCGCTGGAGGCGGCCGCCGCCGGTGAGTCCGTCACCCGGAGCGTCGGCGGACGGCTGGTCGAGAGCGCCTCACCGGTCGATCTCCTCTACTACGGGACCTCGGTCTCGGAGATCCTCTGGTTCATCCCGGCGCTGGCCGTCGGGCTCGGGCTCGTCGCCGGGTTCGCCGCGCTCGGCCGGAGCGACCTCGTGCTCCCGGTCGCGTTCGCGCTCCACGCGGTCGGGCTCCTCGGCCCGGAGTACGCCGGACTCGTCGACCTTCCGGTCGACGTCCGCGACGGGCTCTTCTTCGGGTTCTTCTACGTGAGCGTCGGCCACGCCATCGCCGCCCGCGGGTGGCGCGGGGGCTCCGGACGGTCGGGGACGCTCCTCGCCGCCACGGTCGGATTCGGGATCCTCCACGTCGTCGAGCGCTACGCGGTGGGGTACGCGCTCGGCGGCGCGTCGGTCGCGACCGGGGTGTACGCGCCGTCGTTCACCGTCGGCACGGCGGCGTTCGCGGTCTCGCTCTTCTTGTACCTCCTGTCCCGCCCCGGCCTCGGCGCGTCGACGCACCTCCCCGCGTGGGGGAGCTACGCGGTCGGCGTCTACGTCGCGCACCCGCCGGTGTTGGCGATCCTCGACCGAATCGGGGACCAAGCGCTCGTCGGCGGCACGCCGCTCGCGGAGACCCTCGGCTGGCACCTCGCGTACGCGCCGGCGACGTTCCTCGTCGCGCTCGGCGTGTACCTGGCGGCTCACCGGCTCGGCGTGATCGAGATCGGCGGGTCGCACCTGCCGCGGCTCCCGCGGCGTCTCCGCCGGTCGCCGCCGTGATCCGGATCCGACCGCTTAACGCCCCGCCGACCGACACCCCGGTATGGACCTGATCGAGGCCGCGCGCGACGCGCTCGACGACGCGCACGTCCCGTACTCCGAGTACCGCGTCGGCGCCGCGCTCCGGACCGCCGACGGCACCGTCTACACCGGCTGTAACATCGAGAACGCGAACTACTCCAACAGCCTCCACGCTGAGGAGGTCGCGTTCGCTGAAGCGGTGAAGAACGGCCACCGCGAGTTCGACCGGATTGCCGTCACCTCGGGCGTCCGCGACGGCGTCACGCCCTGCGGGATGTGCCGGCAGACGCTCGCGGAGTTCGCGGCCGACGACCTCCTCGTCGTCTGCGACGAGGGCGACGGCGAGACCAGCGAGTACACGCTCGGCGAACTGCTTCCGAACACCATCTCGGAGGGGACCCTCGACGACGCGCGCGAAATTTAAAAACGGACGAGCGCACCGAGCGACCGAGACGGAACTACTTTTAAACGGCTCACCGAAGGGCGGAGACATGACCGACAAGAGCGACCGGAGCGAGGACCCGAACGACGAGGTGGGGTACCACGTCGAGGTCGGCTCCGACGACGTCGCGGACGCCGTGCTCCTCCCCGGTAACCCCGAGCGCGTGGACAAGATCACGGCGCTGTGGGACGGCCACGAGGAGGTCGCGCGCCACCGCGAGTACCGCACCGCGACCGGCACCTACGACGGCGCGCCGATCTCCGTGACCTCGACCGGGATCGGCTCGCCGTCGGCCGCAATCGCGGTCGAGGAGCTCGCCAGGGCCGACGTCGACACGTTCATCCGGGTCGGCTCCTGCGGCGCGATCCAGCCGGGGATGGACGTGGGCGACCTGGTGATCACGACCGGCGCGGTCCGACAGGAGGGGACCAGCGACGAGTACGTCCGCGAGGACTACCCGGCGGCCGCCGACGGCGAGGTGGTTTCCGCGCTCGTCGCCGCCGCCGAGCGGCTCGGGTACGACTACCACACCGGCGTGACGATGAGCGCCGACTCCTTCTACGCGGGACAGGGCCGCCCCGGCTTCGAGGGGTTCGAGGCGGCCGGCTCCGACGAGTTGGTCGCGGAGCTGCGGGACGCGAACGTGAAGAACATCGAGATGGAGGCGTCGGCGATCCTCACGATCGCGAGCGTGTACGGGCTCCGCGCGGGCGCGGTCTGCTCCGTCTACGCGAACCGGGTCACCGGCGAGTTCCGCACCGAGGGCGAGTCACGGGCGGCCGAGACCGCGAGCCTCGCCGTGAAGCTCCTCGCGCGGATGGACGAGGTCAAGCGCGAGGCGGGCGCCGACCGCTGGCACGCCGGGCTCTCGCTGTAGGGCGACGGCTCGTCTTCCGACCGTTCGCCAGTTCAGCGACGTTCCAAAGCGACTTTACCCCCGGACCGCGGAACGACACGCATGACTACACAGGTCGTCGTCGTCGGTTCCGGCTACGCCGGGGCAGGGGCGGTGAAGGCGTTCGAGGACGAGGTCGGCGACGGCGAGGCCGAGCTCACGTGGATTTCGGAGCACGACTACCACCTCGTTCTCCACGAGGTCCACCGCGCGATCCGCAACCCCGCGGTCGCCGAGAAGATCACCATCCCGGTCGACGAGATCAAATCGCCCGAATCCGACTTCGTACAGGGCCGCGTCGTCGACGTCGACACGGACGAGCGCGTCGTCGAGACCGACGACGGGACGACCGTCGACTACGACTACCTCCTGCTCGGCGTCGGCTCCACGACCGCCTTCTTCGGCATCGAGGGGCTCGAGGAGAACGCCCACCAGCTCAAGAGCCTCGACGACGCGAAGGCGATCCACGAGGACGTGCGGTCGGCCGCGGCCGAGGCGACTCGCTCGGAGCCCGTCGAGGTCATCGTCGGCGGCGCCGGCCTCTCCGGCATCCAGACCGCGGGCGAGATCGCGGAGTACCGCGATAAACACCGCGCCCCGATAGAGATCACGCTCGTCGAGGGCCTCGACGAGGTCTTCCCCGGGAACGATCCGCAGCTCCAGGGCGCGCTCCGCCAGCGGCTGGAGGACGCCGACGTTGAGATCCTCACCGGCGACTTCATCTCGAAGGCCGACGAGGACGCGGTCTACCTCGGCGGCGGCGAGGACGAGGAGCCCGAGGAGCTCGCGCACGACGTGTTGATCTGGACCGGCGGCATCACGGGCCAGCCCGAGATCGAGAACGTCGAGGTCGAGAAGGACGAGCGGTCGCACCGCGTCCACGCCGCCTCCGACTTCACCACCAGCGACGACCGCGTGTTCGCAATCGGCGACACCGCGCTCGTCGAGCAGGGCGACGACGACGTGGCGCCGCCGACCGCGCAGGCCGCCTGGCAGGCCGCCGAGGTCGCCGGCGAGAACCTCGCACGCGCCGCACGCGGTGCGCCCCTCCAGTCGTGGGAGCACAAGGACAAGGGGACCGTCATCTCGATCGGCGAGGAGGCGGTCGCTCACGACGTGATGGGCATGCCGATCAAGACGTTCGGCGGCACCCCGGCGAAGCTCCTGAAGAAGTCCATCGCGGTGCGGTGGATCGCGAAGGTCTCCTCGACCGGACGCGGCGTGAGCGCGTTCGGCGACATGTAAGCGCGGCGAAAGCGAGAACCGACGCGAAGACCGGTTTTTCGGCGACGAGATGTCCGGCTCGAGAGCGGCGGTTTCGGCGACTGGGGCGGTTTCGGCGACTGGGGCGGTTTCGACGACCACAACGGAGTCAATCGCGGAGGGTGAGCGGCTTCGCTCGAGGTGTTGGCGGGGTCGCGAAGAGAGAAACGCAGACCGGTACCGTCAGTGCTCGGCGGGCTCGTCGGGCGCGCGCATGTCGTCGATACGGAGGATGAGGATGTTCGCGGTGTCGTCTTTGCCGTCGACGGTCCCGTCGATGACGAGCTTCGAGAGCGGCGTCGGACCGACGGTGACTGAGTCGCCCTCGTGGAACTTCCGGACGGAGCCCTGGACGTGGATCTCGGCGCGGCAGAGCTCGGGGTGGTGGACGCTGGAGAGGTCGATGCCGTCGACGTTAACGCCCGTGACCTCCTCGCCCTCGTGGAAGATCGGAACGTCCGCGGGCTCGTCCATCCGCTGGATGTCGAGGGCCTCGTACGCGTTCGAGGTCGGCTTGTACCCCCCTTTCGGCCCGGGTACGCCCTCGACCAGCTGGAGTGCTTTCAGACTCTGCATCTGGTTGCGGATCGTCCCCGGGTTGCGGTCGACCTCCTCGGCGATCGCCTCGCCTTTGACGGCGTCTTCCTGTTCCCCGTACAGGTTGATGAGGGCCGTGAGGATGCTTTTCTGACTCGACGTGAGCTCGATCGATGACATAGACGCGAATAGATGGCGACCCTGCTTAAATGCGATGGAAGCCCGTTATAAATGATCGTGTGGATTCTCAGGATCGGCGGAGGCGACGGAGGCGAACGTACGCGATCGGGCTGGAGAGCGCCACGACCGCGCCGACGCCGATCAGCGCCAGACCGAGGTCGCCGACGAAGAAGGCGAGCCCGGCGCCGACGAGCCCGATCACGGCGCCGGTGAACGCGACGGCGATCATGGCGCCGATCGGTTCGATGTCGGTCGGAGCGTCGTCGCCCTCGGATCCGCTCATAGCCGTCCGTTGGCGGCCGACCGTGAAAACCCTCGGCGATCTCTCCGCGGCGCGACGGGGATCCGCACCATTCAAGCGTCGCCGCGGCGCTCTCTCCCACATGACCACCGTCAGGATCATCGGCGCGCCGACCGACTACGGGGCGAACCGACGCGGCGTCGACATGGGACCGTCAGCGATCCGCTACGCGGGGCTGGCCGACCAGCTCGCGGGCGCGGACGTCGAGACCGTCGACGCCGGCGACCTCGCGGTCCCCCGCGCCGAGGAGCGCGACCCGGACGCGGAGGCCCCGCGCGACGGGGACGCGAAGTTCCTCCGCGAGACGGCCGACGTCTGCCGCCGGCTCGCGGACGAGGTCGGCGAGACGCTCGCCGCGGGCGACGTGCCGCTCGCGCTCGGCGGTGACCACTCGATCGCCATCGGCTCGCTCGTCGGGTCCGCGCGCGACGCGGAGATCGGCGCGGTGTGGTTCGACGCCCACGCCGACCTCAACACGCCCGCGACGACGCCCTCCGGGAACGTCCACGGGATGCCGCTGGCGGCCGCGCTCGGGCTCGGCGAGTTCGCGGACTCGGACTGGGCGGTGGCGCCAGGGCTCGACCCGGAGAACGTCGCCTTGGTCGGGCTCCGCTCCGTCGACGACGCGGAGGTCGAGGTGATCCGCGACCACGGGTTCGCGGCGTACACGATGTCCGACATCGACGAGCGCGGGATCACGGACGTGGCGGAGGAGGCGATGGCCGAGGCGGCGGCGGGCGTCGACGGCGTTCACGTCAGCCTCGACCTCGACTGGCTCGACCCCAAGGAGGCGCCCGGCGTCGGGACCCCCGTGCGCGGCGGCGTCACCTACCGGGAGGCCCACAGCGCGATGGAGGTCGTCGCCGAGAGCGACGCCGTCCGCTCGATGGAGCTCGTCGAGGTGAACCCGACGCTGGACCAGCACAACGAGACCGCGGAGCTCGCGACGGAGCTGGCCGCGAGCGCGTTCGGAAAGCGGGTGCTCTGAGGGGAGAAGACCCGGTCAGGGACTTCGGTCCAGCTGATCGACGACGCGCTGCAGGTCCGCCTCGCGCTCGATCTCGCGTTTGATCTCCTCGCGGCGGCGGACCGCCGCGGAGTCGGCGTCGTACGCGCGCACGAACTCGGCGCGGGTGTGCTCGTCGAACGCGTGTCGGATAGCGAAGTAGCCGTCCGGGACGATCGTGCCGCACACCTTGCACTCGTGGCGCTGGTGGCCGTTCGTCTGATGGACGATGGCCGACTCCACGTCGTCGAAGCCGGCGTCGCAGCCGTCGATACCGCACGTCCAGCGGGGCATACCATCCCGTCCCCGCCCCGAGGGATTAACGGTTTCCCCCGGCGGTCGCCTCTCGCGTCGCGGGGTCGACCGGGACCGGACGGTCGGTTCGCGGCGAGCCGACGGACGCTTCGCGGTCGAACGATACGCCTTTGCTCGGGCACGAAGAACCCACCTCTGTGACTCGATCGAGAACGCGCGTCGACGCCCACGTCAAGGTGCTCGACGACGACGTCGTGGCCCTCGCGAAGGAACGGGGGATCGACGCGCTCGTGTACGCCCCGCATTTCACTCGCCTGCCGACGATCCGGGAGCGCGCGGCCCGGTTCTCCGACGACGATCTCACCGTGGTCCCCGCGCGCGAGGTGTTCACCGGCGACTGGGGGAACCGGCGACACATCCTCGTTCTCGGCCTGGACGAGCCCGTCCCCGACTACATCACCTTCGAGGCGGCGATGGCAGAGGCGGACCGGCAGGACGCGGCCGTGCTCGCGCCGCATCCGGGGTTCGCGACCATCTCGCTCACCCGTCCGGAGATCGCGGCTCACGGCGCCCGAATCGACGCGGTCGAGACGTACAACACGAAGCTCCTCCCGCACCAGAACGCCCGGACCCGCCGGATCGCCGAGGCCACCGACCAGCCGGGGTTCGGATCGTCGTACGCCCACCTCTCCGGCACCGTCGGCGAGGCGTGGACCGAGTTCGACGGCGATCTGGACGGCGTCGACGCGGTCGTCGACGCCTTCCGCGAGGCGCGCCCCCGAAGCGTGGTCCACCGGGGCGGCGCCGGCCACCAGCTCCGCGGGCTCGTGGAGTTCGCCCACCTCGCGTACGAGAACACGTGGGAGAAGCTCGACCGGCAGTTCCTCTCGGGCGACGAGCCGACCCTCCCGAGCAACGTCGCCTACGAGGGACGGTTCAACGACGTGAGCGTCTACTCCGGGACGCTCTCCGACTACCGGCCGAACTAGGTCGCGGTCGCCGTCTCAGTTCTCCCGACGCGCTGTACCGGTCAGATTCCGAGCCCGGCCGCCGCCTCCGAGGCGGCCGCGGAGAGGTCCAGATCGAGGGTCACGACGTAGGTGTGAATCGCCCAGAAGACCGCGAGTTCGACGGCGGTGACGACCACGGTGACGAGGTCCGCGTACTTGCTGCTCGTCGTCACGCCGGTCGGCATCCCGTACTCGGTGTCGGAGAGCGGGTGGAACAGCGCGATGCCGCGGCGGCTCCCGACCACGTCGAGGACGTAGTGGGTCAACACGCCGATCCAGACGTACTGGAGGTTGCCGAACACGATCGGGTACGCGAGGAAGATCCCCAACACCGGGAGGCTGTGGAGCGTCTTCCGGTGACGGCCGAAGGCCGTGTCGACGTCGGGGAACAGCGCGCCCAACACGATCGGGACGGTGATCTGGGCGGTGGTCCGCGCCGTGGCCATGTCGAGCCCGGGCTCGATGACGAAGCCGAGTCCGAGCGCGAGAAGTAAGGCGTTGAGGACGTGACCGCGTTTGTTCATACCTTCGGGTGGCCGGGGCCGTAGGTGAAACCACCGGATCGGATCGCCCGGGGAATAAGGTCGGCATAACGCACGCAGACGGTCGGTCGAGCGGGGGAACGGCCAGTCGAAAGAGCCACGGCGACCGACGCCGAGCGACCCGTATGGAGTACGAGGAGCCGAAGTTCTTCCACGTGATGCAGTACGCGGCCGCGGCCGACGGGGACGTCATCGACATGGTGAGCGGGAACCCCGACTGGGAGCCGCCGGCCGCGCTGCGGGAGGCGCTCCGCGAGTACGCCGACCTCCCCTCGGAGGCGTTTCAGTACCCGCCGAGCGAGGGGCTGTTAGAGCTCCGGGAGGCGATCGCCGAGCGCCGGAGCGTCGATCCCGACCGCGTGGTGGTCACGAACGGCACCGGCGAGGCCAACTACCTCGCGATGGCGCGCGCGTTCGAGCGCGACGCGGGGGCCGAAGCCCTCCTCACCGACCCCGTCTACCCCTACTACCCAGGGAAGGTGGACATGCTCGGCGGCGATCCGACGCTCGTTCCGACGGAGCGCGACGGGAGCCTCGACGTCGGCGCGATCCGAGAGGCCGCGAGCGAGGACACGGCCCTCGTCGTCCTGAACACGCCGAACAACCCCACGGGAGCCGTGTACGACCTCGACGCGGTCCGCGAGGTCGTCGCGGTCGCGGAGGCGGTCGACGCCCTCGTCGTGGTCGACGAGGTGTACGACCACTTCGATCTCACCGGCGAGTTCGAGTCGGCGCTGACGCTGGATTCGGACCGCGTCATCGTCACCAGCGGCTTCTCGAAGTCGATGGCGATCACGGGGTTCCGCGTCGGGTACGGGGTCTTCCCCGAGGACCACGTCGACAGCGCGAAGACCCGACACATGCTCGTGAACGTCGCCGGGGCGCGTCCCTCGCAGTACGCGGTCCACCACGCGCTCGCGGAGACGCCCCCGGAGTACTACGCGGAGGCCCGCGACCTGCTCGCCGACCGCGCCGACGCCTTCACCGACGCACTCGACGCGGCCGGCGCCGAGTACACCCGCCCGGAGGGCGCCTTCTACGTGCTCGCGCGCTTCGACGACTTTCCCGGGACGATGGCGAACGTGAAGCGGCTCGTCGACGAGGCCGGCGTCGCCGGCATGCCCGGCGAGGCGTTCGGCACCGCGCGCGACGAGTGGATCCGGTTCGCCCTCGTGACGCCGCGGACCGAGGCGGCCGCGGAGCGCCTCGCCGACTACTTCGGGGACTGATCCGGAACAGATGGCGGTGGCGCGCGCCTGCGAGCGGCCACCCTCGGCGGCCGCGAGTAGGGAGAGACCGAAGGTCTCTCTGACAGCCGGCGGCGAAGCCGCCGGCGAGAGCCCGCGAGGGAGCCCGCGACGGCGTTTATAAACGCCGTCGCGGCGCGGCTGGGGCTTTGGGATTGTTTGCCTGAGAGTCAGTGTCAGTCGATTATAAGCGAGGGGCTGGGGCTTTGCAGGAACCCCACGCCGATCCGCAGTCAACTACTTATAAACGATCAGCTGATCTTTTATAAACCGCGTCTAGCCGAAGTTTTCCACCTTCGCCGCGTCGGCGTCGCCGCCGGCCGCCTCGATCGCGGCCTCCGCGTCGGCGACGAGGTCGGCGAAGCCGTAGACGAAGACCGTCTCGCCCTCGGTTCCCGTCAGCGCCGCGGCGACGGCGTCGTCCAGCTCCTCCGCCGCGTCGAGGAGGTGAACCGCGACCCCGCGCTCCGCCAGCGCGTCCAGTCGGTCCGCGTGCGACACGTCGTCGTCCCGGTAGACGACCGCGGCCTCGGCGCCGTCGTCGAGCGCGCGCTCCGCGATGGCGACCGCCGGCCCGACGCCCGGGCCGCCCGCGATCACGACCGCGCGCGGTTCGCCGTCGTAGTGCTGGTCGCCGAACGGCCCGGAGAGCGTCATCTCGGTGCCCGCCTCGGCGTCGGCGAGGAACGCGGAGAATTCGCCGCCTTCGTCGGGGTCGATGCCGACCGTGACCTCGAAGGTGTCGCCGACCGTCGGCGACGAGAGGGTGTAGAAGCGCGCCTCCGACTCGCCGTCGATCTCAGTGCCGAGCTTCACGAACTGGCCCGGTTCGGCGGCGAACCCGTCGGGCGCGTCGAACCGGAGGGCGTACGTGTCGCGGCCGACCGTCTCGACCGCGCTGACCGTCGCTGTGGTGTCCATGACTCCGATCCGATCGGGACACACAAACGTGTTCCCGTCGACGTCGGTGCTGCCCGTGTCGAAACCGGTCCGGGCGCCGCCCGACTCCGGGCGCCGTCTGTTCGACGAGCGTCGAAACTACCGCCGACGATACGAGTCGATCGTGAAAGACTGGGACAACATATGTCCATCCCATCTGGCAAATAACCGGATATGGCCGCCTCTTAGCGACAATATTCGCGAAAAGAGAAACGAACGTTCAGAAATGGATCGATAGCTCCTTCCAGAAGTCTTTTGATGAGTCCGGCGAAAGCTGCGACATAGCATGGCTGCGGATTTCAATTGGGCCGTCGGCGGGGAGGCCGGTGACGGCATCGACTCGACCGGGAAGATCTTCGCGCAAGCGCTCTCTCGGGCGGGTCGACACGTGTTCACGTCGAAGGACTTCGCCTCGCGGATCCGAGGCGGCTACACCGCGTACAAGGTGCGGACCTCCGTCGACAAGGTACAGAGCGTCGTCGATCGCCTGGACGTGCTCATCGCGTTGACCCCGCGGACCATCGAGGAGAACCTCGAGGAGCTCCACGAGGGGTCGGTGATCATCTACGACGGCGAGCGGACCACGATGCAGGACGTGGAGATCCCCGACGAGATGATCGGGATCGACGTCCCGCTCAAACGGCTCGCCGAGGAGGCCGGCGGGGCGATCATGCGGAACGTCGTCGCGCTCGGCGCGGCCTGCGAGGTCGCCGATTTCCCCATCGAGAACCTCGACTCCGCGCTGGAGAAGCGCTTCGCGGACAAGGGCCAGAAGCTCGTCGACAACAACAAGGAGGCCGCCCGCGCGGGGCAGTCGTACGTCGCCGAGGAGTACGACCACGAGTTCGACTACGACCTGGAGACCACCGACGAGGACTACGTCCTGCTCAACGGCGACGAGGCGATCGGGATGGGCGCCATCGCGGCCGGCTGCCGCTTCTACGCCGGCTACCCGATCACGCCCGCGACCGATGTGATGACGTACCTCACGGGTCGGATCGAGCGCTACGGCGGTCACGTGGTGCAGGCGGAAGACGAGCTGTCGGCGATCAACATGGCGCTCGGCGCCGCCCGCGGGGGCGCGCGGTCGATGACCGCTACCTCCGGGCCCGGGATCGACCTGATGACCGAGACGTTCGGGCTCATCGCGACCTCGGAGACGCCGCTCGTCATCTGTAACGTGATGCGCTCCGGCCCGTCGACCGGGATGCCGACGAAACAGGAACAGGGCGACTTAAACCAGATGCTGTACGGCGGCCACGGCGAGGTCCCCCGGTTCGTGCTCGCGCCGACGACCATCGACGAGTGCTTCTGGAAGACGGTCGAGGCGTTCAACCTCGCCGAGAAGTACCAGCTCCCCGTCTACCTCACCGCCGACCTCTCGATGGCGGTCACCGAGCAGACGTTCAGTCCGGACACCTTCGACATGGACGAGGTCGAGGTCGACCGCGGCAACGTCGTCGACGAGACGACGATCGACGACCACATGAGCGAGTCGGGCGGCTTCCAGCCCCACGAGATCACCGACGACGGGATCTCGCCGCGGGCGTTCCCCGGCACGGCCGACGGCGCGCACATGTCCACCGGGCTCGAACACGACGAGCAGGGCCGTCGGACCGAGGACACGGAGATGCGCGTCGAGCAGGTCGACAAGCGCAACCGGAAGGTCGAGACGGCCCGCGAGCGCGAGGACCTGAGTCCGCGCGAGTTCGGCGACGAAGACGCCGACACGCTCGTGATCTCGTGGGGCTCGAACGAGGGCGCGCTCGCCGAGGCGGTCGAGTTCCTCGCGGACGACGGAATCGACGTGCGGGTGCTCTCCGTCCCGTACATCTTCCCGCGGCCGGACCTCTCCGAGGACGTCGAGGCGGCGGAGAGCGTCATCGTCGTGGAGTGCAACGAGCAGGGGCAGTTCGCGGACCTCGTCGAGCACGACGTGTTAGCGCGCGTCGACCGGATTAACAAGTACAACGGCGTGCGGTTCAAGGCGGACGAACTCGCAGACGACATCAGGGAGACCCTCGCGACGGGGGTGGAGGCGTAACCAATGAGCTCAGACATTCGATTCACCGACTTCAAGTCCGACAAGCAGCCGACGTGGTGCCCGGGATGCGGCGACTTCGGGACCATGAACGGGATGATGAAGGCCCTCGCGGAGACGGGGAACGACCCCGACAACACCTTCGTCGTCGCCGGCATCGGCTGTTCCGGAAAGATCGGCACGTACATGCACAGCTACGCGCTTCACGGCGTTCACGGACGCGCGCTCCCCGTCGGCACCGGCGTCAAGATGGCCCGGCCCGACATCGAAGTGATGGTCGCCGGCGGCGACGGCGACGGCTACTCCATCGGTGCGGGCCACTTCGTCCACGCCGTCCGACGCAACGTCGACATGACGTACGTCGTGATGGACAACCGCATCTACGGGCTGACGAAGGGGCAGGCCTCGCCCACCTCCCGCGAGGACTTCGAGACCTCGACGAGCCCCGAGGGCCCGAAACAGCCCCCGGTCAACCCGCACGCGCTGGCGCTGGCGTCGGGCGCGACGTTCATTGCCCAGTCGTTCTCCTCGGACGCGCTCCGCCATCAGGAGATCATCCAGAAGGCGGTCGAACACGACGGCTTCGGCTTCGTGAACGTCTACTCGCCCTGCGTCACGTTCAACGACGTGGACACCTACGACTACTTCCGCGACTCGCTGGTCGACCTGAAGGAGGAGGGCCACGATCCCAGCGACAAGGACGCCGCCAAAGACGTCATCTTCGACGACGAGACGGAGCACCAGGGCGTCATCTACCAGGACGAGGAGTCGGTGCCGTACCACGAGCGCCACGGCGTCGACGAGGACATGTCCGTCATCCCGGACGGCGCGCCCGAGGGCGCGACGGACCTCGTCCGCGAGTTCTACTGAACCGGCACCGGGCGCGAGGCGGTTCGCGATTCGACTCGTTCTACGGCCGCCCCGCGCTCTGACCGTCCCGCGCTCCGACCGCGACGGTCCCCTTGACGACCGCGATCGCGATCCCCGCGATATTCCGACCTCAGCGAACCGCCAAAATCCGGCGACCGAGCCGGGTCACAACCTGTTTGCGACCCGTTTCAGCAAGCCTAATTACGTGGGTCCGTATTCACGGGTATATGGTTGATCGCTACGACGTCGTGATCGCGGGTGCCGGACCGGCGGGCGCCCAGTGCGCTCGCGACCTGGCGACGCGAGGCTACGACGTCGTCGTTCTCGAAACGGAGCCGGAAGACGAGTTCCCCCGTCAGAGCAACAAGTCGACCGCCGGGACGTTCCCGTCGATGATGTCCTCCTTCGGAATCCCCGACGACGTGGTGATGTCGTACACCGACGACGTGGTGTTGGAGTCACCCAACAGCCACTACAAGAGCTACCAGCCCGGCGCGGTGTTGGAGTTCGCCGAGTTCAAGCGGTTCCTCGTCGCCGACGGCCGCGAGAACGGCGCCGAGTACCGGTTCGACTCGCGGGTGTCGCGACCGATCCTCGACGAGGACGGCGTCATCGAAGGCGTCCGGTACAACGGCGACGAGGAGGTGTACGCCGAGGTGGTCGTCGACGCCACCGGTCCCGCGGCGCCGATCGCGAGCGCGCTCGACGTGGTCGACCTCGAACGCGAGAACCAGGCGATCGGTATCGAGTACGAGATGGAGGGCGTCGAGATGAACCACCCGGAGTACGCCGACCTGCGCCGGGCGATGATGCTCCGACTCGATCACGACATCGCACCCGGCGGCTACTCGTGGATCTTCGCCACCGGCGGCGACACCGCGAAGGTCGGGATCTGTTACATCCAGAACGACCGGCACCGCGAGTTCGCCCAGGAGGGACAGACCGTCGACGGCTACCTCGACGCGTGGGTCGACCGCGACCCGCGGTTCGCCGACGCCGAGGTGATCGACGGGAAGGTCCACCGCGGCTCCGCGCACATCCAGATGCCCGACGAGATGCACACCGACCGCTTCCTCGCGATCGGCGACACGGTCCCCTCCATCGACCCGCTGTGGGGCGAGGGAATCCACAAGGGGATGAAGTCGGCCCGCGCCGCGGCGGCCACCGTCGACCGGTGTCTCACCGACTCGAAGCGTCGCCTCGACGCCGAGAGCCTCGCGGTCTACGAGCGGCTCTGGCACCGCGACGTGGCCCCGCGGATGAAGTCGCGGCTGATGCTCACGCGGCTGCTGTACCTCGCGCCCAACGAGCGCTACGACCGGTTTATGCGCGATCTCCGGAAGACCGAAGAGAACACGCTCGAGAAGGCGAACCAGGGCGAGAAGGGGGCGATGGCGAAGCTGCTCCACCTCGACGACATCCCGCTGTTAGCGAAGTTCGCGCGCGAGCAGTTGGGGTCGTAGGGGCGGACGCTCCGGATTCTCGACCTCCAGAACCGTTTTGTCCGGCGGTTACGCACTACCGACTATGCTCGATTACGTGGGATTGGAGGCGGACCTCGGCGAGGAGGAGCGACTCATCCGCGACACGGCCCGGGAGTTCGTCGACGAGCGGGTGCGCCCCGACATCGGCGACCACTTCCAGGCGGGGACGTTCCCGACGGATCTGATCGAGGAGATGGGCGAGATGGGGTTTTACGCGCCGAACCTCGACGGGTACGGGCTCCCGAACGTCTCCGAGACGGCGTACGGTATCCTGATGCAGGAGCTGGAGGCGTGCGACTCGGGGCTCCGGTCGATGGCGAGCGTGCAGGGAGCGCTGGTGATGTACCCGATCCACGCCTACGGCAGCGGCGACCAGAAGGAGCGGTGGCTGCCGGCGCTCGGGGAGGGCGAGGCGGTCGGCTGCTTCGGACTGACGGAGCCGGACCACGGCTCGAACCCCTCGGCGATGGAGACCACGGCGCGGAAAGACGGTGACGCCTACGTCCTCGACGGGTCGAAGACGTGGATCACGAACGCGCCGATCGCCGACGTGGCGGTGGTCTGGGCGCGCGACGAGTCGGGCGGCGGGGAGGACAGCGGGAGCACCGGCGAGGCCCCCGTCCGCGGGTTCCTCGTCGAGACGGACCGCGACGGCGTGACCACGAACGAGATCGACGACAAGCTCTCGCTGCGCGCGTCGATCACCGGCGAGATCAGTCTGCAGGGCGTGCGCGTCCCCGAGGCGAACGTCCTCCCCGGCGTCTCGGGGATGAAGGGGCCGCTCTCGTGTCTCACGCAGGCCCGCTACGGGATCGCGTGGGGCGCGGTGGGCGCGGCGCGGGACTGCTTCGAGCAGGCGCGCGAGTACGCGCTCGACCGCGACCAGTTCGGCGGGCCGATCGCCCGGTTCCAGCTCCAACAGGAGAAGCTCGCGGAGATGGCCACCCAGATCACCACGGCCCAGCTGCTCGCGTACCGGCTCGCGGAGCTGAAAGAGCGCGGCGACCTCACGCCCCAGCACGTCTCGATGGCGAAGCGGAACAACGTCCGCACGGCCCGAGACCAGTCGCGGGTCGCCAGAGAGATGCTCGGCGGCAACGGGATCACGACCGACTACTCGCCGATGCGTCACATGGCCAACATGGAGACGGTGTACACCTACGAGGGCACCCACGACATCCACACGCTCGTGCTCGGCGAGGACCTGACGGGCATCGCGGCGTACGAGTAGAGATCGGAACCGATCGGCGTGTGAGTAGCGGGCCGGAATCGGCCGACGACCGACGGCGCCGGCTCAGTCGTGCCGGAAGCAGCGCGAGCCGGTGAACGCCATCGCCATGTCGTGTTCGTCGGCCGCGGCGATCACGTCCTCGTCGTTGACGGAACCGCCGGGCTGGATCACGGCCTCGATCCCGGCCTCGGCCGCCTCCTCGATCGCGTCCGGGAAGGGGAAGAAGGCGTCCGAGGCCATCACCGCGCCCTCGGCGGACTTCCCGTCGGCGTCCTTCTCCGCCTTCATCGCCGCGAGCGTGACGGCGTCGACGCGCGACACCTGTCCCATTCCGACGCCGACCGTCTCGGTGCCGGTCGCGAACAGGATGCCGTTCGACTTCACGTGTTTGAGCGTCTGCCACGCGAACAGCATCGTCTCCAGCTGCTCGTCGGTGGGCTCGCGTTCGGTGACCACGTCGAGGTCGGCGGCCGCCGGCGACTGTCGGTCGCGCTCCTGTACCAGTCGCCCGCCGACGACCGGCTTCTCCGTGAACCGCTCGGAGAAGCGCTCGTCGCCCTCGCCGAGCGGACCCACGTCGAGCACGCGGAGGTTCTTCTTCTCCCGGAGCACGTCGAGCGCGCTGTCGGTGTAGCCGGGCGCGACGACGACCTCCTTGAACGAGTCGACGACGGCGTCGGCGGTGTCGGCGTCGCACTCGCGGTTCACGGCGACGATGCCGCCGAACGCCGACTTCGCGTCGGTGCGGAGCGCGCGGTCGTACGCGTCCACGAGCGTGTCGCTCGTCGCGCAGCCCGCCGGATTCGTGTGCTTGATCACGGCGGCCGCGGGCTCGTCGAACTCCTTGACGAGGTTCAGCGCGGCGTCGGCGTCGTTGTAGTTGTTGTACCCCATCCCCTTCGCGCCGGGGTTCAGCTGGGGCGCGTCGACGACGCTCGCCTCCTCGCAGCCGTCGTCGACGTAGAGCGCGGCGTCCTGGTGGGGATTCTCGCCGTACCGCAGCGTGTCGGCGCGCTCCTCGGAGACGAACCGCCGCTCGGGGAAGTCGCCCCCCTCGTCGCCGTCGACGGATACGTTCACGGGCGCGTCGTCGCCGTCGCGTTCGAGCGTCACTCGGTCCTCCGCGAACCACCGCACGGCCCGCGGGTACGCCGTGAACTCGGCGTCGCGAAGCACTCGGTCTTTCAGCGCGTCGGCGTCGTCGCCCTCGTAGACGGGTACCGGCTCCTGCGTGACGATCGGGCCGGCGTCGACCTCCTCGGTGACGACGTGAACGGTGCAGCCGGTGGTCCGGACGCCGGCGTCGAGCACCTGCTCGTGGGCGTCCGTACCGGGGAACGCGGGCAGCAGCGAGGGGTGGACGTTCAGCGTCGTCGGCGCCGCGTCGAGGAACTCGTCGGTGAGCACGCGCATGTACCCGTCCAGACAGACGAGATCGAAGTCGTACCCCGCCAGTCGGTCGGCGATCCGTCGCTCGTGCGACTCGCGCGACTCGCCCGCCTCGCGCTCGACGACCTCCGTCGGGATCCGACGCTCCGTCGCGGCCTCCAGCACGGGGGCCTGTTCGCGGTTGGTCAGGACGACCGACAGCTCCGCGTCGCCCGGCGCCGCGTCGGCGATGTGTCTGAGGTTCCGTCCCCGGTTGCTCGCGAGTCCGGCGATCTTCATACGCGAGTGGTCCGACCGATCGCGTATATCGATTGCGGTCCGCTCCGGTCGTGTGTTCACGTTCGCGGATATATTCCGGGCGAGACGACGGCGAAGACCGAAAACGGATCCACGTCCGTGCCACTCCTCATCGACACGCTTTTGCTGGCTCCAGCGGCAGTCGCGGACATGACGGACGCCGACGACACGCCCGGCGACGACGCACCGGCCGACGAACCGATCTCCGGGCTGTCGCGCTCGGACCCGCTCGCGGCGGTGTCTCCGCTCGACGGGCGGTACGCCTCCCGGACCGCGCCGCTGTCGCCGTACGCGAGCGAGGCCGCGCTCATGCGCGCCCGGACCCGCGTCGAGGTCGAGTACCTGATCGATCTGGCCGGCCTCGACGCGACCCCGATCGCGCTCGACGAGGCGGCCGAGTCGGCGCTTCGGGGGGTCTACGAGGAGTTCTCCGCCGAGGACGCTCGCCTGATCAAGGCGCTGGAGGTCGAGGGCGCGCAGGGGTACGGCGCGACCAACCACGACGTGAAGGCGGTCGAGTACTTCCTGCGGGTCCGACTCGACGGACTCGAGGAGTCGGGGACGATCGCGGACGGCGAGGCGCTGTACCCGTGGATCCACTTCGGGCTCACGAGCGAGGACGTGAACAACCTCGCGCACCGCCTCCTGGTGAAGGGGGCCGTGAGCGAGGTGATCGTGCCCGCGATCCGCGAGGTCCGGGACGCGCTCGCCGACCTCGCGCGGGAGCACCGCGAGACGCCGATGCTGGCGCGCACCCACGGCCAGCCCGCGACGCCGACGACGTTCGGCAAGGAGATGGCCGTGTACGCCTCGCGGCTCGGTCGCGCGCTCGGTCGAGTCGTCGTCGCCAACGGCGACCTCTCCGGCAAGCTCGCCGGTGCGTCGGGGACCTACGCCGCCCACGACGCGGCCTACCCCGAGGTCGACTGGCGGGCGTTCGCCGAGTCGTTCGTGCGCGGGCTCGACCTCGAACACACCCCGCTCGCGACGCAGGTGAACCCCTGCGACGACCTCGCGGCGCTGTTCGACGCGCTGCGCGGCGTCAACAACGTCCTCCTCGACCTGGACCTGGACGCGTGGCTCTACGTCTCCGACCGGTACCTCGGGCAGCGGACCGTCGAGGGCGAGACGGGCTCCTCGACGATGCCGCACAAGGTGAATCCGATCGACTTCGAGAACAGCGAGGGGAACCTCTCGAAGGCGAACTCGGACCTCACCTTCCTCGCCGACTACGTGACGACCTCGCGGCTCCAGCGCGACCTCTCCGACTCGACGGTCAAGCGCAACGTGGGCGCCGCCCTGGCGCACTGCCTGATCGGCTACTCGAAGGCCGGCGACGGGCTCGCGACGGTCGTCCCGAACGAGGCCGTCATGCGCGAGGAGCTGGCGGCGACGCCCGAGGTGATCGGCGAGGCCGTCCAGACGATCCTCCGACGCGAGGGCGACACGGGGGCGTACGAACGCGTGAAGGACCTGACGCGGGGGAAGCGCGTCACCCTCGACGACTTCCGCGACCTCTTCGACGACCTCGACGTCGACGAGGGCGTCCGCGAGGAGCTCAAGACGCTGACCCCCGCCGGGTACGTCGGCGTCGCCGACGAGCTGGTCGACGATATCGACGCGTAGCCGCCACTCGATCGCCCGGATCGGTCACTCCGCCCGCAGGTCGAGCTCGCTCGTCGCGAGTCCCGGCCGGTCCACGAGCCGGCGGTACTCCGCGGCGAGGTCGGCGGCGTCGATCGCGATCCGGTCACCTGTCTCCTCCGCCTCCGTCGAACTCTCCGCCGGTCGGACCGCCGATCCGATCCGGACGTAGGTGACGGTGACGTCGTCGAGGGCGGCGTCCAGAGACTGGGCGAGTCCACGAGCGGCCGGGCCGACGGCGCCCCACTCGATCTGTTCGGTCACGGGAGGCTCCGCGAACGTCGTTCCGCTGAACAGGACGGTCCCTTCGGTCTCTCGTAGATCCCGAAGGGCCGCGCGGACGCAGGCGAGCGACCCGCCGACCCGGACGTCGAAGATTGAGCGGAGGCGCTCGACGTTCGCCTCGTCGACCGGGCGTCCGCCCCCGCCGCTGGCGTTCAACACGAGGACCTCGACGGGGCCGAGCTCGGTTCTGACCCGTTCCATCGCCCGTTCGACCGCAGATCGGTCCGTAACGTCAGCCGCTATCGATACCGCATCGGAACCGAGCTCCGCCGCGAGAGGGGCCGTCACCCGGTCGCTCCGCGCGAGCATCGCGACGGCGAACCCGTCAGCGTGGAACCGGCGAGCGACCGCGGTCCCGATGTTCGGTCCGACCCCAGCGACGACGACGACGCGCGACATAGACTCGCATCGTACGGCGTCGTGGAATAGCTTGTGGCGCCCCGTCACATGCGGGCACAACGCTCAATTGGCTGGTCGTTGAAAGCCGAACTGATGCCCTCCGACGACAACGACAGCGGGACGGAGTACTCCGTCTTCGACGACGAAGCGAGCGACGAGCGAGCCGACGCGGGCGACGGCGATCGCGCCGACCCCGACGCGACTCGAACCGGGGAACGGCCCGAGTCGCTGGCGGCCGGGGACGACGACGGCTGCCCGAAGTGCGGACACGAGGAGACGGAGACCGACGAAATCGCGACGAGCGGCACCGGACTCACGAAGATGTTCGACGTTCAGAACCGCAAGTTCGTCGTGGTCTCGTGTGCGAACTGCGGCTACTCGGAGCTGTACAAAGGACAGTCGACGGGGAACGCCATCGACTTCTTCATCGGCTGAGCGAGCCGCGGCGCCGACGGCTCCCGCGACCGTCCCGTCGCGGCTCTCGGGCCGTCCCGCGGCCCGGCGAGCGACCGATTTATGTCGACAGCGAAACCGTTTGTGAGCGCACATGGTCTCCCTCAGATCACCCTCCGCTCTCCCGGTCGTCGGCGTCCTCGTCGACGGCCGGACGTACAGACACCTGTTGTACCTCCTGCTCGCGATCCCGCTCGGGTTCCTCTACTCGATGCTGTTCTCGTTCGGGTTCGTCTTCGGACTCCTGCTCTCCGTGGTGCTCGTCGGGTTCGTCGTCCTGCTGGCGACGCTCCTCGGCGCCCGGATCGCCGCCGGCTTCGAGCGCTGGCTCGCCGACCGGCTGCTGGGCACGGACCTCGAGCGGTACGACGACGTGCCCGCCGACACGGACGGCGCGGTCGCCGGCGTCAGGAAGTACGTCGACGCGGCGTCGACGTGGCGGGGCGTCGGCTTCCTCCTGCTGAAATACTTCGTCACCGTGCTCGCGTTCGTCCCGCTGGTCGCGCTCGCGGCCGGACTCCCGCTCGTTCTCGCCCCGCTGCGGTACCCATACGTGGCGAACTTCGGCGAGTCCAACGGGGAGCCGGTGACGTGGGCGATCGACACGCTCCCTGAGGCGCTGCTGGCGGTCCTCGTCGGCGTCGTCGCGGTGCTCGTGGCCCTTCACGTCACGAACCTCGTCGCGTACGTCTGCCGGCAGATGGCGACCGCGCTGCTCGGAGAGCCGACGGGAGACGGGTCGGGGACCGTCCGGGAGTCGGTGGCGGACGACGGCAGCGACTCGGCGACGAGTGACGCCGGTCCGTCGAAGACCGGCGACTCGGCGGAGAGCGACGCCCCGCCGACGGGCGACGACGCGTTCATCCCGGCGGACGCCGTGGAGCCGGACTCGGACGCAGTCGAACAGAACTCGGACGCAGTCGAACAGAACTCGGACGCAGTCGAACAGAACTCGGACGCAGTCGAACAGAACTCGGACGCAGTCGAACAGAACTCGGACGCAGTCGATCGGAACTCTGGCGACGGCCCGGTACGGGACGACGACCGGGCCTGATCCGCCACCGTTTCGCGGCGACTCCGCCCCCGGAGCGCTTATTCTCGTGGGAGTGTCAGGGTCGGTATGGCACCGACGCTGGTCAGCGCCGCCGTCGGCGCGGTGCTCGCGGCGGCCCTGCTCGGCGCCGCGTTCGACCGGCGCGCGGTCGCGGTCGTCGTCGCGGCCGCGGTCGCTCCCGATCTCGACGCGGTCGCGAGCCTCGTCGTTCCGGGCGCGACGAACGCCCTCCTCCACGCCCTCTGGCTCCCGCTGCTCGCGGCGGTCGCGCTCTACCGGGACACCGCCGTCGGCACCGACTCTCGGGTCCGCGCCCGGTTCGGGTGGCGGGGCGTGCGGGTCGCGTGGGTCGCGCTGGCCGCGTTCGTCGCCGCGGGCGTCGGGCCCGACCTGTTCGGCGGCGAGGGCGCGAACCTGCTGTACCCGGTCCACGACGCCTACTACCGGATCGACGGCCGTCTCGTCTTCTCGACGCGTGAGGGGATCGTCCAGACGTTCGTCGCGCTCGGTGCGGAGGGGCCCGGGATCCTCCCGTTTCGGAGCCCCGGCACGACCGCCTCGCACGTGATCCCGACCTTCGCGAACCCCGACGGGCGACCGGGGCTCTCTCTCGGCGCGGACCGGACGCTGTACCTCGTCCGGAGCGGCTGGCAGCTAGTGGTCGTCGCCGCGGGGGCGGCGCTGCTCGCGGTGCGGTTCGCGCGGGTACGCCGCTCGCGGGAGTCCGCCGGGGGGAACGGAGACGGAGGCGGAGCCGAGACCGACGCCGCGACCGACCGAACGGAGGCGACCCGATAAATGGTCTCGACGGTCGTCCACGCGGGGTTCGCGCTCGCGCTCGCGGTCGGGCTCCTCGGCGACTACTACGACCGGCGAGCGCTCGCGGTCGTCCTCGCGGTCGTCGTCTTCCCGGAGGTCGACAGCTTCCTCGGCCCGGTCATGCCGGGGGCCCACCGGACGGTCGGTCACAACCTCGTGCTCCCCGCGGCGGTCGCGGCGCTCCTCTACTACGACACGCGGCTGCGGGGCCGGTCGACGCTCCGCGACCGGCTCGCCGACCGGTTCTCGGAGCGCAGTGCCGAGCGGTGGATCGCGGTCGCGTGGGTCGGCCTGTTCGTGCACGTGTTCGCGCACGTCGCGCTGGACTGGGTCCACCTCGAGGGGGTGAACGCGCTCTGGCCGCTTCGAGACCGCTTTTACGCTCTGAACGGAGAGGCGCTGCTCTCGTCGACCGACGGGTTCGTACAGACGTTCGTCGACGTTCGAGTCGATCCGGAGACGGGGGCCCGTCGGGTCGACGCGGGCGGAGGCGGAACGACCGACACGGTGCACGTGAACAACCCCGTCGAGCCGCGCGACCCCCGAGAGGTCACGGACGAGCCGGTCGACAGGCGGTTCCCGGTCGCGAGCGCCGGCTGGCGGCTCTACCTGATCGGACTGGGGCTGTTCACGCTCGTCGCTCGGCGGCTGCAAAGCGCCGATCCGCGTCGGTAGGTGCGGACCCCCCCGAGCGACGCGGCCTCCCGCGGAGGGCTGACACCGACCCCGGAGTCGGAGAGCTCACACCGACCGCGGCATCACCGCTCCGCGTCTCCGATTCGCTCGGTCGGTCCCTCGACTGCGGCCTGCACCGCGGCCTGTACCGCGGCCCAGTGGGTGATGGTCCCGTCGTCGCCGCGGAGCGGTCGGAGCGAGACGCGGTTCAGAAACGGCGTCCCGTCCCGCCGGTGGTTCCACACGTCGACGGTGACGGCCTCCCAGATCGACACCGCTTCGCGTAGCTTCGCGACGGCCGCGGGGTCCGTGCGGGGACCCTGCAGCAGCCGCGGGTTGCGACCGCGGAGCTCGGCGAGCGAGTAGCCGGTGCGGTCGCGGAACGTCCGGTTCGCGTACAGGATCGGCGTGTCGCGGTACGCCGGCCCGCACAGCGTGACGCCGATCGGGGCGGTGTCGAGGAGCCGAACCCGGTCGATCAGCCGGCGGTCGCGCTCGGTGAGCGCCGGGAGGTCGTCTCGGTCTCCGCGGTCGGCGTCGGCGGCCACCTCCGTGCCCGCCCGCCCCCGGTCCGACGTGACGCCGTGGCGCGAGACGAACTCGTTGAACCGCGTCCGGACGGCGTCGCCGTCGCACGCGAGGAGGTCGAACGCGTCTTCCCTGATCCCCATCTGACGACCGATCGCAGGGCTCGACGGGGCAAGTGGCTGTCGCCGCTCGCGTTCCCGGTCTCGGAGACGGCGACCCCGGTGTCGGTGAGTCGGAACCGCACTCGGTCCGGGCGTTTCCGGCAGACGCGCGGGCCGGGTCGGGGCGCGCCGGGCCGGGTCGAGGCGGGGAGGGGAGGGAGGGGACTGTCGCCGTGCTCAGAACCCGTGGCGTTCGCGGTGTTTCGCCACGAAGTCCGGATGCGGCCTGATCGAACTCCCCTCGGGGAAGACCAGCGAGTCCCCCTCCAACTGCTTGAACTCGTAGTACCCCTCCCGCTCGGGGGCGTCCTTGACGACGACCTCGTAGTCGTCGGTGAAGGCGATCCAGCCCGCGTCGAACGCCCAGTGATGCAGCCGACAGAGCGTCACTCCGTTCCGAACCTCGTCGACTCCGCGTTCGGCCTTCGGATACACGTGGGCCGCCTCCACTTCGGGCCGGCCGTCGGGGGTCTCGCGGCGACGACCGCAGACGACGCAGGTGCGATCGTACGCCGCTCGAACGTCCTCGACGAACTCCGGGTCGCGCTCGCGCCGACGGCTCTCGACGAATCGGTCCTCCTCGACGGTCAGCTTCGGGGGATCTGCGGCCGCGTTCGCGTCTGCGCCCGCGTCGTCGGACGGTTCGCTGTCCGGCTCGGCGCTCCGGTTCTCCATCGTGAACACGATCACGTCTCGGCCGTCTCGCTCCTCGAACTCGTGGTCGACGACGCTCACCAGGCCGTGGTACTCCCACTCCTTCGCGTCCGTCGGTTTATAAAAGAAATGGACGGGAATCCCTCCGTCGACGGCGTCGATAAGCGTCGAGTTCCCCGGCGACGTCTCGCTCTGATCGCCGTCTAACCCCTCCCCGACGTACTCGAACCGACCGCGGGTCACGTCGTCGTCGTACGGGCCGTCTTCCGTCGCGAACAACAGCACGTATCGTCGGTCTCGCGCGTCCCTCCGCGGGTTAATCCCGGAGATCTGATACCCGAACCCCGTGTCGAACGCCTCCTCGATCTCGGCTTTCGCGAGGCGATCGCCGACCGCGACCGGTGCCGTCTCCATGCGTCCCGCTCGTCGTCGAACCCGTATATATATGGTTGACTTCGAGATAGGTGTCGGAACGTACCTCCCGAGGCGAGTCCGGTACCCGGACCGGTTTCAAGCCGTAAGGACGAACGAAGTGAGTCGAGCGGACTCGCGGCGCAAAAACGTGGACTCGCGGGGGTCCCGTGAGCAGCGAGGGACCTTTTGTCCCTCGTGCAGCCGGCGCTCCGCGCCGGCGACGCTAGCGAACGGGACCAAGCGAGGGAACGAGACGAACGAAGTGAGTCGAGTGGACTCGCGGGGATTTGAACCCCGGGCCTTCCCCGTGCCAGGGGGATGATCTACCACTGATCTACGAGCCCTCGTACGCATCCATTCGTTCCCCGCTGGATATATTAAGGCCTTCGACTCGCCGACACCGGCGACACCGGTTCCCACGCGCGCTCAGATCCGGGCGGAATCGACGTACACCTCGAGGTCGACGTCGCGCGTCGAGTCCTCCAAGTCGCGCACGGCGCGCTCGACGACGCGCTCGGCCTCGCCTCTGATCAGGGGGATCGCCTTCTTCAGCACCCAGTCGAACGAGACGAGCGTCGGGAGGTCGAGCGCGTCGGAGCTGGCCGAGCCCGGGTCGAACTCGACCTCGAGCGCGACCTCGCACGGGTGGTCGGTTTGGTCCGCGTTGGCCTCGCTGTCGGAGGCGACGGCGTCGAGATCGGGATCGGCTTCCGACTCGCCCGGCGTCACCCGCCAACATCCGCCGGCGTCGATGTCCTTCGTGATCTCCCAGTCGATCCGCTCTGGCGGCTCGACGCCGGTCACGCGCGAGTGAGCGGTGTAGGTGATCTTCCACCACGCGAACGTCAGCGCGTAGCGGGTGTCCGGTCCGCCCTCTCCCTCCAGCGTGCGCACCTCCCGGAGGTACTCCGAGTAGTTGGCGTACCGCGGGAAGTCGAGCAGGAACGCGTACACGTCTTCGGGGTCGGCGTACACCTCCGTGCTCACGACGAGTTCGTCCACGTACTGGGGTTCGAGCGGCGCCTAATAAGCGGTCCGACGATTGGACGTGGAGATGTGTGTATACGGGGACAGCGACTCCTCGTCGGCGAACACCGCCAAAGCCCCAACCACGAGGCGCACGCTCGTTGCGTTCCTCAGGCGCTCACGTCGTTCGCTCCCTGCGGTACTTACGTCGTCATCAGAACGCTCCGCGTTCTGATTGGCTCACGAGAGCTCCGCTCTCGTGAACGCCTGCGTCCGCCTCGTGGTTGCCCCTTTGAGTCCCACCCGCCCGCAACCGCACAGCAGCCTCACACCTCCCCAGCCTCGTCGGTCGCCCTCCGCGTTGCTCCGGGCGACCGACTCCCTCGCGCGCGCCGGTTCGCGGCCTGACGGCCGCTCACGGGCACGCGCCACCGCACAATCATTTATAAACGATTAGCTTCCGATCGCTTTCTCGATCGGGACCCGGAACGACCCGCCGAAGCCGTCGGATACATGGGGCGCGACGCGCTCGTAGGCCCATGGCCGCCGACGACCGCAACGCCTTCGAAGTGTACCGCGACCGGGTCGACCGACCCCTCCTGCGGCTGTTCCGCGAGTACGGCGCGCCCGAGGCGCACTGGCTCGTGATCGGGATGGCCGCGAACGTGGTCGCCCGCGTCGCGGGGCTGCTCCCGCCGGTCGTGCTCGGCGTCGCCATCGACGCCGTGTTCACGGGCGACGGCCCCTACACCCTCCCGATCGTTCCTGACGCGTGGCTGCCGACCGCGGGGCCGGCGCAGTTTCGACTCTCGGTCGCGCTCATCGTCGGGTCGTTCCTCGTCACCGGCGTGTTCACGTGGATCTACGGTATCGCCGCGAACAACTTCGCGCACCGGGTGATGCACGCGGTCCGGACCGACTCCTTCGACCGGATGCAGCGGCTCGACATGACCTTCTTCGACGACAAACAGACCGGCGAGGTGATGAGC
The DNA here is from genome assembly GCF_000337375.1 of Halorubrum lipolyticum DSM 21995. Lineage (GTDB taxonomy): Archaea > Halobacteriota > Halobacteria > Halobacteriales > Haloferacaceae > Halorubrum > Halorubrum lipolyticum. Next base: position 36,987 of record NZ_AOJG01000012.1, on the reverse strand, counting down.
GTCCTCAACAACGACGCCTCGAACCTGGAGGTCTTCCTCGACAACGCGCTCCAGAACTCCGCGCGCCTCGGCGTAATGTTAGTCGGCATCGCGGGCGTCCTCTTCTACTACAACCACGAGCTCGCGGCGGTCACGCTCTCGGCCATCCCGCTGATGATCCTCTTCACGCTGTGGTTCATGCGAGCGGTCGAGCCGCGGTACGTCGCCCAGCGCTCCGTCGTCGGCGACCTGAACACGGCCCTCGAAAACGCGCTTTCGGGCGTCGAACTCGTCAAGACCTCCAACACCGAGGCCCACGAGAGCGACCGCGTCGAGACCGCCTCGAAGGAGTACTTCGAGCGCACGATGTCGATCCTCCGGCTCAACTTCGTCTACCGACCGGGGATGGAGCTGTTCGCCGGGATCTCGTTCGCCGCCACCTTCGCGGTCGGCGGGTACTGGCTCTCGGCCGGCCCGCCGGGACCCTTCACGACGACGCTCACGGTCGGGACCTTCGTCACGTTCGTCCTCCTGACCCAGCAGTTCGTCGCCCCGCTCGCGGAGGTCTCCAATATCATCGACCAGTACGAGAACGCGAAGGCCTCCTGCGAGCGCGTCTTCGGCCTCCGGGACATCCCGATCCGGATCACGGACGACGAGGACGCGACCGATCTCGGCGGCGGGAACGACGACGACCGTCCCGACCGCGGCGGTGTCGACGGCGCGGTCGAGTACGACGACGTCTCGTTCGCCTACGCCGAGAACGCCCTCGTCGACCCCGCGGACGCCGACGAGGAGGTGATCCGGAACGTCTCCTTCGAGGCCGCCCCCGGCGACACCGTCGCGCTCGTGGGCCCGACCGGGGCCGGGAAGTCCACCCTGCTCAAGCTGCTCCTCCGGCTGTACGACGTGACCGAGGGCGCGGTCCGTGTCGACGGCCACGACGTCCGCGACGTGACCGTTTCGAGCCTCCGGTCGAACGTGGGCTACGTCGCGCAGGACACCACGCTGTTCGACGGCACCATCGCCGAGAACATCCGGTACGGGCGGTTCACGGGCGTCGACGCCGCGGGTGAGAACGACGACGCGGCCGAGAGCGAGGCGGTCCGCGAGCGCGTGGTCGAGGCCGCGAAGGCCGCCGAGGCCCACGAGTTCATCGACTCGCTGCCGAACGGCTACGACACCCGGATCGGCGAGCGCGGCGTGAAGCTGTCCGGCGGCCAGCGGCAGCGCGTCGCCATCGCGCGAGTCGTCTTACAGGACCCCGCGATCCTGATCCTCGACGAGGCGACCTCCGCGGTCGACACCGAGACGGAGATGCTCATCCAGCGGTCGCTCGACCGACTCGCGGCCGACCGCACCACCTTCGTCATCGCGCACCGCCTCTCGACCGTGACCGACGCCGACCTGACGCTCGTGTTGGAAGACGGCGCGGTCGTCGAGCGCGGGCCTCACGACGAACTGCTCGAGGCCGACGGCCTCTACGCGAAGCTCTGGGGCGTGCAGGCCGGCGAGATCGACGAGCTCCCCGAGGAGTTCGTCGAGCGCGCCCGCGAGCGCCACGTCGACCGCGCGGTCGAGCGTGCGGTCAAAGGCGAAGTAGAGAGCGAGTCGCTCGACGACTGACGGACGCGAGACGCTCGCCGATCGAAACGGTCGAACCCGGCGAACGGTCTAAAAAGAACGGCCGAGTCAGTCGTCGCTCGACGCCTGCCCGGTCGCGTCGGACGCGGACCCGGGGACCGCCGCAGCGGGCTCGGGCGGGTCCTCGCGCACGTCGGCGCCCGTGCCCTCGGAGATGACCTCGGCGTAGGCGTCGGGGAAGACGCGCACGAAGTCGTCGAGCGCGGCCGCCCAGTCGTCGAGCAGCTCGGCCGCGCGGTCGCTGTCGGTGTACGCGCGATGGTTCTCCACGAGCCGGCGGAGCATGCGTTCGTCCGACTCCTCGAGGGTCTCCGAGAGCGACACCATCCCGCGGTTCACGCGGTCGTCGAGCCGGTCGTCCGGGTCGTACACGTAGGCGACGCCGCCGGACATCCCGGCCGCGAAGTTCCGCCCGGTGTCGCCGAGCACGGCGACGACCCCGCCGGTCATGTACTCGCAGCCGTGGTCGCCGACGCCCTCGACGACCGCCTTCACGCCGGAGTTGCGGACGCCGAACCGCTCGCCGGCGACGCCGTTGACGTAGACCTCGCCCGCGGTGGCGCCGTACAGCCCGACGTTGCCGGCGACGACGTTCTCGGCGGGGTCGTAGCCGGCCTCCTCGGGCGTGTCGATCACGATCCGACCGCCGGAGAGCCCCTTGCCGACGTAGTCGTTGGCGGCGCCGGACAGCTCCATGGTGATCCCGGACGCGAGGAACGCGCCGAAGCTCTGGCCCGCGTAGCCGTCGAACCGGCAGGTGACGGTGTCGTCCGGGAGGCCCTCGCCGCCGTGCTCCGAAACGATCCGGTTCGAGAGGGTCGCGCCGACCGCGCGGTCGACGTTCTCCACGTCGCGGGTGAGCGCGACGGGTGCGCCGTCCTCGATGGCCGGGCTGGCCTCCTCGATGAGGTCCCAGTCCAGCAGGTCGTCGATGTCGGCGTCCTCCTGCTCGCGAGTCTTCGTCCGGGCGTCGCCGGCGGGCTCGGCGATGACCGCAGAGAGGTCGAGGTGTTTCGCCTTCTCGTGGTCGGTCTCGCGCTGGGAGAGGAGCTCGGGCCGGCCGATGAACTCCTCGACCTCGGTGTAGCCGAGCTCTGCCATGAGCTCGCGGAGCTCCTGCGCGATGAACGTCATGTAGTTGATGACGTGGTCCGGCTGGCCGGGGAAGCGCTGGCGGAGGTCCTCGCGCTGCGTGGCGACCCCGACCGGACAGGTGTTCTCGTGGCACTGCCGCGCCATCACGCAGCCGGCGGTGACGAGCGAGGCCGTCCCGAAGACGTACTCCTCGGCGCCGAGCGCGGCGGCGACGGCCACGTCGCGCCCGGTCTTCAGGCCGCCGTCGGCCGTCACGCGGATGCGGTCCCGGAGTCCGGTCGCGCGGAGCATCTGGTTCGCCTCGGCGAGCCCGAGCTCCCACGGGAGCCCCGCGTTCTTGATCGACGTCTTCGGCGACGCGCCGGTCCCGCCGTCGTGGCCGGAGACGTGGACCACGTCGGCGTTCGCCTTCGCGACGCCGGCCGCGATGGTGCCGATACCCGCCTCGGAGACCAGCTTCACGTTGACGTCGGCGTCGGGGCTCGCGGCCTTCAGATCGAAGATGAGCTGCTTGAGGTCCTCGATCGAGTAGATGTCGTGCTGGGGCGGCGGCGAGATGAGCCCGACGCCGGGAGTAGAACACCGGACGTGCGCGATCATCTCGTTGACCTTTTTCCCCGGGAGGTGGCCGCCCTCGCCGGGCTTCGACCCCTGCGCCATCTTGATCTGGAGCTCGTCGGCGCTCGCGAGGTACTCGGAGGTGACGCCGAACCGGCCGGACGCCACCTGCTTGACAGAACACTCCTTCTCGGTGTCGAACCGCTCCGGGGGCTCGCCGCCCTCGCCCGTGTTCGACTTCGCGCCGAGCCGGTTCATCGCGATGGCGTTGTTCTCGTGGGCCTCCGGCGAGATGCTCCCGAGGCTCATCGCTGCCGTCGAGAAGCGCTCCACGATCGACTCGACCGGCTCGACCTCCTCGACCGGGACCGGGTCGCGGTCGGACTCGAACTCGAGGAGGCCGCGGAGCGTCTGGAGCTCCTCGGACTGGTCGTTCACCAGCTCCGCGAACTCCCGGTACTGCTCGTAGTCGCCGCCCCGGACCGCCTGCTGGAGCGTCCCGACCGTCTGGGGGTTCCAGCCGTGCTTCACGCCCGACGACCGGTGTTCGTACTCGCCGATCGTCTCGACTTCGGGGTCCGCGCCGAACGCCATCGCGTGGCGCGTCCGGAGGTCGCTCTCGATCTCCGCGACCCCGATACCCTCGGTGCGGATCTCGGTGCCCTCGAAGTACTCGGCGACGAACGACGAGGAGAGCCCGACGGCCTCGAAGATCTGCGCGCCCTGGTACGACTCCATCGTCGAGATGCCCATCTTCGCCATCGTCTTGAGGAGGCCGTCCTCCAGCGCGTGGCGGTAGGCGGCCAGCGCCTCGTCCTCGTCGGCGCCGTCGGGGCCGGCGACGACGTCGGCGATGGAGGCGTACGCGAGGTACGGGTCGACCGCGTCCGCGCCGTACCCGACCAGCGTCGCGAGGTGGTGGACCTCGTGCGGCTCGCCGGACTCGACGACGAGCCCCGCGCGGTTGCGAAGCCCGTTGCGCACGAGGTGATGGTGGACCGCGCCGGTCGCGAGCAGGCTCGGGACCGCGATCCGGTCCGGGCCGACGGCCCGGTCGGAGAGGACCACGGCGTCGGCACCGTCCCCGATGGCGGTCGCGGCGTCCTCGCGGATCCGATTCACCGCGTCGACCAGCGATCCGTCGCGGTCGTACGTCACGTCGACGGTCACGGAGGTGAACGACGACGCGGCCGCCCCCTCGCCGTCTCCGTCGGCCGGCGAGCGTTCGCCCGGGCCGGGGAGATCGCGCAGCGCGGCGGTCTCCGCGTCGGTGAGAACCGGGGTGTCGGAGACGATCTGCTCGGCGTGCTCGGGCGTCTCGTCCAGCAGGTTGCGCTGGTTACCGATCCGGGTCTCGAGCGAGGTGACGAGCTCCTCGCGGATGTAGTCGATCGGCGGGTTCGACACCTGCGCGAACAGCTGTTTGAAGTAGGTGAACAGCGGGCGGTCGACGTCGGCGAGCACCGACAGCGGGGTGTCGTCGCCCATCGAGCCGACCGGGTCCTTCCCGTCTTTCGCCATCGGCTCGACGAGGTGGTTCAGCGAGTCGGTGGTGTAACCGAACGCGGCCTGGTGGGCGCGCACGGTGGGCGCCTCCGAGTCTGTCTCTTATACACATCTCTGATGGCGCGAGGGAGGNTGTCGTCGAGATGGCGCTGCTGTTGGTCGACCCACTCGCCGTACTTCTCGTCGGTGAGGTCGTCGAACACCTCGTCGTCGGGGACGATCCGCCCCTGCTCGAGGTCGGCGACGAAGATCTCGCCGGGCTGGAGCCGGCCCCGGCGCGTCACGTCCGCCGGCTCGGTCGGGAGCGCGCCGACCTCGCTGCCGACGATCAGCCGGTTGTCCTCGGTCACCTCGTACCGGCAGGGACGGAGCCCGTTGCGGTCGAGGACGCCGGCGACGCGGTCGCCGTCGAAGCCGATGACGAGGGCGGGGCCGTCCCACGGCTCGACGAGGGAGGCGTGGTAGTCGTAGAAGTCGGCGCGCGCCGCCTCCATCAGGTCGTCGTCGCGGAACGCCTCCGGGATCAGCATCCGGAGGGTGTGCGGGAGGTCGCGGCCCGCCTGCAGGAGTAGTTCGACCGCGTTGTCGACGCTCGCAGTGTCCGACTGGTTCGGGTCGTCGATCACCGGCTTGATCGTGTCGAGCTCCGCGCCGAACGCCGGGTGGTCGAGGTCGTTCTCGCGGGCGCGCATCCAGTTGACGTTCCCGCGGATCGTGTTGAACTCGCCGTTGTGGACGATGTTGCGGTACGGGTGCGCGAGGTGCCACGCGCCCAGCGTGTTCGTCGAGAAGCGGGCGTGAACCAGCGCGACGTGGCTCGCGAAGCGCTCGTCGGTCAGGTCGGGGTAGTAGCCCGCGAGCTGCGAGCCCTTGAGGAGCCCCTTGTACACGACGCGCTGGCGGTCGAGCGAGCAGACGTAAAACCGGCCGGCTCCGTCGACATCCGACACCGCGTTCTCGATCTCGCGGCGCGCGGCGTACAGCGCGCGGTCGAAGCCGAGGATCTCCGGGTCGGCGTCCTCGGGACGGCTCTCCTCGCTGGTGAACCGCTCGGCGAGGCCGGCGCCCTCGACCGGCGCGGCGAACAGCTGCGCGACTTCCGGCTCGGAGTCGAGTGCGGTCGCGCCCAGATCGCCGTTCTCCGTCGGGACGGACCGCCACTCCAGGACTTCCAGGCCGTACACGGAGAACACCTCCGCGATGACGTCGTGGATCTCGGCCTGTACGCTCGGCTCGGTCGGCATGAACACAGAGCCGACCGCGTACTCCTCGGGCAGGTCGGCGTCGACGACCTCGCGGAAGAAGCCGTCCGGGCGCGCGACCATGATACCGGCGCCGTCGCCGGTGTCCTCCTCGGCGCCCGTCGTCCCGCGGTGTTCGAGGTTCTCGAGCAGTTCGACGGCGTCCGTAACCGTTCCGTGGCTCGGATCGTTGTCGAGGTCGACGATACCGCCGATCCCGCAGTTCGAACGCTCGTCCGTTACCGTCGCAAGCCCCCCACCGTGGCCCGAGAGATCTCGCTTCGATACCTCCCGGGTGTTACTACGTGGCTCGGTCATGCAACACACTCCGGATCCATTACTTAAAGGTATGACCCTGATAGGGGTAGGATCCATCGTACACACATTAGGGAATATAAGGTAATTATTCATCAGGGGTGTGTACCAATGATACAATCGCTGTTCGATCAGGTGATACCCGTTTTCGAGTAAATAACCGGGGCGTCAGCGGACTCCTTCGGGACGTTACCGGTCGAATTCGGAACGTGGGTTAGCGATCGTCAACTCGGGCCGTCGCACCGATCGCGAGGCGCCGTCGAACGGGGCCGACGGCCGATCGAGATGGACGGTGGTGCGCGCGAGGGGCCAAGGTGCGAGCGAGAGGTCGAACTCGCGGATCGGTGGTCCCCGTTCTCGAGCCGTCTTCATTCACTCAGCGGGGTGAAGGTCCCGTTGATGTCCCACTCGTGGATGCAGTAGACGTCGCCGGACTCGCCGTCGATCCGCCAGCCGTCGGCGTCGTCGTCCCACCGCTCCTCGCGGCCGCACAGCTCGCATTCGCGCTCCCGTGGCGGGGTGATGGTGACGCTCATACGCTCACGGAGGGCGCGGTCCAGCAAAAGGATACCGCCGGCCCGGTGCCGAACCCGCGGTCGATCGCGAGTCAGCGACCCCGCCGTCCCCGAGTCGCGGCCAGAAGCGCCAGCGTGAGAGCCGCGAGCGACTGCAGCGGACCGAATCCGGGAACGTCTTCGGCGGTCGCTCGAATCGGCGCGTTCTCGTAGGTCGGCGTCGCTCGATCGGCACCGACGGTGTCGTCCCCCGAGCCGTCGGGCCCGTCGCCTGCGGTCCTCGAACCGTCGTCGCGCGCGGCGGAGGCTTCGGCGTCGACCGACGGAGCCCCGCCCTCGGTCACTTTGGTCGCGTCGGTCGCGTCGGTCGAATCGATCCCGCTGGACGCCCCGGCTTTGCCGTCCGCCGTCGGCGTCGACACGACGATCGGTCCGTTCAAAAGCGGCGTCCGACGCTCGGCACTCGGCCGGGACCCGAACCCGACTCCGCGCGCAGGGTCGATCCGGTCGCCGTTCTCGTCTGTGCCCGCCGCGCTGCCGGCGTTCGGTCCGCCCGGACGGTCGCCCTCGGCGGAGTCGGACGAAGGGATCCCTCCCGTCGTGTCCCCTGTACCGCCGCCCGTCCCGGCGCCTCCGCCGTCGGTTCCGCTTCCGCCGCTTCCGCCGGTTCCGCTTCCGCCTCCCCCTCCCGCGGGACCGCCCGACGCGATCCGTTCGCGGTCGTCGCCCGTCGGATCGTCCCGGTCGGCGGCGGCGAACGCCACCGTCGAGGTCACGCGGTGGCCGTCCGGCGGGTCCGACGCGGCCTCTCGGAGGCGGTCGTCGGTGACGCGGAACTCGGCGGTGAACTCCTCGCCGGGCTCCGGCTCTCCGTCGGTCGTGAGCGCGTCGTCGCCGTCGGCGACCACGTAGAGCCCGGTCTCGTCGACGTGGACCGTCGAGTTTCGCGGCGTCTCGCCGAGCGCGTCGCTCGCGGTCAGTGCGTCGTCGCCTCCCGTCGACCGGACGCCGAACCCGATCCCGTCGAGGCGGTCGAGGTCGACGCCCGTCTCGGGCGTCGCGTTCCGCGCTGCGGGCAGTCCGGTCAGCCCGGTCGCGTTCACCGCGTAGACCACGGTGTCGTTCACGCCGACGCGCTCCGATTCCGACAGCGCGTCGCTCTCGATGGCGTCCCTCACCGCCGCCGCGCTTCCGAGATCGGTCCGATCCGCGTCCGCCCCGGTATAGGTGGTGAGCCCGTTGGTCGAGCGTCGGGCGACCGTCACGGTCGCGTTGTCGCTCGTCGTCGCGATCCCCTGCTCCGAGCGGACCGCGATCTCGTAGGTCCCCGGCGAGAGCGTCTCGTTCGCTCCCGGCGCGGTGACCGACTCGATCGACGCCCCCGACCCTGTCACGCTAACGCTCTCGTTGAGAGAGCCGTTCGCCGCCGCGTACGTGTTGAGTCCGAACGTCGTTTCGCCTTCACCAGGTGTTTCGAGTTCGATCGTGGCGGCTGTGGTGTTGGTCTTTGACTTATTGAGGTGAATCTCGGTGGAATTGTATGTCGATGAGATCTCGATGGGGAGTGTTTGTCCTGAATATATTGAGTTAACAGATTCTGGCAAATCCGATACGATCTCTCTTCCTTTTAAAACATTTACAGTTTCGTTACTGATCTCGTTAGAGTCAAGATCTCTAAATTGTATCGTATATTCTCCACTCTCTGAAACATTTATTATTTCACTAGTATTGTCCGAGCCCGTTGTAACATACAATCTCTTTTTTATTTTTGAATTGTTGTATATATTTGTGGCCACAACCCGATTCGACTGTGTGGATCTGAAATCTGTGACTATTCCTTTATCTATTGATGTTGTTTGGATATTTGGTGATAAGGATGTATTGACGACCTGAATCTGGGTCTGATTAACTTTTGTCTCTGATTGAATCACATACTCTCCTTCTGGAAGTTTTGATGTGTTGAGCGTACTGATCTCTCCACTACTATTGATTAGAGCGTCTTGTGCGTTTTGTTCTTTTGAACTCCGAGATATTGTAGTAGATCCACTTGAATTCAATCCAATATACGTACCTTGAGCTGCAGTAATATTTGTTTTAGTCTGAATAATGTGAGTAACTCGTCGAGGAGAATATTTTCTTTTAGAAAATGTACTCATATATTGTCTCGATTCAAGATCATTCACAGATATCTGTTTGATATACGGAAGCTTTTTATCTGAGTTCTTATAAGTGCTATTTAATAATATTCTAATCTGATTCCCTTCTATCTCATATTTGTCTTCGTCTATATTTAGATCAAACGTCGACCTAGACTGGTTAAAATACGATATAGATATATTTCCTTTGTTTGGATCTATCTCTGTATTAAATGACATTGATAGAACCATATCGGTGTTGTCTTGCCCTGAAGAGTTGTCAAAATAATATCTCGGCTGTTGTGTTGCTTCGATTGAGACTGGAAATCGAACGGATCGATTGGCTGCTGCATATATAATATCTGTATCTGGTTCTGTTTTTCCTGGATGAATTGTAGCTGCGAGTTCGATCTCACCACTTATATTCTGACTAGAGATATTGATCTCTTTTTTATATCCCTGTGACTTTCCAAGTTGTTGAATTAATTTTCCGTTCTTAGATTTCTCCCAGATCACCACGTGATCTGTTTCATTAATCAATTCGAGATCTTCAAGAGATATTGTTGTTGTTCTGTTATTGTATGTGTTATTTTGAAAATTAACCTCTGCAGATGAATCAATACTAGATTGAACGAGCTTATCAGAGCTTCCTTGTTCTATGTTATATTCAATCCCCATTTCGGGCTCTGAAAGATCATTATTATATACACTCACGTTACTTGTGTCAATATTTGATATTTCTATATCAAATCCAGATCCGTCAGGGACTGACTTGTCAATAACAATTGTTGCATTCTCTTCATTTTGATTTTTTATATACACATCTGACTCAGCTATATTTTCCCGGTCAGTTACTGTATATGATGAATTTGCTCCATCAAGCTCAGCCCCCTTATTAATCAAATCACCAACCCGTATCTTGACATCCTCATCTCCATAACGCGTTTTAATTTCACTAATTGTTTGATTTTCATCAGGTCCGATTCCGATGTTATCAGCTCCTCCCACACTCCAGACTGCTCCATTCACGGAAATTACTCCCACCCCGATAACGGACAAAACGCTGATTGAGAGAACGAGGACGCAGACCACCGCGCACCGGATCGTTGTTCTCCGGACCATCATCGTGTCTACGGTCGCGAGAGCACCGGCTATCGGACTCTCAGACCGCGGATCGCGACGGCACGAGCCCGCACCGGAGTCTCACAACGCGAGATGATCGCATTTCGGGTCGATTAGTTATAAATGGGTTGCGGACCGCGAAGCTTCCGTCCGCGGAAACGTTTCCGTCAAAGGCGACGCAGTCATGCGATTGTCGTCGCTGTTCTCGAGGACAAAACGACTTCTACGGGACGGAAAACGGTTTAAAACGGAACGCGGACGAGCGGCTAGTGTTCGACCTGTTCCATCAGGGACAGCAGCGATTCCCGGGCTTCGACGGCGGTGGGATGGACGCCGATGAGCACGATCACGTCGTCCCGGTGCTGGACCGTCCCGATGTACAGGAACACCGGAACGTCTTCGACGGAGCCGCTCTGTCCGTCGCCGGCGTCGACCTCTGCGTCGATAGTCGTTTCGAGGATCGATATCTCCACCTCCTCGCCGAGGATCGTGCGGGTCTCCGAGCCTCGCTCCTCGATGTCGCTCGTCTCGATCTCGGTGTCCTCGCCGCCGAGACCGCGCTGGTCGACCTGATCTAACAACCGCCGGATCAGGTCCGTGTCGTCGGCGCGAACGAGCGGGTTGACCGATTGCCCGCCGATCGACGGGTTGGGCGTGCTCGCCACGAACAGCGCCGACCCGTTCTCCGAGTTCTCGTACCCGGCGGCCCACGTCGTCACGGACACCTGCGCGTTCACGCCGGCTATCTCGAACTCCTCCTCGATGGGGAACGACTCCGGTTCCTCTCCCTCGTACCCCGCTTCCGAGACGGCTGAAGCCGGGATGCTGGCCGGTTCCGCGTCGAACTCGTAGCTGCCGTTTTCGCCCCCGGCGCACCCGGCGACCGCGACGGATGTCGATGCGGCGATCGCCGCGAGGAGTCCGCGTCTGTGCATACCGATAGATACGCCTTCTGGGGCGGTTAAGCGTATCGACGCGGATATATGGATCTGATAATCGGGTTGTTCGGGAGCGAGCTGCCGGAATACGGCCGCTCGGCTGACGGAGTGCCCGCGTCGACTCCGGGGATTTCTCGTGGTGCGATCGAAGGCACAAAGTTCACGGTGTGTCGCGCGCGAGGTGAGCCAAATGGAACGCCGAGGACAAACCGGACTGGTGGAAGCGCTCCTCCTTGACGTCGTCCGTCTCCACGAGACGTGGATGGAGGTCGTCTTCCCCAGGCAGCTCGACCCGAGCGCGGTGTTGGGGAAGTGGAAACCGGAGACCAGCGTCCAGACGGTCGGGTACTACCTCTGGGCGGTCCTCGGGGCACCGCTCGTGGCGGTGGCGTACCCCCTCCTGCTGGTCGGGTTCGCCACCCGGTTCTACGCGGCGAAGCTCGACTCCGCAGTCACGCGGTTCGGTGTGCTCGGCGCGGTGATCGTCGCGACGACCGTGTGGGGATCTCTCACCCTCCTCGCGCACTTCCAACTGCCGACCGATGTGATGCTCGGAATCGGCGGCGCCAGCGTCGTCGCCGTCGTCTCCGCCGGGCTCGCGGCCGGGTTCTCGAAGGTCGGCGGCCGCTTCGTCAGCGTCCTCCTCGCCTACCCGTTCGCGATGACGGCGATCTTCCTGCCGCCGGTCGTCGCCGCGCTGCTCACCCCGTCCATCTCGAACGTGGTCCTCGACCCGAGCTACGAGCTCGCGCGGTGGATCCTCGACACGTTCCTCGCCGTCGGCGGGATCAACGAAATGCTCCGCGACGCCTTCGACCTGGAGACGTTCGGCCAGCAGTGGGGCGTCACCGGCCTCGGGTACGTGTTGATGTGGATCGGCATCTCCGTCCCGCTCGGCTGGTTCCTCGGAGTGCTCGTCGCGCTGGCGAACCTGATCCGGCCGAAGTCGGACGGCTGAGTCGACGCGCCGACAGACAGCCGCCTCCGCGCGTCGGTCCGCTACCCCTCCCGGTCGAACCGCTCGCTCGCGGTCTCGAACGCGGACTCAGACGCTTCCTTGCTCCGTCGGCTCTCACGCGCCGCGATCGCCTCGGGATCGGGGCTGGCGTCGTCGTCGATCCGAGCGAACGACTTGTGGACCTTCGTGTGACACCAGCGACACAGCGAGACGGTGATCTCGTGGGGGCCGGCGTCGTCGGGACCAGAGGCCGTATCGCGTGAAGACGCGGCGTCAAAAGAGGCGGCGTCCCCGTACGACACGTGGTGCTCCTCCACCAGCGGACGGGCGTCCTCGTGGGCCAGTCGGACCTCCGTCAGCCCGCATCGGCGGCACTCGCGGCCGTCGGTCGTCGACCGGTAGTGCGGGCACGCGCTCCACGCGCCGTCCGCCCCGACGTGGCAAGTGTAGTCGTCTCGGCGTCGCTCGGCGCTGAAATCCGCGTCGTCGCTCGCCCGCGTCAGCGCGAACCGACAGCGACCGTCGTCGGTGAGGTGGTCGCAGACGCCGGCGACCGCGTACGGGTCGTCGACGCCCACCGGGGTTCCGTCGGGCGTGCGTTCCATCCCGGTTCCACCTCAGATGAGGCTCGCGCCGTCCAGTTCCGTCCGGCCGTAGTCGACGTCGAGCAGGCGCAGGAGCGTCGGGGCGATGTCGAGCAGGTCCGCGTCCTCGACCTTCGCGTCCGGGTGGTCGACGAACAGCGCGGCGTCCTCGAAGGTGTGCATCCCGCTCCGGGGGCCGTCCGGGTCGAACACGGCGTCGTGAGAACGGAAGCCGGCCTTGAGATCGAACCCCTCGTGCGGGATCACCACGAGGTCGGGCGCGATGGCGTCGTGGTCGCCGCGGAACACCGTCTCGCGCTCGACGACCCGCTTGGCGACGGGGTTCCCGTTCGGTCCCTCCCACGCTTCGATCTCGGCCCGGAGCTCCTCGCGCACCGCCTCGTACTCCGACTCGGAGACGACGCCGTCCGGCTCGCGGCCCTCCACGTTGAGGTAGAACCGCCCGGGGACCAGCGAGTACGCGCGGGCGTCGCCGGCGATGTCGGACAGCGACCCGTGGTCGTCGCCGCCCTCGTACGACAGCCACCCCTCGCGCTCGAGCCACTCGTTGCAGTACACGTCGTACCGGAGTCGGGTGAACCCGTGCGTGGAGCCGACGACGAGCCGAACGTCGTTCGGGAGCGCCGTCCGGATGGCGCCGATGTGTTCGTCGAGGGCGGCGTAGAACGCCAGCATGTCCTCGCGGTACGGGCCGCCGTCCTCGTAGTCGCCCCACAGGAAGTGGTTGATCCGGTCCGGGCTGGAGAACACGCCGACGAACAGGTCCCAGTCGTCCATCTCGACGTAGCGCGAGAACGCCTCTGCGCGGGCGTCGAGGGTCTGTCGAGCCTGCTCGATGAACTCCGCCTTGTCCTCCCGGTGGCCGAGTTTCGCGTTGACCGACAGCCGGTAGTCGCTCTCGGTGAGGTATTTCCGAAGCTCCTCGGGGTGAGCGGCCTTGTCGACGTCGGGCGAGAGGTAGCCGGAGACCATGCGCTGGACCGTTCGCTGCGGCGGGAACGTGACGGGAACGTTCATTACCGTCGCGTTGAGGCCCGCGTCGGTCGCCCGCTCCCACACCCGCGTCGCCTGTACGTCGCGGCCCATGGGGACGTAGGTGTCGTACGAGCCGACCTCGCGGTCCTGAAAGCCGTACACACCGGTCTCACCCGGGTTCACGCCGCTCGTGAGTACCGGCCAGCATGCGCTCGATTCCGGCGGCACGGCGCTGTCGATCGGCCCCCCGTCGCCCGCGTCAGCGATCGCCGACAGCGTCGGAAACGTGTCCGGGTTGTCGGCGACGAGGCGGTGGGGGAGGCCGTCGATCCCGATGAACGCCACGCGAGGCGTGTCGTTCCCTCGCAGCCGGTCGAAGAGGCCCATAGGGGTACATCCGCCGTGGAGGCCAAAAGAGTTGACATCGCTTCCCGCCCGTTTCGCCTCCGCCCGGCGGACTCCTCGGCTCTCGGGAGCCTTTTGAAGGCGGGCCGTCACGGTGGGGCATGGAGACGCGACGCACGCTTCTCGTCGACGCGTTCGCAGACGAGCCGCTGGCCGGGAACGTCGCCGGCGTCGTGCCGGACGCCGCGGGACTGAACGACGGTCGGATGCGACGGATCGCCGACGAGGTCGGCGCCTCCGAGACCGCGTTCCTGTTCGACGCCGTCGAGAGCGGTGACGGCGCGACCGGCGCGGACGACGCCACCGGTGCGGACGACGCGACCCCGGACGGAGACGGCGCCGACGAGCGGCTCCGGTACTTCACTCCCTCGACCGAGGTCGACCTCTGTGGCCACGCCACGATCGCGACCTACGCCGCCCTGTTCGCCGAGGGCGCGATCGACGCCGGCGACCGGGTCCTCCGGACCAACGTCGGCGACCTCGAGATCACGGTCGACGACGACGGAACCGTCTGGATGCGGCAGAACCCGCCGACGGTCGACGTGATCGATCCCGACGACGAGGAGGGCTCGGACCTCGACGCCGACCGCCTCGGCCACGCGCTAGGGATCGACCCGGCCGCCCTGCGCGACGTGGGCGCCGACCTCCCGGTCGCGGTCGCCTCGACGGGCCTCCCGTGGCTCGTCGTCCCCGTCAACTTCCTCGAACGGCTCGGGGAGGCCGAGCCCGACGCGGCGGCGGTCGAGGCGATCTCCGAGGCGCACGACGTGGCCGGCGTGTACGCGTTCACCTTCGACGCGCTCGACGCCGAGTCGACGCTGCACGGCCGGGCGTTCGCCCCGGCGATCGGAGTGCCCGAGGACCCCGTGACGGGGACCGCGAGCGGCGCGGTCGGCGCCTACCTCCGCGAGGTCGGCGCGTTCGACGGTGACTTCCCCGACGAGCTGCGCTTCGAGCAGGGCCACTTCGTCGACCGACCCGGCCGCGTCCGCGTCCGGGTCTCCGGCGACGAGGTGCGCGTCGGCGGGCGGGCGCTCGTCTCGCTGGACGGCGAGTTGCGGGTGCCCGAAGCGGAGGACGACGACGAGATCATCGAGACGTAGCGACGCGCCGGAGCCGGGGTCGGTGCTGCGCGCCTGCCGCGAGGGCGCCGCCGCGGACCGAACCCTTAGGAGTCCGCGAGCCGTAGCGCGACTATGGAGTTCGACCTCCCTCGTGCGGCCGGTATCGTCGCGCTCGTCGTCGCCCTCGGGACCCTCGGGGTCGCCTTCGGGACGCCGATGGCGCTTTCGACGACGCTGATGATGGTTCTCCCCTCGATGGTCGTCTTCGGTGCCATCGCGTTCGTCGTCGGGATGAAACACGGCGAGTTCCGCTCCACGCGCGTCTGAGCCGCCTCACCCGGCCGCCGCTCCGCGGGCTCGCGGGCCCGCGACGCCCCGGAACCACGACGCTTTTTAAAACGGCGACGACAACCCGGAGCCGTGCTACTCGGGTCGCCGCTCACGGAACTCCTGCTGCTCGCCGGCGGCGTCGCCCTCCTGTACGCCGGTGCCGAACTGCTCGTCAAGGGCGCCGGCGACCTCGCGCTCGCGGTCGGGCTGAAGGCGTCGACGGTCGGCGTCACCGTCGTCGCCTTCGCGACCACGGCCCCCGAGCTGTTCGTCTCCCTGCTCGGCGCCATCACGGTCTCGACCGACACCGGGCTCGGCGCCATCGTCGGCTCGAACATCGCCAACATCGGACTCGTGTTGGGGGTCTCCGCGCTGATCCGCCCGCTCGACATCTCGCGGACGGTCTTCGAGCGACACGTCCCGTTCATGGTGCTCGCCGCGCTGCTGCTCGTCGGCCTCGGGTGGGACGGTCGGATCGGCGCGGTCGACGGGGTCCTCCTGCTCGCCGTCCTCGTCGCGTTCACCGTCGTCGTCATGCGTCGGGTCCAGCAGACGCAGTCCAGCATCTCGGACGCCGAGCGCGCGGAGATGCCGGACGCGCGCCTCCGCGACGCGGGCCTCGTCGTCGCGGGGATCGTCTCGTTGATCCTCGGCTCCCAATGGCTCGTCGACGGCGGGCAGTCGCTGCTGTCGGCCGCCGGATTCTCCGACATCTTCATCGGGCTCACGGTGTTGGCGCTGGGGACCTCGCTGCCGGAGCTCGCCGCGAGCGTCGTCGCCGCGATCCGCGGCGAGGCCGAGTTCAGCGTGGGCAACGTCGTCGGCTCGAACATCTACAACGTCCTCGCCGTCATCGGCGTCGTCGCGATTATCACGCCGATCAGCGTGGCTCCCAGCGTGCGCGGCTTCGAGTTCCCCGCGCTGCTCGCGTTCACCGCCCTGCTCGTCGGGCTGATGTACCGCGGCGACCGCATCTCGCGGGTCGACGGCGGCGTCCTCGTCCTCGGCTACCTCGCCTTCATCTACCTGTTGCTGCCGTGAGCGCTCGGTGGACGCACCGGACCGGTGCGTCGACGACGGGTGTTGTTTATAAGTAGAGTGATTGTGCGGTGGCGCGCGCCTCCGAGCGGTCGCCGTGGGCGACCGCGAGGAGCGCCGCGCGAGGGAGTCGCTGGCGGCTATCGCCGCCAGCGACGAGGCTGGGGAGGTGTGAGGTGCGGTGCGGTTGCGGTCGGGAGGACTCAAAGGGGCAGCCGCGAGGACGGCGCAGGTGACGCAAGCACTGCAGGGAGCGAGCATCGCGAGCGACCGAAGCGCGCAGCGAGCGTGCGCCGTCCTCGCGGCTGGGGCTTTGGAGGTGTTTACCGTCGATCCGCCGCCAGCAACCATTTATAAGCGAGCGGCTGGGGCTTTGGAGGTGTTTACCGTCGATCCGCCGCCAGCAACCATGTATAAACGATCGACCGGGCAGCCAGTCGATATCGTCACCGCACCACCGACGTCGTATCGACGGCTATTCGGACGTCCCGCCCCGACCGAAATCCGTGATAGCGATCGTCGTCAGCCGGGCCGACAGCGCCTCGGAACACATCGGCGAGCACCTGCTCGAGATCGGCGACTGGGAGCGCTGCGACGACCCGAGCCGCCCCGACGCCGACGGCGGCGAGACGTACTACCGGACGGACGGGTTCGAACTGCGGGAGTTCGACGACCTCCACATCGATCTGGAGGACCCCGCGGTCGCGTTCGGTGGTGGCGAAGACGCTGAGGGCGACGACACCCCCGAGTTCCTCGCGTTCGTCTCCCGCCATTCGGGGGAGACGGGGAAGCTCCTCACGGCTCACGTCACCGGGAACTTCGGTCCCGCGCCGTACGGTGGCGAGCCGGGGACGCTGGCGCGGGCCGCGCCCGGCGCCGAGAAGCGCGTCGTCGAAGCGCTGGCCGCACACGCCCCCGAGGGGTACGACGTGGGGATCGAGTGCACCCACCACGGGCCGACCGACACCGCCGTCCCCTCGCTGTTCGTCGAGCTCGGCTCCGACGAGCCGCAGTGGACCGACCCGGAGGCGGCCCGGGCGGTCGCGCGGGCGGTGCTCGATCTGCGGGGAACCGGCGCGGATCTGGTCGGCGAACAGAGCGGATCCGACGGCTCGTACGCCGACCTCCGCCACGTCGTCGGCTTCGGCGGCGGCCACTACGCCCCGCGGTTCACCCGGATCGTCCGCGAGACCGAGTGGGCGGTGGGCCACGTCGGCGCCGACTGGGCGCTCGGGGACCTCGGCGCGCCCGACGCGAACCGGGACGTGATCGAGCAGGCGTTCGCGCGGAGCCGCGCCGATCTGGCGGTGATCGAGGGCGACAAACCCGACCTCGCCGCGACCGTCGAGGCCCTCGGTCACCGCGTGGTGAGCGAGACGTGGGTGCGCGAGGTCGGCGACCGCCCCCTGCCGCTGGTCGAGCGACTGGAGACCGACCTCGCGACGGTCGACGAGGGGCTCCGGTTCGGCGAGGTCGTCCCCGGGTCGGCCGACGGGCTCCGCGTCGGGACGCTCCCGGGGGACCTGCTCTCTCGCGCGCAGGGCGTGGACTCGGACGCGACCCGCGCGGCCGTCGAAGCGAACGCGGTCGCCTTCGACACCGAGCAGGCCGGGACGCGGGCGGCGGGGCGGGCCGCGTTCGCCGCCGACGAGGGGACGCCCGGGTACGACGACCTCGTCGCGGGTCTCGCGAGCGTGTTGGAGCGCGGGTACGACGCGGTCGAAGTCGACGACGACGCCGTTATCGCTCGCGAGACCGCCTTCGATCCCGAACTCGCCGCCGAGCGGGGCGTCCCGGAGGGGCCGGCGTTCGGGCGGCTCGCGAGCGGGGAGTCGGTCGAAGTCGACGGCGAGACCGTCGCGCCCGAAGACGTGTCGCGGGCGCGGACGGAGCGGTTCCCGATCGAGTGACACCGGCTCCCGACGGCGACGCGGACGCTTCCGACGGCGACGCGGACGCTTCCGACGGCGACGCGGACGCTTCCGACGGCGACGCGGACGCTTCCGATGACGACCCGGCGGTAGCGCGCCTGCCCAGCGACGGTCCGATTCTTCGTTTTTGATCGGTGATACGCGGGTTTCGGCGGCTCTGGAGACAGTCTTCGGCCGTCTGACTCGCGTCAGACGATCGGGCAAAAATAAATACGTCCGGGTCGCAACCACACCATATAATGGACTCTATCGTAGAGGACGCCATCGACGAAGCCGAGGAATCCCCGGCGGACGACGCCGGGGAGGCCGGCGCCGGCGCGAACGACGCGGCCGCCGGCGCCCCGCCACAGACCGGAACGATGACCGACGAGGAGCTGCAGGACGTCCTCCAAGACCTCCAGACGAACATCACCGTCGTCGGCTGTGGGGGCGCCGGCGGCAACACGGTCAACCGGATGACTCAGGAGGGGATCCACGGCGCGAAGCTGGTCGCCGCCAACACCGACGTTCAGCACCTCGTCAACATCGAGGCCGACACGAAGATTCTCATGGGCCAGCAGAAGACGCAGGGCCGGGGCGCCGGCTCCCTCCCGCAGGTCGGCGAGGAGGCCGCGATCGAGTCCCAAGAGGAGATCCAGGACGCCATCGACGGCTCCGACATGGTGTTCGTCACCGCCGGGCTCGGCGGCGGCACGGGGACCGGGTCGGCGCCGGTCGTCGCGAAGGCCGCCCGCGAGTCGGGCGCGCTCACCATCGCCATCGTCACGACGCCGTTCACCGCCGAGGGCGAGGTCCGACGGACGAACGCCGAGGCCGGCTTAGAGCGGCTCCGCGACGTTTCCGACACCGTCATCGTCGTCCCCAACGACCGCCTGCTCGACGCGGTCGGGAAGCTCCCGGTCCGGCAGGCGTTCAAGGTGTCCGACGAGGTCCTGATGCGCTCGGTGAAGGGGATCACGGAGCTCATCACGATGCCCGGGCTGGTCAACCTCGACTTCGCCGACGTCCGCACCGTGATGGAGAAAGGCGGCGTCGCGATGATCGGGCTCGGCGAGTCCGACTCCGACTCGAAGGCGCAGGACTCGGTGAAGTCGGCGCTCCGCTCGCCGCTGCTCGACGTCGACATCTCCGGCGCGAACTCCGCGCTGGTGAACGTCACCGGCGGCACCGACATGTCCATCGAGGAGGCCGAGGGCGTCGTCGAGGAGATCTACGACCGGATCGACCCCGACGCCCGGATCATCTGGGGCACCTCGGTCGACGAGGAGCTGGAGGGCGAGATGCGGACCATGATCGTGGTGACCGGCGTCGAGTCCCCGCAGATCTACGGCCGAAACGGCGAGGCTCCCGAGGGGGAGACGGCGCCCGAGATGGAAGACATCGACTACGTGGAGTAGTCGCGCCGTCGCCGTCGGGCCGTCCCTGGGTCGCCGTCGGGCCGTCCCCGGGCCGTCCTCGGCCGCCACTGCGTGCCAACCACGCATCAAAAGGTAAAAACCGGATCACCTCGAACCTCTTCGTAACATGGACGTTCCGTACGACCTCAACAGCTACATTCGGGTGCTGAAACTGGCGAGCACGCCGAGCACCGACGAGTTCCTCCAGGTGTCGAAGATCGCCGGCGCCGGCATCCTCCTCATCGGCTTCATCGGCTTCCTGATGTTCGCGATCATGAGCCTCCTGCCGGGGGTCGGCGCGTAATGCCGATCTTCTCGGTCAAGACCACCGCGAGCCAGGAGCGGACCGTCGCCGACATGCTCGCGGAGAAGGAGATGCCGGAGATCCAGGCGGTCATCGCCCCCGACCAGCTCACGAGCTACGTGATGGTCGAGGCAACCGACGGGAGCGTGTTCGCCCGGATCCTCGACGAGATCCCGCACGCCCGCGGCGTGATTCAGGGCTCGGAAGGGCCGGCGGAGAGCCCCTTCTCCGAGGTCGAGCACTTCCTCTCGCCGACCCCCGACGTGGAGGGGATCGCCGAGGGCGACATCGTCGAGCTGATCGCCGGGCCGTTCAAGGGCGAGAAGGCCCGCGTCCAGCGGATCGACGAGGGGAAAGACCAGGTGACCGTCGAGCTGTACGAGGCGACCGTTCCCATCCCGGTGACGGTCCGCGGCGACCAGATTCGCGTGCTCGACTCGGACGAGCGCTGAGCGGGTCGGGCGTCTCCGCGGGAGCCGATAGCCTCCGCGGTTCCGTTCGAACTACCCGAGGATTCGTCGGCAACGACAAGGGCTTTATCCGCCGCCGACTGACGATTCGGACATGTTCGGTTCCGGCGTACCGGCGGTTCTGAGTCTGTTGCCGGACACGTTCACGTTCGCCTGGGTCGTCGCGGTTCTCTTCGCCGTCGCGTGGCTGCTCGACAGCCGCGGGCTGGCGGCGGGCCGCTCGCTCGCGGCCGGCACGTGGGGGCTGTTCGGACTCTTCTGGCTGTCGACCGTTCCGTACTTCGCGCTCGAACACCAGAGCTACGTCGAGTCGATCCTCGCCTTGGTCGGGGTCCCGGCCTGTCTGTACGCCGGCTACCTCCTGTACAACGGGCGGGCGTCGCTGTTCACGCTCACGCGAGCGATCGCGATCATGCTGTTCATCTACCTCCCGTTCGAGACGATCCCGGCGTTCACGCTCGCCGGCGTCGCGTTCCCCGAGCCCCGCCGGGTCCTCATCGAGGTCGTCGCGACCCAGACCGGGATGCTCATCGACCTGCTCGGCTACGCGCCGGAGCGGGTGGCGAGCAGCGAGGGGTACGACGCGGCCTACCTGTGGACGCTCGACGACGGGCACACCTACCGGATCGACATCGTGCTCGCCTGCACGGGGCTCGGGAGCATGGCGATC
The DNA here is from genome assembly GCF_000337375.1 of Halorubrum lipolyticum DSM 21995. GTDB lineage: Archaea > Halobacteriota > Halobacteria > Halobacteriales > Haloferacaceae > Halorubrum > Halorubrum lipolyticum. The sequence continues at coordinate 15,792 of NZ_AOJG01000012.1, read as the reverse complement.
TTCGGCGGGCTCGTCGCGGCCGTCGAGGCGCCCCTGCGGCGGAAGCTCCGCGGGCTCGCGGTGTCGGTCACGCTCATCTACGTCCTCAACATCCTCCGGACGACGTTCATCTCGGTCGCCGCGGGCAACCAGTACATGCAGTGGTACCCGGACCTCGTGTTGCTGATGTTCGGCGCGAGCGACCCCTACCGCGTGTCGTTCCTGATCTCCGACCGGATCATGAGCCAGCTGCTCGCCGTCGTGGCGCTGATCGGGATCACGTTCCTCGTCGTGCGCGAGATGCCCGAGCTCGTGGTCGTCCTCGAAGACGTGCTCTATCTCCTCACCGGCGAGGAGCACGATCTGACGGAGACGCTCGACCTCCCGCGGGAGCCGACGAACCGCTGAGGCGGGGTCGCGCGGACGGTCCGGCGTCGCCCGGTATATAAACACATAGTAAGCTATAGGCGTCGCTGTCGACTGCTTCGGGGTATGGTCGCGACGACTCGGTCGGGAAGGGAGCGACGACGGGGAGGGCGACAGCGTCGACTGCGACCGCGACAGCAACAGCAACGGCAACGGCAACGGCGACAGCGACGACGACCGCGGCGACTGCGACGAGGTGACACCCCTTGTTGAGCGCCGTCGATCCCCTCGTCTACCTCCAGACGAACGTCGCGAAGCTGGTCTTGGCGACCGCGCTGGGGATGTTCCTCGGACTGGAACGGGAGTGGTCCCAGAAGTCCGCGGGGATCCGGACGTTCGCGCTGATCGGCCTCGCGGCGGCCGTCTTCTCCCTACTCGGCGACGACGGGCTCCTGATCGTCGGCGGCGCGTTGATCGTCGCCGTCGCGGTGCTGCTCGCGGTCCAGAGCTTCGTCGAGGAGGAGGTCGACGGGCTCTCTTTGACCACCTCGGTGTCGATGCTCGTCACGTACGGGGTCGGCGCGCTCGTCGCCGAGGAGTTCTTCATCGAGGCCGTGACGGTGGCGATGCTCTCCTCGCTGCTGCTCGTGTTGAAACGGGAGCTCCACCAGTTCGCGTGGGGGCTCTCGCGGGAGGAGGTCCGCAGCGCGGTCGAGTTCACCATCCTCGCGTTCGTCGTCTTCCCGCTGCTCCCGGCGGAGACGGTCGACCCGTGGGGCGCGGTCCAGCCGCGGCTGATCTGGTCGCTCGTCGTCGCGGTCAGCGCCATCGGCTTCGTCAACTACGTGCTCGTGAAGCGGTACCAGGGGCGCGGCTACGCAGTCACCGGGTTCTTCGGCGGGCTCGTGAACTCCACCGCGGTCGTCGCGGAGATGGCGAAACGCACGAAGGGACGAGCGGACTTACTCGACATCGCGGTCGGGTCGATCCTGCTGGCGAACGCGGCGATGGCCCTCCGGAACGCCGCCGTCGTCGCCGCCTTCGTCCCCGAGGCCGCAGTGGTCGTGGGCGCGCCGCTGGGCGCGATCACGGTCACCGGCGTCCTCGTCGCCGTGTGGCGCAGCGACTGGCGGACGACGATGGAGGCCGAGTTGACCTCGCCGTTCAGCCTCCGGAACGCCCTGACGTTCGGCGCGCTGTTCGTCCTCGTGCTGCTCGTCTCGGCGGGCGCCGAGCGAACGTTCGGCGCGGGCGGGTTCGTCGCCACGTCGTTCCTCGCCGGGCTCGTCTCCTCCGGAACCGCGACGACGACCGCCGTCTCGCTTCTGGGGACCGGCCAGATCACCGTCGACACCGCGGTCGCGGGCGTCGTCGCGGGGACGGCCGCGAGCGTCCTCGTCAAGACGGCGTTCGCCGCGAGCATCGCGCGGGAGCTGGTCCGGCCCGTGCTGTTCTGGAACCTCGTGCTGATCGCGGCGGGGATCGCGGTCGGCGCGCCGCTGCTTCTCATTTAAACAGACGAGCGGACCCGACGCCGCCCGTCGACTCAGGAGAGGTGCTCGGCCACGTCGGTCGAAGAGACCATCCCGACGTAGTCGTCGTCGACGACGGGGAGGTGTTTCACGCCGTACATCGTCATCATCGCCGCGACCTCCTCCATCATGAGGTCCGGCGTCACCGTCTCGACGTTCCGCGTCATCACGTCTCGGACGGTCGTCTCAGTGGTGTCTTCCCCCTCGGCGACGGCGCCGACGATGTCGCTCTGCGTGACGATACAGCCGCCTCCGGTCGTCACGACGAGCGCGCTGATGTCGCTGTCGCTCATCCGCCGCGCAGCCTCCCGGAGCGGTTCGTCGGCCCCGATCGTCTCGAGCGGCGTCGACATGACATCGCTGACGCGGGTCCGGTCGTTCAGATCCATACCATGTCGTGTGCTACCATGTTTGATTACTCTTCCGGTGCGCGGCTTCGAACGGACCGACCGCTTCCGCACGGACGGCGAACGGTCCGGAGGACCTGACGCCGTTCGGACGAGCATATATACGCGTTCGTGCCCGTACTGTTCACATGTCAGGGGCTCTCAGCTCGTTGGACGACTTCGGGACCCGGTCGCTGCTCACGCACGCCATCATGTCGGTGACGCTCCCGTTGGGGCTCGTCATCGGGCTCACCGTGGACTCGCAGCTCGGGCTGGTGTCCTTCGTGGCGCTGTTGAATTTCACCGCCGGGATGTGGATATGCCAGTCGATCCACTCGCTCGGCGCCGAGGCCAGCGACGACGGGTACGACGGCGTCATCAACGAGATCAGGTCCTATGTCAAGTGACAGCGGGCTCGACACCGCTCGGTTCGGTCGCCTCCTGCTGCTGATCGGGGGCGTCACGGCGGTGTCGCTGCTGACGTCCGCACGGGTCCTCCCGAACGACCTGTTCTCTATCGCCGTCGTCGCGATCGGGAGCATCGCCGTCGTCACCGCGATAATCGGGTTCCTGATCGCGGCGGGCGCCACCTACGACGACCAGATGGCCGCGTCGGGTCGCTGACTCTCGCGGTCGGAGACTGCCTCCCGAGGTGGGTCGCGCGCCGTCTGACGGCGCATCGGCTGCGCGCCGCCGGACCGCTCACCGCTGCTCCGAGACGTACGCCGTGAGGTCGGTCGTCGACACCATCCCGACCAGCTGATCGTCCGCGTCGACCACCGGCAGGTGCGTGTACCCCCGGTCGGTCGGCTCCGCGAGCTCTTCGACGGAATCGTCGGGGGACACGGTGACGACGTCCGTCGTCATGAACGCCTCGACGGACGTCTCGTCTTCCGGGTCGTTCCGTCGGACGAGCGAGACGAAGTCCGTCGCGGTTATCAGTCCCGTCAGGCGCCCGTCGTCGTCGACGACGAGGATGGAACTCACGTCCGTTTCGAGCATGCGCCGGGCCGCGTCGGCGGCGGCGGCGCCCGGGCCGATCGTGACGAGGTCGGTCGACATGAGCCGTTCGACGGCGAGGTCAGTCATGTGGCGTGATAACGCGGTCGGGGGTCATCAAACGTGCGGTCGTCGGGGCCGCGACCCCCGCCGCGCTCACTCCTCGATGAGGTCCGCAGGGGCGCCCGCCAGCCCGGCGAGCGCGTCGGCCTCGACGTGGTGGAGGTCCCCGGGGATCACGAGGAGGTGGAGCGGGTCGCCGAACTCGCGCTGGGCGAGCGCGCTCAGGCGGTCGGCGGCGACGACCGCGTCGGGCGCCCCCGCGCGGGCGACGACGACCGCGAGCGCGTCCTCCCACCCGTCGGCGAGCAGGCCGGCGGCCACGTCGGCGGTCATGTACTCCTCGTGGTCCGGGTCGGGACCGGTCGGGCCGGTGCCGACCTTGATGTCGAGGTAGACGACGGTGTGGAGCCCGCGCTCGCGGTTCGCCTCGATCGTGTCGATCACGCTTCCGGGCACGTCGTCCCCGCCGTGAGCGTACGGGAACGGGAGCGTCGTGGCCTTGCCGAACCGGTAGTTCTGGAGCCCGGTCAGACTCGACGCGGCCGACTGCGCGGTCACGCCGTGGATCACCCGGGTGTCGATCCCGCGCTCCTCGGCGCGCAGCCGGAGGTCGGTGTGGGTCGTCGATATCATCGTGTCGCCCGCGGTGAGGAACGCGGCGTGGCCGTCCGCCGCCGCCGCGAGGATCGCCTCCGGATCTCGCTCGACGCCCTCGCGGGACCGGACCTCGATCTCCGCGTCGTGGTACGCCTCGAGGTCGTCCACGTCGGCGCCGACCAGCCGGCTCGTGTAGAACTCCGCGAAGACCCGGTCCGCGGACCGGAGCGCCTCGCGCCCCTCGACGGTGATCGAGCGCTCGTCGTAGAGGCCGAGACCGATGAACGTGAGCATACGACCCGTCGGGCGGGCGGCGAGTAAAAGGGCGCGGAACGCCGGCGATTCCCCGAGAGGGGGAACGGATCCGAACGGTCGAATATGACGGTTCTCCCGGTCGGAGACGGCCGATATTAAAGGTCCTTCATGATCGTCTCTTGTGATTCCATAGCAAGCCCTAAGAGGTAACCAACACAATGTCGAATCACTAGGCCCTCACGGGCTCACATACCACTATGACTGACGACGAACTCATCTGGCGGATATCGGGGGGATCCGGTGACGGGATCGCTTCGACCAGCCAGAACTTCGCGAAGGCCTTGATGCGATCGGGGCTCAACGTCTTCACGCATCGCCACTACCCGTCGCGGATCCGCGGGGGCCACACCTACACCGAAGTCCGTGCGTCTTCGGACCCGGTGAACTCCCGGGGAGACGGGTACAACTTCCTGCTCGCGCTCGGCGACTCGTTCGCCCGTAACCCGCAGGAGGAAGCCGTCTACGGGAACGAAGAGATCAAGCCGCTCTCGGAGAACCTCGACGAGCTCCGCGAGGGCGGGGTCATCGTTTACGACGAGGGGCTCTTAGACGCCTCTGAGATCCCGGACTTCGAGGAACGCGCCGAGGAGAACGACTGGCACGTATACCCCCTCGACCTCCGCGGGCTCGCCCGCGACATGGGTCGCGAGGTCATGCGCAACACCGCCGGCGTCGGCGCGACCTGCGCGCTGACCGGCATGGACCTCAACCACGTCGAGGACCTGATGCGCGACGCGATGCCGGAGAAGATCCTCGAACCGAACATCGAGATCCTCGAGACCGCCTACGACCAGGTCAGCGAGGAGTACGACGTGGACGCCCCGGACGTGTCGGTACCGACCGGCGAGCACGACGAGACGCAGCTGCTCATGTCCGGCTCGGACGCCATCTCCTACGGCGCCATCGACGAGGGCTGCCGGTTCATCGCCGGCTACCCGATGACGCCGTGGACCGAGGTGTTCACCATCATGACGCAGAACCTGCCGTCGCTCGGCGGGATCTCCGAGCAGGTGGAAGACGAGATCGCCGCGGCCGCGCTCGCGGTCGGGGCCTCCCACGCCGGCGTGAAGGCCATGTCCGGCTCCTCCGGCGGCGGCTTCGCGCTGATGTCGGAGCCGCTCGGGCTCGCGGAGATGACGGAGACGCCCGTCGTCCTCGTCGAGGCCATGCGCGCCGGCCCGTCGACCGGGATGCCGACGAAGCCGGAGCAGTCCGACCTCGAACACGTCCTGTACACCTCGCAGGGCGACTCCCAGCGCGTCGTCTTAGCGCCCGGGACCGTCGAGGAGGCGTACGAGCAGTCGCGGATCGCCTTCCGACTGGCCTACGAGTACCAGATCCCGTCGATCCTCCTGTACGACCAGAAGCTCGGCGGCGAGATGACGAACGTCCCCAAGAGCCACTTCGACCGCGAGCCGAACCCGACGCTCGGGAAGACCCTGACCGAGGACGCGCTCGCCGACGAGCCGCACTCGCCCGACGGGAAGTTCCACCGGTTCCAGCACGACGTCGAGGACGGCGTCTCGCCGCGCTCGATCCCCGGCCAGAAGGGCGGTCGCTTCCTCGCGACCGGCAACGAGCACAGTCCCACCGGCCACATCGAGGAGTCGCCGGACAACCGCGTCGCGCAGATCGACCGGCGGACGCAGAAGCTGGAGGCGATCCGCGCCGACCTCGATCAGGAGGACACCGGCTCGTACGTCGGTCCCGACGACGCGCAGTACGGTATCCTCACGTTCGGGAGCCAGCAGGGAACCGTCGAGGAGGCGGTCGGTCGGCTCAACGACGCCGGGATCTCGGTGAAATCGTACGGCGTCTCCGACATGCTCCCGTTCCCGACCGAGCAGGTCGAGGCGTTCGTCGAGAGCGTCGACGAGGTCCTGGTCGTCGAGATGACGGCGTCCGGACAGTTCCGCGGGCTCGTTCAGAAGAACCTCGGCCGCTACGGCGAGAAGCTGTCGAGCCTGTTGAAGTACAACGGGAACCCCTTCGAGCCCGCCGAGATCGTTGACGGGTTCGAGGCCGCGATCATCGAGGGCGACGGCGACGCGTCCGGCCATCAGACCACCTTCGTCCCAGCCGCAGGTGACTAACCAATGAGCACGTTTTCAGCAATTGGAGAGGAGCGAGAGATCGACCGCGACGAGTACACCCCCGGCGTCGAGCCGCAGCCCACGTGGTGTCCCGGCTGCGGTGACTTCAGCGTCCTGAAGGCGCTCAAACAGGCGCTCCCCGAGGTCGGCCGTTCGCCCGAGGAGACCCTCCTGTGTACCGGGATCGGCTGTTCCGGGAAGCTGAACAGCTACCTCGACACGTACGGGTTCCACACGATCCACGGGCGCTCGCTGCCCGTGGCCCGCGCCGCGAAGCTCGCGAACCCCGACCTCGAAGTGATCGCCGCCGGCGGCGACGGCGACGGCTACGGGATCGGCGGGAACCACTTCCTGCACACGGCCCGGGAGAACCACGACATGACGTATATCGTCTTCAACAACGAGATCTTCGGGCTCACGAAGGGACAGACCTCCCCGACGAGCCCGAAGGGCCACAAGTCGAAGACGCAGCCGCACGGCAGCGCAAAGGAGCCGCTCAAGCCCCTCTCGCTGTCGCTGAACGCCGGCGCCTCCTACGTCGCCCGCACCGCCGCGGTCAACCCGAACCAGGCGAAAGAGATCATCATCGAGGCGATCGAGCACGACGGGTTCGCGCACGTCGACTTCCTCACCCAGTGTCCGACCTGGAACAAGGACGCGCGCCAGTACGTCCCGTACATCGACGTCAACGAGTCCGACGACTACGACTTCGACAAGACGGACCGCGTCGAGGCCGCGGAGATGATGCGCCAGACCGAGGAGTCGCTGTACGAGGGCGAGGTCCTCACCGGCCGCTACTACGTCGACGAGGACCGCCCGTCCTACGGCTCGGAGAAGCAGACGATCGGCGAGATGCCCGAGGAGCCGCTGGCCGAGCGCTACTGGGACGACGACTACGAGTGGGAGCGTTCCCACGACGAGTTCCTCGACAAGCACGCCTGACGCGGGCGTAGACCGGGATCGCCCGACGATCCCGTCGCGGTTCGTCGTCCGCTCGTCTCGTTTTTCGATTCGCAAGGTATTTTTTCTGTCGAGACAAAGCATTCGGTATGAGTACGGTATCGACGGAGGAACGGATCCTGTCGGTGTTAGAGGAGGACGCACAGGCCTCCTGCGCGGAGATCGCCGACCGAGCGGAGGTCTCGAAGCCGACGGTGCGGAAGTACATCGACCGCCTCGAAGAGAAGGGCGTGATCGTCGGCTACTCCGCGGAGGTCGACCCGAAGAAGCTCTCGTCGCAGTCGATCGCGATGGTCGGGATGGACGTCGACTCGGGACAGTACGTGAGCGCGACTCGGAAGCTGAAAGAGCTCGACGAGGTACAGGCGCTGTACACTTCATCCGGCGACCACATGCTGATGGCCGAGGTCCGCGCCGGCGACGGCGACGAGCTGGGCGACGTCATCTCGGAGAAGCTCCTCGGCGTGGACGGCGTCACCGCGGCGCACCCCTCGTTCCTGCAGGAGCGCCTGAAGTAAGCTCTGACCCGTCGATCGGTTCGACACCGGCAGATCTTCTATCGGTATGCGAGCGCGATGAGGAGCCCCGCCACCGCCGTACCGCCCAGCGCTGCGATGGCGACCGCGGACTCGCTCGCCCCCAGCAGAACTCCGGCGAGCGGGAGACAGAGCAGCGTCCCGGCCCACATCGCCGCCCCGCCGAGCCGCCGCGCCCGCTCGCGGCTCACGTCCGGCGTCGTCAGGAGTTCGCGGCGGTCGCGGTAGCGGACGAGCCATCCGAGGCCGATCGTTCCGAGGGCGGTGACACCGAGCGCCCCGGCCGCGACGAGCCGCTCGGGGACCTCGAAGGCGATCGCTGCCGCCAGCGCGAGCAGGAACGCGCCGGTCCCTCCGAGAACGGCGGCGTTCGCTCGCGCGCCCGCGTCGTCGCCGTCGTCGGTCCCGTAGAGCCGGCGGAGCCGACTCCCGGACGAGAGACTCGCGAGGGCGACGATCACGAGCGCGGCGCCGAGCGCGACGAGGAGGGACGAACCGAAGTCGACGGGAATCATGATCGGACGGGTGGCAGTGGACGCGCCGGACACTTCATTCCGCCCCGTCGGGGTGCCGGACGCGTTATCGAAGCGCGTCCACGTCGGTCACGACGATCGACTCGTCGCCGGCCGGCCCGCGACGCGTCTCGCGGTGCGCGAACCCGTGCGCGCTAAAGAACTCGGTGGCGCCGGGGCTGTCGGCGGGAACGCTCGCTCGAAGGGTCCCGACGCCGTGGTCGGCGACCGAGGACGCGACGCGAGCGAGCAGTTCGCTCGCGACGCCCTCGCCGGCGTGGTTCGGGTGGACCCACAGCGCGAGCAGTTCGGCCTCCCGGTCGCCCTCGCCGGCCCCTCCCGGGTCGTCGGCCGATTCCCCCACGGCCGTCGGTCCGTCGACCGACTCTTCGGCGTCAGGATGGGCGATGGCGACGCCCACCGGTCCCTCCTCGTCTTCCATCAGGAACGACCACTCGGCCTCCGCGGCGGCCTCGCGGACGCCGGCGGCGGACACGTCGAGAAGGGGAGCTCCGATGTCGTCGAATACGGTCGCCTCGCGGGCCCGCGAGACCGCCGTTCGAAGCGCCTCCGCGTCGTCGGGCCGAGCCGCCCGGACATGCATGTACGACCGTGGGTAAAGAAGTCACCTATAGGTTTCGGGACGGCAACGTTTCACAGGGAAGCGAGGATACGAATCGGGTGTCCGATCAGTTATACCGCTATTTGGCGTATGACGACTCGCTAATTGCACGTACCTCTGTGAATACGGCCGTGCGAAACGCCGATTCGATCGTTACGCGACCGGTTCGATTCCGATCGTAACCGCGACGCCTTCGACCTCCCACTCTTCGACGAGGCCGCCGTCGGCGTCCGCGGCGTCTCTCGGGCCGTCGAGCCACGCGTCGGCGCGCACCTCGCCGGCGATCAGGTCGGCGTGGTCGTCGACGAAGCCGGCGATCCGGTCGTCGTCGACGTCGACCCCGACGCGGATCCGGGCCTCCACGTCCAGGTCCAGCTCCTTTCGCATCTCCTGGATTCGGCGGATCACGTCTCGGGCGTACCCCTCCGATTCGATCTCGGGAGTCAGCGAGGTGTCGACGTAGACGGCGCCGCCGTCGAAGTCGGCGCCGGAGACGTGCTCCGGCGGCTCGGCGACGTACTCGATCATCTCGTCGGCGAGGTCGACGGGCTCGCCGTCGACGGTCACCTCGCCGCCCTCGACCGCCGCGCGGGTCGCGCCCTGCACCGCCTCCATCACCTTCTGCGCGTCGCCGCCGAACGCCGGCCCGATGGAGGCCATCTGCGGCTCGGCGGTCTCGACCAGCTCGTCGAACGCGTCGGTGACGGTCACCTCGCGGGCGTTGACGCGGTCGGCGATCAGGTCGGCGAGGCGCTCGACCGCGGCGGTCACCTCGTCGTCGTCGCTTTCGACGACCACGCGCGGCACGGGCCAGCGGAGCTTGCGCCCGGCCTGCTGGCGGGCGTTCGCGGCGGCCTCCTCCACGTCGCGGAGGACGCTCACGTCGCGTTCGAGCTCGGGGTCCCGGAGGTCCGCGTCGGGCTCGGGGTAGTCGAGCTGGTGGACCGTCGTGGCCTCGCCGTCGAGCGTCTGGTACATGCGCTCGGTCAGGTACGGCGCGATCGGCGCGAGCAGCCGGGTCGTCTCGTCGAGGACGGTCGCGAGCGTCGCGTAGGCGCCGCGCTTCGAGGCGGAGTCGGCCTCCTCCCACATGCGGTCGCGGACCGCCTTCACGTAGAAGCGCGACACGTCCTGCGTGACGAACTCGATGACGGCGTTGACGGCGTCGCTGACGCGGTAGTCGGCCCACGCCTCCGTCGCCTCGGTCTCGACGGACTGGAGCCGCGAGAGCACCCACTCGTCGACGAGTTCGAGCTCGCCGTCCGAGAGGTCGGCGTCGGCGGGGTCGTAGCCGTCGAGCTCCATGTACTCCAGCGGGAAGCGGAACACGTTCCAGAGGATGTTGAGCTTCCCCTGCAGCTCGCCGAGCCCGTCCCACTCGAACGCGAGGTCGACTCCCTGCTGGTCGTGGCTGAGGAGGTACGTTCGGAGCGGGTCGCGGCCGGCGCGCTCGATCGCCTCTTCCGGGGTGACGATGTTCCCGACGGACTTCGACATCTTGCGGCCGTCCTCGTCGTTGGCGAATCCGTGCATGAGAACCTCTTCGTAGGGGACTTCGCCGACTGCGGCGGTCCCCATCCCGAGCTGCGACCAGAACCAGCCGCGGGTCTGGTCGTGCGCCTCGACGATGAAGTCGGCGGGCCACAGCTCGTCGTGGGCGCCCTCGTCGCTCGGGTACCCGAGCGTGCCCCACGAGGCGACCGAGGAGTCGAGCCACACGTCGAACACGTCCTCGACGCGGCGGTAGGCGGTGCCGTCCTCGACGATCGTCAGGTCGTCGACGGCCGGGCGGTGGAGGTCGATCGCCTCGGGGTCGACGTCCTCCTCGACGCGTTCGGCGAGCTCCTCGCGGGTGCCGATCACGATCATGTCGTCGTCGAGGTCGCTCCCGTCCGCGTCCTCCGGCACCCAGATCGGGATCGGGATGCCCCAGTAGCGCTGGCGGGAGACGTTCCAGTCGGGAGCGTCCTCGATGAAGTCGCGGAAGCGGTTGTCGCGGGCCCACTGCGGGTGCCACTCCGAGTCCTCCATGTTGTCGAGGAGGTCCTCCTTGACATCCGTGATCGAGATGAACCACTGGTCGGTGACCAGCTGGATGATCCCGGTGTCACAGCGCCAGCAGTGGCCGTAGCTGTGCTCGACGGTGCCGTGCGCGAGCATGTGGCCGTCGGCGACTAAGTCCTCGACGATGTCGTCGTTGGCGTCGCGCACGAACCGCCCGGCGTACTCGCCGGCCGCCTCGGTGAACTCGCCGTTGGGACCGACGGGACAGTAGATGTCGAGTCCGAGCTCGCTGCCGCGGTGGAAGTCCTCTTCCCCGTGACCGGGCGCGGAGTGGACCAGCCCGGTGCGGTCGGCCTCGACGTAGTCGGCGGCGTACACCTGCCCGGCGCCCTCGAAGTCCGGGTACTCGGCGACGCGGTCGGCGAGCGGGTGGTCGTACGCCCAGCCGACCAGTTCGTCGCCCGTCAGCTCCGCCTCGACCTCGTACTCCTCGTAGCGGCCCTCCCCGAGCACGTCCTCGACGCACGCCTCGGCGACGTAGAGCACCTCCTCCTCGCCGTCTCGCTCGGCGCGGACCGCGTTGTAGGTGAGCTCCTCGTCGACGGCGACGAAGGTGTTCGCGGGGATGGTCCACGGCGTCGTCGTCCAGATGACGAGGCTTCCTTCCCGGTCCGCGAGGGGGAACTTCACGTAGATGGAGGGGTCCTCGACGTCCTCGTACTCGACCTCGTTGTTGGCGAGCCCGGTCTCGCAGCGCGGGCACTGCGAGATGGAGCGTTTCCCCTGCTCGACGAGCCCGTTGTCGGCGACCTCGGAGAAGGCCCACCAGGCGGCCTCCATGTACTCGGGGTCGATCGTCTCGTACGGGTCGTCCCAGTCCATCCACACGCCGATCGACTTGAAGTCCTCGTCCATCGCCGCCCGGTTTTCCAGGGCGAACTCCTTGCACTTCTGGATGAACGGCTCCATCCCGTACTCCTCGATGTCCCGCTTGTTCTCGAAGCCGAGCTCCTCCTCGACTTTCACCTCGATCGGGAGCCCGTGCATGTCGTAGCCCGGGCGGTCGGTGACGCGGTGGCCGGTCATCCGCTTGTGGCGGATGATCGCGTCCTTCAGCGTCTTGTTCCACGCCGTGCCGAGGTGCATCTGCCCGGAGGTGTACGGCGGCCCGTCCACGAAGAAGAAGGGCGGGTCGTCGGCGTGCGCCTCCTTCGCCGACTCGTAGGCGTCGGTGTCGTCCCAGTACTCGTCGACCGCCGACTCGACGTCCGCGGGCGTGTACTGGTCGTCGATATCGTCCATATCCGTTGGTCTTCGCGCGCGTATTTGAATACGGCGGACTCGGCGCCCGCCCGGCGACATCGGTGCCACGCGACCGGGGAACTCGGCGTCGCGTGCCCGGCGTTAGCGGTCCGCAGCCGGTGTCGTTCGGCCCGTCATCTCGTCGATCTCGAACCCCGCGATGACGACGTCGATGTCTTCGATGGCCTCGTCGAACACCCGGATCGGAGTGAACCGGCGATTGATCTCGGCGGTGTCGAAGCGCTCGCGTTCGGCCTCGGACAGCTCGGTGAGCCGTCCGGTAACGACGACGCTCCACGAGTCGATCTCCTGCGGCTCGTCGGTGGACTCTGTGCTATGGACGACGTAGCAAGCCGTTTCGGTCGCGTCCCAGAACGCCAGCTTCGTACTCCCGTCACTCAGTCCGAGACGGAAGTAGAGCTTCTCGCCGTCGTAGTAGTGCGCCAGCGGAAGCGCGTACGCGTCGTTCTCCCGAGCGAGCGAGAGGACGCCGGACGTCGCCGCGCGTAACCGCTCGGCCGTCTCGGCGTCGTCCATCCCGCGACTGTACGCGTACTCGACATGTTCCATGGTAACAAGTCTTCAGACATCGACTTAACTATCGGGTGCGGTGCGTGCCCGATCGGTCGAAACGGAGTCACGGTGTTTTATTCTCGCAGAACGGGTTAATCGAGTATGGACTACCGACGACTCGGTAACACGGGACTCAGCGTCTCCGAGCTCTGCTTCGGGACGTGGCGCTTCGGGAGAGAGACGAACGGCGTCGTCGAGACGGGCCGCGAGGAGGCGCACGAGCTCCTCGACGCGGCGGCAGACCGCGGGATCAACTTCATCGACACCGCCAACGTGTACGGGACGCCGAACGGGACGAGCGAGGAGTACATCGGGGAGTGGCTCGCGGAGCGCGAGCGCGAGGACTACGTGATCGCCTCGAAGGTGTACTTCCCGTTCGACGGGCGCGGCGAACCCGGTCCCAACGACTCCGGGCTCGGCCGCAAACATATTCGCGCGCAGGTCGAGGGGACCCTCGATCGGCTCGACACCGACTACCTGGACATCTACTACATCCACCGTTGGGACGAGGAGACGCCGATCGAGGAGACGATGCGCGTCCTCGACGAGCTGGTCTCGGAGGGGAAGGTGCACTACCTCGGCGCCTCGACGATGGCAGCGTGGCAGCTGACGAAGGCACTGTGGACCGCCGACGCCAACGACTACGCGCGCTTCGACGTGGTCCAGCCGCTCCACCACGCGGGCTACTACGAGGACGTGAAGGAGTACCTCGACGTCTGCATCGACCAGGACATCGCCGTCTGCCCGTACTCCCCGCTCGCGGGCGGGTTCCTCACCGGCAAGTACGAGCGCGCCGACCCCGACGACCCCGAGAAAGTGATCGCGCCGGACGGCTCGCGCGCCAGCTTCGACGACCGCTTCGAGCGCTTCTACCTCTCCGAGCGCGGCTGGACGGTGCTGGACGCGGTGCGCGAGGTCGCCGACGAGCTCGACGCGACGCCCGCGCAGGTCGCGCTCGCGTGGCTCACCGAGTGGGACGAGTTCACCTGCGTCCCCATCGTCGGCGCGCGAACGACCGACCAGCTCGAAGAGAACGTCGCCGCGACCGACCTGGAGCTGTCCGACGCGCAGTGGGACCGCATCATGGACGCGCGCTACGCCCCGGACGGGACGCTCTGGGGGCACTGAGCGGGAGCGAAGGGGAGCGGGAACGAAAGGGAGCGGGAGCGAAAGGGAGCGGGAGCGAAAGGGGGCGATCGAAGCGAGCGCCCCGCGCTACTCCCCGAAGTCGGGGAGGTCGTCGGGCGCCTCGAACTCGGCCTCCCAGTCGATGTACTCCTCTTTCAGCGTCTCGCAGACGATCTGTCCCAGCTCCGTGAGCCCCGCGTTGATCGCGGAGACGGTCCCCCACGAGTCCAGCTCCGGGTGGAGGTCGCGCTCCTTCCAGTCCTCGGGGAGCCCGGGTGCGTGGTAGCCGACGCGGTCGGCGAAGTCGTCCCAGAAGAAGTCGAACCGGGAAACGAGTTCGAGGTCGAGCGCGATCCGCCAATCTTCCTCGTCCATGTCGCTGCCGGCGGCCCACTCCGCGAACGCCTCCTCCCACGCGCCCTCGCGCAGGAACGCCTCCAGCTCGTCGCGGCGGTACTCGCCGCCGGCGACCTCGGCGTCCTCGTACTCGTTCGGGTCGACGGCGGCGAGTTCGGGCGGCTCCGGCGGGTCGACGTCGAGGGTCATGGTCCACCCTCCGCGCCGGCGACCCAAAACGCTACGGGAGCGCGCCGCCCCGCCGTCACGCCTCCCCTCTTTCCCCCTCGCGTCTCGCTCCGATCCGGTCCTTTTACCGCCGTCCCTCACCGAGCCTCGGGCATGGAGCTCCGCGACATCTCGCGTCGGGTGGGGATCGCCGCCGGCGTCGTCACCGTGCTCGCGCTCGCCGCGCCGTACGCGGTCCTGTCGGGGGGAGCGTACGCGTCACAGCTCGCCGACTACTACGCCTCGGGGATCGTCGGCGGCGCCGGAATCGCGCTGTTCGCGCTGCTCAGCGCGGTCGTCGTCGCCTCGGTCGATCGGGGGAACCTCGACCCCGGAACGCTCGCCGGCGCCGCGGTCGTGCTCGGGGTCGCGACGACCCTGAGCGCGGTGGCGTGGGCGACGGCGATCGAGCCGAGCCCGATGTTCCGCGACAACCTCTGGCTGGTGTGGCACGCGCGCGTCGTCGTCGCGCTCTCCGTTCCGATCCCGGTCGCCGCCGCCGTGTACGCCCGCGATCTGCTGGCGTAGCGTCGCTCCCCGACGCTTCCGGAGGCGATCCGGTCTCCGCCGAACGAAAGGCCCTTAAGGTGGTGCCGTGTACGCCGAACTGGACTAGGTCGGGCGGTTAGGCCCCGCTCGTCACCCGCGAGGTAGTCTTTAGCGGGGACCGAACAGCGGGCGCGTCCGGTCTGACCGGCGCGGGCCCCGAGAGCCAACGTGGAAGCCTCGTCCGCCGGGGACAGCGGTCCGCGACGCCCGCTCGCAGGAGCGGTCCGTCGCGGTTCGTCGGCGACACCGGGTCAGGCGCGGAAGCGAGCAGCCCATCGCCGGACGCCCGTCGCTCGTCGGGTCGCGGGGTGGAGAAGGCAACCGGGATACCCCGCGCCGGAACGCCGGGCTACCCCGCCCGTCCGCCATTCATACGTCGTTTATACGTGATCGACTGATGTTGCTGTCGGCTGTTTATACGTGGTTGCTGGTGGATCGGCGGTGAAGGCTTCCAAAGCCCCAGCCGCTTACTTATAAATCGTTGCCGACGGATCGGCGGCGAACTCCGCCAAAGCCCCAGTCGGCGAGGCGGGCGCACGCTTGCTGCGCGCCTCACTCGGTCGCTCACGTTGTTCGCTCCCTCGTTGCGGTGTCGTCGGCGACTTCGCCGCCGCCTGCTCGTGGCGCGTAGCGCCACGCTGCTTCCGTCGTCATCAGAACGCTTTGCGTTCTGATTGGCTCACGAGAGCTTTGCTCTCGTGAACGCCTGCGC
>NZ_AOJG01000011.1 GCF_000337375.1 Halorubrum lipolyticum DSM 21995 | reverse complement strand
GCGGCTCCGCCGCCGGCTGCCAGAGGGACCGGAGGTCCCTCGCGGTTCGCGGCCCGCAGGGCCGCTCACCGGGGCGCGCCACCGCACCGTCCTTTATAAGTGATCGTCGCTGCCGCTCAGTTTTTTTAAATACCGTATCGCCCCCACAGATCTGCAACACTCACTCCCGCGATCGATCAGAAAGCAGGTCTATCGACCGGTGTTTCAGACTGAGAGATCGCTGGACAAGCAGGTTGTGACAGAGCTGTTCCGAGGCCGATAACGACCGGGCCGTTCGGGCCGATCTCACCGGCCCGAGGTGTCAGCTTCGTCGCTCTCGCGTACCGCGTCGAGCAGGTCGCCATCGCCGAATGTGTCGTCAACGCGCACAATCCGGTCGCTCGCGTCTAGAACGGCCATGTTCGATCCGAGTTCGTCGCCCGCTCGTCCTGCTTTCCCGACCGCGGCGGTCACGTCGGCCGCCCGCGCGAGGGCGACCGCCTCGTCCCGGCGCTCGGAAGGTACCGCCGCGAACGGGGGCGCCGTCACGACCGGCGCGTCCGCGTCGGCGGCGACGCCGGCGGCCGCGTCGCCCTCGGGGACGACCCCGACGGAGACGGCGTGACCGGCCGCGGCCAGCCGCGCGACCGCGCGTCCCGCCGGTCGGCCGCTCCCGACGACGTGGACGCGGCGCGAGTCGGCGGGGTCAGCCGAGTCGGGCGAGTCGGCCAACGCGCCCTCGTCGCCGGCGTCGAACGCGGTGACCGTCGGCGAACCCGTCGCCGGGCTCTCGCCGACGAACGCCTCGGCGTCGAACGCGTCCCGGAGCGCGTCCGCCGTCAGCACCGTCTCCGGCGGGCCGGCGGCCCGGACGCCGCCGTTCGCGAGAACGACGATCTCGTCGCAGTACCGCGCGGCCATGTCGAGGTCGTGAATGGCGGCGAGCGCGGCGCGCCCCCCGTCGACGAGCTCTCTGACGAGTTCGAGGGTCCGGACCGCGTGGTTCACGTCGAGGCTCGCCGTCGGCTCGTCGAGCAGCAGCGACGCCGTCTCCTGTGCCAGCGCGCGCGCCAGTAGCACTCGCTGGCGTTCGCCGCCGGAGACCTCGGTGATCGCTCGGTCGGCGAAGCGCTCGACGCCCGCCGCGTCCATCGCCTCGCGGACCGCGCGCTCGTCGTCGGGCCCGTGGCCGTCGAATCGCCCGAGATGCGGCGTCCGCCCCATCTCGACGATCTGCCGCACTCGGAAGTCGAACGCGAGGCTCGTCTCCTGCGGGACGCCGGCGACCCGCCGTCCGGCCTCGCGCGCGGACAGGGACTCGGCGGGGTCGCCGTCGAGTCGGACCTCGCCGGCGTCAGGCGAGAGCGTCCCCTTGATCGCCCGGAGGACCGTCGTCTTCCCCGCGCCGTTCGGGCCGACGAGCCCCACGAGCGACCCGCGCTCGACCCGGAGGTCTACCCCGGAGACGACGGGTACGTCGCCGAAGGAGACCGACAGGTCGCTGACCTCGATCGGCGGGATATCGGTGTCGCCGGCGGAGGCGTCGGCGTCGCCGAGGGCGGGCGATTCGGCGGTCACAGCTCGTGCACCTCCCGGGTCACGAGCAGGTAGATAAAGAAGGGCGCCCCCACGGCCGCGGTCACGATCCCGACCGGCAGCTCCGTGCTCCCGGCCCGCGCGAGGGTGTCGGCGGCGACGAGGAACGACCCGCCCGCGAGCGCGGCGGTCGGGAGCAGGACGCGGTGGTCGGGGCCGACGACCAGCCGGAGCATGTGTGGAACGATCAGGCCGACGAAGCCGATGACGCCCGCGAAGGCGACCCCCGCGGCCGTGATCAGCGCCGAGGCGCCGAGCAGAATTCGCTTCGTGCGCTCGACCGCGATACCGAGTCCCTGGGCCTCCTCCTCGCCGAGTAGCATGACGTTGAGGTCGCGCGCGTACACCAACAGGAGACCGAACAGCGGCGGGACCACGACCGCGGTGACCGCGACATCGCTCCACGCGGCGCCGGAGAGGTGACCCATCAGCCACGCGACGATCCGACGGAGCGACTCGCCGGCCTGCAGCTGCAGGTACGAGATGACCGCGCCGAGGAACGTCTGGATGGCGACGCCGGCGAGGAGCAGCGTCGCGACCGGGGTCCGCCCGTGCCGCGTCGCGATGGCGTACACGCCGAATGCGGCGGCGAGGGCCCCGACGAACGCGAAGAGGCTGACCCCGGCGCCGTGCGAGAGGGCCACGTCGACCGCGCCGACCACCGGGAGCGTCAGGGTCGTCGACAGCGCGACGGGGAAGACGATGAACGCGACCGCGCCGACCGCCGCGCCCGACGACACGCCGATGATCGACGGGTCAGCCATCGGATTGCGGAAGAACCCCTGCATCACCGTGCCGGCGGCCGCCAGCGCGAACCCCACGAGCGCGGCCATGAAGATCCGCGGGAGCCGGACCCCGACGACGATCCGCTGGTGAACGTCCTCGACGGGGAACGCGAAGGGGGACCGGTACGCGAGGTCGATGCCCGGGAGCATGAGCGGTCCGACCCTCTGCGGGGTCGTCTCGATACCGGCCGGAACGACGAGCGCGTTCAACACCGCCTTCACCACCTCCGACGGCGGAATTTGAACGGGACCGATCGCGGCGCTCGCGACCATCACGACGGCGAGCACCACCGCTAGCGCCGCGGACCAGCCCGCCGACCGTCCCCAGGCGGTCATTCGTTCTCCAACAAAACTTGTAGTAGGTAAATACTTATTGGACGAGCGCCGTCGTCGATGCGATGCGAGACAGGTACGTTATCGCGATGGCCCTGCTCGTGGCGACCGCCCTCATGGGCGGCGTCGCGGGTCCGGCCGCGGGTGCACAGCCGACGACGGAGTCGCCGACCATCGAGGATCCGGCGGACGGGTCGAGCGTCCACCAGACGGACGACGCGTGCGGGTTCCCGCTGGAGGTCACGGACGCGACGGGGACGACGGTCACGCTCGACGAGCGGCCCGAGCGGATCACGACGACGAACCCGTCGGCGGCGCAGACGCTCTGGGAGATCGGCGCGCAGGACCGCGTCGTCGGCGTGACGCAGTACGCCGCCTACCTCGACGGCGCCAGCGAGCGGACGAACGTCTCGGCCGAGGGGTTCGGCGTCAGCGTCGAGCGCGTCGTCGGCACCGAGCCGGACCTCGTGCTCGTTCCGAACGCGTCGTCCGCGAGCGTGGCCGAGTCCCTCCGCGCGCAGAACCTCACGGTGTACCACTTCGACGCGGCGACCTCGATCGCGAACATCGAGGAAAAAACGGAGACGACCGGGCGTCTCGTCGGTAACTGCGAGGCCGCCACCGAGACGAACGCGGAGATGAACGAGGCGGTCGCGGACGCCGAGGACCGGACCGCGGACCTCGACCGGCCGAACGCGTTGTACCCGCTCGGTGACGGCTACGTCGCCGCGAACAACACCTTCATCAACTCGCTCATGGAGGTCGGCGGCGTGAACAACGTCGCGGCCGCGGAGGGCGACGGCTACCCGCAGCTCTCGAACGAGGTCATCCTCGAGACCGACCCCGAACTGATCCTCGTCACCGACCCCGAGGCGTCGATCCTCGACGAGGAGCCCTACGCCAGCACGACCGCCGGGACCGAGGGCAACTACGTCGTGATGAACGTGAACTACCTCAACCAACCCTCCCCGCGGAGCGTGATCGAGTCGACGGAGACGCTCGCGACCGCGGTCGAGGAGCTGCAGACGGAAGGCGAGGAGTCGACCGACGACGAAGGCGGGTCGCAGAGCCAGGCGCCCGGATTCGGCGTCGTCGCCGCCTTGATCGCGGCACTCGCGGCGACGCTGATCGCGCGGCGACCGTAGACCGCCCGCGACTTCCGACGGGGGCCGGTACTCGCGCGGTCTCCGAGCGATCCGACCGCTTCGGTAGACGACGGACCGTGCGAGACGGCGTCGCGGCACTCGCGCCAGATCGTTCATTCATAAAGATCGGCTCAGTCGAACTCATCTTCTTCCGAGACGTCTCTCGTCTGAAACCGTCGTTCGCCGCGGGTGCGTACTCATCAGTCAGCCCTTCTCATCTATCGAAGGATTTGACAGCAATCTGTTGAAAATGACTGGTGGATTTCATAACGGATACTGAACGTGACGGACTGTCGTCCCGCAACTCACGAATACACGCCTTCAGCAATCGTAATCTCACCGGTAGAATAGTACACCCACCCGCAGATGAGCAGCACACCGATTGCGGCCCGTACAACCCATAATTCGACAGATTGGACAAGAGATGCGCTTCCAATCTCTTCGGCGACGAGGAGCGACGGTAGCGTCAACTCTGGATCCTGCGAGACCGGTTCTTGAAGGAATGTGAGGATAGCCACACCACCGAAGTGGACGCCTATCGGCAACGCCAGCTGTCCGCTAAGTACGTAAGCCGTCGCGAATAGAATGCCCCCGATAAGACTCGTCACCACGTCAGCTACTCCACCGCCGCCCAGTAAATGCGTCATCCCGAATATCGGGGCGCTTGCCGCGAGTGCGACAACTACTGCGCCGGTCTTCCCCACGGACCGCATCCGAAGACCCTCAGCGGCATTCTGAATGAAGATCGCCCGAAACAGAATTTCCTCAAACACGTTGTTCGAAAGAAAAAACAACAGCATGACAACGACAGCGAGGCCCCCGAGGAGCATCGAGTCGACACCGACGCCGGTCGGCTCAGGATGGAGGGTGGCAAACCCTCTCGCTACTTGATAGAGAACGGCCCCGATCGAAGCGATCACGCCGATCAGTACTCCGACGAGGAATTCTGTTCCCCATCGTCTGGATACATTGAATCCGTACCGCCGGGTGGGACGGTTATCGAGTCGTGAGGCGACAATGACCGCAATTAGTCCGCTGAGGGCAATTACCGCAGCTAACAACGTGAGCAGTACTAGCGTCCAGAGGATGTCACTCCTCCCCGAAACGTCATCAATAACTGAGCGGAGTCCAAGCGGAATCACGATCTGACCGCCGAGATAGGGTATGAAGCCGGCGAGTAACGGGAGACAGACTCGCCAAGTCGCCCGTAACCGCGTGTCTTTGGTGCCGTACAAAAGCCGATTAACAATACCCCTAACCCCTATATTCTTATCCGCACTCTGTGACATACTCAAAGTGTCGTTCAGTAATAATAAAAGAATTTGGGTGATCGTCTCGGCGATCGATCGAACGGACGTGAAAACAACTCTTCGGGGTCCCGACGGAACTGACGATCCGCAGTAATCGTGGCCGAGTCACGCGACGATCGAGGGGCGTCTCAGCAGGGGCGGCGCTACTGGTTCGCCGAGCGCGCGTCGAGCGCGACCGGGATCGAGCGCGCGGCCACGTCGCCCGCGAACGCCTCGCCGTCCGCCTCCAGCTGCTCGAAGGTGTCGTAGTGGATCGGGACGACGAGGTCCGGGTCCATCGCCTCGGCGAGCTCCGCGCTCGCGTGCCGGTCAGAGACGATCCCGCCGCCGCCGATGTTCGCGAGGAAGACGGACACGTCGAGCTCCGCGAACCCGTCGAGGGCGTCGGAGTCGCCGGGCCAGAAGACGGTGCGGTCGCCGAGCCCGAGCAGGAACCCGCAGCCGAGCCCTCGCGGGTGCGTCACCGAGCCGTCCGGCCCGGCGTTGGGGCCCTCGGGGTCGTTGTACGCGGCGACCGACCAGACGGCGACCTCGCCGGCCGGGGTCGCCACGTCGACGCGGTCCTCGTCGTCGACGCGGACCACGTCGTACTCGTCGGCGAGCGACTCGATCGACTCCACGTCGCGGTCGATCCCCGCGGGGTCGACCGCCTCGTAGATCACGAGCGTCGCGTCCTCGCGCGCGACCGACCGGATCCCCTCGGGGTCGTAGTGGTGGTCGTGGGTGACGACGACGAGGTCGCCGTCGCGGGCCCAGTAGTCGTCGAGGACGCCGTATCGCCCCGGGTCCGTGTAGGCGACGGGGCCGTCCTCGGGCTCCAGTCGTGCCGTCGCGTAGCCGAGCCACTCCACCGAGAAGTCGTCGTAGTGGACCGTCATACGTGGGGTTCCGGACGCGGACGCCTTGAGGGTGGCTATCGGATCTCGGCCTCTCTCTCACTCGGCTCCGTCCCCGGCGAGCCGCGCGACGCGCTCCAGCGAGTCGGCGTCGCCGACCGATTTGTCGTCGCGCACGCCGACGAACCGCGGAAACCGCAGCGCGTAGCCGGACGAGTAGGTCGGCGAGGTCTGGATCTCCTCGTAGCCGACCTCGAGGACGGCCTCGGGCCGGATTTCGATCTCGGTCCCGTCCTCGCTCACCACGTGGGGCTTCAGCCGCTCGGTGAGGTCGGCGAGCGCCTCGTCGGTGAGCCCGGTCGCGACCTTCCCGATGGTCGCGAACTCGTCGTCTCCCGCCCCCACGCCGAGCAGGAACGTCCCGAATAGCTCCGCGCGGCGCCCCTCGCCCCACTCCGCGCCGACCACCACGGCGTCGAGCGTCTCCACGTCGGGCTTGCGCTTGAGCCAGTCCCGGCCGCGGTCGCCGGGCGTGTACGCCGCGTCGGGGTTCTTCAGCATCACGCCCTCGTGGCCCGCGTCGAGCGCGGCCGCCTCCGCGACCTCGATCGCCTCGGGGTCGTCCGCGAACTCGACGCTCGCGGCCGCGTCGGGCAGGACATCGACGAGCAAGTCGTGGCGCGCGCGGAGCGGCTCGTCGAGTAAGTCCTCGCCGTCGGCGTGGAGGCAGTCGAACGCGTGGAGCCGGAGCCCGACCTCCTCGCGCATCCGGTCCACGTCGTGTTTCCGCCGGAAGCGACGCAGCACCTCCTGGAACGGGAGGGGATCGCCGTCGTCGTCGACCGCGACCACCTCCCCGTCGAGGATGACCGGGACGGAGACGCGAGCCTCGACGTACTCGACGACCTCCGGGAGCGCGTCCGTCACGTCGTCCATGTTCCGCGAGTAGACCCGCGGACCGAGTCCCTCTCCTCCCTCGGCGGCCGACTCCGGCACGTAGTGGACCTGCACCCGCGCCCCGTCGAACTTGGTCTCGACGGCGACCTCGCCGAACGCCTCGACCGCGTCGGTCGCCGTCCCGGCCTGCGCGAGCATCGCCTGCACCGGCCGACCGACCGCTAGTCCCTCGGCGCGCAGGCCGGCGAGCCCCTCGTCGCGGGCGAGGACCGCGACGCGCCCGTAGTCGTTGGTCACCTGCAGCGCGCGCTCGACCGCGGCGGCCGCCTCGTCGCGGGCGCGGAGCGTCGGGTCGTCGCCGTCGTTCCCCTCTTTGCCGTCGTCCGCTGATGCCTCCGCGAGAAACGCCTCCGCGATCGCGTCGCGGACGGTCCCCTCGCCGACGCCGAGCCGCATCTCGCCGAGCACGAGCCGGGCGAGCAGCTTCGCCTCCGCGGGCTCGCACCGATTGAACAGCCCGAACAGCGCGTCGCGCTTGCGGGACTCGCTTCCGTCGCCGGCGTCGGCGGCCAGCTCGCGCAGCGCCGCGTCGACGGCGGCGACGGTGAGTCGGTCGCGCCCCTCGCCGAAGGCGGCGAGCCCGCGCTGGCCGCCGAAGTCGAAGCCGGCGGCGACCGCACCGATCTCGCCCGCCTCGGCCAGCCGCTCCTCCACGTCGGCCGCGCCCACGTTCGGGCCGGCGGCGCGCGCGATCGCCTCGCGACAGAGCGCCGGTCCCACGTCGAGCGTCCGGGTGTCGTGCGCCGGGAAGACGCGGCCGAGCAGGAACCGGGTGACGGTCGCGAGGTCGTCGCTCTTGCCCCGACCTCCGGCCGCCGCGAGCAGGTCGGCGACGAGCCGCGTCGTCTCGATGTCGGCGGGCTCGGCCGCCAGCCGCTCCGCGCGCTCGGCGAACGCTGCGAACTCCATGCGCGGAGTCCGCGATCGCTCGGCAAAAGCGCCCCGATACGGGTCGGTTTCGGGACGGACGGGCCGCGTGCCGACCGCTCCCACGCCGCCGGTCGGGCGCAGGCCTTTTTGCCTGCCGGGGTCGTCGACCGTTCCATGAGCACCGAGTCCGCCCTCGCCGACGGGGTCCGCGAGGCGCTCGCGGTCGACTCCGACGAGTTCGACGCCCGCGCCGAGGAGGAGGCGGAAGTCGTCAAGCAGGCGCTCCGCGACGGCGCCTTCGACAACCACCAGTCGATCGTCGGCTTCGAGTACGAGTTCTACGCGGTCGCCGACGGGCGATGGAGCGAGGAGTCGCGGGCGGGCGAGTACGCCCTGATGCGGGTCCCGCGCCGCCTGCTGGAGCTGATGGGGTTCGAGAAGGAGCTCGGGCTCCACAACGCCGAGATGTCGACGAGCCCGCAGCCGCTCTCGGACCACGGCCTCCGGGCGCAGCTCGCGGAGGTCCGGGCGCGGCTGGAGGCCGCGGAGAACACCGCGGGCGTCGAGGGGATGCGACTCGTCTCGGACGCCCTCTGGACCATCCCGCCGACGGGCGAGACGGCCCGGGGGTACCTCACCGACAGCGTCGACGTCGACGGCGTCACCGTCGCCGTCAACATGAGCGACGCGGTCCGGTACCACGCGATGGCGAACGCGGGCGACGACGGGCGGCGCGGGACGGTCGTCGAGGCGCCCGGCGTGTCGCTCGAGGCCGACACGGTGATGCCCGAGAGCCTCATCACCTCCATCCAGCCGCACTACCAGGTCGGACAGGCCGAGACCCTGCCGCGGCACTTCCGGTACGCGCTCCGGGCCGCCGGTCCCCTGCTCGCGCTCGGGGTCAACTCTCCCTTCTTCCCGCCGGAGCTGTACGACGACGCGTGGGACGGCGAGCGGGTTCTCGCGGAGGGCGCGACGGAGAACCGGATCCACGTGTTCGAGTCGGTCCTCAACGCGCGGACCGAGGAGGGCAAAGTCCGGTTCCCCCGGGAGTTCCACGACGTCGAGACCGCGGTCGACCGGATCGCTGGCGACGAGACCCTCATCCCGATGCCCGAGCCCGACGGCACCGACCGGTTCGACGACGAGTTCGCGACGTTCCGGACGAAACACGGCAGCTACTGGCGGTGGGTCCGTCCCGTCTTCGAGGGCGCGAGCCGGTCGAGCGCCAACGCCCGGATCGAGTTCCGCCCGATCGCGGCCCAGCCCACCGTCCGCGACTCGATCGCTTTTCAGGCGGCGTTCGCCGGGCTGATGCAGGCGCTCCCGCAGCGCGAGCACCCCGTCATCGGGCTCGACTGGGAGACCGCCCGCGACAACTTCTACGCCGCGGTCGCCGACGGGCTCGACGCCGACATGGAGTGGGTCGGGCTCGACGGCGAGCGCACCACCGATACCGACACCCTGTACGGCGATCTCCTCGACCACGCCGAGGCCGGCCTCCGGACCGCGGGCTGCCCCGAGGAGGAGGCCGCCGCGTGGCTCGCTCCGCTCCGGTGGCGGGTGGCGAACCGGACGACGCCGGCGAGCTGGAAGCGGGACCGCGTCCGCGAGCGCCTCGACGACGGCGACGACTTCGAGACCGCGGTCCACGACACCCAGCGCGAGTACATCGACCGACAGTCCGAGACGCTGATCGAGGGCGGCTTCTCCGCGTGGGTGAACGGGGACTGAGGCGCGCGCCGACCGCGCGCGGAACGAAACGAACGTCGATTCGGCTTATTAATCGGGTTCCGAAACCACATCACCCCGATCGACTCGGTGTGTGTATAATGTGTATAAGGTCATTGTATCCCGTTGGTGTCGTGCGGTTTTCGGGATCGCCGCTCGCGTATCGGGGTCTCTCAGACGAGCCGTATTTGCAATCGGCACAAGTGTTAAGTTCTCGACCGTGCTTCCCCCAGTCGATGACAGACATCACGGAGGCTTCGTCGGACACCCCGGCGGATCGAGTTCTTCCAGGGCACGATAGCTTCTAACATCGATATCGGTCCTGTACGGATCTTCGACACGACGTTACGAGACGGTGAACAGTCACCGCGCACGTCGTTCAGCTACGACGAGAAACGCCGCATAGCGGCGACGCTGGACGACATGAACACCCACGTCATCGAGGCTGGGTTCCCGGTGAACTCGGACGCGGAGTTCGAGGCCGTGAGCGACATCGCCGCCGCGACGGACACCACCGTCTGCGGACTGGCGCGGGTCGTCGAGGGCGACATCGACGCCGCCATCGACTCCGGCGTCGAGATGGTCCACGTGTTCGTCTCCACCAGCGACGTGCAGCTGGAGGATTCGATGCACGCGACCCGGCAGGAGGCGAAACAGCGCGCCGTCGACGCCGTCGAGCAGGTGAAAGACGCCGGCGTCGAGTGCATGTTCTCGCCCATGGACGCGACGCGGACCGACCCCGACTACCTGCGGGAGATCGTCGAGGCGGTCAGCGACGCGGGCACGGACTGGATCAACATCCCGGACACGTGCGGCGTCGCGATGCCGACCAGCTTCGGGAAGACGGTGAAGGCCGTCGTCGAGGCGACCGACGCCCGCGTCGACGTGCACACGCACGACGACTTCGGGATGGCCGCGGCGAACGCGGTCACCGGGTTCGAGAACGGCGCGGAGCAGGCCCAGGTGTCGGTCAACGGGATCGGCGAGCGCGCCGGCAACGCCGCCTACGAGGAGGTCGTGATGGCGGTCGAGTCGGTGTACGGCGTCGACACCGGCATCGACACGACCCAGATCACCAAGCTGGCCCGGATCGTCGAGGACGCCTCGGATATCCCGGTGCCGGCGAACAAGCCCGTCACCGGGCGGAACGCGTTCGCCCACGAGTCGGGCATCCACGCCGCGGGCGTCATCGAGAACGCCGACACGTTCGAGACCGGCGTGATGACCCCGGAGATGGTCGGGGCGGAACGCGAGTTCGTGCTCGGGAAACACACCGGCACCCACAGCGTGCGCAAGCACCTGGTGGAGGCCGGCTTCGACCCGAGCGACAGCGAGGTCCGGCGCATCACCAAGCGCGTCAAGGAGTACGGCTCCGGGAAGCGCCAGGTGACCGCCGGCGACGTCGAGCGGTTCGCCGAGGAGGCGGACGTCGACCGCGAGGAGGAGGAGGTCAGGATCTGATGGCCGCCTCCCTGGACGGGGAGCCCGCCGAGCGGCCGCCGTGCGATCGCGCGGACGGAGGCGCTCACCCGACCCGATCCGCCGCTCGGAACCGGCCCGCCGGTTCCGCTCCCCGACAGGGATTTATACCCCGGCCGCGTTGGTGGATCCGAGATGCGACGGCGCTCTACGATCCCGACGACCGCCGACGTCGCCGGAGCCGTCGCGCCGGTTATCGTAGGGGTATAATCCCCTACACCACCCCTTCCTCACCGACTCCACGCATCGACGAACGCCGACGGGCGGGCCGTTCCTCGCCCGGCGACTCGGCGTTCGGACCGATCGACTCTCACACCCGCCAGATGCACCACCGAACACCACCACGACAATGAGCGACACAGCAGCACAGCCACGAGACGACGACGCGGAGGAGCCGGA
Organism: Halorubrum lipolyticum DSM 21995; assembly: GCF_000337375.1. GTDB lineage: Archaea > Halobacteriota > Halobacteria > Halobacteriales > Haloferacaceae > Halorubrum > Halorubrum lipolyticum. The sequence continues at coordinate 41,345 of NZ_AOJG01000011.1, read as the reverse complement.
CGACGCGGCGAACGCGGACGGATCCGCCGCGGCAGACGGGCCGGCAGACGCCGACGGTCCCGCCGCGGGACCGGTGTCGACCGGCGCCGAGTCGGTCGTCGCCGCGCTGGAGGCCGCCGGCGCTGAGACCGCCTTCGGCGTGCAGGGCGGCGCGATCATGCCGGTGTACGACGCGCTGTACGACTCCTCGATCCGCCACGTGACGATGGCGCACGAGCAGGGGGCGTCCCACGCCGCCGACGCCTACGGCGTCGTGGCGGGCGAGCCCGGGCTCTGCCTGGCGACTTCGGGACCGGGCGCGACGAACCTCGTCACCGGCATCGCCGACGCCGACATGGACTCCGACGCGGTGTTGGCGTTGACCGGGCAGGTCCCGACCGAGTTCGTCGGCAACGACGCGTTCCAGGAGACCGACACGGTCGGCGTCACCCGCCCGATCACGAAGCACAACTACTTCGCGCACGGCGCGGACACCGTCGGCGACACCGTCGGCGAGGCGTTCGAGCTGTCGCGCGCGGGCCGTCCCGGCCCGACGCTCGTCGACCTGCCGAAGGACGTGACGCAGGCGGAGACGGACGAGACGCCCGGCCCGGCGGCGCCGCCGGCCGGCACCGACCCCGACCCGAACGCCGACGCCGACGCGGTCGAGGAGGCCGCCCGCGCGATCGAGGCCGCTGAACGCCCGGTCTGCCTGTTCGGCGGCGGCGTGATCAAGGCCGACGCGAGCGACGCCGCGCGCACCTTCGCGCGGACGTACGGGGTCCCGGTGACGACGACGATGCCCGGCATCGGATCGTTCCCCGAGGACGACGAGCTCTGCCTCTCGTGGGCGGGGATGCACGGCACCGGCTACGCCAACATGGCGATCACCCACACCGACTGCCTGATCGCGGTCGGCACCCGGTTCGACGACCGGCTGACCGGCGGGATCGACACGTTCGCGCCGGAGGCCGAGGTCGTCCACGTCGACATCGACCCGGCCGAGATAAGCAAGAACGTCCACGCCGACTACCCGCTGATCGGCGACGCGGAGCGCGTCCTCGACCAGCTGACCGCGGCGGTCCGCGAGGCGCCCGACGCCGAGGCGTGGCGCGAGCGCTGCGCGGAGTGGAAGGAGACGTACCCGCTCACGTACGCGACGCCCGAGGACGAGCCGCTGAAGCCGCAGTTCGTCGTCGAGGCGTTCGACGAGGCGACGGACGACGACACCATCGTGACGACCGGCGTCGGCCAACACCAGATGTGGGCCTCACAGTTCTGGACGTACACGGAGCCCCGGACGTGGGTCTCCTCGCACGGGCTGGGGACGATGGGATACGGCGTGCCCGCCGCGGTCGGCGCGCGCGTCGCGGCCGACACCATGGGCGAACCGGACCGGGACGTGGTGTGTTTCGACGGCGACGGCTCCTTCCTGATGACGATGCAGGAGCTATCGGTGGCGGTCCGCGAGGATCTCGACATCACGATCGCGGTGCTAAACAACGAGTACATCGGCATGGTGCGCCAGTGGCAGGACGCCTTCTACGAGGGCCGTCACATGGCCTCGGACTACACGTGGATGCCGGAGTTCGACAAGCTCGCCGAGGCGTTCGGCGCGCTCGGCCTCCGCGTCGACGACTACGACGAGGTCGCGCCCGCGGTCGAGGAGGCGCTCGACTACGACGGGCCGGCCGTGATCGACTTCCACGTCGATCCGGAGGAGAACGTCCTGCCGATGGTGCCGAGCGGCGGTGCGAACGGGAAGTTCGCCACCGCGGAGGACCAGCTATGAGCGGCGACTCGTCCGACTCCCGTCCCGCGACCGACGGCGGCGTGTCCGAGGCCGACTCCCGGCCTGCGCCGAGCGAACAGCCCGGTCCCGAGGAGCGCGATCACCCCGAGGGGCGCCGGAACCTCGAGGGGATCCGCATCGACCCCGTCGTCGAGGCGGAACACGCGTCGCGCCGAGCCGTCATCTCGGCGCTGGTGGAGGACGAGCCGGGCGTGCTCGCGCGCGTCTCCGGGCTCGTCTCCCGCCGGCAGTTCAATATCGAGAGCCTCACCGTCGGCCCGACGACCGTCGAGGGCCACTCGCGGATCACGATGGTCGTCGAGGAGACGGACCCCGGCATCGACCAGATCGAAAAACAGATGGCGAAGCTGAAGCCGGTCATCTCCGTCGGCGAGGTCGCCGGCGACGCGGTCACCTCGGAGCTCGTCCTCCTGAAGGTGGAGGCGGACGACCCCGCTGCGGTCCACGCGGTCTCCGAGATGTACGACGGTCGGACGGTCGACGCCGGCCCGGAGACGATCACCGTCGAACTCACCGGCGACAACGCCAGCATCGACAACGCGATCGGCGCCTTCGAGCGGTTCGGCATCGTCGAGATCGCGCGGACGGGGCCGACCGCCCTCGCGCGCGGCAACACGCCGACAGCGCCCGGAGAGAAACCCGGAACGGCCGGCGAACCGACGACTCACGACGACTGACACGCGGACCGACACCGAACTCACACGATACACATGACCGAAGACGACACACAGACGTTCAACTCGACAGTATACTACGACGAAGACGCGGACGAAGAGGCGATCGCTCACAAGACCGTGGCCGTGCTCGGCTACGGCTCGCAGGGCCACGCGCACGCGCAGAACCTCTCCGAGAGCGGGGTCGACGTGATCGTCGGCCTCCGCGAGAGCAGTTCCTCTCGAAGCGCCGCCGAGAGCGACGGACTCCGCGTCGAGACCCCCGCGGACGCGGCCGCCGAGGCCGACATCGTGAGCGTGCTCGTCCCCGACACGGTCCAGCCGGACGTGTACGAGAACGCGATCGAGCCGAACCTGGACGCGGGCGACACGCTCCAGTTCGCGCACGGGTTCAACATCCACTACAACCAGATCCAGCCGCCAGAGGACGTCGACGTGACGATGGTGGCGCCGAAGTCGCCGGGTCACCTCGTCCGCCGGAACTACGAGAACGACGAGGGGACCCCCGGCCTGCTCGCGGTGTACCAGGACGCGACCGGCGACGCTCACGACGAGGGGCTCGCGTACGCGGCCGCGATCGGCTGCACCCGCGCCGGCGTCGTCGAGACGTCGTTCCGTGAGGAGACCGAGACCGACCTGTTCGGCGAGCAGGCCGTCCTCTGCGGCGGCGTCACGTCGCTCGTGAAGCAGGGGTACGAGACGCTCGTCGACGCCGGCTACTCCCCGGAGATGGCGTACTTCGAGTGTCTCAACGAGCTGAAGCTCATCGTCGACCTGATGTACGAGGACGGGCTCGGCGGCATGTGGGACTCCGTCTCCGACACCGCCGAGTACGGCGGGCTCACCCAGGGCGACGTCGTCGTCGACGAACACGCCCGCGAGAACATGGAGGAAGTGCTGGAGAAGGTCCAGAACGGCGAGTTCGCCCGCGAGTGGATCGCGGAGAACCAGGCCGGACGCCCCTCCTACACCCAGCTCCGGACCGCGGAGAAGAACCACGAGATCGAGGCCGTCGGCGAGGAGCTTCGGGGCCTGTTCGCGTGGCAGGAGGAAGAAGAGGACGAGGAGGAGAGCGCCGAGGTGACCGCCTGATGGGCGTACGCGGCGGCGCGAACCGGACGGACGAGACCGCGCGATCGGCGCGCCACGCGGGTGAGCGCCGATGAGCGAGGGAACGCTGTACGACAAGGTGTGGGACCGACACACGGTGACGCGGCTGCCCACCGGACAGGACCAGCTGTTCGTCGGGCTCCACCTCGTCCACGAGGTCACCAGCCCGCAGGCGTTCGGCATGCTGAAGGAGCGCGGGCAGGAGGTCGCGTTCCCGGAGCGCACGCACGCGACGGTCGACCACATCGTGCCCACGGGCAACCGTGACCGTCCCTACCGCGACGACGCGGCCGAGAGCATGATGGCGGAGTTAGAGGAGAACGTCCGCGGCTCCGGCATCGACTTCTCCGACCCGGACTCCGGGAATCAGGGGATCGTCCACGTCATCGGACCGGAGCAGGGGCTCACCCAGCCGGGGATGACGATCGTCTGTGGCGACTCACACACGTCGACGCACGGCGCGTTCGGCGCGCTGGCGTTCGGCATCGGCACCTCGCAGATCCGGGACGTGCTGGCGACCGGCTGCGTCGCGATGGAGAAACAGAAGGTCCGCAAGATCGAGGTCACGGGCGAGCTCGGCGAGGGCGTCACCGCGAAGGACATCATCCTCACGATCATCGGGAAGCTCGGGACCGACGGCGGCGTCGGCTACGTGTACGAGTACGCCGGCGAGGCCATCGAGGACCTCGGGATGGAGGGACGGATGTCTATCTGTAACATGTCGATCGAGGGCGGCGCCCGCGCGGGGTACGTCAACCCCGACGAGACCACCTACGAGTGGCTGCAGGAGACGGACGCGTTCGAGAACGACCCCGAGGAGTTCGAGCGGCTGAAACCCTACTGGGAGTCGATCCGGACCGACGACGACGCCGAGTACGACGACGTGGTCACCATCGACGGCTCGGCCATCGAGCCGACCGTCACGTGGGGGACCACGCCCGGCCAGACCGCGGGCATCACCGAGCCGATCCCGGATCCCGACGACCTCCCCGAGGAGGACCGCGACACGGCGCGGCGCGCGCAAAAGCACATGCGCGTCGAGCCCGGCGACACCATGGAGGGGTACGACATCGACGTGGCGTTCCTCGGCTCGTGTACCAACGCGCGGCTGAAGGACCTCCGCGAGGCCGCGGCGTTCGTCGAGGGGCGCGAGGTCGACGACGACGTGCGCGCGATGGTCGTCCCCGGCAGCCAGCGCGTCCGCGACGCCGCGGAGGCCGAGGGGCTCGACGAGGTGTTCAAGCAGGCCGGCTTCGACTGGCGCGAGCCCGGCTGTTCGATGTGTCTCGGGATGAACGACGACCAGCTGGAGGGCGACGAGGCGAGCGCCTCGTCGTCGAACCGGAACTTCGTCGGCCGACAGGGCTCGAAGGACGGGCGCACCGTGCTGATGAGTCCGATCATGGTCGCGGCCGCGGCGGTGACCGGCAAGGTCACCGACGTCCGCGAGATGGAGGAGGTGGCGACCGTATGAGCTCGCCCGAGTTCAGCGCCGGTGAGGCGCCGGCGGAGAAGGTCACCGAGGTCTCCGGCACCGGGATCCCGGTCCGGGGCAACGACATCGACACCGACCAGATCATTCCGGCGCGGTTCATGAAGGTCGTGACCTTCGACGGGCTGGGCCAGTTCTCCTTCTTCGACCAGCGGTTCGACGACGACGACAACGAGAAGGACCACCCGTTCAACGAGGAGCAGTACCGGGGGGCGAACGTCTTGGTCGTCAACGCCAACTTCGGCTGCGGCTCGTCGCGCGAGCACGCCCCCCAGGCGCTGATGCGCTGGGGGATCGACGCGGTCGTCGGCGAGTCGTTCGCGGAGATCTTCGCGGGCAACTGCCTCGCGCTCGGCGTTCCGACGGTCACGGCCGACCAGGACGACATCGAGGCGCTCCAGGACTACGTCGAGGCCAACCCGGACGCCGAGGTCGACATCGACGTGGCCGCGGAGACGATCACCTACGGCGACACCGTGATCGACGCGGAGGTTCACGACGCCCAGCGGAAGGCGCTCGTCGAGGGCGTCTGGGACACCACGGCGCTGATGGGCGCGAACGAGGGCGCGGTCCGCGAGACCGCCCGGTCGCTGCCGTACGTGCCGGACGAACACGTCTCGGGGGACGAGGCGTGAGCCACGAAGTCGTCGTCATCGAGGGCGACGGGATCGGCCGGGAGGTCGTCCCGGCGGCTATCGAGGTACTGGAGGCGCTCCCCGTCGGCTTCGAGTTCGTCGAGGCCGAGGCCGGCGACGCGACGAAGGAGTCGACCGGCGAGGCGCTCCCGGCGGAGACGTACGAGCTCGCGGCCGACGCGGACGCGACGCTGTTCGGCGCGGCCGGCGAGACGGCCGCCGACGTCATCCTCCCGCTGCGCGAGGCGGTCGACTCGTTCGTGAACGTCCGACCCGCCAAGGCGTACCCCGGCGTCGACGCGCTCCGCCCGGAGACCGACGTGGTCTTTCTCCGCGAGAACACCGAGGGCGTCTACTCGGGCCATGAGGACCGGCTCTCCGACGACCTCTCGACGCTGACGCGGGTCGTCACCTCGTCGGCCTCGCGCGAGCTGGCCGAGTACGCCTGCGAGTTCGTCGGGGACGGACGAGGTCCCGCGGGCGACTCCGAGGAGGGGTTCACCGTCGCGCACAAGGCGAACGTGATGCGCGAGACGGACGGCCGGTTCCGTGAGGAGGTGCTCGCGGTCGCCGAGGAGCGCGGCGTCGACGCCGACGAGGAGCTGATGGACGCGTTCGCGACGAAGCTCCCGCTCGACCCGACGCAGTACGGCGTGATCGTCTGCCCGAACCTCGCGGGCGACGTGCTCTCCGACCTGGCCGCCGGGCTCGTCGGCGGGCTCGGGCTGCTTCCCTCGGCGAACGTCGGCCACGACAACGCGCTGTTCGAGCCGGTCCACGGCACCGCGCCCGATATCGCGGGCGAGGGGATCGCGAACCCGACGGCCGCGGTCCTCTCGGCCGCGATGCTGGTGGAGTACCTCGGCCACGTCGAGGAGGGCCGGCGCGTGCGCGACGCCGTGGAGGGCGTGCTCTCCGACGGCCCGCGCACCGGCGACCTCGGCGGCGACGCGACGACCGACGAGGTCACGGCCGCGATCGTCGACCGGCTGTAGGCGGCGATCGCCGACGCCGACGCCGCCTCCGATACGCGTCGGCAACCGCCGATTCTTCTCCGTGCGATCGAGACTCGTGACCGCGGGCGAACCACAAGAAAGGAAACCCTGCGTCCCCTCGGTTCGGGTATGAGTAACTACGAAGTCGCGATGGAAGCAGCCTGGTTGGTCCGTGACGTCGAGGAGACCGACGACGCCATCGGCGTCGCGGTCAGCGAAGCCGGCAAGCGACTCAACGAGACGGACAAGCAGTACGTCGAGGTCGAGCCCGGCGTCACCGGCTGTCCGGCCTGCGGCGAGCCGTTCGACGCCGCGTTCCTCGCCGCGAACACCGCCTTGGTCGGGCTCCTCTTGGAGATCGACATCTTCAACGCCGACAGCGAGGAGCACGCCGAGCGGATCGCGAAAAGCGAGGTCGGCGGCGCGCTCCGCGACGTTCCCCTCGAGGTCATCGAGGTCATCGAGACCGAGGGCGACGACGACGACCGCGACGACGAGTAGGACGCCGCGATCGGTGCGATCGACGCGACCGCGCGACCGCCGCCGCGATATCGGTCGTTGCCGAAACCTTTTCTAATAACCCTTAGTTATTTGGAGTATGGAACTCCCGACGCCACAGGACCTCCGCGAGCGGCGGACGACGCTGGAGCTGACACAGAGCGAACTCGCCGACGCCGCGGACGTCTCGCAGCCGCTCATCGCGCGGATCGAGGGGGGCGACGTCGACCCCCGACTCTCGACGCTCCGGCGCATCGTCAACGCGCTGCAGGAAGCGGAGGGGAGAGTCGTTCGCGCGAGCGACCTGATGAACGAGACGGTGATCAGCGTCGCGCCCGACGACGCGGTGCGCGGGGCGGTCGAGCTGATGGAGGAGGAGGCGTACTCGCAGTTACCGGTGTTACAGAACGGCGTGCCGGTCGGCTCGATCAGTCAGGGCGACGTGGTCCACGCCGGCGAGAACGTGGGCGATCACCCGGTCAGCGAGGTGATGAGCGAGTCGTTCCCGACGGTCGCACCGAGCGCGACGGTCGACGAGGTCCGGAACCTGCTCGACCACTACAAGGCGGTGATGGTGACCGACGGCGGCGAGACGGTCGGGATCATCACCGAGGCCGACATCGCCGCGCACCTCTCGTAAAACGGATTCGACCCGCACGCGACGCTCCCGAAACGGTCGGGCCGCGGGCGGCGTCACTCCTCTCGGCGCTCCGAGAGCCGTTCCCAGATCTCCGTACAGCCGGCGCCGTCCTCGATGTCGTCGAGGTGGCCAGTACCGTCGTCGGGGTCGGAGTCGGGATCGGGTTTCTCCGCGTCCCCTTCGCTCTCGACCTCCTCTCGTTTTCCGCCGGTCGTTTGCGGATCGGCTCGCTTGGTCATCGTCCCTCCGGGTCGTCGGCGAAGAGCTCGGGCGCCACGTCCGCGGATGCGTGCTGTCGGTACTCGCCGGTATCGACCGGGCCAGCGGGTCGATCGCCGGTGGAGTCAGGGACCGAATCGGTCATCACACGGGCGTAAGCGCGTCCGAGCCATAAGTACCGCCACACATGTAAATCGAACCAGTACTCTCGGATACCGGAGTACGTGTCCGGTAGTTCGGAAGCGGATTTCACGAGAGATCGGACCGCAGTCGTGCGGTTTCCCGAGTATTCGGCGTCATCGAAACTGTCGCCGATTGCGACCACCGTCACCCATTGGGTCGCTGCGGGCGAATGGGGGGTGTGACCACTCGTTTGCGCGTCCTCGACGACGGGGCGTGGATCTCCGTCAACGACGACCGAAAAGTACGTGTCAGCGAACTGTGGCGCCTCGACGCGCCGGATCTGTGCGAGTGCGCGCTCACCGATCTGGTCGTCGAGAACTTCCAGTCGGTCGGCGTCGACGGCTCGACCGTGGAGGTGCGGGTCTACGGTCAGTGTATCGCGTGCGGGGCGGCGGGAACCACCGGCTGGATCCCCGTCGGGCGGGTACGCGGGAGCGAGTTCGCCGAGATCGACCGATCCGCGGTTCGCCGCGTGCGGCGCTGAGGAAAGCGGCAACACGTGCCACTTCGGTGGGGCACCGGGGAACGTTGACTCGACGCGGTCGCCTATGGGGGCGTCACGTGTAGGGGCTCTCGATGCCAACGGACGTCGAAAACTGGAAATCCGAGGTCTACGGGAACGAGATCCGTGACCACCTGTTCGAGTTCGCCGAGGAGGGGTTCGATTCGATCCCGGACGACGAGCGCGACGCGTGGTTCGAGCGCTTCAAGTGGTGGGGGCTGTACCACCAGCGGAACGGGCAGGAGGGGTACTTCATGATGCGGATCGGGACACCGAACGGCGTGCTCGAACCGGGACAGCTCCGGACCGTCGGCGAGATCGCCGACGAGTACGCCCGCGGCCCCGGCACGAACCCGATCTTCGGCGACGCGTACGCCGACTTCACCACTCGACAGTCGATTCAGCTCCACTGGATCGAGCTGTCGGACGTGCCGGCGATCTTCGAGAAACTGGAGGAGAACGGCCTCTCGACTCAGCAGGCGTGCGGGGACTCGTGGCGGAACATCGTCGGGAACCCCGTCGCGGGCAAGGACGGGCAGGAGGTGATCGACGCCTGGCCCGTAATCAACGAACTCAACGAGACGTTCAAGGGGAACGACGACCACTCGAACCTCCCGCGGAAGTGGAAGGTCTCCGTGACCGGCTCCGCCGACGGCTCCGGGCAGGGCGACATCAACGACCTCGCGTTCGAGCCCGCGTACAAGGCGGTCGGCGGAGGCGGAGGCGGGGACGGGGACGAAGGCGGAGACGAGGGCGAGATCGAGGACGCCGTGGGCTTCAACGTCCGGGTCGGCGGCGGACTCGCCCGCAACGAGCCGCGGTTCGCCCGCGACATCGACGTCTGGGTGCCGCCGGAGCGCGTCCCCGACGTGGCGGGCGGGCTCTCCGCGCTGTTCCGCGACTACGGCGACCGCGAGGACCGGTACAACGCCCGCGTGAAGTTCCTCGTCGACGAGTGGGGCGCAGCGGAGGTCCGCGAGACGCTCCAGGAGGAGTACGTCGACTTCGAGCTCGAATCCGCCGGGCGTGACGTCCGCGAGGAGTACACCTACAACGCGGGCGAGGGCGAGCGCAACGACCTGATCGGCGTCCACGACCAGAAGAACGGAGAGAACTTCGTCGGCCTGAACGTGCTCGTCGGTCGGATGGGCGCGACCGACGTGCTCGATCTGGCCGACCTCGCCGCGGAGTACGGCTCCGGCGAGGTCCGGCTCTCCCAGCGCCAGAACGTCATCGTCACCGACGTTCCCGACGACGCCCTCGACGAGTTCCTCGACGAGCCGCTGCTCAAGCACTACTCGCCGTCCCCCTCGCCGTTCATGCGCGGCTCGGTCGCGTGTACCGGCACGGAGTTCTGCTCGCTGTCGATCGTCGAGACGAAGAACCGGCAGGTCCGGTTCGCGCGCTGGCTGAAGGCCAACGTCGACCTCCCGACCGACGTCGACGAGTTCCACGTCCACCTCTCCGGGTGTACGGCCTCGTGCGCGCAGCCGCAGATCGCCGACGTGAGCCTGCGCGGGATGAAGACCCGCAAGGACGGCGACCCGGTCGAGGCGCTCGATGTCGGGCTCGGCGGCGGGCTCGGCGAGAATCCCCAGTTCGCCCGGTGGGTGACCCAGCGCGTGCCCGTCGACGAGGTACCGGGCGCGATCGCGAACCTCGTGGAGAGCTTCGCGGCCGAGCGCGACGAGGGCGAGTCGTTCCGCGCGTTCGTCGCCCGTCACGACGACGACGAACTCGACGCCTTCGTGGACCCCGAGGAGACGGACTACGAGGACCCGATGATGCACAACACGAAGCGCACCTGGTACCCGTACGCCGAGAACGACTCGATGGAGGACGCGCCGTCGCCGCCGGCGGACGACTGACGATGCGCTCGACGGACCCGGAGGCGATCCGATGAGCGATCGGCTGCTCCGCGTGAACGCCTACACGACGCTCGACCTCGTCGACGGTCGCGCTCGCGGCCACGAGTTCGAGACCGAGGCGCCCGGCGTGGTGAACGTCACCGCGCCGCGCGAGGACCCCGAACACGTCACGCTGGAAGTCGAACTCGACAACACCGCGATCGACGACCTCACCGCCCACGCCGACGAGATCGACCTCTCGCCCGCGCAGGCGCGGACCCTCGCCGAGGCGCTGGAGTCGACGGCGGACCGCGTCGAAGCCGCGCGAAACGGCGACGACTCTTTATAAATAAACGGTGCGGTGGCGCGCGCCTCCGAGCGCCCGAAGGGCGCGAGGAGCACACGCGAGGGAGTCGCGAACGACGCGGGCGACCGGAGGGAGCCCCGAGTGAGCGACGAGGCTGGGGAGGCGTGAGGCTGTGCGGTGCGGCCGGGTGGGACTCAAAGGGGCAGCCGTGCTCGGCGAACCCCAGCGACGCAAGGACCGCAGGGAGCGAGCATCGCGAGCGACTGAGGACCACAGCGAGCTGTGGGAGACGAGCACGGCTGGGGCTTTGGAGGTGTTCACCGTCGATTCGGGATCAACGATTTATAAGTGAGCGACTGAGGCTTTAGAAGTGTTCGCCGTCGAGCCGAAGTTCCGGGTTTATAAGCGATCGAGAGCGCGATCGACAGCAACCATTTATAACTCTAATCCGCGGATCGCGACGCTCCCTTCGTCGCCCTCCCCCTCCTCAACCCGTCCGATCACGCGCCCGTCCGTCTCATCAGCCAGCGACGCGGCGTCGTCGGGGTCGAGCGCCGCGACGAACCCCGTCCCCATGTTGAACGTCCGGTGCATCTCCTCGTCGGAGACGCTCCCCTCGGACTGCACGAACTCGAAGACGGGCTGCGGGTCGAACGCGTCCTCGACGACGTACCGGTTCGCGCCGAGCCGCGTCAGGTTGGTCCACCCGCCGCCGGTGACGTGGGCCGCGCCGCGCACGCCGTGCTCGCGCATCGGGTCGAGCAGGTCGGTGTAGATCCGGGTCGGCTCCAGGAGGGCCTCGCCGACCGTCTCGTACCCCTCGAACGGACACGGGTCGGCGTACGCGTGCTCGCGGGTCGCGGCCTCGCGCGCGAGGGTGAGCCCGTTCGAGTGGATCCCCGACGACTCCCACCCGACCAGCGCGTCGCCCGGGCGCGCCGCGCCGTCGAAGACCGCCTCTTTCGCGGCGAGCCCGGCACAGGTCCCCGCCAGGTCGAGCCCGCGGATCACGTCGGGCATCACCGCGGTCTCGCCGCCGACGAGCTCCATGTCGGCGAGTTCGGCGCCGCGCGCGAGCCCCTCGCCGACCTGCTCGGCGAAGCGCTCGTCCGGCTCGTCGACCGCGAGGTAGTCGACGAACGCGACCGGGCGGACGCCGGCGGCGACGAGGTCGTTGACGTTCATCGCGATGCAGTCGATCCCGACGGTCGAGTAGTCGCCGAGCGCCTCGGCGACGAGGAGCTTGGTCCCGACGCCGTCGGTCGCCAGCGCGAGGTAGCGGTCGCCGATGTCGAGCAGGCCGGCGTAGTCGCCCTCGCCCTCGCCCACCGCCCCGATCAGCGCCGCGGTGGCGGCCTCGCTGGCGTCGATGTCGACGCCGGCGTCGGCGTAGGTGAGTTCGTCGCCGTCGTCGCTCGTCGGTTCCTCGTCCCCCGCGCTCGCGTCGCCGTCGTCTCCGCCGTCGCCCTCGGTCATGTGTGTCGAGGGACGCCCGCGGAGCAAAAGCGCACCGTTCCCGCGGAGGCGGTCGGGCCCGCTCCGTCGCGACACCGCCCGCCTCAGAACGGACCGTCGAAGCCGAGCCCGCCGACGAAGACGAGCCCGACCGTGAGCAGGACGGACAGGGCGAAGAAGCCGGCCCACACCGGCTTGCTCCACCCCATGACTGTCTTCCCGTCGAGGGGGCCGTACGGGATCAGGTTGAAGGCCGCGAGGAAGACGTTGATCGCGATCCCGCGCGAGCCGATCAGGGTGATCACGGGGCTCCCGACGACGGGGCCGAGCAGGAGCACCGGGAGGAACGCGAGCGTGAGCAGGAGGTTGACGACCGGGCCGGCCAGCGCGATGTGGCCGTGCTCGCGGGGCGTCAGCCGGCCGCGGTGGTGGACGGCGCCCGGCGCGGCGAAGATGAAGCCCAAAAGGGAGCTCATCACGGCCAGGAACAGCATCCCGTTGTCCGCGCGGAACTCGGCGACCTGATCGTAGTGGACCGCGACGACCTTGTGGGCGATCTCGTGGAGGAGGAACGCGACGCCCGCGGTGAGCAGGCCGACCAGCAGCGGCGGGACGACCCCCGCCGCGAGCAGCCGGTCGAAGCCCGCGGTGCCGTTCACGAAGAAGAACGTGAACGCGACGCCGAGCGCGAGCCACGCGACCAGCAGGTCGCGGAGCTCGGTCCCGCTGAAGTAGAGGCCGGCGATCCGGCGGCCCTGGAGGGCGCTCATCGTCCCCCCGTGACCGCGCTCCGCACCAGCTCCGCGCCGGTGCGTGCGCCCTCGATCATGAGTCGCCCAACCTCGTCGACGCCGCCCACGTCGCCGAACATCGCCGGGATGACGTACACCGCGAACAGGAAGCTCGCGACGATGCTACCGATGTTCGTCATCGCGACGACGACGATGAGCTTGAACAGGGGCACGTCGAGCATCGAGGAGACGAGGGCCGACGGCGACAGCGTCTCGTCGGAGAGCAGCTCGTTGAGCCGGCCGATGTCGCCGACGTTCACCGTCAGGCTCCGGAGCTCGACGTACCCGGTGAACCAGCCGGGCGCGAGCACCGGGTTGATCGAGGTCATCCACGCGACTGCGCCGCCGACCCCGGCGGAGGTCCAGCGCGCGCCGGCGACCTTCGCGAACGCGAACGCGAACGCGCCGTTGATCAGGAACCACGCGCCGAACAGCCGGAAGAGGAACGCGTTCTCCACCCCGGCGAGCGCGAGCAGGACGAAGAAGCCGACGAAGCCGACGGTGATCGCGTACCCGATCGCCTTCTTCCACGGGAGCCCGCGCCCGCGCTCCTTCCCGACGAGACTCTCCATCGGCGGGAGCGACGCGGGGTCCGCGAGGTACCCCTCGATCCCCGCGCGGTGGCCCGCGCCGACGACGGCGACCACGTCGTGGCCGGCCTCGCGGAGGGCGACGAGCCGGTGGGCGATGAAGGCGTCGCGCTCGTCGATGAGCGCCTCGGCGCCGCCCGGGGAGAACTGCCGGAACTCCTCCATCATCATCGTCACCACGTCGGTGTCGGTCAGGTCCTCCATCCCCAGCTCTTCGATCCCGCCGTGTTCGGGCTCGCCTGCGCCCCGCCCGAGGACGCTCATCGCGAGCGACGCGAGCACGCCGAGGGTCAGGCCGAGCGAGATCCCGAGCCCGAGGCTCCCGACCGCGCGCACGGTGAACCCGCCGAGGTACGTCGCGACGATCCCGTCGAGCGCGCCGACCGCGGCGGCGGTGATCCCGGACGCGACGCCCAGTATCGCCGCGGCGTAGAGGCGGCCGTCGGGCGAGAGCGCGACTTTCCCGACCTGATCGACCGCGATGGCGACCGCGACCGCGGCGAGCACCCCGCCGGTGACGCTCGTCAACATGGCGTCGGTGACCCCGACGCTGCCGCCGAAGAGCCCGATCACCGGGCCGGCGAGGATCCCGACGAACAGCCCGACCAACACCCCCACCACGCGGGAGTCGGTGACGCCGAACGCGAGCCCGCCGACCATGCGAAGCTTCTCCGTGACCGACATCCGGGCCCAGAAGCGTTGGATCGTCGTCTGGATGTCCCGGTCGACTAACGCCACGTCGATGCCGAGCCCCTCGGCGACGTCGATGGCGGCGCGCATGTCGGCGCCCGGCTCGATGTCGAAGCGGTCGCCGAGCTGAGTCTGGACGTACGAGAGCATCCAGTACGCGAGGAACTGGAAGACGGTGTTCCCCCGCAGCAGGTCGCCCGCGTCGAGGTCGTCGGGGCTCTCGCCGTTCATCTGCCGGTATCGCCCCTCGTCGAGCTCGACGGCGACCACGTCGGGTCGCTCGCGCTCGATCGTCTCCTCGACCTCGTCGACCGACCGCTCGGAGACGTGCGCGGTTCCGACCACGGTCACCGAGCCGGACTCGTCGTCGTCGGGAGGCGCTCCGACCGCGCCGCTCGCAGGGGTACCCTCGCCGCCGGCGGCCGCCGGGTCGCTCTCCGTCGGCGCCGAGTCGCCCGCCGTCGGGGGCGGGGACGCGCCGTCGGATCCCCCTGGCGTCTCTGTCATTGCCACGACGTACTCCGTCGCCGCGTTTAGGGTTTGTGAGTCGGTGAGCGCGCGTCGGCGCCTCGGGGATCCAACAAATTTGTATTCTCACGGGGCGGAGGGGCTGGTATGTCGCGGCTGTTGCCCTCCCTCCCCGACGCGACCCCCGAAGACAGAGAGCCGCGGGTGGTCGGCGTCGACGACGACGACGCCGACGAGCTCATCGCCGCGCTCGGTTCCGAGACCGCCCGCGAGATCCTCACGCGGCTCCACGACGAGCCGGCGACCAAATCGGAGCTCGCCGACGCCGTCGACACCTCGCTCCAGAACGTCCAGTACCACCTCTCGAAGCTCGACGGGGCCGACCTCGTCGACGTGGTCGACACGACCTACTCCGAGAAGGGCCGGGAGATGGACGTGTACGCGGCCGCCGACGAGCCGCTCGTGCTGTTCGCCGGCGGCTCGGAGGAGTCGGGCGGGATCAAGTCGGCGCTGATGCGGCTGCTCGGCGGCTACGGGGTCATCGGGCTGGCCGCCGTCGTGGCCCAGCGGCTGCTCTCGGTGGCGGACCCGACGGCGCGCGTGACGACCACGACCGGCGGTGGGGACGCGGGCGCCGCCACCGAGGACGCCGCGAGCGACGGGGGCTCGGCCGGAGCCGACGGCGCCGACGGGAGTGGGGAGGCGATCGACGGGACGGTCGAGTACGTCGTCGACCCCCTCGCCGACTACGCCGTCTCCGCGCTCGAGCCCGGCGTCGTCTTCTTCCTCGGCGCCGCGCTCGTGTTCACGGTCGCGTGGGCGTACTGGTATCGGAGCGCGGGCGGGTGAACGGGATCGACCTCCGAGACGCCGCCCCCAGCGATCGCGTGGGACAGCTATTCATGCCGCCGACGCCACGGTCCGGTATGGAACACGAAGCCGAGGTCGTCGGGGTCGGAGCGGGCTCCGCACCCGGCGGCGACGTGCCGGCGGTCATCCTCTCCGCGCGCGACGAGTACGTCCCGATCTTCGTCAGCGCCGATCAGGCGCAGTCGATCGGGATGGCGCTCGAGGGCGAACCGTTCGACCGACCGCTGACGCACGACCTCCTCGTCGAGGTCCTCACCGAGTTCGGCGGCGCGATCGATCGCGTCCGCGTCGACGACCTCCGGGACGGCACCTTCTACGCGAAGATCGACGCCGAGCGGTACGAGGACGGCGAGCCGGAGCGGTTCGTCTTCGACGCGCGTCCCTCCGACGCGCTCGCGCTCGCCGTTCGGATCGACTGTCCGATCGTCGTCTCCGACGAGGTGATCGACGAGGCGGGGCGCTCGCAGGACTCGGTCCGGTTCGACGACGGGTCCCAAAGCGGCGCCTGAATCCCGCACCGTCCGCTTCCCGCCGCCGGTCACCGGGTTCAAGTCGCCCGCCGCCTCACCGACGACATGGACGAGACGGCGACGGTCGCGGAGTCGTACACCGAGATGACCGAATTGCTGTTGCCGAACGACACGAACAACCTCGGGCGGGCGCTCGGGGGCGCGGTCCTCCACTGGATGGACATCTGCGGCGCCATCGCCGGGATGCGCTTCTCGAACCGACAGGTCGTCACCGCCTCCATGGACCACGTCGACTTCATCTCGCCCATCGAGATGGGCGAGGTCGCCGTAATCGAGGGATACGTGTTCAACGTGGGGCGGACGAGCCTCGACGTGAAGGTCCACGTCAGCGCGGAGAACCCTCGGACCGACGAGCGCCGCCGGACGACGACTTCCTACTTCACGTTCGTGGCGCTCGACGACGAGGGCAATCCGGCCAGCGTCCCGGCGCTGACGACGCCGACCGAGGAGGAGGAGGCGCTGCGCGACGACGCCATCGAGGGTCGGCGCGAACAGCTGCGCGAGGTCGTCGAGCGCTACGAGCTCTAGGTACCAACCGACTCTCCCGACGACTCACCGAGTCGCGCTCGCGTCGTCGGCCGGATCCTCGACTCCCTCCGCCGATCTACCGATCACGTCGACGCGACCGTCGATCCCCGCGACCGCGGCCTCGTGCGCCTCGCAGACCAGCGCGGCGAGGTCGGCGGGGCCGTCGCCGCCCGCGGCGAGGTGGCTCTCGCAGTCGCAGTCGGACGCGCCGAAGCCGTCGACCGGCCCCGCGGGAAGTCGGTCGGCGACCGAACACTCCACGTCGGCGCCGACGCTCCGAACGACGCCGGCGATCCGGGCGTCCGGATGACCGAGCAGGTGGTCGACGTGCCAGTGGCGCACGTCGTGGTCGCCGCGGGCGGTCCGGCGGTGGCGGTCGACGCGGGCGAACCCCCCGGCGCCGAGCGCGCTGCCCGTGTACGCGTACTCCCCGGAGTTAAATCGGTGTTCGCCGAGCGCGCCGACGTCGATCGCCGCCGGCGCTGCGAGTTCGACGAGGAGGGTGTAGGTGCCGCCCGCGTCGCTCTCGGGGCCGCCCTCGACCGCGTCGCTTCCGGTCGCGTCCCCGCTCACGGCAGTGCCTCCGGCGGCTCGCTCGCCGCGGGACGGAGGTCGTCGACGAGGTCGCTCGCGGCGTCGGTCAGCTGGTAGGTCTCGTGAACGTCGGCGGGGTCGCGACCGCGTCCCGAGAGGGTCCCGACCACGCCGGCAATCCGGTCGTAGTTGTCGCGGACGAGCCCGCCGACGATCCCCGGCGTGCCGGCGCGATCGGCGAGCTCCTCGGCCGCCGAGCGGCCGGCGTACACCCGTCGCTCGCCGGGGTCGACGAGCACCATCGCGAACGGGCGCGAGCCGAACTGCGCGTCGAGGAACGGGCCGACGGGGTCGGCCTCCCACGGGACCGCGACGACGCCCTCCAGCCGCCGGAGCGCGACGGCCGCCACCGAGCAGTACGGGCAGTCGCCGTCGAAGATCAGCACCGGCGCGTCCGGGTCGGAGTCCATGCGTGCGGTACGCGCTCCGGCGGCTTAAGCGGCCGGCCGGAGCGGTTGCGATATTAAAAAGCGACCGAGCGAACCGATCAGTGCGAGTGGCCGAGCGCGTCTTCGAGCGACTGGCCGAAGCGTTCCTCGAACAGTTCCGCGGCGGTGTCGTTCATCTCCGCGATGTCGTCCGGGACCTCGCCCTCGCTGTGGTGGGCGATGACGTGCGCCTGCTGGGCCATCGCCTGCACCACCACGTCGCTGACGACGCGGGTCGGCTCCTCGCCCTGCTGGCTGAGCACGTCGACGAGGCCGGCGGGCAGTTCGAACGACTCCTCGTTGCCGTCGGGGTCAGTGACCGTGTAGGTCTCAGTGTCTCCCATACCCGTCGGACGGGACCGGCACATAAGGGTCTGTGGAAAGCGCGCGCCTCGCGTGCACGGGCGCTAGCTGCGCCCCGTGGCGTTCTCGTGGGTCCCCTGCGACCGACTCATCCGTGCGCCGAGATGGCCTTCACCGAGAAGCCCGAGCCGACGATGGTCGCGAGGTACACCGCGATGGCCGTGACGACGATCGATCCACCGGAGGGGAGTCCGAGACCGATCGAGACGGCGAAGCCGCCGATCACGGAGAGCTGTCCGAAGATCACGGCGAGGTACATCGTCTCGCGGAAGCTCCGGGCGATCTGGGAGGCGGCCGCGACCGGGACGACGAGCATCGCCGCGACGAGGATGACGCCGAGCACCTGCATCGCGCCGACGACGACGACCGCCGTCAACACCACGAGCAGGGTGTTGTATCCGGTGACGTTCAGCTGGGCGACCCGCGCGGCCTGTTCGTCGAAGGTGATGAAGAGGAGCTGTTTGTACGTCAGCGCCACGCCAGCGACGACGATCAGCGAGAGCGCGCCCATCACGCGCGCCCCCTCCGGCGTGACGACCGCGAGGTTCCCGAACAGGTACCCCCTGATGTTGACTCCGGTGAGGCCGTCGCCGTAGCTGATGATCAGGGTGCCGACCGCGAAGCTCCCGCTGAGCATGATCGCGATGGGCACGTCGCCGTAGGCGTCGGTGCGCTCCGTGAGCCACTGGACCACGAGCGCGCCGAGGATCCCCACGACGAGCGCGACGAGCAGCAGCGAGCCGTTCCATCCGGTCGACGAGGTGACGAGGATACCGATCGCGACCCCGGCGAAGGCGGTGTGCGCGAGCGTCTCGCCGATCAGCGCCATCTCGCGGTGGACGAGGAACGACCCGACGAGCGGCGCGACGACCCCGACGAGCACGCCGACCGCCATCGACTGCCACATGATCGGGTGTCGGAACACGTTCGTGCCGAACGCGGCGTCCATCCCGCGCCCGAGCGAGCGGAACGCGGCGTACAGGTCGCTCGCCACCGGGAGGTCCTGCGCCCAGTAGAGCAGGACGAACCCGAGCATGGCGACCGCGACGACGCCCGTGACCCCGATCCCGACGAGCTCCGCGGTCCGGCGGAGCCCGCGGTCGGGCCGAGACGCGTCCTGGTCGTCCGAAGGTCCTTTTTCGCTCATCAGTGGTGGTGGTGGACGACCTGTCCGGTGGTGCCGTACGCCTCCGCGAGGGCGTCGCTCTCGACGAACGACTCGGTGTCCCCGTGGTGGTACAGCTCGGTGTTGATACAGGCGATGCGGTTCGCGCGGTCGGTGACGACGCCGATGTCGTGTTCGATGAGGATGATGGTGATCCCCTCGCCGTTCAGGTCGTCGAGGAGGGCGTAGAAGGCGTCGCGCGACTCGGCGTCGACGCCGACGGTCGGCTCGTCGAGAGCGAGTAAGTCGGCGTCGCTCGCGAGGGCGCGCGCGATGTACGCCCGCTGTTTCTGGCCGCCCGACAGCTCCGAGACGAGCCGGTCGGCGAGGTCGCCGACGCCGACCGTCTCGATCGCGTCCGCGACGGCGGCGCGGTCGGCCGTCGAAAGCCGCCCGCGGCCGGCGTGCGCGAACCGACCCATGGTGACGCACTCGCGGACGGTGACCGGCATCGCGCCGCCTCGGCTCGTCGCCTTCTGGGAGACGTAGCCGATCCGGCCGCCGTCGTCGAACTCGTCGACCGGCCGGCCGAACAGCTCGATGGACCCCTCGTCGGGCTCGTGAAGCCCGAGCATGAGATGGAGGAGGGTGGTCTTCCCGGAGCCGTTCGGGCCGACGAGCCCGAGGAAATCGCCCTCGTCGACCGTCAGAGAGACGTCGCTCACGGCGACGGTGTCGCCGTAGGCGAACGTCACGCCGTCGAGGTCGACAATCGGAGTCACTGCGTGTGTCCGACGTGGGTCGCCCGCACGTTTAGCTCTTTTAGTCCGTCGTCGAGCCGCCGCGCCGGCAGGTCGACCGGCGGCTCGTCGCCCGCTCCGATCACTGCGCGTCGAACGCCCGCTCGAAGGCGGGGACGTTGACCTCGGTCATCTGTTCGAGGTAGCCGTACCCGGCGTCGTTCCACTCGCGGGTGGTCCCCCCGGCTGGCGTGACGGGGATCGCCTCCGTCGCGTCGCTGTTCTCGACGATCGACTCGGCGAGGGTGGACGACTCGAAGCGGTCGTACAACACCGCGTCGATCCCCTCCGTGTTCACGAGCTCGATCGTGTCGGCGATCTCGCTCTGCGTCGGCTCGTTCTGCGGCGAGACGCCGACCGGCGAGTGGAGCCGGAACCCGTAGCGCGCCTCCAGGTACTGGAATGAGTTGTGGCCAGCCATGACCGCCACGTCGCGCGCCGCGTTCTCGGCGATCGACTGGAAGGCGGCGTCAACCGCGTCGAGCTCCTCGGCGTACGCGTCGGCGTTATCGGCGTACGCGTCGGCGTTGTCGGGATCCGCCTCTCCGAGCCCCGCGGCGATCGTGTCGACGACATCGGCGGCGAGAACCGGATCGACCCAGACATGCGGGTCGTACTGGCCGCTCTCGTCGTGGTTCTCTTCCTCTTCCTCGTCGTGGCCGTCTTCCTCGTCGTGGCCGTCTTCCTCGCGATTTTCCCCCTCCTCCTCGTGCGAGTGATCCCAGTCGAGGAGGTCGTCTTCCACCCCGGCGAGCCCGTCGATCACGGCGACCGTGTCGTAGTCCTCTTCGAGCGTCGCGGCGAGGTCCTGCGCCCACGAGAACTCCGAGTTGTCGAGGTAGACGAACGCGTCCGTCGACGCGACGTCCGCGGCGAGGTTCCCGTCCGGGGTCCACCCGTGGCCGAGCCGTCCCACGTCGACCGGGTCCTCGAACGTCGCGTGGTCGCCGGCGACCTGATTCGCCCAGTCGTGGAGCGTGAAGAAGGCGGCGTAGCCGGAGTCGAACTCCCCGGATCCGCCGCTCGCGGCGTCGGAACACCCGGCCAGCGACGCCGCCGCCCCCGCCACCGCGAACCCGGCGCCGCGCCGCAGCACCGACCGTCGTGAGTGTGTCATACCGATCGATACCATGGATTAACAGAAAAAGGTTGTTATTTCACAACTCTAAATTAATAACTCGGGCGCCGAGAGCGCCGCCGGTTAACAACTCGGCGCGGCCGTTCGGGCGCAGACGCTCCCGTTACTCGGTGAGATCGACGACCGTCGCGCCGGCGAGGTCGACGAGCGCCTCCGGCTCGGTCGCGAACACCGCGCTCGGCGTTCCCGCCGCGCCGTAGACGGTGTCGTACCTCGCGAGCGTCGGGTCGAAGACGGTCGGGAGCGCGGCGTCGTGACCGATCGGGGGGACGCCGCCGATGCTCCAGCCGACGACCTCGCGGATCCGCTCCGGGTCCGCCATCGCCGCCGAGGCGGCGCCGAACTGCTCCGCGACCGCGTCCAGGTCGAGCCGGTTCGCGCCGCTCGTGACCGCCGCGGCGAGGTTCTCCGGCCCCGCCTCCCGCTCGGGCTCCGCGAGCGACACCACGATGGTGGAGGCGATCGCCGCGGTGTCACAGCCGACGGCGTCTGCGGCCGCGGCCGCCGTCTCCGTTCCGGCCTCGAACTCCAGCACGTCGAGGTCGACGCCGTGTCGATCCCGTACTCGCTCCTGGAACTCCGCCGCGCGCTCGTGCATGGGAGTAGGGGAACGGGAGCCGGCATCAACCTCCCGGATGCGGTGCTATGCGGGTCCATTTTAAAAGGGGCAAAAACGACCGCCCGCTCAGCGCGTCCGCAGCTCGTCTTTGTCCTTGATCACGCGGGCGTCCCCCTCGCCGGAGGTGACCTCGTTGACGAGGTCGTACAGGTCGTTCTGGAGCCCGGCGGGGAAGGTGAGCACGCCGACCCACGAGCCGTCGTTCTGCCACTCCTCGCGTTCGAGGTCGCCGAACTCGCGGATCTGCGCCTGTCCGGAGCCCGCGTAGTCGGCCGGGAGCTGGACCGCCATCGTCACCTCCTCGAAGCGGATCGGGATGACGGGGCGGAGCGCCTCGAGCGCGTCGTCGACCTGGTTCTCGACCGGCTCCATCGGGTCGACCTGGAACCCCGCCTCCTCGAGGGCGCGCTCGATGCGCTCCGGCGGATGCGGCGAGTCGTCCATCTGCGGGTTCACCGCGTTGCGCGTGATGGTGGTGACGAGCTGGTTGTGCTTGCGTTCCATCATCTCCTCGCGCTGCTCGGCGGTGATCTGGATCTCCCCGCGCTCGACGATCTCGGGGATGATCTCGAGCGGGTCGGTCGTTCCGAACACCGTCTCCAAGTCCTCCTCCGCCGGGCGATCGCCCCGAGACGCGTTCTCGAACACGTCCTCGGCGGCGATCACGTCCTCCAGATCGCCCTCGAACTCCCCCCGTTTCATCGCCAGCGCCGCGTCGGGGTCGATCAGCACCTCGAACCGTTCGCCGTGCGACTCCAGTCGGGCCGTCACGGCCTCGTCGAGCGATATCATACCTTCCGATACCACCCCCGTGGTGAAAAAGCCTCCCGCGACGCGCCGCGGGCGCGACTGTCCCGTTCGGTCGGCTCTCGTCCGCCGGTCAGCTCCCGGCCGAGGGCCGCTCGTCCGGCCACTCGTCTCGACAGCGCTGCGAGCAGAAGTGTCGGTGCACCGCGTCGCCGCCGTC
The DNA here is from genome assembly GCF_000337375.1 of Halorubrum lipolyticum DSM 21995. GTDB lineage: Archaea > Halobacteriota > Halobacteria > Halobacteriales > Haloferacaceae > Halorubrum > Halorubrum lipolyticum. The sequence continues at coordinate 18,515 of NZ_AOJG01000011.1, read as the reverse complement.
GACCCACGTCACGGTTCGGCGACCGACGCCCAGCGCGGGCTCCCCACAGGTCGCACAGCGCGGCGCGGACTCCTCGTCGACGTCCTCCTCGAGGTCGGAAGTCGGATCTACCATACCCGTCCGTACGCCTCCGGACACTTGAACCCGCGAAGGGCGGCAGTTCTGGCCGTGCGGCTCGGACTCATCGACCGGCGGGCCGGCCGTCGCTCCGCTCGGCCCGTCCCCGTCCTCGCCGCCTCCCGGTCGGGTCAGCGGTCCGCGAGGGGTGTTCGACCGCGAACTCCGCGTTCGCGGCCGGGTCTGTCAGCGCCCGCTCGCGGCCGTCCGGCCACCGAACGTCGACCCGGACCGGGGTCGCACCCCCGAGCCCGAAGTGCGCCACCGGCTCCGTCTGACAGAGGCAGCCGCCGCCGGCGTCGACGGTGCGGCGCTGGACGCCGTCGGTCGTTTCGAGCCGGACGACGGCGCCCCGAGCGGGCGCTCCGTGACGCGTGGTCGGGCGGACGCGGAGCCATCCGGCGGCCGCCGCGGTCGGGTCCTTGTACACCGCGATCGGTTGGGCCGCGACCTCGCCGTGGACCACGATCAGCTCGAGGACGCCGTCCCCGTCGATGTCGGCCGCGACCGCGCCGGTGCCGAAGCCGTCCGGCTCGGCGGCCGGCCCGGGGTCGACGCGACGCCAGCGCGCGTCGGCGTCGCTCCCGTCGGGCCCGCCCGCCCCTCCTCTCGTCGCCTCGTCGGCGCGCGAGAAGAGCCGGTTGGGCTCTCCGGAGGCGTTGAAGAACAGCTCTTCGCGGCCGTCGTTGTCGAAGTCGGCGGCGACGACGGTCCGGACCCGCCCGGTGTCGCGGAGCGCGGGCGGCGCGGCGTCGACGAACTCCCCGTCGGCCGTCTGGCGGAGGAGTCGGTTCGGCCCGCCCTCGTTGCCGACCGCGAACGCGAACCGGCCGTCTTCGTCGACCAGAGCGGCCCCGCGCGTGTCGCCGGCCGGGTCCGAGAGCGCGGTCCCGCTCTCGGCGCTGTCGTAGTGGCCGCCGTCGTTCCGGAACAGCCGGTTCGGTCCCCGCTCGACCCCCGCGAACAGGTCGCCCTCGCCGGAGCAGTGCGGGACCGCGAGCAGCGACCGACACCCGCCATTGACCTCCAGCCCGACCGCGTCGGCCATGTCCGTGATCTCGCCGTCGTCCCCGATCTCGTAGAAGGAGAGCGGGGCGGCGTACCCGGAGACGGCGACGCCGTAGCGGCCGGTCCCGAGGCGGTCGAGCGCGGCGACCGACCGGCCGGCGCGCACGGCGAGGCGGTCCGCGTTCACGTCGAGCGCGAACAGATCGGTCCATCGGTACCGCTCGGACTCGAGGCGATTTAAGAGGAGGTCGGGGTCGCCGCCGCCGTCGACGCCCTTGGTGCAGTTGTGGACGTACACCTCCTCGCAGCCGTCGGCGTCGAGGTCGGCCGCGCACACGCCCATCCCGTGTCGAGTCCCGTCGGCGACGATCCCGCAGGCCGTGTCGACGAAGCGGTCGCCGTCGGGGGCGTACAGCCGGTTGGGCTCGCCGTAGCCGGCGACGAACACGAGCGGCCCCTCCCGGCCGGGCGTCACCGCGACGCCGTAGCCCCGAACCGGGTCGTCGTCCGCGACGATATCGGACCGCTCCGTGAACATGGCCGTCCGTCACCGCTCGGGGAATAAGAACTCACGGGTCCGCTCGGAGACGACTTTATAACTGCGAGCGCTCGCGAGCGCGGTCGACGGCGAGCGACGGCGGCGGAGCGCCGACCGCTTATAAATCGGTCCGAGCCGCGCTAGCTGAGCACGAACACGAACAGCGCGACCCCGGCAGTGAGCGTCAAGAAGAGGACGCTCCGGCCGATGCCGGTCCGGATCTCGACGTCGACGCCGGCGCGCGCGAGCGCCTCTCGCGGGTGCATCCCGATCCACTCGGCGCTCGCGATCGTCGCCATCACCGCGCGGTCGACGGCGGCCCACAGCTCGGTGACGCCCCAGACCGACCCGCGACCGAGATAGAACGTCGCCGGGTACGTCACCGCGTCGACGTCGCGCATGTGGTGGGCGAGCCAGGCGAGCGGGCGCTTCAGCGCGAAGAAGCCGACGAACCCGGTGACGAGCAGCGCCGCGCTCTCGGTCAGGTGGCTCATGCTGTACGGCTTGAAGTACACGTCCTCGCTGAGAATGATCTCCGTGAACGGCATCAGCTCGATCAGCTGGTAGTAGAACACCCCGAAGAAGACGCACGCCCCGCCCGCCAGCACCATGCCGGCGGTCTGGAACGGCGTCGCGTCCTTCGGCGACAGCGTCGCCGACCCGTGGAAGAACACGTAGTAGCCGAGCTTGATGAACGACATGAACGTCCCCACGCCGCCGAGGATCAGGAGCCACCAGAGGAGCCCCTCGCCGAACAGCAGCTCGAAGTTGTGCACCTCGTGGGCGGAGTCGATCACCATCCCCTTCGAGATGAACCCGTTGAAGCCCGGAACGGCCGTAATCGACGCCGCGCCCACGACGTACACGAGGAAGGTGACAGGCATCACCCGCCAGAGCCCGCCCATGTCCCTGATGTCCTCGACGTCCGTCCGGTAGATCACGACGCCGACCGCCATGAACAGCAGGCTCTTATAAAGGACGTTGTTGAACAGGTGCGCGAACCCGCCGGTGACGGCGAACTCGCCGACGTACGTCGCGAGTCCGAGCCCCGCGAGCATGTAGCCGACCTGCGCCTGGATGTGGTACGACAGCAGGCGGCGCGGGTCGTACTGCAGCAGCGCGAAGAAGGCGCCGTAGACGGCCATGAAGCCGCCGAGGTACGCGAGCCACATGCCGCCCTCGGGGAACGCGCGGTACATCACGTACACCGCGGTCTTCGTGGTGAACACCGAGAGGAACACCGACGCCGCGACGTGCGGGCGCGGGTAGGTGTCCGGCAGCCATGTGTGCAGGAAGATGAACCCGCAGTTGACGCCGATCCCGATCGCGGCGAGCAGCGTCGCGGAGGCGTCGATTCCGTCCGTCGCCGAGAACAGGAAGGTCCCGGCGTTCGCGAAGTGGACGACGACGGCCCCGAGCAGGAGCGTCCCGCCGATCCCGTGGAAGATCGCGTAGCGGTAGCCGGCCCGGACCGCCGCCCCGCCGTACTGCCACACCAGGAGCGTCGAGGTGACGGCCATCAGCTCCCAGAAGAAGATCAGGGTGAGCCAGTCGCCGGCGTAGATCGTCCCGACCGTCGTGGCGACGTAGATCAGCGCGAACGCCGTCACCCACGTGGGCGCCTCGGTGCCGTACGCGTACAGCACCGCGGCGGTCGCGAGGAAGCCGACGACGACGCCCATCAGCAGCGAGAACTGGTCGACGTTGAACCACACCACGTCGAACCCGAGGAACTGCGTCGCGAGGTGCGCGCCCGTCCCGCCGTCGCCGAGCAGAACGGCCTGCGCGAAGGTGAACGCCGTCGCCAGCGCGGCCACCGCGTGACCGGACCGGCGCGGGAGCGCCAGCACGGCGAGCGCGGCGAACGCGAGCAGCACGTACGGCGGCACCGACGTGAGGATCGGGTTCACGGGCGCGTCACCTCCTCGGGGAGCCGCGTGTCGACGATGAGCTCGACCAGCTCCAGGAAGCCCATCTCGTAGGGAATCACGCCGAGCAGCACCGCGAGGCCCATCGCGGTGAGGATCGGGCCGAGCGTGAACCACGTCGACTCGCGTCCCCGGAGGGCGTCGAGCCCGTCGATTCGCTCCCAGCCGCCCGCGGGCGGTCCGCCGGCGTGGCCGCCGTCATCGTGGTCCGCGTGGTCCGTGTGGTCGTCGCCGGCCGCGTCGTCGCGGGTCTCGCGGTCGTCGCGACTCTCGTGGTCGTCGGATCCGGTATCGTCACCGTCGCCGCCGCGCCCCACGCCGAACGGCACGTCGGCGTCCGAAGGACGCGAGTCGACCGCGTAATCGCCGGTGTCGACGCGCTCCGCGGGCTCCGAGAAGTCCCGGTCGCTCGTGTCGAAGTCCGGGCGAACCACGCCCTCCTCGTCGGTCGGGAGGTCGTCCATCTCCGCGTCGGGGATGTCGGAGTCGTCCGGCACCTCGTGGTCGTCGCCGGCGGGATCCGCGTCCTCAGTGTCGACCGCCGAGCCGCCCTCGGCGCTCTCGACGACCTCGTCGATGTCGGCGTCTTCGTCGTCGGCCTCGTCGCTCCCGACGTCGTCCTCGTCCTCCGGACGGCCCCCGTCGGTGGCCGCGTCGTCGGCTGCGCGGCCACCATCGGTCGCCGCCAGCGTCGACCGCGACTCCCCGCCCATCCGGAACTCGACGAGCGGCTTCGCGTCGTGGGCGTCCTCCGACTCGAAGAAGGCGGTGTAGATCACCGGCCAGAAGTACGCGATGTTGAGCACCCCCGAGAGCAGCAGCGCCCCGACGAGGTAGTAGGCGACGGGCGTGAACTGGGCGCCCATCCGGATCCCGCCGATCAGCATGTAATACTTGCTCACGAACCCGGCGAGCAGGGGGATCCCCGCCATCCCGAGCGAGGCGACGGTAAAGGCCCCCATCGTCAGGGGCATCCGCTTGCCGATCCCCGCCATCTCCGAGATGTAGTCGGTGTGCGTCGAGACGTGGAGGTTCCCGGCGCAGAAGAACAGGGTGAGCTTCATGAACGCGTGCGCCGGGATGTGCAACAGCGCGCCCACGAGCCCGTACCAGCCGAACAGCCCGAGCCCGAGGATGATGTAGCTCAGCTGGCTCACCGTCGAGTAGGCGAGCCGCTGTTTCAGGTGGTCCTTCCGCAGCGCGATGATCGAGGCCGCGGTCAGCGTGACCGCGCCGATCGTCGAGAGGACGAGCCCGGCCGAGAAGCCGAACGGGAGCGAGAGGTCGAAGACGAGCTCCGGGCCGAACACGTCGAGGACGACCCGCGAGACGCCGAACGCGCCGGACTTGACGACCGCGACCGCGTGGAGCAGCCCGGAGACGGGCGTCGGCGCGACCATCGCCTCGGGGAGCCACTGGTGGAGCGGCATGATCCCGGCCTTCACGCCGAACCCGATCGCGAGGAGGAAGAAGGCGAGCATCGCGAGGCCGGGGTCCGCGTTCGCGAGCTCCTCGATGCCGCCGGCGGTGAAGTCGACGTTGCCGGCGATCAGGTAGACGAGCGCCGTCCCCGCGAGCACGAGCACGCCGCCGCCGAACATCGTGTACGCGAGGTACTTCCGGCCGGCCGCGCGGGCCTCGTCGGTCTCGTCGTGGGCGACGAGCGGGTACGTCGCGATCGAGAGGATCTCGTAGAAGACGAAGATCGTCACGAGGTTGCCCGCGAACGCGATCCCCATGGTCGCCGACAGCGACACGGCGAACGCGGCGAAGTAGCGGGTCTGGTTCGTCTCGTCGTTGCCGCGCATGTAGCCGATGCTGTAGAAGGAGGTGACGATCCAGAGCCCGCTCGCGAGGAACGCGAACAGCATCCCCAGCGCGTCCGCGCGCAGCACGAACTCGATCCCGGGCAGGAACGCCCCGAGCGAGGTCTCGAACACCGCGCCGTCGAGGACGGCCGGGAGCATCGAGGCGACGATCGCGAACTTCGCGACCGCCGCGGCGATCGTCCACCCCTCGCGGACGTTCGGGGAACGGTACGACGCGACGATGAAGAACGCCGCGACGAACGAGACGAGGACGGCCAGTAGGGGGCGTAGATCGGTTATGGGTACGTCAGTCATGCGAACACCTCCGTGAGGTACGGGTCGAACCACTCGAACAGCGCGTAGCCGCCGAAGCCGAGCGCGACCGTCGTCAGCGCCGCGAGGACCAAGATCGCGAGCGACGCCGGGGGAACGCGGTCCGGAACGAGCCGCGACCGGGGCGCCCCCTCGACGGGCGTGAGGGGACCGTCGCCGTCGTCGTCGGTCACCGATTCGCGACCGCCGTCGGCTGCGACGCCGCGGTCGGCGTCGTCGTGGCCGCCGCCGTCACCGTGACCGCTCTCGTCGTGGTCGTCTCCGTGACCGTCCGAGAGCCCGACGCCGGCGAAGTAGAACCGCTCTATCACCCGCGCGACGTAGGACAGCGTGAACAGCGTGCTGACGAAGATCACGACGGCGATCCCGATTCCGGCGGGGTCGCCGCCGGCCATGCTCGACTCGACCGCGCCGACGCCGATGTACCACTTCCCGAGGAAGCCGATCGACGGCGGGATCCCGACGAGTCCGAGCCCGAGCAGGGCGACCGCGCCGCTCGTGTAGGGGGCGGAGCGGGCCGCGCTCGCGAGGTCGTCGAGCTTGCGGGCGCCGTAGCCGAGCGCCAGCAGGCCGATCCCGAGGAACAGTCCGAACTTCAGCAGGCCGTGACCGACGAGGTGGACGATCCCGCCGAGCAGCGCGGTCTCGTTCGCGAGCGCGATCGCGGCGACGATCATCCCGAACTGGGCGACGGAGGAGTACGCGAACATCCGCTTGAGGTCGGACTGCATCGCCGCGAGCGCGGATCCCGCGAGGATGGACGCGCCGGCGACGATCAGCATGCCCGTCGTGATCGCGTCGTTGGCCGCGAGGAAGTCGACGGTGAAGACGGTGTACGACACTCGTATCAGCGCGTACGCGCTCGCGGTCGACACGAGCGCCGCGACGACCGTCGTCACCGCGTCCGGCGCGCGCTGGTACGCGTCCGGCTGCCACGCGTGGATCGGGAACACGGCGATCTTCAGGCCGAGCCCCGCGACGATCAGCGCGTAGCTCGCGCGGATCAGGGGGTCGGCGTAGCTCGCCTGCTGGACGATCTGCGCCTGCATGTCGAGCATGTTCAGCGTCCCCGTCGCGAGGAAGGCGTAGCCGACGCCCAGCAGGTATAACGAGGCGCCGACCGTCCCCACCACGAGGTACTTCAGCGAGGCGTACGCGCTCGCTCCGGACCGGTCGGCCGCGATGAGCGCGTACGTGGAGATCCCGACGATCTCTAAGAACACGAACATGTTGAACAGGTCGCCGGTGAGCACGAGCCCGGTGAGCCCGCCGACGAGCAGCAGGTACCCGCTGTAAAACGAGTTGCCGCGCGGGCCGGCCACGCGCGCGAACGCGAGCGTCGCCAGCGAGACGGCGGCGACCAAGGCGAGCACCGCGACCGACAGCTCGTCGGCCACCAGCTCGATCCCGATCGGGGGCTCGTACGTGCCAAGCGCGTGCGAGAGCGCTCCGCCGCGGGCCACCTCGATCCCGATCGCGGCCGCGAGCCCGGCGAGTGCGGTCGTCGCGACCGCCGCCACGGGCCAGCCCGCCCGCTCGTACTTCAGCCCGAGCGCGAGCGGGAGCGTCGCCGCGACGAGCGGGACGGCGATGGCGACCGGGAGGAGCACGTCACTCATCGGCCTCACCCCCGTCGGCACCGCCGACCGCCGGTCGCTCCGGGAGCGACCCCTCGTCGCGCAACAGCTCTCTGAGCACGTCGGTGCGGAGCGTCCCGTACTCGTCGTAAATCCGGATACAGAGCGCGAGGCCCACCGCGGTGAGGCTCACGCCGACGACGATGGCGGTGAGGACGATCACGTGCGGGAGCGGGCTGACGAACGTCCCCGTCTCGGCCGCGCCCTCGGGGACGATCGGGATCGCGCCGCCCTCGACGTACGCCGAGGTGATGAACAGCAGGAATATCGCCGTCTGGAACAGGTTGAGGCCGATAATCTTCTTCACGAGGTTCTGGTTGGCGATCATCATGTAGAGTCCGATACACAACAGCAGCGCGAACGCGACGTACGCGTGTCTCGTCGTCAACACGTCGAGCGCCGAGGCGGTCGCGGTACCGGACGCGAGGGCGGCCGCGAAACCGGAAGCGGCGTCGGCCGCGGCGCCGAGGGCGACGCCGGTCATCGGTCACCTCCGGCGTCGGCCGCGTCCTCCTCGAGGGGCCCGCTCTCGTCGATCGATTCGTCCTCGTCGAGGGAGCCGTCTCCGAGCCCACCTCCGACGGAGTTGAACCCCCTCGCGAGCAGGAAGAACAGCCCCATGAGCACGCCGGCCACGATGGGGGCGATCCCGAGGATCTCGACGCCCTCCATCCCGTACTTGACGGGATCGAGGATCGGGATCGGCAGGAGGTCGTACTGGAGGAACGCCCCGCCGAGCGCGACCGGAACGAGCCCGATACCGGCGAACACGAGCGCACCGCCGACCGCGAGCGCGACGACGACGGTGTTCGCGAGCCAGTCGCGCGTCGACTCGATGCCGAACGCGAACGCGATCATGAACACCACCGCGGCCATGATCGCGCCGCCCTGGAACCCGCCGCCGGGCGAGCCGCTCCCGTGGAAGGTGATGAAGAGGCCGAAGGTGAACGCGATCGGCGCGACGATCTTCACGGTCGGCATGATCACCTGGCTCTCGGTGTAGGGCGTCCCCTGCCGCTCCTCGGAGTCGAGTCGCCCCGACCGGGAGACGGCGCGGTGCGGGGGGAGGTCGGACTCGGCGTCAAGAGATGCGTTTACTTCGCTGTCTTCGGCCGTGTCGCTGGCTGTGTCTGTCATGTCGGTGTCGTCGACGACGTCGCTCATGCGAACACCTCCCGGTGAAGGACGATCAGCGCCGCGATTCCACCGGCGAAGACGACGACCGCCTCGCCGAAGGTGTCGAACCCGCGGAACGCCGCCAGCACGGCCATCACGGTGTTCTCGACGTGGGTCTGCGCGTACGACTCCGCGAGGTACCACTGCGTCACGTCCGGGTTCGACCAGACCGGCGCGTCCGGCGAGCCGATCGCCGGGATGTCGCTCATGGTGAGCAGGAGCCCGGCGAACAGGAACCCGGCGGCGCCCGCGGCCGGGAGGTTCACCGACTCGAAGGCGGTCTCGTGGTCGATCCGGGTCGTCTTCGCGAGCGTCAACAGCAGCAGGACGGTCGTCACGCCGGCCGAGATCGCGGCCTCCGTCAGCGCCACGTCGGGCGCCCGGTAGAACGTGTACAGTGCGGCCATCCCGAGGCTGTACGCCCCGAAGACGATGACCGCCGCGAGCACGTCGCGGGCGAGCGCGGTCGCGAGCGCCGTGAGCACGACGAACGCGAGCAGGCTCGCCTCGATCGCGGTGACCTGCGCGACGACCGGGGAGGCGGGAAGCGGCGCCGTCATCGGCGCTCGTCCCCCTCGGTCCACGGCACGGTCCCCTCCTCGAAGGCGGCCCGGGCGATCGCGTGGGCCGCCGTCGGGTTCGTCACGAAGATGAACAGGAGCAGGAGCACGCTCTTGACCCCGGCGGCCTCCCAGCCGATCGCGAGGGCGACCGCGGCCAGCCCGAAGCCGGCGCCGAGCGTGTCCGCCTGCGAGGCGGTGTGCGCCCGCGAGTACACGTCCGGAAGCCGAAGGACGCCCGTCATCGAGACGAACGAGAAGAACAGCCCGAGCAGGGTGAAGGCGACGACGAGCCCCACGCGGGCGGTTCCGAGCGCGTCCATCACAGCACGCCACCCCGCTCGACGGTGAACTTCGAGATGGCGATGGCCATCAGGAAGTTCAACAGCGCGTACACTAAGGCGATGTCGAGGAACGTCGGCTCCGAGAGCGCGGCGCTCAGGATGGCGAGGATGACGACGGTGTTCGTCCCGAGGACGTTCACCGCGAGCACCCGGTCCTGCATCGTCGGGCCCTTCACGGCCCGGTAGAGCATCCCGATCGCGAGCACGGTGAACCCCGCGGCCGCGAGCAGCAGGAAGTCGCCGACGGTGTAGCCGGCGATGAGCGAGGCGTCGACGACGCTCACGCGTCGGTCACCCCCTCCGCTTCCGCCTCGCCGTCCTCGTCACCGGGCGACGCTCCGCCGTCGGCCGCGGCGATCGGCAGTTCCTCCGTCGCGTCCGGCCCCTGCAAGATCGCGCAGTCGTCGCGCTCGCGAGGCGTCGGGAGCCGCGCGGACGCCCGTCCGTAGTAGACGAACCGCGTCCAGCGCTCTAGGGAGCCGTCGAAGAGCCCGTCGCGGGCCGACGGGATGAGCGAGTGGACGTACAGGTCGCTGTCGCGGGCGCGCACCGTCAGCGTCCCCGGCGTCAGCGTGATCGAGTTCGCGAGCGTCATCAGCGGGAGCCCGCTCCCGACGATCACGCGCATCCGGTTCATCGTCGGCTCGATCGGGAGCCGCGGGTCCAGTATCACCCGGGCGACCTCGACGTTCGCCTTGACGATCTCGAAGAGGAGGACGGGGACGTAGATCACGCCGCGGAGCACCCGCATCGGCGTCCGCGGAACCGCCGGTTCGGTGTCGATGCTGACCCGCGAGAGGGTGATCGAGACGATCGCCGCGGTCGCGACGCCGGTCACCCAGTCGAACCAGTAGAACGGGTCGCCGAGCACCAAGTAGAAGGCCAGCGAGAAGCCGAACATCGCGACGAACCGCGTTCCGGTCGCCTCGCTCCGGAGCCGCTCGCGCCGGGTCGGCCGGGTCACCGGGGCCGTCTCGACGGACAGCGAGGTGTTCGACAGCGCGAACTCCAGCGGCTGGAGCAGGGTGGTGTTCCCGACGGGCGTGTACTCCGGATCGAGCAGCACCGCGTCGGCGCCGTGCTCCTCCGCATAGGCGGCGAGCACTCGGACGTAGTCGTCCGGCCCGAACAGGTACTCGTCGGCGCCGATGAGTTCCGTCGCGACCGTCACCGAGGGGCGTTCCCCGTCGAGGTCGTCGAGGTCGGAGAGCGCCCAGGCCTCGGCGCGCTCGAGGACGCGCTCGGCCGACGCCGCCCGGTCGTCGGCGCCGGGGTCGCCGTTCCGCCACGATGCGATCTCCACGAGGTGGATCGTCGCGAAGCCGTCGTCGACGGCCGTCTCGACCGCGTGCGCGACCGTCGCGCGGAGGGTCGGCGTCGGTTCGACGGGCACGACGATCCCTCCGGTCGGCGCGGACGGGGACTCGCGGTCCGCTTCGCCGTCGGAACCGCTCTGTCCGGTGGGGCCGTCGGCGGTGTCGCTACCGGCGTCGGGGTCGCCAGCCTCGCCGCCGCCCTCGCCGTCGGCGGTGTCGCTACCGGCGTCGGCGTCAGCCACCCACCACACCTCTGACGGAGCCGAGTTTCGCCGTCTCTATGCACATGTGTCTCTCTGTCCCGATCCTTTCTCTACCGACTCAAAACAGTTTGTATCCGCGACGGTTTCGGGGTCAGACGCCGCCTGCGCGGATCGAGACGGTCGTCACGCCGACCGCCCGAGCTCCGCGGCCAGCCTGTCGGCGATCCGCCCGGCGACGGCGTCCTTCGAGCCGGCGGCCTCCTCGGGTTCGGTCCCCTCTTCGCCGACGAGGAGGACCCGGGTCTCGTCGCCGCCCATCACGCTCGCGTCGTTCGCGACGACGAACGCGAGCCCGACCCGGTCGCGGATCCCTTCCGCCTCCGCGACCATCGCCGCGTCGTCGCCGGAGGTCTCGGCCTTGAACCCGACGATCGGGAGGTCCGGGTAGGCCTCTCGCACCGAGTCGATCAGCTTCGGCGTCGGCTCCAGATCGACCGACAGCGGCGAGCCGGAGCGGATCTTCTCGTCGACCGCGTCGGCGGTGAAATCGGAGATGGCCGCCGCGGAGACCAGCGCGTCGGCGGTGGCCGCGGTCCGGCGGCACGCCTTCATCATCTCCGCCGCGGTCTCGACCGCGACCACGTCGGCGTAGGGGACGTCCGGGCCGTCCTGTACCAGCGTCACGGTCGCGCCCCGGACGTACAGCGCCCGGGCGACGGCGCGTCCCGTCTTCCCCGACGCCCGGTTCGTTAGGATTCGGATCGGGTCGATCCGCTCTTTCGTCGCCCCCGCGGTGACGACGACGTGAGTCCCCGAGAGCGACTGGGGCGTCGTCGCCCGAGCGACCCGCGTCACGATGTCGTCCTCCGCGGCGATCTTCGCTTTCCCCTCTTCGATACGGGGGTCCGCGAACGTCACGCCCCACGCCTCCAACCGGTCGAGCGCCTCCAGTACGCCCGGGTGGTCGTACATCGGCTCGTGCATCGCCGGCGCCATCACGACCGGCACGTCCGCGCCGAGCGCGGTCGTCGCGCAGGTCGTGACCGGGGTGTCGTCGACCGCGGCCGCGACCTTCCCCGCGGTGTTCGCGGTCGCGGGCGCCAAGAGGAGCACGTCGGCCCACCCGTCGCGTCCGCAGAGTTCGACGTGTTCCACGTCGCCGGTAATCTCGGTGACGACTGGCTCGTCGGTCGCGAAGTCGACCGCCCACGGGTGAACGATGTTCGTCGCCGCCGGGGACATGACGGCGCGCACGCTCGCGCCGCAGCGGCGCAGCTCGTGAGCGAGTTCGACCACCTTCACCGCCGCGATGCTCCCCGAGACGCCGAGCGCGACGTTGACCCCCTGTAGCATTACCGAGAGGGTTCCGGCCCCGGCGGCTTATAAGATAGCGTTGCGGATCGGCGTCGAGATCGGGGAGCCGTATGGGTGCGAGTCACTCCGCGACTTCGACGGTGACCTCGTCGCGCTCGACGGCCAGTCTGAACGTCGGCACGGTCCGGTAGACCACCTCGACGACGTTCTTGCGTTCGAGGCTCCGGAGCGCGCGCCGCACCTCGTCCACGTCGGGATCGAGGTCGAACGCCTCGCGGACGGCGTTGAGAACGGCCACGACCGACTGCGAGCGCTCGTCGGGCCCCGCCACGACCTCGAACACCCGCGCCTCCAGCTCGGGGACGCGGATCGTCTCCGGCGCGGCGCCCTTCGCGACCGCGTCGGCCTCGATCCCGGGCTCGACGTCGACGAGGTCGTTCGCCTCGGCGGTCGATCGGATCAGACTGTCGTCGTCGCGGTAGTAGTACTCCTTCAGGTGGGTTTCCAAGTACTGATGGACCTCGCTGCCGCTCTCGAGCCCCCACGCGTCCTGCAGCTCGCCGTTCTTCGTCGGTTGGAGCCGGACGATGTCGGCGAGCCGGCTCCGCTCCTCGTCGGTCAGACTCATCTGTCCTCGACCGCGCTCGCGGCGCGGATCACGGTCTCCTCGTCGAACTTCGGCCCGACGAGCTGGAGCCCGACCGGGAGCCCGTCGGCCTCTCCCGCAGGCACCGAGACGGCAGGGAGGTTCGCGAGGTTGACGGGGGTGGTGTTCGCGTCCGCGAGGTACATCCGGAGCGGGTCGTCGAGGCTCTCACCGAGCTCGAAGGGGAGCACCGGCATCGTCGGCGACGCGATCACGTCCACGTCCGCGAACGCCTCCTCGAAGTCCCGTCGAACCCACGCCCGAGCGTCCTGCGCCTTCTGGTAGTACTTGTCGTGGTAGCCCGCCGAGAGCGCGTACGTCCCCAGCAGGATCCGGCGTTTGACCTCCGCGCCGAACCCCTCCTCGCGCGTCTCCGCGAACGACTCGTTCCAGTTCCCGTCCGAGTCGGCGCGGTTGCCGTAGCGGACGCCGTCGAAGCGCGCGAGGTTCGAGGACGCCTCCGCCATCGCGATCACGTAGTACGCCTGCACTGCGTGCTCGACCGAAGGCAGCGAGATCTCGGTGGTCTCGGCCCCCTGCGCTTCGAGGTCCGCGATCGCGGCCTCGACCGTCTCGACGACGCGCTCGTCGGCGCCGTCGAACAGCTCGGTCGGGACCCCGACTGTCAGCCCATCGACGTCGCCGTCGGCGGCCGCGGCGTAGCTCGCGTCGGGGTCGGCGCCCTCGACCTCGCTCAAGTCGCGGGTGGTCCCGTCGTGCGGGTCGGGGCCAGCGATCGCGTCGAGTCCGGCGGCCGCCTCCTCGACGGTGCCCGCGATCGGGCCGATCTGTTCGAGGGAGTTCGCGTACGCGACGAGCCCGTAGCGCGAGACGAGCCCGTAGGTGGGCTTGATGCCGACGACGCCGCAGAACGCGGCCGGACAGCGCACCGAGCCGCCCGTGTCGGAGCCGAGCGCGATGTCGGCCTCGCCCGCGGCGACCGCCGCCGCCGACCCGCCCGACGAGCCGCCGGGGACGCGCTCCGGGTCGACCGGGTTCTTGGTGGGGCCGAACGCGGAGGTCTCCGTCGTCGTCCCCATCCCGAACTCGTCCATGTTCGTCTTGCCGACGACCGTCGCGCCCGCCTCGGTCAGCCGGTCGACGACCGTCGCGGAGTACGGCGGGACGTAGTCGGTGAGCATCTCGGAGCCGCAGGTCGTCCGGATACCCTCAGTGGAGATGTTGTCCTTGACCGCGACCGTCGCGCCCGCGAGCGGCCCCTCGGCGTCCGCGTCGCCCTCGATCGTCTCCTCCGTGATGAAGAGGTTGTAGTCGGCCGCCATCACGACACCTTCGGCCCGACGAAGAAGCCGTCCTCCGTCTCCTCGGCGTTCGACAGCGCCTCCGCCTGCGTGAGTCCGTCCTCGACCTCGTCGGGGCGCATCACGTTGACGAGCTCTTCCTCTCGGTCCGTCTCGGGCACCTCGTCGAGCGCCTCGAAGTAGTCGAGGATGTCGCCGAACTGGTCGGCGAACGCCTCGACCTCGTCGTCGTCGAGCCGCACGCGGGCCAGCTCCGCGACGTGTCGGACCTCCTCGGCGTCGACGGCGGCCGCGGCGTCGTCGCCCCCGTCGGGCGCCTCCCCCGCGTCGTCCGCCGACTCGGACGTATCGCTCATACGCCGAGGTGTTCCGCTCCGGGAGTAAGGGTTTCGGAACGGGCGTCGCCGGCCCGCGACGAACGCCCGCGGCGTCACTGCACGGCGTCGACGAAGGCGAGCCAGCGCTCGTGGCCGTCGAGCGTCGCGGAGCGGTGTTCGTCGGCGAAGTCCGGGTGACGGATGGTGTCTAAGGCGTTCAGTGCTCGGTCGATCCCGACGATCTCGTCGGCGAGCGTCTCGGCCGTCTCGCGGTCCAGCGGGCCGTCGGTCGCGTCGGTGCCGCCGTCCCCCTCGCGCTCGCCCCGAAGCCGGTTCATCCGCCGCTCGCGCTCCGCGCGGAGCGTCGTTTTCACCGACGACACCTTCCGGTCGAGCGCCGGGGGAACCGTCTCGATCGCCCGCGTCTCCACGATGAACTCGGAGAGGTCGACCTCGGCTCCGTCAATGGTGACTGCGTCCGGGACCGACGCGCCGACCGTCGCGCTCTGGCTGGTGACCCGATCGAGTATCGCCTCCCGCTCGGACTCGTTCATGCTCCCCGTTTCGGGACCGGCGCGAAAATGGGCTGCGGTGACGGGGCCGCGCTCACTCGTCCGCCGACTCGTCGGCGCGGACCGTCACCACCGGCGGGTCCGCCATCCGCACCACCTTCTCCGTGACGCTCCCGAGCAGGTACCGATCGAGGCCGGTCCGTCCGTGCGTCCCCATCACGATGAGGTCGATGTCGTTCCCGTCCGCGTATTCGAGTATCGTCGCGTGCGGGTCGCCCGACTCGACGGCGGTCGCCGTCTCGATGCCACCGAGCGCTGCGCTCGCTTCCTCGACGATCGCCTCCCCCCGCTCCCGCAGCACCGACCGTCGCTCGTCGATGTCGGCGGTCCCTCCGACAGTCCCGCCCTCGGCGCCTGACGACGGGTCGCTGCTCAGGGCGACACCGTCGTCGGCGAGGAACGCCTCGCCCATCCCGATCGCGACGTGGCGCGTGTCGACGACGGACAGCACGTGGACGGTCGCGTCGAACGCCGACGCGAGCTCCTCGACGTGTTCCGCCGCCGCTTCCGACCCGGTGCTCCCGTCCGTCGGATACAGTATCTGGTCGTACATCGTACCACCAAGTTGAAACTTCGAGGAACAGCGATAAAAACGCACCGCAGGTTCCCGCTCTCGGGCGCTCCGCGGTCGATCGGCCCCTCGTCGGGTGCGATCGGCCCCTCGTCGAGCGTGATCGGGCGAACGACCCGCCTACAGCAGGTCGTTCGAGACGAGCCGATCGACCGCCTCGCGGAGGCGCTCCTCGCTCGCGGCGTAGGAGATCCGGGCGTAGCCCGGTGCGTTGAACGCGCTGCCGGGGACACAGGCGACGGAAGCGTCCTCGATGGCGGCCTCACACCACGCCTGGTCGTCGTCCGCGACCGGGATCATCATGTAGAAGGCGCCGTCGCCCACGTCGACGTCGACGCCGTGCTCGTCGAACAGGTCGACGAGGAGGTCGCGGCGGTCGCGGAACGCGTCGCGCATCGCCGCGACAGACTCGTCGGTGTTCTCGAGGGCCTCGACGCCCGCGCGCTGGACGAAGTTGACCGCGCACGAGACGGAGTGCGAGTGGAGCTTCCCGGCCTGCCCGACGAAGTCGTCCGTGGCGTGGAGGTAGCCGAGCCGCCACCCGGTCATCGAGTACGCCTTCGAGAAGCCGTTGACCGTGATCGTGCGGTCGGCCATCCCGTCGAGGCTCGCCAGCGAGACGTGCTCCGCGTCGTAGGTGATGCGCTGGTAGATCTCGTCGGAGATCACGGCGACGTCGTGTTCGACCGCGAGGTCGCGGACGCCCTCCAAGGCGGTCTCCGAGAAGACCGCGCCCGTCGGGTTCGACGGGGAGTTGACGACGAGCAGCTCCGTGTCGTTCGAGACGGTCTCCGCGAGCTCGTCGAGCGCCGGTTCGAGCTGGAAGCCGTGCGGGGCCAGGTCGACCCGCGAGAGGTCGGCGCCGGCGAGCTTCGCCATCGCCTCGTAGGAGACCCACGCCGGGTCGAGGAGGACGACCTCGTCGCCGTCGCCGATCAGCGTCTGGAACGTCTCGTACAGCGCCTGTTTGCCGCCGGGGGTGACGATCACCTCGTCGGCGTCGGCGTCGATCCCGTCGTCGCGGAGCTTCGCCGCGATCGACTCCTTCAGTTCGGGGATGCCGTTCGAGGAGGTGTACCCGGTGTGGCCGGCGTCGAGGGCGTCTTTCCCCGCTTCGACGATGTTCGACGGCGTGTCGAAGTCGGGCTCGCCGACCGAGAGGTCGACGATGTCGGCGCCCTCGGCCTCCTTCGCCGCCGCGAGGTTCGATATCGCCAGCGTGGCGCTGGGCTCTACGCGTCCGATCCGCTCTGAGAAGTCGTATGCGTCGCTCATTGTGGTGTGGTGTGGTCGTTTCGTCTCCGTCAGTCGAGCTCCGCCGCGAGGTCGATCGCCGCCTCGGCGGCGTCCGCGCCCTTGTCGACCCGCTCGCGCGCCTCGGCGCCGGACATCCCCGGGCCGCTCACGCCGAACGTGACGGGGGTGTCGCGGTCGAGGCTCACTCGCGTGAGCTTGTCGGCGGTCGCGCTCGCGATCACGTGGTCGTGTTCGGTGTCGCCGGTGACGATGGCGCCGACGACCGCGACGGCGTCGACGTCGTCTCGGCGCGCGAGCCGGTCGGCGGCCAGCGGGCTGTCGTACGCTCCCGGCACGCTCACTTCGTCGACGATGACGGCGTCGCGGTCGGCGGCCGCCTCGCGGGCGGCCTCGGCCATCGGCTCCGTGACGGAGTCGTTGAACCGCGCGACCACCAGTCCCAGCGAGACCATACGCCCGCTCACACCGGGGGCGGCAAAGGTCTACCGTTCCGGAGGAGGGTTGCCGGGCGAATGCGATCGGGAGTGATGAGGGATCGAGTGGTGAGTGCTTATAAATGGCCGATACGGTGGCGCGCGCCTGTGAGCGGCCGAAGGGCGCGAACAGCGCCGCGCGAGGGAGTCGCGAACGACGCGGGCGACGGAGGGGAGCCCCGGGTGAGCGACGAGGCTGGGGAGGCGTGAGGTGCGGGGCGGTGTGGTCGGATGGGGCTTTGGAGGTGTTCGCCGCCGAGTCAGTACCAACCGTTTATACCCAATACCGAGCGCCTGGAGACCTCACGGCATCGTAACCGCCCTACTTCGCGACTTTCGCCTCGAACTTCTCGCGCACCTTCTCCATCTTCGGCTTGGCGTGGAAGGTGCAGTAAGCGTCGTCGGGGTTCTTCGCGAAGTAGTCCTGGTGGTGCTCCTCGGCGCGGTAGAACGTCTCCAGCGGTTCGATCTCGGTCACCACGTCGTCGTCGTACTCCTCGTCGAGCGCGTCGACGTACGCCTCGGCGACCTCTCGCTGTTCCTCATCGTGGGTGAGGACGATCGAGCGGTACTGGCTCCCCACGTCCGGCCCCTGTCGGTTGAGTTGGGTCGGGTCGTGGATCTCGAAGAAGGCCTCGAGGACTTCGTCGTAGGCGATCACGTCGGAGTCGAACTCGACCTGCACGACCTCGGCGTGGCCGGTGTTCCCGGAGCAGACCCCTTTGTACGTCGGGTTCTCGACGTGACCCCCGGCGTAGCCGGACGTGACCGACTCGACGCCGGCGAGCTGTTCGAGCGCCGCCTCGGTACACCAGAAGCACCCGCCGCCGAGCGTCGCGGTTTCGAGCTGATCGGACATAGTTGTGACAAGGGTTCGGAGACGTATTAATGGCGCGCGCTTACGAGTGAGAGGTGATCCGTCCTGTGGGTTCGGATTTATAAATCGATGGCTACGGATCGACGGTGAACACCTCCAAAGCCCCAGCCGATGAGGCGGTACGTGATCGAGAGCTCTGCGGAGAAGCCTTCCAAAGCCCCAGCCACTCGGCGATACGTGATCGACGACTCTGCGGTGAACACCTCCAAAGCCCCAGCCGGTGAGGCGGGCGCACGCTCGCTGCGCGCTTCAGTCGCT
>NZ_AOJG01000010.1 GCF_000337375.1 Halorubrum lipolyticum DSM 21995 | reverse complement strand
GCTCCTCGCGCCCGGTGGGCGCTCGGAGGCGCGCGCCACCGCGATCGGCTTATAAATGCATCCGCCCACTCAGTTTTTAAGCCGCCAAACACCGACCCGACCGTATGAACGAACTCGCGGACCTGACCGAGTCGCTGGTCGCGATCCCGTCGCACGAGGACGAGACCGCTGCCGGCGACGCGATCGAGGAGTGGCTCCGCGCGGAGACCGACGCGCGGGTCGAACGCGACGCCGTCGGCAACGTCATCGCATATAAAGGCGCGACAGACGATCCCGACGCCGACACGCTTGCGCTCGTGGGGCACCACGACGTGGTCCCGCCGGCCGAGCGCCAGACGGCCGGCGAGGGGAACGCGGGCGAGTACGTCGTCGAGCGCCGCGCCGGCCGGATCTACGGCCGCGGCGCCGCGGACATGAAGGGCGCGCTGGCGGCCTGTATGCTCGCGTTCCGCGACGCCGAGCCGCCGGACGGCCGCGAGCTCGCGTTCGCCTCGTTCGTCGGCGAGGAGGTCGGCGGGACCGGCGCGCGTCACGCGATCGAGGAGGGGTTCGCCCCCGATCATGCGGTCGTCGCCGAGGGGTCGACGAACTACTCGAAGCCGGGCGTCACCGACGTGGCCGTCGCGCACAAGGGCCGGCGCGCCTCGACGCTCGTCGCGAGCGGGACCGCGGCGCACGCCTCCGAGCCCGAGGCCGGCGAGAACGCGGTCTACCGCGCGAGCGACGTGATCGACGCGGTCCGGGAGCTCGACGCCCCGGAGGCGACCGTCTTCGGCGAGACCGTCTCGGGGTCGCTCGCGGTGACGATGGTCCACGGCGGCGAGACGTGGAACGTGATCCCGGAGCGCTGCGAGGTAACGATCGACGAGCGCACGGTCCCCGGCGACCGCGCCGACATCGGCCGCGCCGCCGAAGCGGTCGACGGCGTCGCGTGGGAGGTCGATCAGGACCTCCCGCCGATGGCCTGCGGCGACGACGCGTTCGCCGACGCAGCGCTCGACGCGGCCCGCGAGGTCCACGACGAACTGGGGCTCGACGCGCCCGGACACGTCGTCAAACCCCACGCGACCGACGCGGGCTGGCTCGCCGAGGCCGGCACCGACTGTCTGGTCTGCGGGGCGTCCGAACCGGGAGAGGCGCACACCGACACCGAGAGCGTCGGGATCGACGTGCTGGAACGGTGTTACCGAATCTACGAGACCCTCGCCGAGCGGGCGTTCTGACCCCGCCCAGACGCGGTGTGTCTCGCGGAATTCGCCGCCGCCGAGCGACGCGGTATGGAAGGGGTTTTATGCGCCCCGGGGGAAGTGTGCGCCACTATGGGAGACAAGTCGAAGGCCCAAAAGAAGCGTCTGGCGAAGGCGGAACGCCAGAACACCCGCGTCCCCGCGTGGGTCATGATGAAGACCGACATGAACGTCACGCGAAACCCCAAGCGGCGCAACTGGCGCCGGAACGACCTGGACGAGTAAATGTCGACGAGTGATTTCGAGGAGCGCGTCGTCACCGTCCCGCTCCGCGACGCCAACGACAAGCCGGTCCAGGAACGCGCCGACTTCGCGATGAAGATCGTCCGCGAACACCTCGCGCAGCACTTCTCCGTCGACGAGGAGGAAGTCGTCCTCGACACCTCGGTCAACGAGGCCGTCTGGGCGAACGGGCGCCAGAATCCCCCGAGCAAGGTCCGCGTCCGCGCGGCCCGGTTCGTCGAGGACGGCGAGCCCGTCGTCGAAGCCGAGTACGCCGAGTAACGTGTTACGGGCGACTTTCACCGGCTCGTCGTACGTGGGCGT
Organism: Halorubrum lipolyticum DSM 21995; assembly: GCF_000337375.1. Lineage (GTDB taxonomy): Archaea > Halobacteriota > Halobacteria > Halobacteriales > Haloferacaceae > Halorubrum > Halorubrum lipolyticum. The sequence goes on along the minus strand of NZ_AOJG01000010.1, from coordinate 104,078 downwards.
GTTCGCCCGCGCGATCGACGACCTCCTGTTGGTCCGACCGGATGTCGACGAGGAGCTCGCCGACGCGCTCGGCGAGGAGCTGGGCGCCGAGCCCCTCCTCACGACCGTCGGCGGTGCCAACACCGTCGGCTCCCTCGCGACGGGCAACGAGAACGGCGTTCTCGTCTCCGCGCGGGCCACCGAGCGCGAGCAGTCGCGGATCGCCGAGGCCGCCGACCGAGAGGTGGGCGAGCTCCCCGGCGAGATCAACGCGGCCGGGAACGTCGTCCTCGCGAACGACTACGGCGCCTACGTCCATCCGGACCTCCCGCGCGAGTCGATCGTGACGATCAGGGACACCCTCGGCGTCCCCGTGACGCGCGGCGACCTCGGCGACGTGCGAACGGTCGGCACCGCCGCGGTCGCCAACAACACGGGCGTGCTCTGCCACCCCAAGTCGACCGAGTCGGAGCTGCAGGCCGTCGAGGAGGCGCTCGACGTCCGCGCCGACCTCGGCACGATCAACTACGGCGCGCCGCTCGTCGGCTCCGGGCTCGTCGCCACCGACGAGGGGTACGTCGTGGGTGAGGACACCACCGGTCCCGAACTCGGCCGCATCGAGGAGACGCTCGGCTTCATCGACTGAGCCGAAGCGTACCTCACGTCCGGCGATTCCGCCCCCTGTTTTAAGATTCGACGGCGAGTTGCGGACGGTATGCCCGCCATCGAGTGCCGGTCCCTGACGAAGTACTACGGCGACGTTCGCGGGATCGAGGACGTCTCGTTCACCGTCGAGGACGGGGAGGTGTTCGGATTCCTCGGGCCGAACGGCGCCGGGAAGACGACCGCGATCCGCACCCTTCTCGGGTTCCTGTCGCCGACGAGCGGCGGCGCCGCCCTGCTCGGCCACGACGCGACCGATCCCGGCGAGTCCCGCGCCGCCCGCGAGCGGATCGGCTACCTCCCGGGCGACCCGGGACTCGACGAGGACCGAACCGCCGAGGCGTTCCTCGATCATCAGGCCGCGCTCCGGGGGTCCGGGAGCCGCGAGGCGTTGGTCGCCCGATTCGGGCTCGACGAGTCGCGCCGGATCGGCGACCTCTCGCGCGGGAACCGCCAGAAGGTCGCTCTGGTCGCCGCGTTCATGCACGACCCGGACCTGCTGCTGCTCGACGAGCCGACCTCCGGGCTCGACCCGCTCCTCCAGGAGGAGTTCGCCGCGCTGGTGCGCGAGCGCGTCGTCGACGGCGCGAGCGTGCTCCTCTCCTCGCACGTGCTCGGCGAGGTGGCGGCGCTCTGCGACCGCGTCGGCGTGCTCCGTGAGGGACGCCTCGCCGCGGTCGAGTCCGTCGAGGACCTCCGGTCGCGGGGCGGCAAACAGGTACGCGTCCGCGTCGCCGAGGACGTCTCTCGTGGCGCCTTCGAGGTCCGCGGCGCGATGAACCTCCGGGTCGGGGACACCGTCTCGTTCACGTGGACCGGCGGGTACGACGCGCTGATCGACCTGCTCGACGGGTTCACCGTCCATGACCTGGAGATCGTCGACGCACCGCTCGAAGAGGCGTTCATGACCTTCTACGACGGCGACGTGCCGGGTCCCGGTCGTCGAGACGACGCACGCGGAGCGCGCGGGACCGAGGCGTCGGCGCCCGCGAGCGGAACGGGAACGGACCCGGAGAAGACCGACGCCGACGGAGGTGACCGATGAGCGACCGCCCCGCTCCGTGGCTGGCGATCGCGCGGTACGAGGCGGCGGGGCGGGCGCGCGGTTCGGTCGTCCTGACCGGGCTGCTGTCTGGGTTCCTCCTGCTGTTCCTGGCCTTCTTCCCGTCGATGTCGAGCGCCGGGATCGACCTCGACGCCTACGTCGAGTCCTTCCCGCCGGCGTTTCAGGAGGCGTTCGGGATCATCTCCATCTCCACGATCGAGGGGTTCCTCGCGGTGGAGTTCTACCAGTTCGCGTGGCTGCTCATGGTCGGCCTCTACCTCGCGTACCTGAGCGGCGGGACGATCGCGGGCGACGTGGCCTCCGGGCGGATGGACCTCACGCTGTCCGCGCCGGTAGCGCGCCGCGACGTGGTGTTCGGACGGTTCCTCGGACTCGTGCCGCTCGTGCTCCTGTTGAACGTCGTCTTACCGGTCGTCGCGTACGTCGGCGTGCTCGCGGTGGGCGAGACGATCGCGGCCGAGCGACTCGTCGCCGTCCACGCGCTCGCGGTGCCGTACCATCTGTGTTGCGTCGCGCTCGGGGTCGTCGTCTCGACGCTCGTCTCGCGGGCGGGCGTCGCCCAGCGGGTCGCGCTCGGCGGCCTGTTCGCGCTGTTCATGTTCGAGTCGCTCGCGGCCAGCAGCGAGTACGACTGGGCTGGAGCGGTCAGCCCGACCGCCCATTACGACCCGTCCGCGGTGCTCGTGAACGCCGAGTACGACGCCGCCGGCGCGGCCGTCCTGCTCGCCGCGACCGCGGCGCTCGTGCTCCTCGCTGTCCTCCGGTTCCGGCGGGCAGACCTCGCCGGGTGACTGCGTGTCCGGCGGCGCGGATTCCGACCTCGGAGCCGACGGATTCCGACCTCGGAGCCGACGGATTCCGGTGTTTGGGGCCGTCTCCGTGACGTTTCACCGCCTTCTGTCGCGAGCGTTCGCGTCTCGCTTTTTAGGAAGATACTTCCCTGTCCCTGCCGGATCGGTGAACATGAGTACCTACACGGTGAGTGGACGGTTCCAGAGTCGAGACGGCTTCCAGCCGTTCACCAAGGACGTCGAGGCGGAGAACGAGGACCTCGCCCGCGAGCGCATCTACACCACGGTCGGGAGCCAGCACGGCCGGAAGCGCGCCCAGATCGAGATCGAGGAGGTGTCCGCGGCATGATGGGCGGCGGGCAACAGCAGCTCCAGCAGCTCTCCCAGGAGCTGCAGGCGCTCGACGAGGAGATCGAGGCGCTCGAAGCCGAGATCGCCGACTACCAGGAGGAGCAGTCCGACATCGACGACGCGATCGAGGCCATCGAGACCCTCGACACGGGCGCGACGGTGCAGGTCCCGCTCGGCGGCGGCGCCTACGTCCGCGCCGAGGTCCAGGACATCGACGAGATCATCGTCTCGCTCGGCGGCAACTACTCCGCCGAGCAGAGCGAAGGGGACGCCATCGACGTGCTCGGTCGCAAGCGGGACGCGCTCGACGACCGCATCGAGGAGACGCAGGAGGAGGTCGACGAACTCGAGACCGAGAGCGACGAGCTCGAACAGCAGGCCCAGCAGATGCAACAGCAGATGCAGCAACAGCAGATGCAGCAGATGCAGCAACAGCAGGGCGACGAGGAGTAAGGACCGACCGTGTTCGACGGACTGAAAGACAAGCTCTCCGGGTTCCGCAAAGACGTCGAGGAGAACGCCGAAGTCGAGGAGCCCGCGGAGCAGGACGAGACAGAGGCGGCCGAGAGCGCCGCCGCCGAGTCCGCCGAGGCCGATCAGCCCACGGAGAGCGAGGCTGAAACCGTCGAGGCGAGCGACGCCGGTGGCGCCAGTGACGGCGCTGCCGGCGGGGACGCTGCCGACGACGCGGATGGCGCCGACGCTGCCGACGACAACGAGCCGAGCACCTTCCAGCGCGCGAAGGCGTTCGCGACCGGTCGGATCATCATCGAGGAGGAGGACTTAGAACAGCCGCTGTGGGACCTCGAGATGGCCCTCCTCGAGAGCGACGTGGAGATGAGCGTCGCCGAGCGCATCCTCGACACCGTCCGCGAGAAGATGCTCGGGGAGTCGCGGAAGCAGGTCGAGACGACCGGCGAGCTCGTCGAGTCGGCGCTTCACGACGCCCTTCTCGACGTGATCGCCGTCGGCCAGTTCGACTTCGAAGAGCGGATCGCGGCGGCCGACAAGCCCGTCACCGTCGTGTTCACCGGCGTCAACGGCGTCGGGAAGACGACGAGCATCGCGAAGCTCTCGGAGTGGCTCGCCGACCGCGGCTACTCGTCCGTGATGGCGAACGGCGACACCTACCGAGCGGGCGCGAACGAGCAGATCCAAGAGCACGCCGACCGGCTCGACCGGGAGCTCATCTCCCACGACCAGGGCGGCGACCCCGCAGCCGTCATCTACGACGGCGTCGAGTACGCCGAGGCGCACGACATCGACGTCGTCCTCGGCGACACCGCGGGGCGGCTCCACACGAGCGACGACCTGATGGCCCAGCTCGAGAAGATCGACCGCGTCGTCGACCCGGACATGACCCTGTTCGTCGACGAGGCCGTCGCGGGCCAGGACGCGGTGAACCGCGCGAAGGAGTTCAACGACGCCGCCGAGATCGACGGCGCCATCCTGACGAAGGCCGACGCCGACTCCTCCGGCGGCGCCGCCATCTCCGTCGCGTACGTCACCGGGAAGCCGATCCTGTTCCTCGGCACCGGACAGGGGTACGACGACCTCACCCTGTTCGAGCCCGAGGAGCTCGTCGAGAGCCTGCTCGGCGAGGAGTAAGCGGGCGGTCGCATCGTCGTTTTAATTATCCTTCCCCGACCATCCGGTCTTCCTCGTCCCACTCGCGCTCGCGCAGCTCGTACTTCTGGATCTTCCCGGTCGCCGTCGTCGGGAGCTCGGCGACGAACTCCACTTCGCCGGGCGTCTTGTAGTCGGCGACGCGCTCGCGGACGAACGACTTGAGCTCCTCGGGCGTCGCGCCCGCGTCGTCGGGGTCACCGCTCTCAGGGACGACGAACGCCTTCGGCGTCTCGCCCCACCGCTCGTCGGGCGCGGGGATGACCGCCACGTCGGAGACGACCTCGTGCTCGAAGAGGGTGTCCTCCAGCTCGATCGAGGAGATGTTCTCCCCGCCGGAGATGATGATGTCCTTCTTCCGATCCTGTATCGAGACGAAGCCGTCCTCGTCGACGACGGCCAGATCGCCCATGTGATAGTACCCCTCCAACCGCTCCGAGAACGCCTCCTCCGTGGCCTCGGGCTTGTTCCAGTAGCGGTCCATCACCTGGTTGCCGCGGACGACGATCTCGCCGATCGTCTCGCCGTCGGGGGCCACGTCCTCGCCGTTCTCGTCGACGACGCGCACGTCGGTCCCGAGGTAGCCGATCCCCTGCGTCTTCTTGACCGCGAACCGGTCGTCCGAGTCGGCGTCGTAGTGGCGCTTCGCGTCCGAGGTCGTCACGAGCGGCCCCGTCTCGGTCGCGCCGTACACGTGTTTGAGCTCCCAGCCGAACTCCTCCTCGACGGTGCGGATCGTCGCCTCCGGCGGCGCCGCGCCCGCGGTGGCGGCCCGCACCTCGTTGGCGCCGGTCGTCGCGCCGCCGTGTTCGGCGTGGTGGTCGCCGAGCATGTTGAGCACGGTCGGCGCCGCACAGAAGTACGACACGTCCTCGGTGCGGATCCGGTCGAACACGGCCTCGACGTCGACGCCGCGGGTACAGATGTGGCGGGCGCCCATCCCCGTGATCGCGTAGATGTGTCCCCACCCGTTGACGTGGAACATCGGGAGCGTCCAGAGGTAGACGTCGTCGTCGGTGATCTCTTGGTGGATGGTGATCAGGTAGGCGTGGAGCGTCTCGGCGCGGTGGGTGCGACAGACGCCCTTGGGGTCGCCCGTGGTCCCGGAGGTGTAGTTGATGGTGATCACGTCGTCCTCGTCCATCTCCGGGCGCTCGTAGCCGTCGGGGTCCGCGTCGGCGAGGACCTCGTCGAACGACTCCCAGTCGCCGTCGACCGCGTCGGCGTCGTTCGTGAGGAACGTCTCGGTCGGCACCTCGTCGCGGACCGCTTCGACGTTCGCGGCGTACTCGGCGTCGGCGTAGATGGCGTCGACCCCGGCGTCCGAGAGCATGTACGAGAAGTCGTCGGGCGTGAGCCGGTAGTTCAGCGGGGTGTGGATCGCGCCGACCTGCATGGCGCCGTAGGCGGCCTCCAAGTGGTAGTGGGTGTTCGGGTCCAACACCGCGACCCGGTCCCCCTTCTCGATCCCGCGCTCCTGCAGCGCGGCGGAGAACCGATCGGCGCGCTCCCCCAGTTCGGCGTAGGTGTACCGCGTCCCGTCAGTGGCGAGGACGGCCTCCTCGTCGGCGTAGTGGCGCCGGGCCCGGTCCAAGAAGTCCGTCGTCAGTAGCGGTTTTTGCATCAGTTGATCACTATCTATCATTCATAAAAGCGTTTGCGGCCGACGCAAGGCGGGCGCCCCCATCGCTTCGGCCGCAAGCGCCCCGATCACGCTCGCGTCGACGGCGATCGTCCCGGCCGCGTCCGCCTCGGGTTTTTAATCCGCCCTCCCCGACGTATCCGTATGAGCGACGGACCCGACCGAACTCCGTTCACCGACGGCTACGTGGTCCCGATCGCCGGGCTGATGGCGCTTCTCTTCGCCCTGATGGCGGGGTTGACCGCCCAGCGCGCACTCTCGGGGGATCCCGCCGACGCCGTGTTGCCGATCGGGTTCGCGGTCGGCGCGCTCGCCGCGCTCCGGCTCCGCCAGCGGTACGCGGCGGCGAGTGCCGACCCAGACGGCGACGCTCCCGACGACGAAAGCGCCTGACGGCCGCCGGCGACCGCGGGCGACTGCTCTGAGAAGTATTTAAACGGTTCGTGGACGAATCGCATACGGGCGACGGGATCAGAACCCTTAACAGTCGCACGCGGTTTTGATACGATAGCGGGATGGGATAGCCAGGAGATTCCGCCGGGCTCATAACCCGGAGATCGGTAGTTCAAATCTACCTCCCGCTACTTCTGGACGAACGCCACACGCCGAGTCGCGCGTTCGCTTCTCCCGCTCGTTCCTCGACCGGTAGTCGCGTCGCCGCCGTTCGATCCCGAACCCGGAAGCGATTTCCGTCGCGCCGCCGTCCGCTCGGACATGGACTACGAATCGAGCCTCGACCGCGCGATGGAGGAGGTTCCGGACCTGGGCGGCTCCGACGAGCGGCTGTCGGTCCCGGACCCGGAGACGCAGAAGGACGGCGCGTTCACCCGACTGACGAACCTCTCCGCGATCGCCGACGCGTTGAGCCGCGACCCCGAACACGTCCACTCGAAGATCCAGCAGGAGCTCGGCACCGCCGGCCAGTACGAGGACGGACGAGCCCGCTACAGCGGGAACTTCCGCGAGCGCGACTTCCAGGCCGCGGTCGATTCGTACATCGAGTCGTTCGTCACCTGCTCGGAGTGCGGTCTTCCGGACACTCGACTTGAGACCGAGAACCGCACCCCGATGCTCCGGTGTGAGGCCTGTGGGGCCTTCCGACCGGTCGCGAAGCAGAACACTTCGAACACGCAGCGTCAGGAGGAAGCGATCGAGTCCGGCAAGACGTACGAGCTCGAGATCGTCGGCACCGGCCGCAAAGGCGACGGCGTCGCCGAGCGCGGCGAGTACACGGTGTTCGTCCCCGGCGCACAGGAAGGCGAGACGGTCACGGCCTACATCAAGAACGTCTCCGGCAACCTCGCGTTCGCCCGCCGCGAGAACTGACGGGCCGACGGGGGAGACCCAGTCCTCCGCTTCCCGTTGTCGTGCCGTCTCGCTCTCCGTCGGCGCGCTGTTCTGCACCGACGGCTTTTCCGACTCGTTTCGGACGACAAACCGCGCCGGTACGGTCCCCGTCCGAACGACGCGAGCTAGCGAACTCGGCCGACTGCGACCCGATGGCCGGTCTCTGCGACGTGTTCGCGTTCGAGACTGTTCGCGTCGTCGACGACGTTGAACAGCTGTTCGAGCTGACACTCCCTGCAGACGACGTGGTACCGCTCTTTCGGTGTCGGTTGCTGCATGAGATCGGACGAGGGTTACGGAGCGTTAGTTACGAGCCTCATACCCGCGTCAAACGAAACGTTAAGCGAGTGGTAACCCCGACGGGCTTCCGGTCACCGTCTCCTCGCCTCGCGCCTCAATCGCTGCGGCTCCGCCGTTCGAACCGATCCAGCGCGAGTCCGAGCATGTCCGGGCTCACCGGCTGGTACTCCTCTCGCTCGTGTTCCGGGAGGTACGCTCGGACGCTGTTCCACGACTCGCGGGCGTACCGGGCGTCGAGGAGGACGCGGACGCCGCGCTCGTCCGGGCCGCGGATGACGCGACCGACGGCCTGTCGGGCCTTCCGGACCGCGGGCACGGTGAGCGCGGTCTCGAACCCCGACTCGAACCGGCGGTCGTAGGCGGTGATGACCGCCCGCGTCCGCGGTCGGGCCGTGTTGATGATCGGGACGCCACAGACCACTGCGGCCGACAGGCGGTCGCCGCGGTAGTCGACGCCCTCGGTGAGCGTCCCCCGGAGGCTGGTCACGAGGACCTTCCCCTCGCCCGCGAAGAAGTCGTCTTTCAGCGACTCCGTGGCGCGGTCGCCGGAGGACTCGTCGAGTAAGACGGGCTTGTCGAGCCGCTCCGAGAGTGACTCGGCCATCCACGTCGCCTCCGCGTAGCTGGGAGTTCCGACCAACACGTTTCCCTCGCGACCCGCCACCGCCGCAGTCGCGTCGAGGTGCGCGAGGCGCGTGTCGTTCTCCTCGCCGGGTGCCCCGCGGTTCTGGTGAGTGAATTTGGGCGCGTCGACCGCGAGGCTCGCGCGGTTCTCCGCGGGGAACGAGAGCCCGTAGGTGCGCTCGACGACCGGCCGCCCCCGCTCTTCGAGGTGGTCGAGGCCGGTCACCTCGCGGAACACGTCCATCGGCTCCAGCGTCGCGCTCATCAACACGCCGCCGCCGAACTCCGCGAGCCGATCGCCGATCGGTTCGCTCGGGAGACAGTTGTACAGCCCGAGACTCGCGTTGTACGCGCGTCGCCACGAGTCGGGCGGCGCCGTCTCGTCCCACGTCCGCTCCAAGTCGATCGCTCGGAAGAAGTCCTCGTGACCCTCGCGGTACCACGCGTTGAGGGTCCGCCCGACGCCCGGCGCGGCGCGCTTCTTGTCCTCGTCTTCGAGCGAGTCGAGCACGCGCTTGACGACCGCGCCGACCTGCTCCGCGCGGGCCCAGACGCGGTCGCCGTACCCCTCTCGCTTCGCCCACGTCGTGATCTCGTCTTCGGCCGGCTCCTCCGGGTCGCGGAGCGCGATCTCGTCGTCGTCGAGCGTCCGCATCGAGGCCCGCCAGTCGGGGCGATCGCGGTCCAGCCGCTCCGTCACGCGGCGGTCGAGCTCGCCACGGAGGTCGGCGTAGAACTCCCGAACCGCCTCGATCTCCTCGACGCTCACGTCGGCGTCCTCCAGCTCGCCGCGCACGAGCCCGGCGTCGTCCGACTCCGCGCCCGCCGTCTCGAACGAGAGCGGCTGGACGACGCGCGTGAGCTCGTTCTCGGCGTCGCGGAGGCTGGCGTCGGCGACCTGATCGCTCACGAGGTCGCGCACCCGCGGTTCGAGCATGTGCGCCTCGTCGCAGACGACGAACGTGGAGTCGTCCAACAGTGCGCCCGTGAACGTGCCCGTCGTCACGGGGTCGAACGCGTGGTAGTAGTTGCCGATGACGACCTCGACCTCGGGGACGAGCGCGCCCATGATCGAGTGCGGGCAGCTCCCGTGGCCGGCGGCGAGCCGGACCAGCTCCGTCGGGCCGACGTGGCCGAGTTCGGTCACGTCGAACGGGACCGCCTCCGCGGGGTCGCCGTCCTCCGGGAGGTCGTCGAGGAACCCGGCGTAGAACGGGCAGAACTCGGTGCCTTCGAACTCCTCCGTGTCCGGCCGGTACGGGGTCGGCTCGCCGTCGACGGCGAGGTAGTCGGCGCCGGGCGCGTCGCTCTCGCTCGCGCCGGCGCTCCCTCTCGAGCCCGAGTCCATCAGCCCGACCTGCTGGCTCCGCGCCTCGCTCACGAGGTTCGATGTCGTGGTCGCGCCGCCGTCGCCGACGAGGTTGCGGGTGCGCTCGCGGAGCCCCTCGCAGCGCTCGTACACGTTCTCGCGGTCGATCCCGCCGCGGTTCTCACGGGCGTACGGACACACGTCCGCCTTTCCGACGAGCGTGAGCCCGGAGACCGGGTCGTACCCGTCGGGGAGGCCCCCGTTGATCGTCTCGAGGTCCGTCTCGAACTGACGGAGCTGCTGTTTGACGCTCGTGAGGACGAAGACGCGCTCGAAGTCGGAGTCCGGGTCGCGGACGCGGTCGAGCCCGGCTGTGAGCGCGAGCATCGTCTTTCCCGTCCCGCACGCGCCCTCTAAGGCGAGGAAGCCGCCGTCCTCGGCGGCGTCGATCGCGGCGTCGATCCCGTCCGCCTGCTCGGGGTACGGCTCTGCGTGGCCGAAGATGTCGGTCCACGGCGGGGCGTCTGTCACTGTGGCGGCGTAGCTCCCGATCGGAGTTAAACCTTGAGAGAGCGGTGCCGGGCAGGGCGGCCGGCCGGGTCGCGGTCAGCGCGGCGACCCGAACCGGCGACCCTAGCCGACGATGTCGTGGAGGTCGGAGAGCCGCTCGATCTCCCAGGTGGGCCAGACGTTCAGCTCCCAGTCGCGGCGGTGCGGACGACGGATGAACGCGGAGTCGATGCCCGCGTTCTCGGCGGCGCGCACGTCCGACTCGTTGTCGCCGACGAACAGCGCGTTGCCGGCGTCGAGGTCGCCGAGCGCCTGCTCGATGTAGTGGGGGTTCGGCTTGCGGAGCTGGAGCGAGTGGATCGTTGGTTCGCGGCCGTAGGCGGCCCCGAACCGCTCGAAGCCGTCGAAGTGTTCGACGAGGAAGTCGACGGTGGCCTGCTGGTTCGAGGAGACGATCCCCATCTCCACGTCGAGGCTCTGCAGCTGGTCGAGGTCGTCGTAGGGAGTCTTGCGCCCCTCGCGCGCCTCCTGCTGTTGGGCCTTCGAGACCACATCGTCCCGGGTCCGCCAGAACGACCCCGGATCGAGGTCGTACGTCTGGCAGACGGTCCCCACGCTGCCGGGGGTCGCACCGATGGTCATGCGCTCTACGTCGTCCGGATCGGGCTCCTCGACGCCGCACTCCTCGAACGCGTTCCGGGTCGCATCCCGGAGCACGTCGAAGCGCGTGCGGCCCACGAGGACACCGTCGTTGTCGAACACGACGGTATCGTACGTCATAGGGAGTGTCGACGCTCAGCACTTAAAAGGGTTTCACCAACATCGCGACACGTACGGCTCCCATTTATATACGTCCGACCCGCGTCCCGCGGTATGCGCGTCAGTGTCATCGGGGGGAGCTCGGTCCCGCCCGAGACGGCGGCGGTCGCCGAAGCGCTCGGAGAACGACTCGCGAACCGCGGTCACACCGTGGTCTGTGGCGGCCTCGGCGGCGTGATGGAGGCCGTCTGCCGCGGCGCTGCGGACGCCGGCGGAGAGACGATCGGTATCCTTCCGACCGACCGCCGCGCGGACGCGAACCCGCACGTCACGGTACCGATCGCGACGGGGCTCGGCCACGCCCGCAACGCGCTCGTGGTGCTGAACGGCGACGCCGCGATCGCGGTCGACGGCTCGCACGGCACGCTCTCGGAGATCGGGATGGCGCTCGCGCACGGGCGCGCCGTCGCCGGGATCGACACGCACGACATCGAGGGCGTGGATGCGATGGCCTCGCCCGCGGACGCCGTCGACTACGTGGAACGGGAGGTCGAGGCGACTCGGTGAGCGGTCCGTCCCCGACGCTATCGCTCGCGCCCGGCCGGGTCGGTCTCGTCGGACGCGTCACTCCCCGCCGCTCGCTCGTTCGCCTCCGCCTCGCGCTCGGCGTCTAACGCCGCGATGTTGCGGAAGCGGTCGGGAGCGTCGTCCGAGCCCTCATCGGCGGCGTCCTCGTCGACGGCGTCCGGACCGCGCGTCGAGCCGCCGGATCCCCCGTACCCGCCCGCGTCGACGGAGCCGTAATCGCGGTCGAACCGACCGTTCGCGATCCAGAGCGCGAGGTAGCCGAACCCCATCGCGCCGACGACGAACCTCGCGAGTCCGCCGAGGACGGGAACGAGGTCGAGCCCCGCCCACGCGACCGCGCCGACGACGAGGTCGGGCCCGCGCCCGCCCGCGGCCCCTCTCCCGAGCATCGATCGGATCCACGCGCCGAGCCCCATTGCGGAGACGGCCGTCCCGCCGAAGCTGAGGATCGCGAGGACGATCACTGCGGGGACGACGACGATGAGGCCGATGATGGTGATCGCGAGTGCGAACATCGCGACGGCGACCGCCACGTACGCCGCGACTCCGTAGACGAACGCCTCTCCGGGCTCCGCTCGGAGGTATTCGACGCCGCCGTCGGTGAAGTCGGGAGCGACCGTCGAGACGACCACGCTGACGAGAGCGACGCCGACGGCGGTCACGACGAACTCGACGGCCGCCGATCCGAGGAGTTCCAAGCCGGTCCACTGCGGCGGACGATCGAGCGCGGGACCGGTCGCGGCGACCACGCGCCGGAGGAGGGACGCAACCTGTGTCGGGACCATGCGCGGAGATCCCTCTCACGAGTGAAACCCTTTCTCCATTCGGGGAGCGCAAAACCGACCGGGTCCGCGGCCGCCGAGGTGTCAGCGGCTCCGTGTCGCGCCGCTCACCAGGTGTCGTGAAACGTGTCGAACTCGATCGAGTCGAGCGGCTTCTCGCCGATCGCCGCCTCGTACTCGCCCGGCGTCAGCATGGGCTTGTGGAACCGCGGGCCGTCGTCGGTCGTGATCCGGGGGCAGCCGGTGTTGACGAACGCGTCCATGTCGAAGTTGCGGAGGCGGTCCGGCGTCACCTCGTCCATCGTGATCAGGTAGGCGTTCTCGTTGTTCTCGACGATCTCCTGGGCCTTCTCCCAGCGGCCCTGGCCGATCTTCGTACAGAAGATGACGCCCCACTTCTCGGCGCCCATCGCCTTGTGGACCGAGGCGTAGCGCTGCTTGAGGAACTGGTCGTGCTCCGCGACCGAGACCGCGTTGTTGACGGGGTCGGCGATGACGACGCGCTTGTCCGGGTGTTCCATCGCGAGCCCCACCGGGTGGAACTTCCCGCCGCCGACGTACAGCACCTGCTCGGCGTCGATGTCCGCGGAGGCGTAGTTGCAGCCGAGCACCTGCCCCTCCTTCGTGAGCCGGTCGTCGCCGCGGCGGGTGTGGACCTCGTAGCCGCGCTCCTCCAGCCAGCCGGTCATCTCCTCGAACCGGTTCATGTGCTGGGCCGTCGTGACGAGCCCCACGTCGGCGTCCTCCTCCGGAGCCGTGAGTTCCTCCTCGAGCGCGTCCTCCATGATCGGGAAGGGGTCGACGTTCGAGAACAGCGGGACGTAGACGATGCTGTCGGACTCCTTCATCGGCGTGTGGCCGAAGTGGACGAACACGTCCGTCCGACGCATCAGGTACGTGTCGAGGTCGCAGGCGCCGTAGCAGGGCTGTCCGGACAGCATGAAGGTCACGTCGTCGGGCGCGACCTCGCGGAGGTCGTCGGCGACCTTCGGGCCGCGGCGCTTGAGCCCCTCGGGGAACTGGAGGCCGACCTTCGAGGCGTCGCGCTCCTCGATCGCCTCGACGATCCGATCGAGTTCGTAGTCCCACTCGCGGTCGTGTTTCAGGGCCATCCCCGTCTTCGTGAGGTCGCCCTCCGTGGAGCCGCTCATGAACGCGAATTACGCGGGGGGACGGTTAAACGGCGCGCTCGACGCTCATCCTCGTGATCGTTCGGGATCGAGCGGGGCCGTGAGTCCGCGCCCGCGCTGCCGCGGCCGACGGATACAACCCCCGAGCCGACGAACGCGGGACGCATGACCGAGATTCCGCTGGAACACGTCCACGTCGCGCCCGACGACGAGTCAGAGAGTGCCCCCGCCGTCTTCGTGTTGCACGGCCGGGGCGCCGACGAGGAGGACCTGCTGCCCGTCGCGCGCCACCTCCCGGACGGACTTCACGTCGTGAGCCTGCGCGCGCCCGACCCGCTGCAGGGCGGGTACACGTGGTACGAGCTCGACCTCTCCGGCGGCGGCCTCGAGGCGAGCCAGCCCGACGCGGCGGACTTTCGGCGGAGCCTCGATCTGGTCGGTGAGAGCGTCGACGCCGCGGTCGACGAGTACGGCCTCGACCCCGCCCGGCTCGGCCTGCTCGGGTTCAGTCAGGGGGCGATCACGAGCCTCTCGCTCGCGTTGGAAGAGCCGGACCGCTACGCGTGGGTCGTCGCGCTCCACGGCTACCTCGCGGACGCGCACGCCGACCTCGACCCGGACGGGATCGAAGGGAAGCCGGTGTTCGTCGGCGCGGGCTCCGGGGACCGCGTGATCCCGGAGTCTCGGTCGGCCGCGGCGGCCGACCGGTTCGACGAGATCGGCGCCGCCGTCACCCGAGGAAGCTATCCGGGCGGTCACGGCATCGGCCAGCAGGAGCTGAGCGACGTGGTCGCGTTCGTGGAGTCGCGGGTCGCGCAGGAGGAGTGAGCCGGAGGCCGAGATCGGGGGTCACGGACGCCCGCCCGACCCCCGGAGACACCCCCGGCTCCGGCAGGTTGAAACCGATCCGTCCCGACGATCGGGTATGAGCGTCGAACAGGCCTCCCCCGACGAACAGGCCGCAATCGAGGACCTCGGTCGCGAGCTCGGCGAGCGCATCGCCCAGACACCGGAGTACGAGCGGTTCGAGTCGGCCCGCGAAGCGGTGCAGCGCGACGAGGCGGTCCAAGCGAAGATCGACGAGTTCGAGCAGCTCCGCGCGGAGTTCATGCAGGCCCGAGAGACCGGACAGGCGACGAACTCCGGGCTTCAAAAGGTACAGGCGGCCCAGGACGAACTCCACTCGATGCCCGTCATGAGCGAGTTCCTCGACGCCCAAGCGGAGCTGACCGATACCCTCGAAACGGTGAACGAGGCCATCTCGGAGCCGCTCGCGGTCGACTTCGGCGGCGAGGCCGGCGGCTGCTGTCAGGACTGAGCCGTTCGGTTTCGATCCCGTCCCACCGGCTCTGTTGAGGCCCTGCTCTCCAGACGTATTCCTGTCCGAAACCGCTGATCGACGAAGAGCGGTTCTTGATCGATGGCGGGAGTACGTGGATCACTGTGGTGAAGTAGTTGTTTATAAGTCGGGTTGAGGTGTTGCCGTCGGCTGTTTATACGTCGTCGACGACGCGGTGACGACCTCCAAAGCCCCAGCCGCTGCGCGCGGCGCACGCTCGCTGCGGTCCTCGGTCACTCACTTCGCTCGTTCCCTGCGGTCCTTACGTCGCCTGCGCCGCGCGCAGCGACTGCCCCTTTGAGTCCCACCCCCTCCCGCACAGCACCGCACCTCACACCTCCCCAGCCTCGTCGCTGGCGCCGACGGCGCCAGCGACTCCCTCGCACCGTCGGTTCGCGGCCTGTCGGCCGCTCACCGGGGCGCGCCACCGCAGTACGCTTATAAGTAACCGCTGCTACCACTCACGGTCGTTTAAGTGCGATATCGCCGCCATCGATCTGAAACGTCCACTCCCACTATCTCTCGCCGGTGTTCCTGCACTGAACGATTGAAGTGGACAACTTCACCTGCTGAGGGTTTCGGCGAAGCGTCCGACCCTTTATCAGCGATAGCGACGCAACCCGCCCCGTGATAGCCGTGGCCGGCGGAAAGGGCGGAAGCGGAAAGACGACCACCACGCTGGGGCTCGCGCGGGCGCTCTCGCGGCGGGGCGCGCCCGTCGTCGCCGCCGACGCCGACTGGGACCTCCCGAACCTCGCGCGGCTGGCGAGCGCGACGGACGGGGACCGCGAGCCCGCCGCGAGCGCGCCGACCGTGATCGACGCCATCCGGCCCGACGGTGAGCTCCGTCCCGATCGGCGGGCGCCGACGGTCCTTGCGGCGCCCGACGACCCCGGAGACGTCGACGCCGGAAGCGTCCTCAGCGCACTCGCCGAGACGGTCCCCGACGACTCCCCGACCCTCCTCGACTGTCCGGCGGGGGCGTCGCCCGACGCCGCGGCGCCGCTCCGGGTCGCCGACCGGTGTCTCATCGCGACGCCGCTTCGACGCGCGGCGCTCCGAGACGCCGCCAAGACCGCGGCGCTCGCTCGCCGGCTGGACTGTCCCCCGCTCGGCGTCGTCGCCGTCCGGGCCGAGTCGGTTCCGGCGGGGGTGGAAGACCTGCTCGGCTGTCCGGTGCTCGGGCGGATCCCCCCCGCTGAACCCGAACCCCTGTCAGCGACCTCGGTGCGGGCGGCGTACGACGACCTGGCGCGTCGGATCGTCGACGCGCACGGGGCGGACCGCTGGCGGGTCGCGTGAACGTCGGCCCCGGTTCGCGTCGGGCGCTCGCCCCCCACCGACAGAGCCAAACCTCCGGAGCCGGCAGCGGGTGTATGGAGACGCTTCCGACCGGGATCTCCGTGCTGGACAGAGAGTTCGGCGGCGGGCTCCCGAGCGGCAGCGTCGTCGTGTTGAAGGCGGACCCCGCGAGTCAATCGGAGCTGATCGTGGACCGATTCTCGCGCCCGCGGAAGTGTCGCTACCTCACGACGGTGCGCTCGGCCGACGCGGTCGAGGCGAGCCTCGTCCTCGACGGAGCGAGCGGGAGCGACGACGGTGTCGAGGGCGGAGACAGGAAGACCGTCGTCGAGGAGACGGACCGCGAGGACCCGATCGGCGACGTGCTGGCGGCCGCGGCCGACCTCCCAGAGCGCGCCACCCTCGTCGTCGACTCCGTCGAGCCGCTGGAGGCGGTCGACCGGTCGCGGTACGCCTCGTTCCTCACCGACCTCCGCGGGCGCGTCGCCGACGCCGGCGGCATCGCGGTGATACACGCGTTTAAAGGCGAAAGCGGGGACAACCGCGTCGTCACCGAGCAGATCGCGGACGTGGTCTTCGACCTCCGGACGACCGTGACCGGGACGGAGATCGTGAACCGACTGATCGTTCCGAAGTTCCGCGGCGGCGCGGCGCTCGAAGAACCCCTCAAGCTGAAGCTCACCGACACGGTCTCGGTAGACACGAGCCGCGACATCGCCTGACCCGGACGCGGCTGACTCTCTCCCCTTATACCACCGACGCCGCAGCGACGACGATGACGCCGACGAGCACTGCGACCGCCGCCCAGTTCCGCGGTCTGTCGAGCGAACCGTACGGTCCGCCCTTCCGCGAGAAGAGGTAGCCAGCGTAGACGACCAGCGGCGCCAGTGTCGGCAGCGTCGACACGTCCACGACGCCGGCGACGCCGGACAGAAGCGCTATCGCGATCGTCGCGCCTCCGGCGCTCGCGGCGACGACGAGGTCGTCGCGCGCACGTTCGATCTCCATGTCTCTCAGTGCGTCGACCGCAGTTCAAAAGGGATCGGTTCGCGTTCGCACGGCACCTCTGCGGGTCCGGCCGCGGTCCGGTTTACTCGTCGTCGATCTCGTCGTCGATCTCGTCGACGATCTCGTCGGCGTCGACGTCGACGTCTTCGAGCGCCTCCTCGATGTCGCCGGCACCGGCGCCGCCCATGCCGCCCATCATGCCGCCGAGACCGCCCATGCCGCCGCCTTCGATGACCTCCTCGACCACGACGCGGTCGAGGTCGAGCCGACCCATGAGGTCCTGCGCGATCTGCTGTTTCTGGAACATCCACTGCTGGTTCATCTGCATCGCCTGCGTGGCCGTCACGTAGAGAACGTCCTTCTCGACCTCTTCGGTCTCGACGACCTCCTCCCCGTCGTCGTCCTCGGTGACGGTCTCCTCTTCCTCGGTGACCGTCTCGATCCGGACCTCGGGCGCCTCCTGGAGGTACATCCCGAGCATGCCGGCGGCCTGCTGCTCGCGGTCGTCGATCTGCTCGAGGATCTCGTACTCGTACTCGAGGTCCTCGCCGGCCAGCGGGTGGTTGAAGTCGACGCGGGCGCGGCCCCCGATGATCGTCTCGAGGTAGCCCTGGCGGTTGTCGATCTGGACCTGCGCGCCGGGGTAGCGGCTGTCCTCGGGGATCTTGTCGGCCTTGACGGTCTCGACCTCGTCGGGGTCGTACGCGCCGAAGGCGTCGTCGGCTGGCACGTCCACGACGCCCTCGTCGCCGACCTCGGCGCCGATGAAGGCCTCGTCGACGGACGGGAACACGTGACCCGCGCCCAGCGCGATGACGCGCGGTTCGAACTCGTGCTCCTCGGTGTCGATTTCCGCGTCCTCGGCGACCTCCTCGTCGGTGGTGTCGATGACGCGGTCGTCGTCGGCGGTTCGGATGGTGTACGCGACTCGCACGAAGTCGCCGTCGGCGAGTCCCTCGGTCTCGGTCTCGGCCTCGTCTGCGTCCTCGGCCGCGTCCGCTTGCTCCTGGTCGCTCATACCCAGAAGGTTTCCTGTTACACCCTTAAGGCGCACGGTTCGACACGGCGACGACCGCACCGCTCGGGAGTCAGCATCCCGCGGCGCTTAAGAACCGTCCCGGCGGACCCGGTGGTATGTACGAGGTCGAGATCAAGGTGCCCGCCGAGGCCGACGCGGTCAGGGAACGGCTGCGCGAGGCCGGTGCCGAACGCGTCGACGCCCGCCGCCAGCGGGACGCGTACTACGACGCGCCGCACCGCGACTTCGCCGAGACGGACGAGGCGCTCCGGATCCGGCGCGAGAGCCCGCTCCCGGCCGAGGCGCCGCCCGACTCCCCGAACGACGGCCGGAGCGACGAGGCGTCGACCGCGGAAACGACGAAAGTCACTTATAAAGGGCCGCTGCTCGACGAGGGGTCGAAGACGCGCGTCGAACACGAGACCGCCGTCGACGACGGCGAGGCGATGGCCGGCGTACTCTCGGGGCTCGGCTTCGAGCCGGCCGCGGTCGTCGAGAAGCGCCGCGAGTTCTGGTCGTTCGCGGGGTTCACCGTGACTCTCGACGCGGTCGACGGCGTCGGCGAGTTCGTCGAGATCGAGCGCGAGGTCGACGACGAAGGAGCGATCGAGGCCACCCGCGACGAGGCGATGGAGGCCCTCGACCGCCTCGGGCTCGACGGCGACTCGCAGGTCCGCACGTCGTATCTCGGCCTGCTGCTGGCCGGCGACGACGGGGGGAACTGAGTCGCTCCGCGGTCGCCGACTCGCCGTCGGCCGGCTACTCCCCGTCGTTCGGCCGCTTCTCCGAGAGCACGGTCCGGTCGAACTCGCAGACGAGCACGTCGTCGCCCTCCTCGACGGTCTTGAACGCCTCCACGTGCATCGTGACGACGCCGCGCTCGCCGTCGCTCGTCTCGCGCTTGTCCGTGACGGTCGACCGCGCGCGAATTGTGTCGCCGTGGAACACCGGATTCGGGTGCTCGACGCTATCGTACGAGAGGTTCGCGACGATGGTGCCGTCGGTCGTCTCCGGGATCGACACGCCGACCGCGAGCGACATGGTGTACAGGCCGTTGACGAGCCGCTCGCCGAACTGCGTCCCCTCGGCGAAGTCGGCGTCGAGGTGGAGCGGCTGCTGGTTCATCGTCATGTCGCAGAACCGCTGGTTGTCGGCCTCGCTCACCGTTCGTCGCGTCGCGTGCTCGATCGTCTCGCCGACCGCGAACTCCTCGTAGTAGCGTCCGGGCATGGCGCCACCGTCGGCGGGCGGCGTCAAATCGCTACCGTTCCGTCGGGCGCGCGGCGCGTCGGGCGACGAACCGACCGGTCGCCGTCGCCGTCGCGACGATTTATGTCCGTGGGTGCGGACCGCCCGACATGGCCCGACGAAGCCTGCTGTTCTCTCCCGGCGACCGCCCGGAGCTCATGCGCAAGGCCCCCGGCGCCGGCGCCGACGTGATCTGTTTCGACCTCGAGGACGCGGTCGCGCCCGACCGGAAGGCCGAGGCCCGGGAGCACGTCCGCGCGGTCCTCACGGACCCCGACTTCGACCCGGACGCGGAGGTGTGCGTCCGGCTCACGGCCGCCGAGCCGGCGGTCGACCTCGACGCGCTGGTGGGTGCCGGAGAGCAGCTCGCGGTCGACCGGCGGGCCGATCCGCGCCTCGACGCGGTCATGCTCCCGAAGGTCGAGTCGCCCGACCGCGTCGAGGAGGCGGCGGCGCTCTGCGCGGACCGCGGGCTCGACCCGGCCGCGTTCGCGCTGGTCGAGACGGCGGCAGGGGTCCTCTCGGCCGAGTCGATCGCGGCCGCCTCAGCGACCGACGCGCTCGTCTTCGGCGCCGAGGACCTCGCGGCCGACGTGGGCGCGACCCGCACCGACGAGGGGACCGAGGTGTTGTACGCCCGCGAGCACGTCGTCCTCGCGGCCGGCGCGGCCGACGTCGACGCGATCGACACGGTGTACACCGACTTCTCCGATACGGACGGGCTCCGCGACGAGGCCGCGTTCGCGCTCACGCTCGGCTACGACGGGAAGCTCGCGATCCACCCGGCCCAGGTCGACCCGATCAACGCGGCGTTCACGCCGGACCCCGAGGAGGTCGAGTGGGCCGAGGCGGTGCTCGACGCCCGCGACGCAGCGGACCGAGAGGGACGGGCCGTCTTCCAGGTCGACGGCGAGATGATCGACGCCCCCCTGATCGCGCAAGCGGAGCGGATCGCCGAGCGCGCCGCCGCGAGCGATCGGTAGGACACCGGTCGGGACAAGAACCGAACCGTCCGCCACAGTTAACCTCGACCCCTCGGGAGACAGAGGTATGGCCGACCAAGCCAATCCCTTCGAGAGCCTTCAAGAGCAGGTCGACGACGCCGCGGCGTTCCTCGACGCGCCCGCGGGCGTCCTCGACCGTCTGAAGAACCCCGAGCGCGTGCTGGAAACGAACCTCACGTTCGAGCTCGACGACGGCTCGCTGGAGACGGTCCGGGCGTATCGATCGCAGTTCAACGGCGACCGCGGGCCGTACAAGGGCGGCATCCGGTATCACCCGGGCGTCAGCCGCGACGAGGTCAAGGCGCTGTCCGGGTGGATGGCGTACAAGTGCGCCGTCGTCGACGTCCCGTACGGCGGCGGGAAGGGCGGAATCGCGATCGATCCGGCCGACTACTCCGAGTCCGAACTGGAACGGCTCACCCGCTCGTTCGCGAAGGAGCTCCGCCCGCTGATCGGCGAGGACCGCGACATCCCCGCGCCCGACGTCAACACCGGTCAGCGGGAGATGAACTGGATCAAAGACACCTACGAGACCCTCGAAAACACGACCGCTCCCGGCGTCATCACCGGGAAGGCGCTCGACTCGGGCGGCAGCGAGGGGCGCGTCGAGGCGACCGGCCGCTCCGTCGCGCTCGCCGCGCGGGAGGCGTTCGACTGGCTCGACCGCGACCTCGCGGGCGCGACGGTCGCCGTCCAGGGGTACGGGAACGCGGGTTCGGTCGCCGCCGCGCTGCTCGACGACCTCGGCGCCGACGTGGTCGCGGTCTCCGACTCCTCCGGCGGCATCCGCGCGCCCGACGGGCTCGACCCGCGTGCCGTGAAAACCCACAAGGCGGAGACCGGCTCCGTCAGCGGGTACGGCGACGCGGCGGCGCTCACGAACGAGGAGCTGCTGACGCTCGACGTCGACCTCCTCGTTCCGGCCGCGCTGGAGAACGCGATCGACGGCGACCTCGCGACCGACGTGCGCGCCGACGTGGTCGTCGAGGCCGCGAACGGGCCGCTCACCCCGGACGCGGACGACGTGCTCGTCGATAAGGACGTGTACGTCGTCCCCGATATCCTCGCCAACGCCGGCGGCGTCACCGTCTCGTACTTCGAGTGGGTCCAGAACCGACAGCGGTTCTACTGGACGGAAGAGCGGGTGAACGAGGAGTTAGAGCGTGTGATCACCGAGGCGTTCGACGGCATGGTTGACGCGTACGGGGCCCGCGACACGCCGAACCTCCGGACCGCGGCGTACGTCGTCGCCATCGACCGGATCGTCGACGCGTACGACCAGGCCGGTAACTGGCCGTAACCCGGAGCGCCCGGAGCGACGACCCCTACTCCAAGCGCGCGTCGCGGATCTCGACGTGGCCGCGGTCGCCCTCCCAGACCGCGTCGTACTCGATGTCGATCCGGCGGTCCATATGTGGCCCGTCGACGACGTACGTCTCGAACTCGCCGCCCTCGCCGAGTGGGTGGACCCCGTACTCCTCGCGGAGGTCGACGAGGTCGGCGAGCGCGTCCGCGTCGTAGCGTCGGCCGAGCCACGACTCGTCGAGTCCGTAGGCGGCCACCTGCACGATCCGGATCTCGAAGCCCGCGTCGAACATGGCCTCGGCGAGCGCGACCGGGTCCTCCTGCCACAGCGGCGCGAAGAGCCCGATATCGAGCCGGTCGCACATCCCCTGAATACGGTTCGTCTGGAACTCGCTCTCGACCGCGCCGGCGGTGACGCCCGCGAGGTCGAACCCCTCCTCGGCGGCCGTCTCGCGGAGCGCCGCCTCCATCGGCTCCAACTCGGCGTCTCCCTGCGCGCCCGCGTCGTCGACGTCGTCGGCACCGAAGTCGTCGGGCGACACCTCGACGAGGTCGATCCCGACGCTCTCGGCCGCGAGTTCGGCGAGCTCGGTCGCCGGCGTGTGGTACATGTACGAGTCGCCAGCGGGGTGAATCGTCAGGAGCCGCGAGACGTCGAGGCCCTCCTCCAGCGCGCGGTACAGCGCCCACGAGGAGTCCTTCCCGCCCGAGAAGAGGCTCACCCAGTCGTCTGTCATTGGCGGTGGAAGGCTCGGCGCGCCTAAAGCGTCGGCGGTCCGCGACGCCGTCGCTGGACGGGTGAACGACGGGACGCGAGAGAAATCGGTCGGCATCGCACCGGACCGAACCGGACCGGACCGGACCGGACCTCAGTCCGAGATGAACTCGTTGTCGCGCCAGTTGACGCCGCCGTCGCCGTCGCCCGCCCCCTGCGGGCTCTCGACGACCTCGATGCTCGCGGGACGCGGTTCGCCCTCGACGATGCGCGTCGCCTCCAGCTCCCCGTCCTCTTCGGTGATCGCGGTCAGCGTCCCCTTCTCCGAGAGGGTCGCGATCTCGCGCAACACGAGGAACATCGGGTACTGGAGCGCGGAGTTCTGGAGGACGGTCTCGCGGTCGCCCTTGAAGCAGGCGAACTCGACGAGCTCGGAGGGGATCTCTTCCTCCTCGTCGTCCATCCACTGCGGGCCGCCGGCGCGCGGGGGCTCTTCCTCCCACACGCGCGTCTCCGTGACCGACGCCTTCAGCTGGGCGGTCGGCGTGTACTTGCTGATTGACTCGTCGTCGGACAGGGCCTTGATGATGAGGGTGTTGTTTCGACGCGTGATGTCGATGTCGTCGATCTCCGGCGGGAGGTCGGGATCTTCTTCGAAGTACGTCTCCACGTCTTCGAGTGGCAGTTCGAGCGTCGAATGAAGTCTGAACACGCGGCCTGTCATTGTTGGTTGGGTGAGATGGGTCGAGCCGATCGACACGGCGGCAGCGGCGACTGCTGCACCTACCCTACCTAGGGTCCGTAGGTTTATATCGCCTGCCCTTCGACCTTCGAGGTTAGGATTCGACTACGCCGCGAAAAACGAGGGCCGTGAGCCTCCGTCGGCGTCGGTTTGGGCGGATCGCGGAGGGACTACTCGGGCGGATCCCGGCGGAGCTACTCGGCGCCCAGCTCGGCGGCCAGCTCGCCGCGCTCGTCGAGCTCCGCCAGCACGTCGCTTCCGCCGACGAACTCACCGTCGACGAACGTCTGGGGGATGGTCTCCCAGCCGCTGCGGGACTCGAGCGCCTCGCGGTAGTGGGGCAGCGCCGGAAGTACGTCGACGGTCTCGAACTCCTCGACGTGCTGGCCGATCAGCTCGACCGCGCGCTGCGAGTAGCCGCACTGCGGCATCAGGCGGTTCCCCTTCATGAAAAGCACCACGTCGTTGTCGGCGATCGCCTCCTCGACTCGGGCCGCGATCTCGTCGGGCTCGGCGTCGGTCTCGGGTTGGAACGTCATGGAGAGCCGTACGCGCCGGCGACGCAAATGGGTTCCGCACGGGATCGACGCGACAGGGAGGCGTGGCCGGTGGCGGCTCGCGAGCGACTCACTCCTCGCGGTCGACGCGCACCACGTCGACGAGCGAGTACACGGGGACGTCGTCGATCTCGTCGTACCCGCGCTTGTCGACGAGCACGACGCACGCGACGGGCTCGCCGCCCTGCTCGCGGATCGCGTCGATCGACTCGCGCATCGTCGTCCCCGAGGTGATGATGTCGTCGACGACGTAGCAGTCGCGGTCGCGGATGGCGGCGAAGTTGCGCGAGAAGCCGCCGCCCTGTTCGTCGATGTCGCCCTCTTCCCACTGGTGTTTCGCGGGCGCGTACGTCCCCAGGTCCGTGTCGAGCTGGTTCGCGACCGCGGTCGCGAGCGGCGCGCCGGCCTTCTCGATACCGACCGTCAGGTCGACATCCTCGCCCTGCTTGGCCAGCAGGTCCGCCATCGCGCTCGCCGCGTACCGGAGCCGCGTCGAGTCGCGCCCGAGGGCCGACCAGTCGACGTGGATGTCGGCCGTCGTGGTCGACGCCGCCGTCTCGGCGCCGGTGTCGTTCCCGCCGGCGCGCTCGACGAGCCAGCTCGCGGTCTCCCGCGAGACGTTCAGTTCGTCGGCGATTTCGCCCTTCGAGAGGCCGTGTTCCGCGAGCTCGGCCGCGCTGTCTATCAGGTCGTCAACGTTCTTCATATGCGTCGAATTCGACCGCCGTTTTAATAGTCGTGTCGTCATCCGCGAACGCGGCCTCGAACTCGTCGAGCCCGTAGACGCCCGTGACGAGATCGCCGAGGAATCCCTCGGAGAAGCGGGACAGCGAGTCGACGGCGGCCTCGAAGTGCTCGTAGCCGGAGTTGACGCTCCCGACGAGCGCCTTGTTGTGGAGGACGAACTCCCGGTGGAGCCGCCCGCCGTCGATCTCGAACTCCCAGTCGCCCGGGACGCCGAGCAGCGCGCCGACCCCGTTTGGCGCGAGCGCCTCGATCGTCTCGAAGGCGTGGGGCGCGTAGCCGGTCGCCTCGAAGACGAAGTCCATCGGCTCGTGGGCCTCCGGCACCGACGGCACCGGCGTCTCGGTGGAGTTGACGTAGGTCGCGCCGAGCGACTCGATGATCTCGATCGTCGGGTCGGGGCGCTCGCGGCGGCCGAGACAGTAGAGTCGGTCGAACTCCTCGTCGAGGACCGCGACGGTCAACAGTCCGAGCGAGCCGTTACCCAGGATCAGCGCCGACTCCGGCTCCCAGTGGAACGCCGACCGGCTGGCGTGGGCGTGTTCGATCGCCTTCTCCGCGATCGAGACGGGCTCGACGAGGAACCCCCACTCGGTCAGCGCCGGCGGGATCTCGACCAGGAACTCCGCGGGGCTGGTGAAGTACTCCGCCATGAACCCGTGGGCGCCGACGATGCCGCGCTCGTGGTACCGACCCTCCGGCGCCATGTCGGGCTCGCCGCGAGCGAAGTACTCGTTCGCCCCGTTCGGCGGTCGCCGGACCGTCGGCACCACGACGTCCCCGACTTCGAACGGCGTGTCGTTCGGGTCCTCGATCACGCCGACCGCCTCGTGGCCCAACACGAGGTGGTCCTCTCCCTCGGGAGCGCCCCCGTGGCCCCCGGCGATGACCTCGTGGTCAGTCCCGTCGACGCCGACCCGGAGAGTTCGGACGAGCGCCTCTCCGGGCGCCGGCTCCGGCCGCGGCTTCTCTGTAACGACCGGTTCGTCTTCCCCGTCGTACACGGCGATCGCTTTCATGTCCCGGTCTTGGCGGCCAGCCACCAAAAGATTTCTTTTATTGTGAGTAAAGACTCGCGCACCTGCCGACCGCGGGTTTTTCCTCGTCTCCCGCCCGATCACCGCCGTGTGCACCCTCACGCTCGCGTGGCGAACCTTCGGTGACGCGCCGATCGCGCTCGCCGCGAACCGCGACGAGGCGCTGGAGCGGCCGTCCGAGCCCCCGGCGCTTCGCGGGAACGACGGCGACGGCGGCGATACCGGCGACGGCGGCGATACCGGCGACGGCACCGACACCGGCGACGGCGGCGATACCGGCGACGGCGGCGATACCGGCGACGGCACCGACACCGGCGACGGGTACGTCGCGCCCCGCGACGCGGAGGCCGGCGGGACGTGGATCGGGCTCTCGGGGTCGGGGGTCGTCGCTGCGGTCACGAACCGCTGGCTCGACGCCGACCGCGAGGGCGACCGGTCCCGCGGCCTGCTCGTCCGCGACTGCCTGACGGCAGACTCCGCGGAGGACGCTGTTCGAACGGTCGAGCGCGACCTCGAAACCCGGTCGTACGACGGGTTCAACCTGGTGCTCGCCGACGAGACCGCCGCCTTCCTCCTCTCGTACGACGGCGGGCTGACGATCACCCGCCTCGACCCCGGTGTCCACGTCGTCGGCAACGTCGGCGGCGTCGTCAACGGCGTCGAGCGGTTCGCGGTCCCGGAGCGCCGACGGGAGTTCGGCGCGGAGCGCGCCGACAGCGCCAGAGCGGTCGCGGCCGCGGTTTCGCCCCGCCCCGGCGAGTCGAGCGGGGAGTGGCTCGACCGCGCGAGCGCCGTGCTCGCGGACCACGAGTACGGCGCCTGCCTCCACGGCGACGGCTTCGGCACCCGGTCGTTCACGCGGATCCGAACCGACTCCGACCCCGGAGTGGCTCCCGAGTTCGCGTACGCCGACGGGCCGCCCTGCGAGACCCCCGCGGAGCCGGTGTCCCTGCCGGCGGGGTTCGGACCCGGCGGATCGGCGTAGCGGCGGCGACGGCGCGGAAAGCCAGTTTTAAGCGACTCGCGGGCGCCCGGTACTGTATGAGCGTGTCCGAACTCGAGGCCGACCTCTCGGAGGACGAACGCGCCGGCCTCGAACTCATCCGCGAGACCGGTGGCATCCACCAGAGCGACTTCTGGAAGGAACTCGACGTCTCCTCGCGGAAGGGGAGCCGGATCGCGGAGGCGTTAGAGGAGTCCGGGCTCATCCAGCGCTCGGACACCGTCTACAACGGCCACAACACCTACTACCTCGAACCCGCGCCCCGCGACTTGGACTTCTCGCTGCTCATGGCCGGCGACATGCTCTCGCCGTTCATCGGGGAGGAGGAGGTCGACGCGCAGGCGGACGCCTTCTCGCAGTGGATGATGAACCTCGCGTACGAGGAGTACTGAGCCGACCGCCGGGTCGCCGTGCCCGGATACCCCTATTCTGCACCCTCCGGGTCGATCACGTCGTCGTCGACCCGCCGAATGCTCTCCGCCAGCCGGGAGCCGTCGGGCACGGCCTTTAAAAACGCCGGCGAGCCGAACGGCGCGTCCCCGTTGACCGACACCATCCCGAGGTCGGCGGGGTCGCCGTCGAGTCCGGTGAGAAACGCGACCGTCCGCGCCGCGGGCACGTCGTCGACCCGCGCCGCCGCGTCGACGGAACCGTACAGCGACCGGTGGGTCGCGACGTGATAGACGCAGGTGGGGGTCGGCGCGAAACAGAGGCGGAACCGCGCGCCCGGCTCGGTGCGTCCGAGCTTGGGGCGAAGCGCGTGGCTCGCGTCGGCGTGGAAGTACCGTTCCATCCGGCGGTACTGCCGGAGGACCTCGTTGGCGCCGGTCGCGCGCCGCACCGCCGCGTCGCCCTTGAGCTCGATGACGTGGTCGACCCGCTCCGGCGCGCGAACGCGGACGTACACGTCGACGACCCCGCGACGACCCTCGGCGTCGTACGGCTCCTCCAACCGGATCTCGGGGTCGTCGTGGACCGCCGTGTAGTGGTCGACCACGCGCGTCGCCAACTCGTCCTCTCGCATGAGTCGACCACGGCGGCGCCCGCGAATAAAGCCGCCGACGGCGGGGCGTGTCGTCGGCCTACGCGGCGGCCGGCAGTTCTCGTCGCACGGGGTTCATCAAGGGGTTTGTAAGGCTCGAACCCCTACTCGATAGTGATGTCTGATAGACTGTCTAGACGACGGTACGTCGCCGGAACCGGAGCCGCGCTGACCCTGGGAACGCTCGCCGGCTGTTCCGGCGGCGGGGACGGCGGTGACGGCTCGGACGGGTCTGACGGGTCGGACGGCGGCGGGTCGCCCGCCGACGACGTCCCGAACGAGATCGACGAGTACCTCTCCGACGCCCGGATGTACGACGGGACGATCATGGACTACACCGGGCAGGACGAGGTCACGGTCGCGGTCGGCGCCGGCGACGTGGGGTTCGCCTTCGATCCGGCGGCGATCCGGATCGACTCCAGCACGACCGTCGTCTGGGAGTGGACCGGAACGGGCGGCGCGCACAACGTCGTCTCCGACGAGGGCTCCGAGTCGGACTTCGACAGCGGGACCTCCGTCGACGAGGAGGGCGAGACCTTCGAGCAGTCGTTCGACAACACCGGGATCCAGCTCTACTACTGCAACCCCCACCGAGGGAACGGGATGCTCGGCGCCATCGAAGTCGTCGAAGCGTAACTCGGCCACCGATCGCGGTTCGGTTTTTGCGAGACGGGCACCGCCGAACCCCGTAGCGGTCGCTGCGGACATCTCGACAGCGGTCGCTGCGGACACAGCGGCGCTCGATAGCGGGAGTGAGTGGTACAGACCGCTCGCGCTCGTGTTGTCCTTCGCGAGCTCGATCGACGCCTCGACGGCGTCGCTGCTGGTGAGGCCGCCGAAGACGAACCGGTTGCTGCCGCCGAGGCTCCCGGGCGCGAACCGGTCGAGCTTGTCGACGGGCTCCCGGACGCCCTCGCTGACATAGGGGTTCGCGTGGACGAGAGCGTCGAGTCGGAGACGCCGATGCCCGCGAAGAAGTCGAGGAGGGGGTTGCCGTCCGCGTCTTTGAGAGACGCGTCGCGCCCCTCTTCGAACGCGACCGGCGCGTCGTTCGGGGACGCGACCGCGCCCCGAAGAGCAGCTCAGATCGCCGGACCGAGCGACCCGAGCGCCTCCGACTCGTCGATCGCTTCCGACAGGTCGACCGTGGCCCCGCCGAGCGTCGCGAGGCGCTCGCGGACCGCCTCGTCGACGAGTTCGCCCTCCTCGAAGTCGTCGCCGCTCGCGTACGTCGCGCCCCCGACCGCGTGCGCGCCGAAGAACGCGAAGGCCGGACGGAGCTCCTGATCGACCGCGAGGAAGTGGTGGTCGGTCGCGCCGGTCGCGACGAGCCCGACCGCCGCGTTCTCGAAGGGGGCGGCGTCGCCCTGCCACTGTCCCCGCGGAACCATGTCGAGGAGGTTCTTGAGCGCGCCCGAGTACGAGCCGCGGTACACCGGCGTCCCGACGACGTAGGCGTCCGCCTCGACGATCAGTTCGAGCGCCTCTGCGGTGCCGCCATCGTAGTTGTCGATGCCGCGCCCGTCGGCGGTCTCGAGGTCGTAGTCGGCGAGGTGGAGCACCTCGGTCTCGACGCCGTCCCGTTCGGCGGCCGCGTCCAACGCGATTTCGACCGCGGTCCGGGTCCGGGAGTCGGCGGAGACGCTGCCGACGATCCCGAGGAGGGTTCGGTCCGCCATCTACCGGGCCACCTTCGCGCCGCCGACCTCCTCGATCTCGTCGACTGCGTCGACCTCGTCGGGGTCGAGCGGGTCGGCGGCGTCGATCGCCGGGATGATCGTTTCGCCGAAGCGTTCGAGCTCCGGCTCGAAGTCGAGGAAGCCCGCGAGGACGATGTCGATCCCGATCGCGTCCAGCTTCCGGATCCGCTCGACGATCTGGTCGTCGGTCCCGATGAGGCCGGTCTTGAAGCCGTCGTTGTACTGCACGAGGTCCTCGAAGTCGGAGTCGGCCCACATCCCCTCGCCCTCCTCCGACGACTGCCCGGCCTCTTTCACCTGCTCTTTGAACGCGTCGACCGCCTCGTCGGTGGCGTTCTCGATGATCCCCTCCAAGACCTCCTTGGCCTCGTCCTCGGTGTCGCGCTGGATGACGAACGCGTTCGCGGCGAACCGGGGCGGCTCCGTCCCGAACCCCTCGGCGTACGCCTCCACGTCGTCGATGACGGCGCGGATCTCCTGGAGGCTCCCGCCGTTGATAAAGAGGACGTCGGCGTGTCTCGCGGCCATCTCGCGGGCCGCCTGCGAGTTCCCGCCCTGGAACACCTGCGGGTACGGGTCCTGTACGGGTTTCGGCTCCAGCGGCGCGCCCTCGAAGCCGTCGATGTCCCTCCCGATCGTGTAGAACCGACCGTCGTAGGTCGCGCGCTCCTCGGTCCACAGCGCCTTCAGCACCTCGATGAACTCCGACGAGCGGGCGTACCGCTCGTCGTGTTCGAGCCAGGGCTGGCCGAACCCGGTGAACTCCCCCTTGAACCAGCCGGAGACGACGTTGATCGAGAAGCGCCCGTCGCTGATGCGGTCGGCGGTCGAGATGAAGTTCGCCAGCGGGCCGGGCTCCCACAGCCCGGGGTGGACCGCGCCGATCACGTGCAGCTCGTCGGTCTGCGCCGCGAGCGCGTTGGCGATCGACAGCGCCTCCAGCTGTTTGTCCGCCCCGTAGCTGCCGAAGAAGCGCGCCTGTGCGAGCGCGTAGTCGAACCCGACGGACTCCGCCGTGCGAGCGAGGTCGAGGTTGTAGTCGTACGTCCAGTCCGTCTCCGTCTCCCAGTCCGAGACGACCAGCCCACCGCTGACGTTCGGCACCCAGTACGCGAATTCGGTGTCCATACCCCCTCGTCTCCCCGTATCGGTTTAATCCGGTCCTCCACGGCCAAGCCTGACGGGGGTCCCCGATAGCGGTCGCGTTTGTGCGGGAATCCCGGCGGCGGCGACTATTGCTGCTACTCCGGCGGCGATACGCGCCGGTCAGTGGTGGTGACTCGCGGACCTTCGCGCGGACACGCCTCTCACGTTCAGTCGAGCCGGTATGCGCGGGACCGGATTCGAACCGGAACCAGACGTGCTCGCTTCGCTGCGCGCGTCTGGTAGGATTCAAATCCGCTCCTGCTCTTCGCTCACTTCGTTCGCTCATGCGCGGGACCGGATTCGAACCGGCGGACCCCTACGGGATAGCGTCCTAAGCGCTACGCCTTTGGCCTGGCTCGGCAACCCGCGCGCGGTCTACCGTACCCGAGTCGCTTAAAAATAGTTGTCGCTACCGACTCGGAGACCGCGTCCGCTCGCGCCGCTCAGATATCCGCGTCGAACGGCAACCGATCGATGATCGCCTCCTCGCCGACTCGACCGAGGAGCCACTCCGCGAACAGCACCGCGGCGACGCCGAGCCCGATCCCGAACAGCGTGTCCGAGAGGTAGTGCGTGCCGAGGTAGATCCGCGAGAAGGAGATCAGCCCGGCGAAGCCGGCCGCGACCGCGAAGGGGAGCTCGTCGGAGTGCCACGCGATCCCCGCGTAGGCCGTCACGGCGGCCGAGTGCCCGGACGGGAACGAGCTCGTGGTCCCGGCGTCGCCCTCGGTCACGCAGACCGGGGTCGACGGGAAGGGCCGCTCGACGAGCGTCATCAGCGCCCAGACGACGACGCCGAGCAGCGAGAGCGCGACGACGCTCTTGACGAACTCCTCGCGCCAGCCGGCGAGGTAGAACAGCCCGACGAACACGACGCCGGCCGTGACGGAGCCGAGGCCGGTCATCGACGTCATCATCTCGGTCAGGAACGGCGTTCGGATCGCGGCGACGAACTCGGCGGTGAGCCGGTCGATCCATCGGACGGACCGCAGGAGTTCGCGGATAAACGGCTGCATGGATACCGGGCCTACCGGCCGGACGAACATATGACTCGCGCCCTCACGCGCAGAACTCGCAGTCGCAGTGGGCCTCGCAGACGGGGTTGTCGCAGTCGGCGCCGCGCGCCGAGCAATGAGTCCGGCCGTGCCGGATCAGGAGGACGTGAAGCGGGTAGATCAGCTCGTCGGGCACCAGCTCGTCGAGCGCGTCGTGCGCGGCCCGATTCGACGCCGACTCCGGAACCAGCCCGAACCGCTTGGAGACGCGCTCGACGTGGGTGTCGACCGCCATCGTCGGCTTCCCGAAGTGGAAGTTCAACACGACGCTGGCGGTCTTGGGTCCCACGCCTTTGATCGCCGTCAGCCACTCCTTCGCGTCGTCGGTCGCCATCGCGTCGAGGAACGCGAGCGAGTACGCCCCGCCGGTCTCCTCGCGGATCGCGGCCAGCGCGCGCTGGATCCGGGCGGCCTTCTGGTCGGCGAGCCCGGCCACGCGGATCGTCTCGGCCAGCTCGTCGTGGTCGGCCGCTTCGATAGCCTCGAAGCCGTCGTAGCGCTCGAACAGCGCCTCGGTCGCGCGGCTCGTGTTCGCGTCGGCGACGTTCTGCGAGAGGATCGTCGTCACCAGTTGACGGACACCCTCGCCGGGATCGGCGGTCGGGTCGGCGCCGTGCTCGGCGACGCGGTCCACCGGCTCGTACAGCGACACCAGCTCGTCGTGCAGCTCGCGGACCCGCGACTCGGTCCAGGCGTGCGTCGACATACCCGGCCTACGGGCGCCGCGGACTTCAGGGCGACGACCGGGGCGATCCCCGACCGTCTCCGCCCTCCCCGCCGCGCGACCTTTTTAAACCGGTGCGCCCAACTCCGGGGCATGTACCGAGCGAGCGATCGCGTCGATAACGCGGCGTGGATCGACCGGCTCGACGACGCGTGCGCGACGCTCGACCTCGACGAGGAGACGCTGTCGACGGCGACGGATCTCTTCCTGTCGCGCGCCCCCGAGGACGACCGCGGGAAGCGCGTCGCCGCGGCCGCCAGCCTCTACGCGGCCGCGCTGATCCGCGGGCAGGAGCGGTCGCAGTCCGCCGTCGCCGACGCGATGGACGTCTCCAGGCTCTCCGTCCAGAAGCGCTGGAAGCCGATCTTGGAAGACGCCGGCTTCTCGCCGCCGACGTGGTAGAGTCGGCGTTTCGGGCGTCGCTGACGCGGTTCTCGGCTCGCGTCGTCTCTCGTGAGCGCCGTCTCGGCTCAAAGCAGCGATAGATTTATTATCTAACGTAAAGTCTCCTTTACTGTAAAGCGAGCTTTACACTTTGGTCCCCTCGCTTTGCACCCTCTCATGAGCGAACACACCACCCCCGCGACGACGCGGCCTTCCACGAGAAAACGGTACAAACGCATCGCCTACGGATTGCTCGGCGCCGGCATCGCGGCGCTGTTCGTCGCCGTCGCCCTCGACCGGTTCGCCCTCGGCGTCGCCCTCTACTGGGCCGGCGGCCTCGGCATGGGGCTCGTGCAGCGGTTCAGCCCCGTGACGCTGTACGACGAGCGAGACACCACCATCGACCGCAAGGCCAGCCAGACGACGCTGAACGTCTTCGCGTACGTCTTCATCCTCGGCCTGCCGGGCGGTCTCGTGTTACAGGAGAGCGGCGTCGTGGACCTTCCGGGTGCGTTCTTCGGCTCGACGTGGACGCTGTTCGCGATCTACGTCGCCTACGGCGTCTCCGTCCTCTACTATAAGTACCGAACATGAGAAACGACATCCGCCAGCGACGCGCCGAAACGGGCGAGAGCCAGGCCGACCTCGCGGCAGCCGTCGGCGTCACCCGCCAGACGATCAACGCGATCGAACGCGAGCGCTACGACCCCTCGCTGGAGTTGGCCTTCGATCTGGCCGCCCACTTCGACTGCCGGATCGAGGATCTGTTCGACCCGGACGAGTGATCACCGCGGCGTCGCCACGACGCCGAGGTGGTCCTCGTGGAACCGGTCGAGCCGTTGCGTCTCCAGAACCTCGTAGCCCTCTCGAAGCCGGTCGAGCGCGCCCTCGAACACCGTCTCCGGCTCCGCCGTCACGTCCTCGCTGCGCGCCTTGATCGCGAGCAGCAGCCGTCCGTCGTCCGCGAGGAACCGCGCGTTGCGCACGGCTACCTCCGCCTGGCCGCGCGTCGCCACGTCCTGCACGATCGCGTCCACGTCGCTCTCGACGACGTGCGCGTAGCGGGTCGGCGTCCGCGCGTCTTTCAAAAGGGGGAACAGCCGGTCGCGCGGCTCGGCCGCCTCGACGAGGTCTCGCGCCGGCCGCGGCGCGAACTCCACCGCGTACGTCGGCCCCGCGAAGTCCGCGACGTGGCTGACGGTCGTCCCGCTGGCCGCGCCGAGGTACAACACCGTCTCGTCGCCGGACAGGCCCGTCTCGAACCCGAGTTCGAACATCCCGCCGAGCTTCGAGCGGCCGGGGTCCCACGCGCGCCACCCGTCCGCGGTCGGCTCGCCGTACACCGGCGGGCCGCGGGTCGCCAGTCGCGTCTCCCCGTCGATCTCGCGGCGCTCGACGCCCGCAGGCAGGTCGGGAGCGCTCATTCGTCGCCCTCCGTGGCGGCGACGGTGTCGTCGCCAGCACCGTCTCCGCCACCGTCACCGCTCCCCTCCTCTACACGCGCCCGAATGGTCGCCATCCGCTCGCGGAGCTCCTCGTGAAGCGTCTCGCGGCGCTCCCCCGAGTAGTGGTCCACTCGCGCCGCGAGCGTCAGCTTCCCAGCGAGCGCCCGCGAGGCCGACCCGCGGTCTTCGGGCCGCGTGTTCCGGACGTACTCGTGGGTGTAGATGATCCCGTGTTTCGGCGAGGGAGCGCGCCCGGAGAGGTGCGCGAACAGGGCGTCCTCCGCGCCGAGCACCTGCACGGTCCCCGACGGCTTCTTCGCGAGCGACTCTAACCCCCCCGCGAGCGCGATCAACCGCGCCGCGAGCTCCGGCCCGGCCATCTCGGCGAGGTTCGGCGCCACCGCCGGCGCGATCCGGTCGATCGTCTCGGCGAGGGCGTCGCGCTCCGCGGCGAGGTCGGCGACGCGCGCCGCGAGCGAGACGGCGCGCCGCTCCAGCTCGCCCTCCGGTTCGCGCTCCGCAACGGCGCGGGCGCCCTCGATCCCCGGCTCGGCGTCGTCGAAGAGGCTCCCGGCCCACTCCGCGGCGCGCTCGGCGAGCTCGTTTGCGGTGCGCTCGCAGTCGTCCATCGCCCGCACGGCGTGAACGAGCTGTTTGTCGTCGGCGCGCTCGCGCTCGCGGACCGCCTCGCGGGTCGCAGCCACGGACGCCTCGTGGAGTCGGTCGTAGTACCCGTCTCGCGAGTCGGCGAACCCGGACTCGACCGCGAGGCCGGGCCAGTCGCGCGGCGCGTCGGCCTCGCCGCCGGCGATCCGGGCGCGGAGCGCCGGGTCGTCGCCCGTGGCCTCGGAGCCGGCGGACGATCCGCCCGCGAACCAGCCCGCGTCCGCGTTGTCGTCGGTGTCGGTCATTACCCGTGCTACCCCCTCCGGTCGTATAGGCGTTCCCGAAACGGCGGAGCGGCGGGACTGGGAACGAGAGCGGTCGCGAGAAACAGGGACGGCGGAGCGACTACTCGTCGGCCAGTTCGATCGTCGCGCCCGCGTCGTCGGTGTCGTCGGCATCGGCGGCGTCGTCCGATTCCGATCGGAACTCCGCGAAGACGCCGTCCGCGCCGCTTCGGAGGTCCGCCAGCGTCGCGCCCGCGAGCCCGCCGAGCGCGCCGCCGGTGCTCGCCGCGTTTCGACTGACTAATCCGCCGACGGCGGCGCCGACCGCCGCCCCGACGGCCGCGTACTTCGCTCGGGACAGCGCGCGCTTAATTCGGGATTTCATACACGTCACTTCGCTGCGAGCTCTGAAAAACCTGTCGTCGGTGTGAGGACGGAAGGCGCGAGGCGATCACTGCAGCCGCTTCGTGGTCTCGACGAGGGGGTGGCGGGCGTAATCGACGATCTCGATGTCGGTGATGTCGTCGAGCCCCTCCTTTTTCGCGGTCTTCGCCATCCCGAGATCGACGGTGTGGTCGGGGACGATCACGTACGCGTCCATCTCGTCGATCCCGGCCTCGTGGGCCGCCATCACGCGGTGATGGCCGTCGGCGAGATGGAGCGTGCCGCCGTTGTCGATCACGACGAGCGGCTCCGCCAGCCCGCGCTCGAGCTCGTACTTCCGCCCCTCGAGCTCGTCGGCGTACACGCGGGCCTGGGTGGGCGTGAGGTCGGTGAGCGTCACCTCGCGGCGCTCCTCCGAGAGGCTGACGCCGTGGATCTGTTCGAGCGTGCGCATCAGCTTTCCCACCTTGCTCGGCGTGGCGCGCTCGATCTGCGAGCGGACCACGTCGGTGTTCGAGATGATCCCCACGAGGTTGTCGGCGTCGTCGACGACCGGGAGCCGCTGGATCCCGGAGCGGAGGATCACCCGGGCGGCGTCGGTCACCTTCATGTCCGGATGCGCCACGATGAGATCGTCGGACATCACGGTGAAGACGGGGGCCTCGTCGTCGGCGAGCAGGAGGTCGGCCGCCGAGACGAACCCCTCGACCGTCCGGCCCTGCGTGACGGGGAACCCGTTGTGACCGTCGCTTTCGGCCATGCGGCGCGCGACTTCCCTCACCGTCTCGTCGGGGCTCACGGTCTCGACGTCGCGGGTCATATACTCGCCGACGGTCGGTTTCCCGCTCATCGTCAGGCGTTGGCGCCGGCGAAATAAAAAGGGGCGGGAGGCGGCGGTCCTACTGCGGGCTCGGACTGGAGGGGCCGGAGACGCCGCCCTCCTTCAGCGCCGAGCCGGTGATCGACTTGAGCCGGGAGACGAGCGAGTCCTTCTCGGCCTCGCCCTCCAGGGCGATGTCGAGGACCTCGCTGATGTGCGAGACCGGGATGACCTCGATCATGTCCTCGTACTCGTCTTCGATCATCACGTCCTGCTCGTTCGCCTGCGGGATGATGACCCGGGTGCAGCCGGCCTTCGCGGCCGCCTCGATCTTGTGAGTGACGCCGCCGACGGGGAGCACGTCGCCCCGCACCGACAGCGAGCCCGTCATCGCGAGGCTCTGGTCGACGCCCACGTCCTCCAGCGCGCTGATGACGGCGGTCGCGACCGTGATGGACGCGGAGTCGCCGTCGACGCCTTGCTGGCCCGCCTGCACGAACTGGATGTGGATGTCCATCTCCGAGATGTTCTCGTCGGAGAACTTCTTGATGATCGCGGAGACGTTCGACACCGACTCCTGGGCCATCTCCTTCAGCTGGCCCGTAGCGATGACCTCGCCGGGGCCCTGCGAGGGCGCGACCTCGGCCATCACCGGGAGCATGATCCCGGAGTCCTCGCCCATCACGGCGAGGCCGTTGACGCGGCCGACGACGTAGCCGTCGGAGACCTGCAGCTCGTAGTCCTTCCGGCGCTCGATGAAGTCGTCCGCGAGCTGCTGTTCGATTGAACGCGAGCGCCCCTTCGCGGACAGCACGTGGTCGCGGGTGGTCAGCTCGGCGTCCTCGCCGCGAGCGATGTCGCCGGCGACGCGGACGAGCCCGCCGAGGTTCCGGAACAGGAGGGTCAGGTGGCCCTTCCGGCCGGAGCGGCGCTTGGCCTCGAGGATGACCTCCTCGACGGCCTCGGCCGTGAACTCTGGCAGGCGGCCGTCCTTCGCGACCTCCTGGGCGATGAACCGGACGTACTTCCGGCGCATCTCCGGGGTGTCCTCGATGGTGTCCTCCATGTACACCTCGTAGCCGTACCCCTTGATACGGCTCCGGAGGGCCGGGTGCATGTTCTCCATCGCGTCGAGGTTCCCGGCCGCGATCATGACGAAGTCGGTCGGGACGGGCTCGGTCTGGACCATCGCGCCCGAGGAGCGCTCGGACTGGCCCGTGATCGAGAACTCGCCCTCCTGGATCGCCGTCATGAGGTGCTGCTGGCTGCGGATGTCGAGCGTGTTGATCTCGTCGATGAACAGCACGCCCTTGTTCGCCTTGTGGATGGCCCCGGCCTCGACGCGGTCGTGGCTGGGCGTCTCCATCCCGCCGGACTGGAACGGGTCGTGCCGCACGTCGCCGAGCAGCGCGCCGGCGTGCGCGCCGGTCGCGTCGCGGAACGGCGCGGTCTTCGTGTCGCCGTTGTTCACGAGCAGGTTCGGGATCATCGCGTCGGAACCGCGGTTCAGGTAGCGGAAGACGAGGTAGACGACCCCGGCGGCGATGATGCCGACGAGGATCTGGCCGACGATGATGAGCGCGTAGCCCAGCACGACGGCGATGATGATCCACATCAACAGCGACCGCATCTGGTTGCGCTTGCGCGCCTCCTCGCGGTGCGCGTCGACGATCTGGTCGCCCTTGCCCGCCGGCACCGTCCGGACCTTCGGCTTGTTGCCGTCGTCCGGGTTGTGGTACACCAACACGTCCTGTAGCTCCTCTTTGGGGAGGAGCTCGGACATCGCCTTCGCGAGCATCGACTTCCCGGTCCCGGGCGAGCCGATCATCATCACGTGGCGGCGCTGTTTGGCCGCCTTGATGATCACGTCGCGGGCGTGCTCCTGCCCGATCACCTGGTCGACGAGGCGGTCGGGAATCTCGAGCTCGGCGGTGGTGTCGATCTTGAGGCCGCCGAGGAGGTCGTCCTCGTCCGGGTCCTCGTCGATTTCGGCGCCCTCGACCTCGACGGTGCTGCCGAGCTCGTCGATGCCGCCGCCCTCGTTCGCTTCGGTGACACCCTCGGGGGTGGCGCCGTTCGATTCCTCGCGGCCCGTCTCGGCGCCGTCAGACCCCGGTCCGTCGACGACGATCCCGTCGTCCCAGTCCTCGTCGGGCTCGGTGGGGTCGTCGCCGACCGCCTCCTCTTCGGAGGCCGGGTCGCCGGCGCCGTCGGGCGCGTCGACGCCCTCGTCCGCCGGCGCTCGCGCGCCGTCGTCGTGGGCGTCCTCGCCGTTCCCCGTCGAGTCCGGGCTCCCGACGCCGGACTCGTCCGGCTCCTCGGGGTCCTCGGTCGGCGGGTCGTTCTCGTCCTTTTCGTTGCTCATAGAATCGGGTTTCGCTAGGAAAAACGAAGGGTCGGCAACTGATATACTTTCTCCCCGCGGACGATCCGTGTGGAATCGGGAAAACACCTCTGATACGCCCCGAAACAGCCGATATCGTCCATCGACGGGTCCCACGGGGTTTATAAACGAGGCTCTCACTACCTGTATCCATGCGCGGGTTCTACATCGGGCGGTACCAGCCGTTTCACAACGGTCACCGACACATGGTCGAGGAGATCGCGGCCGAGGTCGACGAGCTCGTCCTCGGGATCGGTTCGGCCGGCGACTCCCACACCACCCGGAACCCGTTCACCGCCGGCGAGCGCGTGATGATGGTGACGAAGGCCGTCGAGGGGCTCGACATCACCACCTACGTCGTCCCCATCGAGGACCTCGATCGCAACTCCGTGTGGGTGGGTCACGTCCAGAGCATGACCCCTCGATTCGACGTGGCGTACTCGAACAACCCCCTCGTCGTCCGGCTGTTCGAGGAGGCCGGCGTCGAGGTCCGCGGCTCGCCGATGTTCCGCCGCGACGTGCTGGAGGGGACGGAGCTTCGCGAGCGCATGATCCACGGCCGCGACTGGCAGGAACTGGTCCCCGAGACCGTCGTCGACGTGATCGAGGAGATCGACGGCGTCGAGCGCATCCGCCGGATCGCGGAGACCGACGCCAACGGCGAGGCTCCCTCGGACGCGTAAGCGGCTGGCCGAAGCGCTCGCGACGCCCGCTCCGGTCCCCGCCACCTGCCTTTTAAGAGTCAGCCGGTCCGCTGATCGCTCGTGATCACGCTCACCTCCGACTTCGGCTCCCCGTACCCCGCCGCGATGAAGGGAGTGATCCGGCACCACACCGACGCCGAGATGGTCGATATCGCTCACGACCTGCCGCGCGGGGACCCGCGCGCGGCCGCCTTCTGGCTCCGCTTCGTGCTCCCGGAGTTCCCGCCGGCCGTCCACTGCGCGGTGATCGACCCCGGCGTCGGCACCGACCGGGACGCGTTGGTCGTCCGCGCCGGCTCACACGTGCTCGTCGCCCCCGACAACGGGCTCGCGATGCCGCCCGCTCGGGCGCTCGCGGGAGAGAGCGCGGAGGGAGAGGAAGGAGGGAACCGAGCGGCGGACGAACGAGACGTCGAGGCGTTCGTCGTCGACGCCGGGGAGCCGGCGAGCGAGACGTTCCACGGCCGCGACGTGTTCGCGCCGGCCGCGGCCCGGATCCGGGCGGCGCTCGACGGCGGGCCGGCGGCGTCGACGCCCGAGGAGGTCTCCGAGGCGCTCGCCGCCATGGACGACCTCTCGCCGGCGCCGGACCCGGTCGACCTCGTCCTCCCGGACCCGAGCGTCGAGCGCGACGAGGACGGCGACCCGGTCGCCGTCGAGGGCGAGGTGCTCGCGATCGACCGGTTCGGCAACGTCGTCACGAACGTCCCGGGCGAGCTGATCCGCGGCCGCGACTGGGTCCGGATAAACGAGGAGCTCACCCCCGTCGCCGAGACGTTCGGCGCGGTCGACCCGGGCGAGCGGCTCGTCACCGTCGGGAGCCACGGCTACGTCGAGTGCGACGTGAACGACGGGCGCGGCGACGGCGCGTTCGACCTCCGACCCGGGGACTCGGTGCGGATCGTCGCCGACAACGTGAGTCTGTAGCGGGCGGCTTCGATGAACTCGCGCACGTCGGACGGAGTCGCGACCGACCCGGCCGTTCGTCGACGACCGTTTCTGACCGATAACGGGAGTAGGTGAAGCGGATCGACGGTGACGATTCGGTAATTAACCGATCGCGAGTGCCAGCGACGATCGCTTATCGAACCGATGCGGTCGGCGCGCCTGCGAGCGGCCGCCACCGGCGGCCGCGAGCCAGCCCGCGAGGTCGCCGGCGCTACGCGCCGGCTGCCAGAGAATCTTCGATTCTCGCTGGACGCGGTGAGCGCTCGAAGAGCGCGAACGGCGAGGCTGGGGAGGTGTGGTGCTGTGCGGTTGGGGAATTGGAGGTGATCACCGCTGATTCGCGGTCAACCAGTTATACGTGGGCGACTGGGGATGTGGAGATCTTCACAGCTCGACGCCCGAGGGAATCAGGCTCTCGTTGCGCAGGAGGTTCCCCTCGTGGTCGTACACGAGGAAGGTGTGTTTGTCGTAGGTGACGAGCCGCTCGCCGTCGACGTCGATCTCGACCCGGTAGCGGGCGTCCTCGTCGCCCGCCGAGTCGCGCGCGGCGTGGATGAAAGGGAGCACGTCCGTGGCCGTCTCGTTGAGCTCGAGGACGAAGTCCCCGGTGTAGCGGTTCGTCACGCCGACGACGCCTTCCGGGTCGTCCGCGGTCGAGAGGGGTTCGCGGAGCCGGAACGCCACGTCGACGTCGTCGGCGTCGAGGAGCTCGCCGTCGGCCTCCGAGAGCCGGTCGCGGAGGAGCCCGTCCGGTCCGTGGAAGTCGATACGGACCAGCGGCGTCGCCGGCCGGTCGTCGTCGACGCCCTCGACGGTCAGTTCGAAGTAGTCACGCCGCATTTCCTGTCCGGTACTTTGCGGTCGTCCCGTATGAACGTAACGGGCGAATCCCCCGTCGGACCGGGCGAGGCGCGGAGTCGACGACGCCGCTACCCCGCGTGGCGCCACTCCAGCGACGCCGACCCCGCGACGGCCCCCGATGTCGCCGCTGATAATCGCCGGGTGGATTTTAAACCGCCTCGGCGCATACGCCTCCGTAACGACGATGGCGAGTGACGCGCGCGAGGACGACGCCGGGGATCGCATCGAGGCCTTCCGGCGGCGGCTCTCGCGGACGTGGGAGGTGCTTCGGGGGTCCGACATCGACGTTCGGCCCTTCAGGCCGGACGCCGACGGCCCGCTCGCCTCCTTCGCGGTTCCCGACGGCGAGCGCGAGGTCGACCGCTACTGGGTGAACGCCCCGTACGCGTACGTCGTGATCACCTACGACGACGCGGAGAGCGAACACCGATACCACGCGGTCGAGCCGGACCTCGACCGGTTCGAGCGCGACCTCCTCGACCGCGTGGTCGACGACATCCGAGACCCGCTGCTGTACCGCGAGGGTACCGGCCGGACTGACGAAGAGACGCTCCGGACGGAGCTTGAGGGGCTGTTGGAGGGGTACGGCGTCGATATCGGGATGGACACGTTCCACGCGCTCGCGTACTACCTCTACCGCGACTTCCGGGGCTACGGGAAGGTCGACCCCCTCCTCAACGACCGTCACATCGAGGACATCTCGTGTGACGGCTACGACCTCCCGCTGTTCGTCTACCACGACGACTACACAGACATCGAGACCAACGTCTCATTCGCGAAGGGCGAGCTCGACAACTACGTGATCCGGCTCGCCCAGCAGTCCGGGCGCCACGTCTCCGTCGGCGACCCGATCGTTGAGACGACGCTGCCCGACGGCTCCCGCGCGGAGCTCGCGCTCGGCGAGGAGGTGACGCCGCGCGGCTCCGCGTTCACCATCCGCCAGTACGCCGAGGACCCGTTCACGCCGATCGACCTCGTGGAGTACGGCACGTTCTCGGTCGCACAGATGGCGTACTTCTGGCTCTGTATCGAGCACAACAAGAGCCTCATCTTCGCGGGCGGCACCGCCTCCGGAAAGACGACCTCGATGAACGCGGTGTCGATGTTCGTCCCGCCACGCGCGAAGATACTCACCATCGAAGACACCCG
Organism: Halorubrum lipolyticum DSM 21995; assembly: GCF_000337375.1. GTDB lineage: Archaea > Halobacteriota > Halobacteria > Halobacteriales > Haloferacaceae > Halorubrum > Halorubrum lipolyticum. The sequence continues at coordinate 61,954 of NZ_AOJG01000010.1, read as the reverse complement.
CGAGCTCTCCCTCTACCACGACAACTGGCTCTCCTCGGTCACCCGCGAGCGCCGCTACGAGGGCGCCGACATCGACATGTACGACCTGCTCCGCTCCGCGCTGCGTCACCGGCCCGAGTACATCGTCGTCGGCGAGGTCCGCGGGGAGGAGGCGATCACCCTGTTCCAGGCGATGAACACGGGTCACACCACCTTCTCGACGATGCACGCCGACTCGATCGAGACGGTGATCAACCGGCTGGAGAACGAGCCGATCAACGTGCCGCGCGCGATGGTCCAGTCGCTCGACATGCTGTCGATCCAGACGCTGACCCGCTCCGGCGACCAGCGCGTCCGGCGCGCGAAGACGATCGGCGAGATCGGCGGGATCGACCAGCGCACCGGAGAGCTCGACTACTCCTCGGCGTTCGAGTGGGACGCCGAGACCGACGAGTTCAGCCGGAACGACTCGTCGCTCATGGAGGAGATCGCGGACGAACGCGGCTGGTCACGGTCGGAGCTGCTCCGCGAGATCCGGCGCCGCGAGCGCTTCATCGAACTGCTCCGCGGACTCGGCGTCACCGATTACCGGGCGTTCACCGCCCTCGTCAACGAGTACTACGCCGACCCCGAGCGCGTGATGGAGCGGCTCGAAGAGCGGAGCGACGGGAGCGTCGACCCCGGTGAGGCGGGCGCTCGCGCCGAGACGGGCGCCGGCGACGGATGATCGCGTACCTGCCCCTCCTCGCCGCGCTCGGCTGCGGTCTGGCGCTGCTCCTGCCCGCGCTCGACGAGCGGGCGGACCTCGTCGTCACCCGGGCCGCGCTGTCGCTCTTCGGCGACTACGTGGCCGAGGACGGGCCACGGCGCCGGCGGCAGCGCGACCTGATGCGCGCCGCCCACGTCGCCGGCACTCACCGGACGTACGCCGCCAAGACGCTCCTGTACGCCGGCGTGCTCGGCGTCGCCGGCAGCGTCGCCGGCGTGTACGCCGCGGCCGGGCTCCTCTCGGCGCTCGAGGTGAGCGAGGCGGCCCTGCGGGAGACCCTCCCCGCGTCGATCGGGTTCGTCGCGGGGGTGACGCGGCTCACGGCGCTCGAGCTCCCCCAGCTGTTCCTCCTGTTGACGCTGGCGTCGGCGACGCTCGGCGCCGCGCTCGCCGTCGGGATGTACTACGGGCGGTGGGAGCTGCTCGACCAGCGCGCTCACGCCCGCGGAACGGAGATCGACGCCACCCTTCCCCGGACCGTCGCGTTCATGTACGCGCTCTCGCGGTCGGGGATGCCGTTCCCGCGCGTGATGGACACCCTCGCGGAGAACGAGGCGGTGTACGGCGAGGCGGCGACCGAGCTATCGGTCGCGGTCCGCGACATGAACGCCTTCGGCACCGACGCGCTCACCGCGCTCCAGCGCACCTCTCGTCGCACCCCCAGCGACGACCTCGCCGACTTCGCGGAGAACCTCGCGTCCGTGCTCGGCACCGGTCAGCCCGTCTCGGCGTTCCTCAGCGACCAGTACGAGCTGTACCAGGAGGAGGCCGAGGCGAAACAGCAGCGGTACCTCGAACTGCTCTCGACGTTCGCGGAGGCGTACGTCACCGCGTTGGTGGCCGGCCCGCTGTTTTTCATCACCATCCTCGTGGTGATCGGGCTCGTGTTGGAGGACACCCTCCCCCTGTTGCGCGTCGTGGTCTACCTCGGGGTCCCGCTGGCGACGTTCGGGTTCGTGGTGTACGTCGACAGCGTCACGCAGGGGATCGGCGGCACCGAGACCGTCGACCTCTCGGAGGCGATCGACGACGGGGTCGAAGCGAGGGACACCGCGAACGCGGGGGCGGAGGGGAGCCCGCGGCCCGACGGCGGCGTGGCGGGCGACTCGCCGGCGGGGGACCGCTGGGCGGCGAGCCGCGAGCGGCTCCGCGCGTACGATCGGATCCGAACGCTGCGGCGCTGGGCCGCGTCTCCGGTCGAGAGCGTGCTCGACGCGCCGCGGACGGTGTTCCTCGTCTCCGTTCCGCTCGCGGTCGTCGGCCTCCTCGCGTTCGCCTTCCCGATCACGCTCGGCCCCCCGGCCGAGATGGTCGGGCAGGTCGAGCGGCCGATCGCCGCCGCGACCGCGCTCGTGCTCGCGAGCTACGCCGGCGTCTACGAGGCGCGCAAGCGTCGAATCCGGCGGATCGAGTCGGCGGTTCCCGACTTCCTCGACCGCCTCGCCAGCGTCAACGAGGCGGGTACCTCCGTGGTCGGGAGCGTCCGCCGCGTCGCGGACTCGAACCTGGAGGCGCTGACCGAGGACCTGCGACGCACCCGCCGCGACATCGACTGGGGCGCCGACGTGGGCGCCGCCCTCAGGCGGCTGGAGCGGCGGGTCCGGTCGCCGATGACCTCGCGGGCGGTCGCGCTGATCACGAACGCGATGCGCGCCAGCGGCGACGTGGGTCCCGTGCTCCGGATCGCGGCCGACGAGGCGCGAGCGACGTGGTCGCTCCGCCGAGAGCGCCGACAGGTGATGCTCACGTACCTCCTCGTGATCTACATCTCCTTCCTCGTGTTCCTGGGGATCATCGCCTCGCTGTCGGTCTCGTTCATCCCCGCGATCGAGGAGGCGGCGATCTCCGGCACCGGTGCCGGAGCGGGCGACCTCCCCGGCGCGCCGAGCGGTGCGGGGGGGATCACGGACGGGCTCGGGGAGATCGACGCGACCGCCTACGAGCAGCTGTTCTTCCACGCCGCCGCCATACAGGCGGTCTGCTCCGGGCTCGTCGCCGGCCAGCTCGGCGAGGGATCGGTCCGAGACGGCGTGAAACACGTCGTCGTCCTGCTCGCGCTGACGCTCGCCGCGTTCCTCGTGATCGACCTGCTGTGAACCGGTGGCGCGAGACGGGACGGGACGGGGGCGCGGGACGGGACGGGGGCAGCGTTCGCCCGGCGACCGCGGCCCACCGGACCTAAATCGGTCCGGACCGACCGCCCGGTATGGATCCCCAGTCGACCGGCGACCCGCAGTCGACGTACGACCGGATCGCCGCGCACTTCTCGAAGACGAGGGAGTACGCGTGGCCGGAGGTCGAGTCGTTCCTCGACGGGCGCGCCGCGACGCGCGCGCTCGACGTCGGCTGCGGCAACGGGCGCCACGCCGAGCCGCTCGCCGAGCGCGCGGAGGCGGTCGTCGGCGTCGACCTCAGCCGCGAGCTCCTCCGCGAGGCGGTCGCTCGGGCCCGCGAGCGAGGGTACGACGGGGCCGCCTCGTTCGTCCACGGCGACGCCGCGAGCCTCCCGATCGCGACCGACGCCGTCGGGCTCGCCGTCTACGTCGCGACCCTCCACCACCTCCCCTCGCGAGAGGCGCGGGTCCGGAGCCTCGACGAGCTCGCGCGGGTCCTCGCGCCGGGCGGGACCGCGCTTGTGAGCGCGTGGAGCACGGCCCACGACCGGTTCGACCGGGAGGAGGGGTTCGACACGACCGTCGACTGGACGCTCCCGGGCGGCGAGACGGTGCCGCGGTACTATCACATCTACTCGCCCGAGGAGTTCGAGGCCGACCTCGGAGAGAGCGCTCTCGGCGCCGTCGACGTCGAGATCTCCAGCGGGAACTGCTACGCGACCGTCGCTCCGTCGGACGACTGAGTGCGCCGTCCGGTCTCGACGCGACACGCGATCGAGGGTCGGACGGAGTCGGCGGCGGAGACCGGCAGCCGGCGGGTTTAAAAAGAATCCGTCGCGACCTAGCCGAGCAGCACGGTGAGCCGCGGGTTGTTCTTGACGATATCGAGCTCTTCGATCCACTGGTCCAGCCCGAGGATGCGACCGGCACCCGCCGCGCCCAGCGCGAACAGCAGGAACGCGTAGATCAGGTGGAAGTCGATGAAGATCGCGTCCGGGAAGGGGTAGGCGGACGCCCAGTAGAACAGCATCATCATCGCGCCGAAGAAGGCACTCAGCCGTACGAACGCGCCGACGAGGAGCGCGATCCCGACGAGCGTCAGCCCGACCTGATTGAGCGGGGTCAGCAGCCAGACCCAGTCGGCCATCGCCACCCACACGTCGACCAGCGGGTTCGCCTGATCGACGTTGAGGAGGAACGGTCGAGCGCTCCAGTTCGGGTCGATGACCTTCACGATCCCGGCGTAGAAGAACACCCAGCCCATCATCAGCCGCAACGCGAACAGGGCGTAGGCGATCCACGTCTCGGAGTACGTAAACTCGACGTCGCGGCCGAACAGCTTGGCTGATGCGTTTTTCGACGACATACGAACACGGTCTGCACCCTACTCAATAAGATTGATCCTCTCTTTTCAGTCCTCAGGAATCCTCTAGGGCCCGCGGCGTTCCACCGGCTGGGAATGACTGGCTGGGTTTATTAAATAACGCCGCCGTGGAACCACACATGAGTAAGGACTCAGCGATATCGTCGGACCTCGAAGAGACCCTCCAGGGACACCGACGGGGGAGTGACTCCTCGGGGACGCTGGTCGTCAGCGACCAAGAGGGATACGTCGGCGACACGATCACATTTAAAGGCCGGAACCTCCCGGCGAACGAACGCTACGAGATCAAGTGGAAGACGAGCGACGGCCGCTGGGGCGTCCTCAAGGCGAACGAGGTCGTCGGCCCGCAGTACCACCCCCGGACGGAGACCGTCGCCACCGTCACGACGGACGGGTCGGGCGCGTTCGACGAGGAGTGGACCGTCGCCCAAGACTACGGCGGCGAACACCGGATCGAGGTCGTCGACGGCGAGTCGACGGTCGCCACGGCGACGTTCACGATCCTCCCGCACTTCGAACTCGAGAACACCGAGGCCCCCCTCGGTGACTTCTTCACGGTCACCGGCCACGGGATCGGCCCGAACGTCGTCACCAACAACTACCAGGTCGCGTGGGACAACGGCAACGTGGGCTTTATGACGGGCGTGATGAACCGCGGGACGGCGACCGCTCGCATCCGCGCGGTCGGCCCGCCGGGCAAACACGTCGTGCAGGTGTGGCGCAACTACCGCGGCGTCCCGTACCTCCAGAACAACACCCAGTCGCCGTACGGCCCGGTCGCCGACGGGCGACAGTCGCAGTGGACCGTCGAGGTCACCGAGCCCGAGGGCGAGCCGCGGACGGCGTGGCTCGACGAGCAGCTCGACGAGAGCCCGATCAGCATTCACTACCCGGAGATCGACGAGGAGACCGACGCGGAGCTGTCGATCTCGCCGTCCTCGGGGCAGCCCGGTACCTCGGCGTTCATCACCGGCGAGAACTTCCCGGCGAACGAGGAGGTCAACCTGATCTGGTACCGCCACGAGGGCCACCGCGTCAAGGGGGTCCCGATCACGCCGGAGCCGAAGCCGGACGTGCTCCCGACGGTCACGACCGACGACGACGGCGCGTTCCAGACGGAGTTCACGATCCCGAGGGCCGAGGGCTCCACCCGGCCGATCACGGCCGCGGTCGGCGGCCGCGAGATCGCGGTCACCGGCTTCATGATGCAGCCGTCGATCGAGACGTTCACGCCGACCAGCGGCCCCGTCGGGACGACGATCGAGATCGAGCTCTCCGGCGTCGGCTGGCCGGTGTACGAGAACGCTCCGTACTTCCTCTACGACAACAAGCCGCTGGGCTACGTCTGCGGGCTGACCGACGACGACGGCGGCGGGACCGTCCGGCTTGAACTGCCGGCCACCGGCGAGCCCGGCTGGCACTTCATCGACGCCGTCCCGATGATCTTCGAGATGCAAGAAGAGGAGCCGGAGTTCGAGCTCCGACCGCACCTGTCGTATCTCGACAACCACCCGATCCGGCCGCTGCCGGCCTACCACATGGCGTTTAAAATCGAGGAGTAGTCACGCCTCCCCGCCGGATCTTCGATGAACTCCGACCGCCTCTATCAGACGCTCTCGCTCGCCGCCGCGCTACTCGCCTGGCAGCTCGCCGTCGGTGTCTTCGGCGTGGTGGATCCAGGAGTCTTGCCGCCGCCAGTGACGGTCTTCGAGCGCACGCTTACGTTGCTGGGTGAGCAGGCGTTTCTCGGCCACCTCTCGGCGACTATCGAGCGGACACTCCTCGCTTCGGTGCTGGCGGCTGTGTCCGGAGTCAGCGTCGGGGTCATCATGGGTTGGAACGACACCGTGAAGGCGCTACTCGGGCCACTGTTTTCCGCAGTGTATCCGATCCCGGTTATCGCGTTGCTCCCGCTGGTGGTGCTCGTGTTTAGCACCGACAGCAGCGCGCTCGTGTTCACGGCCGCACTCGGTGGTTTCTTCGTCATGTTGTGGAACGCGATGAACGGTGCCCGGCAGATACGGAATATCTATTTCGACGTGGCAACTGACAACGGTGCCACGAGTTCGCTCACGATATTTCGGGAGATCCTCCTACCGGGGTCTCTGCCGGCCATCTTTGTCGGCCTGCGACTGGCGATGAACACGGCGCTGCTCATCGTCATCTCGGCGGAGCTGCTGGCCGGCGGGCGCGGGCTGGGATACTACCTCTGGGTGTCCTATCAAACGTACTCGCTGGGTGATGTCTATGCCACGCTGACCGTTATCGCCGCTATCGGCGTCGGCATCACGTACGGGCTCAGATGGATCGGCGACCGACTCATCACGTGGACGCCCGACGAGAATGATCGCCCCGCGGAAGCCGCCCTCCGGTAACTCGACGAAAACGCGGGAAAAGAAGGGGAAAGGCTCTACTCGGTGATCTCAAACGCGAAGTGGAACGCCGGCACCGGCCGCATCGGATGATTGTCGAGGTACGAGAGGTGTGCGTTGAGCTCGAACTCCGGCTCCTCCTCTTGCATCCGGAAGAGCGTCGGGTAGGCGTCGATGAAGTGCCACCCGGGCTGTCCCGAGGCCTGCAAAATGGTCCGAATCGTCGTTCCGTCCTCCTTATCGCTCAGCCCGCAGGCGTATCCCAGCGGGCCGTTGTCGTAGACGAAAAGCGGTGACATCTCGTACTGGGTCCATCCCACGCCGGTGAGTTCGATCTCGATTTCGGTCCCGACCGGGCCGCTCGTCGGCGAGAAGGTCTCGATGGAGGGTTGCATCATGAACCCCGTCACCGCCACGTCACGCCCGCCGACGCGGGCGGTTATCGGTCGCGTCGACCCGATGTCCTTCGGTATCGTCACGTCGACTTGGAATCGACCGTCCGCGTCGGTCTCGACGGTCGGTAGCGTCTCGGGCCAGGGTTCCGCTGTAATGGTCGGCAGCGGCGGTTTGTCCGGGCCTTGGGGTTCGTGGCCGCTGTGGTGGTACCAGATGAGATCGACTTCGGTGTGGGGCTGGAACTGCTCGCCGGTGATAATCGCCTCCGTCCCGGACTGGCCGTACTCCGGGGAGATCGACAGCTCGGCCTCGCTCGCCTCGTCTAACTCGGGGTAGTGAGTGCTGAGCGGGCGCTCCTCAGGCATGGGATCGACCCAGGCGGTTTGCGGGTCCGTCTCTGGTTCGGTCACGTCCACAGTCCAGGCCGTCTGTCGCCCGTTCGCGACTTTTCCGTACGGCGACTGAGTGTTGTTCTGGAGGAACGGCATTCCGCGATACCCCCGCCAGACCTGCAGGATGTGCTCGCCCGGCGGCCCGACGGCGCGGATTTCGGCCGTCGCCGTGCCACGGTTCCGGACGCCCGTCAGGAATCCGACGGTGGTGTTGTCCCAGGCGACCTGGTAGTTGTTGACCATCACGCCGGGACCCAGTCCGTAGCCCGTGACGACAACGAAGTCACCGAGTTCCGCGCTCTTCCGGTCGAGTTCGAACCACGGCGAGATCTCGAACTCGGCCTGATCGACGGTCGTTCCGTCTTTCGTGGTGACCGATACGGTGTGGAAACTGCCGTAATCTTCCGGTATCGTCCACTCGTGGTCGAAGCGACCGTCCGCGTCGGTGGTGACCGTCGCAATCGTCTCGGTTCGCGGGCGAAACTGCGGCCCGACAATTTCGTGGGCCTCGAGGACGCCCCACGACCCCTCGACGGTCCGCCACTCGATGTCGAACTGTTCGTCAGTCGGGAAGTTCCGACCGTGGAACGTGATCGTATCACCGACATACCCACTCTCGTCGCTCAAGACGAGCGTCCCTCGATGGTCGGGCTGTCGGAGGCTTGGCTCACGGTCTTCCGTTTTGGAGGAGCGATTGGGTCCCATCAGGCCGATGTGTAGTCCATTCCACAATAACTGTTTTGCAGGTTTCTACTGTCTCGGACTCTCACGACCGGGGAATTGGGAGGCTTTTTAATAAGGGGAAGAAGTGACTGTGACTCATGAAACGGGCGGAGCGATCGTCTGCCGACTCAACGGGACGACGGTCATCGACGTCGAAACGAAGCGAGACAGACGGCCGTGACGCGGCGCCCTCACGCCGACAGTTCCTCGGTGCCGCCGGAGCGACGACGGCCGCCGCGCTCGGTGGCTGTCTCGGGTCCACAATCGGGGGGAGCGGTACCGACACCGTGACGTTCGGGACCCTTCCCATCGCGACGGTCGTACCGATTCTCATCGCTCAAGAGGAGGGATACTTCGAGGAGCGGAACATCGAGGTCGAGCGCGAGCGAATCAACGGCGTCCCGCTGGCGGCGCCACAGTTGGCGTCGGGCGACATCGACGTCGCCGCCGGGTCGTTCGGGGCCAGCATCGCCAACTCCATCTCGCAGGACGTGCCCATCAAAATCGCGGCCGACATGGCACAGCACTACCCGAACGTACCGGGAGCAGCGCGGGTCTGGGCCCGGGAGGGCATCTACTCGGAAGACGCCACGTTCCCGGAGATCGCCGACGCAGTCGACGGGCCGCTCACGGTCGCACACAACGCCGAAGGCGGCTCACTGGACTACGTCCTCGGCCGGGTGCTCACCGCATACGACATGAGTTGGGAGGACGTGGAGGTCAACGAGATACAGTTCTCGAATATGGTGTCGGCGCTGATGTCCGGCGACGTAGACGCGTGCATCGCACCGGACCCGCTGGGACTGGCACTGGCGAACAACGCAAACGCCGGGCACGTCCTGTACGCGTCGGCGGTCGCCCCCCGGATGCAGATCGCCGCGTACTTTTTCGGTGGCCCGTTCATCGAGCAGCGAACGGACGTGGCCGTCCGATGGCTCGAAGGCTACCTGAAAGGGGTCCGGACGTACTACGAGATGGGTTCGTACCCGGACGACGAGGTCGCGACCATCATCAACGAGGCGTTCGACATCAACAAACAGGCGATCAAGTCGTCGGTCCCGGCAATCCCGAACAAGAACGGACGCGTCAACCAGGACGACGTGATGCGCCAGCAGGAGTACCACGCCTGCCGTGGGTACGTGGACAATCCCGTCGAGCGGAGCGAACTGTTCGACACCTCGCTGCTGTCGGAGGCGCTCGACTCGGTCGGGCGCGTCTCCGAGGCGGAAGCTGCTCCCTCGCCGGACCAAGTCAGACAGTGGGGAGAGAACGCACCGCGGCCGTACACGCCCATCGGTGAGATATCAGAGCTGCCCGACTTCCCGGGCGACACCATCTGCCAGTAATCGACGCCACCGAGTATGAATGGAGAGCCACCGAAAGCGTTCAATGAGCAGAACTCGAAGGCCACAGAGATGGCCGAGACTTCCCGCGAGGAGTCAGTGACCGAGTCCCCGTGTATCCGCGCACGCGGCGTCGGGAAGACCTACGCAGCCCGGTCAGACGATGTCGAGGCACTCGCAGACGTGGATCTAACGATCCACGATCAAGAGTTTTTCTGCCTGCTCGGTCCCTCGGGGTGCGGAAAGTCAACATTCCTTCGCATCCTCTCGGGACTCGACTCCGACTACACCGGGACGGTCGAGATCTCAGCGGCGCGTGCTGACGGTGGCTCCGTGACGAACATGGTCTTTCAGGAACACGGCATCTTCCCCTGGAAGACCGTCCTCGACAACGTCGCGTTCGGGTTGAAGATGGACGGCGTCGAGAAACAACGCCGCCACGAGAAGGCCCGAACCTACTTGGAGAAGGTCGACCTGGCGGAGTTTGCCGACTCCTACCCGCATCAGTTATCCGGCGGAATGAAACAACGCGTCGCTATCGCCCGCGCGTTCACGAACGATCCCGAAGTTCTCCTGATGGACGAACCGTTCGGCGTGCTGGACGCACAGACGAAACGCAACCTCCAGGCGGAACTGCTCTCACTGTGGAGCGAGACGAAAAAGACGGTCGTCTACGTCACACACGATATCGAGGAGGCGATAACTCTCGGTGACCGACTGGCAGTCATGACCGCCAGACCCGGCGGTGTAAAGGAGGTGCTAGACGTGGATCTGCCGCGACCGCGTACTCGCGGGTCGATCCCGACAGACGAGTTCACCACGCTTCGCGAGCGCGTCTGGGAACTGTTAAGCGACGAGGTTCAGCAGTCGGTCGAGCGATGAGCCAATCCCGCCGCCGTCGGTACACGTCCCCGCGAAAACTCGGGTTCCATGTCGCCCCTATTCTCGCGGTGTTGCTGTGTTGGGAGGTGCTCGCCAGACTGGCCGTCGTCAATCCGACCTTCTTCCCGCCGCCGTCGGTCGTCGTGGGCGTAACCGGTCAGTTACTCGTCGAGGGGTCGTTGGCCTATCACACTTGGGTCAGCCTGCGGCGCGTCCTACTCGCCTTCTTCGTGGGTTCAACGAGCGGTATCGCGATCGGTCTCTGGATGGGATGGTCGCGACCGATTCGACTTCTCGTGAACCCGTACGTGAGTCTGTTCTATCCCATCCCGAAGATCGCGCTCGTCCCTATCATGTTCACGCTACTGGGCGTGACCGAGACGGTTCGAGTGCTGGCGATGAGCATCGCCATATTCCTGCTGGTCGCGGTCAACACGATGGGTGGTGTCCAGCAGATAGACGACGCGTACATCGACGCCGCGCTCGACAACGGTGCCGGGACACTCGCATTGTACCGCGACGTACTGCTCCCCGGGTCGCTCTCGGAGATTTTCGCTGGGCTGAGCCTCGGTTTGGGCGTCGGGTTCAACCTCATCGTCGTCATCGAAATGCTGGCGGCGAAATCGGGGCTGGGCTATCTCATCTGGCGGTCCTGGCGTCTGTTTACCATCCAGCGGATGTACGCCGCGCTGGTGATGATAACCCTGCTGGGGATCGTCTTCATCTACGGCGTGGACGCACTTGGCGACCGCCTGACCTTCTGGGAAGCCGAATAGTCCCTTGCTGCGTTTCGCGCGGACCTCTGGCGGCGGCGAGTCGACGACCTCGTCGGCGGGGAACCGCTTGATCGACTCGGCAACGCTGTCGACCTATTAGATGGTTCCCGAGCCCAATGAATGATTTGACCGAACTGCAGTGACTCCGCGGATCGATCGCTTACCGATCGGAACTACAATCTACTCGCTGTTCGTGTTCGAATGCATGACGCTCGACCTCACGCTCGCCTGTCACGATTACGCTTGGACCGAGCCGCTCTGGGACGGTCGCGTGACCCCGGAAGGAGTGGACCTGACGGCCGTCGACTACCCGAATCCGACCCGCTTCTCCCGGATGGTCCACGGCCGCGAGTTCGACGCCTGCGAGCTCTCGATGGGCACGTATCTCGCCTCTCGGAGCGACCCCGACCGCTACCCGTTCACGGCGATCCCCGTCTTCCCGTTTCGGAAGTTCCGGCACTCGTACATGTACAAGCGCACCGACGCGGGAATCGACTCGATCGGCGACCTCGACGGCAAGCGGGTCGGGATCGTCAACTGGCAGACGACGACCGGTATCTGGCAGCGCGGGACCCTCGCGGAGCGGCACGGCGTCGACCTCTCGTCGATCGAGTGGGTCGCCGGTGGGTCGGAGATCGTCGACGTCGACGTGCCGGACCGCTACGACGTCGAGTACCTCGACCACCAGCGGTCGATGGTCGGCATGCTGACGGAGATGCTCGACCGCGGCGACCTCGACGCGGTGTTTCATCCGATCGACCTTGACGGTGCGAACGTGGAGCGGCTGTTCGACGACGTCAAGTCGGTCGAACAGGAGTACTTCCGCGAGACGTCGATCTTCCCGATCATGCACGCGATCGCGCTCGAAGACGAGTTACTTCGAGAGAAACCGTGGGTCGCCCAGAACCTCTACGACGCCTTCGAACGGGCCAAGGAGATCGGCCTGTCGACGCTCGACCGGCCGCGTGACCTCCCGCTCGTCTGGGCCGACATCCACGCCGACGAGCAGCGCGAGGTGCTGGGCGAGGACCCTTGGGAGTACGGGCTCTCCGAGGGCAACGTCGCGACGCTGGAGAGGCTTATCGATCACGCCCACCGGCAGGGCGTCGCCGACGAGCGGTACGGCCTCGAGGAGCTGTTCGCGACCGAGCACCTCGAGACGCCGTACTTCGCCTGAGAGCGGTCGGCCGAGTTATCACTGTTGACTGATCGATGTTCTCGTGGAGGTCGACTGTCTGTAGTTCTCGATCGCTGAGTACCAGCCCTACAACTATAGGACGCTCAGTAAAAGAATCGATCACAGATGACCATCGAACTCAGCCTGAGCAGCTATATCGGTGATATCGTGAGACCACTCATGACTGGAGAGATAGAGCCAGAGGGGATCGATCTAACGACAATCATCGAATACCCTCCGAAACGACACCGGCGGTTCTTCCGCCACGAGGAGTTCGATATCTGTGAGGTGTCGTTGGCCTCCTATCTCTCCTCGCGGAGCGATCCCGATAAACACGCTTTCACGGCGATTCCGGTGTTCCCCGAAAAGAAGTTTCGTCATTCGTTCCTGTTCAAACACGTTCACAGCGATATCTCGGATCCAACTGATCTAGCTGGCAAAAAGGTGGGCATACAGTCGTGGGAGACGACCGCAAACGTCTGGATTCGCGGGATCCTTCAGGAGTATTACGGGCTAGATCTCGAAACCGTTCAGTGGTTCCGACGGAAGGACGATGACGTCGGGGCATCGCTTCCTGACAGGTTCGATATCGCCCCAATCGCGGGAGAGCAGGGCGGTGATGCCGTCGAAGAGCCACTGGATCTCAAGCAGGCCCTGCTATCTGGTGACCTCGATGCGGCCATGGACCCCGCTGGAGAGATGTTCAACGCAGTTGTCGAATCCGAGACCGCCGAACTGTTTTTCGACGAGCCGATCGCCGAGGAGAAACAATACTACGCGGATACGGGTATCCACCCCCCGATGCACGTCGTTGCCATTCGAGATGAGGTCTTAGAGGCTCACCCGTGGGTCGCAGTCAACGTTTTTGATGCGTTCGTCGACTCCCGGGACCGGTGTTTTGAGCGGAACCGGAGTCCGAGCGCCAAGACCTCGCTCACATGGTCACATCTCCATCGCGTCGACCAAGCCGAGACGCTCGGTCCACACGCATGGGAGTACGGACTGACCGAACGGACTCGGCAGGAACTGCGGACGTTCATTCGGTATGCTCACGATCAAGGGCTGATTCCACGACAGTACGATCCCGAGGAGCTGTTCGTCGAATCGACGCTCGACTGCTGAGTACTGTTAACGGTGATCGAGATCGTAGAATCTGATACCGAATAGACGGAATACGACCAGTATCGACGCCAACAACAGCACGAAGATGGTCGAGACTGCCGAGACCAATTCGATGTTCGCCTGCTGGTAGTAGATATCGAAGATGTCGACTGGGATCACCCGCGTATCTGAGGTGTAGGTCATAATCGGAATCGAAAGCAGTTGGACGATGTGGACCAGCAGATAAAACCAGAGAATAGCCGTGGTATTCTTAAATAGTGGAAGGAAAATCTCTCGCATTTGCCCAACCCACGACGCACCCGAGACACGAGCGACATCTTCGAGATCGGAGTGGATCTGGACGATATTCCCGATAGCGATCCGCGACGAAAACGGTATAAAAACGATGACGCTGCCGATGATAATGACTCCCAGCGTGCCGTAGAAATTCAGCAGCGGATGAATGCGTCCCACCCACAAAACGGTGAAAAGGACGCCCGTACCCAAGATGATTCCCGGAATTGCTAGCGGCGTCAGCGACAGGAACTCGATGGAGGACCTAAACCGGTACGCCGTCCGCTGAGTGTAGTAGGCGATGCCGACGACCAGTATTGTGCCAAGTGTCGCGCCGGTAACTGCAACGATACCGCTGTTGAGAAACGACTCTTGGAGTCGCTGGCTGGTGAGGACATCCGCGTAGTGGATGAGCGAGAGGCTCGCGGGATCGAACTGCCCGAGCCACGTCGAGTGGAACGAGACGGCGATCATGACCACCAACGGGAGAATCCAGAGGACGAACAGCACGACCCAGAGTGTGGCCGCGATAGGCCATCGCCACCTACCCAAGTCCCACCGGTCGGGTTGGTATCCCCGTCCTGTGACGGTCATATAATCTTGGTTTCGGCTCGTAAGCCGACGGTAGTACCACATCAACACGGCCGTAACGAGGAGTAAACTGAGCGCCAACGCCGCCGACTGGCCGTACTCCGGTGGTGCCTGCTGTTGGATCGCCGCCCAGATTGCAGTCGCATACACATCGAATCCCTCCCGAACACCGAGGATCTCGACGACAGAGAACTCACCGAGTCCCCGCAAGAAAGTGACGAGCGCTCCCGAGAGGATCGCGGGCAGTATCAGCGGAAAGCTGATCGACCGAATCGTCTGGAAAATATTGGCTCCGTGAATACGGCTGACTTCTTCGAGCGCGGGGTCCATGTTCTGGAGGGCGGGAACAGTAAACAGGTAGAACGCTGTCACCCCGTTGATCCCTACGACGATGGTGATCCCAAGCGGGCTGAAAATGTTGATCGGGATTCCTACACCTAGTGTATCAGCAAGGAACGTTGACACAAGGCCGTTGTTCGGATCGTAGGTGGTGATGTACATGAGCGCCGAAATATATCCCGGCACGGCGTACGGTGAGAGAAGGACGAGTTCCATCGCACCTTTCGTGGGAAGGTTCGTCCTGACGAATAGCCACGCGAACGTCAGGCCAAGTGACATTGCGATCAGCGTCATGCCAAGCGCGACAAAAACGGAGTGAGACAGCAACGTCGGGACGTTGTAGGCCCCTTCGATGTACACCGAGAGTACGTTGTCGAGCGTGAACGAGGCGTCGAACTGTCCGGGATAGCCGGTCCAGACGCTCGTCCACAACAGAAACAGCAGCGGGACGAGCGTGAGTAC
This sequence comes from Halorubrum lipolyticum DSM 21995, assembly GCF_000337375.1. Lineage (GTDB taxonomy): Archaea > Halobacteriota > Halobacteria > Halobacteriales > Haloferacaceae > Halorubrum > Halorubrum lipolyticum. Next base: position 46,860 of record NZ_AOJG01000010.1, on the reverse strand, counting down.
GGCAACGGTCCCAACGATGGTCTTGAGGACGACACCTTTGGCTCTTGGATGGTCTACCGTTGACGTCCATAGCCGGACGAGCCGACTGATCGCGGCGCTGATTCGACTGTACAGCTCTCTGAGACCACTCATTCTGCGGGGTCCTCGTAGACCTGAATCGCCCTCGGTGGGACGTAACCGTACAGACTGTCGCCGGGCTCGTAGGACTGATTTATTCGTGTGTGAAGTGTCAGTTCAGTCTCGGTGCCCGATAGTTGGACTCGAATCTCGTATCTGTCATCTAAGAGTCCCTCGGCAACGACAATGCCCTCGAACTGCAAGGTATCGGCCTCGTTGGAAGCGAACTTACCGATCGAGATATCGCCGGGACGGAGGAAACAGACGACGGAGCCGGTCTTGGCCTCCGTTGCGACGTACCCAACATTATCATAGGGAATCCGTCCGAGATCGGTTCTGACGAGTATTTGACCGTCGGTGTCCGTCTCGATCACGCCATTAAACCGGTTCCGCTGGCCGACGAAATCGCGGGTGAACGCCGTGGTCGGACGGCGGTACAGCTCTCGTGAAGAACCGCTTTCGACGACACGCCCATCGCGTACAACGATCACCCGGTCAGCCAAGTAGAACGCCTCCTGTTGATTATGTGTCACATATAACATGCTAAAGCCGATCTCGTGTTGAAGGCGCTGTAACTCATAGCGCATATTTCGCCGGAGTCCCTTATCCAAGTTGCTCAGTGGCTCGTCCAGCAGCAACAGCGGGGGATCGTGAACCAGCGACCGGGCCAGTGCGACTCGCTGCTGTTGACCGCCGCTTAGATCGGTCGCAGGGTTGTTTTTGAGATTGGCAATCTCGACCATCTCTAGTACCGAATCGACGCGTGGCTCGTATTCGGCTCTAGATAGGTCGTGATCGCCGTGTTTCAGCGGAAAGACGACGTTCTCGTAGACCGTCTTGTGGGGCCAGATGGCGTAGTTCTGGTAGACCATTCCCACGTCCCGATCCTCTGGAGACCTCGAGACGTTCGGTCCTTGGACAGTCTCTCCGTCGATCGTAATTGCCCCTTCATCGGGAGTCTCGACCCCGGCGATACAGCGGAGGATCGTCGTTTTGCCGCAGCCGCTCGGTCCGAGGAGGGCGACGCTCTCGTCGACGCCGACCGTGAGGTCGACATCAGTGATCGCAAACTCATCTCCGAATCGCTTGCGGAGATTACGGACGGTTAGTTGGGCGTCATCTGGCATGAGTATTTCAGTATTGTCGGTAGTTCGATAGATGGTGTCGGACCGCTAGTAAGCCAAACGAGGTTGGCCGACGCTCCGATTAGAAGTCCAATACACCTTCGTCTTTGGCTTGCTGTCCAATCTCGATGAACTGACTGCTCTCCTCGAAGGAATAGTTGATAGTGTCAGCGTTCATCCGCTTTTGCATATATTCAGTCGGCTCCTCAGCAGCGTAATCAATGTCCGTGCGTCCAGGTGCGACCTGTGGCACATCGTGGATGATCCGGCGTTGGACTGCCGATTCAAGTGTCGCACTCAGGACGAACCGAGCGACCCACGGGTTCGGGGCATTGGCAGGGATCGACAGCTCGGTCTTCCATGAGCTCCCTTTCACAGGATCGACAAAGTTCGCACGGAGTGGGTACTCGTCCATCAGCGGATGGATCGTCGACGGGAAGTTGTAGAACATCATCGGCGTGTTTCCTTCGGCGACCGACCGCGCACCCGTCGAGTGGGACTCGACACCGACGAAGTTCAGATGATCGACGAGCGTTTCCATCCACTCCATGTTATCCATCTCAGTCTCGGCGGCGTGGTAGTCAATAATCCAGCCGATCTGATTGTCAACGACATACCCCGGTAGAGCGACCTCCAATCCCTCGTACTGATCCTCGAAGAGGTCGTTGTAGCTCTCGGGATAGTCGAGGCCCCGATCCTCAAAGACGGTCTCGTTGATCGGCATCACAGACCAAGCACCGCCATTGAGGGCATGAACCATCCACGGGTACACCTCATTATCGTTAAGAACGTCGGTAAACCAGAAGTTCTCTTCAAGACCGGTTTCGTAGTATTTTTCGGCGACCGATCGGCCGTCCTCTCGGATGAGTGCGGTTACGTCGTTTGCCGTTGTGATCAGATCGGCTTTTGTACTGTTCGCTTGGTGTTCCTGCATAAACCGCTGGGAGACGGCGCCTGCGTGAGCGTTGTACTGCTCAAGTTTGAGGCTCGTCCCGAACTCCTCGTTGATTACGTTGACCAGTGCCTCCCACGTTGGTCGGTCACCGTTTGCCGCGTAAATCGTTACTGTCGACTCATCATCGATCTGATCGGCTAACTCCTCGGTGGTCCACGGCGGCTCCGGCCCCTCAGTCGACCCCGATCCGGTCCCGCCGGCGCAGCCCGCGACTGCTGCGGCCGACACCGCGGCCCCGGTAGCGAGGAACGTCCGACGGGAGGTCACCCCTCCTCTACCGAGCCGCTGTCCGTCCGTCTCTGCTCGCTCCAGAGTGCCGTTTTCAGGCTTCTCGTCGCTCATGGACGGACCTCTTTCGTCGATATATAAATTGTTTCCGTGTTTTTCTATTAGGTGGCTTTTTGGATTTGAATACTAACGTGATAAAGGGGGACGGTAAATACGACAGATAACGTGATATTTGGTACGAATAATAACGTGAGATTTATGCCAACGGGGGTCGACGGGACCGTATGCGAGGCCCAGACGAGAAGCCGTTCGATCCGGCCGTCTCGCCGCTGTTCGTCAACGCGATCCACGAGGAGCTCCGGCAGGTCGCCGACGAGCGCAGGGGCGATCCGCGGCCCTGTCCGAACTGCGGCTCGGACGAACATCGGAAGAACGGCTATCAGAACGAACCGAAGACGGTCGCGCGGTTGGTCACCGCCGAGGGGCTCGAAGACGTCGGGGTCGACGTCCAGCAGTACGAGTGTCTCGACTGCGGGCGGTCGTTTCAGGGCGACCTCTCGGCGCTGTTCTACGAGGGCTGCGCGTACGCGAAGCCCGTCGTCGACCTCTGCGTGTTCCACGCCGCCGACGAGTCGCCGACCGCCTGTGAGCGCACGCTCCGACGGCAGTACGGCCTCCAGGTCCACCGAGACACCGTCGAGCGCTACGCGGACCGCTTCGACGACGTCGACGGACACGCCATCGACATCGCGGACCACCGCTACTCGCTGTCGTTCCTCTCGTTCCTCTTCGGCGACGAAGACAGCGACGAGCCCCACTTCGTCATCCAGCGGTCGACCGCCCTGTGGTGAGCCCCCTCAGTCGTCGAACTGCTCGCGGAGCTCCGGCGGCAGCGAGTCGACGACCTCGTCGCCGGGGAACCGCTTGATCGACTCGGCGGTGATGTCGGCGTAATAGCGGTATTTGGTCTTGGTCTCCTCCTCGCCCCAGTCGCTGCCCATGTAGGCCAGCACGTCGGCGTCCGGCGACAGGAGTCGACCGTCCATCCCGCCGGAGGTGACGTAGGCGTTCTCGACTTCCCCGAAGTAGTAGGTGCAGTCCATGAACTCGAACGACTCCATCACCGAACACTCGATGTTACCGGTGGCGTCGACCAACAGCGGCACGTCGACGTCCCGGCCGGGAACCGTTTCCAGATCGAGGTGCTCGATCTTGTCGATGTCCCGGCCGCTGACCATCCCCGAGAGCGTCAGCGCGTCGATCATCTCCATCGACGGCGCGGCCAGCACGAACTCCCCGCTCTCCTCGATGAGCTCGTGAGTCAGCGTCTTGTGGCTCACGGCGAGCAGATAGCGGAACGGGTTGTATCCGGCGAGCATCCACCACGAGGCGGTCATGAGGTTCGGGCCCCGCTCCTCGCTGTTGGAGACGACCAACGACACCACCTTCGGTTTAAATAGGGCGGTCGAGTCGTACTCGGAGATCTCGTCGAATGCGTCGGTCGGATCGGCTGTCATTGGGTGCCTTTTCGATTGCGCATGTATATATGACCTGCAAAAACGCTCTGACGCGGCAGGCGGCGGGTAGAGTCGTGCGAGACGACTGACCACTGGCGAGCAGGACCGGAACCGCACTGGGCAGCCCCTACTCGGTTTCGACGACGGTTTTGACGTTCTCGAAGTAGCGCTTGATGTCGCGGTTGACGATCGGTCGGAGGAGCCGCGGGCTCATCGTCCCGACGCCGCCGCTGATCGACACCTCGGCGGAGTAAGCCAGTTCGGCGCCCCCGTCGTCGGCCGGCTGGATCTCCATCCCCGCCAGGATGTCGAAGTCGCTGCCCGTCTTCGAATCGAACGCGGTGGCGCTCGTCACCACGGTGTCGGGGGGATTCATCTCGACGAACTCGGCCTCGCCCGACAGCGAGACGGTGAGGTGGCTCACCCCGCGCGTGATCTCGACGGTGTACTTCCGTTCGGAGACGCGCTCGATCGACTCCGCGCCCGGCACGCACTCGGTCAGCGTCACCGGATCCGAGATCGTCGACCAGAGATCCTCGGGCGTCGTCTCGATGGCCACCGAATCCGAAAACGTCAGCGTCCCGTCGGCTGACTCGGTGTCGATCTCGTTACCCGCGGCGGTCTCCGCGTCGGTCTCCGCACTCACCTCGCCGTGTTCGTCCGTGTCGATCGACTCCGAATCCGTCGGTTCGGCGGTGTTCCCGCCGGATGACTGTGTATCGTTGTGGTTCATTGGCAGTGTGTGCGGTGTAAAAATCGGTCCCGGAACCGCGCCGGCCTTACAGCTCGATGATCGTGAACTGGTTCGAGGCGATGCCGACGTTGTAGTAGTTCGCGTCGCCGTTGGTGACGACGACCTCGTAGCCGTAGGTCTCCGGTGCCAGATCGGCGGTGTCGAGCGTGCCGGACCACTGCGGTTCGGAGTCCTCGCCGCCTTCGTCCCACGACAGCTCGATCGGATCGAACGCGCCGTCGGTCGATTCGATCGTCACGGAGTCGAGGGTGTCGCTGCCGACGATCTCGCCGCTCGAGCCGTCGTAGACGCCGATGACGAACGTGACATCCATGTCCTGGGTGAACTGCCGCTCCGGACCGCAGGACTCGACGAAGCCGACCGACTCCTCGGGTGCCTGATTGTCCCACCACGTCTCGGTCGTGACGACGTAGTTGGTCGGATTCGACTGCTCGATGACCTCGAAGGAGTCTTCGAGGATACCGACGGTCTGGTAGTTGTTGTCGCCGTTGGATACCTCGACCGTGTACGAATACGAGCCGACCTCTGTGTCCTCCGGAATGACGAACGAGCCGCCCCACTCGTCGGCCGGGTTCTCCTCGTCGTCGCCGGCCCAACCGAGTTCGACGTTCTGGAGCCCATCGACGTTGACGACGACGCTTTCGAGGTCCTCGTCGGTGAGCTGGTCACCGGTCTCGGGGTCGAAGATGCCCACGTAGAAGACCGCCTGCATCCCCGGTACGAAGTACCGACTCGCGGAACACGACGAAATGAATCCCGCGCTCTCGGGGACGCCCTCGGAGCCGGCGCCGGTCTCAGCGGTGACAACGTAGTTCCGTGCTTCGGAGGATCCGCCGTCGGACCCGTCGCCTCCGTCGTCACCGTCGTCGCCCATACAGCCGGCCAGTCCGACGGTCGCCCACGTCGCCGCGCCGGTGGCTAACAGCCGTCGACGCGTCGTGCTCGCCGTTCCCGAATCGCTGGCGCTTGTTTGTTGTGAATCGGTTCTACTGGCCTGTCGTCCATCGGATCCCATGGTTCGACCGACATATCCGACACATATAAAGGCGTCCCCGGTTCGTAGGAAGCTAATAACCCGTGTTTAGATTTATATGCTGTCCGGAGGATACCAGCTAATATGAATCGAGACCAGCCTTCGGAACGAACCGACAGCACCTCCACCGAGTCGTCGGACGCGACCGACTCGCCGGTGACGCGCCGCCGTCTGGTCGCGGCGAGCGCGGCCACGTGGGCCTCGGTCAGCCTCGCGGGCTGTACGTACATCACTGATCCCGGGGTCGAAGACGAGGACGGACCGACCGTCACCAACGAGACGACGACGACCGGCAACACGACCAACGGGTCCACGAACGAGTCGACGAACGAGTCCGGAGGCGATTCGGGCGACGACTGCGCCAGTCTCGGGCGGTTCTCGGCCGGGATGGAGGTGGGCCTCCACGTCGGCATCTTCGACCCCGAGACCGGCGACCCGCTGGGCGCCGACGCGATCGACTCCGTCGTCGTCGAGTTCCCCGACGCGGACTACGGCCCCCTCGAACTCAACTGGGAGGGCGCACACGAGGCGTGGGACCGCTCGACGTGGGGCTCGAAGATCGTGACCGACGAGGAGACCGACCCGGGCGACTACGAGTACGAGGTCCACATCAAGGGCGGCGAGGCCACCGATATCGCGACCACGGTCACCAACCAGTTCACCATCGTCTGACCGCTTTTTCCGACAGTTCCGGTCTCGCGTCTCACACCGGTCGACCGCCCTTCGTCGACCGTTCTTCATCGACCGCGTTCAGCTGTCCGACGACGCGTCTCGGCGACGAGAACACGGAACGTTTATCAGAACTGTTCGGCCTACGTGTAGACGCGTTCAACAACGGACGCCCCAACGCGCGCCGGTGGTCTAGTGGTAGGACCTGAGCCTTCCAAGCTCATGGCCCGGGTTCAAATCCCGGCCGGCGCATCTTCCCGCACACTACGAACGAGGAGCGACAGCGACGAGTGAGTCGTGCGGGAAGATGCGCCAAGGGGTTTGAACCCTGGAAGTCGCAGCCCGGAACGGCGCGAAGCGCCGCACGCCCGGACCGTCTTCCTCCGGTTCAAATCCCGGCCGGCGCACTTCCGACTGACTTCGTCAGTCGACGTTTGCTTCGCTTCGCTCAGCAAACTCCCTTCGGTCGTGCGCCGCCCGTACTCCCACTCACTCGCTTCGCTCGCTCGCGGGAGTCCCGGCCGGCGATTTTCCTCGCTTCGCTCGGAAAATACTGAAAATTGTTTGTATTCCGAGGCAGAGGCACTTTCATGGTCGGGCCAGCTCGCGGCACTGTCGAGTTAGAGCCTTATCAGGAGTCGTGGAGCGACGCGTACGACGCGGAAGTCGCCCGGCTGATCGATGTTGTCGGCGACCGAGTCGATCGCTTCGAACACATCGGTAGCACCGCGGTCGAGGGTATGCCTGCCAAGCCGATACTCGACGTGCTCGCCTTGGTCGACGAGTCGACGACCGCGAGCGAGCTCGTCTCACCACTTGAAGCGTGTGGCTATGAACGCCGCCCTGACGAGGTGGACGGACGGGTGTTCCTCGCGAAGGGACCGCCGGAGAACCGCACGTGCTACCTCTCGATCGCCGAAGTCGGGAGCACGTTTCACGACGAGAAGATTGCTTTCAGAGACGCGCTCCGAGACGATTCGGAGCTCGCCGAGCGGTACGCCTCGTTGAAGCGACGGCTCGCGGCGCGATATCCCGAGAATCGGGACCGGTACACCGCTGAAAAGGGTGCATTCATTCGCGGCGTCCTCGACCGACAGGACTGACGCGTCGATCGGGCCCTGCAGTCGAGACATCTCCGACCCTCCGGCACTCGTCCGCAGCCAGCCCTCTTCAGTCGTCGTCGGCCGCGGGCGTTTCCACGTCGGCCTCGACGCCCTCCTCGCGCGGTCCGCCGGCGTGACCCTCGTGGGCGACCGCGGTCGCCATGAGCTCCGGCGGGATGGCGGGCACCTCGTCGGGGTCGACCGGGCCCTCAGCCTCGATCGACTCCGTCGAGCGCGGGAACTCGCGGATCTCCTTGTGGATCGCGAGGCCGGCCTTCGCGCCCTGACCCATCGCGACGGGCACCTGGTTGTGGCCGGGGGTGATGTCGCCGACCGCGAAGACGCCGTCCTCGCTGGTGCGGCCGTGGTCGTCGACGTCGATCTCGCCGCCCTCGGTCAGCTCGCAGCCGAGCCCCTCGGCCAAGGCGGTGTTGTAGTCGGAGCCGTACATCGCGAAGCCGCCGCGGTACTCGCGGCGGGTGCCGTCCGCGAACTCCAGCGCGTCGAGCCAGCCGGATTCGGGGTCGTTCTCGACGCCGGTTACGTCCTCGTCGACGACGTCGACCGGGTGCGCCTCCAGTTGGGCGGCGGTCTCGTCGCTCCACGTCGGCGCCTCGCCGCGGGTCAGGACGTCCACGTCGTCGGTCACGTTCAGCATGATCATCGCGACGTGGGCGGCGGCCTCGCCGTGACCCATCACGTACACGGGCTCGTCGACGAACATGTACGCGTCGCAGTGGAGGCAGTAGTGGAGCCCCTTTCCGGTTCGGGGCAGGGGCGGGTCCGGGCGCTCGTCGGAGAAGCCGGTCGCGAGGACGACGCGGTCCGCGAGGATCTCGGCGTCGTTCGTCGTCAGCCGGAACCGGTCGTCGTCGGTGCGGTTGACGTCGGTGACGAAGCCGCGCTCGAAGGTCCCGCCGTACGACTCCACCTGCTCGCGGCCGGTCGCGAGGAACTCGTTGCCGGAGGTGTCCTCGGTGACGCCGATCACGTTGTGCGTGTCGGCCATCATCGCCGCGCGGCCGCCGCCGCGGTCGATCAGGACCGTTTCGTGACCCAGTCGGGCCCCGTACAGCGCGGTCGTCAGGCCGGCCGGCCCGCCGCCGACCACTGCGATCTCGTACTCGTCGTCGGACGAACTCATTACCGGATATATGCGTCGCGGCGGTTTAAATGAAGTCGTGCTGTGCGCGCACCGCGGCCAGCCCGTTAATCCCCGCCTACCCGGTTCACGTCGGTCAATTCCGCGAGTCCCCGGAAGCTTATTACGGTTCATCGCCTCCGGTGTGGCAGTGCCCTCGCGACTCGCCGCCGCCGTCGCGCTCCTCCTCGTCGGCGCCGCCGCCGACATCGCCTCGACCTACGTCGCGGTCGCGAGCGGGCAGTTCGTCGAGGGGTCGCCGGTCGGCGCCGCCTTCATCGCCGCGTTCGGACTCGTCCCCGGGATGCTGTTCACCAAGGCCGCCGGAATGGTCCTCATCGGGATCCCCGTCGCGGTCGCCGGCGGGACCCGTCGGCTCGTCGCGACGCTGATGTGCGCCGGCGTCGGCGTCCTCTCGCTCGCGACCGCGGTGCGGAACGTCCTCTTCGTGGCTGGCGTCTGGCCGTGACGCGCCTGTTCGTCCGCGGGTCCAGCGCCGCGTTCCGTCACTCGCCTTTATAAAGACGCGCGGCCGTTCGCTCGGGGAGTCCGGCGTCGGCGACCGCCTCGCTCACCCGATCGATGTCGTATGCGACGCGGCGGAGATCGACCTCGTCGGTCTGCGTGTCGAGCACGGCGTACCCCGCGTCGGGGTCGCCGTCGCGCGGCTGCCCGACGCTCCCCGGATTAACGACGACCCCGCCCGCGACCGACCGCTTCCCCTGGACGTGCGTGTGCCCGAGCACGATCCCGTCGTGATCGCCCATGTGGCGGTCCAGATTCGGGAACTCCTCGGGGTAGACGTACGCATCCTCGCGCTCGGCCGCGGGGTGCGAGTGGACGAGGAGGAATCGCCCCCCCGCGAACGTCTCGGCGCGCGGGAGCCCGTCGAGCCACGCGCGCTGGTCGTCCGAGAGCGACTCCTTCGCGTGTTCGAGCCCGGCCTCGGCCATGCGATTGGCCCGGTACTTCTCGGGCGTCCCGACCGTGCGGTCGTGGTTGCCGCGGACGGTCATCGCGGCGACCTCGCGGACGCGCTCGACGCACTCGGCCGGCCACGGGTTGTACCCGATCACGTCGCCGGCGCAGACGATCCGGTCGACGGCCGGCATGTCGTCGAGGACGGTTTCGAGCGCGGGGAGGTTCGCGTGTACGTCCGAGATGAGGCCCACCTTCATCGAGTGGGGGTTCGGCGTCGACGCCCGAATAGCTTCGGCCGATACGGGTGCCTCTCGTTCGGAACCTACTTTTCGTCGCGGGGAGAGCCACACCCCGTGACGACGACAGTGTACTTCGACCTCGACGGGACCCTCCTCAATTATGCGGTGCCCTTCGAGGAACTCTTTGCGCGAACCCTCCCGATCGATCCGACCGAGGAGATGGCCGAGACGTACTCTGAACAGGTGCTCCAAGGGATCGAACGCGTGGAGTCGGATCCCTACGAGCAGGCCTTCGACGCCGTTCGCGAGCGATACGACCTCGATGTGAACCCGGCAGCGCTCGCGACGGAGTACGTTGAGCTGGAAGCCGCGGCGACACGCCTCGCCCCCGCGGTATGCGAACTTGTGGCGTCCATCGCGGACCGACACAATGTCGGCGTCCTCACGAATGGCGACGGCCGAATGCAACGCCGCAAGCTCGCGGAACACGGCCTCGACGACCTCGTGGACGCGGTCCTCATCTCCAACGAGATCGGCGCGCGGAAGCCGAGCCAAGCGATCTTCGATGCGGCGAGGGAGCGACTGCCCGCGGAGACGACGGTCTACGTCGGCGACACCTACGAGGAGGACGTCGTCCCGGCACGCGAAGCGGGGTTCGAAACGGTCTACGTCGGTGACGAGGACCCGTCCGATCCGTCCGTGACGGCTCGTGACACGGAAGCGTTGGCATCACTACTGGTCCCCCTGCTGACGGACGGAACCGAACGCTGATCTTCGGTGTTTTCTCGTCGAAAACGGCGGAAGAAAGGGCTGCGCGGGGTCACGCCACCTTCGTCGACACCGCGATCCCGGAACCGACCGGGAGGATCGCCGTCTCGACGGCGTCGTCGGAGCGCACGGTGCCGACGTACTCCCCGATCCCGCGGGTCTTCTCGTCGACCTCGGGATCGGGCAGCGGCGCGCCGTCCTCGAAGTGCGCGACGAGGTCACCGAAGTCGGCCGAGCCGCGGATGACGTTGTCGGCGACGATCACGCCGCCCGTCCGGACCTTCGGGAGGACAGTGCGGTACGCCTCGGCGTATCTGTGTTTCTGGTGGTCGATGAGGACCACGTCGAAGGGGCCGTCGTAGCGCTCGATCGTCTCCAGCGCGTCGCCGACCTCGAAGGTGACGCTGTCGGCGTAGCCGCCGTCGGCGGCGAACCGGACGCCGCGCTCGGCCTCGTCCTCGTCGAACTCCGTGCAGATCACGGCGTCGACGCCGCCGCGCAGGAACCACGTCGCGGAGTAGCCGAAGCCGGAACCGAACTCGAAGACGCGCTCGGCGTCGGTCAGACGAGCGAGCAGCCGGAGGACCGCCCCCGCCTCCGGCCCGATGATGGGGAACCCCCAATCGTCCGCGAGGGCCGCCATCTCCGCCTGCGTCGCGGTGTGCTCGGGCGCCGTCGCGGCGAGGAAGCGCTCGGTGGGGTCGGCGGCAGCGTCCATGCTCGGCGTTCGGCCGCACGTCACTTGAAACCGACCGTCCGCGGGGGTTCGGAGCGGTCGGGGGAATCGAGGTCGGCGGCGCGAGCGCGGCCGCCGAAAAGTGTTAAGTCCCGCTCGCGCGACCCGTTTACTAATGTACGATCCTGAGGAACTGGACGCGATCCGGGACGCCAAGGAGTCGTGGGAGGAGGGGACCTACGGCGAGACGGTCGACCGGTTCGGGGAGCGGAAGGAGACGTTCACCACCGACACGGGCGGACAGGAGGTCGACCCGCTGTACACGCCCGCCGACGTCCCGGACCACGACTACCGCGAGGACCTGGGGAACCCGGGCGAGGAGCCGTACACGCGCGGCGTCTACTCGACGATGCACCGCGGGCGGCTCTGGACGATGCGCCAGTACGCGGGGATGGGCACCGCCGCGGAGACGAACGAGCGGTTCAACTACCTCATCGATCAGGGCTCCTCCGGGCTCTCGATGGCGTTCGACCTCCCGACGCAGATGGGGTACGACTCCGACGCCGCGATGGCCGAGGGCGAGGTGGGACGGTCGGGCGTCGCCATCGACACCTTAGACGACTTCGAGACCGTCTTCGACGGGATCCCCCTCGACGAGGTGTCCACGTCGATGACGATCAACGCCCCCGCGGCGGTCCTCCTGGCGATGTACGTCGCCATGGGGGACAAACAGGGCGTCCCACGCGAGGAGCTCCGGGGCACCATCCAGAACGACATCATGAAGGAGTACATCGCGCGGAACCTCTACATCTACCCGCCCGAGTCCTCGATGCGACTCATCACGGACATCTTCGACTTCTGCGCCGCCGAGACCCCCAGCTTCAACACCATCTCCATCTCGGGGTACCACATCCGCGAGGCGGGGTCGACCGCGGCCCAAGAGGTCGCGTTCACCCTCGGCGACGGGATCGAGTACGTCGAGGCCGCGATCGACGCCGGGCTCGACGTCGACGAGTTCGCCCCCCAACTATCGTTTTTCTTCAACGCCCACAACAACGTCTTCGAGGAGGCCGCGAAGTTCCGCGCCGCCCGCCGGATGTGGGCGCAGATCATGGAGGAGCGGTTCGGCGCCGAGAACCCCAAGTCGAAACAGCTCAAGTTCCACACGCAGACCGGCGGCTCCACCCTGACCGCCCAGCAGATCGAGAACAACGTCGTCCGGGTGGCGTATCAGGCGCTCGCGGCGGTGCTGGGAGGCACCCAGAGCCTCCACACCAACGGGAAAGACGAGGCGCTCGCGCTCCCCACCGAGAAGTCGGTCCGGACCGCGCTCCGCACCCAGCAGATCCTCGCGCACGAGTCGGGCGCGGCCGACACGATCGACCCGCTCGCGGGCTCGTACTACGTCGAGAACCTCACCGACGGGATCGAGGAGGACGCCTTCGAGATACTGGAGGAGGTCGACCGCCGCGGCGGGATGTTAGAGGCCGTCAAGAGCCAGTGGGTCCAGCGGCAGATCCAGGACGTGGCCTTCGAGCGCCAGCGCGAGATCGAGGAGGGCGATCGGGTGATCGTCGGCGTCAACGAGTTCGAGGTCGACGAGGAGCCGGAGATGGACCTCGAAGAGGTCGACCCGGAACAGGAGCAGAACCAGCGCGAGCGCCTCGACGGGGTGAAAGCCGAGCGCGACGGCGACGCGGTCGACGACGCGCTCGCGTCGCTCCGCGAGGCCGCGCAAGGATCAGAGAACGTGATGCCCCACATCGTCGACGCCGTGAAGGCGTACGCGACGGTCCAGGAGATCTCGGACGTGCTCCGCGACGAGTTCGGGGAGTACAAGCCGGGGCGGTGAGGTCGATCGGTTAGTCGACCGATCCCCCTTTCGGCCTCAGTTCGCGCCGCGGACCACGTGGCCGTACTTCAGCAGCGCGACGAACACCGCGCCGCCGAAGGCGTTGCCGAGCGTCGCCAGCACGAGGAACCCGATGTAGTCGGTCGGCGTGATGGCGGACGAGACGATCAGCCCGAACAGCACCTCCACGTTGCCCGCGATCGAGTGCGGGAGGTGGAGCAGGCCGATCGTGCCGGTGACGATCAACACGAGGAGGATGCGCGCGGTCGTGTCCTGCGCCGCCGTCACGAGCCACGCCAGCAGCCCCATCAGCCACCCCGCGAAGACGCCGCCGACGAACAGCCACGGGAGGTCGTGATCGACGAGCTTCAGGGCGATCCTCTCGAACGACGCCGGGTCGACGACGCCGAGCTCCGGCATCAGGAGCGTCACGAGCAGGGTGAAGAACAGCCCGCCGACGACGTTCCCGACGTACACGAGCCCCCAGAGCCGACCCAGCTGTCGGAGCGACGCCTGCCGATCGAGCACCGGGATCACGGCCAGCGTCGTGTGCTCCGTGAACAGCTCCGAACGGCCGAGGATGACGAACATGAAGCCGATAGAGTAGACACTCGCCAGCAGCAGCTCGGTTCCGAGGTCGCCGAAGCCCCCCGGCGAGAGCGTCAACACCACCGCCATCATCAGCGGACCGAACCCGATGTCGAGCCCCGCCGACAGCCCCGAGAGCAGCAGCCCGGACCGCTCCCGCTGCATCTCGTGGAGCCCGCTCTCGAGCAGCGATCCGAGGATGTTCCGTGACGACATCTGCTCCGTCGTCGCGTCGGGTCGTGAGTCGCTCACTGGCCTGAACGCATTTCTCCCGGGTGCTATCCAAACCTTTGGGTCCCGGCGGGACACGGGTGAGGCCCGACTCTCGCTCGGTTCTTATAAGTCGGCGGCGGCGGATCCGAGACGTATGCGATTCGACCACGTCGGCGTCGCGACGCGCGACGCCGCCGACCTCGCCGACCTGTTCGACGGCCTGCTCGACGCGCCCGTCGCCCACGAGGAGACGTTCGACGGGATGGAAGTCGTCTTCCTCGAACTCGAGGACGGCGGCTACTTCGAGCTGCTCGAACCGACCGCGGGCGGCGCGATAGCGGACTACCTCGACCGCGAGGGGCCGGGGATCCACCACGTCGCGCTCGCGACCGACGACGTCTCCGGGGCGCTCGACCGCGCCCGCGACCTCGGGGTCGACCTCGTCGACGAGGAGCCGCGACCCGGGGCGTGGGGCCACGAGGTCGCCTTCCTGCACCCGCGCTCGACGGGCGGAGTCCTCGTGGAGTTCGTCGAACACTGAGGGCGGGAACCTTTCGCCAGCGACGGTGAGACGACTCAGTCGTCCCCGTCGACCGCCGGGTCGTGCGCCTCGTACCAGTCGAGGATCTTCGTCAGCCGGTGGATCGCGCGGTCGGGGTCCCCGATGTTGTGGTGCTCGTCCGGGTAGACGACCAGCTCGGCGTCGATCCCCTGCTTCCGGGCGGCGACGTACAGCTGCTCCGACTGCGAGGAGGGGCACCGCCAGTCCTCCCCGCCGGCCATCACCAGCAGGGGCGTCTCGATGTCCCCCGCGTCGAGCACCGCCGTCGACGCGTCGTACGCCTCCGGCTCCTCCCACGGGAGCCCGAACTCCGCCTCCAGCCAGACGTGGGTGTCGTCCGTGCCGAACGCCGACCGGAGGTCGTAGATGCCGTGCTCGGGCGCCGCCGCCGCGAAGAGGTCGGGCTCACGCGTGACGAGGAACCCCTGCGCGATCCCCCCGTACGAGAAGCCGTGGCCGAACACGCGGTCGGGGTCGACCCAGCCGCGATCGGCCAGCGCCTCGACGCCCGCGGCGATGTCGTCGACCTCGGCGGTCCCCCACGCCCCGGTCAGCTCGGCGGTGAACTCGCGGCCGCGGGAGGTCCCGCCCCGGTAGTTCGGCCGGAGCACGAGGTACCCGCGGCTCGTCAGCGCGGCGTGGGCGAAGCTGAAGACCGGCTCGTCGTACGACATCGGCCCGCCGTGGATCGCCACCACCAGCGGGTGGTCGCCGTCGGCGGGGTCGACCTCGGGGTCGTGATAGAGCACGCCGTCGATCGTCCAGCTGCCCGACTCCCACTCGACGCGCCGCGCCTCCGGCATCGCGAACTCGTCGGTGAGCGACTCGTTGACGCGGGTGAGCCGCCGGAGGGAGTCGGGTTCTATCGCCGTATCGGCGTCCCCGTCGGCGGCGCCGCCCGCCGCGTCGAGGTCGTCGACGGCGACCGCGTACAGGTCGGTCCCGTCCTCGGGATCCGAGAGGACGATGACCGCCGTCGAGCCGTCGGCGGCGACGTCGAACGCGGCCATGGCGCGGCCGCGGCCCTGCGCCTCGAAGACGCGCTCCGCGGTTCCGTCGCGCTCCACGCGGACCAGCCGGGTGCTGCTCTCGTCGGCGATCCGCGTGTAGATCGCGCCGTCGACCCACTCGGGCTCGCCGCCGCGGGCGATCGTCCGATCGAGCTCGCCGGTGAGGGAGGCGACGCCGTCGCCCTCACCGCCCGCTCCGCCGTCGACGAGATACACCTCCGCCGGCGCGGGCGGGTCGTTAGGGTCGCTCGCGACCGTCGCGACCTCGTCGCTTCCCGGGCGCCACGCCGGCGCGCCGTGGGTGAGGTCGCCGCCCGTGAGCCGCTCGGCGTCGCCGCAGTCGGGCGAGACGGCGTAGAGGTCTCGAACGCTCGTGTCGTCGGGGCGGTCGAGCCGACAGGACGTGAACGCGATCCGGCCGTCCGGCCCCCACGTCGGGTCCATACCGGAGACATCTTGGAACGCGCCGCCGCCGTACGCGTCGTCGAGCCGTCGGGGGTCGCTCTCGGGGTCGTCGAGGTCCGCGAGGTCGACCACGAAGAGGTACGCGGTCACGTCGTCGGTCCACCCCGCGCCGTTCACCTTGTGCTGGAGCCGGGTCGTCTCGATCGGGCCTCCCTCCTCGCGCACCTGATCGAGGTACTCCGACTCCTCGTCGGTCGGGTCGCGCGACTCGATCACCAGTCGGTCGCCGTCGGGCGACCAGTCGAAGCCGGCGACGCCCTCGTCGCGGTCCGTGACCTGTCGGGCGTCGCCGCCGAGGGCGAGGTCGAACAGCCACACCTGCGGCTTCGGCTCCTCGTCGCCGTTTCCGAGGGGGTCGTCGTCGTCCTCATCGGCTGACTCGTCGTCCGATTCGTCCTCCGCGCCGCCCTCGTCGTCCGATTCGCCGTCCTCCTCGTCCCGATCCCGCCAGCCGACCCGTCGCTCGGCGTCGCGCTCGCGGGCGGCGACGAACGCGAGGCGGTCGCCCTCGGGCCCCCACGCCGGCGAGGAGGCGCCCGACGCGCTCGTCAGGCGGTGCGGCTCCCGGGAGCCGTCGGTCGGGACGACGAACAGCGAGGCGACGGGCTCGTCTTCGGCCTGGTCGTACTCGGTCGCGGTGAAGGCGACGCGGTCACCGGCGGGCGAGACGGCGACCTCGCCGATCTGCGTGAGGTCGTAGTAGGCGTCGAGCGGCAGTTCCGACATGGGCCCACCGAGCGGCGGGCGGAGGAAATACGTTCGGGCCGCGGAAGGCCGCCCGAGACGCGACGGACGGTTTAAATGCGTTCGGAGCCACCTCGCTCCGTGTTCCGCGACCTCTCGCGGCCGATCGAGACGGGGATGCCGACGTATCCGGGCGACCCCGACGTGACGCTCGCGCTCGACGCGACCCACGAGGCCGACGGCTACGCGACGAGCGAGCTGCGGACCGGGACCCACGCCGGGACCCACGTGGACGCGCCGCGCCACACGCTCTCCGAGGGCGAGACGATCGACGAGCGCGGCGTCGGCGCGTTCGCGTTCGACGCCCGCCTCGTCGACTGCCGGCCGCTGGCGCCGCGGGAAGCGATCGGTGCCGAGGCGCTCCCCGAGCCGAACGCCCTCGACGACGCCGACGCTGACGCCGCGGACTTCGACGCCGACCTCCTCGTCCTCCGGACCGGGTGGGCGTCGCGCTGGGGGACCGACCGATACCGCGACCACCCGTACCTGACCGCGGCGGCCGCGGAGCGGTGCCGCGGGCTGGGCGTCGGGGTCGGACTCGACGCGTTCGGGCCGGACCCGACGCCGCCCGCGTCGCCGGAGGAAGCCGGATACGCCCGCGAGGACGAGCCCGACGGCACTCCCGCCCACGACGCACTTTTAACGGATTCGCTGGCGATCGTCGAGAACCTGTGCGGGCTCGACGGGCTCCCCGAGCGGTTCCGGCTGTACGCCTTCCCGCTCCGGCTTCGGGGGGGAGACGGGTCGCCGGTCAGAGCCGTCGCCGAGTGGGAGGAGTCGTGAAGGGCGGTGAGCGGGGGCTCACGGAGATCGCACCGCCGCACGCGGGCCATACCAAACCCGTTTTAAGCGTCGGCGACGAACCGCGACTCAAGGTCGATATCCATGGAAATGCCACGTCGTTTCAACACGTACTGTCCCAACTGTGACTCCCACCAGGAGCACGAAGTGGAGAAGGTTCGATCGGGTCGGGCGACCGGAATGAAACGCGACGCGCGCCAGCGACGCCGCGCGCTCGCGACGATCGGCAACGCCGGCGGGTACTCGAAGGTGCCCGGTGGCGACAAGCCGACCAAGAAGACCCACCTGAAGTACCGCTGCGGCGACTGCGGCAAGGCCCACATGCGTGAAGGCTGGCGCGCCGGCCGGCTCACGTTCCAGGAGTAAGCATGGCGGGAAGCTTCCACCGCGTCGCCTGCGGCGACTGCGAGAACGAACAGGTCGTCTTCGGCAAAGCCTCCTCCGTGGTGTCGTGTGCGGTCTGCGGCACGACGCTCGCGACCCCGACCGGCGGGGAGGCCGAGCTCCACGGCGAGATCGTCGAAACCGTTGAGGCGCGGTAACCGCCTCACCGCTCCGTCATGAAGTACAGCGGCTGGCCCGAACCCGGCGAGCTGGTGGTCGGCGACGTCGACGAGATCGCCGACTTCGGCGTCTTCGTCGACCTCGACGAGTACGAGGAGAAGCGCGGCCTCTGTCACATCAGCGAGGTCGCCTCCGGCTGGATCAAGAACGTCCGCGACCACGTCCGCGAGGGACAGACGGTCGTCGCGAAGGTGCTCGACGTCGACGAGTCGTCGAACCAGATCGACCTCTCGATCAAAGACGTCAACGAACACCAGCGAAAGGACAAGATTCAGGACTGGAAGAACTCACAGAAGGCCGACAACTGGATGCTCATCGCGCTCGGCGAGGACGTGGACGACGACCGCTACACCACGGTCGCCAACGCGCTGCTCGTCGAGTACGACTCCCTGTACGACGCCTTCGAGGCGGCCGCGATCAGCGGCGAGGAGGCGCTCGAAGACGTCGACCTCGACGACGACGCGCTCGACGCCGTCGTCGAGGCCGCCCGCGACAACGTCTCCGTGCCCTACGTCGACGTGACCGGCTACGTCGACCTCGAATCAGCGGCCCCCGACGGCGTCGACGACGTGCGCGAGGCCCTCACCGCGGCGGAGGGCAACGGCGAGGTCCCGGACGGCGTCGACCTCGAGGTCGGCTACGTCGGCTCGCCCGAGTACCGGATCAAGGTCCGCGCGCCCGACTACAAGACGGCCGAGGACCAGCTGGAGGCCGCCGCGGCCCGCGCCCGCGAGGCCATCGAGGCCGCCGGCGGCGTCGGCGGGTTCCACCGCGAGCGCCGCGAGGACGACGAGTAGTCGATCCGACCCGCGCCGCTTTTTGTATCTGTGAAATCCGATATCCGCGTCTGCGCGAACTGGGAGACCGCCCACGACCGACCGGTGTACGCGCTCGGTGATCGCTGCCCGGAGTGCGACGGCCCGACCGAGAACAGCGCGCCGGCGCCGTTCAGCCCCGAGGACCCCTACGGGGAGTACCGGCGCCGGGCGCGGCGGCGACGGTCGGAGTAGCGCGGTTCCCGCTCTCGCCGCCGACGCCGGGCCCAGATCGCACCGCTGCCGCAACTCTCTCGACGCCGAGCCCCGCCAGCGCCGCCGGAATAGCCACCCTCTTGTGACCGCCGCCCCGACGACTCCGGTATGGACGACATCGAGATCGACGAGGTCGCGACGCCGGAGCTCGACGACCCGGTGCTCATCGAGGGGCTGCCGGGCGTCGGCCACGTGGGGAAGCTCGCGGCCGAGCACCTGTTAGAGGAGTTCGACGGCGAGTTGGTCCGTCGCGTGTACACCACGGAGTTCCCGCCGCAGGTGAGCGTCGACGGCGACGGCGTCGCGGAGCTGACCTGCGCGGAGTTCCACGCGGTCGAGACCGACGGCGCCGACCTGCTCGTGTTGACCGGCGACCACCAGGCCGGCTCGAACAAGGGCCACTACACGCTCACCACGACGTTCCTCGACATCGCCGCGGAGTTCGGCGCGACCCGGGCGTACGCGCTCGGCGGTGTGCCGACCGGCGAGCTCGTCGAGGAGTACACCGTGCTCGGCGCGGTCTCCGACGGCGACCTCGTCGAGGCGCTGGAGGACGCCGGCGTCGAGTTCCGACCGGACGAGCCCGCCGGCGGCATCGTCGGCGTCTCCGGGCTCGTGCTCGGGCTCGGCGGCCGCCGCGGCTTCGACGCCGCCTGCCTGATGGGCGAGACGAGCGGCTACCTCGTCGACCCGAAGAGCGCGCGCGCGGTGCTCGAAGTGCTCGCGGCGCTGCTCGACTTCTCGATCGACTACGAGAGCCTCGAGGACCGCGCCGAGGAGATGGAAGAGGTCGTCGGCAAGATCCGCGAGATGCAGGACGGACCGGCGGTGCCGGACGACGACCTGCGGTACATCGGGTAGTCACGACTCCGCCTCGGTGGCGGAGGCCTTCCCGGCTTCCGGCAGCAATAAACCGGATCCCGACAATCGTTCGTGTATGACCGACGCACGCGTCGCCGGGGTCGGGCTCACGCGCTTCGGGAGCCACCCGGACCGGACGGGCCGGGACCTCTTCGCGACGGCCGCGCTGCGCGCGTTCGAGGACGCCGGCGTCCCCCGCGAGGACGTCGAGGAGCTGAACTACGGCAACTTCATGGGTGCGCTCGCCGAGCACCAAGGCCACCAGGCGCCGCTGATGGCCGAGGCGGCCGGCCTGAACTGCCCGGCGACCCGCTACGAGGAGGCGTGCGCCTCCGCCGGCGTCGCGGTCCGCGAGGCGGTCCGAACCGTCCGCGCGGGCGACGCCGACGTGGTGGTGGCCGGCGGGATGGAGCGGATGACCAACCTCCCGACCGACGAGGTGACGGAGGGGCTCGCCATCGCCGCCGACGACTTGTTCGAAGTGCGGGCCGGAGTGACGTTCCCCGGCGCGTACGCGCTGATGGCGAGCGCCTACTTCGACGCCTACGGCGGGAGTCGCCGCGATCTGGCCCACGTCGCCGCGAAGAACCACGAGAACGCGCTTCCCAACGAGTACGCGCAGTACCGCCGGGAGGTGTCCGTCGAGGAGGCGCTCGACGCCCCGCCCGTCGCCGAGCCCCTCCACCTCTACGACGCCTGCCCGATCACCGACGGCGCGAGCGCCCTCGTGATCGTCTCCGAGGAGTACGCGGCCGACCACGACGTGGACGCCCCGGTCGCGGTGACGGGGACCGGACAGGGGACCGACCGGATGGCGCTCGCGGACCGCGAGCACCTCGCGCGCACCCCCGCCGCCGACGACGCGGCCGACGCCGCCTACGCGGACGCCGGGATCGGTCCCGACGACGTCGACGTGGCGGAGGTCCACGACTGCTTCACCATCGCGGAGGTGCTCGCCCTGGAGTCGCTCGGCTTCTTCGACCCCGGCGAGGGGATCGGGGCCGCCCGCGACGGGGTCACGACCGCCGACGGGGACCTCCCCGTGAACCTCTCGGGCGGGCTGAAGGCGAAGGGCCACCCGGTCGGCGCGACCGGCGGCTCGCAGATCGCGGAGCTGACCCGGCTGCTGCGCGGCGATCACCCCAACAGCGGCCACGTCGGCGACGCCGAGGTGGGCGTCGCGCACAACGCCGGCGGGACGGTGGCCAGCGCGGTCGTCCACGTGCTGGAGGTGGCGAAATGAGCGCGCCCGCGAGCAACGCGGGGTACGACGAGTGGCTCGACGCCCTCGCGGACGGCGAGGGGTACGCGCTCGCGTGTCCCGACGGGCACGGGTCGCTCCCCCCGCGGCGGGTGTGTCCGGAGTGCGGCTCCGCGACGCTCACCGAGGAGCCCCTCGCCGAGACGGGGACCGTCGAGACGTACAGCGTCGTCCACGTCGCCGGGCCGCGGTTCGCCGACGACGCCCCGTACGTGAACGCCGTCGCCGACTTCGGGCCGGTCCGGCTCACGGGCGTCCTGCGGGGCGTGTCCCCCGACGTCGACGGCGTCGACGTCGGCGACGGGGTCGCGGTCGGCGTCGAGGAGCGCGCGACCGACGGGGAGCCGCTCGTCGTCTTCCGGCCGGCTGGCGGGGAGTAGCCGTCGGACGCTGCTCTCAGCCGGTCCAAACGGTTATGCCGGCGTCACGAGTATTTCGAGTCCATGGGCGACCGCATCCGCGTGCTCCACGTCGACGATGACCCGGACCTCGCGGAGGTCACGGCGTCGTTCCTCGAGCGCGAGGACCCGCGGATCGCTGTCGACACGGCCTCGAACGCCACCGAGGGGCTCGAACGGCTCGACGGGTCCGAGACGGCGATCGACTGTGTCGTCTCCGACCACGACATGCCCGGACCGAACGGGATCGAGTTCCTGGAGGCGGTCCGCGAGCGCGACCCGGACCTACCCTTTATTTTGTACACCGGGAAGGGGTCGGAGTCGGTCGCCAGCGAGGCGATCTCGGCGGGCGTGACGGACTACCTCCAGAAGGGCGGCGGCACGGAGCAGTACGAGATACTGGCGAACCGGGTCGCCGACGCCGCGGAGAAGCGTCGGATCGAGCGCGAGGCCGACCGGACGCAGGCCCACCTGCAGGCGATCACCGACCACTCGATGGACGCTATCGTCACCATCGACGCCGACAGCCGGATCCGGTTCGCGAACCCGGCGGTCGAGCGGCTGTTCGGCTACGCGCCCGCGGAGCTCGACGGCGAGCCCCTGGAGACGCTGATGCCGGAACGGATGCGCGAGACGCACCGCGAGGCGATCGGGCGGTACTGCGCGACCGGAGAGCGCTCGATCGACTGGTCGGCGGCCGAGTTTCCCGGGAGACACCGCGACGGCCGCGATATTCCCCTGTCGATATCCTTCGGGGAGTTCGAGGAGGACGGCGAGCGGCGGTTCGTCGGCATCATCCGGGACGTGACGGAGCGCGAGCGACACCGCGCGTTCGTCGAGCGCTCCAGCGACATCGTCACCGCGCTCGACGAGAACGGGACGTTCCAGTACGCGAGCCCCTCGGTCGAGCGGATCCTCGGCCACGATCCGGCGGACCTGGTCGGCGAGTACGCCTTCGGGTACGTCCACCCGGATGACCGCGAGCGGGTCGTCGAGGTGTTCGTGGGGTCGGTCGGAGGCGACGAGCCGAACCCGGCTGTGGAGTACCGGCTCGCGGACGCGGACGGGGAGTACCTGTGGGTGGAGTCGGTGGGGAGCAACCGGCTCGACGACCACGGCGTCAGCGGGTTCGTGATCAACACGCGCGACATCTCCGAGCGGAAGCGGCGCGAGGAGAAGCTGGCGCGGCTCCGCGAGTGGACGCGGGACCTCAACTACGCGCGGACGGTCGCGGAGACGACGCGGCTGGCCGTCGAGGCCGCGGACGAGATCATCGGCGGCGGGCTGAGCGGGATCCACCTGCTGAACGAGGCCGGCGACGCGCTCGAACCCGTCGCGCTCGCCGCGTCGGTGCCGTCGTTCTTCGACGAACAGCCCTCCTACGATCGGGGCGCCGCGCCCGGGACGCGCGCGGCCCTCGCGTGGGAGGCGTACCGCGGCGACGAGCCGCTCGCCGTCGGCGAGCTGTCGGCGCTCGACCGGCTCGACGAGGAGAGTCCCGCCGAGAGCATCGTCCTCCACCCGATCGGCGACCACGGGCTGTTCGTCATCTCCTCGTCGAAGCCGCACGCGTTCACCGAGACCGACGTGCTCATCGCGGAGATCCTCGCGAACCACCTCGAGGCCGCGCTGGACCGCGTCGCCCGCGAGACCAGCTTAGAGCGGCTCCACGACGCGACCCGGAGCCTGATTCGGGCGGACTCCCCGACGGAGATCGCCGAGCGGGTCGTCGACGCCGCCGAGGAGGTGCTCGGCTTCTCCGTGGTCACCGTTCGGCTGTACGACGAGGACGCCGGCGGGCTCGTTCCCGTCGCGGTGTCGGACGCGGTCGAAAGGGTGCTCCCCCGGCGGGAAGTGTTCACGCCCGACGGCGGGAGCCTCAACTGGGCGGCGTTCGAGGGGGGCGAGCCTCGCGTGTACGACGACATCGAGACGGAGAGCGCGGCCGACACCGGAACCGGGCTGCGGAGCCTGATGATCCTCCCCGTCGGCGAGCACGGGACCATCTCCGTCGGCGAGACCGAGCCCGGCGTGTTCGACGGGACCGACGAGCACCTCGCGAGAATCCTCGCCACCGCGGCCGAGACGGCGCTCAACGCGGCGGCGCGGACCAGCCGCCTCCACGAGCGGAGCGCGGAGCTCGAGCGGCAGAACGACCGGTTGGAGGAGTTCGCCAGCGTCGTCTCGCACGACCTCCGGAACCCGCTGAACGTGGCGCAGGGGCGCGTCGAACTGGCCAGCGACGAGTGCGACAGCGAGCACCTCGACGCGGTCGCGGGCGCCCACGAGCGGATGGACACGCTGATCGCCGACCTGCTGACGCTCGCTCGCGAGGGCGAGCGGGTGAGCGAGACGCGGCCGGTCCGGCTCTCCGCCGTCGTCGAGTCCTGCTGGCAGACGGTCGAGACCGCGGACGCGACGCTGACGGTCGAGGAGGACCTGTGGCTCCGGGCCGACGAGAGCCGGCTCAGACAGCTCGTCGAGAACCTGGTGCGGAACGCGGTCGAGCACGGCGGCGACGACGTGGCGATCACCGTCGGCGCGCTCGACGGAGGGAGCGGAACCGGAGGTGACGGGGGACGAGACGGAGCGAGCGACGAGACGAGCCGCGAAGTCGGGTTCTTCGTCGAAGACGACGGACCGGGGATCGCGGCGGAGGACCGCGACGAGGTGTTCGACGCCGGCTACTCAACCTCCCGAGAGGGAACCGGCTTCGGCCTCCGGATCGTCGAGCAGGTGGCGGCGGCCCACGGCTGGTCGGTCCGGATCGCGGAGGGCGGCGAGGGGGGCGCCCGGTTCGAGGTGACCGGCGTGGAGCGGGCGGACGAGTGAGGAAGCGTCGAAGCGGTTACTCTGCGTCGCCGTGAGCCGGTTCGTCGCTCTCGGTCGCGGCGGCTTTGCCGTCGCCCGCCTCCTCGTCGCCCTCGTCGGCGTACGCCGACTCGGGAACGATGTCGACGGAGGCGACCGTGTCGTCCGGATCGAGGTTCATCACGATGACGCCCTTCGTGTTGCGGCTCACCGTCGATATCTCCTCGACCCGGGTCCGCATGATCTGGCCGTCGTCGCTCATCGCGAGCAGGTGGTCGCCGTGGGTGACCGCCTCGATGGCGACCGCCTCGCCGTTGCGATCGCCGGTCTTGATGTCGATCAGTCCCTTTCCGTTGCGGGACTGCAGGCGGTACTCGTCCAGATCGGAGCGCTTCCCGTAGCCGTTCTCGGTCACGGTGAGCACCCAGTTGTGGTAGTCGTCGTCGATGGCGGCGACGCCGGCGACCGCGTCGCCCTCGCGCAGGTCGATGCCGATCACGCCGCGGGCCGTGCGGCCCATCGCGCGGGCCTCCGACTCGGAGAACCGGATCGCCATTCCGTGTCGACTCCCGATGACGATGTCCGTCTCGCCGTCGGTCACCTCCACGTCGACGAGCTCGTCCCCGTCCTCAAGCCGGATCGCGCGGATGCCCGTGGTGCGGATGTTGCCGAACTGGTCGACGGCGGTCCGCTTGATGTACCCGTCGCGGGTGACCATCGTGAGGAACTCGTCGTCGTCTAAGTCCTCGGTGTTGACGACCGCCTCGATCTCCTCGCCGTCGTCGAGGTCGAGGAGGTTGACCGCGGACTTCCCGCGGGCGGTCCGGGACATCTCCGGAATCTCGTACGTCTTCAGCTCGTAGATCTGCCCGCGGTTGGTGAAGACGAGCAGGTAGTCGTGTGAGTTGGCGGCGAACACGGAGGAGACCCGGTCGCCCTCCTTCAGGTCGGTGCCGATGATGCCCTTTCCACCCCGATTCTGCGCGCGGAAGGTGTCGAGCGACATCCGCTTGATGTAGTCGTCCTCGCTCATCACGACGACGCACTCCTCCTCGGGGATGAGGTCCTCGTGGGTCACGTCGCCGACGTCCTCGATGAAGCTCGTGCGGCGCTCGTCGTCGTACTCGTCTTTGATCTCCCGGAGCTCTTTGATGATCACCTGATCGAGCTCGTCGGGGTCGGCGAGGATCGTCTCCAGCCGCTCGATCCGGGCGGTCACGTCCTCGTACTCGGACTCGATCTCTTGGGTCTCCATCGAGGTGAGCGAGCCGAGCTGCATCCGGACGATGTGTTCGGCCTGCGCCTCACTGAACTCGTACTCGGCCTCGAGCGCCGCCTTCGCGGCGTCGCGGTCGTCGGAGTTCTGGATGGTCTCGACCACGTCGTCGACCCGTTCGAGCGCCTTCAGACGCCCCTCGAGGATGTGCGCGCGGTCCTCGCGCTCCGCGAGCTCGTGTTCGGAGCGCCGTCGGACCACGTCGCGGCGGTGCTCGACGTAGTGTTCGAGCGTCTCCTTCAGGTTCAACACCTGCGGCGAGCCGTCGACCAAGGCGAGGTTGATGACGCCGAAGGTGCGCTCGAGGTGGCTCTCGAGCAGCTGGTTCTTGACGACCTCGGCCATCGCGTCGCGCTTGAGCTCGACGACGACCCGGATCCCGTCGCGGTCGGACTCGTCGCGGAGGTCGCGGATCCCCTCGATCGCGCCCTCGTTGACGTCGTCGGCGATGCGCTCGACGAGCCGGGACTTGTTCTGCTGGAAGGGGAGCTCCGAGATGACGATCCGGCCCTCCTCCTCGTCGACCTCGAACTCGGCGCGGACGCGGAGGCGCCCCCGGCCGGTCTTGTACGCCTTGTGGACCGCGTTCCGGCCGACGATGTTCGCGCCGGTCGGGAAGTCCGGCCCCTTGACGTGTTCCATCAGGTCCTCGACGGTGCAGTCGGGGGCCTCGATCAGCTCGACGGTGGCGTCGATCACCTCGCCGAGGTTGTGCGGCGGGATGTTCGTCGACATCCCGACCGCGATCCCCGAGGAGCCGTTGACGAGCAGGTTCGGGAACGCCGAGGGCAACACCTCGGGCTCCTCGAGTCGGTCGTCGTAGTTCGACGTGAAGTCGACCGTGTCGCGCTCGATGTCGGCCAGTAGCTCCTCGGCGATGGGGGCCATCCGGGCCTCCGTGTACCGCATCGCGGCCGGCGGGTCGCCGTCGACGGAGCCGAAGTTCCCCTGTCCGTCGACGAGCGGGTACCGCATCGAGAAGTCCTGGGCCATCCGCGCGAGCGTGTCGTAGATGGCGCTGTCGCCGTGCGGGTGGTAGTCGCCCATCGTCTCGCCGACGACGGAGGATGACTTCCGGTGCGAGGAGTTGCTGGTGACGCCCGCCTCGTGCATCGCGTAGAGGATCCGCCGGTGGACGGGTTTGAGCCCGTCACGGACGTCGGGGAGCGCGCGGCCCGCGATCACCGACATCGCGTAGTCGATGTACGACTGCTCCATCTCGTCTTCGATGCGGGCGTTCGTCACCTGCGCGGCGCGGACGTCGCCGGGGTCGACGTCGGGCACGTCCGAGCTCATATGTCCACCCACTCCGCCTCGGTGGCGTGCTCCTTGATGAACTGCTTGCGCGGCTCGACCGCGTCGCCCATCAGCACGTTGAACATGCGGTCGGCGGCGGCCGCGTCGTCGACGTTGATCCGCTTGAGCCGCCGGTTCTCGGGATCCATCGTCGTGTCCCACAGCTGGTCGGGGTTCATCTCGCCGAGCCCCTTGAACCGCTGGACCTGGTCCGGGTCGCCGTCGCACTCCTCGGCGACGATCCGGTCGCGCTCCGCCTCCGTCATCGCGTCGTACGTCTCGCCGCGGTAGCGGACGCGGTAGAGAGGCGGCTGGGCCGCGTAGACGTAACCTGCCTCCAAGAGGGGTTTCATGTGGCGGTAGAGGAGGGTGAGGAGAAGTGTCCGGATGTGGGCGCCGTCGACGTCGGCGTCCGTCATGATGATGATCTTGTTGTACCGCACGTCGTCGATGTCGAACTCCTCGCCGATCCCCGCGCCGATCGCGGTGATGAGCGCGCGGATCTCGTCGTTCTCGAGGATGCGGTCGAGCCGGTGTTTCTCGACGTTGAGGATCTTGCCTTTAAGAGGGAGGATCGCCTGATTCTCCCGATTCCGGCCCTGTTTTGCGCTTCCGCCGGCCGAGTCGCCTTCCACCACGAACAGCTCCGCCTCGGTGGGGTCGCGGGTCTGGCAGTCGGCGAGCTTGCCGGGCAGCGCCGTCGACTCCAGCGCGGACTTCCGTCGGGTCAGCTCCTCGGCCTTCTTCGCCGCCTTGCGCGCTCTGGCGGCCTCGGCGGCCTTGTGGACGACCTTCCGGGCGGTGTCGGGGTTCTCCTCGAAGAAGGTCCCGAGCTTCTCGTGGGTCGCGGACTCGACGATGCCGCGGACCTCGCTGTTGCCGAGCTTCGTCTTCGTCTGCCCCTCGAACTGCGGGTCGGGGTGTTTCACCGAGATGACCGCCGTGAGCCCCTCCCGGACGTCCTCGCCCTTGAGGTTCGCGTCGAGGTCGTCGACGAGCCCGTGCTCGTTGGCGTAGTCGTTGACGGTGCGGGTCAGGGCCGTTTTAAATCCGGTGAGGTGGGTCCCGCCCTCGCGGGTGTTGATGTTGTTCGCGAACGCGTGGACGGAGCCCTGCAGTTCCTCGGTCGCCTGCATCGCGACCTCGACGTGGATGTCGTCGGCCTCGTCCTCGAAGTAAATGACCTCCTCGTGAATCGGGGTCCGCGTCTCGTTGAGGTAGCCGACGAACTCCCGGATACCCCCCTCGTAGCGGAACGTCTCCTCGTCGCCCGTGTCGTCGTCGGCGTCCGCGCCGCGCTCGTCGACGAGCGAGACGGCGACGCCGGAGTTGAGGAACGCCAGCTCGCGAAGCCGGTTGGCGAGCGTCGAGAACTCGAAGGCGGTCGTCTCGAAGACCTCGTCGTCGGGCCAGAACCGGATGTACGTCCCGGTTTCCTCGCCGTCGTCCATGTCTCGGACGCGCTCGAAGCCGTCCTCGGCGGGCTCGCCGCGGGCGAACTCGTGGCGGTAGACGCCGCCGTCGCGTTTCACTTCCACTTCCAGCCGCTCGGAGAGGGCGTTGACGACGCTGACCCCGACGCCGTGGAGCCCCCCGGAGACCTGATAGGACTTGGAGTCGAACTTCCCCCCGGCGTGGAGGACGGTCATGATCACTTCGAGCGCCGGGCGGTCGTACTTCTCGTGGGTGTCGACCGGGATTCCGCGGCCGTCGTCGCTGACGCTGACGGAGTTGTCGTCGTGGATCGTGACCGTGATCTCGTCGCAGTACCCCGCGAGCGCCTCGTCGATGGAGTTGTCGACGACCTCGTAGACGAGATGGTGGAGCCCTCGACCGTCCGTGGACCCGATATACATCGCCGGACGTTTACGGACGGCCTGCAGGCCTTCGAGGACCTGTATCTGGCCGGCTCCGTATTCGCTCTGCTCTGACATAGAACTTGGTGGAGGTAATCCGTGCCGGGTTATAAAGCCGGCGCACGCGCGCGGGCGTGTGAGCGCGGACCATCGTACGACGAACTCGCTACGCTCGTACGGTACGACGAACTCGGCACCCTACCGGCCGTCGACGACGACCCGAACCCGTTCGACGACCGCGGCGCGGACCCGGTCCGGATCCGCGCGCTCGCCGCCCGCGCCGAACCGGACGGGCGTCTCCCTCGCGACCGCCTCGACGACCCCGTCCGCGACCGCGTCGACGGTCGCGCCCGCCTTCCGCCGGTCGAGGTCGTCGACGACCCGCTCGATTCGCTCCTCGGTGGCGTACGCCGCGGCGATCGCCTCCGGGTCGTCGAGCGGCGGAACGTCGGAGTCGCCCTCCCGGGGCCGCTCGCCCGCGCCCGTCGCCGCTCCCGCCGCGAGAACCTTCCCGCGTCCCCCGCGCTTGTTTCGCACGACGACCCCGGCGGCGGGACCGTCGCGCCACGCCGAGCCGGGGATCGCGTACGTCTCCGGATCGAAGTCGCGGCCGTTGACCTCTCGCTCGAACGCGTTGACCGCCCCGAGGCCGATCCCCTCGAAAATGGCAGCAGCGGCGTCTGGCGGCCGGAAAGCGCCGGTCTCTGTCTCCTCTCGCGGCCCGATCCACACGTCGGTCCCGAGGAACGGCGGGAGCCGGTCCCAGTCGTAGTCGGTTCCCCGGTGGTGGGTGGCGACGCCGAAGAAGACCACGCCCTCGGGGTCGTCGACCGCCCCTCGGAGGGCCTCGCGGTCGAACCGCTCGCGGACGCGCCCCACGGCGGGACGAAGCGCGATCGGGACCGCCTCCGGGCCCGCGTACGTCGTTTCCGGGCCGCCGAAGCGGAGGAGCCCGGACTCGTCCATGGAAAAGCGGAGGCCGGTCCCGTCGATCAGCTCGAGGAGCCAGAGGTGGCCGTCGAGGAGGTCGTCGGGGGCCGGCGAGCCGCGGACGTCGGGCAGTGGTGGGAACGAGCGCATGAGTGGGCGACTCTGGGTCGTCGAAGCGTGCGTCCCGGAGCGGGTTGGCTCTTTGGGGTCGCGGGCGCGGTGTCGTCCGTCGGAGACGCCCGCTCCGACTCCCCGCGAGCCCGCCTCTCGCCCCCACAGTTACAAACCGCGTCCTGGCGTATCGGCGGTCGATGCTACCGATCGCGGACTCCTTCGAGCACGGCTATCAGGGCTGTCAGATCCGGTACGGGCGCGGGCGCGCCGCCGAGCTCGGCGACGCCCTCGGGGAGCGGGGGCTCGGCGACGCGCTCGTCGTCTGCGGCTCGAACGTCGGTGCCAACGACGACCTGATGGACCCGATACGCGAGGGGCTCGGCGACCGGCTCGCGGGCGTCTTCGACGGGACGACGCCGGACAAGCGCGTCGAGACGGCGTTCGACCTGCTCGACCGACGGGCGGAGGTCGGTGCCGACGCCCTCGTCGCCGTCGGCGGCGGGAGCAGCCTCGACATCGCGCGACAGGCGACCCTGCTCGACGTCGACGGACGCGACCTCGCCGACCTCCGGGATGACGCCGAGGCCGGGGCGGACGCGCTCGGCGACCTCGCGCCCGGGACCGACCCCGCGATCCCCGTCGTCGTGATCCCGACGACGTTCGCGGGCGCGGACGTCTCCACGGGCGGGTCGCTGGAGGTGCTCGACGCGGACGCGTCGCCCACCGGCCAGCCGATGACCGTCAGCGGCGGCGGCGCGATGCCCGCGATCGACCTCGCGGACCCGGCGCTGTTCGAGACGACCCCGCGGTCGGTGTTGGCGGGATCGGCGATGAACGGGTTCGACAAGGGGATCGAGACGCCGTACGCGGCCGACGCCTCGCCCGTGAGCGACGCGACCGCGATTCACGGGACGCGGCTCCTCCGGGACGCGCTCCCGCGCGTCGCCGGCGACCGACCCGAGGGGCCGTCGGCGACCGACCGCGCCGTGGTCGGCTCGCTCCTCGTCCAGCTCGACCGGAAGATCTCGGTGATCCACGCGTTCGGCCACGGGTTCGCGCGCCGGTACGACGTACAGCAGGGGGCGGTCCACGCGGCGGTCGCGCCGCACGTCCTCGCGTACCTCTTCGACGAGGTGGACGCGAGCCGCCGGGCGCTCGCGAACGGGCTCGGCGTCGCGACCGCGGGCCGCGACGGCGACGCGATCGCCGAGGACGTGGTCAGCGAGGTCGCCGCCGTCCGCGACTCGCTCCCGGTCCCCTCGCGGCTCCGGGAGCTGGACCCGGTCGAAGAGGCCGACTTCCCCGCGATCGCCCGGTACGTCGCGGACGACTGGTCGATGGACCGCGCCCCGGAGGGGCTCGACGCGGCTCCGGAGTCGATCGAGGGCGTGCTGCGCGAGGCGTGGTGAGACCGGCTCTATCGGCGTCAGTCGGGCCCTCTCCCGCGCCTCACTCCGACGGCGACGGCTCCGAGTAGCGCCGCGACCGCGGCGACGACGCCGAACCCGGGCGAGCCGTCGTCGGTCTCACCGGAGTCGCCCGTCCCGTCGGAGCCGTTCGTCTCGTTCGCGTCGTCCGTCTCGTTCGCGTCGCCGCCTTCGTCGACGCCCGTGATCGCGGCCGGTTCGGACGTGACGTCGCCGTCGGTCGCGACGACCTCCCGCTCGCCGGCCTCGTCGATGGACACCGCGAGCTCGCCGCTGTCGTCGGTCTCGCCGACCTCGGTTCCGTCGACCTCCACGGTCACCCCCTCGACGGGCTCGTCGTAGGCGTTGCGCACGGTGACGCGGGTCGTCTCGCCCACGAGCACCCGCTCGTTCGCCGGGGTCACCGAGAGCGTCGGCGTCCGCTGTGCCGTCACGTTCGCGTTCACGTCCGACTCCCCGACGGAGATCATCTGTGACCCCGCGCCGTACCCGTCTTTGACGACTTCCGCGGTGTAGTCGACGTTGACGGGAACGTTCAGCGAGACGGTGCCCTCGGTGATGGTCACCTCGGCGTCGTAGACGGACGACTCCACCCGGATCGTCCCCGTCTCGATCGCCGTCGGCGGGTCGAAGTGGTCGTCGAGGACGCGGACGTCGAGCGACACGGTGCCGCGTTCGATCTCGACGCTCGCGTTCGCCTCCCCGGTCACGTTTATCTCCTGTATCGTCTCGTTGAACCCGGGTTTCACGACTCTGAGCTCGTACGTGCCGCGCTCCAACCGGTCCGACGTGAACGCGCCCGACTCGTCGGTCCGCCCGCTGTCCACGGTGCGACCGCCCTCACGGACCCGCACCCGCGCGTCCGCCTGCGGCCGGTCCTCCGTGTCGACGACCGAGACAGTCGCGGTCCCGCTGCGCACGACTCCGAGATCGACCGCTGACTCGCTCGCCTCCTCGACCGTGAGCGGTCGGTTGCGGATGTAGGTGTCGTCGTCGACATCGAGTTCGACGGTCGCGTTCTCCGGGGCGTCGAGGAACACCTTCCCGTTGCTCGCCGTCGTTCCGGTGGCCGTGCGCGTCTCGTCGTCCTCCGTCTCCCACGTCGCGATCACCTCCACGTCGCCGACCGGATCGCCGTCCTGATCGACGACGGACACGGTGAGCGTCACGTCGGTACCGGCCGCGCCGCCGGCCGCGAGGGCGGCGACGAGGAAGACGGTACCGAGGACGGCGACGCCGACCGCTGTGAGACGCTCGAAGTTCATGGACACGTGAATATTCGTCCCTAGCGGTATTGCTATGCGGACGTTACCCCGGTAGCCGCCGGGCTAACTCGTCCGTTCGCCGGAGGGGACCGCGAGGGAGATCAGTCGTCGGCCGGCGCGTCCGGCCGGTACGCCTCGCTTATCTTCTTCCACTTCCCGGAGCGGAACCGCCAGTAGTTGATCGCGGCGGGGATCGTCGTCTCGGCGACGAACGCGAGGTACACCCCCCACAGCCCGATCGCGGGGAGCGCGATCTCCGGGATCGTCGCGAGCCCCGGCACGTCGATCGCGGGCGTCGTCTCGCGGGCCCCGACGTACGCCAGCGGGATCGACACGCAGAACATCCCGAGGAACTGGCTCGCGAATGGGATCTTCGTGTCGCCGGCCGCGTCGAGCGGCCCCGCCGCGCCGCCCGAGATCCCCTGGAAGATGACGGCGACGCACGCCGCGTACACGAGGTTCACGGCGATCGGGATCTCGGGGCTGTCGGGCGTCTCGGCGAACAGCGTGACGATGTCGGTCGCGAAGACGGCCGTCAGCGCCGCGAAGACGACGTACGTCGCCACGGAGAAGCGGATGATGTCGCTGGCGTACGCCTCCGCCTCCGCGGGGTCTTCGCCGCCGAGCTCCTGCCCGACCAGGCTGGAGGAGGCGAGCCCGAAGCCCCAGCCGGGGGCGTTCATGATCCCCCAGATGCGCCGGGCGATGACGAACGCCGCGACGGTGTTCTCGCCGAAGACGTCGAGGATGGCGAGCATTGGGAACTCCGCGACGGTCCACACGAGGTTACGCGCGCCGACCGGGACGCCGATCTCCACGAGGTCGCGGAGCATGTCCGGGTTCACGTACGAGCCGAACGGGTCGATCGCGATCGGGAACTCGCCGATCCCGGGGACTCGGCCCCGAACGAGCCCGACGGTGAACGCGGCGACGGCGAGCACGTTCGAGAGGACGGTGCCGAGCGCGGCGCCCTCGACGCCCCACCCCAGCCCGAAGATGAACGCGGCGCTCAAGACGATGTTCGCGACCGCGCCGCCCGCCCGGACCTGCATCGCGGTGTAGGCGTCGTCGCAGCCGACGAGCACCCGGCTCCCGACGAGGTTGAGCGCGGCGAAGGGGACGCCGAGCCCCACGATCCGGAGGTAGTCGGCGCCGAACGCGATCGCGGCCTCGTTGCTGCTCAACACGTCGATGAATCGCGTCGAGAACGTCCAGAAGACGGCCGAGACTGGGATCGTGATGAGGATCGCGAGGAGGACGCTCGCCCGGACGGCGTCGCCGAGCTCCCCGTACGCCTCCGCGCCGAAGCGCTGGGAGACGAGGGCGATGGTGCCGCCGGCGACGCCCCCGCCGAGCGCGAACGCGAGCCCCCAGTAGGGGCCGGCGAAGCCGACGCCGGCGACGGCGCTGGTGCCGACGGCGACGCCGACCATCGCCACGTCGACCGCGTTCTTCGACATCCGAGCGATCCCCGTGACGATCCGTGGCCACGCGAGGTCCGTGGTCCGGACCACGCGGTGACGGTCGATCAGTCCCGCCTTCGCGAGGGCGAAGCCGATGTATAAGATGAGCGCACGGAAGGGGTTCGGGAGGCGAGCCACTGGGAGTACACCCCTTTCTCCGTCGGTAGTAAAGGGATTTCGTCACGCGGCGGGCGTTTCCGGATCGGGGCGTCGACACGGGGCGCCGACGCGCGGCGTCGAGACCGGGACCGGACTCAGGCGCCCGACACGAGGTACACCGACGCCACAGCGAAGGCGATCCCCAGCGCCTTCCGCGCGGTGAACGACTCCCCTAAGACGAGGAAGCCGATCACGGAGGAGAACACAAGGAACATCGCGAAGATGGGCGTCACGACGCTCACCGGGCCGAGCGCCAGCGAGCGGTACAGCGCCAGGATTCCGATCCCGAGGAAGACGCCGGCCGCCAGCACGTGGATCATTTTCGGCGAGGAGAGGTGCTCCGCGAACCCCTGTCCGGTGTACGCGAGCACGCCGACGGCCATGAGGATGAGAAGCGAGTTCGAAACGACGACCGCGACGTCGCTCGGGATCGCGTTGGGACCGGTCGTCGCGACGCGCATCAGCGGCGAGACCAACGCGTACGCACCCATCGCGAGCAGGGCGTACGGGAGATAGGTGTCCATGTTTCGACGTGGCCGGCGCCGGACAAGTGCCTACCGACCCGCGTCCGCGTCGCCCCTGTCCTCGCTGCCGCCCGCGTCGTCCGCGCCTTCGCCGCCGCCCTCGTCGTCCCTGATCGGCACCGAGACGGTGACGACCGTTCCGCGCGGCTCCCGGTCCGCGAACGAGACGTTCCCGCCGACCTGATCGACGCCCCACTTCACGATCCACAGGCCAAGCCCGCTGCCGTGTTCGAGCGGCGTCTCGGTCCCGCGCTTCAGGACCTCGCGTTCCGCGTCGTCGATCCCGGGGCCGTCGTCGGCCACGGAGAGATCGACCCACCCGTCCTCCGCGGCGACACTGAGCCACACGGAGGGGGGTTCGCTGTCGTTGTGCCGGACCGCGTTCGAACACAGGCTCTCCGCGACCACCCGTAACACCGCCGGAACCTGGACTCCCGGCACGTCGCCCTCGACGGAGACGTTCGCGTCCGGGAACTCGGTCCGGAGCGTCCCGACGGCCTCGTCGACGAGCACGTCGAGCGGGACGGGGGGCGACGCCTCCGACATCGGGTTGAACAGCTCGCTCGCCGTCCGGGTGCGCTCGCTGAGATCGAGGATGCGCGCGGCGCTCTGCTTGACCACCGCCAGCGCGTGCTCGTCGGTCGGGTCCTCGCGGAGCAGGTCGGCGTACCCGTAGATCAGGTTCGTCTCCGTCCGCACGTCGTGTCTGAACACGCGGTTGAGCACGTCCAGCCGCTGCTGTTGCCCGAGGTACTCGCCGACGTCGTGGAACACGACCACCTCGCCGGTCGGTCGCCCGTGGCCGTCGGAGATGCACCGGACGGTGACCTCGTAGGGGCGGCGACCCCGGGACCCCACGACGGAGAGCGGAGACCGGTCCGAGTCCGCCGCCGAGACCTCGTCGTACCGCGGGACGACCGCGTCGGCCTCCTCGCCGATCGCGGCCCGTCGGTCGATCCCGAACCGCTCCGCGGCGCTCTGGTTCAAGTCGATCACGTACCCCTCGGTCCCGATCACGAACGCCGGGTCGTGGAGGTTCTCGAACACCAACTGCCGCGCGCGCCGACGCGGCGCCGGCGCGAGGGTGAGCAGCCGGAACCGAGAGAGCGCGAGCAGGTACGCGACCCCCGAGACCGCGAACGCGAGCGGCGTCGGGTCCAGCCCGGCGACCGGGAACGTCCCGGTGAGGTAGAGGACGCTGCTGGCCCACGGCGCCGCCGTCCCCACGAGCAGCGCGGCGCTCTGCCCGCGGAACGGACGCGCGTCGTCGCGGACGAGCTGGAGGATCGGGATCGAGCCGAACACCCCGAGCAGGTACGTGTACCCGGCGACGACGTAGTACCACGCCCCCGTCTCGACGCGGAGGAACGACCCGACCGCGGTCGCCGCGACCTCGCGGTCGGTGACCACGAGCCCCCACGGGTCGCCGGTCGCGACGACGACCAGCGTGACGACGGGCACGACGAGGAGCGCCGCCACGTACCTCGGCGTCACGTACCGGTCACGTCCCGTGTACTCCAGCGCGAACAGCAGCCAGCCGACGGGGATGATCACCACGCCGAGCCACTGCACGTCGTACCAGAGCGACTTCGCCGCGAGCGTCGGCGCCTCCAGTTCGAAGACGAGGAATGCCGTCCACCACACCTGCCCGACGAGCAGCACCGTCAGCCACGTCGCCCCGGCCTCCGGTCGCTCGCGCCACGCGAGGATCGCCGCGGACGTGCCGGTCACGATCGCGGAGAGCAACGCGACCGAGAGGGGGCTCAGCCCGAACACAATTAATTGCAGACAGTCTTGATATAAATCATTTTGTTCCGGAGGGCAGACATTTTCGTCGCTGCCGTGCGGTCGTCTGCGGTGAGCGGAGCGGAAACAGCGAGGCTGACGGCGGGGACGCGGCGGCGTCGCACCGCCCCCGCAGTCCCGCCGTCAGACTCGCGGTCCGTTACGCGCTCACGCCGCGACGAACGCGAGCGCGACCGCGACGACGAGGTAGCTGCAGTCGGGGGCGACGCCCAACACCGCGTCGTCGTCGACGCGCCCGGCGAGCGCGGTGACCGCGAGCGACGCCGCGATCCCGACGCCGAGCGCCGCGGCGAGTCCCGGCGCGAGAACCCCGGTCGCCGTCGCCGCCGCCAGCGTCGCCGCCGTCAGGAGGTCGACGCCGTACAGCACGCGTCGGGTCCCGGCGACGCCGAGGACGATCGGGAGCGTCGCGACCCCCGCGGCGGCGTCCGCCGCCACGTCCCGGACGTTCGGGAGCTCTGTGTCGACGAACGACCGCGGGAGGAAGTACGCGACCGCGACCGCGACGGTCGGGGTCGACACCGCGGCGTCGGCGAACGCCAGCGGGAGGACCGTGACCGCGATCGTCCACCCGGCGGCGACGACGACGGAACTGACGACGGGCACCTCCTTCAGGCGGGGGAGCCGCGGCGCGGCCGCGAGGCCGTCGTCGGGCGCGAGCGAGCGGACGGCTCGCCCGGCGTTCGGGAGCCAGTCGGAGGCGTAGGCGATCCAGAACGCCCCGGGGAGCAGCGCGACGCCGAGCGCGAGCGGTCCGCCGAGCGTCGAGAGCGCCACGGCGAGCCCGTAGGCGACCGCGGCGGCGATCATCAACTGGTCGCCGTATCGGCGGGCGATCCGCGCGCGTTCGGGGGTCGACCGGGCGTCCGCCGCCGCGTCCGCGACGTGGTCGACGGTGTACACCGCGAACGCGACGAGCCCGACCACGGCCGGCGCGGGCGAGAGCGGCACGCCCAACAGGACGGTCGCGATGACCGTCTCGATCGCGGCGATCGCCGCCACGAACGGGGAGCCCGAGGCGAACCCGACGAGGGAGCGGACGCGGTCCATGGCGTCGACCGTCTCGGCCGCGTCGGTCGGTTCGATCGGAGTCGGTTCGGTCGGTTCGATCGGAGTCGGTTCGGTCGGTTCGATCGGAGTCGGTTCGGTCGCAGTCGTTCCGCGCGAATCAGCGGTTCCGGCGCCGACGGCGCCCGGTCCGGGGACCGCTTCCGCGTCGAGCGTTGGTTCAGCGCGATACGACTCGTCGATGCCGTCGGTCGTGGCCGACGGCGGATCTCGTGTGTCTTGCATCGGTGCGGCGAGCGACGCCGTCCGCGGCGTCCCCCGCCACCTACGTATCAGAGTCCGTGACTATCTATTAACCCGAAAGTAACTGCAGAAAACACGGACGGCGTTTGTCGGGGCTCCCCTCCCGCGGCGAGCCGGTCGCGGCCACCCTCGCCCCCCTTCAGTACGCTTTTGGGGCGAGCGACCGATGAACCGCGTATGGACGGAACCTTCGACCACGTGATGATCCGCGTCGAGGACTTAGATGAGAGCCTCGACTGGTACCAGACCCACCTGAACTACGAGGAGAAGAGCCGCTGGGAGGCCGACACCTTCACCAACGTCCACCTCGGTCCCGAGGAGATGCACGAGGACGGCGCGACGCTGGAGCTCACCTACAACCACGGCGACAACACCTACGAGATCGGCGACGCGTGGGGCCACATCGCCGTGCGCGTCCCCGAGGACGCCTTACAGGAGTCGTACGACGAGCTGATGGCGGCGGGCGTCGACGACTACCGCGACCCCGAGTCCTGCGGGAACCGCTACGCGTTCGTGAAGGACCCCGACGGCCACGAGATCGAGATCGTCAAGCGCGACTACGGCGCGAAGTGGAGCATCGACCACACGATGATCCGCGTCGAGGACGCCGACGAGGCGCTCGGCTACTGGACCCGCAAGTTCGAGCACGCCGAGGCGCGCGGGCGCTGGGAGGCCGACACCTTCGCGAACTACTTCATGGCCCCCGAGGACGCCCCGAAGGAGGCGATGAAGCTGGAGCTCACCTACAACTACGACGGCCGCGAGTACACGATGGGCGACGGCTGGGGTCACCTCTGCGTCCGCGTCGACGACCTCGACGAGGCGTGGGACACGCTGATGACCCGCGAGGCGGCCGACTACCGCGATCCGGAGTCCTGCGACCACAACTACGCGTTCACGAAGGACCAGGACGGTCACGAGATCGAGCTGCTCGTCCGGGAGTAGGGCGACCCGACCCGTCCGTTCCGGACGTCGACCCGGTGTGGTTCAGTATTTAAACGGTTATGACTGGCGGCGTCGATAGGTTATAAATCCGATCGCGTATGAACAATCACTCGGCCGACCCCGTATACTCGCTCCCGTGACCGATCGAGAACCCCTCTGAGCTGTCCGCTATTCCGGACGAGAAGCCGCCGCGAGAAGGGGATTCCAACGGCGGTCACGCTCCACACCGCGTTCGAGCAGTCGCATGTGCGGGGTTCAAGTTCCGCAGCGACGAGTTACCACCGTGCACCGACGCGAACTCCTCACGGCGACGGCGGCGGCCGCGACCGTGGCGACGGGAGCCACCGCCGGCTGTCTCGGTCCGGGAGAGAACGATCCCGGTCGACTCGACCTGACGGTCCGGAACGACGGCGACGACCCGGTCGAGGCGGACGTGCTCGTCGAGGGAGACGACGGGACGAGGTACGAGGAGACCTCCGACCGGATCGACCCCGGCGTCGCCCGCGCGTTCGAGGTGGTCGTCGGCGAGACGGGCCGCCACGAGGTGGTCGTGACGGGCGCCGACTGGGAGGGGCGACTGGCGTGGGAGGCCGGGGTCTGCGCCCTGTACGACGGGAGGGTCGTCGTCGACGGCGAGACCGTCTCGGTCGCCGGCGAGTGCGTCGATCCGCGGTAGCCGAACTTTCAGGAAAATTACTTACGGTCACCGCGAAAACGGCCGGACGGGATGGACGAGTACGAGGGGACAGACGAGATCGTACACGAGCCGAGCGCGGCGTTCGCCGAGTCGACGAACGTCGCCGCGTTCATGCGGGAGTACGGGATCGACGGCT
Source organism: Halorubrum lipolyticum DSM 21995 (assembly GCF_000337375.1). Lineage (GTDB taxonomy): Archaea > Halobacteriota > Halobacteria > Halobacteriales > Haloferacaceae > Halorubrum > Halorubrum lipolyticum. Next base: position 7,249 of record NZ_AOJG01000010.1, on the reverse strand, counting down.
ACGAGGAGCTGATCGCCCGGACCACCTCGGAGGTCCCGGGCGAGCCGGCGTCCGGCGTCGACTGGTTCTGGGACGAGATCACTGCGTACCTCGACATCGACTTCTACACCGACTACGACCGAGTGCGTGACGACGGCGACGGGCCGCAGTTCACCGACTGGTACCCCGGCGGCGAGATCAACGTCGCGCACAACGTCGTCGACCGCCACGCCGCGGTCGACTCGCCGGACCGCAACCGGGTCGCGCTGATCTGGGAGGGCGAGCCCGGCGACGTTCGGGAGGTCACGTTCCACGAGCTGGCCCGCCAGAGCGACCGCGTCGCCAACTACCTCGAGTCCGTCGGCGTCGAGACCGGGGACACCGTGGGGCTGTACATGCCGATGGTTCCCGAAGTCGTCGCGATCCTCTACGGCTGCCTGAAGGTCGGCGCGATCGCGGTGCCGATCTTCTCCGGGTTCGGTACGGAGGCGACGGCGACCCGGATCGCGGCCGCCGAGCCGTCCGTCTTGTTCACGGGAGACGGCTTCTACCGCCGCGGGAGCGAGGTTCGGCTGAAGGCGACCGCCGACGCGGCGATCGCCGAGGCGGGTCACGTGGAGCACGCCGTGGTGTACGACCGGCTGGGGGCGACGCCCGCGAGCGACCCCGACGCCGAGGGCGTCGCCGCCGACCCGGTCCCGTGGACCCCCGACCGCGACGCCACGTGGACCGAGGCGGTCGCGTCGCGGTCGCCGAGCTACGAGACGAAGCGACTCCCCAGCGATCAGGAGTCCATGCTGCTGTACTCCTCCGGTACCACCGGCGAGCCGAAGGGGATCGTCCACACCCACGCCGGGGTCCTGACGCAGTGCGCCAAGGAGATCCACTTCGGCTTCGACCAGAAGCCCGCGGACCGGTTCTTCTGGGTCTCCGACATCGGCTGGATGATGGGGCCGTGGACGCTGATCGGCAACCACGCGTTCGGCGGGACGGTGGTGATGTACGAGGGCGCGCCCGACCACCCCGAGCCGGACCGCTTCTGGGAGATGATCGACCGGCACGGAATCACGCAGTTCGGCATCTCGCCGACCGCGATCCGCGCGCTCCGCAAGCACGGGGACTCGTGGGTCGAGGGTCACGACCTCTCCTCGCTCCGCATCTTGGGCTCGACCGGCGAGCCGTGGGACCCGGAGTCGTGGCGCTGGTTCTACGACGCGGTCGGCGGGGGCGACTGCCCGATACTCAACATCTCCGGCGGCACGGAGATCTGCGGCTGCTTTTTGATGCCGATGCCGAATCAACCCCTGAAGCCGTGCACGCTCGGCGGACCGGGGCTCGGGATGGATATCGACATCGTCGACGAGACGGGCGAGTCGGTCAGGGAGTCGGGCGAGCGCGGTTATCTCGTCGCGCGCGACTCCTGCCCGTCGATGACGAAGTCGCTGTGGTCCGGCGACGAGCGCTACCTCGAGGAGTACTGGTCGACGTGGGAGGACCTGTGGGACCACGGCGACTTCGCGCAGAAGGATTCGGACGGGTTCTGGTTCCTCCACGGCCGCGCGGACGACGCCCTGAACGTCGCGGGGCGGAAGGTCGGGCCGGCCGAGATCGAGGGCGTGCTCATCGACCACGACGCCGTCAACCAGGCGGCCGCGGTCGGCGTCCCCGACGACACCACCGGTACCGCGGTGGTCGCGTACGTCGTGCTCGAGCCCGGCGTCGAGCCGAGCGACGACCTCCGCGAAGAGCTCCGGGCGCTCGTGGGCGAGGAGCACGGGAAGCCGTTCCGGCCGCGAGAGCTCCTCTTCGTCGACGCGTTTCCGAAGACGCAGTCCGGGAAGATCATCCGCCGCGCGATCGAATCCGTTTATAAAGGCGAGGACCCGGGCGACCTCTCGTCGATGGAGAACCCGGAGTCGCTGGCGGACCTCCGCGACGCGGCCTGACGATCGCCTCGACCGCCGCGACCGCCGTTTCGGACGCTACTCGGCCGCGTCCGCGACCGCCGCCGCCAGCGCGTCGTAGTCCGGTTCCCGTCCGGGGTTCTCCGCGAGCCAGCGGTACGTCACGACGCCGTCGCCGTCGATCACGAAGACGGCCCGCCGCGCGACCGTGTCGACCCCGTAGTCCTCGAACGACTCGACGACGTCGTACGCTTCGATCGCGCGGCGCTCGGTGTCGGCGACGAGCCCGAACGGGAGCTCGTACTGCCCCCGGTAGGCCGCGAGCGCGTGGGGGAGGTCGGTGCTCACGCCGAACAGGGTGCAGTCGTCGCGGTCGAAGCCGTCGCGGAGCGCCTCCATCTCGTCGGTGCAAGTGTTCGAGAAGGCGGCCGGGAAGAAGGCGAGCACGACCGGCTCGCCGCCGAGGTGGTCGGACAGGTCGAACGGTTCGATCTCGTCGGTCACGATCGAGGCGGTGAAGGTCGGGGCGTCGTCGCCAACATCGGTCATACCGATCGGTCGCGGCGCCGCGGTTTCATCGTTTCGCCGTCGACAGCCGGTTCGGTCCGGATCCGAGGCGAATCGCCTCGAACGTCGAACGCCCGCGATCGACGGGTTCGGAGACGCTCGGACGGTATCCGTTGGTCGTTCATCGAGGCAAAAAGACTATAGTCGCCAGAGAGCTACGGTCGTGTAGAGATGGCAAGTGCGATTCCACTGATCGGCGGCATTCCGGCGGGCCCGGAGCTCCTCATCATCCTGCTCGTGTTGGTCCTGCTGTTCGGGGCGAACAAGATCCCGAAGCTCGCTCGATCGACCGGCCAGGCGATGGGCGAGTTCAAGAAGGGGCGCGAACAGGTCGAGGACGAACTACAGCAGATGCAGGGCGACGATGAGGCGGAGTCGACGATCGATACCGACTCCACGCTCGACGACGAGGACGCGGACCTCGAGACCGACACCGAGAAAGAGACCAGCGCGTAATTCGGCTCCGCGGCGCCGACCGATCCCCGCGGCGACGTTTTCTCCACTCTCCACCGCCTCGGGCGCGTGGCCTAGCGGACAGGGCGAGAGGTTCCTAACCTCTCGATCGCGGGTTCGAATCCCGCCGTGCCCGCTACCTGCGAACGAAGTGAGCAGTAGCGGCACAAGCGGGATTCGAAGCAGGGAACGAAGCGAGCGGAGTGACTGAGGTTCGAATCCCGTCGCGCCCGCTCCTTCGCTACTGCTCAGTCACGAGCGCGACCGGCTCCACGCTCGCTCACTCCGTTCGCTCGCGAGGATCCCGCCGTGCCCGCTACCTGCGAACGAAGTGAGCAGTAGCGCCCGCCGTCCTCCGCCTTTTAAATATCCTCGCCGAGCTGCCGGAACGACCGGCTCGCGAGCCAGACCGATCCGACGCCGATCGCGAGCGTCGAACCCGCCAGCAGGGGTCCGGGCTCGTACAGGAGCGGCGGGTGGAAGCCGGCGCCGTAGTCGAGGGCGACGTTGCCGACGACGAGCGCGAGCGCGAGCCCCAGCGCGCCGCGGGTCGTTCGACCGAACGCCGGGAACAGCAGCGCGAGTCCGACGAACAGCAGGTGCGTCCCGAGCACGCCCCAGTAGTAGATCCACGCGTCGGGGGCCGCGACGTACGCGCCGAACGCGAGGTTCAGGGAGACGACCGGCCAGAGCCCGAACTGGACCAGCCAGACGAACGCGACGGTCTGGAGGTACGCGAGCCCGCGCGAAACGGGGGCGTCGGTCACGCGCTCTCCGCGGCGGACCGTCGGAACGAGACTTAAAAGGGCGATCCCGCCGAGCGCGACCGCGACGGCCGAGTCCGCGTACAGCGGCCACAGCGGGACCGGCACCTCGCCGGCGGTCGGCGCGTAGTACCCGATCCCGACCGCGAGCATGAACGCGGTGAAGCCGAGCACGACGGCGAGGCTCCGCGGCGTGCCGAGCAGTTCCTCGGCGATGGCGTCGCGAACGCGCCGCCGGACGGGCGCGCGCCGGAGCCGACCGAGCGACCGGAGCCCGCCCGAGGCGTCGGAGCGTGTCACACCGGCCCGTTTCGACCGCGACGACCTAAAAGCCGTCCGCTCCGCTCGGTCGCGGCGGCGCCCGGACGAACGCCGAACGCCGACGAAGATCGGGGATTGAATAGTAAATAGCAGAGATTTTCCTCGTTCGGCGAGTAGTCGACGGCATCGACGCGCCGCGTCGCGTACCGGCACGCGATCGGTGCCGTCGCGTTTCACATGAGTTCCGCATCCAACAGCGCTCTCGACACCGCCGCGGTCGTCGTGGTCGGCGAGACGACGTGGACGACCGCGTACGCCGACGCCCTCCGAGAGCGGTCCGACGCGACCGTCCACGCCGTCTCGACGGCCTCGGCGGCCCTGGACGCGCTCCGCGGATCCGGGGTCGACTGCGTCGTGACCGACTCCGGGCTCCCGGAGACCACAGGCGTCGACCTCGTTCGCCGGATCCGCGACAGAACGGTCGCGCTTCCGGTCATCCTCGGGACGGCCGAGGGAAGCGAGGCGATTGCCAGCGAGGCGATCGACGCCGGGGTCACCGACTACGTCGCTGTCGGCGACATCGAGGCGGCCGTCTCGGACTCCCTCCGCCGGACCGAACGGGCGATCCGGGAGGCCCAGCGGTCGGCGACGCGGCGCGAGCGCGCGCGGCAGTTCGACGCCTCCTTCCACGACACCCGCTCGGCGACGTGGGTCCTCGATCCCGACGGCAGGCTCACGCGCGTCAATCGGGCCGCCCGCGAGATGGTCGACGCTGACGTCGAGGTCGACGTCGACGCCGTCGTCGGCGACCCGTTCTGGACGCTGCCGTGGTGGGCCGAGACCGACCGGCCGAGGGAGGACATTCGACGCCTCGTCGACGTCGCTCGGGACGGTGAGTTCGGGCACGCCGTCGTCGTCAGAGACGCGGCCGACGAGCGGGTGCTGGAACTCTCCGTGCGACCGGTCACCGACGAGCGGGACGATCTGGTATCGATCGTCGTCGACGGCGTGGACATCACCGATCGGGTCGCCCTCGAACGAGAGCTTCGGCGGTCGGAACGGCTCCACCGCGTCACCCTCAACAACATGACTGACACCGTCCTGATGACCGACGAGGGCGGCGAGTACACGTACGTCTGCCCCAACGCCCACTTCATCTTCGGGTACACCGCCGAGGAGATCCGCGAGCTGGGGACCATCGAGGACCTGCTCGGCGAGGGGCTCTTCGACCGCGAGAGGCTGGCCGACGAGGGCGTTCTGAAGAACATCGAGACCACGGCCACCGACAAGGCCGGCCGTGAACACACGCTGTTGGTGAACGTTCGAGAGGTGTCCATCGAGGACGGAACGCTGCTGTACAGCTGTCGGGACGTGACGAAGCGCAAGCAGCGCGAGCGGGCGCTGGCCACCCTGCAAGGGACCGCCCGGGACTTCCTGTACGCCGAAACGCACCAGGAGATCGCTCAGCACGTCGTCGACGACACTCCCGGCGTCCTCGGTCTCGACGCCGGCGCCGTCTACCTCTTCGACGCCGACGACACCCGCCTCCGACCCGCCGCCCGCTCGCGGGCGATGCGGAGCGCGCACGGGCCGTTGCCGGCCGTACACGCGGACGGCCGCGACCTCACGAGCCACAGCTTCGTCGAGGACGAGGCGCTGTTCCTCGCGGATATCCACGACGCGGACCGCCTCGGGAACCCCGCCACCGACCTCCGGAGCGCGGCGTACATCCCGCTCGGGAACCACGGCGTGTTCGTCGCTGGATCGACCGCAGTCGGCGCCTTCGACGAGGTCACGCGGGAACTCGCCGACCTCCTCGCGGCGACGGCCGAAGCGGCGCTCGACCGGGTCGATCGCGAGTCCCAGCTCCGCGAACAGGACCGCGAGCTCCAGCGGCAGAACGATCGACTCTCAGCGCTCAACCGGATCAACGAGACCATCCGCGAGATCGATCACGGGATCGTGCAGTCCGAGACCCGCGAGGAGATCGACCACACCGTCTGCGAACGGCTCACCGCCGACGGGCGCTTCCGACTCGCGTGGATCGGCGCCCGCGACGACACGGGAGAGGCGGTGACACCGCGGGCGTGGGCGGGGACCGACCGGGGCTACCTCGATACGCAGTCGTTCCCCGTCGCCGCCGACGGCGTCGAGCCCGCGGGTCGGACCGCGGCGACGCGCGACGTGACGCACGTCCCGAACGTCGCGACCGACCTCCGCGCGTCGCCGTGGCGCACGGACGCGATCTCGCGCGACCTGCTCTCCGCGTTGAGCGTCCCGCTCGTGTACAACGACCTCTCGTACGGCGTGTTGACCGTGTACGCGGAGACGCCGGACGCTTTCGACGAGACCGTCCGGACCGTCCTCGCGGAGCTGGGCGAGACGATCGCCGCCGCCATCAGCGCCAGCGAGCGCAAGCGCGCGCTGCTCACCACCTCGATGACCCGCGTCGAGTACGCGGTTCGCGACCCGTCGTTCGTGCTCGCGCGGTTGGCCGAGGTCGCCGACTGTACGCTCGCCTACGAGGGCGGCGTCCAGCAGACCGAGACCGGTAACTCCGTGTTCCTCACCGTCGAGGACGCACCGGTCGACGCCGTCGTCGACGCGACCGACGACCTCGTGGCCGTCGAGGCCGTTCGGCGGATCCGCGGCGGCGATACCGGGGGCGTGTTGCGGCTCCGACTGACCGAGCCGTTTCTCGCGGCGGAGCTGGCCGACCACGGGGCCATCCTCCGGAACGCGACGGCGACGAGCGCGGGCACGGAGCTAGCCATCGACGTCCCCGGCGGCGTCGATCACCGGCACGTCACGCAGTTCCTCCGCGAGCGGTTCGGCGACGTCGACCTCGCGTCGAAGCAGACGCGCGAACAGGCGTCAGAACACGGGTTCTACGCGTCGGTTCTCGACCGGCTGACCGACAGACAGCTCGAGGTCCTGGAGACGGCGTACTACAGCGGGTTCTTCGAATCGCCGCGGAAAGCGACCGGCGAAACCGTCGCGAACTCGCTGGACATCTCTCCGCAGGCGTTCTACCAGCACATCCGGACCGCACAGCGGAAGCTGTTCACGGCGCTGATCGACGATCACGCGTCGGTGGCCGCCCCCCACGTCGACGGCTGACGGCTGAACCGGTCGGTCGGCGAAGCGCGCTTCTCGATCGATAGCGGGAGTGGGTATAGCGAGTTGGGTGAGTGGTTATTTATACGTGATCGAGTGGTGTTGCTGTCGGCTGTTTATAAGGGTACGACGATACTGCGGTGACGACCTCCAAAGCCCCAGTCGCCGAGGGCGGCGCACGCTCGCTGCGCGCTTCAGTCGCTC
>NZ_AOJG01000009.1 GCF_000337375.1 Halorubrum lipolyticum DSM 21995 | reverse complement strand
TTATAAACGATCGTCGCCGTCGCTCACAGTTGCTTAAATACCCTATCGCCGTCACCGATCTGCAATACTCACTCCCGTACTCTCTCACGTCGTTGTGTCCGCGCTGCATGTACGGGAGCGGGTTTCTCACCGGTCGGGGATTCCAACGGAGCCATTTAATTGTAAACCACTACTACTAAGATACGGTTTGATAGTCAACTACCGATCATATCCTTATATCTCCTATATGTCCTTGTAGAGTACCCCGCACCGGACCGCTGGGACTCTCGATCACCAATGAGAGACGTCGACCAGACCCCGGCCGAAGAATCGCCCTACGAGTGCTTCGAGTGCGGAAGCGTCGTGCTCGTCGAGAACAACCCGGGCCAGTGTCCCGACTGCGCCGGCGAGATGCGGAACCGACACACACCCATCGAGTGACGATGTCCTCCACATCGACGACCCGCGACGACGAGACGCGAGCAGCGACCCGAGAAGAACCGAGCGAGTCGGAATCGGCGCTGGAGACGGCGCGTCGACAGCTCCAGCACGCCGCCGACCACCTCGACATCGACCGGAACGTCGTCGAGCGGCTCAAACACCCGAAGAAAGTCCACGAGGTCACCGTTCCGATCGAACGGGAGACCGGTGAGGTAGAGGTGTACACCGGGTACCGCGCGCAACACGACAGCGTCCGCGGGCCGTATAAAGGGGGGCTCCGGTATCACCCCGACGTGACGCGCGAGGAGTGCGTCGGCCTCGGCATGTGGATGACCTGGAAGTGCGCCGTGATGGACATCCCGTTCGGCGGCGCGAAGGGCGGCATCGCGGTGAACCCCAAGGACCTGAGCGTCGACGAGAAGGAACAGCTGACGCGCCGATTCACCGACGAGATCCGGACCGTTATCGGCCCGACGAAGGACATCCCCGCGCCGGACATGGGGACGGACCCGCAGACGATGGCGTGGCTGATGGACGCGTACTCCATGCAGGAGGGCGAAACGATCCCGGGAGTGGTGACGGGGAAGCCGCCCGTCGTCGGCGGGAGCGAGGGCCGGGACGAGGCGCCGGGTCGGAGCGTCGCGATCGTCGCCCGCGAGGCGATCGACTACTACGGGAAGGAGATCGAGGAGACGTCGGTCGCGGTGCAGGGGTTCGGGAGCGTCGGGGCGAACGCCGCGATGCTACTCGACGAGTGGGGAGCGAACGTCGTGGCCGTGAGCGACGTCAACGGGGGAGTGTACGACCCGGACGGGCTGGACACGCACGCGATTCCCTCTCACCACGAGGAAGCGGAGGCGGTGATGACCCACGAGGCGCCGGAGACGGTGACGAACGACGAGCTGCTGGAACTCGACGTGGACGTGGTGATCCCGGCGGCGATCGGGAACGTCCTGACGGCGGACAACGCCCGCGACGTCGCCGCCGATATCGTCGTCGAGGGCGCCAACGGTCCGACGACGACCGCGGCGAGCGCGATCTTCGCCGAGCGGGACGTGCCGGTGATCCCGGACATCCTGGCCAACGCCGGCGGAGTGACGGTGAGCTACTTCGAGTGGCTGCAGGACATCAATCGCCGGGCATGGTCGCTCGACCGCGTCAACGAGGAGCTCGAGACGGAGATGCTCGACGCCTGGGGAGACGTGCGCGAGGAGTTCGAAGCGCGAGACGTGACGTGGCGCGACGCGGCGTACATCGTCGCGCTGTCGCGGGTCGCCGAAGCTCACGAGACCCGCGGGCTGTGGCCCTAACCGGGTCACTCCCGCTGCAGTTCCGAGTTCCGTGCCGTCGGGAGGTTCAAGCCGTACGTGACCGCGGCCAGCCGGGTTCCGACTGTCACGGCCGCGCACGCGACGGCGGCGGTTCCCCCGGTCGCGCCCATCGCCCCCGTCGTCCAGTACGCGCTCCCGCCGAGGACCGCGTCGCTCGGAATCGTCGGACCCCACGCCGTCTCCGGCGGCCACGAAGCCGGCTCTCGATCAGCGGGTCGGCTGTCGACGACTGACGAACCACCAGATGCCTTTCAAACGGGTGTCACGAGCTTCCGTCCGGGAATTATCAGTCGCGGGTTTTTGCGAGACACCTTTTTGACCGGTCGAAGTGTTCCCGTAGCTATGGCAACCGAGGACGCCGAGCGTTCGTCCCTCTCGCCCGACGAGACGGCGGAATCTTCGGCGTCCGATCCCCCGGTCGCAGTGGGGCGGTACTCGTGGCGCTCGTTCCTCCGCGACCGCGGCCGCGACGACGCCGCGGCCGAGCTGTACGCCGACATCGGCGAGGAGCCGGTCGTCCCCGCGACCGCCGTCGACGCCCACTTCGAGGACGGCGTCGATCGGGCCGTCCGCGCAGCCGGCGTCGACGAGCCGTACGAGGCCGACGGCGACACCGCGGTTTCGGGACACGGGACGCCCGAGGCGGGCACCCTCGTGATCGGTCCGGACCACGTCGTCCTCAGCGGGGCGGCCGTCGTCCCCGCCGGGACCTCGACCGCGGCGGTGGCCCCCGATCCCGGGGTCGCGGCGGTCGACGAGGACGATAGCGACGAGGCGGGTGACGAAGAAGACGGCGACGAGGAGGGTGACGAAGAAGACGGCGACGATGATGGCGACGACGACGGCGCCGGGGACGATAGCGACAATAAGGGCGACGAGGACGACGATCAAGCGGCGGCCGAGGTCGACGAACCGGCGGAACCGGCCGACCAGCCGGCCGAAAGCGACCGTGCGGAGCCGAACGAACCCGCGGATCGCCCCGGCATCGCGGTCGACGGCGCGGGCGTTCCCGGTGTCGTGGTCGCCGCGGGCGCCGACGTCGAGGCGGTGCCGCGCCGCGCCCCGACCGACGAGGAGTGGGACCGGAGCGGCGTCGACCCGAGCGAGTTCCTCGGGTTCGACCCGTCGGAGACGGGCTACCGCGTCGGAGCGGCCGCGGCGGTCGGAGACGTCCTCTGGGACCTGTGTTCGGCCCGGTACAACCTCTACGAGGTACCGGTCCTCAAGGGGTACTACACGTGGGACGACTACCGCGACGAGTACTTCCTCGACGAGGACGGGAACCCGCCGACCGAGGTGAACGAGGAGGGCGAAGAGGAGCCGCTGGAGTTCACGCACGACGACAAGGTCGACGCGCTGGGGTTCGACCCCGATCGGACCGAGGAGCTGTTGGGGGCCGGCGGGAGCGCGGCGGCCGACCTCGCGGCGCTGGTCGACGAGCGCACGGTCGACGTGAACCCGGAGGTCGACGAGGACGCGTTCTTCTCGAGCGACGAGGGTCACACCACCCTCGCGAACCGGTACGACCTGGAGAAGGCGGTGCCGATGCCGAAGAAGCGTCACTTCCGCGAGATCGAGCGGTACTGGGTGAACAAGCCGTACGCGTTCGTGATCGTGTTCCGGTCGACGAAGGAGAACGAGGTGAAGTACTACGCGGTCCAGCCGCACCGGACGGAGATCGAGACGGACCTCGTCGAGTTCCTCACCGGGAAGCTCCGGACCTCGATCAAGTACGCCGACGAGTCGATCGCGGGCGGCGACGAGGCGTTCCGCGAGGGCGTGATCGTCGACGAGACGCTGACGCTGCTCGACCGGTACGACCTCTACGAGCGCGACGACGACGACCGGGGGGTCGTGGACGACCTCGTCGACGACCTCGTCGACCGGTTCGGCTTCGACCTCACAGAGGGGATCGCTCACCGGATCACGGAATCGCTCGGGTACGAGCCGCCCGCGGAGTCGGAGCCGACGCCGACGAAGGTCCTCGCCCGGCCCGAGCCCGCGGTGCTCGCGGAGGACTCGGAGACGCTCTCCGAGCACCAGGTCGAGAAGCTGCTGTACTACCTCAAGCGTGACTTCATCGGGTACGAGCGCATCGACCCGATCAAGTACGACATCAACGTCGAGGACATCTCCTGTGACGGGTACAACTCACCCGTCTTCGTCTACCACTCCGACTACGAGCAGATCATCACCAACGTCTACCACGGGACCGACGAGCTCGACGACTTCGTCGTGAAGCTCGCCCAGCGCTCCGGTAAGGGGATCTCGAAGCGGCGTCCGCAGGTGGACGCCACCCTCCCCGACGGCTCCCGCGCCCAGCTCACGCTCGGTCGCGAGGTGTCGGACCACGGGACCAACTACACGATCCGGCAGTTCAACGACGTGCCCTTCACCCCGATCGACCTGATCAACTGGAAGACGTTCTCGCTCGACGAGATGGCCTTCCTCTGGCTCTCGATCGAGAACCACAAGAGCCTGATCTTCGCGGGCGGCACCGCCTCCGGGAAGACGACGAGCCTGAACGCGGTCTCCCTCTTCATCCCCTCGAACGCGAAGATCGTCTCCATCGAGGACACCCGCGAGGTCGAGCTCCCCCAGCGCAACTGGATCGCCTCCGTCACCCGCCCCTCCTTCTCCGACGACGACAAGGGCGACATCGACGAATTCGACCTGCTGGAGGCCGCGCTCCGCCAGCGTCCCGACTACATCGTGATGGGCGAGATCCGGGGTGAGGAGGGCCGCACGGCCTTCCAGGTGATGTCGACCGGCCACACCACGTACACGACGTTCCACGCCGACACGGTCGGCGAGGTGCTCAAGCGGTTCACCACGGAGCCGATCAACGTCTCGAAGACGATGTTCACCGCGCTCGATCTGGTCTCCGTCCAGACGTCGACCCGCGTGCAGGGGAGGAAGGTGCGCCGGAACAAGTCGCTGACCGAGATCAACCACTACGACGCCGAGAACGACGAGATCAACGTTCAGGACGTGTTCCAGTGGCAGGCGGAGACGGACGAGTTCCTCCAGATGGGCGACTCGAACACCCTCGAGGACATCATGTTCGACCGCGGGTGGGGCCGCGAGACGCTCGACGAGGAGCTCCGGAAGCGACGCGTCGTGTTAGCGTACCTCATCGACCGCGGGCTCAACAGCTACGCGCAGGTGGCGGCGACGTTCCAGGCGTTCATCAACGACCCGGAGACCGTCCTCGCGCTGATGGCGAACGAGGAGTTAGAGCGGTCGTTAGAGGACCTCCGCGAGATGGAGTCGGTCCTCATCAACGTCGACCGCGACAAGGAGGAGATGGTCCCGCGTCCCGATCCCGACGAGGCGGGCCGCGAGGAGGTCGAACGGATTCTGGCGGAGGCGGAGGACCTGTTCGCGGAGTACCGCGGTCGGATGCCCGACTCCGTCGCCGACGCTCTCCTCGACGTCGCGCCGGCTCGCGACGTGGAAGCGGAGCCCGGCGTCGACCGCGAGGCGCTCGCGGAGGCGGCAGACGAGGCCGCGGCGCTCGACGCGGCGGTCGCGCTCGCGGAACTCCCCTCGACGACCGCAGACGGTCCGGACGACGAGGGTCCCGAGAACGCCGGTGATGTCGGGAACGCCGGGAACGCCGAGAATATCGGGGACGGGGAGCGCGCGAGCGACGCGGCGAGCGCGGGTGATGCGGACGACACGGACGACACGGACGACACGGACCCCGCGGGCGGGATCGACTTCGACGAGCCGTTCGACGAGGGGATCGACGTGCTCGACCCTAACCCAGAGCCGACGCCTGACCCTACCCCGGAGTCGACGCCCGAAAGGGCCGATTCGGGCGTCAAAGCGGACGCCGACGGCGGGGAGATCGAACCCGAGACCGGAGACGGCGATGACATCGAAAGCGACGACGGGGAGCGTGACGCCGCCACCGACGACGAGGGTGATGACGATGAGCGTGACGCCGACGAGGATGGGGACAACGAGGGTGACGACGACACCGAAAGCGACGACGACACCGAAAGCGACGACGACACCGAAAGCGACGACGACACCGAAAGCGACGACGACACCGAAAGCGACGACGACATCGGTGACTGGGGGTTCGGAACCGTCGAATCCCCGGAGGAGCGGTAGTCCCGTGGTCCGATCGGGGTGGGTCGGATGAGCCTCGACACGGGCGTCGGCGACGGCTCCGTCGGCGGGAACCTCCTCGCGGAGCTGTTCTACCCGGTCTTCGAGTTCCTCTTCGATGCTGACGGCGACTTCGTCGGCGATATCGAGCGCAAGCTCGCCGAGGCCCGCATGCCGGACCAGGTGGAGATGTACGTCTCCAAGGCGCTCGGCGTCGGCCTGCTCGTCGGCGGGGCCCTCTGGGCGCTCGGAACCCTGACGGGGTACGGCGCGTTCTCGCTCGGACTGGTCAACCCCGAAACGCTCTCGCTCGGGATGCCCGCACCGACGCCGGCGATCAAGGAGTTCCTGCGCTCCCTCGTCGTGCCCACCGCAGTTCTCATCAGCGGGCTCGTGTTCGGATCGATCGGGTTCGCGATCGGCTTCGGGGGCGTGGTCGCGATCCCGTACTCGCGGGCGTCGGCGCGGGAACGCGAGATCAACCTCCTGCTCGCGGACTCCGTGTCGTTCATGTACGCGCTGTCGGTCGGGGGGCTCAACCAGCTCGAGATCCTGCGCGCGATGGCGACGGCGGAGGACACCTACGGCGAGGTGTCTCAGGAGTTCCAGAGCATCGTCAACGAGACGGAGTACTTCGGCACCGACTACCGGAACGCGATCCGCCAGCAGTCGCTCGAGACCCCCTCGGACGAGCTCTCGCAGTTCCTCGCGGACATGCTCTCGATCGTCAACTCCGGCGGCGACATGGAGGGCTTCCTGAAGGACAAAAAGGAGAAACACCTCCGCACGTCGAAACAGGAGCGCGAGATGACCTTGGAGACGCTGGAGCTGTTCGGCGAGATGTACATGACGCTGTCGCTGTTCCCACTGCTCCTCATCATCATCCTCGTCATCATGGGCATGATGGGCGAGTCCGACGAGCGCCTGCTGTACGCGACCGTCTACGCCCTCATCCCGCTGACCGGGGTCGGCTTCCTCGTGCTCGTCTCCACGGTCAAGCAGGACGAGCCCGGCGACGGCTACCTCCGCCCCGACGGCGGCAGCGACCGGCTCCGGCAGACGAGCAAAGAGGGACTGCTTCACTTCGGGCTGATCGAGGGGTTCGTCGGTCGGTTCGGCGTCTTCGACCGGATCCGGGACCGCGAGGGGACCTACAAGACCAAACAGATCGTCTCCGCGCCGCACCTGTTCCTGCGCGATAACCCGCTGTACACGCTCGCGTTGACAGTGCCGGCCGCGCTGGTCATCGTCGGCGTCGCGGTCGCCTCGGGCAACGCGCCGACGACCTTCGACGGCTGGGTGGACCGCCCGGTGTGGTCGACGTTCATCTGGGTGTACGTGCCGGCGTACCTCGTGCTGACGCCGCTCGCGGTGTTCCACGAGTGGAGCCAGCGGTCAAAGCGAGCGATCACGGGCAAGCTCTCCGAGAGCCTCCGGAAGCTCTCCTCCGCGAACGACACCGGACAGACGCTGCTCGAATCGGTGGAGACGGTCTCGGAGACGTCGACCGGGAAGCTCGCCGAGGAGTTCGAGGTGGTCCACGCGAAGGTGAACTACGGGATGAGCCTGCGGGACGCCCTGGTGGAGTTCAACAACAAGTACGCGGTCCCGCGGCTCGCCCGGACGGTGAAGCTCATCTCGGAGGCGCAGGAGGCCTCGTCGCAGATCACGGACGTGTTGACCACGGCGGCGCAGGCCTCGGAGAACCAGGACGACATCGAGCGCAATCGGATCTCACAGACCCGGATGCAGGTGGCGATCATCGTGATGACGTACGTCACGCTGCTCGGCGTGATGGCGATCCTCCAGACCCAGTTCATCGACGTGATGGGCGGGCTCTCCTCGCAGGCGGACGGCGGGTCGGCCGGGGGCGCGGGCGGCGCCGGCTTCGGGGGCGGCGGCGGCGTCGACCCGGAGGTGCTCTCCCTGTTGTTCTTCCACGCCGTGACGCTGCAGGCGATCCTCTCCGGGTTCATCAGCGGCTACATCCGGAACGCCGACATCGTCTCCGGCGTCAAGTTCGCCGTGGTCCTGATGACGCTCGCGCTGGGGGTGTGGATCTATGTGGGATGAGGAGTCCCGCGCGCAGACCCCGATCGACTTCGCGGTCGGCGCCGGCGTGTTCCTGCTGACGCTCGCGTTCGTGATCGCCTTCGTCCCGACGCTGTTCGACCCCTTCTCGGCGGCGGCGACCGCCTCGCCGGTCGTGAGCGACCGGGTCGCGGCCGGCGTCGCCGGCGATCTGCTCGCGGCGTCGCCGGCGGAGCCGGGCGTGCTGTCGCCGGCCTGTACCGTCGCGTTCCTCGACGCGAACGCGACGCTCGGGACCGAGGCCGACTGTCACCCGGAGGTCGCCGCGAATCCGGCGGCCACCTTCGGAGTCGACGGCGACGTGCAAGTGGTGATCCACGCTCTCGACCGGCGGGATCCGAGCACGAACGCGTCGACCCTCTCGATCGCGACGCGTCACGGGCGGTTCGCGGTCGAGCCCGATCGGACCACCGCCGACCCGAGCGACGCGGTCGGCGAGGACGTCACCGTCTCGCAGCGGCTCGTCTCGATCGGCGGGGCGCAGTACCGGCTCACGGTGCGGGTGTGGTGATCATGCGTTCGAGAGACGAGCGGCGTGCAGGCGCCGGCGCGACGGACGACCGCGCGCAGGCGCACACGCTCGAGGCGTTCGCGGCGGCGATCCTGCTCGTCGCGGGGCTCACGTTCGCCCTCCAGGCGACCGCGGTGACGCCCCTGTCGGCCAGCACGTCGAACCAGCACATCGAGAACCAACAGCGGGCGGTCGCGGGCGACCTGCTGGCGGCGAGCGCCGAGAACGGCGACCTGCAGGCCGCGATCCTGCGGTGGAACCCGGAGAACGAGACGTTCGCGTCGAGCCCGCCGGAGGTGGACGGCGAGGCCTACACGCGGGCCGCGGGGCCGAACGGGTTCGACGCCGCGCTCGGCGGGTTCGGAGAGTCGCTGAATCGGACGTTCGTCGACAGGCGGATCGCCGTCAACGTGGAGCTCCGCCACTACAACACGACGGCCCGAACGGAACGGCGAACGACGTCGCTGATCGACATGGGGACGCCGAGCGACAACGCCGTGACCGCGACGCGGACGGTCGCGCTCGCCGCCGACGCGAACCTGACCGCGCCGGGGTACGAGAACTCGACTCTCGGAGGGTTGGCCGACGGGACGGACTCGGGGGCGTTCTACGCGGCAGAGACCGCGTCCGATCCGCTGTTCGCTCACGTGGAGGTGCGCATCGTCGTATGGCGGATGTGAGCGTCGGCCCGCCGGACCGGGACCGCCTCTTCGGGACCGACGGCGACGGCGACGCCGACCGCGCCCAGCTCCTGCTCGTCGCGGGGCTAGTGATGGCCGTCTCGCTGGTGACGCTGGTGGTGCTGTTAAACGCGACCATCTACAGCGAGAACGTTGCGACCCGCGGGATCGAGTCGGCCGACGGCGAGGCGCTGGAGGTCCGAGCGACCGCGGTCGGCGGGACCGGCGAGCTGATCGACGCGACCAACCGCGCGGGGCCGGCCGGCCACGCCGACGCCGCTCAGACGGTTCGGGACGGGGTCGCGGACCTCGACGGGGAGATATCCCGGTCGTACGCGGAGCGCGGCGGGGTCGCGCACGTCGAGCTGGTGTCGGTCCGGAACGGGAGCCGTCTCACCGCCGAGATGGCCGCTGTCGACCCGAACGCGTCGACCCTCGCCCGCGATGTCGACCGGACGCGCGGCTTCGTGCTCGAGGTCAACCCCGGCTCGCTCAACAACGAGACGAACGCGTTCCACGTCGACCTGGACAACTCGACCGGCGGGAGCCGGCAGGTGTACGTGTACAACGGGACCGACGGCAACGTCACCGTCGCGGTCGGCGACGACGGCGCCGGTCCGACGGTCCGGTGCGAGACGCCGCCGGGCGGACGCGACCGCGTCACCGTCGACCTGACCGGCGAGCGACTCGGCGACCGGCCCTGTCCGGGTATCTGGCCGTCGTCCCTCGTCGCGCCCGACGACCCCTACGACGTCGCCCTCGTGAACGCGAGCGGTGTCGGCGGCGAGGTGACCGCGACCGCGCGGCCCGTCTCGGGAGACGAGGTCAGCACCGACCTCGCGGCGGCGCCGGCGGTGTACGAGGCCACGGTCAACCTCCGCTACCGGACCGCGGAGCTCCGGTTCGAGACCGCCGTCCGGGTCGCCCCGGGTGAGCCCGATGCGTGACCGCCTCGGGTCGGGGTCGACGCGCCTCCGCCGCGACGAGCGCGGCGTGAGCGTCACCGTCGGGTACGTGTTGACGCTCGCGATCGGGGCGATACTGCTCTCGGGGGTCGTCATCGGCGTCGGCGGCGTCGTCGACTCGCAGACCGACCGGACCGTACAGAGCGACCTCGCCGTCCTCGGACAGACCGCGGCCGCGAACGTCGAGAGCGCCGACCGGCTCGCCCGCGCGGCGGAGGCCGACCGGTCGACCGCGCCCGGCGCGGCGAACGCCACCGTCTCGGTCGCTGTCGACCTCCCGACGCGGGTGGCGGGCGTCCCCTACCGGATCGCGGTCGACGACGACGCCGTGACGCTGCGGACGGACAGCCCGGAAGCGAGCCTGGAGATCCCTCACGCGGCGCGGCTGAACGTCACGCCGACGAGCGTCCGGGGCGGGCCGATCCGGATCGAGTACGACCACGGCGGGGCTGGCGCCGGCAACCTGACGGTGGTCGGCCGATGACCGACCGCCGGCGGCCGACCGTCTCGGTCGGCGACGGCGGACTCGCCGCGTTCGCGGGGGACGAGCGCGGCGTGAGCAACGTCGTCGGCTACGTGTTGGTGTTCTCGCTCGTCACGGTGACGATCGGAACGGTGTTCGCGGTCGGCATCACCGGCATCGAGGAGCGACAGGAGGCCGAGCGCGTCGCGAACGTCGAGCGCGCCTTCGACGTGTTCGACGACAACCTCCGAGACGTCCAGCGGTACGGCGACCCGAGCCGGTCGACGGAGATCCGGCTCAGCGGCGGGACGCTGTCGGTTGCGGAGACGACGACCGTGGAGCTGCGAAACGCCTCCGACGGGGTGGTCAGGGGGTTCGCGTTCCGCTCGCTGACCTACGCGAACGGCGACACGACGATCGCGTACGAGGGCGGGGCGTGGTTCCGGAGCGACGGCGGCGCGGCGGTGATGCGCTCGGAGCCGCGGTTCGTCGCGGCCGACGGGCGGACGACGCTCCCGATCGTCCGGCTGTACCCGCTCGGGCCGGAGACCGCCGAGCGGGACGGGACCGTGCAGGTCGCGGTGGAGCGGACCTCCCGACCGAGGCTCGTTCAGGTCGCCGACGCCGCCGACGACGGCCCCTTCGACCTCCGAATCGAGTCGGCGTACGCCGACGCGTGGCGCCGGTACTTCGAGCGCACGGACGGGTTCACTGTGAACGAGTCCGCGACCGACACCGCCAATGGCACCGTCGTCGCCGACCTCGATCACAGCGACGAGGTGTTCGTCCCCGACACCGCCGTCAACGTCCGTCTTCAGCGCTGACCGTCGGTCCGTCGTCGTCTCCGAACGCACGACTGAAGCCCGCGGCGGCGCACCGTCCGGGTATGACCGAAGCGCTGTACCTCGCCGACGACACGGTGACGACGTTCGAGGCGACCGTCGAGCGCGCGCTCGACGACCGGGTCGTCCTCGACCGGACGCACTTTTACCCGACCGGCGGCGGCCAGCCGCACGACACGGGGACGCTCCGGGTCGCGGACGACCGCGCCGGGGTCGACGACGACGGGGACGAAGACGCCGGAGAGGACGACAGCGCCGCTCCTCGTGGCTGGCGCGTCGTCGACGTACAGAAGAAGGACACCGTGTATCACACCCTGGAACCGATAGCCTCGGGTGCCGACACCGTCTCACCGCCCGAACCCGGGACGCGGGTCGTCGGCGAGATCGACGCGGCGCGGCGCCGCGCGCACTCTCGGTACCACACCGCACAGCACCTCCTCTCGGCGCTGCTCTTGGCCGAGTTCGACGCGCGGACGACGGGGAACCAGCTCCACGACGACCACGCGCACCTCGACGCGGCCTACGACCGATTCGACGACGGTGACCTCGCGCGGATCGAAGCCCGGCTCAACGAGCTCGTGGCCGACGAGCGCCCCGTGCGGAGCTACGTGATGGACCGCGAGGAGGCGGAGGCGACGCTCGACACCGACCGCACCCGGATCGACCTGCTGCCCGACTCGATCGCGGAGCTCCGGATCGTCGAGATCGGCGCGGCCGAGGGGGCGGACGTCGACGACGGCGACGAGGAGCCCTACGACCGCACCGCCTGCGCGGGGACGCACGTCGGCGACACCGCCGAGATCGGCGAGATCGTCGTCACCGGCCGGGAGACGAAGGGGAGCGACGAGGAGCGCGTCCGGTTCGCGCTCGCGGACCACGTCGCCGACGACGGGTGAGGGGCGGCGCCGCGCGGAGACGACACTCTCCGCCAGCGATCCCGCCGTTTATATACGATCCGCGGTTGGTTCCGCCATGAAGTTCTGCGACGAGTGCGGATCCATGATGATGTCCGGCGAGGGCGAGGACCACTGGGTGTGTAGCTCCGAGGACTGCGACAACGAGCTCGGCCGCGAGGACGACGACGACGAGTGGACGACCGAATCGCAGGTCGAGTCCGAGGTCATCGACGTGAGCGACGCGGAGGACAAGGGGCTCCCGAAGACGACCGCCCACTGCCCGGAGTGCGGGAACGACCGCGCGTACTGGTACATGCAGCAGATCCGGTCGGCCGACGAGTCCGAGACCCGATTCTTCGTCTGTACCGAGTGCGAGCACAAGTGGCGCGAAGACGACCACTGAGGCGGCCCGCGGCCGCCGACCCCCACCGCGCTCCGCGTCCCTTTTAATTACCTCGGCGGAGAACGCCGCCCATGGACCCGCCCGTCGTTCCCCGTGAGCGCCTCGACGGCTGGCGGCGCGTCGACGAGGTCACGGAGCGGGCGTTCGCCGCCGGTCCCGTCTCCGTCGACGCGTGTACGGTGCGGTACGAGCGCGACGCGAGCGAGCCGCCACGCCCCTTCTGCTTCGCGAGTCGGCTGGAGATTCGACCGCCGAGCGCGCCGAACCCCGCGCTCACTGCGCTCGTCGAGCGGCAGGCGCAGTCGGGGTTCCGCGACCGCCTCGCCGAGCGCGACATCGAGGGCGTGGAACACCGCGGTGACCGGGGGATCTCGGTCGACGACCCGAGCGCGTCGCGCGCGACGCTCTCGACGTTCCGCGGCGTCGCGCGCGTCGGCGACCGCCGCGGCGTCCCGCTCGAGGCGCTGCTCGCGGTCTGGGCGACCGACGAGTACCTGCTCGGCGGCGGGGCGTACCCGCTCGAGGAGGCGTCGTACCCGTCCGGAGGGACCCCGGGGGACGCGCGTCGAGAGCTGCTGGGGATCGTGCGGGGGATCGCGTCGCCCGGCGATCCGGCCGGGGCGGACTGAGAAGCGCCTTCGACGCCTAACAGGGCACCGCGCCCGCGCCCGACTCGATCGGCGACCCCTCGTCGCGGTACTCCGAGTCGCCGATCGAGCCGTCGAACATCGGGAGCCGGAGCTCGTAGGCGTACAACACGTCGAACGCCGCGAACGGGTCGACGCCGTCCGCGACGGCCTCCCGCGCGGTCAGCCTGACGCCGGCGCCGAGCGTCACGATCGGCTCGCCGTCGAGCGTCCCCGCCGCCTCCAGTCCGAACTCGTTACCGGCGGCGGGGTCGGTCAGCACGGAGAGGTGAACGAGCGCCTCGATCGCCGGCCCCTCGTCGCCGATCGAGATCGGGTACCCCTCGCCCGCGAAACACCGCGTCGGGGGGTCCAACCGGTCCGCCGCGGCATCGGTGCCACCCTCGTTCGAGCCGTCCGTGGCGCCGCCGCCCGGCGCTGCCGCCGCGCCCCCGACGAAGCCCCCGCTCGCGACGGGCGCCGAGACGAGCAGCAGCGCGACGAAGAGCGTCGCGAGGGCGGCGGGCCCGGCCCGAGAGCGACTGGTCATAGACGAGGGGTACGACCCGACGGGTAAAAACGGCGCGGAGCCGGTTATTCGGACTGATACTCGGAGCGACGGAAGTCGGAGCGCGTCTGGAAGCGACGGCGAACGCCGCCCCCGTCGTTATCGCTCGTCGAGGAGCCCGTCGACGAGCAGCTCCGCGGAGGCGACGTTCGTCGCGAGCGGGATGTCCTTCACGTCGCAGACGCGGAGGAGCGCGGAGATGTCGGGCTCGTGGGCCTGTGCGGTGAGCGGGTCGCGGAGGAAGACGACGCCCCCGATCGCGTCGTCGGCGATCATCCCCCCGATCTGGAGGTCGCCGCCGTACGGTCCGGAGGCCTGCCGGTTCACCGCCAGCCCCGTCTCGTCGGCGATGCGTTTGCCCGTCGTCCCGGTGGTGACGAGTTCGCACTCGCCGAGGGCGTCGGCGTGGGCGGTGACGAACTCCACCATCTCGTCTTTCAACTCGTCGTGAGCGATGAGCGCGATGCGCATGGGCGAAGGGTCGCCGCGCCGGCGCTTAAAAACTCGCGTCGCCGCAACGGACGAGCGGGTGCGGTCCCCCCGGCGGCCTCACCGTCGAGGCCCTACTTGAACCGGAACGTCTCCAGGTTCTTCGGCGCGAACGTCCGCATGTTGTAGTCGTGGTACAGCGCCGACGAGAGGTCCTGCACGGAGCGCTCGTCGCCGTGGACGCACAGCACCTTCTCGGGGCGGGGGTTCATCGTCTTCACGAAGTTCTCCAACCCCTGTCGGTCGGCGTGGCCGGAGAAGCCGTCGACGACCTCGGTGCCCATCTCCAGCGTGAGCGTGTCGCCGCGGCTGCCGCCGCCCCAGCCGTCGACCGGGATCTCGTCCCAGCCGTTCTGGATCCGGCGGCCGAGCGTCCCCTGCGCCTGATACCCGACGAAGACGAGGTTCGAGTCCGGGTCGGGACCGATGTGGCGGAGCCACGACATGATCGGGCCGCCCTCGATCATCCCGGAGGTGGAGATGATGATGCACTGGTCGCCGTCGGCGACCTCCTGCCGCTCGTCCTCGCCGGCGTCGATGTGGTTGAACTGCTCGGCGAGGAACGGGTTCTCGTCGTCGTGGAAGATCCGGTCGCGGAGGTCGTCCCGGAGGTACTCGGGGTACGTGGTGTGGATCGCGGTCGCCTCCCAGATCATCCCGTCGAGGTGGACGGGCATCTCCGGGATGTCCCCGTTGCGCATCGCCTCCTCTAAGACGAGCATGATCTCCTGAGACCGCCCCACGGCGAACGCGGGAATGACCACCTTCCCGCCCTCCTCGTACGTCTCGTTGATGACTCGCTTGAGCGCCTCCTCGGAGTCGGCCTGATCGGTCTGGTAGTCGTCGCGACCGCCGTAGGTGGACTCCAGGACGAGCGTTTCGACCCGCGGGAAGTCGTTGACCGCGCCGTTGAACAGGCGGGTGTCCTCGTAGTGGATGTCCCCGGAGAAGGCGACGTTGTAGAGGCCGTCGCCGATGTGGAAGTGGGTGACGGCGCTGCCGAGGATGTGGCCCGCGTTGTGGAAGGTGAGCTTCACGTCCGGCGCGATGTCCGTCACGTCGCCGTACTCCAGCGGGATGGTGTGTTTGATCGCGTCGCGGACCTGCGACGACTCGTAGGGGGGCGTGCGCCCCTCCTTGGCGGCGACGTCGAGGTAGTCGAGGGTGAGCAGGCCCATCAGGTCGCGGGTCGGCTCCGTCGTGTAGATCGGGCCGTCGTAGCCGTATTTAAAGAGGAGCGGGATGAGCGCCGAGTGGTCGAGGTGGGCGTGCGTGAGCACGACCGCGTCGAGGGTCGCGGCGCCGGCGCCGAGCGCCTCGGGAACCTGGAGGTACGGCACCTCGCCCTCCGCGCCGGGCTTGTCGCCGCAGTCGATCAGGACGCGCGTCTCGGGCGTCGAGAGGATGAAGGAGGCCCGACCGACCTCGCGACAGCAGCCGAGCGTCGTGATCCGGACCCACTCGTCGTCGGACATCTCCTCGCGGTGGATCTGCCGGCCGACGCGCTCGAGGATGTCGCGTCGCTCCTCGCGTTCGTTCTTCAGGAAGCCGCGCACGTTCGAGACGGTGGAGGACTCGATCGGGGGCGTTCGAACGACCTCGGGGGTCCAGCCGACCTCCTGGGTGATCTCCCGGAGCGTCGAGCCGCGGCGGCCGATCACCATTCCGGGCTTTTCGGCCTCGATGACGACCTCGCCGGTGTCCTCGTGGAAGTCGAGGTCGGTCACGCCGGCCTCCTCCGGGATAACCGACTGGACCGCCTCCTCGGCGCGAGCCGGCGGGGCGAGGGCGCTCGGGTCCGGGCGGACGGTGATCCGCTTCCGGAGCTTGGAGGCGAGCCGTCGGATGAGGTCGCCGTCGCCGGCGAACTCCTTGGGGTCGCGGGTGTACACGACCAGCTCCGGTCCCTCGTATTTCACATCGGTGACCGTGATGTCGTTCGGAATCTCCTGTTCGATCTCTGATTTCAGGGTATCGAGTTGCTTATCGACTTGACTCATATCTCACTGCGGGTCGTCGGGACCGCCGTCGTCGTCGAGCCGCGTCGCGTGCCGGGCGCGACTCGGCGCCGAACGGTCGACCGTGACGGAGTAGGCATAGTGATAGTACTGTCCGTAGGTGGTACCGTGCGGGAACAGCCAGCGAAAACCCGCTTAGCTGATGATTAGCCCGGTCGTTATAAAACCCTTCGCAAATGGCAAACCCCCTGCCTCCGAAGACGACCGCATGCGTATCACGCCCGAGACGGTCCGCGACGAGCACGCGTGGATCCGCGACCGTGCACCGGTCGTCGTCCCGATCGTCAACGAGACGCGCGAGCGGTTGGGCCGGCTCTTCGAGACCGACGTGGACTCCGTCACCCCCGAGGCGTACCGGCGCGAGGTCGACGCGGTGTTCGCCGACGGCGACGTCGCGGTCAACGTCGCCGGCTGCGTCGCCCTGCTCCGCGACCTCGACGTGGCTGGCGACTACCCGGGGTTCGTCGTCGACGAGGTCCTCGGCCGCGAGCTGGCGGCGACTATCGCCGGGGGGCGGCCCCTCTCGCTGCTCGCGCAGGCGACGTTCCACTTCGTCGACGTGCACGTGCGCGTGGACGCGACGGCGGACGGCGCGGGCGCGGCCGGCGCCGACGACCTCGACGCCGCGCTCGCGGCGGGGTTCCAGACGCGGCTCCCCGGGTGGGAGTGGCGGGAGGGAGAGAGCCCGTTTGCAGTGGGTTCGGGCGGGTGAATCCGACGATTCCGGCGACGGGTGACCCGGAGGCGGCCTCCTCCGAGCGCTAGACGCTCCGAGTCTCGACCGTCTCGTTCCCGGCGTCGTCGACGACGGTGAGTCGGATCTCGGTGACGGAGGTCCGTCGGCTTTCGAGGTCGTCGACGCCCGACGCGCTGCCGCCGCTCGCGCCGGACGAGACCGCGTCGGCGACGCTCCCGCCGTCGGTGAGCTGCTCGCTCGTGACCGTCGCGAGGTCGCCGTCAGCGTCCGAGACCGCCCACTCGACCGCGTGTCGCGACCAGTTCGGGTTGCTGTCGTCGGTGACGACGAACTCGTCGACGGCGGGCGGGGTCTCACCGTCTCCGCCGTCACCGCCGTCCTCCGTCTCCGTGACGGTCGCGGTGTCCGTCGCCGACGCGCCTTCGGTGTCGGTCGCGACGAGTTCGACGGTGTAGCCGTTCCCGCTGCCGTCGTCACCGGCGGCGACCAGCCGCGTGGTGCCGCTGGCGGCGTCGCCGCTCACGCTCTCGGAAGCCGTGTCCTCGGTCGCGCCGGCCGTGTCGTCGACCAGCGTGAGCTCGACGGCGTCGAGGTCCGCGTCCGCGTCGGAGACCGCCCACGACGCGTCGAACTCGGCGTCGCCGTCGTCTGTCTCGACCTCGGAGACCGCGAGGTCGTCGATCTCCGGGGCCGCGTTCCCGCCGTCGTCACCGCCGAGCGCGTCCGCCACGTTGAGCCGCCCGGACCCCTGTTCGCTCTCGTCGAGCCCGACGTCCTCGGCGGCGTCGAGGAGAGCCGTCCGGACGGCGTCGCGTTCCGTCGTCCCGTCGGCGATCACCTGCGCGGCCGCTCCGGAGACGTGCGGACACGCCATCGACGTGCCGGAGAACTCGGCGTACTCGTCCCGGGGGACGGTCGAGAGCGTGTCCACGCCGGGGGCGGCGATGTCGACCTCCGGCCCGGTCGAGGAGAAGTCGGCGAGTGCGTCGCTCTCGTCCGTCGCGGACACCGCGATGACCCGGTCGTCCCGAGCCGGGAAGCCGACGCAGTCCGTACAGGGACCGCTGTTGCCCGCGGCGGCGACCATCACGACGCCCCGGTCGGCGGCGTACCCGAGCGCGTCCGCGACCACCGAGGACTCGGTGTCGGCGCCGAGGCTCATGCTCTGGACGTCGTGGCCCTGGTCCGCGGACCACTCGATCCCGGCCGCGATGTCGTCGAACGACCCCGACCCGTCACAGGCGAGCACCTTCACGGCGTGGAGGGTCGCCTCCGGCGCGACCCCGAGCACGCCCGTCCCGTCGTCCGCGGCCGCCGCCGTGCCCGCGCAGTGGGTGCCGTGGTCGTTGTCGTCGTCCCAGTCGGCGAGGCACTCGTCGATGTCGTTACCCCCTCCGCCGCCGGGGCCGCCCCCGCCGCAGTTCGTCGTGCAGGCGGCGTCGACGGCGGCCCAGCCCTCCCCGAGGTTCGCCTGGAGGGTCTCGTGTTGCGCGTCGATCCCCGTGTCGATCACCGCGACGTCGACCCCCGCGCCCGTGTCGCCGTCGTCGATGGCCAGGTCGGCCTCGGTGATGTCGACTCCGTAGGGCGTCGTCTGCTCGAACGCCTCCATCGTCCCGTTCTCCTCGACGTACCGGACGTTGGGGTTGTTCTCGAGGTTCGCGGCCGCCGCCGGCGCGACCCGGATCGTCAGCGCGTCGAAGGCGAACTCGCGTTTCACCTCGGCCGCCGCACGCTTCGCGGCCGACCGACCGGCGTCGTTCCGAACGCCGACGTTCACTTCGACGAGATCCGCCGCGGACGCGCCGCCGACGGCCCCCAGCGTGCCGAACAGGCCGACGGTCGTCGCCATCAGCTCGCGCCTATCGAGTGGAATGTCATCGTATGACATGGAATTCTCCACCGTATCCGGTGACTTAATTCTTTGGTAAATCCGGTAACGAATACCCTGTTTCGATCGAAAAAAGCCGCGTTCCGTCGGCTGCCGGGCGTGTAAGCGAACGCAGGGAACGCGATCGCGGACGCGCCTACGACGTGAACTTCCGGACGAGGTCGTACCCCGCGTCGAGGATCGCGTCGGGGAGGTACCGCGCGAGGACGCCGATCCGGGCGACCGTACCGGGCTGGACGCGGGCGGGCGGCTGCGTCGCGCTCGCCGCGTTGACGATCGCGTCGGCGACGACCTCGGGCTCGATCGCGCCCGGGCCGTCGCCGCCGATCAGCTGCGTGTCCTCGAAGATCGCGTAGAACTCCTCGTAGGCGCCGGATCGGTCGAGTCCGTCGTCGCTCTCGCCGCCGTCGGTCGCCCCGTCCGCCGCCTCGCCGTCGCCGCGTCCCGCCTCCCGCTCCGCGCGCTTCGAGAAGTTGGTCCACACGGGGCCGGGTTCGACGACGACCACGTCGATCCCGAACTCGGCGACCTCGTTGCGGAGCGCGTCCGACAGCGCCTCGATCGCGAACTTCGAGCCGCTGTACACGCCGCCGCCCGGGAACGACACCCGCCCGGCGACCGACGAGACGTTGACGATCGTCCCGTCGCGCTCGCGGCGCATCCCGGGGAGGACGGCCTTGACGAGCCGATGCGGGCCGTACACGTTCACGTCGAACTGCTCGTGGACCTTCGCGGTCGGCACGTCCTCGACCGGGCCGAACTGGCCGTAGCCGGCGTTGTTGATCAGCGCGTCGATCGCGCCCTCCTCGTCCAAGATGCGGTCGACGACGCGGTCCACGTCGCTCTGGTCCGTGACGTCGAGCGTCGCCAGCTCGCAGCCCGCCTCGCCGAGCGTCTCGATGTCCGCGGGGTTCCGCGCGGTCGCGTACACGGTCCACCCCTCGTCGAGGAACGCGCGCGCGGCGGCGCGTCCGATGCCGGAGGAACAGCCGGTGATGAGTACCGTCTTCTGCACGCGTCGTCGGTCGGCCCCCGGCGGCATAACTCTCCCGACCGGCGGCGGAACAGCGGAACGGAACGAAACAGAACGAGGTCCGTCGAAACCCGCAGTCGAGAGCGCGTGCTCGCCTCGCTCGGCGCGACGCGCCTCGTGCAATTCGGTGACAGAGCCGCCGGCGCCGCGGCTAGTCGTGTCGGTGGCGATCTCCACGCGAGAGCTCGACGCCTACGGGAGGAACGACCACCGCACGTCGACGATCCGGTCGTGTTCGCTCGTGACGGTCGGGCGCGCGAGGTGGTCGTTCGCGTTGACGCCGGCGTCGGCCAGTCCCGAGAGCGACTCCGCTAGCGTGCGATCGGACCGCTCGACCGTCGAGTCGCGTTCGTACGGCGCGTCGAGGGGGTCGGATCGGGAGTTCGAGATCTCGATCGCGTCCGTGAGTTCGCTGCCGATCGCGTACGCCGGCTGATGGAACTTCCACCCGTCGACGGACAGAAAGAGCCAGACGTCGCCGTTGATCGCGTGGTACTCCCCGGAGACGCGGGACGGGTCGTGGGCGACGACGCGGGAGAGGACGGCCGTCTTGGTCCGGTACAGCGCGTCCTTGCGGGCCGAACGGACGTTGCTCTCGGTGAGGTCGCCGCGCTCGTAGGCGGCGGTCGCCTCGTCGGCGAACTGCTTCGCGACCTTGTTGACGACGTACAGCGATTCGAGCAGATCGTCCGTCGGTTCGAGCGGGTCCACGATGATATCGGCCGGCTGCTGCGACCGACCCGACGTGGGCGCGTCGCGCGGATATGCGTTTCGGGATCCGCGCTCGGCGCGCTCGGTACCGCCGGTATCGGTCGGAGCGAAGCGTCGGTGAGCCGGTCCGTCGCTCGGGGCGAGCGCGTCTCCCGGATGGTTAATTCTTTAAGCGTACGGACGAACTCGAAGGCAAGCAATGTCGGACGACTCGCTCAAACTGTACACGGCGATCTACGTCGCGCTCCTGGTCGCGGCCGCCCTGAACTTCGTCCTCTTCGAGGCCGACTTCCTCAACTTCACGTACGCCCAGGCGCTCGGCGGGACGCTGGTGATCGCGACGGTGAAGACGCTGCTCATCGTCGCCTACTTCCAGCACCTCCGGTGGGAAAACCGGTCGCTCACCTACGTGATGGGGCTCGCGCTCGCGCTCACCATGCTACTGATGGCCGCCGCGACGTACTCCATCTCGTAGACCGCTCGACGACCGCTCGCGGCTTCTCGCGCGCGTTTCCGTGCACGCCTCGTTTCCTCCCTCGGTCCCGTTCCCGTCTCGTTTCCGTCTCAGTCGCCGACGCGTTCCGCCTGTGTGTTTTTTGTAGCCGCGTGTGAATGAGCCGGTATGGATCTCCGACCCGCGACTCTCGACGACATCGACGCGATCCGGACGATCGCGCGCGAATCGCTGATCGCTTCCTACGGTCACGCCGTCGACGAGCCGCTGTTGGCCGAGGCGGTCGACGAGTGGTACGACCCGGAGGAGCTCAGCGCGGACATCGGCGACGACGACACGGTGTTCCCGGTGGCCGTCGTCGACGGGACGGTCGTCGGCTTCGCCGAGAGCTACGTCGTCGGTCGCCGCGAGCGCGTCGGGGAGATCGACTGGCTCCACGTCCACCCGGACCACCGCGAGTCGGGGATCGGCTCCGCACTCTTGGAACGGGTGGAGTCGGAGCTCCGCGCGGCCGACGCCGACCGCATCGAGGCGCGCGTCCTCGTCGACAACGAGGCGGGGACGGCGTTCTACGAGCGCGAGGGGTACGACCTCGACGGCGAGCGCTCGGTCGAGATCGGCGACGAGACGTTCGCCGAGCGCGAGTACCGGAAGCAGGTCGGTCGGCTGACCGGCATCTCGGAGGGCACCTACGAGACGGAGGACGGCGAGACCGTCCACGTCGCCTTCGACGAGAGCGATCGAGGCTCTCACGCCCCGTTTTACATCGCGTACGCTGACGCCGATCTGACGCGGCGCTACGGCTTCCTCTGCGGGAACTGCGAGGGGACGAACGTCGCCATCGACACGATGGACCGGATGGAGTGTCGCGACTGCGGGAATCGGCGCAAGCCGGCTCGGTGGGACGCGGCGTACTGAACGGGCTCCCGTGTTTCCCGGCTACCGGCCTACAGCGTCTCTTTGACGCCGAGCACGCGTTCCTCCGCCTCTCGACCCGGGTCCCACTCGCTCCCGTCGCGGTCGGCGTCCCGGTGCTCGGCGACGGTCCGCGCCACCGCCTCGTCGACGGGCGTCGACTCCCACCCGAGATCGGCGAGCGCGCACGTGTCGAGCAGGTGCGGGTACTCCCGATACAACACGAAGTCGTCCGGTTCGAGGCCGCCGGCCGCCAGCGCGTCGGCGCTCGCCGTGACGATCTCGCAGTCGACGCCGGCCGCGTCGGCGATCGTTTCCAGCGTCTCTTCGAGCGTGAGCGCCCGGCGGTCGCCCACGTTGTACGCCCGTCCCGCCTCGCCGCGCTCGGCGACGATCCGAAGCGCGCTGGCCACGTCCTCGACGTACGCGCGGTGCCAGAGGTTCTGTCCGTCGCCGGGCACGACGACGCGGTCGCGAGAGAGCACTCGGTCGATCCAGTAGTCGAGCCGCTCGGTGTAGTCGTACGGGCCGTAGACGATACAGGGGCGCACCGCCGTCGCGTCGACGCCCTCCTCGGCGGCCGCGAAGACGGCGCGGTCGCCCTCGGCCTTGCGGTTCCCGTAGGTCTCCGACTCGTCGTCGGTCGCCTGTTCGGGCGTGCACGGTCGAAGCGGAGTCTCTCCCTCTCGTTTGGGGATCTCTTCGGCGGCGTAGCTGTCTCCCGAAGAGACGTACACGTACCCGTCCGCGTCGGCGAACACCTCCGTCGCCGTCTCTACGTCGGCCGGCTGATACGCGACGCAGTCGATCACGACGTCGGGCTCGATCGAGAGCTTCGCGGTACGGAGGTCCCGCTCGCTCTTCCGGTCGCCCTCGACGTGCGTCACCCGCTCGTCGTCGGAAAAGGGATTCTCGTGGGTGCCGCGGTTCAACATGCCGACTTCGTAGCCGTTCGCGAGCAGGTCGGAGACCGTATGCCGGCCGATGAACCGGGTGCCGCCGATGACGAGCGCCGTGTCAGTCATACCGGTCATCCGGGGACCGGACTCAAAAGCGTGGCCGAACCGGAACGAACGGTCAGTTCTCCGTCCGCGGCTCGTCGTTTCCCGTTCCGTCCGCCCCGTCGGCGCGCGGCCCGTCCCCGCGCCACCGCCGGTACAGGAGGTACGCGACGCCGAGCCCGACGAACCAGCTCCCGACTCCGGCGATCGCGAACCCGACTCCGATCAGGAACTCTCCGGTCGGCACGCCGAACATACTCCCGCTCGGCGTCTCGGCCACATAAACGCTCCGAGCGAGGGGTAGCTTCTCGGCGGTCGCGCCCGTTGCGCACGCCATGAGCGATCCCGAGACCAGTCGACGACGACCGTGGCTCGCGGCCGTGTTGGCGCTCGTGGTGTCCGGACTCGGTCACGCCTACCTCCGTCGGTGGGCGCGGGCCTTCGGGTGGTACGTCGCGATCACCGCGACGCTCGTGTTCGTCGTCCCCGACGCGGCGGTCGATCAGGTCGTCGCCGGGGACCGCCCACCGATCGCCGAGATCGCCCCGGCGCTCGTCGCCGTCGCCGCCAGCGTCGTCGACGCATACGTCCTCGCCGTCCGGAACAACCGGAAGCACGAGCGACGCTCGGCGGCCGCGAACTCCACGAAAGCGGCATCGCGTCTCCCTGACCGCGAGAGGTCGCGGGGCGTAGGGAGCGCGTCAGAGACCGCCGCGAGCGACGCCGATCTCGGGTCGGCCGAACCGGGTGCGGACTCGGGCGTCGACCCTAGTTCGTGTCCCCACTGCGGCCGTGAGACCGACACGGAGCTGGCGTTCTGTCAGTGGTGCGCCGAGCCGCTCGACGAGTGAGTGCGTCGCGAAAAGAGCCGCCCCGTCCGCCGTTCCCTCAGAAGAGGTAGAACAGCGGGAAGATGAACACCCAGACGATGTCGACGAAGTGCCAGTAGAGGCCGAAGTACTCGATCGGCCGCTCGTCGTCCAGGTAGTGGCCCTGGTACGTCCGGACGAACAGGAAGATGGCGATCAGGAGGCCGATGACCACGTGGATCCCGTGGAGTCCGGTCGTCACGTAGTAGATCGACGCCTGAACGGGGTCGCCGTACGGGTTCTGCGCGAGACGGACCCCGACCTCGAAGATCTCGTGGTGCCACTCCCACATCTTGATCGCGAGGAACGTGAAGCCGAGCGCGATGGTCGCGCCGAGCGAGGCGAGCACTCCCTGCCGGCTCTTCCGGTGGGAATACACCAGCGCGAGGATCACCGTGAACGACGAGGTGATCAGCACGAACGTGTTGATGAGTCCCGGTAGCGACTCCGTCAGCGGCTCCCACGTCATCCAGCCGGCGTTGTACCGGACGAAGATGGCCGCGGAGAGGAACGCGCCGAAGACGATCACGTCCGACGCGAGGAAGAACCACATCCCCAGCTTCACCTTCTCGACGCCCTCGAAGGGCCACCGCTCGGCGAACTCGCTGGGCGGGGCGTAGAAGTCCTGTAACCCCCACTTGACGCCGGTCCAGACCAGCCCGACCAGGCCGACGACGACGAGGATCGGGTAGACGGGGTTCGAGACCGTGAGCGTGGTCGCCGCGAGCGACTCGCCGACAGCGAACGACAGCGACTCGCTGAACCCGGAGAGACCGAGCAGCATGACGCCGAGCGCTAGCGAGAGCGCGAACGGCCAGATGCTCGCGTGGCTCGGGTGTTTGTCCCAGTACGGGTACTTCGAGATGTGCTCCTCGTGCGTGTCACCGCCGTCGGTCGCGGCGTTGCCGTCGCCGTCGGCCTTGACCGCCGGGCCGCCGTCCGGCACGTAGTCTTTCACGAACTCGAGCTTGCCGGACGCGTACGAGGGACGGTTCGGCCAGTTCTCGAGCGGCGGAGGCGACGACACCGCCCACTCCGCGGTCCGCGAGTAGTCCCACGGGTTGTCCCCGGCGGGTTCGCCGGAGACGTAGGACTTCGCGAAGTTGTAGAACATGATGAAGAATGAGAATCCGAGGATAAACGCGCCGATCGTCCCGAACTGGTGGAAGATCTGGAACTCGGGGTTGTACTCGAACACCCGGCGGGGGGTCTCCCAGCCGAGGAACATCGAGAAGTACACCATGTTGAAGCTGATGAAGAAGATGACGAAGTGGATCTTCCCGAGCAGCTCGTCGTACATCTTCCCGGTCACCTTCGGGAACCAGTAGTAGGCCCCGCCGAACAGCGCGGTCGCGCCGCCGAACATCACGTAGTGGAAGTGCGCGACCACCCAGTAGGTGCCGCGGAACTCGTAGTCGAGTACGATCGCGCCGAGGAACACCCCGGTGATGCCGCCGAGGATGAACAGCAGCAGCGCCCCGAACGCGAAGAGGAACGGGGTCGTGAACTGGATGCGACCCTTCATCAGCGTGTAGATCAGCGAGAACACCAGTAGGTCGAAGGGCAGCGAGATGCCGATGGTGGTCGCCATCATCAGCGTCTTGATCTCCAGGTTGATCGTCGTCAGGAACATGTGGTGCATCCACACGAGGAACGACTGCACGGAGATCAGGCAGATGGAGATGATCACCCACTTCCGACCGACGAGGCGCCGCCCGGAGAACGTCTGGAACAGCTCCAACATCACGCCGAGCGCCGGGAAGAAGACGATGTACACCTCCGGATGGCCGAAGAACCAGAAGAGGTGGCCCCACAGCAGGGAGCCGCCCTCAGTGGCCGAGAAGTAGACGCTCCCGAGCACGCGGTCGGACGCGAGGATCAGTCCCACGGCGAGCAGCGCCGCGAACGCGAACAGCATCATCCACACCGTCGCGAGGATGGACCAGGTGAACATCGGCATGTCCATGATACCCATCCCTTCTGCCCGTGAGTGGTGGATGGACGTGAGGAAGTTCACCGTCGACGCCGTGATGCCGACGACGAACATGAACAGCGCGAGCACCGCCCCGGTCGACCCGATGCTCGGCGTGTACATCGGGATGTTGAGCGGGGCGTACATCGTCCACCCGGCGTCGAGGGTCCCGCCCTGGAAGAAGCTGATTCCGAGCAGGATCCCCGAGAAGAGGTACATCCAGTAGGACAGCGCGTTCAGGCGGGGGAACGCGAGGTCGTCGGCGCCGATCTGCAGCGGCACGAAGTAGTTCGCGAAGCCGAATCCGAACGGCGAGAGGAACCAGAACACCATGATGAGCCCGTGCGCGGTGACGGCCTCGTTGTACGCCAGTCCGGAGAGGATCTGACTCGTCGGGTCCCACAGCTGCATGCGGATCAGCAGGGCGAGCACCCCGCCGAACAGCAGGAAGAACAGCGCGGTGATCGTGTATAAGATTCCGATGTCCTTGTGGTTCGTGGTGACGAACCAGCGCTTGACGGAGGTCGTCGGCGGAAGTTCGCTCATGCGCTCACACCCCCGTACGCAGCGCCGTTAACGCTTGCGGCGCCCTCGACGTTCGACTCGTTACCGGTTCCTTCGTACCACGACTCCCACTCGTCCTCGGGGATGACGGTGATCTGCCCCTCCATCGCGGAGTGGCCGGGGCCGCAGAGCTCGAAGCACTCGACCGTGTACGTCGCCTCGCCGCCCTGCGCTTGGACCTCTTCGGAACTCACGGAGAACCAGTTGGTGTTGTTGTCTCCGGGGATGGCGTCGGATTTTATCCGCAACTCCGACGAGCCGAAGTTGTGCCACACGTCCCGTGAAGTCACCGAGATGTCGATCCGCGTGTCGGCGGGAACGATCAGCTCACCGGTCTCGGAGTGGCCGTTCGGGTACTCGTAGTCCCAGCCGTACTGGTACCCCTCGACCAGTATCTCGATGTTGTCCTCGTCGGAGTCCGGTCCCTCCTCAACGTAGAGGAGGATCCCGTACGCGTACACGACGAGACTGATGACGACGATCGCGCTCAACCCGAACGACAGGAAGAGCTTCTTTGCTTTCGGACCGCCCTGTCCCGTCGGGAGCTCGCCGACCTCCGGCGCGTCGAAGTCCTCCTTCGGCTCGCTGCCGTCGTCGCGGTACTTGTACACGTTCCACAGCGTGTACGCGACAACGATCGTGCCGACGAGGGTGCCTAACGCGAGGAAGACGAAGAAGATCTCGTCAAAGACCTCCGCCTGCGCGCGCCAGTCGCTCCCCTGTTGCAGGATAAGTGAGTCTATCATGTTCGTCTCTTTGCTCTTGTACCTTCCTTAGCGAAGGCGCACTTATCTCTTGTGTAGCCGAGCGAGACGCGTCCCCCGGTGGCGGCCCGAATAGCGGCGTATCTCCGAGGCCGGATCCGCGGACGCGGTGGCTCACGGCGGGGTGACGTAGCGGAGCGACGCGGCGTCGCTCGCCGGAACATACGAAGGCTATTTGTACGCGGGAACGGACCAGCTAACAACGAACTCACCATGGTCTCACTCACGCTCTTGAGTACGGCACTGATGGGGCTGCTCGTCGTGGCCACCTTCGTCGCCGTCGCGCAGATCGGCGCGAAACGCACGGCTCCCGGTGCCGGATCGGTCAGCAGGTACGACGCGATAACCGGCACGCTCGGCGACGTCGCTCGGACGCCGGTGGTCTGGGCCGTCGCCTTCGTCGCCATCGCGGTCGGCATCGGCGCGGTCGCACTCCTCGCGGTCGGCGACTTCGGGGTGTCTGAGGGGCTCTCCGGGAGCCTCCTCACCGTCGCGTACGCCGCTGTCGGACTCCTGTTGACCGGCTTCGTCTTCCTCGGCGCCTACTTCGCCGTCCGCGGCCGCGGCCTCGGTAACGCCCACGGCGTCGCGGCCGGGTCGTTCGCGTCGGGACTCGTGTTCCTCGTGCTCATCGTGACCGAGCTGCTCGTCGGCGTCATCGGGTAGCTCGACCGAAGGGGCGGCCGAACGGCGTTCCGCTCCGCTCTCTGCTCACCGAATTCGACATCAATCGCCGGTTCCGACCCCTCACGACGGTTTCTGAGACGGCTCCGCCCTCTCCCTTTCGCCTCGTTTCGTCCCGATCAGGCGACCGCGACGCCGTTCCGGGCGAGGAAGTTGCTCGCGGCCTTGATCTCGACGGGGCTCCCGATGATGCGGTAGTGGTCGTCGTCCTCAACCACCGTCACGGTGAACCGCTCGCAGACGCCGTCTCGCAGCCCGTCGAGCGCACGGCGGGGGAGGACGATCTGCGTGCTGTCACGGAGGCTCGACGGATCGGGCATTCGACGTGTCGTCCGTCGCGGCAAGCCGGTATAATCGTGTCGAAAGATTGCCGGATCGGGGCCGGCGCCGCCGTCCGCGTCGGCGACGTGACACCGCGCTTCGAGCGTCGGAGCGGCCGCCGGCGACCGGCTCCGAGACGGACGACTCGGCCGCGAGGTGGAAGGAACACCTTTAACGAGCCGAGCGGCCGACTGTACGCTAATGGGACTGGAGGACGAGATAGCGGACCTCCGCGAGGAGATCGCCAACACGCCCTACAACAAGGCCACCGAGGCCCACATCGGGCGGTTGAAGGCGAAGCTCGCGGAGAAGAAGGAGAAACTGGAGAACCAGTCCTCGGCCGGCGGCGGCCACGGGTACGCCGTCGAGAAACACGGAGACGCCACGGTCGCCTTGGTCGGGTTCCCGAGCGTCGGCAAGTCCACCCTCATCAACGCACTCACCAACGCCGACAGCGAGGTCGGCTCCTACGAGTTCACCACGCTCGACGTCAACCCCGGCATGCTGCAGTACCGTGGCGCGAACATCCAGATCCTCGACGTGCCGGGGCTGATCGAGGGCGCCGCGGGCGGCCGCGGCGGCGGGAAGGAGGTACTCTCCGTCGTCCGGACCGCGGACCTGGTCGTGTTCATGCTCTCAGTGTTCGAGATCGAGCAGTACGACCGGCTCCGCGAGGAGCTGTACAACACCAACATCCGGCTCGACACGGAGCCGCCGAACATCAACATCCGGAAGACCCACAAAGACGGGATCGGGGTGACGATGAGCGACGACGTGAGCCTCGCCGAGGACACCGTCAAGCAGGTGCTCCGCGAGTACGGCTACGTCAACGCGAAGGTGACGATCCCCCACGACCTCACGATCGACGAGCTGGTCGACGCCGTGATGGACAACCGGGAGTACCTCCCCTCGATGGTCTCCGTCAACAAGGCGGACCTCATCGACAAGAGCTACCTCCCGACGGTGAAAGAGGAGCTCCGCGAGCGCGACCTTGACCCGGACGACGTGCTCTTCATCTCTGCCGAGAAGGAGCTCGGACTCGACGGGCTGAAAGACCGGCTCTGGAAGGAACTCGGGCTCATCCGGATCTACATGGACAAGCCGGGGCGCGGCGTCGACTACGAGGAGCCGCTGATCTTGTTCGAGGGCGACACCGTCGGCGACGCCTGCGCGAAGATCGGCGGCGAGTTCGACGAGCGGTTCAAGTTCGCGCGGGTGTCGGGCCAGAGCGCGAAACACGACGACCAGCAGGTCGGCAAGGGCCACGAGCTGGCCGACGAGGACGTGCTCCGGATCGTCGCTCGGAAGTAGGCGCTTGGACCCGTGTGGGCGAGCGATCGCTTGCGACGCTCTCGCCGCTTGTTTATAAATAGCTGATGGGAAATCGGCGAGGAACACCGCAAAGCCCCGGCCGGTCGATACAACGGGTGGGAAGCGACTCGGGAACCGGGGAATTCGGACGCCTACGTAGCGGCCGTGTCGGTCCCGGACGAAGTGACGCAATAGAAGATATACTCGATCCGAGTTCGGCGGGGTCGACTAAACTCTTTAATAAACTCATCCGTACGTATTTCCATGGAATGGTCCCCGAACAGGTGGTTGCAGTTGTGGATCGTGCTTTCGCTGTCGGTGTTAGTCCTGACGACGCTCGCGGCTGCGCTT
Organism: Halorubrum lipolyticum DSM 21995; assembly: GCF_000337375.1. Classification (GTDB taxonomy): domain Archaea; phylum Halobacteriota; class Halobacteria; order Halobacteriales; family Haloferacaceae; genus Halorubrum; species Halorubrum lipolyticum. The sequence goes on along the minus strand of NZ_AOJG01000009.1, from coordinate 137,096 downwards.
GCCGGCGGAATCGTCGTGTTCTTCGTCGCGCTCACTCTGTGGACCTTCGCCGGCAGCGGAGCCGACCTCTTCACCGAGGGCATACGTACTGTATTGGTCGTCTCCGCATCAGGCATTATTCTGAGCGTCCTGTTGTGGGGTGAGCGTAACGCACCCGACCACGCGATCGCGATCACCGGTGCTCAGCGAGTGTCGGAGGGGGAGTATCCAGAGCTGCTTTCGACGGTTCGCAACATCGCACACCAGGTGGCCGTCCCGGTCCCCGCGGTCTACGTGGCACCGACCGAGACGCCGATCTCGCTGACCACGGGTTTCACCGCCCGTACGTCTCGGTTAGTCGTCAGCGAGGGGCTGCTGGACGCGCTTGAGGTATCGGAGCTACGCGCGGTCGTCGCGCATGAAGTTGCTCACGTCAAGAATCACGACGCGGCGGTCATGACTTCCGCAACCCAGCCGGTAGCCGCCGCCGAACGCGTCACAGAGCTACTTAGCGGTCCGACGTCCGGAATCGAACACGGCGTCGTCAGCCGTGCGGATTATACCGACGCCGTCCTCTCCGTCGGTCTCACGCTCGTCTTTCCGCTCTGGATACTCTCTCGGTTACTGTCGTCCTCTTTCGCCCGTACCCGTGAGTTCGCCGCCGACCGCGGGGCGGTTGCGATCACCGGTGAGCCAGCGCCCCTCGCGTCGGCGCTCAAGACGATCGACAGCTCGCTCAACGAGCGCGCGACCACCGATTTCCGACGAACATCGATAGCGGCCTTCGCAATAGTTGAGCCGGATGCGGGTGATCCGGCAGGGAATCCCGGACCGGTTACGAGATTCAAACGTCGACTGTTTTCGACACATCCACCCACGAGGGCACGAATAGAACGGCTCGAAGCGGATTCCGAGAATCGCTTCCACTGAGTTCGCACATTCTCGAAAAGCGGTGTGCCGAATACTGGTTGAATTAACCGCGGTACGTCGAAATATCCCACTTATAAAGGCATTCAGCAAAGCCGAATAGCTGACAGCAAATCGGCGGTGAACGCCTCCGAGGCCCCAGACGTTCACTTATAAATGGCGACCAGTAGACCGGCTGTGAACACCGCCAAAGCCCCAGTCGCGAGGACTCGATGGGCTCGCTGCGGTCCTCAGTCGGTCGCTAGCGCTCCCTCCCTGCGGTCCTAGCGTCGCCCGTCTTCGTCCTTCCGGGAGACTTCGTCTCCCGTCTTCCCGCTCGCGTTGCTCGCGGGAATCGCGACTGCCCCTTTGAGTCCCACCCCGCACCGCTCCGCACAGCACCTCATACCTCCCCAGCCTCGTCGCTCGCCTCCGGCGAGCGACTCCCTCGCGCGTGCTGACTCGCGCCCTGCGGGCGCTCGCAGGCACGCGCCACTGCGACAGTCTCGGTTGCTCTTCCGCTCTCTCCATTTGGCTCGCGCACGCGTCACCGCGTCCGACCGAAAGGCGCTTTTCGCGGGGCCGCGACGCACCACCATGATCACGGTCGCGCTGGCGGGCAAGCCGAACGCCGGCAAGTCCACCTTCTACACCGCCGCCACGATGGCCGACGTCGACGTGGCGAACTACCCGTTCACGACGATCGACGCCAACCGCGGCGTGACACACGTCCGCACCGAGTGCCCCTGTCTGGCTCGCGACGAGCGCTGCGGCAACGAGAACTGCCGCGACGGGAAGCGGTACGTCCCCGTCGAGCTCCTCGACGTGGCCGGGCTGGTACCGGGTGCGCACGAGGGAAAGGGGCTCGGCAACCAGTTCCTCGACGAGCTGACGAACGCGGACGTGGTGTTGAACGTCGTCGACGCCTCGGGCGCGACGAACGCGGAGGGCGAGCCGGTCGAGGTGGGCGCGCACGACCCCCTCGACGACGTGGACTTCGTCGAGGAGGAGATGGACCTGTGGCTCGCGGGGATCGTCGACCGCAACTGGGAGGGCGTCGAGCGGCAGTCCCGCTCGCCCGACTTCGACCTGGAGGCGGCGGTCACCGACCTGTTGACCGGGTTCGGCGCGACCGAACACGACGTGACGGCGGTCCTCCGCGAGCTGGAGTACCCCGACGATCCGAAAGTGTGGACCGACGCGGACCGCGAGGCGCTCGCGCGGGCGGTCCGGCGCCGGACCAAGCCCATCGTCGTCGTCGCCAACAAGGTCGACGCCGCGCCCGAGGGGGCGGTCGACCGGCTCCGTGAGGGGACCGACAAGCCGGTGATTCCGGCCACCGCTGACGGGGAGCTCGCCCTGCGCCGCGCGGCGGAGGCCGGCGTCGTCGGCTACGATCCGGGCGACGAGGGATTCGACGTGGTCGGCGACGTCTCGGAGGGCCAGCGGGAGGGGTTGGAGGCGATCCGCGGCGCGATGGACGAGCACGGCGGAACCGGGGTCCAGACCGCGCTGAACGCGGCGGTGTACGACCTCCTCGACCGGATCACCGTCTACCCGGTACAGGACGCCTCGAAGTGGACGGACGGGACCGGGAACGTCCTCCCGGACGCGTTCCTCCTCCCGTCGGGGGCGACCCCGCCGGACCTGGCGTACGCGGTCCACACGGACATCGGGGAGGGGTACCTCCACGCCGTCGACGCGCGCTCCTCGCGCCGGATCGGCGAGGCCCACGAGCTGAGCGAGGGCGACGTGGTGAAGATCGTCTCCACCGCGGGGCCGTGAGCGGCGCGGGGCGGGGAGGCCGTCGCCGATGGCGTTCCTGACCCCCGACTCACTCCAGCGGCCGCGCGTACGTCACCTGCTTGGGTTCAAACCCCGCGTCCCGGTAGAACCGGCGCGCGCCGTCGTTGCCCCACTCGCACGAGACGGTGAGGTAGTCGCGGCCCTCGTCGCGAGCCAGCTCCACCACCCGTTCTATGACCGCCGTGCCGTACCCTCGATTCCGGCGCTCCCTGTCGATTTCGAGGTTCACGATCTTGAGGTACCGACCCCGCTGTCGGGAGGGTCGGTCGCCCGTTTCGAGGGTGACGAACCCGACGGTCTCGCCGCCGTCGACTATGAGGTAGTCGGTCACCGACGGATCGTCCAGGTGCGCGCGGAAGCCGTCGTTCGGGACCGTCGCCGCGTCCGCGTAGACAATCTTGTTCAGTTCCGAGTACGATTCCATCGACGTCGCGAGGTCGTACCACCGCTCGACGAGGGCGTCCAGGTCGGCTTCGATCGCTTCGACGAGTTCCATGTCGGCCAACCGCGGCGCCCGTCCTTCAACATTCGTCCGGTGTGAGACCGACAGGCACATGCGGATCCCCCGTGACGGGCCGGTAGATGCTCGGGCTCGAACACGACTTCCGGATCGTCGACACCCGCGCGACGCTCGACCCCGACGAGTCGTCGGTCGCGACTCACGGGCGGGACATCTCCCCCGAGCGGCTGGAGCGCGAGATGCTGCAGGCCGGCGTCGTCCGCGCGGTCGCGAGCCCGGGGCGGCGCGCCGCCGGACGGAGCTACCTCCGCGCGAACAACGCGGTCGCGCGCCTCTCCATCGACCGCCCGTTCGTCGCGTTCGCCCGGATCAACGGCCCCCGAGACCCGGGCCGCGGCCCCCTCTCCGCGGTGCGGAACCTCCGCGCCGAGCGCGACGACCACCACGCCCGCCCCGACGACGTCGAGCAGTACTCCTACGACGATCGGTTCCACGGGTTCACCCTCGTCCCGCACGCCGACGGGCTCCCGAACGAGGACGTGCTCACCCGGCTGGAGTCGGCCGACCTCCCCGTGATCGTCCACGCCGGCAGGGAGTTCCCGCCCAAGGCGGTCGAGCGCGAACTGCTCGACTACGACATGCCGATCGTGCTCGCCAGCTTCGGCGGTTACCCCCTCGACGCCGACCTGATGAACGAGACGCTCGACCTGCTGGACGAGTACGACCGCCTGTACGTCGAGACGAGCGCCGTGCGGTACCGCGAGGTGCTCGAACGCGGCGTCCTCGAACACCCGGACCGCGTCCTCTTCGGCTCCGGCGCGCCCGACGTGCACCCGAACGTCGGCGTGATGGAGGTCCTCACCCTCGACGTCTCCGAGGACCTGATGCGGCGCGTGCTCGCGAAGAACCCCGCCCGGCTGATCCCCGCGCTCGCCGAGGGCGCCGACGTGTGAACCGACGGCGATTTGTCGCGCCGCCTCGGAGCGGGCTGGCATGAGCGACGCCGAGAGCGCCGATTCGAACGACGCCGAGTCCGAAGACGACACCGACACCGACGACGCCCTCGTCGAGGTCGTCCGCGCCGTCGGCCACGAGCACGTCACCGCCGAGCACGCGAGCACCGTCGAACTCACGACCGACGACTGGCTCACCCCCGCCGGCGACTGCATCGTCGGCGTCGAGGCCGACCGCGCGCCGCGCGACTTCTCGGCCGAATTCCGCGAGGCGTGCCAAGGCGCGGCCGCGGCGATCACGGCGACGTTCGCGGTCGGCGAGCCGGACGCCGACACGGTCGACCTCGCGGATCCCGCCCACGTCGACGAGATCGTCGGCCGGGGCGACCCCGACCTCACTCTCCTCGACGACCGGTCGATGGTCGGGCGGACCAGCGGCTACACCGACGACGAGCGGACGATCTTCGTCGACGGCGACGGCGCCGCCGCCGACCTCGACCGCGACCTCGTCGACGCGCTCGCCGCGGGCGCGCCGATGGCGCTGCGGCTGGAAGTCGAGCCCGCGGAGTGAGGTGAGCGCTTCGGCCAGTTATAAACGAACGGGAACGGCGGGGCCGGCGGCGACCCAACACGACCACGCCCGCGATCGGCTCGTGCCCGCGAGGTCGCCGGTTGCAAGCGAGAGCTTCGCTCTCGCCCTGCCGCGAGCCTTCGCGGCTGGGGCTTTGGGGACGTTCGTCGAGAATTTCCGGCCGGCTATCTATAAGCGATCGCCTCGATCCTCAAAAGTGGTCACCACGCCGCCAACCGTTTAAATGGGCAGCTCCGCGTCGGCCCCGACGACTCGGTCGACCTCCTCGGGCGCGCGCCAGTCGGTCGTCCGTTCTAAGAGCTGTACGACCATCCGGCCCGTCACGCCCCAGACGGTGTAGCCGTCGACGTGGAAGAAGTGGACGCGGTGGTCGCCGTACTCGGGATGGCCGACGCGACGCTCGGTCTCGTAGTTCGCGGGGTCGGTCAGCCCGCTGACGGGGAGGACCGCGATCTCCGCGACCTCCGACTCGTCGGGGACGTACTCCCGGTCGGGCGCGACGCCGACGAACGGCCGGATCCGGTACGCGGAGGAGGTCCGCGTGTCGTCGAGCCGGCCGACGACGTCGACCTCGTCGGGCCGCATCCCGACCTCCTCGTCGGCCTCGCGGAGCGCGGTGTCGGTCAGGGTCCGGTCGATCGGCTCGCGGCCGCCGCCGGGGAAGCTCATCTGTCCGGGGTGTTCGCCGAGGTGGGCCGCGCGCTTGGTGAACAGCAGGTGGGCCTCGCCGCCCCGCTCGATGACGGGCGCCAGCACGGCCGCCTCGCGGCGCGCCCGGGTCACCGCCTCGGGCGTGTACCGACGCAGCCCCGTCAGGTCCATACCGGCGGTAGGTCCCCGGACGGGGTTAACGTTTCTCCGTGTTCCGGCGATCTGAAACGATCGCGAGCGCGGTCGACGAGGAAGGGCGGCCGTCGGAGGGGGGCGGCGGTTCGGGACGCGTCCGCACGGGTTCGGACGTTTTAAGCACGCGACCGACCCTTCACACGACAATGAGCGACGACGACCAGGAGCTCGGCATCACCGAGTCCAAGTCACACAACACCGGCGAGTGGTACGCCGAGGTCGTACAGAAGGCGGGGCTGGCGGATTACGGCCCGGAGGGAATGAGCGGCTTCATCGTCACCCGGCCGCGCGCGTACGCGGTCTGGGAGCGCCTCCAGGGGTTCCTCGACGCGAAGTTCAAAGACACCGGGGTCCAGAACGCCTACTTCCCCCTCTTCATCCCCGAGTCGTACCTCGAACGCGAGAAGGACATCGTGGAAGGGTTCGACCCCGAGGTCGCGTGGGTGACCGAGGCCGGCAACAAGGAGCTCGAAGAGCGGCTCGCGGTCCGGCCCACCTCCGAGTCGATCATCACGCCGTACATCAGCCAGTGGGTGCGGAGCCACCGCGACCTCCCGCTGCGCGTGAACCAGTGGTGCTCGGTCGTGCGGTGGGAAGCGACGGAGACGAAGCCGTTCTTCCGCACGAAGGAGTTCCTCTGGCAGGAGGGCCACACCGCGCACGCGACCGCGGAGGGCGCGTGGGACGAGACGATGACGCGGCTCGACCAGTACGCATCGGTCTACGAGGACCTGCTGGCGATGCCCGTTTTAAAGGGTCAGAAGCCCGATCACGACAAATTCCCGGGCGCGGAGACGACCACGACCGTCGAGGCGCTGATGCCGGACGGCAAGTCGGTGCAGGCGGGCACCTCTCACCACCTCGGGCAGTCGTTCGCGGAGGCGTTCGACATCACCTTCTCCGACGAGGACGAGGCGGAGCGGCTCGCCCACACCACCTCGTGGGGGCTCTCGTGGCGCGCGCTCGGCGCGCTGATCATGACCCACTCCGACGAGCAGGGGCTCGTGCTCCCGCCCGGCGTCGCCCCCGAACAGGTCGTCGTGGTCCCGATCTGGCAGGAGGACACGAAAGACGACGTGCTGGAGTACGCCGAGGGCGTCGTCGACGACCTCGACGAGGCGGGGGTCCGCGTCGACCTCGACGACCGCGACGAGCGCAACCCCGGCTTCAAATTCAACGAACACGAGCTCAACGGCGTCCCGCTCCGGATCGAGATCGGTCCCCACGAGGTCGAGGACGGCGAGCTCACCCTCGTCCACCGGCCCGACGGCGAGAGCGTCGTCGAGGACCGTGACGGGGTCGTCGAGACGGTCCGCGACCACTTCGACGAGATCTACGCGAAGCTGTACGCCGCCGCCGAGGAGACCCTCGACGGCGAGGTGCGCGAAGCCGACGACCGCGCCGACATCCTCGGGACGCTCGGCCAGCACGGCGGCTACGTGAAGGCCCCGTGGTGCGGCGACGAGGCGTGCGAGGAGCCGATCAAGGAGCCGATGGCCGCCGAGATCGTGATGGTCCCGTTCGAGGACGACGACCCCCTCGCCGAGGCGGACCACGACGAGACCTGCGCGATCTGCGACGACGACGCCGAGCGGACGGCGTACTTCGCGAAGTCGTACTGAACCGGAGCTCGCCCCGCTCGACTCCCGCTCTCGTTCACCCCGCCGCAGTCCCCCGTTTAATCCGCGTTGATCCGGCTTAACGGAGATCGGTTTATATACGGATACGTCGCGTACCGTCTGGTAATGAACCGAGGGATCGCGCTCGTCGCCGTCGCGGTCGTGTTGGTCGCCGTCGCCGGGATCGCCGCGGCCGGCCCCGTCGGGACGGCCGTCGCGCAGGACGATCCGGCGGCGACGAACGAGACGGACGGAGGCGGCGAGACGGGGACGGCGAACGAGACCGACATCAGCCCCGGAGAGCGTCTCTCCGGCGTGATGGGCGTCCAACGCGCCGAGATCGCCGGCGAGGTCGAGTCGCGGGCCTTCGAGGTCGGGCTCAACCGGACCGAGTCCGACGAGGAGCGGGCGACCCTCGTCGCAGAGCGGCTCAACCGGACCGAGCAGCGGCTCACCGCGATCGAACGCCGACAGCGCGAGCTCCGCGAGCTCCGCGACGCCGGAGAGCTCACCCGCGGCGAGTTCGCCGCCCGCATGGCGGAGACGGGCGCCCGAGCCGAGACCGTCAAGCGCGAGGCGAACCGGAGCGCCGCCGTCGCCCGCGACCTCCCCGAGCCGGTCCGGCGGGCACAGGGCCTCGACGCCGATCGGCTCGACGCGGTCCGCGAGCGGGCGAACGGGGTGGGCGGTCCCGAGGTCGCGGCGATCGCTCGCGGCGTCGCCGGGGAGGGCGTCGGCCGGCCGCTGGCGTCGGAGCGCCGCGGGCCGCCCGCGGACGCCCCCGGAGCCCGGTCCGGAACCGGGAACGCGAGTGGACCGGAAACCGGGAACGGGACCGGACCGGGAGCCGGCGGCCCGCCCGGCGGCGACGGACGACCGGGAAACGGCGGCCCGTCGGCCGGTGACCGCGCTCCGAGGAACGGCGGCGGACCGTCGGGGAACGCGACCGGTCCTGCCGGAGCGGGGAACGGTTCGGACGCGGGCGGGAACGCGACTCCGCGGAGCGCAGCGGTCGAGGGATCGACCTCCGGAAACGAGACGGGTCCGAACGACGGGATGACTGACGACAACGAGACGAACGCCGGCTCCGGCGACAACGGGACGAATGCCGCCCCCGGTGACAACGGGACGAATGCTGCCCCCGGTGACAATGGCACGAACGCCGGGTCCGGCGGGGACGGATCGGACGGTGCTCCCGCCGATTCCGAAGCCGGAGCGCGTTCCGCTGCCGGCGACCGACGGGCCGGGATCGGGTCCGCCGCCGCCACCGCCGTGGCGGAGGTCGAGACCCTCGCCGGTCGCCTGACGGGGTCGTGGGCGCACGGAACCGATACCCTCCGGCGGATCGCCCTCGGGGTCGATGGATAGGCCGGACGGCGGGGGGGCGCGTCCGGAGTCGATCGCCGGCTCCCGAATGCGTAAGACGGCGACGAGCCGCCGAGCCGCGTCCGGGCGTCGGCCGTGATAGGAAGCGATTTATCCGAGCCTCGTAACTGCCCGTCCGTGCAGCGAACGGTGCTCCTGTTGGCCGTCGTCGCCGTGCTCGTCGCCGGCGTCGGCCTCGCGTCGACCGGAGCCGCGCAGAGCGGTGCCGGCGTCCCCGCCGGCGGCTTCGAGCAGATGGACGTCGACCCGGACGACATCCTGATCGAAGTCGCGGTCGAACCCGACGGCGACGCGGTCTGGGAGACCCAGTACCGGATCCGCCTCGCGAGCGACGACGAGGAGCAGGCGTTCGAGGACCTCCGGGCGGACGTCGAGTCGGACCCGGCGGCCTACACGGGACGGTTCGGCGACCGGATGTCGTCGACCGCGGCCGTCGCCGAGAACGCGACGGGGCGCGAGATGGCCGTCACGAACACGACCGTCACCGCCGAGCGGCGCGAGCTCCCGCAGTCGTACGGCGTCCTCACGTACCGGTTCGAGTGGCGCAACTTCGCGGCCGTCGACGGCGACCGACTCGTCGTTGGCGACGCGATCGACGGGCTGTTCCTCGACGAGACCACCTCGCTCATCGTCTCGTGGGGCGACGGCTACCGGCTCGGCGACGCGTCGCCGTCGCCGGCCGAAACCCGCGACGGCGCGGTCGTCTGGCAGGGTCCGGTCGACTTCACGGAGGGGCAGCCGCGCGTGGCGATCGAGCCGGAAGGCCGCTCCACCGGGCCGCTCCTCTTCATCGCGCTCGGGCTGCTCGCGGCGGTCGTCGCCGTGATCGGCTACCGACGCCGTCCGTGGGAGAGCCCGGCTTCGAGCTCGCCGCCGGACGCGCCGGGCGCGACCGTCAACGGGCCGACGGACGACGGGACGGGTTCGGAGCCCGAGGGCGACACGACCGAGCCCGAAAACGACGGCGACGCGGACGGGGAGCCCGACGCGGCGGCGCCGGTCGACGGCGACCTGTTGAGCAACGAGGAGCAGGTGCTCCGGCTCATCGAGGCCAACGGCGGCCGAATGAAACAGAAGCGGGTCGCCGAGGAGCTCGACTGGACCGCCGCCAAGACGAGTCAGGTCGTGACGGGGCTCCGCGACGAGGGCGACCTCGACGGGTTCCGACTCGGGCGCGAGAACGTTCTCTCGCTGCCCGACTACGACGCGGCGCAGGACAACGGCGGTGGGGACGGAGCCGAGCGCGACGCCGACGAGGAGTGAGTTCGCCGTCCTCCGTCACAGGTCTCGCGACCGACCGAGGTGTTGGAGCTCGCCGCCGCACTCGCAGGTACCGTCCGACTCGGAGCGCGCGCCGCATTTGAAACACTCGTACACTTCTCGACCGTGAGTCTCTGATTCTGGTCGCATATCGTGAGTATTGTTACCGAGGGGTATAGATTCGGCCCTAATATTATTTACAGACTATAATCAGTCTCCCGTCCCTCCGTGACTGAATGATCGATTCGATGGGGAAAACGCGGGCCGCCGAGCGATTTCAGCGGCGAAAACGGAGATTACGACTACTCTGCTTCGCTTTCTCCCTCCCCGATTCGAACTCTCTCGGACGAACTCTCCCGCAGCTCTTCGACTCCACTTCGTTCCGTCAGAAGAGCCGGAGGAGGGATTTGAACCCTCGACCTATTCCTTACGAAGGAATCGCTCTGCCAGCTGAGCTACTCCGGCGCGCGTCTTACCATTCCCGAACGGAAAAATAAGGGTTCCGAAACCGCGGCGCCACGGACGGGCAGATCACGGGACACCGACCGGGTCGGGGTCGTCGATCGCGCTCGATCGGTCATCTGCGTTCGTTCCGAAATTCCTTCGGTATTGTCCGGATCACCGTGTAGAGTGAGCGATCGTCACAGGAATATAAGGAAAAAGCATATATACCTGATTGGTCTTCGATCGAAGTGTGACAACACCGATCGTGCGCCGCGATGGCGGGGATCGACTCCCCCGACGGTGTCTGCCCGGTCGGAGCCCGTACCGGGCGTCGCTCGTCCCGTCGGTCGCGACCCCCACCGCGACTCGGCGCGGCAGTCACCCCTATCAGCGATCAGACACGGCTGGCGTGTGATCCACGTCTCCGACGTGCCAAGCGCGAAATCGCCTCTGGCCCCGACCGTCTCGCGGCCGTGGACTCTTGTCATGTGACGGGCCCGCAGCCGTCCGACCCGTGGCGTTCCCGGGTGGGGCGGCGGTCACGCTGTCGACACGTACCCTCAATCTCGCCAGCGGTTGCTGGCGGGCGTCGCGTTCGAAACCCGGCGGTACCGTCGGGCCGCCTCGACGACTCCCCTTACTCGAAGAGCCGCCGCGGCGCGCTCGCGGCCGCGGAAAGTCCGCTCACCGCGGCTCCGACGGCCCCCGCGAGCCGCGCCTCCGCCGGCGCGACGCCGAGCTCGCGGGAGAGCAGCCCCGGGCGGGCGTCGGCGCCGAGGACGGCGACCGTTCGCCCTCGGACCCGTATCTCGGTGGTGAGGTCCGTCGCGGTCAACAGCGCGGCCGGACCGCGGGCGTCGGCGTCGCCCGGCAGGCTCCGAGCGACTCGGATCGCGTCGCGGACCGTCGCCACCTCGACGAACAGGCGGTCGCCCGTCGAGCGGAGCTCGAGCTCGACGCCCGCGACGGTGAGCGTCAGGTCCTCCGTGGTGACCGAGAGCGGTGCCCTCGCGTCAGTCCTGTTCACGGGTCGTGACCCGAACGGTGCCGTCGAGTCGCCAACTGGCGTGTTCGACGTCGTCTCCCGTGCCGCTCGGGACGTCGACGCTCATGTCCTCGAACTCGTAGACGATCTCTGCGTTGCGGCCCGTCAGCCTGTCGTAGAGTCCGATGGCGAGGTCGGGCCACGTCGTCGTCTCGTCGATGCGCTCTTCCGGATCAGTGGTGTCGCTCATACGAACTGAAACGCGCTGCAGCGGGATAAACCCGTTACCTAACTGAAACGATTGGCGAGCGGACCGCGGACGCCGGGCCGCGAGGAGCACGGCGCGGAGCGGACCGAACCCGGCTCACGCCCGCGTCAGCCTGACGTCCAGACAGACGTTGTACTCGTGGGGCGCGTACGACCGGACGACGCGCTCGGTCTCGACGCTCGCGTCGTACGCGTCGCCGGCGGCCGCGCGGATCGCCCGCGTCCCGGGACCGAACGGGTCGTCCTCGTGTTGGATGTCGTAGTAGTGGACGACGCAGTCGTCGCCCGCCAGCCGAACGGCCGCGTCGAGGAACTCGTCGGCGGAGTGGGGGAGATTCATCACGAGCCGGTCGGCCGTGTCGGCGTACTCGTCGGCGATATCCCGCACGTCGTCGGCGATCGCGGTCACGCGGTCGGCGACGCCGTTGCGCTCCGCGTTTCTCCGGAGGTACTCGACCGCGCGCTCGTTGAGATCGCAGGCGACCGCGTCGGCGCCGCGAGCGGCCATCGGGACAGCGTAGGGGCCGACGCCGGCGAACATGTCGACGACCGTCTCCTCGGGAGCGACCTGCTCGATAACGCGGTGGCGCTCGGTGGCGAGCCGCGGCGAGAAGTACACCTCGGCCACGTCGAGCAGGAACTCGTGTCCGTACTCGCGGTGGACGGTCTCGGTGCCGTTTCCCGCCAGCACGTCCCACTGGCGGACGCGCAGCTCGCCCTCGATCGGGGAGGCCCGGTTGAGCACCGTCTCGCAGGGCACGTCGGAGGCCATCACCGCGTCGGCGATCTCGCGGGCGCGCTCCTCGTCGTCCTCGTCGACGATGACGATGTCGCCGAGCCGCTCCAGCGAGGGCTCGTAGCCGAGGATCGCGGCGGGGGTCCGCGGGCGGTAGCGCTCGGCGGCGTCGCGCTCGACGACCGTCGCGGCCAGGTCGGCGGGGACCGCCTCGGAGTCAGTGACCGGGATGTAGATCGTGTCGCCGTCGACCGCGATCTCGTGGTCGCCGTCGAGGGCGTCGGCGTCGGCGAGCCGCTCGCGCACGGTTTCGCCGCGTTCGCGCTCGACCGCGACGCAGGGGACGCTCATTGTCGCGATGAGGCGGGGCGAGCCATAAACGCTGACGCTTTGGCGGTCCGCGGGCGCTTTGGCGGTCCGCGGGCGCTTTGGCGGTCCGCGGGCGCTTTGGCGGTCCGCGGGCGCTTCGGCGGTCCGCGAGCGCTTTGGCGGGCGCGATCAGTCGAACGGGTACCGCGCGGTCGATCCGCACTCGCGACAGCGGACGACCACTCGTCCGGGGCGGAGCCGGACGCGGCTCGTCTTCCCCGGGCGGAGGTAGACGCCGCAGTCGTCGCAGGTCTTCCGGGAGAACTCGGCGGGGACGCCGCAGCGGTTCCGCTCCGCGACCCGGCGCGCGAGCGCGACGTACTCCCGCGCGCGGTCGTACTCGTCGTCGACGACGGCCTCGCGGGCGAGCGAGAACAGCCGGTCGATCCGTTCCGACGGGATCCCCATACCTCGCCGGGGGTGACGGACCGGCAAAGTCGTTGCCATCGAGGAGCGGCCCTCCGGATGCCCCCCGAACCCCCTCGGAGCCGCGCACTCGCCAACCCGCACGCTTTTTTAACGGCCCGCGCGAACGACGCGGTATGAAGGAATCCCTGATGGACGTCGTCTGCTGCCCGCTCGACAAGGCCGACCTGGAGCTCGACGTCGACGAGCGCGACGACGAGGAGATCCTCGCGGGGACGCTCACGTGCACGGAGTGCGGCGAGACGTACCCGATCGAAGACGGCATTCCGAACCTCCTCCCGCCGGACATGCGCGAGGAGGCGGCGGCGTAAGGGAGCGAGGCCCCGTTCCGTACTGCACCTTTTTTTAGTGTGAGTGCGTCGACCAGAGCGTGTCGACACTCTCCGTCGAACTGAACGGGGACGCGGTCCACTCGATCCGGGCGCCCGACCGGTTCGAGGCGACCGGCCCGTTCGCCGTCGCGCTCGAGAACGAGGGCCGTTCCACGCACGTCCACCTCCACTTCGACGACGACCTCGACCGGGTCGCGTCGGTGGCCGAGACGAACCACTTCGTCGACGACGAGTCCACGAGACACGTCCACGTCGCCGTCGACGACGTGACGGAGCCGGTCCGCGGGAAGCTGAAGATCGTCACCGGCTACGGCTCCAACACCCGGTACGTGAACGTCCGGATCGACCCGCCCGAGGAGACCGTCCCCGAGGAGGTCGCCGTCGACGAGGCGTTCACGAAGCCGCCGGAGCGCCCGCCGGAGGTCTCTCCCTCGCAGCGCGCGGCGAACGCGGTCGACCGGCTGATCGAGCGGGGCGGGGTGCCCGCGGCGATCGCGGCGTTCCTCGCGCTCGCAGCCGGGGTCGCCATCGCGCTGGCGCTCGACAGCGCGGTCGTCTCGGTGGTCGTCGCCGTCGTCCTGGTCGTGTCGCTCGGGGCGGCGCTGCTGGCGGCGTGGTGAGGGGATCGGGCGACGCGACGGCGACAACCGATCGCCGCGAATCCGGGCGCTTTTAAGCGTGCCAGCGGAAGGAAGCGCATGAGCTTCGAGAAGGAAGACGAGGTCGTGCTCCACGACAAACACAGCGAGTACGACGGCGAGACGGGCACGATCACGCAGGTCATGGAGACGATGTTCGGCGACGCGACCTACACGGTCAGCTTCGAGGACGGTCAGGAGACCGGCGTCCCCGAGGACGCTCTCGACGCCGTCGAGAGCGAGGAGTAGCTCTCCCCTTTTCCGACCCGCATGCCCAAAGTCCCCTTCCACTACGTCGACCTCCGGGCGTTCGCGTACGCCACCGAGGACGAGAAGCGGGTCGCGGACGCCCTCCGGACGTTCCTCCCCGATGAGGTCGAGCTGGACCGCGTCGAGAACGTCGGTCACCACGGCGACCGGATCGTCGTGCTCTCGGCCCGCGTCGAGAACGCCGACGGGATGCGTCACGTCCTCGACCGGCTCTCCGGACTCGACGAGGTCGACCGCGTGATCGACGAGCTCGACCAGCGGGTCGACGACAACTGCGCGCTGTTCCTCCGCGTCGACAAGCAGGCCGCGTTCCGCGGCGAGGTCCGCCTCGGTCCCGGGATCACCGTCCGCGCGAAGGTCGAGGCGTACCCGGCGAAGAAGGAGGCGGCCGTCGAGAACGCCCGGGAGACGCTCGGGCGGCTGGCCGACGACGGGGACGACGGCGATACGTAGCCGGCACCTCGTTCCGTCGACGCGCACGCGTCGCACCCCCGGCGTGCCTTTTTGTTACCGCCCGCCGTCGATGGCTCCATGAGCGATCCGTTCGTCGTCGTGGGTGCCGACGCGGCAGGGCTGAGCGCGGCCAGCAAGTTCCGCCGCGAGGCGCCCGACCGCGACGTCGTCGTCTTCGAGATGGGCCAGTGGATCTCGTACGCCTACTGCGGGATGCCGTACTTCATCGAGGGGCGCGTCGAGCGCATGTCGAACCTCCTCTCGCTGTCGCCGAGCGAGGTCGCCGACCGCGGGATCGACCTCCGGCGCGGCCACAAGGTCGTCGGCGTCGATCCGGACGCGAAGACCGTCGCCGTCGAGACGACCGAGGGCGACTCCTTCGAGCAGGCGTACGACGACCTCCTCGTGGCCACCGGCGGCCGCGCGTCGACCGGTCCCTTCGACGTGCACGGGGTGGACGGGGCCTTCACCCTTCACAACATGGACACCGCGGCCGCGATCGACGCGTACGTCGCCGAGCCGGACGCGTACGACCCCGACCGCGCCGACGTGAGCGCGGTCGACCGCGAGCGCGTCGACCGAAACGCCGCGATGGAGGCTCCCGAGACGGCGGCGATCGTCGGCGGCGGCTACGTCGGCGTCGAGATGGCCGAGGCGCTCGTCGGGCGGGAGCTCGACGTGCACCTCTTCCACCGCTCCGGGCACATCCTCTCGGACTTCGGCGAGGCCGTCGGCGAGCGCGTCGAGACCGAGCTGGACGCGAAGGGCGTGACGGTCCACACGAGCGCCCCGGTCGAGGAGCTCGTCGGCGACGGCCGGATCGAGGGGATCGCGTTCGGCGGCGCGGACGGCGCCGAGACGCTCCCCGTCGACATGGCGATCGTCGGCGTCGGGATCCGCCCGAACACCGAGCTCCTCGACGGGACGGGAGTGGAACTCGGCGCGGGCGGCGCGGTCCGCACCGACGAGTACGGGCGGACGAACCTCCCCGACGTGTACGCCGCGGGCGACTGCGCGACCGCGGTTCACGCCGTCACCGGCGAGGAGGCGTGGATGCCGCTCGGGCTCACCGCGAACCGGGCGGGGCGGGCGATCGGCGCCACCGTCGCCGGCGACCCGTCGCCCGTGGGCGAGATCGCGGGCACCGCGGTCGTGAAGGGGTTCGACATGGAGGCCGGCCGCGTCGGACTCGTCGGAGACGAGGCGGCCCGCGAGGCCGGCTTCGACCCGGTCCGCGAGACGGTGACCGCCGGCTCTCGGTCGGGCTACTACCCCGGGGCGGCCCCGACCGACGTGACCCTCGTCGCCGACCGCGACACCGGGCGCCTCATCGGCGGGAGCATCGCGGGCCCCGACCGCGCGGCCATTCGGATCAACACGCTCGCGACGGCGCTGGAGGCGGACATGACCGTCCCGGAAGTCGAGCGGCTGGACCTCGCGTACGCGCCGCCCTTCTCGCCGGTGTGGGACCCGATCCTCGTCGCGGCGAAGGTGCTCAACGGGACGCTCGACGGCGACTGAGTCGTCGCGTCAGGTATTCGCGGTCGCGTCAGTCGTCTGCGGTCGCCTCTTCGGTCGCCTCCGCGTCGCGTTCGCCGGCACCGTCGCCGATTCCGGCGACGACGCGCCCGACCGCGTAGCCGGCGACCCCGACCGCGACCGCGGCCGCGACGGCCAGGCCCAACGATTCGACCAGCGCGACGAAGACGGGGATGGGGTCGAAAAGCGGTATCGCGTACGGTTCCGGCCCCGAGGTTCGCAGGAGAATCCCCGCGAAGGGGCCGTACGCGAGGAGGGCCGCGGGGAGCGCGCCACCGCCGACAGCGGCGAAGGCGACGACGCCGACCGCGGTCAGGGCCGCGAGCGCCCCTGCGACGGGGGCCGCGAGGCCCTGTGGAACTCCCGTCGCTCCCAGCGAGGCCGCCGCGTCGGCCGCGATTCCGACCGCGTCGAAGGCGACGTACGAGACCGCGAAGCCGACCGCGCTCCAGACGGCGGCGCGCTCGAATCCCGCGTCGCCGAGGGCGACCCGAGCGAGGGCGGCGAAGCGTCCGGAGCCGTCGTGGTCCTCGTCCCCCGTCATTCCGGGCGAGTCGCCCCCCGCCCCTCTCGGTCGGGGGTGAGGTTTCCGTGTTCGTCGATCTCGCCGGCGACGATCCGGGTCGAAGAGATGCGCTCGCCGTCCTCGGCCTCCACGTGGTCGACCACGACGAGTTCGAGGGGGTCGTGGCCGCGCTCGCGGCGGATATCGTTGATCTGTTCGCCTCCCTCTCTCGTCTCCGGGGAGACGATCAGCGCGTCGAACTCGGGCTCGACGGCGATGCCGGTCGGGTCGGTCAGCTCGCGGATCTCGAACTCGTGACCGTGCTCGTCTGCGAGGTCGCTCAGCTCTGCCTCGAGGTCGCGCTTCCGGCGGTCGTACGGGCGGACGTACCGCTCGACGTGTCGGGTCTTCGGCGCGAGCTCGTCCGACGTGAGCCCGACGGTCACGTCACCCAGCTCGAACGCCCGTTCGAACAGCTTCCGGTGGCCGTCGTGAACGGGATCGAACGTACCACCCAGCGCGACGTTCATGCACAACGGTTGCGCGGGCGGGACTTAAAACGTCTTGAACCGAGAGCGGCCGGTCTCGCCTAGCGGTCGCCCTCGTCTCCGTCGCTTTCGCCCTCGGTTTCGTCGTCGCCGATCGGTTCCTCGTCGGCGTCACCGTTCTCATCGCCCTCGGCTTCGTCCTCGTCGTCGTCGCCGACCGATATCTGCACCGGCTCCGTGTCGCCGTCGGGGGATTCTCCCCCCAGCCGGCGGTCGAGGTTGAAGACGGCGTTGAGCTCCCGCTGGACGTCGCCGACGACGCCCTGTACCAGCTCGCTCGGCGCGATCGCCTCGTACTCGTAGGGGTTGTTGCCGGCGCCGCTCGCCTCCCGCTTGTCGCGGTCGACGGTCCCCTCGTCGTGGAGCTCCGCGAGCGCCTCGCGGACCGTGCTCGGGTAGAGTCCCGTTCCGTCGGCGACCTCGTCGCTGGTGCTGTTCGGGTTGTCGCGGAGGAAGACGTAGATCCGCGCGCGGGTCTCGGTGTCGAGCAGCCACGAGAGGAGGTCGACGACGTTGTCGTCGAACCCCTTGACGGCCTTGTCCGCGCTCTCGCCGAGCCGCTCCTTGGTCTTCCGGAGCTCCTCGCGGGTGCGCTCGGTCGGCGACTCGTCGTCGGAAGCGGAATCGGGACCGTCGTCGTCGAAAGCGGGGTCGTCGTCGAAATCGTCGTCGGGGTCGTCGACGGAATCGTCCGTAGTCATACCGGAAACTGCGGTCCGCGCGCCCAAAAGCGTTTCTCGTCGTTTCGCTTCCGACGGAACGGGGGCGGACGACTCTTCCGACCTACGGTGACAACACGAGGTCGTCACAGAGCGCGTCGAGGCCCCCTTCCTCCTGAAGCCGGCGCTGACGTCGGGTTCCGCTCTCCGCCTCGTACACCGCGCGGATCCCGTCGATCCCGAGCCGGTCGCACTCGTCGTCGACGACCTCGCCGAGCGAGACCGTCCCCTCGCCGTCGCGGGTCACGAAGGAGGCGTCGTGGCCGCGGCGGATCGCGCGCCACTTGTTCTCGTCTAACAGTTCCCGGCGCAGGGTCGGCGGGGACTCGCCGTCCGCGTATCGCTCGGCGTAGTCGACGACGAGGGCGCGGACGTACTCGACCATCGCGAGGGTGACCGCCGGGTCGCGCTGGGCGTCCGGCGCGCGCACCTCGACCGTGCCGTGCCCGGTGTGGGGGCGCACGTCGAACCAGAGCTCGCCGCGGTCGTCGATGGAGCCCTGTTCGACCATCCGGCGCTCGTAGCGCTGGAAGGCGTCGAAGTCGTCGAACGCGGAAGGGATCCCCGTGTTCGGGAGGTTCTCGAATATCTTCGCGCGAGCCGACGCGAGCCCGGTGTCGAAGCCGTTCCAGAACGGAGAGTTCGCCGACAGCGCGAGCAGGACCGGACAGTGCCACCGGAGTCGGTTGGCGATCCAGACGGCCTTGTCCGCGTCGTCGACGCCGACGTGGACGTGGAGCCCCGCCGTGGTGTTGCGGTGTTGCGGGTACTGGATCCGGTCGAGTTGCGCCTGATACCGCGGTTTCTCGGCGTGGTCGAGCTCGCGCCACTTCGCGGCCGGGTGGAGGCCCGCGGCCGCGATCCGGTAGCCGTCGGCGGCGGCGTGGTCGACGAGCGCCTCCCGCACCGTCGAGAGGGCGTCGGCCGCGTTCGACGGGTCCTCGATCAGCTCCGTCTGCGCCTCGATAGTGCATTTAAATAGCTCGTGGTCGAATCCCTCCGGGACTTCTTCCGGAGGGTCCCGGCCGTAGACGAGATCGTCGGTCCCCGAGGTCGGGCGGCCGTCGGCATCGACGATGTAGAACTCCTCTTCGATGCCGAGGGTCCCCATCCGGGCGAACGCGTCTCGCGAACCGAGTTCCATTACCGCCCCGTATCGCCCGCGCGGTCTTATAAGGAGTGGAACCCGAAACGGAGCGCCGGTGCCGACAGGGCGCGAGGCTCTCGCCCTGCCGCGAGTCCTCGCAGCTGGGGCTTTGGAGGTCGTTCTCGTCGATCCGCTGTTAACCGTCTATAAGCGATCAACCGGCGATTTGAAGCAGGTCACTACAGAGCCACCGCTCCGACCTCAACGGATACGCGAATACCCTCAACGGCACTTCTCTGTGACAAAACGACGCTTAAAAACCAAGTCTGCTGAAAACGAGTCGGCGGCGCGCGTTCGCGCGCCCAGTCTCTCTCCGCACCCGCGCTCGTCCCCGCTTCAGCCGAGGACGTACCGGAGCGCCGGGAACTTCTCGACGAGCGCCTGCCCGCCGACCTCGAACCGCTCGATGTAGGCGTCGAGTCCGAGGACGCGGCCCGCGCCGAACGCGGCGACCGTGAGGAACACGATCACGTACACCAGCGTCGAGTCGAACAGCGCGAGCACGTCGCCGCTCCACCCGCCGAGGTAGAACAGCATCATCTGCATCGCGCCGCCGAAGGCGGCCAGCCGGACGAACGCCCCCGTGATGAGCGCCGCGCCGATGAGCAGCTGCGTGGCCGGGACGAAGACGTTGACGAACTCCATCAGCGCCGCGTTCGACGCCATCGCGGCGTACAGCCCGCTGACCGGGCTCGCGGGGTCGATGTTCGCGAGGTACCCCGCCGCGTCGAACGGCCACTCCGAAACCTTCCCGAGGCCGGCGAACAGGATCATCCCGCCGATGGTCGCCCGAAGCAGGACGATGAACAGCGCCGACAGCGAGTGGGCCTTGCCCAACAGCGTGACGCCGCCGATCTCCCCACCGAACTCGTTTGTGGTTTTCGTGGACATTGTGTCTCTCCTCACTTGCGAATACGCCGGGGACACACATAAACTCGGAAGCGAGTTCTCTTTCTGATGGAACGGATCGGCGATCTCCCCGCGTCGTTTGGGTCTTTAAATACCCGTCTCGAACGCGCCCGCGCATCCGATCGCCGGATGCGCCTATACAGCCCCGTTTCGGCCGCTTACCACGCCTCGCCGCTCGCCAGGTCCACGTCGCCGTCGCCCTTCTCGGAGGGACACACGTCCGCGAGCGCGCAGTCGTCGCAGTCCGGGTTGATCGCGGTACACGTCGCGCGGCCGTGGTCGATCATGAGGTGCGTGAACTGCTGCCAGTCGCCTTCGGGGACCACGCCGAGGAGGTCCTGCTCGATCGCCGTCGGGCTCTCCTCCTCCGTGATCCCGAGACGGCGGGTGAGCCGCTGGACGTGGGTGTCGACGACGATCCCCTCGACGACGTCGTGGCCGTGCTGGAGCACGACGTTGGCGGTCTTGCGGCCGACGCCCGCCAGGTCGGTCAGCTCCGACATGGTGTCGGGGACCTCGCCGTCGTGTTTCTCGGCGATGTCGGCGCAGGCCGACCGGATGTACTTCGCCTTGTTGTTGTAGTAGGTGATCGAGTTGATCGCCTCCGCGAGTTCCTCTTGGGGCGCGTTCGCGTACTCCTCGGGCGTCTCGTACGTCTCGAACAGATCGGCACAGACCTTGTTCACGCGCTCGTCCGTGCACTGCGCGGAGAGGATCACGGCGATGAGCAGCTCCAGCCGGTTCGAGTAGTTCAGCGAGATGGTCGAGTCCGGATACTCCTCGTAGAGCCGGTCGAGGACCTCCGCGACCTGCTCCTCCCGTGGCTCCAGTGGCGTTCCCATGCCGATCCCTCCGCGCGGGCGCCATTGAACGATCCGGAAGCGGAGCGCTCCCGTCTCGTCTCCCCGTTCCGTCTCCCCGCCCCTCGCCTCCCCGCCCCAACGACCCGAACCGGCAGATTCACGCCGTCGCCCCGACAGGTCGAAGCGTGTCCCGGTCTCGCGATCGACGGCGGCGACGCCCGGCCTACCGCCGTCGGCCACAGGAGTTCTACTGGCTGTGGATCGCCGCGACGGCGACGTACGGCGTCGGCGACGTGGTCTCGACGATCGCCTTCTTGGAGTACGTGCCGGCGATCCGAGAGGCGAACCCGGTGGTCGCCGTCGCGCTCGACTCGTTCGGGCTCGGCGGGCTCGTCCTCTTGAAAATCGCCGTCTACCTCGTGATGCTCTGGATCAGCGTCGCGGGCGCCCGCGACGGCGACGCGCTCCTCTACTACTTCCCGCCCGTTCTCCTGACGCTCGTCGGTACCTACCTCACCGCGAGCAACGTCCGACTGCTGTGGATCGCCTGAGGCGATCGCCGGCCGACGGTCTCCGCCCGCTCCCTCCCCGACCGACACCGGTTTGCTGCGCGCGACCCACCGTGGGTGCATGCCCTCTGACACGTCCGGGCTCCACCACGTGACGGGAATCGTCGGCGACGCGGCGGCCGCCGCCGCGTTCTACGCGGAGGCCCTCGGGCTCCGGCTCCTGCGCCGGACCGTGAACTACGAGGACGTTCATCAGTACCACCTCTACTTCGGCGACGCGACGGGCTCGCCCGGATCCGTGTTTACCGTCTTCCCGGACCCCCACGGCGACCCCGGTCGCGCCGGGAAACCCGGGTACGCCGCCGTCGCTTTCGCGGTCCCGCCGGGCTCGCTCGGCCACTGGCGCGAGCGGCTGGCCGACCGGGGGATCGCGGTTGAGGACGTCTCGGCGTCCGACCGGTTCGGCGACCGCGCGCTCTCCGTCTCCGACCCCTCCGGCACCCGCGTCGAACTGGTCGAGAGCGACGTCGACGGCGACCCGTGGATCGGCGAGAGCGACGACGGCGCTTCCGACGCCGACTCGGTCCCCGAGTCGGCCGCGATCCGCGGGCTGTACGGCGTCACCGCGCTCCCCGCCGACCCGTACGGGACGGCGAGCGTCCTCCAAACGCTCGGGTTCGAGTACGAGTCGGAGGTCGGCGACCGGATCCGGTACCGCGCGCCGGGCGAGCGCGCGACCGTCGTCGACCTGCTCGACCGGGACGCGCCGTACCTCCGCGAGGGGCCGGGCGCGCTCCACCACGCCGCCGTGCGCGTCCCCGACCGCGAGGCGCTGCTCGACTGGCACGGCCTGTTCCGCGACCGCGACTACGACGTGTCGCGGGTGAAGGACCGCCACTTCTTCCACTCGCTGTACGTGCGCGGCCCGGGCGGGCTCCTCGTCGAACTCGCGACCGAGGCGCCGACCCCCGACGGGCCGCGAGCTCCCGGGCTCGCGGACCCCGACGCGACCGGCCACGCGACGGAGCTGTACCTCCCGCCGCGGTTCGAGGACGACCGCGAGCTGATCGAGAGCCAGCTGCCCGCCTTCGAGATCGGGGACGGTCGAACGAGACCTCGATGAGCCGGAAGCTGTCCGGCGTCGAGGGGCCGCACGCCGCCGCCGCGCTGGAGACCGGGGGCGCCCCGGCCGCAGCCGCGGAAGTCGCGGTCGTGCTCGTCCACGGACGCGGCGGGACGGCCCAGGGCCTCCTCCGCCTCGCCGACGAGTTCTCCCGGCCGGGCGCGACGCTGCTCGCCCCGAACGCGGTCCGCTCGAACTGGTTCCCGGCCGGTCACGACGCCCCGATCGCCGCCAACGAGCCGGCGTTGACATCGGCGGTCGACTGCGTCGCGGCGACCCTCGACGCCGCCGGCGAGATCGGTATCGGACCCGAGCGCGTCGTCCTCGTCGGCGTCTCGCAGGGCGGCGCCGTCGTGAGCGAGTTCCTCCGCCGTCGTCCGCGACGGTACGGCGGCGCGTTCGTCGTCTCCGCGGCGCTTCCGGGCGAGGACCTGACCGAGCGATCGGTGTTCGATGGGGATGCGAGCGAGACCGGGAGCAGCGACCTCGCCGGCACGCCGGTCGCGATCGACAGCAGCGAGGGCGACCCGTACGTCCCGGTCGAGCGCGTGCGCGCGACGGCGGCGGCGTTCCGCCGGGCCGGCGCGGCGGTCGAGCTCCGGATCGACGAGGGCGACGGTCACGGCCTCTCGGACGCGACGATGGCGCGGATCGGCGACCGGATCGCGGCGCTGCTCGACGGCGACGACAAGGAGGGCGAACGCTCGGGCGACGAACGCTCGGGCGACGAACGCTCAGGCGACGAACGCTCGGGCGGCGAGTGAGAGACGATTCGACGGCGAGGCGGCGGTCGAGCCGACCGCGACCGAGGGCGCCACCGCGCTGGTAGTGCTGACGCCGAGACCGGACGCGTGAGCCGGAAGGGGTGAGCGAGGCCGATTCGGCGTGGACGTTTTATATACTGCCGTCGAATCCGACGTATGGAAACGACCCGCCAGCGCATCGCCGACACCCTCCGCGAGGGGCCGGCGACCGCGAGCGACCTCGGGGAGGCGCTGTCGCTGCCGACCCCCGTCGTGTACGACCACGTGGAGCACGTCTCGCGGTCGGTCGACGGCGAGGCGGAGCTGCTGGTCGCGCCGCCCGAGTGCCGCGACTGCGGCTTCGACGGCTTCGACGACCCGATCAACGAGCCCTCGCGGTGCCCGGAGTGCAAGAGCGAGCGGATCGAGGAGCCCGCGTTCGTGATCCGGTAGGACCGTTGTTTTTAAACAGCGGGCCGAGAGGTGCGATCCATGACGACCGCCCTCCCGGACCCGTTCGTCGACGACCTGCGGCTGTTCCTCCTGTTGAACGTCGCCGTTTGGATCGTGATCGGAGCGATCGTCGGCACCGTCTCGTTCGATCAGGGGATCCTCCGGTCGGCGATCCCGGCCGCCGTCGGCGGCGTCACGTCGGGCCTCGTTCTCCACTCGTCGCTCGTCTACGACTGAGAGAGGCTGCTGGACTCCGCGTCTTCAGACGTGGTCTCGTCCGAAACAGCCTCGATGCAGACTGCTCACTGAACAAGAGTTTTAACCAGTTGATCTGATACGGACATATGGGGAGTTCGGGCGAATCGGATACGCGAATCATCTTGACCACGGTAGCGATGGTCATCGCCGGGGGAGGAATGCTAGCGATGATCATTCAGGGTGACAGTGGTACTTCGGCAGTTGTCGCTGCAGTCTGTTTCTTGGGAGCGGCAGTAGTAGGCGTATTCCAGTTGATTTTCCGGCACCTGTGACCGTGAGCGGGACCCGCTCTCTTTGGACTGAACAACCTGCGGTCGAGACTTCCGGGGATGCGCGGCTGAATCACCGGCAAGATCGCACTTGCGTATCGACCACGAAGTGTTCTACCAGTTCAGAGAAGCGTTATCATCGCCGTGCGAAATTGAGCCAGCAGTAGCTATTTGCACCTTCTGACTTGTATGCGGACGTATGAACCGGAGAGAAGCCCTGTTCGCCATCGGAAGCGGGGGCGCTGTCGGTGGCGGTATGCTTGCTGGTAGTGCGTTGTATGGCTCGTCTGATCTCGCACTCGAACCGGCGAACGGCGGTTCCGTAGTCCGCAAGGACGGCGAACGGATCGATTCCCTCGCTAATGCTGTTTCTCCAGTCGAAAATGATGACGCGATCGTCGGCATCTCGATGCCTGACCGTGCGACGGTACAACGAGTTGCTGTTGAAGTCGTCTGGGGGATCCAACGCGATGGGCTCTGGTCGGATGTCACCATCGAACTCGAAGCAGAGAGTGATCTCGGGACGACGCTCAATCCCGGCCGTGCAACCGCGTACAATTCGACGTGGGGGAGAGCGGCGTCACCAGCCGATGGATCAACTTCCCCACGGCGACGGTATGGTTACCCGCGCGGAACGACTGCTGGCCGCACCGACACCGCTCTCACGGTTCATCCTGGCTCCGATCCGGAAGGGGCCCTAATAACACTCGAAGCGCGACTGTCAGCACGTTCGCTCACTGGCACTCGCGTCGAGCTAACTGCACCGGATGAACTGAATTACAGCCCCGAATAGTAGTCTGGTTCACTACAGAACTGGGTGTGGCTCCAGCATGAAATCAAGACGAACCGTTTGCTGACTACACCCTCTGTCTCTCGCAAGGTGCTCTTGACAGGTGTTGAGCAGTTCGGCCAGCGAAGCGGTACGTGAGTTCACTGTACCGAGCGATTCGTGAGCCCCCGATATCGATCGGAACCGGAGCGACATCTCTCGTTTTATACACCCGCTCGTGGGTCCGCCTACAGCTCGTCCAGCAGCGTCGTCGCCGCGTCGGCCGACGAGCCCGGGCCGCGTGCGGTGATCAGGTCGCCGTCGACCGCGACGCTCGTGTCGGCGTCGAGCTCGGCGTCCCAGTCGGCGCCGGCGAGGACGACCTCGTCTTCCACCCAGTACGGGAGCTTCCGGCCGTCCGGCATCACGTCGTCGCCGTCGACGATGTCCGCCTCCCACGCGTTCGGGAAGCCGGTGACGGAGCGCCCCTCGACGAGGGGGGTCCCGTCGGCCTCGCGGGTGAACGCTAGGATGCCGACCGCGTGGCAGACGACGAGCGCGACGCTCTCCTCGCCCGCGACCGCGTCGAGCAGGAGCTGGCGGGCGTGTCGGTCCTGATTCACGTCCCAGACGGTGCCGTGGCCGCCGGGGAACACGACCGCGTCGTAGCCGTCGGCCGAGACGGTCGCGATCGGCTCCGGATCGTTGAGCTTCGGGTGCTCCTCGTCGACCGCGCGGAGCTCCGCGACCCGCTCCTCGCCGCCCGCGGCCTCGGGGTCGAGCGACCGCTCGTCGACGACCGGCGGCGACCCCGAGGGGGTCGCGACCGTCACGTCGACGCCCTCCGCTTCGAGGGTCGTCAGCGGTTCGATGCACTCCTCGGCCCAGTAGCCCTCCTCACTTACGACGAACAGCGCGCTAGTCATGAGTGTCTCCTCGTTGGGGCGCTCGACGTAAAAGGCGCCCGCGCCCGGAAGCGACGAGGGGCGTCGCGGGATTTATAAGTCGTCGACCGAAGCAGCGCGCCGCACGCCGTCCCGCGGCGACGGCGCCCCGCTCACGTCGTGAACAGCTCGGTGTCGTCGGGGACGGCGAACAGCCCCATCCGGACGCCGGCGTCGAGCCAGCCGTAGCCGTACGAGTACGACGCGAGCGCGTTGACGGGGTCGCCGTCGTCGCGGAAGTGTCGCCCGTCCTCCAGATACGACTCGGCCATCTCCAGCACGTCGGCGGCGGCCTCGCCGAGCGGGGTGTCGGCGGGCGGGCGCGGCTCCGCGACCGCCAGCGCGTCGGCGAGCATCCGCTCGTAGCGGTCCGTCTTCTCCTCGAGATCCGCGGCCATGCGAGCCGTTCCGGAGAGCGGGTCAAAAACCCGTCGGCGAAGCGCAACCTCGATACCCCCGGGGGCGAAACGGGCGAGCATGTACGAGGCCGTCCACGCCCGCCCCGACGGCGACGCGACCGCCGCCCGCCACGCCGCCACCGCGGCGCGGCACGGCTACGACGGAGTCGTCGTCCGGACGCGGGACGCACTCGATCCGGCCGGGGAGAGCGGCGAGCCGTCGGACGAGGCGGCCGCGCTCCGCGACGAGTACGGGATCGACGTCGTCGACGCGGTCGAGATCGACGCCGCCGACGCCACGAGCGCGTCTGGCGCGGTGGGCAACTACCGGTCGAGCCGCACGGTCGTCTGTCTCGTCGGCGGCGACGACGGCCTCAACCGGTTCGCGGTCGAGGAGCCCCGCGTCGACGTGCTGGTCCGCCCCATGGACGGCTCGGGCGACTTCAATCACGTCCTCGCGAAGGCCGCCCGCGACAACGGGGTCCACGTCGAGTTCGACCTCGGTCCGCTGTTCCGCGCGACCGGCGGGAAGCGGGTCCGCGCGCTGGCCGACCTCCGGAAGCTCCGCGAGATCGTGACCTACTACGACGCGCCTCACGTCGTCAGTGCGAACCCCCGATCCCACCTCGAACTCCGGGCGCCGCGCGAGGTCGTCGCCGCCGCGGAGGCGGTCGGCTTCGACGCCGAGTGGGTCGAAGAGGGGCTCCGCGCGTGGGGCGAGATCGCGGGCCGCAACCGGGAGCGCCGCTCCGAGGCCTTCATAGAGCCGGGGGTCCGACTGGGCAGGTATGAAGAGGACGGTTGAGGAGCACGCCGCGCGCTTCTCCGAGAAGGCCGCCGAGTACGACGACTCGAAGAGCGACGAGTACCACGCCTGCGCGGGCCTCGTGATCGACTACGCCGATCCGAACCCCGACGACGTGGTCCTCGATCTGGGCGCCGGCACGGGCGCCATCGCCCTCGCGCTGGCGGACGACGCCGAGCGCGTGCTCGCCCGCGACATCAGCGAGGGGATGATGGACGAGGGGCGCCGCAAGGCCGACGAGCGCGGCCTCGACAACGTCGAGTTCGCGTACGGCGAGTTCCGCGAGCCCGAGGTCGATCCCGACCAGCGGGTCGACGTCGTCACGTCGAACTTCGCGCTCCACCACCTCGCGGACGACGAGAAGCGCGAGGCGATCCGCGAGATGGCCGCCACCGGCGCCCGCCGGGTCGTCCTCGGCGACGTGGCCTTCTTCGAATCGCCGGACCCCGACGCGCCCTTCTACGGGCCCAAGGTCGACGACCCGGCAACCGTCGGCACCCTCGTCGAGGCGTTCACGGCTGAGG
This sequence comes from Halorubrum lipolyticum DSM 21995, assembly GCF_000337375.1. Taxonomy (GTDB): domain Archaea; phylum Halobacteriota; class Halobacteria; order Halobacteriales; family Haloferacaceae; genus Halorubrum; species Halorubrum lipolyticum. The sequence goes on along the minus strand of NZ_AOJG01000009.1, from coordinate 109,404 downwards.
GGTTCGCGGTGACCGCGGTCGAGCGCGTCCACGACCAGGTGGCGGTGATCGTCGCCGAGCGGCTCGACGACGGGGACGAAACCGCGCTCTCTCGGTGACCCCATCGTGAAACACCTCCCCAAACACCTCCGACCGCGCTGGCGGTACCTCGCGGTCGGGATCGAGACGTGGCCCGACGCCGAGATCCGGCGGCGCGGCTTCCAGCGTGCGCTGTGGTACGCCGCGGGCAACCTCCTCGGCGACGCCGGCAGCGCCGACGCCGACCTCACGCTGTTGGCCTTCTCGCACGGCGACGGCGAGGGCGAAGCGATCGTCCGGGCCAGACACGGACACGTCGACGAGGCGCGCGCGGTGATCGGCTGCGTGAGCGAGGTCGCCGACGCCCCCGTCGGGATCCGCGTTCGCGGGATTTCGGGGACGGTACGTGCCTGTGAGGAAAGATATATGGGTCGCGCGGGCGGTAGTTCGACACAGCGAGACGTCGCGTTCGAGGACGCCGAGCGGCCCGCTGTCGTGCGCGGCGACGCGCGCGACGTGCGGACCGAGTCGGGGTACGTCGGCGCGGCGGCGTTCGACACCGAGTGATATCATGCAGGGACAATCCCAACAGCAGGCGTACGACCGAGGAATCACAATCTTCTCTCCCGACGGCAGGCTCTACCAGGTCGAGTACGCCCGGGAGGCGGTGAAACGCGGGACCGCGAGCGTCGGCGTCCGCGCCGAGGACGGCGTCGTCCTCGCGGCGGACAAGCGCGCCCGGTCCCCGCTGATGGAGCCGGAGAGCATCGAGAAGCTCCACAAGGCCGACGACCACGTCGGCGTCGCCAGCGCGGGCCACGTCGCCGACGCGCGCCAGCTCATCGACTTCGCGCGCCGGCAGGCGCAGGTGAACCGCCTGCGCTACGGCGAGGCGATCGGCATCGAGACGCTCACCAAGAACATCACCGACCACATCCAGCAGTACACGCAGGTCGGCGGCGCGCGCCCCTTCGGCGTCGCGCTGATCGTCGGCGGCATCGAGAACGGCGAGCCGCGCCTGTTCGAGACCGACCCGTCCGGCACCCCCTACGAGTGGCAGGCGCTCTCGATCGGCTCCGACCGGAGCGACCTCCGGGACTACCTCGAGGAGGAGTACGAGGAGGGCCTCTCGACGGACGAGGCGGTCGGGCTCGCGCTCGACACCCTCGCGCAGTCGAACGACGGCGAGCTGTCGCCCGACGGCGTCGGCGTCGCCACGATCACGGTCGACGACGAGGAGTACGAGGAGCGACCGGCCGAGGAGATCGAGGCGATCCTCGAAGAGCGAGACCTCCTCGCAGTCGACGAGGACGATGCGGACGCCGCCGACGAGTCGGAGGACGCAGACGCCGAGACCGACGACGAGGAGTAACGCGACGGTCGGCGGTCCGCGGGCGCGCGCTTCGTTTTCTCGCGTTTTTCGCTAAAATCGGGCGGCACAGACGGCACACAGGTCGGTCGTCCAGCGGGTTTCCTCGAAGTCATCGGGGACTCGTACGACGTACGAGAACAGATAAAGTAGTGAGTACATTAAATTCAATTGAGTATCCTAGTAATACTTATCTTCTCTCGGAGATGGTGTATCAATATGGGTGAATCGAGAGATACTCACAAACGCCGGACTGTACTGATCGTCGACGATCTGCCCGAAGAAGTCGAACTCTATTCGGAATTTTTGGCGGATGAGTACACCGTTTTGACGGCACATTCCGGGACGGAGGCGCTGGAGAAGGTGAGTCCGGACGTCGACGTCGTGCTGCTTGATCGGCGCATGCCGGGGCTCTCCGGCGACGACGTGTTGGAGACCATCCGGGAGCGCGAGATCGACTGTCGGGTCGTCATGGTCACCGCGATCTCCCCCGGGACGGACATCCTCGACCTCCCGTTCGACGACTACCTGGTCAAACCGGTCTCTCGTGACGACATCCGAGACGCCGTCTCTCGGATGCTCGTCCGCGCGTCCTACGACGACACGATCCAAGAGCTCGTCGCCATCGTCTCGAAAATGGCGACGCTCGAATCGATGATGACGCTCTCGGAGATGGAAGCGAGTTCGAGATACACCGCGCTGACGGAACGGTTCGCCGACCTCCGGGCGGAGATCGACGTGCCGGGCTCGGACACCGAGCTGTACTCCGAGTTTTCCACCGAAAAGATAGACGGCGTATTCGGCTGACGACAGGCGCTCGTCCCTCCTCCCGAAAACCGACGCGAGGACTGAGTAGGGGCTCCGGAATTCGGGTGTTTCGACGCTTTCGAAGGCCGATTCCTCGGATGCAAAGCGGTACGGAACGAGGGGCGTCGAAAATTGCTTCTCGATCGATAGCGGGAGTGAGTATAGCGAGTTGGTTGAGTGGTTATTTATAAGTGATCGAGGGGTGTTGCTGTCGGTTATTTATACGTGATCGACGGCTCTCCGGTGAACACGTCCAAAGCCCCAGCCGGCGAGGCGGCTGCCCCTTTGAGTCCCGCCCCGCACAGCCTCACGCCTCCCCAGCCTCGTCGCTCGCTTCGTCGCCGGCGCTGCGCGCCGGCTGCATGAGGGACCGGAGGTCCCTCTCTGCTCGNTCCCCAGCCTCGTCGCTCGCTTCGTCGCCGGCGCTGCGCGCCGGCTGCATGAGGGACCGGAGGTCCCTCTCTGCTCGCGACTCCCTCGCGCGGCGCTCCTCGTGGCCAGCCGGCCACTCGGAGGCACGCGCCACCGCACATCTTTTATAAACGATCGTCGCTATCGCTTACGGCTTTTAAATACCGGATCGCCACTACCGATCTGCAACACGTACTCCCGCTACCGCGCACAGCCGTTCCCGTACTGCGCGATTCGTTGGTCCCGCGTAGTGACCGAGCCGGGCGAGTCCACTTGGAGAGAGTTCTCGCCTTCGCTACGCGTGAGCCTTACGCGGGTAGCGCCGAGTCCGGAACCGTCCCGTCCTCGTTCCACCCGCGGAGCTCGTAGTACGAGTCGATGGCGTCGTCGAGGCCGGGGAGCTCCGCTTCGTACGGGAGGCGGTCGTCGTCGCCGTCGATCCCGCGCCGGTTGTTGAAGTGGCGCTCTAAGGTGACCGTCCGCGCGCCCGCCGCGAGCAGCTCCTCGAAGTCGGCGTCGAAGAGCAGCTCGTAGCGCTCGGGCGTCATGAAGTCGCGCGAGAACTTGCAGACGACGCCGCTGTCGTTGAGCGCCATCAGGTTCTCGCGCTCGACGAGCCGCTCGGCCTTCCCCTCGAACCCCGCGGGCGCCATCGCCTCGTCTTCCTCGACGAGGGGGTACTCGACGGAGTAGAACGTCGCGTACATGTGGTCGGCGCCGCGGTTCGCGACCGCGTACGAGAGCGCCTGCCCGTGGAGGAGCCGACCCTCGTGGGCCGCGAAGTCCATGTTCTTCACCGACCAGTTGCCCACGCCGAGCTCCTCGTGGATCCGACCGATCCCCTCCGCAAGTTGGTCGCCCACGCCCTCGCGGTGGGCGGTCTTCTCGACGAGGTCCCAGATGAGCTCGCGGTTGCCGAACTCGTCCTCGGCGGCGAGGTACGCCGCGATCGTGTTGCCCGCGGAGATGGCGTCGAGCCCGTACTCGTCGCAGAGCCGGTTCGACTCCATCACGTCGACGACGTCGTCGATCCCCGAGTTCGAGCCGAACGCCATCGCCACCTCGAACTCCGGGCCCTCGGTCTCGACGCCGCGCGCCTCGTCGCGGGTCGGGAGCTTGCAGGCGAACGCGCACGCTGAGCACGTCCCCTTCTTGTACTTCTTCTCCGCGACGGCGGCGCCGTTGATCCCCTCGACGCCCTCGAAGGAGCGCTCGGAGAAGTAGTACGACGGCAACCCGTCCATCTCGTTGGCGAGGTCCATCACGGCCACCGTCCCCTGCTCTTTCATGATGTGGTCCTCGGTGGCGGCCTCGCGGTGGACGTCGTCGGCGGTCGCCGAGATCTCGAGGTCGGGCGCCGAGTCGCCGCCGAACGTGACTCCCTTGACGTTCTTCGAGCCGAGGACCGCCCCCAGCCCGCCGCGACCGAACGCGCGCTCCTCGGTCGTCATGACCGATGCGAATCGGACCTCGTGCTCGCCGGCGGGCCCGATCACGGCGGTCTGCTCCTTGGAGATGTCGCGTTCCTCTTCCAGATACCCCGTCGTCTCCGAGACGGTCGCCCCGACGAGCTCCGGGACGGCCTCGAACTCCACGCCGTCGTCGCGCACGTGAACGACGACCAGCTCGTCGCTCGCCCCCGCCAGCTCGATCGCCCCGTACCCCGTCGCCGCGAGGTGGCGCGACACGAACCCGCCGGCGTTCGACGAGAGGAGCCCGTCCGTCAGCGGCGAGAGCGCGGTGCAGTTCGTCCGCCCCGTGAAGCTCATCCGGGACGCCTGCATCGGCCCGGTGGTGAACACCGCGCGGTTCTCGGGACCGAGCGGGTCCGCGTCGAACGGGACCCGCTCGTGCGCGAGCCGCGTCGCCACGCCTCGCCCGCCGATGTACCGCTCCTGAACGCCCGTGATGTCGGTCTCGGCCGTCGTCCGCTCGCCGACGTCGATCGACAGCAGCGGCCCGGTACTGTGTAGCATGTCCCTTCATCCGGGGACGCGGTACAAAAACACCGATCCAAGGGGAACGGAGTGAGCGCTTTGAGCCCTCTCTACGGGTCTCGCGGGGGATATCGCCGCGCACCTCGGCGTCGATCGCCACCTCCTCCGCGGTGACGTCGCTCGCGGAGCCCCTCCTCGAACTCGCTCATACAGTCGTGTACGACACGACTGTCAATATACCCTTATGTCGATCAGATATCTGCGCTCTGTGGCGTCGAGACGAGCGTCAGCGTATCGGTGCCTCGCTACTCCTCGTCCCCGGCCGACACCCGCACCACCTGCTTGCCGATGTTGTCGCCAGAGAAGAGCCCGAGGAAGGCGTCGGGAGCGTTTTCCAACCCCTCCACGACGGTCTCGCGGTGTTCGAGCTCGCCGCTCGCGACCCAGCGCCCGAGCCGCTCGCTCGCCTCGCCGAATCGGGTCGCGAAATCGCCGATGAGCAGTCCCTCGACCTTGGCTCGCACCGCGATGAGCCCCGGGAGCTTCCGCGGCCCGGTCGGGACCTCCTCGTCGTTGTAGTGGGCGATCTGCCCGCAGACCGCGACCCGCGCGTCGAGGTTCAGCTGCGTGAACACGGCGTCCGTGATGGGACCGCCGACGTTGTCGTAGTAGACGTCGACGCCGTCGGGCGCGGCCTCAGCGAGCGCGGCGCGGTAGTCGTCGGTCGTCTTGTAGTTGATCGCGGCGTCGAAGCCGAGGTCGTCCGTGAGCCACGCCGTCTTCTCGTCGGATCCGGCGAAGCCGACCACGCGACAACCGTTGCGCTTGGCGATCTGACCGACGACCGACCCGACCGCGCCCGCGGCGCCGGAGACGACGACCGTGTCGCCGGGCTTGGGCTCGCCGACCTCCAGCAGACCGAAGTAGGCGGTCCGTCCCGGCATGCCGAGCACGCCGAGGTACGCCTCCGGGTCGGCGACCGACGGGTCGACCGGGGCGACCTCGTCGGCGTCGAGCGTCGCGTAGTCGGCCCACCGTCCCTCGCCGGTCACGAGGTCGCCCGCGTCGTAGGCGTCGCTCGCGCTCTCGACCACTTCGCCGACGACCCCGCCTTTGAGCGCGTCGCCGACGTCCCACGGCTCCGCGTACGACTCCGCGTCGCGCATCCGGCCGCGCATGTACGGGTCGACCGAGAGGAATCGCGTTCGGACGAGGAGTTCGCCGGGGGCAGGCGACGGAACGTCCGTCTCGCGCAGTTCGAAGCTGTCCATGTCGGGCTCGCCGTCGGGTCGCTCGGCGAGCAGCCACTCGCGGTTGGTGTTCGTCACGGTCGGCCTTGACGGCAGTGACCCAATAGCGTTTGGACGCCAGCAGGGAGCGGGGTCGAAATGAGCGGGTTATTTCACTCCTCCCGCTGGAAGGCTCGGGACCCCATCGTCCCACGTCAGCGCGTCGAGTACGTCCACGAGATCGTCTATTCGACGATCGAACACGTTGAGTGGATGCGCATCGAGAAACGCCGCTTCCTTGCGCAGCACCGTTTCTCCTCGGGAATCGATCTGGAAGTGGCACGCTCCGAGGTCGGTATGCGTTTCGTCCTGATGCCACCCCACCATGAGGTCCCGGTCGGATTCGACCCACTGAATCCGGTAGAAGTCGTACGAATGGGACTGCGGGAAGTCGAATGTGACTTGCAGTTCCGCCTCGTCGACGGGGTACGCCGTTCCGAGGAACATCGCGGGTGCGATCGTGGCCCGGACGCCGACCTTGTTTCCGGCCGACGTGTGATACCAGACCTGCTCAACTGGAGAATCACCTGAGGAGATCTGTGTCTGCAACCGATTGAAAATCCTGGAGAGCAGCGTTCGCTTATCGAGGTTCGTCCGATTTGCGAGAAATATCATCCGTCGGCTACTGTGAGAGTGGAATCGACGAATTCGACGGTCCGTTCTGGCCCGGGTAGAGTTCTCGGGCGTCGTCGTAGAGCTCGAGTGCGTGTTTGAGCAGGCGTTTATTATCCTCGTAGCGTTCCCACCGGCGAAGGATACGGTTGCGTTCTCGGATCGCCGTGCTGTCAAGACCGTCATCTGCGAGCGTCGATTCTAACTCATCGCGTGATTCGACCTCGTACTCGGTCTTCCACTCGTCGATCTCCGACTGAATGTTCGCGATCTCCTCGCGGAGTTCCTCCCGCGTATGCGTGTTGATCAGCTCGGTCACTTCGCTGAAGTAGCGCAGCTGGTAGTTCGGTGCGTACTTGGTGTGTCCGTCGTCGCCGTCGACGGCCTGTAGTTGCCCGAATTCGACGAGCATCTCGAGTTCGTCTTTCGCGGTTTGCCACGCGGACACCTGCGCTTCCTTTCGCACCCACTCGACAGAGCGCGCCTCGGTGAGCGTCGTCGCAATCTCTCTGACTCGTTCACGGGCAGAGAGGTCGTCGGTCCAAGACCCGAGGCCACGGTCAGTCATGAGTGACGGTACGCGTTGTGATCTATTATTTCTTTGGACAGATCACACATATACGAGATTGCTCTTCGTTTGCAGGGTGTTTGAATGAAACAGTCTGTTCGTTGGGCTAACGGAGAAAACTGTGGAGAACCTCCTGCGGTGTCGGTTTCTGACGGCAACTGTGCCTTACTCCTCGCCCAGCGGAAACACCAACTGGTCGTCGCTCTGCTCAATTTCAGTCTCGAACACCGCAGAACGCTCTGCGAGGGTGTCCCGCACCCACTCGGAGACCTCGTCGTCCGCCAGCGTCGCCGCCTCGTCGACGATTTCGATCGGCTCGACGACCAGCTCGTCGAGTCCGCCGTCGCGCGCGACCAGCTCGAAGAGGGCGCTCCGCTTGTTGCGGACGCCCTGGCGGTCCTGATAGCTGACGTAGTCGTCGACGAAGTCGCCCGCGTCGTAGATGATCGGGCGCCCCAGATACACCTCGACGCCCTGCAGCACGTGCGCGCTGTGGCCGTGGACGACGTCGACGCCGCGCTCGATCAGCCACCGGCCGAACCGCTCGTGGACGGCCCGCGGCTCCGTCTCCCAGTTCGGTCCCCAGTGGAGCGAGGCGACGACGAGGTCGGGGTCGCGGGCCGCCGCGCGGTCGAGGATCGCCTCGACGAGCGAGCGCGTCGCGGATCTGGCGGGGTCGAGCGTCGCGAAGGAGGTCCCCGCCGTCGACGCCCCCGCCGCGAACTCCCGAGACTGATCGGTGAGGCCGAAGGCGGCGACGGTGAGGTCGCCAGCCTCGAACAGCGCGGGTTCGAGCGCGGACTCGCGGTCGGTGCCGGAACCGGCGTGGGCGATTCCGGCCTCGGTCAGATGCGCGTCGGTGTCGCGGAGCGCGGGCTCGCCGTAGTCGAGGACGTGGTTGTTCGCGAGCGAGACGAACGAGGCGCCCGCGGCCTCCAGCGCGGGTACGGCGAAGGCGGGATCCGACCGGAAGTAGTATCCCTTGTCCGGCCAGCGCGTCCCGCGATCGGAGACGCAACACTCCAGGTTGCCGACGAGACCGTCGAGGTCGCGGAGTCGCGAGAGCGTCGTTCCCCAGACGTTCTCGGGGTCGTCGTCGGCCCACCGCTCGTTGACGCTCCGGCCGAGCATCAGGTCGCCGACGAACCCGATCCGGGTCGCGTCGGGGTCTGCGGTGTCAGAGTCGTCGCTCGCGTCGGCGGTGTCACCGGCCGCTTCGCGGCTCTCGCCATCTGCAGTCGGCGGCGTGGCGGCACACCCGGCGACTCCCGCGAGCCCGGCGATACCCGATGCCAGCAGGGTCCGGCGCGTTCGCATCAGTCTCGGCTTCGATGAGTCCCGACTTTAATGTGCGGTCCCCGGAGAGCGAGTCGAAGTCGCGAAGAGAACCACTGACCGTGTGCCGGCGACGGTCAGTACTCGATCGCCGCGGAGTACCGGTCCAACACGAGCACGAGCGCGGCGCCGCCGACGGCCGCGAGCGCGAACCGCGGCGCCGCCGCCGACCACGGTTCCCCGCTCTCGGACAGCCGGATCGACACCTCGACGACGGGCGCCCGGAGCGCGCCGACGATCAGGCTGACGAGGAACGCGAGCGTCGCGGCGCGCGCCCGGGAGAGCGCGTACTTCACGGCGTGAGCGATCGTGAACACGCCGACGACGCCGCCCAAGAGAAACGCCGCGACCGGCGGGAGCGTCTCGGTGAGCGCGTCGCTCCCGTTCCCGAGTGCGAATCCCGCGATCCCGTCGACGAAGCGGCTCACCGTGCCGGACATGTACTCGTACTGGCCGAGCACGACCAGGAGGAGCGACCCGGAGACGCCCGGGAGGATCATCGCGCTGACCGCGACCGCGCCGGCGACGAACACGACCGGCAGCGAGCTGGCGAGCGCGGTCGAGGCGTACCCCGACGCGAGGAATGCGAGCGAGAATCCGCCGATCGCGGCCGCCTTCCGGCGCGGCGTGTCGAGCTCGACGTCGCCGAGCAGGACCGCCGCGCTCGCGGCGATCAGCCCGAAGAAGAAGCCGTACGTCGCGACCGGGCGCGTGTCGAGCAGGTAGTCGACACCGCTGAGCACGGCGATGACCGCGGTGCCGATGCCCGCGAGCAGCACGACCAGGAAGGCGCCGTCGATCTCGTGGAACGCGGCGCGCGCGTCCGGGATGTTGTCCGGGTGGAGGCCCGCGAGCAGCCGCCGGATCCGCGAGGGGTCGACGGCGGTGACCGCCGCGATCAGCCGCTCGTAGATCCCGACGATCAGCGCGATGGTGCCGCCGGAGACGCCGGGGACCGCGTCCGCGCTCCCCATCGCGACGCCCTTCAGATACAGCGTCACCCAGTCTCGGAGGCCGGCCATGGTGAGTTACGCGCTCGCGCTGTCGAGGCCGATCGACTCGCTGGTGACCGAGTCACCGGCGGCCACCGAGGCGGTCTCGTTGGTGGTGTTGCCGTCGTTGTTCCCGCCGTCGTCGCTCTGGTCAACCGGACACTCGGGGTCGCCGCTCGGGCAGTCGACGACCTCCTCTTCGAGTTCGACCGTCGCCGCCGCGTCGTCTTCGCCGACGACCTGGCCCTCGGTCACCTCGACCTGCCCGACGCGCTGGGTCGTGTAGAGGTCGTCGTCGGTGGTCTGTTCGGTGGTGACGTTATAGGGGCCGGTGGCGCGGACGCTCGTGTTCGTGTAGCCGTTCTCGGGGCCGAACTCGTCGTAGCCCGTCGTCGAGTACGGGACCGTCAGCTCGAAGTTCCCGTTCTCGTCGGCCTCGGCGTACTGGGTGTACTCGAACGTCTGTCCCGTGGGCTTTTCCATCTCGACGGTCGCTTCGACCTCCTCGCCGGGCGTCGCGCCCGAGCCCTCGATCGTCCCGCCGGGGACTCGCTCGAACGTCTTCACGAAGTTGTCTTGATACGCCCCGAAGAGGGTCTCGCCGAACACCGACTGCAGGTCGACGCCGAACCGCTGGGCGAGGACGGCGGCCTGCTGGGCGTACGGCGACTGCCCCGGCGACTGCGTGGCGTGGACGAGCCGGTGGTGTTCGAGCGCCTCGACGCGCTCGCTGGGGAGGCCCATGACGCCACCGACCTGCGCGGAGCCGTCCTCCTCGACGTACGACCGCGCCGCGGACATGTTGTCGAACTGTTGGATGGCCCCGCCGTCGCCCGACACGACGCCGATCTCGACCTGTCCGCCGTCGCTGGTCTGGGCGGTCTGCGACTCCCAGTCGACGACGACCGGCTCGGGGTCGACCGCGCTCCCGTAGTGCTGGTACAGCCGGATCATCTGGCTCTCGTGGTAGCGCTGGGTCCGCGTTTGGAGGACCGGTTGGAAGCCGCCCTGCTCCGTCTGCTGGTAGAGCCGTTCGTTGAAGTCCTGCACCGTCTCGTTCCCCGAGTAGAAGGTGACCGGTGCGTTGAACTTCGAGTTCGGCGAGGCCATCTGCCAGTCGACCATCACGTAGCGGGTGTTTGCGCCCTCGTCGCTCTGGCTCGCGAGGACCTCGGTCGACTCCGCCTCGCTCGGCGCGAGGAGGTAGTCAGCGGCCGCGCCCGCGTTCTGCTGGAACGGGTTCGCGTTCGGGATGCGCTCGGCGCGCGTGGTGATCCAGTGGCCGTAGTCCCACCACGACTGCACGCCGTACGCGCCTTCGGGGTAGTCGAAGTCGCCGTCAGCGGGGCGCTCGTAGGTGCCGTACAGCTCCATCGGGTTGTCGGCGCCCTCGAGTTCGCCCGGCGTGGGCGTCTCGTCGTTCATCCACTGGAGCCCCTCGTCCCACTCCGTGACGCTCCCGGGCTGCGTGGAGTTGCCGGCGGTCCAGACGGGCGTGGCGACGCCGACGAGCGGGACGATGAGGATCGCGAGCACCGCGGCGATGGTGAGAACCTGCCACCCCTCGACATTTCGGAGCGCGTCGAGTGAGGAGAGATCGAGCGCGTCGAAGCTCACCTGCAGGAAGTACGCGGTCCCGACCGCGACGATCACCGCGAGGTAGTAGTTGAAGCGGGTCTGGGTGAACGCGGCGCTCCCGATGAACGCCGCCCACACGACGAAGTAGAGTTCTTCGGTGTCGTACTCGACGAGGAACGTGGTACCGACGAGGAACGCCGCGGCGATGACGAGTCCGACCACCTGCCAGCTCACGCCGACGACGCCGCCGATGGCGTCGTACAGTTGGGGGACCGCGTAGACGGAGCCGACCACGGCGAGCGCGGCCGGGATGTAGAGCGTGTGGTTGGTGTCGTCAGAGCGGTAGAGGGGGCGGGCGACGATATAGAGGACTGCGGCGAGCGCGAGGAAGAACGCGAGGCCGTACTGAGAGAGGACGAAATCAGAGAAGGCGGCCTCTTGGAGGGGGGGTTGGCCTTCACCGATCGTTTGGAACGAGGCGCTCGCACTGAAGCCGACGAAATTCAGGAGGTTACTTACGAGGGTTGACCACAGTGACGGGATCGCGAGCCAGACGACGCCTGCGGACGCGAGGATGAGTCCGCCGACTGCGGGCGGATAACTTGCGGTGTCGAGATCTCGCGACTCCCACTGTCGGGCGAGCCACGCGAGGAAGACGCTGCCGACCGCGACACCAAGTGGGAGGACGATCTGGAGTAAAGAGTAGCCGGTGGGTGAGAATGCGAACTGATTGAGGGGGATCACTTGCATGAGGCCGGAGACAGCCATTGCGATCGCACCCACAAAGACGGTCGGTTCGGGGCTTGTTCCGTGGGACACGTCGCTCGTGATCTTGACCGCTAGGAAGACGCCAGTAAACCCGACCATGAGGACGCCCGGCTGCCACGTCCACATGTAGAGGCCGAGGGCGACGCCGGCAGCGGCTGCGTACGCGGCCGGACGCTTGAGTGCGGTCCAGTCGCGGTCGATTACCAGCTCCCAGACGGGTGCTTCGCGGTCGGCGACTGCGAAGGCGACGAGGAACGCGAGGACGGCCAGACTCTGAAAGAGGACCTCGGCCGCGCTATGATCCGGGAAGCCGACGAGGCTGTAGCTGAAGAAGGTACCTGATAAGAGTGCGAGTACGATGACCGCGGCGAGCGCTGCGAACCGATCGACGAACCGGCGCGCGATGAAGTAGGTCGGAATCGCGACGAGGGTCCCAGCGATTGGCGCCATGATGAGCATGACCTCTTCGGTGCTCCCCATGATCGGGCGAGCGATCCAGATGCTAATTGCTAAGATGTGGTCCCAAAGAGTGCCGAACTGGCCAACTTGATTGCCGATTGGGAAACCAGTCCAGACATCGAATGGAAGCGTATTCGGCCAGTTTTCGAGGAGGTAGTTTGTTTCGCGGAGGTGGTACCACGGATCGTTACCGCGGAAGTAGACTTCACCATTTTGAATGAAATTACCGTACGACCGAAGGCGGGTCCACAACATGAACGCAAGCGTCCCGAGGAGGACAGGGACGTGATACCACCGTCGGAGCGTGTCGAGGGAGGATTCCCCCTCGTTTCCAACGGCGTCGGTTTGCTGACTCATTACACGATTGCACTACCAAAACGTCCATAAGGCTTGTTATATACCGCCCGGAAACCGGTTCAGAATCCTTATTGATCCGCACAGCAAAGTTGATGATAATGAAGGTCTCCGTCGTCGTCTGCACCTACACGATTGACCGCTACGATGTCTTCACGGAGGCAGTTGAGAGCGCCATCGCCCAGACCTACGATCCGATTGAGATCGTGCTCGTGATTGACGGCAATCCCGAGGTGTACGAACGCGCAGTCGAGGACTTCGGTGACCGCGAGAACCTCATTGTTTCTGATAACGACGAAAATCAGGGGATCTCCTACAGCCGGACACGAGGCGCGGAGCTGGCGTCTGGGGAGATCGTCGCGTTCATCGACGACGACGGCGTCGCCGAAAAGGACTGGATCGCGAGGCTCGTCGACGTGTACGAGGAGACGGACGCTATCGCAGTAGGAGGCGATGTACGTCCGAACTGGCAGGGAGAGCGGCCGGAATTTTTCCCCGAAGAGTTCTACTGGCTCGTTGGGTGCGTCGAGCCGGGATTCGCGGATGACGGTGAAGAAGTCCGGAACACGTACGGGTCGAATATCTCGTACCGGCGCGAGGCGTTTCTGGAGGTTGGTGGATATGATCCGAACACGGGTCGAAAAGGCGACAAGCACCTGCAGGCACATGAAGCACCTGTGGGGATTCGGCTTTTGGAGCAGTTTGGACAGGGAATGGTGTACACCGAAGACTCGGTTGTGTATCACACTTTATTCGACTACCGGGGGGACTTCCGGTGGTTGCTGTTCCGATCGTTCTGGCAAGGGTACTCAAAGCGTGTAATGGATCTCCTGTATCCGGATGCGCCCGACGCCAAAGGAGATTACCTCAAGTGGTTGTTTGCCGATCGACTGCCTCGTCGGCTTCGGGGACTTGTCCGGTCACCGTCTGGAGCTGCAATCAAGCAATTAGTCGCGATCGGTGCGTTTACTATGGCAGTTGTGCTGGGGTACCTGTACGCGATTGTGACCCCAGGTTTGGTAAAAAAGGCGAATAAATAAAACAATCGATATATTTAGTCACGAATTTCAAGATCAATGTTTCTTTTTATTATACCTCCACAGACAATATACGTTCGTGAAATCTATAACACGCAAAATACGATCGACTACCAATGAACAACGACTCACTCTCTGTGAATAATAATATCGCCGTAGCGCATTGGGGGGAACATGTGAATGGTGGGGGAGATCGCGTCGCATGGGAGCTTTCACGTGTTTTTGAAAATTCACCCCTCTACGTGGGTTGGCGTGACGAATCAATTGAACCGGATGACTTAGATGTAGAACAATTGATCGACGGCCGAGTTAACCAGTGGGCACTTCGACGAGGTGGTGTCACACGAATGCTATCTCATCTTCTTGGGTGGCAAGTAGCTGAACCTCTTAGAGATCACGATGTGCTGGTGACCAGTGGGAACGAACCATTGTTTTATGTTCCACCCACGGAACAGGTTTGGGTCGCATATATCCATCATACCAATCGTCGTCAGTCGGATCAAATATCCGAGGTGAGAAATGATAAAATTCCATCACTGAAGCTTCTCTTCTATTATGTGGTTCGTGTTCTATTCGATCACAACACTCACAAACCAGATCTATTCATAGCCAACTCTGAGCAAGTGAAACGCCGGATGACTCGATACTGGGGCATTCCGGGGCAAAAAATCGATGTTGTGTACCCACCCGTAGACACTCATAACTACTCACCAGACGATAAGATGACCGAAGATTATTATCTCACTCTTTCCCGGTTAGACTGGCACAAGAGTGTTGATGACATTATCCGTGCATTTGATGAGATTGACGCTAAATTGGTTGTCGCCGGAGACGGGCCTGAACGAGACAACTTGGAAGCGATCGCCGGTGAGAATATTGAATTCGCTGGCTACGTGAGTGAATCTACGAAAAAAAAGTTGTTGGCCGGTGCAAAAGCATTTGTGTTCAACGGTCAAGATGAGGACTTCGGAATTTCTCCTGTTGAAGCCTTTGCAGCAGGAACACCATTAATTGGGGTAAATGAGGGTATGACTCAGTACCAGACCGTTTGTGGAAAGAACGGGTACACATTCGAACGTGATCATAGCGGCCAAAGTATTCGCAACATGGTTAAAAAATTTGAAAAAGACGGTGTTAAATGGGGAGAAAATGAGATATCCTCATTTGCAGAGCGGTTCTCAGTGGGTGCTTTCCATGAACAAATTCGAGAGTCTGTTAATTACGCTATCGAAAAATCGGATATTACACCCAACTGGTATACTAATTATAATACGCAATGATGAATCAAGAACAATATTCTATATCCTTGTTCTGACGCTAGATTGACAATGTTACTTAGAACGGTTTATTTAGGTGAGTGCTTCTACGTCGGTGGACTCAATTTCATACAATAGCGGCTGATATTCACGGCATCGATACTGTTGAATAAAAGACTCATAAGCCTGTTCTAGATCGATCTCATTATTGTACTGATACGGCGATGGTCCGGGATTAGTCTGCGGCCATGTAATAGGGCCACCAGCCAACTGCTGCCCGATTTCATCCCGTAGATCATCGCCTTCTTTAATCATTGCGGGGTCGTACTTCCGGTAGACATCTCTCCAGAGTTTTGGTGAGTGGTACAGAGAGAGCATCGGTGACCCGGTGAAATTTGCGGTCGTCTGGTGTGTTGTTCCTTGCCAGTTAGCAGCTCTCGACATCTGTAGGTCAAAATACCCCTGCTCATTTTCGCTATGGAACGCTGAATAGTAACTATTTATTGTATCACCTTCTGTTCCAGCCCAGAAGATACATTTGTGATCCAATTCCTTACTTATTTTCGCGAGCTCTGTACGCCACCGGATATGTCGGGGGTCTGCCCGAAGATCTGAACAGATAGCTTTCTTCACTGTTTCACCGGGACTTTCTTGATTCGTATTGTTGTGAGTGAAGAGCTTATTTACATGTATTCCGTTCACATCAAAAAAATTTTGGGTGTTTTTGTAGTTCGGATACGCACTGAAGGCACTCCAATTTTCGGTTAACTTTGGAACTAAATGAATGAGTAAACTATCCTTTCCACCGGTTAGCACGATATGTTCATGATTTGGATACTGCTTTTCTATCTGGTGAACATATTCTGTTAGATACTGAGAACTAAGACGTATAAACTCGTCTTTCTCAGAAAGTGTTCGCTTAAACTCGATATTCTGGAAGCGGTCTCCCTCTTGAGTAACTGTTTCAAACGGCTGTAGCCGGTATACGTCGTCAGCAAACGTCTGTCTTTGTTCATCCCAATGTTGTTCGGGAAGGATCGACTTTTGTTTTAATAACTTTATGATTGACTCTGGAATCTGAGACTTCAAGCACTGTGGAAGACTAGTTCCTAGATCTTCAATCCGAGATGCCATGTTTTTTCCACCGAAATTTTCAATAAATGGCTGAACCTCATAATTGGCATTCCGACTGTACTTCTCAGATTCAATGATGAGGGATACCGCTGATGTTGATACTTTAAGACCACTTTCTGTAATACGATAGTAGCAAGGATATATACCGCACGTTGTGTCTGTGAGTTCTGTAGTAGTAACTACAGAGCTTGGCTTGTACTTGAGATATAACTCCATAGCAGAGATAGAGTTGTTCATTGACCAATTAGTCGTTTTATTTGCCTAAATACCCTCCCCTTTCGGTTGATGCCGAGTAACAAAATTAGAACCATCCCCCAAGTTTCAACTCTCAATGGATACAACAATAACGATTGAATTATATGACGAAGTGATTTATTCCTGTCACCTAAAAGATCATAATCACGTCCGATTAGATAGTGGTGATATGACACAATCTTTCTTCGAAGTATCCAACTAATCTGGTGATCGTTTATTTTTTTCTGAACAAATTCTAGCACTAATAAGTCACCTTCAATCCGACGAGTATAGTCGTTTGAGATGTTATCTTTTCGTTCTATTTTCGTGACTAGGATTTGGTCAACAACGTCAACACTATACTTTTCGGTTACTCGGAGCCAGAGTTCGTAGTCTTGGCGAGCGGGGAGATTCTCATTAAATCCACCAACTTCCTCTAATACATCATTCCTTACCATAACTGTTGATGTGGGATGTATTCGATCCTTCTCAAGTTCTTTTTTATAGATATTACCCCTGTATACTGGATCATGTGTTATTGATACTTTGTCAGGAAACACTTGCTCAAATCCAGAATAGACTAGTCCCACATTTTCATTATTCTTCTCAAAGATCGCCACTTGTGCCTCGATCTTTCTATTATCCCAAGTGTCATCAACATCCAAGAACGCAATATATTCTCCCTCTGCTAAACTAATTCCGGTGTTTCTTGTAGCAGCAGCCCCCTGATTCTTTTCGTGTATTTTCAGTCGGGTATTAGCGTATTCATCAACTACAGAGCGGATGTCACAATCAGAACAGTCGTCAACTACAATACATTTAATATGATCGTATGTTTGTGATTCGACTGATGAAAGTGCATCTCGGAGTAGTTCTGGGGCTTCAAAATGAGGGATAACAACGCTCACTGTTGGAGAAGCAGAATGCATCTTATACACAAGTACACGAGCAGAAAGAATGAAGCTAACGAATCTACTGATTGGTTCCATAAAATAAAGCAACTCTGCCGCAGAATTACCCCTATGATCCCTGTAACTCAGAAATTAAAGGAGAATATATCCAAATGATAAGTGTCCTCACATTCTATTTTGGAGTCCATCAGCATTAACTAATTATGTAAACAGTGGTATTCGCGACAGGGAAGGGACCAAAATCCGACCGCTGACGGACGACAAGTCGATGGTGCTGGTCGAGGTGACGGGACGCCGCTGACCCAGAAAGTGCTCGACAACCTGATTGACGCAGGCACGACGTAAGTCGTCGTCGTGATCGGCTACAAGGCCGAGCAGATCATCGATCGGTACGGCGACAAGTAGCATGACACGCCATCAGGTACGCGCTCCAGCGCGAGCAGTCGCTTCCGGCCTCAATCGCGAGTTGTGCGATATGATCGGCGTCTCAGAGGACATCCCCGATGTCCTGAGTAGAACGTTCCCCAGTCTGGTTGCAGAGGTATACGACTAACTAGTGCGTGAATCAGGCGTACGATGTCATAGAGTAACATTCGGGATGCACTGCTCGCGCTTGCGGTCAGAGCGCTCAAGAGGCTCAGTACGTGGTTCTAAGCAGACACCGACAGCTGTCGCTCACCGGTTGAGGCGGAGCGTCATAAAGAAAAACCGCGAAGGAGTCGGCCCGTGAGGGCCGGTGGTTAGCGGACGTGGTGAATCGCTGCTGCGTTACTCGTTACGCCGCGTCGCGAGGAGCGCAGCCGCGATGAGGGCGACGAGTGCGACGAGCGCACCGAAGCCGGGCGTCCCGTCTTCGGAGTCGCCGCCGTCGTCACCGTCGTCTCCGTCGGAGCCGTCGTCACCGTCGTCGGTGCCGTCGTCACCGTCGGAGCCGTCGTCACCGTCCGAGCCATCGTCGCCGTCGTCGCCGTCGTCGGCGGCTTCGATGGTCAGCGTACCGGTTGCCTCGTCGTCGTCGGTGGCCACACCGTGCGTGTAGTCACCGGCTTCGAGGTCGGTCGTGTCCGCGGTGAACTCGACCGTGGTGCTGCCGCCGGCTTCGAGAGTGGTCTCCGAGGTGTCGAGCTCCTCGCCGTCAAGCGTGAGCGCGACGTCCTGGGTACCCTCTGCGTCGCCGGTGTTCTCGATCGTCGCGGAGACGGTCACTTCGTCACCAGCCGTGGCCGTTGCCTCGGCGGGCTCGAGGTCCGAGACCTCGAACGTGGCTTCAGCGTCGTCGGTGGATTCGACGACGACACCGTCTTCGCTCACGTCGTCGAGCGTACGGAGTTCAACGCTGAACTCGTCGTCAACCGACGCGTCGGAGAAGTCGAACTCAGCTTCGTAGGTACCGTCAGGCTGAACGACGACGTCGTTCTGAGCCGACAGGCGGAAGCGCGGCGAGACGTCCGATGCGGAGCTCGCACGGAACGAGAGTTCCGTACCAGGCGCAAGGTTCGTCGTGCCGGTGATGAGTTCTTCTTCAGTGTTCGAGACTTCGACGAGGCCACTCTCGGAGGCCGTATCGATGGTGCCGGTTGCCTCTTCGAGGCTGAAGGAGCCCGTCGCGGTCTCGTACTCGTCTTCCGGCTCAGCGTCATCATCGTAATCGAGGAGACGCTGATCCTTGACGCGGAACTCGACATCGTATTCGTCGCCGTCGACGTCGGCGTCAGAGTCCGCGTTTTCGAATTCGATGTTGTCGGAGTCGAACGCGATGTAGTACGTGCCCTCACCGTCCTCGAAGACAGACACGTCCTCACCCATTCCGGTGACGTTGATAGTCTTCCGCGGCTGGTTCGTATCCGTCGAGTCCGCCGTCTGGCGGAGCCGCAGATCCGTACCGTTGACATCGTCATCGCGCGAAGTCAGCGTATCCGCGAGGTTGTCTCCGTTGGCATCGACGAGGCCTTCCAGACCGGTTGCGCTGAGTTCGTGGATGACGACGTCACCCTCAGCGATCGTGTTGGACTCAGTAATCTCGTCGTTCTCGACGCCATCAGTGATGTCGTCGACATCCTCGATGTCACCGAGCGAATCGTCGGGTGCGGTCCACATCGTGATGTCTTCAGTGGTGGACCGCTCCTCGATGAAGAGCTCGCCAACTTCGTCCGAGTCGCCGAGGTCGTCGCTGTCCGTAGCCAGCTCGAGCGGGTAGCCGCCCTGTCCGAGGATGGCGCCGGTCTCAGCGAGGTCCTGGTCCGTACCGGCGTACTCGACGGTGGGATCAGCGTCGTCGTCCTCGGTCGAAACATCAACGACCTGGTTCAGGTCGTCAGTTTCGTTCAGATCGAGGTCGGTGCTGTCGTTCCCAGCCGTGTACGTGTTGAACTCGACGGTAACCTCGTCAGCACCATCGGAGTCAACTCTCAGGTCGAGTTCGTAGCTGACTTCGTCGTCGTCACCGACACGGAGGAAAGCGACCTCCTGACCGTCGGAGAACTCGACGTCGATGTCAGCGACATCGCCCTGGCTGGTCTCGTAGATGTCATCCGAGAAGCTGGCGTCGCCCGCCTGGCCTTCGGTGACTTCGATCGTCGTGGTGTCCTCAGCGGTCGTGTCAAGCACGCTCGCCTCGAAGTCGTACTCGCCGGTGTCGATGTCTTCGAAGTCGACTGAGTCGACCTCTTCAGCATTGAAGACGTGGATCGCATCCTCCGTCAGGATGTAATCGCCAGTCTCGAGGGTACCATCGGTGGCAGCAGCGTACGTCTCGTTACGGAGCACTTCGTCATCATCGTCCAGGTAGTCGCTCGAGACATCTTCGAACTCATTGGAACTGTTGAAGATGCTTTCGAGGTCGTCCTCGTCAAGACCGTCAGCAGTGAACGTGGTGACGTAGTTATTCCGGATGTCCGAGTCAACATTCAGGTCGATATCCGATTCACCGGCGTTGTCAACGCTGTCGCCGTCAAAGGAGAAATCGACGTCCTGAACGACCAGTTCAAACTCGGTTCCGTTGCCGCTTGCCGAGTCGCCACGCGACTCGTTAGTGACAACGTACTGGTCTGCGTCGCGGTTCGTCGTGTCGAGGATGACGTACTCGGTGCCAGCGGAGTCCTCAACGACATCCGGTGAGGACACGAGCTGACCGATGTCACCTTCGTCATCAACCCGACGAAGTTCGGCGTCGCTCGGGGAGCTGAACCCGGAGACATCTACCAGAGCAAGCTGTCCCTGGTAGACGGTCTCGCCGCCATTAAGTACGCGATCATATTCTGTGCCATCGAACTCAGCGTCGGAATTGCCCAAGTCTTGGGCAGCGGCCGGTGCGGCCGCGAATCCGACTGCGACCATGGAAAGCACCATGACCGCCGCAAAGAAGACTGCGTTAGCCTTCGTGCGATAGTGTGTATCGTTTGTCATTGTTGTTGTGTGTTGTCTGCATCGCGACAGTGTGCTTTGTCTCAACCTCATTCGCCCGTTCGACAGTGGTCGACTACCTCGTCGAGATACGGCCAGACTCGGTTGGGATTACTCGCCTTCGTGTCGCATGTTGGGGTAGGGGCTGCGAACGTACGTTAATGCGGTCAGTATAAATGCTTTGTGTGGCCTGCGTTGTGTGTTAATTAGTCTCAAAGGCCTCTCAGCGGTGTGAGACGCCGGTTTTCAGATTATGCCGATTTTATCGAAGCAGCCGATAAGAGTGCAATTCGTTAAAAACAGAGTACGAGTGACGAACACTGGATTTTATCAGGTCGCCAACGAGGTGTCTGATAATGGCGGATCCGTACGCAGAGACGCGGGCGCTACTCGAGGAGCGACCAGATATCGAACCAGCGCTCGAATCAATCCTCGCCGTCGATGAAAGTGCGCCTTGGTCATTCGACGATATCGACGTCGATTCCGGTACATTCGGCGAACTTGTCTCACGGGGGATCGTAGAGAAGGCGCCGAGCGACGAGACGAATCAGACCTACCGTGTGTCCGAGCCAGAGGCAGTCAAGGCGGCACTGACAGGTGAAGCATACGACGCCACGCCCTCCTCAGCAGCTGACACACGTATAATACAGCTTCGAGAGCGGATCACGCAGTTCAAAACACGACGCAATCCAGACTTGATCGCTGGACTCGCAGTCAGCTTTGTATTGCTTTTTGTAGCTCGGATAACCGGAATCAGCCGTGTATTCCGTGACGAACGGGTGCTTCTTCCAGGAAATGACCCATACTATTATTTATATTGGGTTGAGCGGTTAGTCGATTCTAGCCCTAATCCACTAGATTTTGAGGCAATTCTCGAGGTTCTGGGAGGGGGTTTCGGTGAACCGCTCGTGCCAACCATCGGCTGGTGGGCAACGCTACTGTTCGGCGGTAACGGGACAAACGCGATCGAAATTGTGGCGTGGATTCCCGTGATCGCCTCACTCGCCGTCGGGGGAGGCGTCTATCTGCTCGCAGTCTGGACGACGAACGACGAACGGATTGGAATCCTCTCCGTGGTCGTCTTTGCGTTCTTGCCAGGCCATGTGCTGTACTCCGGAATCGGCTTTTTTGACCACCACGCTCTCGATTATGTCTGGCTCACGCTCTCAATTGCCGGCGTTCTTTGGCTCGCACGTGACCACGAGAGGCAGCATCCGAACGGGCAACTCGATCATCTGACCTCACTAAAAACGTGGCTCGTCGTCGCAGCGTTGGGTGTCGTGTTTGCGATAATGGTCCACAGTTGGAACGGGTCGCCAATCCTGCTAGTTGGACTCGCAGTGTACAGCACACTCCGGGCAACATCTGATCTGCGCGCAGGCTGGAACCCGCTCGTTGCAGCGACGCCGGTCGTCGGCTCGCTCGGGATTGGTTTCTTGCTGGCGTACGCGCTCCACGCGCGGGCGGGATGGCAGGAGCCGGTTGTGGTCTATACACTGGCGCTCGTCGCGGTTGGTATCGTCGTCGTCGCGGGTACGGCGACAGTGTTCAGGCGATTCGATATTCATCCAGGTATCCATCTGGTTACATCTGCGGTAAGTATCGTGCCGTTGTGGGTTGGGTTTGAAACAATCCGCCCAGCGGCAGCCGCTCGACTCCTCGATCGTACCTCCGGTGCGTTACTCGGGCGAGAAGGGATTGCCGAAACTCGATCGCTATTCGCCGCGGATTTTGGAGTGATCATCGGGCCGGTCGATCACTTTGGCTGGTTCTTGTTCGTAGCCCTCCCAGTTCTGGGAGTTATTACATGGCAGTGTGTTCGTACACACGAACCGCGGTGGCTCGTCCTCATTAGCTACGGTATCACACTGATTGGATTCGGAGTGCTCCAAGTACGGTTCGCAGGAGAGGCGACTAGTGTCGTGGCTGTGTTCTCTGGAGTCGGAATTGCACACCTCCTGTCGGTCATTGAACTTGCAGATAGACCAGTACTCTTTGGCAACCGAGAGGACCGCAAACGGCTTGATCTGTCGCTCCCCGGCGGATCGTGGCAGCAAGCCGGATACGTCGTCGTCGTTATTGTGTTGCTCTCAAGTCTCAGTATTTTCATGATTCCCGCAGTGACAGACACCCTTGCGGCCACCGATGCAGAAGCGGATGCAATTGACTGGATCGACACCGATGCTAGTGAGCGTGAGGGCCCCGACTACGTTCTGAGCGAGTGGGGACAAAATCGGATGTTCAATTACGCTGTAAACGGAGATTCACGCTCGTACGGATATGCGCAAAGCAACTACGAATCCTTCGCACAGAGTCCGAATCCCGATAGTTATGCCGATCAGTTTAGCGATCGGGTCGGATACGTCGTACTCCACGAGTTGAGTGTTGATCTCCCACCGGAGTCAGCATATGTACGGTTATATGAAGAGCACGGGAGTGCAACCGCAGCGACGGATGGGTCCGGGCGGTTCCAACTATCGTATGTTACGACGGATGGTGGCCCAGCCGTGTTTCGGCCCGTCAACGGCGCCACGATCACTGGCAACGCGACACCAGATTCAACAGTGACGGTTAGAACTGAGACAGAGGTTGATGGGCTTGAAGACCCGTTCACGTATGAGCGCAGGACAACGACAGACGCAAATGGAACCTTCTCGATACCGGTTGCACACTCCGGCGACTATGAAATTGAGGGTGAGGGGCTCCCCTCTGATACGGACTCAATATCCGTGTCGGCAGCGATGGTTCAAAATGGCACTCGAGTCGCCACTGCTTGATAGGTGATATAGAGTAACAGAGTACGTGATATTTTTATAACGACAACGAGGCCACTCCGTATGGATAGATTGCGGGTTCCGCTCATTCCGAATATATTCCGATGGGGCGCTGTTCTCGCAGTTGCGGGGATCATTCTGTATTATTCGATCCAAGCGGGCCCGGGGACACAGACCTTTCAAACGGGACCGCTTGGCTTGTTCCCCTACTCGGATTGGCTGCATTTCCTCGCGTACGCCTGTCTCGCGGTGATGCTCGCCTACGCGCTCCATGACTCTCGCCTCCGGGAGTGGCAGGTGTTCGTCCTCGTCTTTGTGTGTGCCGTTGGCTACGGAGTGACGATCGAGTTGCTACAGTCCCGACTGCCGTCTCGGACCTTCGCGGTCGGAGATATGGGTGTCAATGCGACTGGGGCGGCCGTGGCGGTTGTCTGCTGGCGGGTTCTCGTGCGGTACGTCCGGTTCTATCGCGCCGCGCGGCCGGCTGATCTCGAATCCCCCCTGGACTAGGGTTGTTGAAGAGTGGCAAGACGACAGCCAGCATTTCGATCGAACCGGCGTGGGCGTCCAAACCGTCGCTGTCGGGGTCTCTGTCTGCAGATTTATTGGTATATTTACATTCACTGTCGAGGCTGTATATTTCGATGTCGGCCTCAGTAAGACGGCGTTAATCGACATTTGCCATCCATTACAATCGCCCTCGACCGGGTTGAGGGTCTATGTCCGGTCGCAAGGGAGCTGCCATCTGGGTTTGTGCTATATTGATCTTTGCAGCAGTAACTCTCTCGGGAAGTGTCGGTGTCGGAGTCTCAGCAGCTGCCGGCAACGCCGACATCCAAGTGGTGGGCGCCGACCTTGCAGAAGAAACGATTGTCGAAGGTGAAGACGCCGAAGTCACCGCGACTGTCGAGAACGTCGGCAATGAGACGGGAACGTTCACGGCTGAACTCGAAGAGGGATCGACCGTTCTCAACACGAAGGATGTTGAGGTCGGACCCGGCGAGACACGAGACATCGAGTTCACCGAGCCGTTCGATACCGCGGGAACGTACGATCTCAGCGTCAACGGCGAGTCTGCGGGGACGCTGACCGTGGAACCGCCCTCGGCTGCGTTCGAGGTGACAGACGTGTCGCTGTCAGAGACCGAGATCGCCGTCGGAGACACGGTCACCGTGACCGCTGCGATCGAAAATACCGGTGATTCGGACGGCACGTACACTGCCGATCTTCTCGTTGACGGCACTGTCGAGGAGTCGAAATCCGTCGACATCGCTGCCGGCCAGACGGAGACGGTCACCTTCACCCGGTCGTTCGACACGGCAGGCGACTACACGATCGGTGTCGGTGACGGACCGACGAGGGAACTCACAGTCGAACCAGAGCCGGCAAACGTCTCGGTCACTGATGCGGAGCTCTCACCGACGCGTATCGATCCGGGCGAGACGACAACCGTCACGGCGACCGTCGTAAACGACGGCGGCAGTGCGGGCGAGTTCACCGCCGACCTCACCGTCGACGGGACGACGGAAGAGTCGGAGACGGGGACGCTTGGTGCCGACGAGAAGACGACCGTCGAGTTCACGCCGAGCTTCGAGGAGGCGGGCGCGTACGACATTGCCGTCAACGCCGAATCGGCGGGAACCCTCACCGTTTCAGAACCGGCCTCGTTCGAGGTGTCTAACGCACAGCTCGCTGACGACACGATATTGGCGGGCGACGACGCCGTCGTCTCCGCCGACGTGACGAACGTCGGCGAAGCGGAGGGGACGTTTACTGCCGAGTTCCGCGCGACGGGTCCAGATGGAACCACCCAGACGATCGATACGCGATCGGTGACGCTCGCAGGCGGTGAGTCACAGTCCGTCGAGCTGAGCGGGGCCGTCGACCAAGCCGGCGACTACGACGTGCAGGTCAATGAGACGGACGCCGGGACGCTGACGGTCGAGTCGCCGGCCAACGTGAGTGTCACAGACGCGGAACTCGAAGATGACGTGGTCTCTGTGGACGATGAGGTGGCGGTCAACGCGACCGTTGTGAACACCGGCGACCGCGAGGGGAGCCTCTCGGTTACCCTCGCGGCCGACGGGACGGACAAGGACACCGAGGAGGTCACTCTCGGGCCCGGTGAGCAGGACACGGTCCGGCTCACGTACACCGCGACTGCCGCGGGCGAGTACGCGATCACGGTCAACGGCGTGGCCGCCGAGACGCTCACGGTTGTCAGACCGGCGACGTTCCGAACGACAAACGCGGGTGTCGAGCCGGACACCGTAGTGGAGGGCGAGTCGGTCGAGGCGACTGCAACCGTGGTGAACGTTGGGACCGAGTCCGGGACACACACCGCGACGCTGGTCGTCGACGACGAGTCGGTTGCGACCCGAGAGCTCGAAATCGGTCCCGGCGACAGCGAGACCGTCGTCTTCTCAGAGACGTTCGAGACGGCGGACGAGTACGCGATCGCCGTGAACGACGAACCGGCCGGCACGCTCAGTGTGCTCGAACCCGCGAACGTGTCGATCCGCGACGCCACCCTTTCTTCCGAGCAGATCACCGTCGGAGAGTCCGCCGCGGTGACCGTCGAACTCGCGAACGACGGTGACGTCGACGGCGAGTTCACGACGCAGCTTCAGGACGACAACGGGACGCTCGAGACCGACACCCGGACGGTCGGCTCAGACGCGAGCGAGACCGTCAGCTTCAATCGAACGTTCGAACGGGGAGAGTACAATCTCAGCGTCAACGGCGATCCGGTTGGCACGCTTGCCGTCCTCGAACCCGCAGACGTCTCGCTTGGCGAGACAACGGTTTCCCCCGAGTCCGTCGAGGTCGACGAGTCGATCGACCTCTCCGTCGAGCTGCGGAACGACGGCGAGGCCACCGGACAACGCGACGTCGATATCGCGCTCGGTGACGGCACTACCTACCAGCGAACGCCCGACGTGCCCGCAGGCGGAACGACGCTGACGATCAGCCACGCGTACAACGCCACCGGCGAGTACACCGTCGTGGTGGACGATTCGACCGTCGCGAACGTCTCGGTCGTCGAACCGCAGAATAATGGCGGCTCCGGTGGTGGGGGTGGACCGTCGGGCTCGTCGGGGTCCTCGGGCCCATCAGGGGGCGCCGCTCCGGACGACGACGAACCGACCGTGGTCCGCTCCGAGTCGTCCGAAGCAGTCACGGTTCGTGTCGAGGGCGCGAGTAGCGAGCGGTACGATATCCCGGTGGAGCTTGCTGGTCCGTCCGACTCCCAACCCGCGGTGTCGGTGTCCTCGGCCGCACTGGATCCGGCTGGTGAACTCGACGCCTTCGAAACGACGGTCGGACGGCCGGCGGCCGAGCCGGACGGCCGCGATCCCGTGCCCCGCGGAGTGGCGTTAGGGTACATGGAGTTCAATTCGACGCTCGGGGCGGCCAACACGAGTGCGGCGACGCTGGAGTTCACCGTCGATGAGGAGTCGATCCCGCAAGGGTTAGGGCCGGAAGACGTCGCCGTGTTTCGGTACGCTGACGGCGCGTGGACGACGGACAACGTCACTCACGACGTCGATGGCGACGCGCACACGGTGTCGCTGCCACACGCTTCGCCCGTTGCGATCGTCGCGCTCGAACCCGGACGCGTCGACGTCGTCGACGGGGCCGTGCCAGCGGATCGGGTTCAGGCCGGCTACGAAACGACGCTCCGAGCGACGGTCGAAAACCCCGGTGATCGCACAGCGAACCGAACACTCACCGTCACGATGGGGGAGGAGACGGTCGCCGAGCGGGAAGTGTTGCTCGAGCCCGGTGCGAACACGACGGTTCAGATCCGGTTCGAACCGCCAGAGAGCGGAGCGGTGTCACTGGAGGGGAGTGAGGTTGGTTCGATCGACGTGTTCAGTGACGGTGATGATGGCGCGACCTCGCCGGATTCGGAGACGGATGAGGATATCCCGGGATTCGGGGCGGTCGCCGCGGTGCTGGCGCTTCTCGTGACAGCGCTTATGGTCCGAATCCGGCGCTAGTGTCCGGTGATTCACACCACGATCGACACGACCCCGCCGCCGACGATCGCGAGTCCGCCAAGCCCGAAACAGACGGCCCAGAACGGGACGCGCTCGACGACGCGCATGAGCGCGTCGATCGTGAGGTAGCCGACGATCGCACTGACAGAGAGCGCGACGACCGCCGCTGTCGGGCTGATTCCCGGGAGCCCGCCAGCGCTGAGCAGCGTGAGCACCGCGGCGCCGAGACTCGCCGGGATGGACAACAGAAACGAGAGTCTGAACGCGGCCGGTGGCTCGTAGCTGCGGAACAGGAAGACGCTGGTCGTCATCCCCGACCGCGAGATCCCGGGCAAAATGGCGAGCCCCTGGACGGCGCCGACGAGAAGCGAATCGGTGAGTGTTGGGGCCGTCTGTCCGCCCATCGAGACCGATTCGGAGGCGAACTGGAGGACCCCCGTCGCAAGCAGCAAGAGCCCGATCACGGCGATGAACACGCCGCCCGTGAGCTGGCCGGCCAGATCGACGGCGAAGATGTAGAGCGGGATTCCGACGACGCCCGTCATGAACGACGCGATCACGACGTACGACGCGATGGCGTTGTCGCCCTCGTAGGCGTTACGGGGACGCCAGCCCGGCACCGCGTTCAGCGCGGTCTGGATCTCGTGTCGGTAGTACGTCGCTGCCGAGAGCGTGGTCCCGACCTGTAAGAAGAGCGCGAGTTGCACGGCGACGGCGGGATCCGTTCCGAGCAGCGTCAAGACTAACGACAGGTTCCCCTGACTCGAAACGGGGAGCCACTCGACGATCCCCTGGACAGTTCCGGCGACGACCGCGATACCCAGGTCCGAAAGCGTCACTGTCTACAGTGGCTCGGGCGGGCTACTTAAGGGACATAGATTCGTGGTCGATCGTCGCCGCCGATCGCGTGTATTTCTCTAAAATAGCGATTCCAAGTCGTTGTCCTCACCGAGCAGATTCCGTCGCTTGTCGTCGCTTTCGCCTTCGATCTCGTCTCTGTTCTGTTGGGCTTCGATCGCGACCTGCTGGAGCTCTTTGACACGGGGCACGTTCGTGACGCCGGCGAGCAAGACGACCGTGGCGACGACCCCACTCCCGTTCCGTGGGTAGTCTCCGCCTCGAACTTCCATCGATCCGGTCTGTTCTTCGAGCCACTTGCGACTGCGCTCGATTCCCTTCCGATTGAGGAGCGGCCCGGCGCCGGCGACCACGAGCAGCGCACGTTCGGTCCCCTCCACCTCACAGGGGAGGGTGAGTCGCCCCAGCGTCGCCTTCCGGACGAGGCTCGTGATCCGATTCGTGGTGTCCGTGCTGTCGAACGCATCAGCGTCGTTTCCGCCGCCCGAGAGCCGCGAGAAAAGGCCCTTTCGTTTTGGCTCGTCGACGGCGGATTCCGCGTAGCCGAGCGTCGAGATCCCACCGCCGGAGAGCGTGTTGATGATCTCCGAGGAGTCGACGACGCTTTCGGCGACGTCGTTACCGGCCTGTATCTCGCCGGCGCTGAACAACAACCCGAACTGCTGGACGATCTGCTCGTTTATCGCGTCGAACCCCTCCGTGACGGACTCGGACGTTTGCCGCCAGGCGTCGTTGTCGAACACTAAGAGATTGTCTACCTCTCGGACGAACGTCTGCAGCGATCGAGCCGCATTGAGCGTGTAGATCCCGCCCTCGTCGCTTCCGGGGAGGATCCCGAGGCCGTAGACGGGTTCCGTGTAGATGCGTTTGAGGTACTTGGCGATCACCGGTGCGCCGCCGGACCCCGTGCCGCCGCCGAGCCCGGCCACGACGAGAAACGCGTCAACCTCGTGAGAGGGTACCATATCGAGCGCGCCCTGTATCTCTCCGAGATCGCGTTCGATGACCTCGGCGCCGAGTTCGTTGTCGGCACCGACTCCGTGACCTTTGACTTCGGCTTGCCCGACGAGGATCCGTCGATCCTCGGGGATGTGAGTCAGACCGCGCAGGTCGGCCTTCGCGGTGTTGACGGCGACCGCGCCGCGGACGATCTCCGCGCCGTGTTTTTTGTCGTATTCGATGAACTTGTCAACGACTTTCCCGCCCGCTTGACCGACGCCGATGAGTGCGAGTTTCATAGGAGGGTCCTTTCCGAGGTTGTTTAATTTGAGATACCATAAAGCCGGCTCTGCTGAGAGGGTCTCGCGAGTGTGAATTTCTCTTCGCGCGGGGCGTACAGATCGTGGCCGTAGAGCGGTTGACCGTAGAGCGGTGGCGCTCTCGCAGGTCTCTCTAGATCACTCCGTTTGGGTCGGCTGTGAGTCTGCTGTATCGTCTTCGTTAGTCTGAGAGGACTCACTTGACGAAGATGGGGTGGCGTCTTCTCGTGGATCTGTCTCGTCACCGGCTGCGGTTTCTGGTGGCTCCGGCGGCTCCAATGCGGCGATCGTGAGTGCGACCGGTCGCGTCTCTCGTAGTGTGGCCCAATCACGGTCGTCTTGCATCGCGATGAGCCCTCCGACGGCGAGGCCCACTCCGACAGCGAGCTGCGTCGTCGAGACACCACCGAGGAGTCCGCTGCCGGCGACGACGAGGCCGATCATCACGGCCAGGAGTCCGGCCACGCGAAGCGGCGCGGCACGCGTTGCGGTGACGCCACGCCGGGCGAGAGCGACGACACGGGAGTCCTCGGCCGCATCGATGAGTCGATCGACGACCCAGTCGAGCACGCGCAGGAACGGGCCGACGGTCCAGGTCTCTCGAAGGTCGATCACGATGACCTCCGGATCGGGTTCGGCGGTGAGCCACTGATACAGTGCCGAGTTGCGCACCCACGACGCACCGCGCGTACTGACGGCGTGCAGTGCCGACACGAGCCGGGAGCCCGCCAGCGCGGCCGGCTCATCCGTCTCTGAGGGCGCTGGCGTGCCACGTTCGGACTCGTCGGGCGAGTGCGTGCTCACCTCGGAGACACCTCTGTTAGAGCACCTTTGGCGAACAGGTTCTGTGGAGCGCGACCACGCGCGGCCATCAGGCGACGCTCACCACCTCGGCTTCGATGACCCGCGTCCCGAGATCGAGCGTGATGGTGGTGCCACCGCGGAGCGGTTCGCCTTTGAACTGGACGCCGGTCGGCGTGTCCCGGACCTGAATGTCGGCGGTGATCGTCACGTCCCGGTTGATCGGGTGATCGACGACGTTGACGCTGCCGTCCTCACCGGTCGCGATGATGAGCGAGGGCTCGGTGTCGACGGTGGTGACCTCCGCAACGGGGTCGCCTGTCGGGCCTTCAGTCATGCCCGGCTCGATCGCCTCGGCAGTGTCCTCACGGACTTCGGTCATCCGGAGTGTGACCTCTCGCGTCGACGTTCCCCCGAGTTGGAGGTCGCCGTTCACGCGTTCGATCTGCCCGTCGATCGTGTACTTGTCGGCCGGGAGCGTGATCGGCTGCCCGCGTTGGAGCGGGACGCCACCAAAGCGAGCCTGGTCATTCTCGTTATGGGCCGACACGTTCGTCTCGACGAGGACGCTCGTCCGGTCGGTGTTGTTCGTGGCGTAGGTCACGACGTCTTCGACGGTCGCGACCGTGCGGCCGGCAAGCCGTATCTCGTCGCCCGGTGTGACTGCTGTGGCGGTCTCCGCGTCGAGCGTATCTCGGACGATCACCTGTTGGATGTCGCCCGCGAGTGCGTCGTCGTCTCCAGTGTCGCGGATCTGCCCGCTCACCTCATACTGCGACGTCTCGATGGCGAGTGTCCGGCCCAGTCGTGGCGGGGCGTCTGCGTACGAGATCGCGTCGCCGTTGGCCTCACCTTGGAGCTCGACGCGGAGAGTGACGCCGATACCGTCGTCGCGTGGGGTGAGGTGGACATCCGTAATCGTGATCGAGGAGGTGTCATCGGGCGAAAATGTGTCGCCTTCGTTGATCGCGTCGACGATATACGCGGGTTGGGTACCCATATCGAGGGTCGCGTACGTCGTGTCGGTCTCTGGTTCGGGTTCGGGCGCTGGCTCGTCGGCGAACACGAACGCCGCACCGGCGACGCCGACCGCAAGCACCACGAGCACAACAAGTGCGTCAACAACGTTGACGGTCCCAAAGAGATTGCCGTCATCATCGATTACGTCCATAGGGGACCACCCGAAAGTCGCATTATTGTGAGAAAATCGTGCCTGTGTGAAAAGCGTATTTGTTCGACAGAAACCTACGGTGTTTCCTCACTGAACCAATTAGCAGTCGACGACGTCAGTACACGGAAAGTGGGTGATAAACCCCCGCCGTCTGTGTTCACGAGCCAGCACAGCACATCCGATTCAGACCGACGGCATTATTCGGATCGCTGCTGGAATACGAGTAACGCAACTCAATGTCATCGCCAGATTCAGAACCGGTTTCCAGACGGGCGAAACTTGATGCCCTCCGTGACGTTGCGAAGTATAATCCGACGTACACTGCAGCCGTCGTCGTGCTTGGAATCGTCGCAGCGGTGCTCGAGGGTGTCGGTCTGAGTTTCATTCTGCCAATCGTTGAACTCGTCCAGCTCCAGGACCCCGCTGCAGAGGCCGAAGGGCTGTTGGCGGTGTTCGTTACGGCCTACCAAGCGATCGGGATCCCATTCACACTGGGATACGTCGTGATCGGTGTATCTGGCGTAATGGTCGCACGGTATACAACCACTTTCGCTGTTGCGTGGTTCCGCGAGGCACTCCGGACCTACTACATTAGAGATCTCCAGACCCGGGCGTTTCGAAACGCGTTGAACGCCCGCGTGGAGTATTTCGATAGAGAGGGTTCCGACGACATTTTGAACGCGATCGTCACGCAGACGAACTACGCCAGCCGGGTAATTCAATACTCAATCCAGTTTACCCAAGAAGCATTCCTTGCCGGCGTGTACTTCGCCGTCGCGCTGGTGATCGCGCCATTCCTGACGATCATCACGGGCATCGTCCTCGGAGGCTTCTCGGTCTTCTTCCGCCGGGTTATCGATTCTGGGTACGATGTCGGCGAGAAGGTGGCCGAGGCGAACGAGATGAGACAAGAAGCCGCGCAAGCCGGAACACAGGGAATTCGCGACGTCCGGATCTTCGGACTCGCTGACGAGCTATTCGAGGACTTTACTGAGGCGATCGAACAGTTCACTCGTTCGCGTATCGTTCTTCGGCGTAACGAGGCTGCGATCGACAACTTCTATAACCTCGTCGTCGCGGTGTCGGTGTTCGTTCTCATCTACCTTGCACTAACGTTTGCGAACCTCTCGGTCGGTGAACTCGGGGTTTTCCTCTTCGCGATGTTCCGACTCGGACCGAAGGCGAGCAGAGTGAACACGCTGTACTACAAAGTCGAGAACAACCTCCCGCACCTCGTCCGAACTATCCAGTTCACAGACGATCTGGCGACGTACAACGAACCGACCGGCTCGAGTCGGGAAGCCCCTGAAGAAATCCGAGAGGTCGAGTTCGACGACGTTCACTTCTCGTACGACGACGAGGAAGAGGTGCTTCGCGGGATCGACTTTACCGTCGAGAAGGGCGAGTTCGTCGGCTTCGTCGGACAGTCGGGGGCGGGGAAATCGACGATCGTCTCGCTCCTCGCTCGACTGTATCCTGTCGATTCCGGCGAGATCAGAGCGAACGGGATCCCGATCGACGAGATGGACATCGCGGAGTGGCGCGACCGTCTCTCGATGGTCAGACAGGACCCGTTCATCTTCAACGATACGCTGCGGTATAATTTGACGCTCGGGAATCGAGAAGTCTCGGGGGGAGAACTCGATCGTGTGTGTTCGATCGCGAAGGTCGACGAGTTCATCGACGAGCTTCCGAACGGGTACGACTCGTTGTTGGGTGATGATGGAGTTCGATTGTCCGGTGGGCAACAACAGCGCGTTGCGCTCGCGCGGGCACTGCTCGAGGACGCTGACGTGTTGATCCTCGACGAGGCAACGAGCGACCTCGACTCCAATCTGGAAAAGCAGGTCCAGCGATCGATCGAGGAAATGGACCGAGACTACGCGATCGTTACCATCGCACATCGTCTGTCGACGGTGAAGAATGCGGACCGGATTTACACGATCGAGGAGGGTCGAGTCACGGAGACGGGACGACACGACGAACTCGTGGCGGAAGGCGGGAAGTACGCGGAGCTGTACGGAATTCAGGCGAGCCAATAGGTTTGCAGGGTAGCAACTCTGTGTTCGTTAATTCGACATCGATTCCAACTGATATTCAAACAAGAACTGTTTTACTCGCCGGGTAAGGAGAGACCGACAGTGATGGCAGAGAACGTGGTATCCGTTATCCCCGCGAGGAAGGGATCCAAGGGGATCCCACGGAAAAATATCAGAGAACTCAATGGTAAACCTCTGATTGCACACGCGATAGAGGCCAGCAAAAACACCTCTGAAATAGATCACACCGTTCTTACGACGGATAGCGACGAAATCGCCCAGATCGGACGAGAGTACGGTGCTGATGAAATTATTCACCGACCCAAAGAACTCGCCACAGATGAGGTTCCTCTTGCTCCTGTAATCCAGCATGCGTATGCCGAATCTGAGGGGAACTTCGAATATGTACTCTGTTTCCAACCGACGGTTCCACTAATTACACATACATCAGTGGAAGAAGGGATCCAGCAAGGATTACAAACTGATTCAGATAGCGTAATTTACATTCGAGACAGCACTCATCAGTATTGGAAAAAAACAAACGGCGAGTATAATTCAGTTTCTGCGGATAGGAAGAACCGTCAGATGATGGAACCGATCTACGAAGAGATCGGCGTGTTTCTCTCACACAGATCGATCGTAGAAGACGGCCGACGAATCTGTGATTCTCCGTCTTTCTACGAAGTGGATCGGAGAGAGGGAATCGACATTGACACGTACGAGGATTGGAAAATTGCAGAGAGTGTTCTGCAACGGAAGCAGCTCGTATACCGATTAATTGGGAACGGTAATACAGGTACTGGTCACGTATACCGAGGAATCACACTCGCAGATCACATCTTTGAGCATGATGTTCTCTTCGCCGTTGAAAAAAAAGACGAGCTTGCCATTGATAAACTCGCAGAAAGCAATTATGCATATCGCGTGTTCGAGGGCGAACAGGCCATACTGGAATATATCAGAACAGATGTTCCAGACGTCGTTGTCAATGACGTTCTGGACACAAGCGTAGAGTATATGCAATCGCTCGCAGAATTGGACTCTCGGATCGTGAACTTCGAGGACCTCGGTGTCGGTTCCAAGTACGCAGATGCGATCATTAACGCTCTATACGAACATTCAACACCACCGGAAAACCACTATTTCGGATCTGAGTACTTTTGTCTCAGAAGCGAGTTCCGGTACGCTACCCCGTTGGAAGAGATCCCGTCCGTCGAAAGAATCATGATCTCTTTCGGTGGAACCGACGAAAATGACCTGACCGCGAAAGCTCTTCGTGCACTTTCTGCTCTTAACGAAGAATACGAAATTGATGTGGTGCTCGGGTTAGGATATACCGAAAGGGATCATCTCGATACGATAATCGAAAAGTTCTCATCACCTGGCCGCATCTCGGTTAGTCAGAATATTAACTCCATGGCGAAACACATGGAACAGGCGGACCTTCTCATCACATCTAATGGGAGGACGCTCTATGAGGCCGCTTCGCTGAATCTGCCGATGATATCAATCGCACAAAATGCTCGAGAGCAAAAACACCCATTCGCCCACATCTCGCGGGGTGTCCTTTCGCTCGGCCACGCAAACTACGTATCCGAAGAGAACCTACAGGCAGCGGTAGAAGACTACTGTTCTAATCGAGAACAACGAGAGATGATGAGAAACGAACTCTCCACACACGACATTGCAAATGGTATCGAACGCATCAAAAAAATCATGTTCGAGGAAGCCAATGAAAATTAACGGTACAACTATTGATGACCCGAAAGACCCCTATCTGATCGCAGAAATCGGGGTCAATCATTTTGATATCGCAGAGAAGCACGAGATACCTCCGCTTGACGCCGCAAAAAAGATGGTTACAGAAGCTGCGGAGGCGGGTGTGGACGCCGTGAAGTTCCAATCGTACTCTGCGGATCGCCTCGCATCAAAACAGTCACCCGCATACTGGGACACTGAAGAGGAGAGTACCGAGACACAGTACGAACTGTTTGAGCAGTATGATGACTTCGGGAGAGACGAATTCGAGGAGATCGCTAGATGGACACATGAGAATCACGATATCGATTTCCTTTCGACACCATTTGATTTCGAGGCCGTAGATTATCTTGAGGATCTCGTGCCTGCGTACAAGATTGCCAGTGCAGACATCACGAATCATCCACTTATTCGTCATATCGCTCAAAAAGAGAAGCCCATCCTGTTATCAACAGGCGCGAGCACGATCGGTGAAATTGATGATGCGGTGCAGGTGATCGAAGAGGAAACCCCTGACCCAGAGCTAGCTTTGCTTCATTGTATTCTCCAATATCCAACAGACCCTGAGAACGCAAATCTGGGAATGATCCACCATCTCGATCAGGTGTATCCAGAGTATACAGCCGGATATTCAGATCATGTGCCACCGGACGAGAATATGAATACCCTTCTAAATTCAATATTTCATGGTGCACAAGTTATTGAAAAGCACTTCACACTTGATAAATCATTGAAAGGAAATGATCACTACCACGCGATGGACGAGAGAGATACACAAATATTTTGTGAAAACTTGCGCATTTTAAACACAACTACAGGTATTTTTAGAAAAAAACCAATCAATGTAGAACATGACAGTCGCAAACATGCCCGTAGAAGTCTTGTGGCAGCTAAGAAACTTGATGAGGGTGAAAAAATCACTCGTGAGGACATCTCCATTAAGCGGCCTGGAACAGGTATCTCTCCAGAAATGATTGAGATCCTTATTGGACGCTCTACACAATCGAAGGTTAGGAAAGACGAAATAATAACTTGGGACAAAGTATTATAATAATAATAATGCCAAGACAATATTATAAGACTGATTACACAATTAGGGTTGTACTGAGTAGTTTAACCAAATAAGGTGGTTGGATTATAAACACTCTCAGGTGGAGGATCTGTTTACCAGAAATGGCAACAACAGCTCTTAGAGACTAACCAAGACTACCGTATCTGTTTTGTTAGAATATTGTCTAATAACTTTTCAACCCTATTAGTTGGAACATATATATTATTATCATCGACTTGACAGCGTATGTTATAATAATCAGACCCGATCTCGTTCGCTAGCATTACAAAGAATTTCCCTTGTGGTAGCTCTTCTCCATACAGTTCAACAACTGTTGTTGATGATGTTGAATATATTAGATTTCCAAATCCAGCCCCATGAGGACCTATAACAATTTCTGCATTGGAAAATAGTTCGATTTGATCTCTAACAGACAATTCAGATAATCTGTATTTTTGAAACCCGAAGTTGTTCAAAATAGCGTTTAATTCTTGATCATTTATTACCTCCCTACCATTTTTAGAATCTTCTCGAGAGATATATATTCTTTTATTTTTGATATTAGACTTTGTTGACAAATTGTTTAACATCTTTTTTCTCACCCATTCTAAATCTGATGGTGCTATTCCAAACTCATGATGCCGTGAACGAAATGTATGATCTGGTACTATGAGTCGGTCAATTTGCTCAATATCTTCGTTCCATGTTTGATAAGATTTGAATCCGAGAATGCTAAGCGACTCTTTGACATATTGTGGAGCTGATGAAAGGAGTAATAATTCAACCTCATCATTGGAGACTTCGGGACACGAATCTACGCCGCGAAGACGTGCTAAATACTCCACTGTCCAGTGATAATAATTATTTGAATTAGTATTCATCATAGAAAGTGAATAATCATATTCTGAATTTCGAATGTCAATGTGTTTGCTAACTATTGCATTATAAATAATGTTGTAGGTTCTAATAACACCCATATCACTTATCATTCGTTGTAAAATTGAATTGAGCATATATTGGCTGTTTGCAACAGTGTCCCAGATTAATTCACCTTCTGAGGAGAAACCGAGACCATATCTTCCGACAAGTCGGACTTGATTCAAGAAATACAAGTGTCGCGGATCAGATCTCCAATCACCTATCGCTGA
The DNA here is from genome assembly GCF_000337375.1 of Halorubrum lipolyticum DSM 21995. GTDB lineage: Archaea > Halobacteriota > Halobacteria > Halobacteriales > Haloferacaceae > Halorubrum > Halorubrum lipolyticum. Next base: position 72,070 of record NZ_AOJG01000009.1, on the reverse strand, counting down.
TTGAATGTCAGGGTGAGAACTCTGTCCATTTGTTGTTACATTAATTTTCTCACTAGTCGCATACAAATACTTATTTTCACATTTTTCATCTGCGGTTGTTGTCTTACCGCTAGCTTTCAATATGAAAACTAAAAATCGGGAAAATATCTCGTGTTTTTTATTTTTAAAAAAGATTGAAACTTCACTAACCCCACTATCGACTAATGACCGTAGCCCGTTCAATTGATACTCTTTCAAGATCCTCTTAATTATATCATACATTATAATATGTCAGCAATTATTTATTTATATGAGTCGATTGTAGTCTTGAGACCATTTTCAAGTGAGATGTTTGGTTCCCACCCCAATTCTTTTTGAATTCGTGTAATATTTGGCTTTCGTCTCTCTGGGTCGTCTTCAGGCAGAGGTTTATATACAATACTACTATTGGTATTGACAATGTCTAATATTTTTTTCGCCAATGTCTTTATTGTTATCTCATTCTCATTACCAAGGTTGTACACTCGATGATCTAATTCAGACTGCTCCATTACTTGTGTCAAACCATGTATTAAATCATCAACATAACAAAAACTTCGAGTTTGTGAACCATCCCCATAAACAGTCAAGTCATTACCAGATAATGCCTGATCAATAAATGTTGGGACAACACGTCCATCATCCGGGCGCATTTTAGGACCGTATGTATTAAATATCCTAACTGTTCGGACATCAACATTATGCTTTCGGTAATATGCCTCCGTTAGAGTTTCTCCAAACCGTTTAGATTCGTCGTAACAACCTCTAACTCCACGAATATTCACATTCCCATTATATGATTCTGTTTGTGGGTGCACTTCAGGATCTCCGTATACTTCACTTGTGCTGGCAAAAACCATCTTTGCATCACAGGCTAGAGCGTGGTCCAGCATATTTCGTGTGCCTTGTGTGTTTACAAGTGCAATCTCAACGGGATATTCTGTAAAGTCAGCTGGTGAAGCTTGTGAAGCTAGGTGATATATTTCATCCACAGTAGGTAATGAATCTGGTAGACGAACATTTCTATTTAACAATTTGAAATTATTATGATCAGTATATTCACTGATGTTCTCTTTTTGTCCACTACTAAAATTATCAATTCCGATTACCTCTCTTCCACTCTGCAAAAGTTCATCGACAAGATGACTACCAAGAAACCCACCGCATCCTGTAACCATAGTGCGTTTTGCCATGTGTCAATTCTATATTAAGGCCTCATACAGTAGAGGTTTGTGGAATAGAGTACCTCTATTTATATTTTTATGACCGCTATTTGAATTGTACAGATATGTGGTACAGCAAAAAAATCACGGAAGAGTATCGATCAGTCTCATCATATTTTCATGTGTATTATCAATAGCTTCAGAAACACTATCGAATCTAGTAAATCCATCTGTAACGTCCTGCTGGACATTATTGAGTAGCTCCTCAATAGGCTCTTTATAATTGTCACGTCCAAACGCAACTACATCGCTTGGAGCTGAAAGCGATTCAGATACACCGGTACCGCGACCATCTACTTGGAACAGATAACTTGGATGGCGCATCGCAAGGAAATAAATATGGCCGTGAACCCGATATCCAATGTGAATATCAACATCTCTGTACAGCTCTAATTTTTCAGGTTCGTATGCCGGATTGAGTATTGTATACCCATGTTTGCTGGCAACTCGCTTGAACCGTTTGAGATGAAGAGAGCGTATAAAGGGCGTATGATCGTCGTAGGTTATTCCTCGATGGAACGAGCAGTACAGATCAGCATCTGGGTACTCTTCACTCACCCGTCGAAGGAGATGGCGGAATTGCTTGCGGTAGTACCGTGAACGCGGAACTGCAGTAGAGATCGCAATACTCCCGACTGTGGACGGTTTCTCAAACGACTTTCCAAGCGAACCAAGGTCATACCATGCGGGACACCCAACTAATTCGACGTTCGATATCCCGTGTTTCTGCAGTACACGTTTCGTTGGGAGATCTCGAACTCCAGAAAACTCGATCCGTTCGTGAATACGTTCTATGAGAGAGAGTGACTCATCTGTGAATCGGAATTCGTCTTCGTCTGTCCCCTTCCATCCCGGACCAAGAGGGAAGACGGGAATCCCCGCGTCCAATACGTCTGGTAGTGAAGGGTAAATATCCGCAAAGTCCCCTGACCCATACGCTGGCCCTCCAGCGATTATGACGGCATCTGTTTCTCGAACCTGAGAGAGTTGTTCTTCGGAAATATTCTTTCGAACCATATCCAGTTCGAGTAACTCATTTTCGTCGATATCAGTATACTCGAATAGCAGCTGTTTGGCTCGATTACGAATCAGGTAATCGCCGGCGTTCTTTTTTGCCCCGTGAAACAAGGTATACTTCATCTATGACCCCATGTGTGAGGACTCTACAAAGGAATTTCGAAGAATCAACTAGATCTGATTCACAAGCTACTCAGTCAAGAGAAGATTACCCGAACAGCAGACAACTCCCACACGTGAATCTAATACCTATATTGATCGTATTTTCAAAATACATATACATATCTGGTTCAGATTGAACCCAAACCAGCAATGTTGACAGACCCAGAGGAATACAAATCATTCGAAAGTGAGCTAGATCTGTTTTCAATTCACGTCGATCATCTACCCATCTGGGAACGAATACGCTTCAAAGTCGCCCGAGAGATTGCTAGTCAGCAGGGACAAGGACAACCTCACACGCAGCGCGAAGACGGACTGAAGGACTACCTCCGCGGCTTCTCACTGTGGCTGAAGAACGCTGTCCACAGAAACCCGTATCTCGCCGGCGAACACGACTATCTCTTTGCCGGCCATCCACGACGAAAGCTCGAAGAAGACGGCTATTGGTGGGACATCTACTGCGACCCGATCCACGAGAAGGAGGAACTCGATTACGTCCACATGGAGATGCCGCATCTCCTATCGCATCGGAGCCCTGCAAAGACCAACAACCTCCGGTATCTCGAGCTCGTAGAGTACGGGGGAACCATCCAACGGCAGATCGGCCTGCGCCAGCCTTCGATCCCCGACGAGGTGATTTCTCGGCTCCGGGAAGCCGAAGCGGAGATCGAACGGCGGTTTGACGCTGACATCGATCTCGTTTCCAAAGTGAGGCATAATCTTCACGTCCGCAACACGAACCTCCCGCTGTACGAGCGACTGCTGGATAGAGTAGATCCGGAAGTCGCGATCGTCGTCGTCTCCTACGGAAGAGAGACGTTTATCGAGGCGTGTAAGCGGAAGGAGATCCCGGTCGTTGAGCTGCAACACGGCGTGATCTACGATACTCACTTCGGTTACGCGTATCCCGAAGACGAGACCAAAGTCATGTTTCCGGACTACGTACTGACTTGGGGTGAGTTCTGGAATGAGAACCTCAGATTTCCGATCCCAGACGAACGCGTTATCTCCGTCGGCTATCCGTACCTGGAAGACCGACTCAACCAGTACGACGACGTCGAACCCGCCAAACAGCTCCTCTTCATCTCCCAGGGGACGATCGGACGCGAGCTCTCACAGTTCGCTCTCAAGGTACACGAGGACGACCGGATCGAGCACGAAGTCGTCTACAAGCTTCACCCTGGGGAGTACGATCGATGGGAAGACGAATACCCTTGGCTCGCGGAATCGGACATGCGGGTGATCGACGAGTCCGAACCACCGCTCTATCGGCTCTTCGCGGAGTCGAGCGCGCAGGTCGGGGTCGGATCGACCGCCGTCTACGAGGGGCTCTGCTTCGATCTAGAGACGTTCGTGTTCGAGGCGGACGGCGCGGACGTGCTCCAGCCGCTCGTAGAAGACGGAGCAGCGTCGATGATCGAAGACGTGGACGACCTTGCCGGACAGATGGGCTCGGTCGACACGAGTCAGTTCGACCGCGAGAGGTTCTTCAAGTCAGATTCGGTGGCAAATATTCTAGAAGAGTTGGAGCGGATCCATGACGAACACCGCAAGTGAAGTGGTAAATGTCGTGATCCTCGGAACACACCGGTGGCACCACCATCAGTTCACGAAGGCAGGTACGTATCGGGCAAATATCGAACTCACATACGTCTGCTTGCAGGGCTCGATTTAAATTTGTGTATATTGTGGTAGGCGGCGACGGCTTCAAGCCTGTTTTGAGGTGTCTTGAGCGCGACATTGCTAAAACTATTTGCGAACGATGGTGTTGACCGTTTTATCTCCCAAAAGACACGTTCGACGGCATTTCAAATTTCCGTGTCGGACGTAATGAGTCATTAAGACTACTTTACTTGAAAGCACTTAATATCACTCCACGTAGTATGGGAACATATGGTAGCAGTTAGCGTTATTATTCCCACCTACAATCGGTCTGAAGTACTCCCGCGCTCGATAGAGAGTGTTCTGAATCAGACATTCAGAAATTTTGAACTGATTATTGTGGATGATGCGTCGACTGATTCGACTCAAGAAGTGGTCAATTCGTACGACGATGACAGAATTGAGTATATAAGACATAGTGAGAATCGTAATGGAAGTGCAGCTAGAAATACGGGGATCAGGTCCGCTCAGGGCACTTATATCGCACTTCTCGATTCAGATGATGAATGGTATCCGGAAAAACTCGAGAAACAAATTTCTCAACTTCAGTCCCGTTCAGATGACTGGGTCGCAAATTACTGTCGTACGACCACTGAGCGAGATTCTAAGATAATAAAATTTATTTCAGAGATACTGAGTCACGATGCAAAGCACGAGGGTCAAAAAGAAATTATCAAAGGGTTACTAACCCTATCGGGATTTATTCATGGTGGATCAACAATTGTAGCAAAGAGAGATGTTGTTGAATCGATTAATGGATTCGATGAGAGTTTTGAAAGAAATCAGGATATTGAATTTACTATTCGGTTGGCAAGCGAAGGAAAGATCGGCTATGTAGACCAAACCTTGGTCAGGTTACATGAATCGTCTCGCCCATCAGCGGATACTACTGCTGAGGCTAAGAAGAAGTTGTTTGAATCTTTTCAAGATGAAATTCAGTATCTAGAAACTGAAGGATACGATGTCCGAAAATATCATAATTTTATCTTAGCGAGGTATTACATTTCCGAGGGAGATTTTGAATCTGGATTTAAATACTTGAGACAATCTAAACCAGCCAACTTTAGACAGGTTTTCGGATTAGGTTATGATATAGCTAAGTTCACAAAATCCGCCATCCATGTCTAGACAGAAACCGGTCTAGATCTAGTTATCCACATCATGTTTTGGAATTCCACATCTATTATCTACGATGAATGGTTCGTGTGGTCTATACATACGAATTCAGCCAAGAGACATTTTGGAAAATGAGAACAAATACATTACAGGCAGTTACAATCTTCATTGTCGCGTTCGTAGTTCGTGGTATCGCATCTGTCGTGACGACGCTCACCACACTCAACCCAGATTCGACAGGAGACGCAGTTGGCTTTGGCAACACCGCAGAGACGATTGCTCGCGGCCTCAGAGAGGGCACTCCGTACCAGTACACATCAAGCTCGATAGATCTGTCTCAACTACTCGTTCCCCTCGCATCTTCGGATACCTACGCTCTCTGGGGATCCTTCTTGGCACCGTTCTGGATGCTTCCCGGCCCGAGTGGCTTCTATGCCCGCCTCGGAAATGCGCTTCTCGGGGCGTTCGCCGTCTACAACGTCTATCTTATCGCCCGGTACTATCACTCTCACCAAGCCGGCGTCGTCGCCGCTCTTCCGATGACGTTCTACCCCAGCATCGTCGCAGTTCAGAGCACGCTACTCCGAGAAGCCATCGTCCTGTTTGGAATCACCACTGCGGCACGACTCCTACTGCTACCCTCCCATCGGCGTTCGAGACTACTGTCCTACGCTCTCGCCGCCGTCGTGTTACACGTCTCGCTGTTACAGCGCGATGACAACGTTATCATCATTGTCGCGGCGATCGCGGCGGCGCTAGCGGTCCACGCTGTGAATTCGGGGTATCTATCGCGCCGTTCGGTCGCGCTCGCTGCCTCGCTATCTCCCGTCGCGTTCGTACTCTCACTTCCCGTCATTCGAGACGGGATCGAGTTCTTGGCGTACACCCGTGAAGTGAGAGCTAGCGGTCGAACCGTCTATCTACCGGATGTTATCCCACAGACGGTGGTCGAGCTGACCGCCTTCAGTTGGGTCGGTGCCGTGTATTTCCTGTACGCCCCGTTCCCGTGGATGATCGAGACGATTCCAGACCTGCTCGTCGGTATCGAGGGCTTGATCAACATCGCCTTCACCGTTGCAGCGGTGTGGGGCGTTCGATCGCTTGGTCAGAAGAACTCACCCGCAACGGTCGGGCTCCTCGTCGGACTCTGCGTCGCCGTCGTTCTGTACGGTGTTGGTACTGTGAATTACGGGACAGGAATGCGCCACCGACAGATGTTCATCTGGGTGATTTTCTTGTTCGGAGGCATTGGTGTTAGCGAACACGTGCGATTCGCGTGGCCGTTTCAGTGGTGGAGTGACGACTCTGCAACCAGTACGCAAGCGTTGAACTCTGGGACTGACTGAAGCACCAGACTAGACGTTTGAGCCCGTGCTGCCGACTTGCTCGCCAACCAATTCCCGATACACTCTGTCCAACTCTTCAACCATCGTCGGAACGGAAAATCGATTAGCACGCTCCAGTCCATGACGACCCATCTGCTCACGTAGCTCCGCGTCAGCTAGCAACGTTTCCAACCGGTTAGCTAACGCTTCGGAATCCCCCGTCTGAATCAGGTACCCGTTTTCACTGTCCTCGATCTGCTCCGGGATTCCCGCAATGTCGGTAGCGACGACTGGCAGCCCACTCGCCATCGCCTCTGTGATGACCCGAGGTGTCCCTTCCCGGAACGACGGTAGTACGAGTACGTCGCTCGCTGCGAGTACGCACGGGATATCGTCTCGAAAGCCTGTGAGACACACTTGGTCGGCCAGCTCGCGGTCCTCGATCTCCGTCGTGAGCGATTCGTACAACGGGCCGTCCCCGACGATACACACCGACCCTTCGAAGCTATCCAGTGATTCGACGGCATCGAGCAGCACCTCGTAGCCTTTGCCGTCCGCGAGCCGCCCAACCATAACAATGCGCGGCCGCTCCCCGGGGAGATCGTCCGCGGGCTCGGCGTCTGCGAACGCATCCAGATCTACGCCGCTGTAGACGGTCGTGTATTGGTCTCGCCGCCCAATCCCGCGCTCTAAGTAGTCGTCGGCGATGACGTCCGCGTTCGTGACGATGCGGTCCGTATAGCTCGCCGCCTGCCGCTCGCACGCGAGCACGAATCGATTTAGGAAGGCGCTCCGATCGTCGGCAAACGGGACGCCGTGTACCGTGTGTACGATGGTCGGGACGCCCGCGAGTGCCGCAGCGAACCGTCCGATAATTCCGGCTTCCGTGCTGTGTGTGTGGACGATATCGAACTCCTCCCGCCGGAGGTATCGCGCCAGCGACAGGACCGCCGGCACCGTCGTCACGGGATTGTAGTGCCGGATCAGTGGGAACTGTTTCGTTGCGATTCCCTCCCGTTCTAACCGATCAACCTGGTCAGAGTCGTACTCCGACCCGTACCCGACGGTGAACGCGTAGTCGTCAAGGCCGCACACGGTCGCGATTGTTTTCGCCTCCGCACCCCCCTTCAACAGTCGGGTGATCAGGTGGAAGACCCGCGGTCGCTCGCTACCGGTCATCGACGTTCACACCTCCGACGACACCCCTCGGGGACTTAAGCCCCGTTTATCATTCGCCCGACTGCTGGCTGTTCGAGTAACGACATGCTGAAACCACTGTGTCGTGTTTGGCGACGTACATGGAAGACGAGCAGACGCGCGTTGGCGTCGTCGGCCTCGGCTACGTGGGGCTACCGCTGGCGCTGGCGATGCACGACGCCGGCTACGACGTCGTCGGCGTCGACATCGACGGTGACAAGATTGACCGCCTCCGTAGTGGCCAATCGACCGTCAACGACGTTACCGACGAGACAGTCCAAGCGGCGACGAACGAGGGACTCACATTTACGACCGACTACGACCTCCTGAGCGACGCTGAGGGAGTCTCCATCTGTGTGCCGACGCCCCTCCGCAAGACCGACACGCCCGACCTGTCCTTCGTTCTCGATGCCGCCGAGCGTCTCGCGCCCGTCATTGCGGACGGCTGTACGGTCGTTCTCGAGAGTACCGTTTACCCCGGCGCCACAGAGGATGCTCTCACGGACGTGTTCGCGGAAAATGGCGCAGTCGTCGGTGAAGATATCTATCTCGCGTTTTCTCCCGAGCGCATCGATCCCGGAAACGAGGAGTACGGCCCGACAGACATTCCGAAAGTCCTCGGCGGCGTCACCGACGAGTGCGGCGACCGCGCGCAAGCACTGTACGATCCCGTGTTCGATGAGGTCGTGCGCGTCGACTCCGCGACTGAGGCCGAGCTTGTCAAACTCCTTGAGAACACGTTCCGCGCAGTCAACATTGGCCTGATCAACGAACTCGCACAAATTGCTCACGAACTCGACGTCGATATCTGGGACGCCATCGACGCCGCCGAGACGAAGCCGTTCGGCTTCATGCCGTTCTACCCCGGACCGGGACTGGGCGGCCACTGTATCCCCATCGACCCGTTTTACCTTTCTTGGAAGGCCAATGAACACGACGTTGATACGCGTTTCATCGACCTCGCGGACACCGTCAACCGCGAAATGCCCCGACACGTCGTTCAACGCGTCGTCCGACAACTCAACGATCGCGGCACCGCACTCTCGAACGCAGATATCCTCGTCGTCGGCGCTGCCTACAAACCGAACGTCTCCGACACGCGCGAGTCTCCGGCCATAGATATTATCACAGAACTCGACGGCTGGGGTGCGGGCGTAGAGTACCACGATCCGTACGTTCCGGAACTCGAGGTTGGCGACGCGACTTATGAGTCCGTCTCCCTCACTGATGGGCGACTCAACGCCACTGACTGTGTTATTGTGGTCACTGACCACTCGACATTAGATATTGATCGTATCGTTGACGAGACATCGATGGTGTTTGATACGCGAAACGTCACTGGTCATCGTGACGACGATCACGTCGTCCGGCTGTAGTCTCTGAAATGTCTCAGGTGTGATTGCAGAGGCCAAGTCTTGCTTCCGGCACAGTAGAATTACCACCTACTGTGACATGTTTCTACACAAACTCAACAAGAACATCGATTCGCTCAACTGGGTACCATTGTGAAGCCGCCCAACTGTCTGTCTCTGGTATCAGTCATTCGAAGTCGACAGACCCATGTCGAGTCGTAGGTATCCTGACGTATGCCCACCGCACTCGTTACCGGTGTCGCCGGGTTCATTGGATCGAATCTCGCAGAGGCGCTACTCAGTCGTGGATACGACGTTCGTGGCATCGACAACTTCGTGACGGGCCGTGAACAGAACCTCGAAGCGCTACGGGACGCCGCCCAGTTCTCGTTCAAAGAGGAAGATATCCGGGACGCCGAAGCAATGGCCGACGCTACCGAGGATGCCGACTACGTCTTCCACCAAGCCGCTGTCCCCTCCGTACCCAGGAGTGTCGACGATCCGGTCACGACAACTGATGCAAACTGTACCGGCACTGCCACCGTTATCGATGCCGCGCGGAACGCGGATGTCGACACCGTCGTCGTCGCGTCTTCGTCGTCCGTTTACGGGACCACCGAGCAGCTTCCGAAAGTTGAGTCGATGACCGAGCAGCCGGAGTCGCCGTACGCGCTCTCGAAGCACTACACGGAGAAGCTCGCACTTCAAGCTAGCGAGCTCTACGATATCGATACTGCTGCGCTCCGGTACTTCAACATCTTCGGGCCGCGCCAAGATCCCAACGGCGACTACGCAGCCGTGATCCCCAAGTTTATTTCGCTGATGCTGGACGGCGATCGACCAGTCATCTACGGAGACGGTGAGCAATCTCGGGACTTTACGTTCATCGACAACGCGGTCCAAGCGAATATCCTCGCTGCCGAAAGTGACGTTTCCGGCGAAGCGTTCAACGTCGGCTGTGGCGGTCGCGTTACCGTCAACCAACTTGTCGATACCCTCAACGACCTCCTGGATATGAATATCGATCCCATCTATGACGATCCGCGACCTGGCGATATCCGACACTCTCACGCAGACATTTCGAAAGCTGAAGATCTTCTTGGCTACGACCCAAACGTCGACTTCGAGACTGGCTTAGAGCAGACAATCCCGTACTACCGTCAGTAGCTGACGTAATTATCGGAACCCTATCGTTTACATCACTGTATGAAGCTAATCGGTAGAAGCTTTCAGTGAGGTTCATGTGTGTTCGACGTGCTCATTCGAGCTCTACGTCCGGCCGGTCGATACCGTCTTCGAGGTCGGTGAGATCGCGTTCGAGTCGAGCGATATGCGTTTCGAGGTCCTCGACGCTCATCAGAGCGAGACGAAGGAACGCGTCGTCCCGCTCCGGCATCAACGGAAGCTGACTCGTCGATGCTGGCAGGTCGTCCGACTGTCGTGCGTGTTTGCGGACGAGTTCTTCACGAGCGCCGCGCAGTTCTCGGCGGAGGAGTTCGTCGTCGTTCATAGATGGGCACACACCGGAGTACAGCCCGCTACGGCCCCGAAAGGGCGGTCGCACGGACCGTCTCACCGAGTGTGTGGCTTTCCGACTAACGCTCGGTAGTTCATGGTAGCTTGTGCCAAGAGCCACGATAAATACTTTCTGTGGAGTACACAGGTCCCAGTACAGCGTACAGCCCACCGGCTCCAGCTGTGCACGTCAAATTGTGTGGACATCGTCCCGAATTGCGAAGGCAGAATCCTTATGATTGGCTGAACTGAACTGTCGGATCATGAAAGCAGTCGTACTCGCGGCCGGCAAGGGCACGCGCCTCCGCCCGCTCACGGACGACAAGCCCAAGGGGATGGTGGAGGTCGCCGACAAACCGCTCATCACCCACTGCTTCGATCAGCTGATCGACCTCGGCGCCGACGAGCTCATCGTCGTCGTCGGCTACATGAAGGAGGTGATCATCGATCACTACGGCGACGAGTACGAGGGCGTCCCGATTACCTACACCCACCAGCGCGAACAGAAGGGGCTCGCCCACGCGCTGCTCACCGTCGAGGAGCACATCGACGACGACTTCATGCTCATCCTCGGCGACAACATCTTTCAGGCGAACCTCCAGGACGTGGTCCGTCGCCAGCGTGAAGACCGCGCGGACGCCGCCTTCCTCGTCGAGGAGGTCCCCTGGGAAGACGCCTCTCGCTACGGTGTCTGTGACACCAACCAGTACGGCGAGATCACGGACGTCGTCGAGAAGCCGGAGGACCCGCCGAGCAATCTGGTGATGACCGGCTTCTACACCTTCTCACCCGCCATCTTCCACGCGTGCCATCTCGTCCAGCCGTCGAACCGCGACGAGTACGAGATCTCCGACGCGATCGATCTCCTCATTCAGTCTGGTCGGACCATCGATGCTATCGGCCTCGACGGCTGGCGCATCGACGTCGGCTACCCCGAGGACCGTGATGAGGCCGAACGACGCCTCACCGGGGACGATGACGCCGACGCGGACGGTGACGACTCAGACGCCGACGCGGTCGTCGAGTCCGACGCGTAGGACGACGAGAACGGGACCACGGCGGTGTTTGAGCGATCTTTGCTGCAGTCCGCGGGGGAGTCTCACGCCATAGAGTCGTAGAGCCGGGACGGCTCCCGCACTACAATTCTGCCGCGTAGCTGGGAATCACATTATTGAAGAGGTCGTCACAGCACTCCCAGAGGAGTTTCGGGGGAGACGCCGCTTCGAACGCGACCGCTTCGTACGCTGGGGTTTCCATCGAAGCCGTCTGGTACTGGAAATGCGCTGCGCCGAGGTCGTCGTGGTCGTCGTCTTGATGCCAACCGCAATGGAACCCCGAATTTGGATCGGCGTAGTCGATCCTGAACTCGTCGTGGGGCGGCGTGAGCTTCCAGTGGACCTCGAGATGCGGTGACTTTGGTCCGGTCGGCGGGACGACCCGCTGTGGGTCGATCGCAGCGGCGAGGTACCGCTTCTGGATCGCGTCCGGTTCGAATCGAACGGAGGTGACCTCCGCTTGTCGTTCTAGCACATCCTTGAGCGTCCGGTAGAGGGCCGGATTTTCCGCTCCGAGGTTCATGCGGACGCGGAGCGCCGTTCACCGGGGAAGCGATCGTAAAGGCGGAGTGCGTCTTCGACGAGACGCCGGCGCGTCTTGAGGTGGTCCCACTCACGGGCCACTTGTCGACGGTCGTGTTCGTCTGTGGCGTCGTCTGTCTGGCTGAGGCTCGCGCGGAGTTGGTTGGCCGTCTCGACGTCGTATTTCGTCTTCCACGTTCGGATTTGCTCAGTTATTTCTTCGAGGCTCGCAGCGAGCTCGTCAGGTGAGTGGTCGTCGTAGAGTTCACGCATCTCGACGAGGTACTGACCGACCGGGTCTGGCTCGTACGTCGTCTGCTGACCGCGTGTATCCGAGCGTAGTGTACCGCCGTCTACGAGACGGTTGAGGTACTTCGTCGCCGTCTCATGGGCGACCTCGGCTTCTGCGGCGATCCAATTGGCCGTTCGAGGTTCGCCGACAGTGAGTGCGACCGCTTCGACGCGCTCGGCCGCTGACAGACCGTCAGTCCAGCTTCGGGACGGTTCGTCGCTCATGACTCCCGCTACACCCCCTATGTAGAAATAATTTGAGGTGATTCGAATTATTCTTGTTGTATGTCGATTCACGTCACCTCGTCCAGCCGTCGAACCGCGACGAGTACGAGATCTCCGACGCGATCGATCTCCTCATCCAGTCGGGTCGGACCATCGACGCCATCGGCCTCGACGGCTGGCGCATCGACGTCGGCTACCCCGAAGACCGTGACGAGGCCGAACAGCGTCTCACTGGAGGCACACAGAGCGACGGAGAACAGGGAACAGACAGTACGGCCGAATCTGACGACTGAGCTCCGGCCACTCTCGGTGACTACGCAGTTCCACTCATTCGTTCGGTCTCAAGTCCACGGCCCACCGTGTCGTTCACAGAACACTCGACACGGTGGGGTGGGTGCACAGAAACAAAACGTCTCATTCCGTAGGCGTCCCGCGGATCGTCGCCACCACGTCCAGTCCGACCTTCCAAATCTGGCGAACGACGAGTTTCAGATCGTAGGTGAACGACTGCTGTTTGACGTACTGCAGATCGTAGCGCAACTTCTCTTCCGGATCCGTGCTCTTTGCGCCGTTCACCTGCGCGAGCCCCGTCAGTCCTGGCTTGACGAACCACCGCTTGCGCCAGGACCGCTCTTGAGCCTCTAACAACGATTCTTCTTCAGTCCACACGGCCCGTGGCCCGACGACGCTCATGTTGCCGACGAGGATCGACCACAGCTGCGGGATCTCGTCGAGATGCGTCTGCCGTAACAGTCCCCCAACGCGCGTAATCCGATCGTTCGACTCGTCATCGACCGGCTCGACAGACTCCCCCTCGGGGACCATCGACCGGAACTTGAACACCTCGAACGTCTCGCCGAACACCGCCGTGCGCTCTTGACTGTACAAGATCGACCCACCGTCATCCAGCTTGATCGCGACCGCGATCGCACCGATGACGGGGCTCAACATCACCAACCCAACCGCCGCAAACACGAGGTCGAAGCCGCGCTTGAGCATGTGGTCTTGGATGTCCCACGGCTCGACGTCGACGTTGGTCAGCGTCCCGACGTCGTCGTCAGCAGTCAACACCCGGTCGGCGTGGTCGCGGTGGACAAGCGCGTCAACACCGTGCTCGTAACAGGCATCGAGCGCGCCGAAGAACTCGGCCCGGTCTGTGTGCTCGAACGCCAACACGACCGTGTCAATATCACACTCGACCAGCACGTCCTCGATCCGAGAGAGCCCACCCAGCCGATCCAGGCCTCCGAGCGTGAACCCACCGTCCGCGACGGCCGTCACCGGCGTCGACTTCGGCTCAGTCAGAAACACGCTCGTGGGGCACAGGTATCCGAGCAGCGGCATCTCGATGTCGTTCGCCAGGCGCTCGATCTCGGCCGGGTCGTCACCCACGATGACCGCGCGCTCTGCGTCACCACTCGGTCGGCGCCGGATCCAGACGAACCACGCGGGCAGTATGACGAGCAACAGCGGCGTGATCGCGATGAGCGTCGTCCGCGGGAGTCGATACGTGTAGTCGAAGTAGCCGATCGCGGCGAGCGTCAGCACGGCGACCATCACCCGCTTTTGGGTGAGCGCAACCGTATCGAGGATGCGCCGCGGCCGCGGCTTGTACAACGGCAGAAACGCCGCCGTGACGATGACGACCGTCGTCGCCATCTCGAACACGAGCTCGGCGCCCATCGGCGCGTCCGCGGCCAGCCGACCGACCACCGGCAACCGAGTGAGCAGGGTGTGGACAACGGTGCTGTTCGCGACTGCAACCGCAAGGGCAGTAATGACTGCGACGCCACCAACGCTGCGCAGTCGGTACTGCCACCCGGAAAGCATTAGCCGTATGTTAGGACGAGTCTATATAAATGGACTGCGATGTCGGTGACAGCAGCGTGATGATCTGAGAGACACGGTCACCAAGGTCCGGTTTGAGAGTCCCGAAACAGCGAGAGGGGACGCACTCGCCTGGCGTATCCGAACCACTCATGCTGTCGGCGACAGTCGCCGAGCGGGCGCCTTCTCTGCAAGAGTATCGCGACCACGGCGAATACGCCGCGACAACGATCACACGCCGGTTCGACCCGTGGCAGGATGCCGTCGCCCAAGCCGGCTTCGAGCCCGCAGACGCCCGGAGGGCAGAGCAGATCTTTGAGACCTTCGAGAAGGGTTTCTAGCTGGTGTGTTGGGTGTGGCTGGATGAGTCTCGCTGGAGTAGCGACTCGACGATGGATTTGCCACCCGCTGAACGGAGACGCACCCCTTATTTCGTCTGTTATCTGGGTTGGGACCGAGACTCTGAACACGTTGAGCTCACACCCCTCATTTCGTCTGTTCTCTCAGCAGGCCGGTGGGGTACCACGCTGAGCCATCGGTCACACCCCTCGTTTCGTCTGTTGTGGGCTGCACAGTTCGGGTACTGACTTCCCACTCAGTCAGAACGACAAAGCAAACGAAACAAAAGAAACAAACGAACCATACTTTTAAATAACTGAGCCGCGTTCCACGGAATATCAACAATGTCTGACGATCTCTTCACGGAGATGACTGAGACGCTCTTTGAGGACAAATCTATTCTCTCGGAGGAGTATCGTCCAGACGTTATTGTCGAGCGGGACGACGAGATCGATGCGTACCGATCCGCACTCAAAGACGTGCTCTTCGGACGAAACCCGGCAAACGTGTTCATTTATGGAAAAACGGGGGTCGGAAAGACGGCCGTCACGGAGTACATGATGAGTGCCCTCCAGACGGAAGTAAAACGGCGCGACGCCGCCGAGGAACTCCACGTTCACTTCCGGAACTGCAACGACGACAGCGTGTATAGAACGGTTCGATCGCTTATCAATAGCATCCGCGGAGACGAGGGAGAGACGTTTCCGGAAACCGGTCTCTCGACGTCACACGCCCTCGAAACGTTGTACGATGAGATGGAAGCGCGCGGCGGCACATTTCTGTTCATTCTCGACGAGATTGATCACCTTTCTGACCCGGATTCACTCCTGTACGAACTCCCTCGCGCACGCGCCAACGGCCACCTCGATGCAGCACGTGTCGGCGTGATCGGGATCAGTAACAACTACACGTTTCGCTCGTCGTTGAGCCCGAAAGTCAAGGACACGCTGATGGAAAAAGAACTGGCCTTCTCGCCGTACGACGCAGACGAACTCCAGTCGATCCTCACTGCCAGAGCCGAGAAGGCGCTCGTTGACGGTGCGTGTGAAGAGTCTGCGATTCGGCTCGCAGCGGCGAAGGCCGCGAAAGACACCGGGAGCGCACGACAGGCGATCGATCTCCTCCGCGAGGGAGGCGATGTCGCTGAAGAACAGGGAGCGGCGGCGATCACCGACGCGCACATCGAAGTGGCTGCGGCGCGCGTTCAGCGAGGTCGCGTGCAAGACAAGTTGCGCGACCAGACCATGCACGGGCAGCTCATCTTAGAATCGCTCGCACAGATCGAAGTGAACGGAGACGTTCCCGCACGCTCTAAAGAGATTCAGGCGGTGTACGAACGGATCGCACGAGAGTGGGGTCACGATCCACTGACCACGCTAAAGAGCATCCAAAACCACCTCGCGGATCTCACGATGCTCGGGTTTCTCGAACGGACCGAACAGAACGAAGGGCGTGCGGGCGGCGTCCACTACCGATACGAGCTCGCGTTGGACCCCGAAATCATCTTGGAGACGCGCGAGTCGATCGAGAATCAGCCGTAGTCAGTTTTCAAACGGAAGAACAGACGAAACGAGGGGTGTCGATGACTGAGAGAGAGGACCCTCTGGCTGAACAAGAACAGACGAAATGAGGGGTGTGAGTCAAGCGAGAAGGATCCACCACAGACTGAAGCGACGAGAACAGACGAAACGAGGGGTGTCCGGACTCAACGAAACAACCGTCAAAACCCCACGAGCCGATCTCAAACACTCCACGAGCCGACCGTCAAACGCTGTCGAGCTATCGCACGTTCGACCCTGACCGACCCCCCGACAAACCGCGTTACTCCACGGTAACGCTCTTCGCCAGGTTCCGCGGCTTGTCGATCGCCCGTCCCTTGTCGTTCGCGACGTGGTAGGCGAACAGCTGCAGGTACACGTTCGCCACCAGCGGCTCGGCGACGCCCACGTTGGGGACCTCGAACGACACGTCCAGCGTGTCGTACGTATCGCCCGCGGACACGCACCCCAACGCCGGCGCGCCGCGCGTCTGCGCCTCGGTGACGTTGTTCATCGTCTCGTCGGCTCGCGCGCCGTCGGTCAACACGGCCAGCACGGGCGTGTCGGGCGTCACCAGCGCCAGCGGGCCGTGTTTCAACTCGCCCGCCGCGAACCCCTCGGCGTGGTCGTAGGAGATCTCCTTGAGCTTCAACGCGCCCTCGAGCGCCACGGGGACTCCCAGCGCGCGCCCGACGAAGAAGAACGCCTCGCCGTCGCCGTACTCGCGGGCCGCCTCGCGCACCTGCGCCTCCTCGTCGAGCACCTGCTGGACCGCGCCCGGGAGCCCCTGCAGATCCTTCAGCACGGAGCGCGCGTCGGCGGCCGCCAACGCCCCGCGATCGCGGCCCACGGCCACCGCGAGCATCGCGAGCGTCGCCACCTGCGAGGCGAACGTCTTCGTCGCCGCCACGCCGATCTCCGGGCCAGCGCGGATGAACGCCGTCCCGTCCACTTCTCGGGTCACCGTACTCCCCAAGGTGTTCGTCACGGCGAACGTCCGCGCGCCCGCGGCGTTCGCGCGTCGCACTGCCCCAAGGGTGTCGGCGGTCTCCCCGCTCTGTGTGACCGCAACCACCAGCGTCCGGTCGGGCGTGCGACCTGCGCCGAACTCGTACTCGCTGGCGATCTCGACGGTGGCGCGCACGCCGGCGAGCTCCTCGAACAGCTGTGCGGCGTATCGACCCGCGTAGTAGGAGGTGCCGCAGGCGACGATCCGGATCTCCTCCAGATCGGCGAGGAAGCCCGGCGGGAACGACACGTCCAGATCCACGTCTCCCGCAGAGACGTCCAGCCGCCCCGCGAGCGTCTGCCGGAGCGACTCGGGCTGCTCGTGGATCTCCTTGCGCATGTAATGCTCGTAGCCGCCCTTCTCGGCGGCGTCGGCCTCCCACGTCACCCGCTCGACCTCGCGCTCGACCGGCTCTCCGCCGGCGAAGATCTCGACGCCGTCGGGCGACAGCGCCGCCACGTCGCCGTCTTCGAGGTAGGTCACGTCGCGAGTGTGCTCTAAGAAGGCCGTCACGTCGCTGGCGACGAACGCCGCGTCCTCGCCGCGGCCCAACACGAGGGGACTCCCGCGGCGCGCGACGACGATCCGGTCGTCGCCCTCGCGGACCGCACAGATCGCGTAGCTCCCCTCCAGCCGGTCCTCGACGCGCCGGACCGCGGCCAGGAGGTCGGCGTCCTCACCGTCCTCCTCGCCGCCGGCGGCCAGCTCCTCTTCGATCAGGTGCGGGATGACCTCCGTGTCCGTGTCGCTGGTGAACTCGTGGTCCGCCAGTTCCGTTTTAAGCGCCTCGTAGTTCTCGACGATCCCGTTGTGGACGACCGCCACGTCGCCGACGCAGTCGGTGTGTGGGTGCGCGTTCGCGTCCGTCGGCGGGCCGTGCGTCGACCAGCGGGTGTGTCCGACCCCGTGGGTCGCGTCCGGCACGTCCGGGACGGTAAGCCCGTCGACCTCGCCCGACCGCTTCGCGACGGTGAGCCCGCTCGACGGGCCCACGAGTGCGACGCCCGCGGAGTCGTACCCGCGGTACTCCAGGTTGCGGAGCCCCTCGTGGACGATCGCGCCCACGCTTCCGGGCGTGCCGCCGTCCGTCGCCTCGTTCCCGTCTCCGCCGTCAGTCTGCCCGCCGCTGTGCAGCTCGCCGACGTAGCCGATGATCCCACACATGATTATCCCCTCCTGACGACCGCACCTGATTCGACGCGCCCGTCGATCACGACCCCCGCGTCGGCCCGCACGTCGTCGCCGACCACGGCGCCGTCGGTGAGCGTCGCGCCGCCGCCGATCGACGCGTTGTCGCCGACCACGCCGCCGAGCGTCACGTCGCGGTGGACGGCGTCGCCGACGACGACCGTCGCGTTCCCGCCGACGACCGTCGCGTTCGGCCCGATCCGCGCGTTCCCCCCGACGACGGCGTCGCGGACGACCGCCCCCGGACCGATGACGGCGTCGGGGAGAACCACGCTGTTCTCCACGACCGCGTTGGCCGCGATCGAGACGTTGCTGCCGATCGCCGTCGCCCCGCTCAGCGTCGCGTTCGGCCCGACGCGCACGTTCCCGGCCAGGACCACGTCGTCGGCGACGGTGACGGTGTCGCCGACGCGCTGTCCCGCCGCGGGCGCGTCGCTGGCGTGGTCGCTGTCGTGGATCAGCGCCGCGTTGACCGAGAGCACGTCCCAGAGGTTCGACACGTCGAGCCACCGGCCGTCGTAGCCGAGGGCGGTCACCTCGCCGCTCCCGGCCAGGTCGTTCAGGGTCGCCGTGATCGCCAGCTCCCCGGCCGTGTTCGTCGCTCGGATCGCGTCGAAGATCGCGGGCGTGAAGCCGTAGACGCCGGCGTTGATGCGGTTGGTGTCCACCGGCCCCTCGGGCTTCTCGTCGATCTCGGTGACGCGGTCGCCGTCGAGGTGGACGACGCCGTAGTCGCGAGGCCGCTCGACGGCGGTGACGGTCACAAGCGGCGCGTCGCCGTCGCGGAGGCGGTCGCGAACGGCCGACACCGCGTCGGCGTCGACGATCCGGTCGCCGTTGAGCACCACGAAGGGCCCGTCGACGACCGGTTCGGCCTGTAACACCGCGTGTCCCGTCCCCAGCTGCGTCGATTGCTCGACGTACTCTATCGTCACGTCCCAGTCGTCGCCGTCGCCGAAGTGGTTCCGGAGCCGCTCCTGTCTGTACCCGACGACGAGGACGACCCGATCGATCCCCGCCGCGGCCACGGCCTCGACGACGTGTTCGAGCAGCGGGCGGTTCGCCACGGGGACCATGGGCTTCGGGCGTCGGTTCGTCAGCGGCTCCAACCGGCGTCCCTCGCCCGCGGCGAGGATCACCGCAGTTCCTGACTCATCGCGCATGTCTCATCCCTCGCTCGCCCCGGTGTTAAATGACTCGCGGCCCGCCGTCGGCGGGCGACGGAGAGATAACGTAAAGTGGATCTGAGCTGTAGCCGAACCGTGTCGAAATCGGCCGTCATCGCGGACGACGACGAGACGATCCGGTCGATCCTCGAGTACAAACTGTCGAACGCGGGGTTCGATGTCACCGTATGCCACGACGGCGAGGAAGGCCGAGCGGCGCTGGACGACCCCGACGCCGACCCCGACGTCGTCGTCCTCGACGTGATGATGCCGCGGCTGAAGGGGACCCAACTGCTCCGAACGGTGCGACGCGGGGAGCTCGCGGTCGACCCCGACGTTCCCGTCGTCATGCTCACCTCGCGCGGGCAGGAGGCGGACGTGCTCGAAGGGCTCGAGTCCGGCGCGGACGAGTACCTCACGAAGCCGTTCAGTCCGAACGAACTGCTCGTCCGGATCGAGCGGCTGGTCGGGCGATGAGCGTGATTCCGGGTCTGATTGCGACCTCGCCGCGGATCACCGGCGACCTCGTCCTCCAGGCGGTCGAGATCCCGCCGGTCGCGCTCACCCTCGCCGTCGTCGTCCTGGCCTCGTTGCTCGCCGCGGTGGTGATCGTGACCGTCGGCTACTCGGTGCGGGCGGCCCGCAGGCGCCGGCGGCGGGTTCCGGCCCGTGCGGGCCTCCGGTCCGAACTGCTCGACAGGCTCTACGGGCGCGACGAACCGGCGTGGGACGAGTGGGTCGCCGGGCTCTCGGCGCTCGAGCGCGACGAGCTCGAGTCGCTGCTCGACGTGTACCTCCGCGAGCTCGAAGGGCGCGACGCCGCCGAGCTGGCGGGATTGGGAACCGCGCTCGGGATCGACGAGCGGGCGCGCCGCGAGATCGCCGAGGGCGACTACTGGGACCGGATCCACGCGCTGGTCTGGCTCGCGCTGCTCCGGGATCCCCCCGACCGCGGCCTGCTCGAAGCACGCTGTACCGACACGCCCCGCGAGCGCGCCGCGGCCGCGAGGGTGTTGCACGCTGCGGCGACGGACGACTGCGCGACGACCGGCGTCGACCTGTTGCTGCGCGATAATCCGTCGGCGTTCTCGGTGTTCGGCGTCGACACGCTGTACCGCGTCGCCGAGCGCGACCCGACGCCGTTCTTCGAGCGGGCCGCCGCCGACTTCAACGACTGGGAGCCGGCGCTCCAGCGACAGGCGCTGCTCGTGGTTCGGCACCTCACCACCGTGGTCGGGGACGCCGACCTCTCGTGGGTCGTCGGGGCGCTGTCGAGCCCCGATCCGCGGGTGCGGTCGGCCGCGTGGCGCGCGCTCGGGGCGTACGGCTGGAACCGACGGCTCCGCGGCGTGGTCGACCCCGAGGCGATCCCTGACGATCCCGACCCGACGGTCCGCGCGAGCGCGTATCGGGCGCTCGGCGTATGGGGCGACGCCGACGCGATCGGGGCGATCGAGGCCGCCGCGACCGCGGAGCCGGACGCACGCGCACGGATCGCCGCGGCCGAGACGCTCGTTTCGCACCGCGGTCCCGACGCTCCCGTTCCCGGGCGGAGCGCGTCGCTCGTCGACGAGGACAGTCGCCCGACCGCCGACGCCACGTCCCCCGCCGGCGCTACGCCCCCCGCCGACGGGTCCGCACTCCCCGCCGACGCCACGCCCCCCGCCGACGAGCCTGCACCCTTCGAAGTCGCGTGGGCGTGGGCGACCGAACACGCCCGATTCGACCGCCTCGCGCGCGACATCTCCGCGGAACGCGAGCGGCTCCGCGAGGAGGTGCGCGGATGACGACGCTCGGTGCCCTCGGCACAGCCGTCATCGCCGGGTCGGGCGTCTTCATCGTCGCGTACTACCTGCTGATCAACGCCGGCTACCTCGCGATCCACGTCCTCGCCCTGCTCCAGCTCCGCGACAGCGTCCGCGAGTCGGCGTGGTCGCCGTCGTTCCGCGAGTTCGACAGCCCGTTCTACCCGGGCGTCGCGATGGTCGTGCCGGCGTACAACGAAGCGCCGACGATCGTCGAGAGCGTGCGATCGATGCTAGCGCTCAACTACCCCGACCAGGAGATCGTCGTCGTCAACGACGGCTCGTCGGACACCACCCTCGAACGGCTCGTCGGGGCGTTCGGGCTCCGTCCGGTCGACGCCGAGGTGCCGTACGACGTTCCTTCCGAGCCGATCCGCGGGGTGTACCGCTCGGCGACCCACGAGGACCTGCTGGTCGTCGACAAGGAGAACGGCGGCAAAAGCGACGCGCTCAACGCCGGCGTCTGGCTCACCGACAAAGAGCTGTTCTGCGCGGTCGACGCCGATACCCTGATCGACCGTGACGCGCTGCTGGACGTGGTCGCGCCGTTCTTGGAGGACCCCTCGCGAACGGTCGCCAGCGGGGGCACCATCCGGGTCGCCAACGACTGCGTGGTGCAGGACGGACAGGTCAAGGAGATCAACCTCCCGAAGACCGGGCTCGCCGGCGTGCAGGTGATGGAGTACCTGCGGGCGTTCTACTCGGGGCGGCTCGGCCTCGCCCGCCTCAAGGGGCTGATCCTTATCTCGGGGGCGTTCGGCGTGTTCCGTACCGACCGCGTCCGCGATATCGGCGGCTACCGACACGACACGGTCACCGAGGACTTCGACGTTGTCGTCCGGCTCCACGAGCACCTCTCGGACGCCGACGTGGACTACCGTATCGAGTTCGTCCCGGAGCCGGTCGCGTGGACGGAGGTCCCGGACACCCTCCGAGCCCTCGGCCGCCAGCGGCGACGCTGGTACCGGGGGATGCTGGAGACGGTCGTCGCCAGCCGTCGGATGTTCTTCCGCCGGGCGTACGGGCGCGTCGGGACCGTCATCCTCCCCTTCTTCACCGCGGCGGAGGCGATCGGGCCACTCATCGAGGGGGTCGGCTACGTGTTGCTCCCGATCGCGTGGTACCTCGGGATCTTAAATATCGAGTTCTTCCTGGCGTTCCTGCTTCTCACGGTCGGCACCGGCATGTTCCTCTCGTGGTTCGGCGTGTTCAGCGAGGTGTGGAGCTACAACCGGTACGCGTCGCCGTGGGACGTGCTCCGACTCCTCTGGTACGGCGTCTTGGAGAACTTCGGCTATCGCCAGTGGAAGACGGTCGTCGCGTGGCACGGCCTGATCGAGTACCTGCGCGGCGACCGGTCGTGGGGCGTCATGGAGCGGCGCGGGTTCGGCTCCGACGCCGAGACGGCGGCGGCCGGGACCGACGAAACCGCGACCGACGAAACCGCGACCGACGAAACCGCGACCGACGAAACCGCGACCGACGAAACCGCGACGAGCGGTCAGCGTCGGTGACGAGCGGGTCAGCGTCGGTGACGAGCGGGTTCGTGTGTGGTCGAAGCGGCCACCGAGGGCGCCGACTGACCCGCGATACCCGAGCCGTGCTCAGCCGTCCAAGTCGTGATAGATCGGCTCGGCGGTGTTGACGTCCGTCACCGCGAACCGCGTCCCCGCGTCGGAGCTCTCGACCGCGAGGTCCCAGCCGTGGCCGGAGACGACCCGCTGGACCACCAGGAGACCGAGGCCGAACGACTTCACGTTCTCCGTGTCGGCCGCCGCGAGCGCGCTCTCGACCGCGGGCGGGAGTCCCGGTCCGTCGTCCGCGACGGCGAAGCCGCGTTCGTCTCCCGTCACCGTCACCGAGACGCCCGGGCCGCCGTGCTCGACGCTGTTGCGGAACAGGTTCTCGAGGAGCCGCCGGAGCCGCATCTGGTCGGCGACGACCGTCGTGCCGGGCGCGATGTCGACCGTCAGCGCGGCGTCGCGCGTCTGCACCGTGTCCCACGCGTCCCGGACGAGCGCTTCGAGCGCGACCTCGGTTCGTTCACCGACGTCGGCGCCCTCCTTCGCGAGGATCAGACACTCGGCGATCATCGACTCCATGCGACCCAGCGAGTTACGGACCCGACCGAGGAAGTCGGCCGCCTGTCCGGACACCAACTCCTGCGCGAGCTCGGTGAAGCCGATCGCGCCCGCCAGCGGGTTCCGGAGGTCGTGGGCGACGATCCCGGTGAACTCGTCGAGCCGCTCGTTCTGCTCGCGGAGCTCGGTGTAGTGTTTCTGCCGCTCGAGCTCGGCGCCGACCCACTCCGCGAGGACGGAGACGAAGTCGCGCTCCCGATCGGTGATCGGATCGGACCGGGGCTCGGCGTCGGAGAAACACAGCGTTCCGTACGTCTCGCCGTCGACGTCCACCGGCGCCCCGACGTAACAGTAGATGCCGGTCGTCTCCAACGCCGCGTCGTCGCGGTACTCGCTGTCGGTCGCGTCCGCGAACCCGACCGTCTCCCCGCTCCCGACGACGTGCCGGCACCAGGTCCCGTCGAGGTCGACGACGGCACCCGCCGCGTAGGGACCGCTCTCGATGCTCGTCTCGACCACCTCGTAGCGCCCCTCGCCGGTGTACGAGAGGACGCCGTTGTCGACCCCGAGGTACTCCCGGCCGACCTCGATCGCCCGTCGTATCCGCTGCTCGCTGGTGAGGTCGCCCGCCGTCAGCTGTAACAGGCTCTTAAATGGATCCGAACGGGGAGCGTCGAGTGACATGAGGTGGGAAGCGGTTATCATCCGCTTAATCGATGAGAGCATATAAAACTGCGATCCCGGGTCGGGGGTCTATCGCCCCGGGCTGGCGGGGCCGAACCGCGTGTGGCGTTCGACCGAAGTAATCTCCGTGAAACCGGTTACGGATATCCTTATCTCCGTTCACCCGTATATGTCGACGTGCGCAGACGCCGATTTCTCGGTCGCGTCGGAGTCGCCGGTGCGGTCGGTACCGCCGGCTGCGGCTTCCGCGGCGACGACTCAGTCGGGCGAACGGACGGTGTCCGAAACGAGGGCGAGGGACCGTCCCGCCGGTTCCGCGTCGCCGAGAACGGGTTCGAAGTCGCGGTCGACGGGGGCGAGTTTGCTCCCCTCTCCGTCCGCGGCGTGAACCTCGGGATGGCCAAGCCCGGGCGCTTCCCCGGCGAGGCCGCGATCACCCGCGCCGAGTACGACCGCTGGCTCGCGGCGATGGGTGACCTGCACGTCAATGTCGTCCGGGTGTACACCGTGCATCCGCCCGCGTTCTACCGGGCTCTCGCCGCGTACAATCGCTCCCACGCGGACCCGATATACGTCCTCCACGGCAACTGGATCGGCGAGGAGACGCTCCGCGAGGCCGGCGACGTGTTCACGCTGTCGGCCGCGTTCGACCGCTCGTTTCGACGGGTGATCGACGCCGTCCACGGCGCGACGACGATCGAGCCGAAGCCCGGCCACGCGAGCGGGACGTACGACGCCGACGTGAGCGACTCCGTGCTTGGATATATCGTCGGTATCGAGTGGCCGCCGGCTGTCGTCGCCGAGACGGACCGAGTCAACGATCAGAGCGGATACGACGGCGAGTACCTCGCCGCTCGCGACGCGTCCCCCTTCGAGGGGTGGCTCGCGGCGCGGCTCGACGCGGGCGTCGCCTACGAGGCCGCCGAGTACGACGCGCGACGCCCGGCGGCGTTCACGAACTGGGTGACGACCGACCCCCTCTCTCACCCCTACGAGCCCTTCGTCGCTGAGGACGCCGTCTCCGTCGACCCCGACGCGGTCGCCGCGACGGACGCGTACGACGCGGGGACGTTCGCGGCGTACCACGTCTACCCGTACTACCCGCCCCTGTTGAACGAGACGCCGGCCTACGCGAACCACACCGACCACCGCGGCGAGCCGAACAGCTACGCGGGGTATTTAACTGACCTCGTCGGCGCGACCGACCACCCCCTGCTCGTCGCGGAGTTCGGCGTGCCCTCGTCGCGCGGGATCGCCCAACGGGACGTGCACGGCCGCGATCAGGGCCGGCACACCGAAGCCGAACAGGGGGCGATCCTCGGCGCGATGTACGAGGACATCCGTGAGGCCGGGACGGCCGGCGGGGTCGTCTTCAGCTGGCACGACGAGTGGTTCAAGCGGACGTGGAACCTCGCCCACTTCTCGGACCCCGACCGCCGACCGCACTGGTCGAACGTCCAGACGCCGGAACAGCGGTTCGGTCTGCTCGGCTTCGATCCGGAGGGGGCCGTCCCGCTCGACGGCTCGGCCGACGCGTGGACCGACGCGACCGCCGCGTCGCCCGAAAACGGCCCGATCCGGCTCGGCGACGGCGCGGACGCGGCCAGGGAGCTGACCGCGGTGCGAGTCACGAGCGACGCGGCGTACCTCTCCGTCCGCCTCGAGCTCGCGGATCTCGGCGCCGACATCGACTGGACGACGACCAACTACCTCCTCGCGCTCGGCATCACCGACCGCGGCGGCAGGGCGCTCCCGTACGGGCTCTCGGCGACGGCGCCGGCCGACTTCGTCGTCCGGCTCGGCGGCCCCGACGCCTCCCGCGTGACCGTCGACCCGCGATACGACGCATTCGCGTACGAGTACGGCGCCGAGGCCGGCCTCGACCTCGGCCGGTACCGCGACCCCGACCCCGGCGTCTTCGCGCCGCTCCGGATGGTGATCAACCGCGGGTACACCGTCCCGGAGACGGGCGAGCGCGTCCCGTTCGAGTCGGTCGAGACGGGTCGTCTCCGGTACGGCAACGGGAATCCGGACTCCCCCGAGTACGACTCGCTCGCGGACGTTCACGTGTCGCCGTCGAGCGACGCGATCGAGGTCCGGCTGCCGTGGCAGCTGCTCAACGTCGCCGACCCGAGCCGACGACGCCGGCTCGGTGACTTCTGGACCGAGGGACTCGACGCGTACGAGACGTTCGCGGGGATCGAGGTCGCCGCCGCCTCGTACGTCCCGACCGATTCGGAGGGCACGGCGACTCCCCTCGACGGCTCGACGAACGTCACGCACGCGGTCCCCCGCGCCGCTGAGGGAGGGCTACGGTCGCTGTCGTTCGTCCCGCCGACGTGGGACCGGCCGGCGTACACGGAGCGGCTCAAGGAGTCCGGCCGGGAAGTCGGGGCGGTCTTCGAACGGTACGCTCGACGAGGGGCGTAGTGTCGGACGAGCCCACGCGGCGTCACTCGGAGAGCCGATCGCGCGTCAGCACCTCGCCGGGACCGGTCGTCTCTCCCGCACCCAGTTTGACGCCGGCGTTCAGCGACGTGTTGATCCCCGTCTTCGCCCCGTCGCCGACGATCACGCCGAGCTTCCGGCGACCGGTGTCGACGGACTCGCCTTTCACCTGCAGCCGGACGTTCGCGTCGTCGTGCCGGAGGTTCGCGACGTTCGTCCCGGCGCCGAAGTTCACGCCGCGCCCGAGCACCGAATCCCCGACGTACGAGAGATGGCCGACGGACGCGTCGGCCATGAGCACGCTGTTTTTGATCTCGACCGAGTGGCCGACGTGCGCGCCCGGGCCGACCACGGTCGCCCCGCGAACGTACGCGTTCGGACCGACCTCCGCTCCCTCTCGGATCAGCGCCGGCCCCTCGACGTAGGCGCCCGACCGTACGGTGGCTCCCTCCTCGACGACGACCGCGCCGTGGAGGTGAACGCCCGCTTCGACCGTGCCGGCGGTCTCGACCTCGTCGTCCAGCTCCGCGAGCGCCAGCTCGCTGGCCTCTAACAGCTCCCACGGGCGACCCACGTCGAGCCACGTGCCCTCGTAGGGCGCCACGTCGATCCGGTGGCCGTCGTCGAGCAGCAGCTCGATCGTCGTCGTGATCTCGTACTCGCCGCGCTCGCTCTCCGGGGTCCGGTCGATGTACTCGAACACCCCGGGTCCGAACGCGTAACAGCCGACGTTCGCGAGGTTCGTCGGCGGGTCGTCGGGCTTCTCGACGATCCCCGTGAGCGAGCCGTCGGCGGCGGTCGAGAGCACGCCGTACGCCCGCGGGTCCGCGACCTCGGTGGCGGCGACCGCGGTCCCCTCCGCGTCGGCGAGCGCCCGCGGGAGCGACGCGTCCACGACCACGTCGCCGTTGAGCACGAGGAAGTCGTCGTCGACGACGGGCTCGGCCTGCGCGACGGCGTGGGCCGTCCCCAGCGCCTCCGCCTGCTCGACGTAGTGGACTGGGCGGTCCCGGTACGACTCGCCGACCGCCTCGCGGAGCGCGTCGCCGCGGTAGCCGGTGACGACGACGAACTCGTCCACGACATCGGCGGCGGTGTCGAACACCCGTTCGAGCAGCGAGCGGTCCCCGACCGGGAGGAGGGGTTTCGGCAGTCGGTCCGTCAGCGGTCGCATGCGGGTTCCGCGGCCGGCCGCGAGCACGACTCCGTACATGTCCGTGGTCGACGGCGGGACAGGGTTTATCGGCTGCGGTCGTCGCCGGGAGCGCTCGGCACCGACATCGACCCCGAGTACGTCGAGTCCCCCTTCGACGGCTACGTCCACGACACGATCGCCGACTGCTCGACGTTCCGCGAGGCGACCGGCTGGGAGCCCGAGATTGGCTTCGAAGAGGGGTCGAGCTCGTGTCTGCGCCGTACCGGTGAGCGCGGCTACTCGCCTCGTCTCGCGAGGTCCCAGTCATTATGAAAATCGATCCGCAGACCGGATGACCTCCGCATCGAGGAGCCGGGTCCACGGGAGTTCGTCACGCGGGCGCTCGGTTCGGGAGAGCGAACGGTCGTCACCAGTCCCGCGGTTTACGACTGTCGAGGTTCGGTCTTCGAGTCGGTTGAAACTGGTGTGCGATAGAGAACATATCTCTCGTAGGCGGGGTATAACAATCCGACGCTCTCGAAAACAGGGGGTCGTATGTCAGACGCTCTTTCGCTTACCGACATCTACGTGGACGATCCGGTTCTCGACCGCGTGTCGGACGTGTTTCGTAGCGGTCGGTATATAAGCGATCTCGTCGTCGAACTCTACGACAACACGCTGGTCACCGACGCGGAGGTCCAGACCCGTGAGGAGTCGTCTCGGACGTACGAACCGCCAGGGGCCGAACCGCTCCGCCTGGAAGTCGAGTCGTTTCTCGACGCCCGTCGCACGGGCGAGACGCCGCGCGCCTCTGGGCGCGTCGGTCTGAACGCCGTGCGGGTTCTCGAGGCCGCCGAACGGTCCGCCGCCACCGGACAGGCCGTCGACGGAGACATCGATCTTCCGCCCTCGTCAGGCGGTGGGTGATCGGGGGGCAACAATGCGGATTCTGGTGACAGGGGGGGCCGGATTCATCGGCGGCCATCTCGCCGAGTCCTTCCTCGCCGACGGCCACG
This sequence comes from Halorubrum lipolyticum DSM 21995, assembly GCF_000337375.1. Taxonomy (GTDB): domain Archaea; phylum Halobacteriota; class Halobacteria; order Halobacteriales; family Haloferacaceae; genus Halorubrum; species Halorubrum lipolyticum. The sequence goes on along the minus strand of NZ_AOJG01000009.1, from coordinate 43,154 downwards.
ACGTGACCGTCCTCGACAGCCTCGAACCCTTCTACGCGGAGGGTATCAAACGGCACACGCTCGATATTCACCGCGACGCGGCCGGCGAACGAGACGCGCGGTACCGGTTCGTCGAAGGCGACGTTCGGGACCCGGAGACGGTGCGATCGCTGGTCGCCGACGCGGACGTCGTCTTCCATCAGGCCGCACAGGCGGGCGTGCGCGCGAGCGTGGATCATCCTCGAAAGGTGACCGACATCAACGTCGACGGGACCGTGAACCTGCTCGAGGCGTCGAAGGAGGCGGACGTGCGGCGAGTGGTCCTCGCGAGCTCCTCGTCCGTCTACGGGAAGCCCGAGTCGTTACCCTACGCGGAGGACCACCCGACCGAACCCGTGAGCCCCTACGGCGTGACGAAGCTCGCCCAAGAGCATCTGGCGCGGGTGTACGCCGAACTCCACGGGCTGCCGACGGTCTGCCTCCGGTACTTCACGGTGTACGGGCCACGGATGCGGCCGAACATGGCCATCTCGAACTTCGTCTCGCGGTGTCTGAACGGCGAACCGCCGGTGATATACGGCGACGGCCGTCAGACGCGGGACTTCACCTACGTCGCAGACGTGGTCGACGCGAATCGGACGCTGTTGAACTCCGGCGCGGCCGACGGCGAAGTGCTGAACGTCGGGAGCTCGGACAACGTGTCGATTCGGGAGTTGGCCGAGACGGTCCGCGATCGGCTCGCGCCCGAGCTCGATATCACGTACGAGTCCGCACAGGAGGCCGACGCGGAACACACGCACGCGTCGGTCGAGAAGGCCGGAGCGCTGATCGGGTACGAGCCCTCGCGGACGATTCTGGAGGGCGTGGAGGAGTTCATCGAGTGGTACCGCGCGAACCGGGAGTGGTACGAGCCGCTGGTGCGCTCGTCGTAGTCGGACCGAGCGTTACATGTAGCCGAGGTCGCGCAGGCGCTCCATCAGGTCCTCCTTGTCCTGGGCGCGGCCGGCGCGCTCGGTCGTGTCCTCGAGGTCCTGCAGCCACGCGGGCTCCTCGGTCGTCTTCTCCGTGCTGACCTCGCTGCCGAGCGAGCGGAACCCGGCGAAGTACTTCGGCGAGATCGGTACGTCCTCTTGGGTGACGCCCTCGGGGAGGTCGTCGTCGGCCTGCGGGACGTATCCCTCGTCGGGGAACGCCTCGACCGTGTCGGGGACGACGTAGTTCCAGAAGGCGTCCCACACGTCGGCCTCGGCGAACTGCAGGATGGGCTGGATGCGGTCGTGCGGCGGGAACAGGTCGGGATCGTGACGCGGCGAGAAGAACGTCTCGTCGGCGCGCGCCTCCTGCTCGTCCCACCGGACGCCCGAGATGACGCCGTCGATGTCGTGTTCTTCGAGGGCGTTGTTGAGCGCGACCGTCTTCAGGAGGTGGTTCCCGACGTAGGTGTCGAGCAGGAAGGGGAAAGAGTCCTCCTCGAACTCGAGGATGTCGCGGATGTGGTGCTGGTTCTGCTCGTTCAGCGCCGAGACCGGGATGTCGTCGCCCGGTTCGAGGCCGTGTTCCTCGACGTACGCGCCCACGTCCTCGTTGCGGGCGTACACGAGGTCGATCTCCCACTCGTCGGCCCAGCGCTCGACGAAGTCGGTGATGTCGTCGAAGTGCTGGAAGTGGTCGATGAAGACGGCGGTCGGCTTCTCGTAGCCGTACTTTTCGGCGACCTGGTTGATGAAGTACAGCGTCAGCGTGGAGTCCTTCCCGCCCGTCCACATCACGGCCGGGTTCTCGTACTGCTCGAGTCCGGTTTTGGTGACCTCGATGGCCTTCTCGATCTTGTGTTGCAGCGACGGGTAGTCCGCCGGATCCTCGCCCTCGCCGTCGGCGTAGTCGACGTCGACGCTCGCCGGGAAGTCGTCGGTCATACGCCGGATATGTCTCCGCGGAGATCAATAGGCCTTCTGAATCGGCGCGACTTGCCAGCGCGCGGGAGTCGCGGCCGGACTCGCCGAGAGCGACGGACGGCGGCATGACTCGCCGCGACCCGCGGATCGCGGCGTCACTCGCCAGAACACAAGGAATTTGTCGGCTCGAAGTCACTCTCGCCCATGGGACTGTTCGATCGGCTGCGCGGCGGCGACGACGAGCGCGTGGTCTTCCTCGGCATCGACGGCGTACCGTACGACCTGGTTCAGGAGCACCCCGACGTCTTCGAGAACTTGACCGACATCGCCGAGTCGGGCTCGGCGGGCCGGCTGGAGAGCATCGTGCCGCCCGAGTCGAGCGCGTGCTGGCCGAGCCTCACGACCGGCGTGAACCCCGGCGAGACCGGCGTGTACGGATTCCAGGACCGCGAGATCGACTCCTACGAGACGTACGTCCCGATGGGCAAACACGTGTCGGCGACGCGGCTCTGGGACCGCGTCACCGACGACGGCCGCGACGCGACCGTGCTCAACGTCCCGGTCACGTTCCCGCCCTCGAGCCGGATCCAGCGCCAGGTCTCAGGGTTCCTCTCGCCATCGCTCGACGCGGCCGCGAGCGACGACGCGGTCCGGAAGGTGCTCGAGGACCGCGACTACAAGATCGACGTGAACGCGAAGCTCGGTCACGACGACGACAAGACCGACTTCGTCGAGAACGCGCACGCGACGCTCGACGCCCGCTACGACGTGTTCACCCACTACCTCGACCAGGACGACTGGGACCTCTTCTTCGGCGTCTTCATGAGCACCGACCGAGTCAACCACTTCCTGTTCGGCGACTACGAGAACGACGGGGAGTACGCCGAGGAGTTCCTCGAGTTCTACCGGACCCTCGACGAGTACATCGGCGAGATCCGCGATCGGCTCGACGACGACACGACCCTGATCGTCGCCTCCGACCACGGGTTCACCGAGCTGACGTGGGAGGTGAACTGCAACCAGTTCCTCGCCGACGAGGGGTGGCTCTCGTACGACGGCGACGACCACGACTCGCTCACCGACATCGACGACGAGACCCGAGCGTACTCGCTCATCCCCGGCCGCTTCTACCTCAATCTGGAGGGTCGCGAGCCGGAGGGAGTCGTCCCCGAGTCGGAGTACGAGGCGGTCCGCGAGGAGCTCATCGGCGACCTCGAATCGCTCACCGGTCCCGACGGCCGGCAGGTGTGCAAGCGGATCGTGAAAGGCGAGGACGCCTTCGACGGCGACCACGACGAGATCGCGCCCGACCTCGTGGTCATCCCCGCGGACGGCTTCGACCTGAAGTCGGGCTTCGGCGGCAAGGAGGCCGTCTTCACCGAGGGGCCGCGCAACGGGATGCACAAATTCGAGAACTCGCTTCTGTACTCGACCGACCCCGACCTCGACGTCGCGGGGTCGAACCTCTTCGACGTGACACCGACGATCCTCGACCTGATGGACGTCGATCACGACGGCGACTTCGACGGCGACAGCCTCCTGAACGCGTAGCCGGTCGTTCCCCGTGGTCGCACCGGCGTTTTATATACCGCACCGGGTTCGCGGGCGAATCACTCGCGGAGCGGCGCCCTCAGTGCCGATTAATCAACCCTTAGTTAAATGTCATCATTGGGCATAGTCACGGTCGAACCAGTCGCGGAGAGCGGGCCACCCGACACGCCCGCTGACACTCAAATGGCACATCGCATCTGCACATGGGAAGCGGACGGGGAGTTGGCCTATTTCCAGCGCCTCTGGCGGGCGTTGTTAGCGCCCGATATCGAACCGCGGACCAGACTCGAACGCCTGTTCGAAGCCGAGACCGAAGAGTTCGACATGAACTGCGCGTTTCTGTCGTCCATCGACCTCGACCGGGAGACGGAACGCTTCGAACTCGCGTACGGTCCCCACGGTATTCTCGAACCGGGAACCACCGTCCCGCTCTCCGAGACCTACTGTCGGAAGACGATCACGGACCCGGAAGGGACGATGGCCGTCACCGACGCCGCCGCCGAAGGGTGGGAGGACGATCCGGCGTACGACACGTTCGAGTTAGGGAGCTATCTGGGGACCACCGTCTCGGTCGGCGACGAACTGTACGGAACGCTCTGTTTCGCGGGCACCGACGCCCGTGAGGAGCCGGTCAGCGACGAAGAGAAGGCCCTCGTCGAGCTGCACAGCCAGTGGGTCGAGTACACGTTGGCCCACTGGGACGAGCAGCCGTTTCGGGAGACGCGCCTCGATACCGTCGAGGAACGCGCCGTTTCCTCCGAGGCGATCGACTCGATGATGGACGCGCTCAAAAATCGCACGCGGCGCGCGATTCTCACGACGCTGTTGGACACCACCGAGACCAGTATCGCCGCCCTCGAACGGCGGTTCACCCCCGAGGAGGACCGAATAGCGCTGTACCACGTCCACCTCCCCAAACTGGCCGACGCCGGATACGTCAGGTGGGACACCCGTACGGATACCATCACCGAGGGACCGAAGTTCGCCGAGGCGGAACCGCTCGTTCGACTGCTGAAAGAGTATAACCGGGGATTTTCCGAATGAACCGCCTCGGGGTCGCGTCCCGGGGATTCGCATTTTAACTAGCGAGGCGAAACGTCCCGGCTTCCGCCGCGAGATGGGTCGACGGAGCCCCGCCGTCGGACCTACCCCACCAGCGACCACCGCTCTCCCGGCGTCGCGTGGAACCCGTACAGCTCCTCGCCGTCGACGGCGATCAGGCGACCGCCGACCGCGAACAGCTCGTCGACGGTGACGCGATCGGGGAGCGGCGCCCGCCAGCGGTCCTCCCCGTCGGCGCCGATAGCGAGGATCGCCCGCGATCGGACCGCGTAGATGCCGTCCGCGTCGACGGCGGCCCGCCGACGGGCCGGCGCGTCGGTCCGCTCCCACGCGATCTCCCCGGCTTCGACATCGAGCGCCCTGGCCGCCCCGTCTCGGTGGAGATACAGCCGCCGCCGTGCGCGCCCGTCGCTCCCGGCGACCACCGGCGGTCGGTCGCTCGGCGTCGGTACCGACAGCGAGAACCGCCGGTCGAGATCCGCGTCGAATCCGGTCACGGTCCCCGCCTCGACGCTCCCGGCGACCAGCGTCTCGTCGGCCCGGACGAGCCAGTCGAGGGGGGCCGAGACCGACCGCTCCGCGCGGCGCTCGCCGGACGGACCGAATCGGACGAGGGCGGTCCGCGCGTTCTCGCCCCCCATCGCGGCCCACACGTTCTCGCCCTCCACCGCGACCCGATCCGCCGAGCCGTCGTCGGGTCCGGTCCACGCCTCCGTGACTCCGAAGGCGCGATCGCCCGTTTCGGCGTCGAGGGCGGCCAGTTCCGTTCCCGTGACCACGGCGACGAGTCGGTCGCTCGCGCGGACACCCTCGATTCCCGGGGGATCCGCCGACTCGCCGGAGTCCCCGGTCCCGCTGTCTCCTCCGATCCCGTCGACCTGCCACCTGATCTCGTCGCCCGCTTCGGTCGCTTCGCCTCCGGTCCCGCCGCCCGTCTCCCGCGCGTCGGGGTCGATCCCCGCCGCGTCGCGGTCGATCGCCGTGACTCCCTCCCCAACCACGGGGACGAACACCGACTCTCCGGTAACCGCCGGCGGAGCGACCGCCTGGCGCTCCGTCTCCGCGTCGAGCCGGGTCGCTCCCGCCGCGTCCACCGCGGTCACGGTCGCGTTCTCCACACTGCCCCACGTCTCGGTGTCGAAGTCGAACGTGCGTCCGGACTGGTTCCGGACGACGAACAGCCGGTCCGGCGCGACCGCGAACCGCGGCGCCTCGACCCCGAGCAACCCCCCGTCACCGAGCGACGACTCCCACGCGAGGTCGCCGCCGCCGGGGCGGTAGCCGCAGCCCGCGAGCGCGCCGACCAGTCCGGTCGCGGTCGCCGAGAGGAGCCGGCGCCGCGAGAGTCCGGGGCGTCGCAAGGCCCGGGGGCGCCGCGGTCGCTCCCCGGTCACGCGCGCTCACCCGTCGCCTCGGCCGTCATCTCGCGGAGCCGCTCGATCCGCTCGCGGGTCGGGGGGTGCGTCTCGGGGAACACGTCGGTGCTCACGAGGTCATTGTCACCGAACGCGCGGCTCTCTAGGGGCGCGACGTACAGCGCCTCCGCGCCGCCGTCGAACGCGCGGAGGTCGCGCTCCGGCACCTCGGGCATCGACTCGTCGAGGGCGTCGAGCGCGCTCGCGAGCGCCGCCGGCGACCCGGTGATCTCGGCGGCCGCGCGGTCGGCCGCGTACTCGCGGTACCGCGAGAGCACGCGGTGGATCAGGACGCTGCCGAACCAGAACATCGCCGAGACGGTGAGCGTGACGAGCGCGCTCACGGTGATCACGACGACCCCGACCACGAGGGCCCGGCCGTCGCGGTCGCCGCCCGACCCGCCGCCCGCGCCGAGGAACCGGAACAACCCGTACAACACGTAGAATGCGAGCACGGCGAGGTAGTAGGTGACCGTCGGCAACACCCACGCGACCGTCATCAGGCTCGCGTCGCGGTTCGCGAGGTGCGCGAGCTCGTGGGCCAACACGGCGTCGCGCTCGTCGCCGTCGAGCGTCTCCAGCAGCGCGCTCGTGACCACGACGGTGCCGCGCTCGCGCCCCCCGACAGCGAAGGCGTTCGGGAGGTCCGTCCGCGCGACGGCCACGTCGGGCTTCGGCACGCCGGCCTGGGCGGCCAGCCGGGTGACCGCGGCGTGGAGCTCGGGGTACTCGTCCGGGGAGACGCGGCGCCCGCCGACGGAGCGCACGACGGTCCGCGGGCCGTACCGGTACTGGAGCGCGAGGCCGCCGAACACGACGACCGCGAGGACGACGGGGTCGGCGTAGAACTCGCCGGTGTAGGGGCGCTCGTTCGCCCACTCCAAGAGCGGGAGCCCGATCGCGTTGATCAGGAAGACGAACGTGTACGCGAACGCGAACGGGAGGGCGATCACCAGCCCGGTCGCGACCGCGATCCGGATTTGGAGCCACTGCTGTTGATCGACCCGAGCGAGCCGGTCGAACGGCGGAACCGACCGGAGGGCGGCGGCGATGGAGGGCCACATTGTGTGTTCGACTGTCGGGTTCGACCAGCGATCGCTTAAAAAGTCGGTCTCGCGGGGCGAGATCGCGGCCGCGTCAGTTCGCGACAGTCCCGCTGATCCGCCGGTAGAACGCGACCGAGTACGTCGCGTAGAACGCGCCGGCCGCCCCGATCAAAACGACGTAGCCGATCGCACCCGCGACGATGACGCCGGTCGAGGGGTCGAACGGGATCAGGTCGGCGATCGGGCTTCCCGGCGGCTGCGGCCCGATAGCGAACGACGCCGCGGCGGCGAGGGTACCCACGAGCAGACTGCCGAGCAGGAGCAGAACCGTGTACCCGAACGTGCTGAGGAGGTTCGACCGGACGAGTCCCGCGCTGCGGCGGAACCCGTCGACGAGTTCGGTGTCGTCGAGGACGACGGCGTGGGCGTAAAACTGGACGAAGAAGGTGACGAGGAGGTACGCCAACACGAACACGACCGCGACGACGGCCACGACCACGAGCAGCGTGGGGTCGAAGCCGAGGGCCGGCGCGTCGAGGCCGGCGGCCGCGCCGTCCCCTCCGACACCGGCGACCGCCCCGCCGATGACCACGATGAGCGCGCCCATGAACGCGATGAACCCGAAGACCATGTTCACCGCGAGCAGGACAAAGTAACCCAGAAGCAGCGGGACGTAGTTCGCCTTCCCGACGGCGGCCAGCGTGCCGAGACGCGTCTCGCCCACGACCGCCTCGTCGGCCATCCCGAGCAGCCCGCCCTGGAAGAACGGGAGGACGAGGACCATCGCGCCGAACGTGACGAGCGAAATCGCCGACGCGAGCACCGGACTGGTCGACTGCACGAGCAGGTTCGGGAGCTGAAAGAGCCCGTACAGCGCCGTGACGAGCAGGAGGATCGGGTTGCGAACGATACCGCCGACTGCCGGACGGAGGGCGTGGAGGGCCGTCATGGGTTCACGTTTCGGCCGACATACATAAATCGACTGCCTCGTTGGCTGTCTCGCTGAACCCTCCGCGGGAGACCCATCCCGGACTCCCGCCGTTGGCACCGCCAGAGACGGTCGTCACCGGGGAGGTCTCACTTCCACGGGGTACCGACGACCTCGGCTTGGATCCCGTGGCCGACGCGCAGTCGACAGTCGGACTCGGGCGTGGCGATACAGGGGAGGACGTACCCCGCGTCGAGGGACGCCGGCTTCAGCGCCCGCGCCGACCGCTGGTGGCGCACGTCGCCGTCGAGCAGCTCCGCGACGCAGGTGCCACACGCCCCGTACAGACAGCCGTACGGAACGGCCGCGCCGACCCGCTCCGCGGCGTCGACGATCGTCTCGCCGTCCTCGACTCGGATCGTCTCGGTCCGCCCGTTCGGGCGGACGAGTTCGACGGCGTGGGTCGTTGCGTTCATCACGGCCGATCACTGCCAGACGTCGCTCGTGCAGTCGCCCCCCGGCCAGCGGATCTCGTGAGCCCGCGCCGGTCCGCCGGGGGCGTCCCCGAAGTCGACGAGGAACTCCTCGTCCAGTTCCATCCGCCCCTCGTCGGGGTAGACGTCGGCTTTGAGCATCAGCGAGCCCTCCGTGGCGATGTCCGGGAAGAACTGGTTGTCCCACGACGAGAACAGCGAGGTCGTCCAGTAGAGCCGCTTGCCGTCCCGGGAGAGCTGGAGCATCTGCGGCGAGCCGCGGATCTCCTCGCCCTGCACCGTCTGCCGGTCGCCGAAGAGGCCGCCGGCCCACACCCGATCGACCAGTCGCGGGTTGCCGGCGTCGCTCACGTCGTACATCCGAACGTCGCCGTGGAGCCAGTTCGAGAAGAACAGGTACTGGTCGTCCAGCGACAGCAGGATGTCCGTGATGAGCGGCGGCACCGGCATGTCCCACTCCTCGTGTTCGCGCGGGTCCTCGTCGATGACGACGTCCCAGTCCCACGCGCCGTCGCTCTCTTCGTAAAAGCGGATGATGTTCGAGGAGAGCGCCGCGCCGACGTACCCCTGCGTCTCCTCGGGGTTGTGGCTCATCCGAACTTCGAGGGGTATCTGCCCCTGGTCGCCGAATTCGAGCGTCTGGACGTGCTCGCGGTCGTCCCACGACCAGATGTGGATGCTGTCGCCGTAGTCGCCCGCCTCGACGTCGTCGAGGTCGAAGCCCGGGTAGTAGGTGTTCGGCGCGGCCCACTCGCTGGAGATCATGACGTCGTGTCGGGGCTGGTACCAGTAGTCGTAGTTCAGTTCCATGTCGCCGCGGTCGGCCTCCCAATGGCCGTCGATGCTGAAGTCCTCTTGATCCAACTGCAGGAACCCGCCGGGGACCTCGCCGTTCGCGTCGCCGAGCATGCTGATGACGATCTTTCCGCCGGGGACGCAGTGGACCGTGTGCGGCGCGGACAGGTCGTGTTCGAACACCTCCTCCGGTTCGATGACCGTCACCATCTCGGGCTCGCGCGGGTCCTCGGCGTCGACGATGTGAATGCGCGAGGACCGCTGGCCCGGAACGACCAGATACTGTCGCGAGAGCCCCTCGGCGTGACACGACGACGAACAGGCGTTCCAGCCGAAGTGGTGGAGCTCGTCGCCCTTGTTGGGCATCTCGACCGTGTCGATCAGTTCGCTGTAGGTGTCCGACGCGGGGTCGAGGTCGACGACGCCGATCATATCCGGTCCCTCCTTTTCCATCCCCACTCGCGGCGCCATCACGTACGCCGTTTCCTCACGGCCGCTCTCGGTCCGCATCGCGGCCGGCGTCGGATACCCCGGCCCCTCGACTTCGTGGTGTTCGTGGCCGCTCCTGTCCGTCTCGTGGCTGTGGTCGTCAGTACTCATCCCAGAGCGTCAATAAATATTCAACACTATTAATAATGCAGTACATTTCAGTGTATTTCACCATTCACAGTGCGTTTCTTGGCCAACTCACGCGTCGGCGACCACTCCCTCCGCCGTGAGAACGGAACAAACGGACCGGTACGTCGCTTCGCCCGCCGTCGGTAGTCGCCCGCGCTACCAGGTGAGCCCCTCGTAGGTGAGCCCCTCGCGGCGCTCGATCACCCGGCGACCGTCGATCACGACCGGCTCCGCCATCGCGTCGAACGCGTCGTCGAGCGCCGCGAACTCGTCCCAGTCGGTGACGACGAGCGCCGCGCTCGCGCCGTCGAGCGCGGACTCGGCCGAGTCCGCGTACTCGATGTCGGGGAACCGCTCGCGGGTGTTGTCGGTCGCGACCGGGTCGTAGCCGACGACCTCGGCGCCCCGCGCCCGAAGCCCCTCGATGACCGGAATCGCCCGAGAGTTCCGGATGTCGTCGGTGCCGGGTTTAAAAGCGAGTCCGAGGACCGCGACGCGCTCGCCGGCCACGTCGGCGTGGGAATCGAGCAGTTCGAGCATGCGCTCCGGCTGGCCGTCGTTCACCGCGACCGCGGCGTCGAGGAGCGCGGGCTCGTAGCCCGCCTCGCGGGCCGCCGCCCTAATTGCATCGACGTCTTTAGGAAAACAACTTCCCCCCCACCCCACCCCCGAGCGCAGGAATCGCGCCCCGATCCGGTCGTCGAGGCCGACCGCGTCCATCACCTCGTAGGCGTCGATCCCGAACCGCTTGCAGATGTTGCCCAGGTCGTTCGCCAGCGAGATCTTCGACGCGAGGAAGGCGTTGTTGGCGTACTTGATCATCACGGCCGTCTCGGGGTCGGTCCGGATCACCGGCGCGTCCGCGTCGGTCGCGGCGAGCAGCGGCTCGTACAGCGCCTCCAACCGCTCGGTGGCCCAGTCGGAGTCGGTGCCGAAGACGAGCTTGTCGGGATGCTGGAAGTCGTCGACGGCGGTCCCCTCGCGGAGGAACTCCGGGTTGGTCGCGAGCTCGACGCGGTCGGCCGCGTCGCCCGCGCCCTCGAGGAGGGCCTCGCGAACCTCCCCGACGCCCGGCGGCGTGATAGTGCTCTTGACGACGACGAGGTGGCGGTCGCCGGGAGCCGCTCCCGACCCGTCACCCGCTCCCGACCCGTCGCCCGCTCCCGACCCGTCGCCCGCTCCCGACCCGTCGCCCGCTCCCGCCAGCGCCTCGCCGGTCATCTCCGCGGCCGCGGTGAGCCCCCCCAGATCGATGCTCCCGTCCTCGTTCGACGGGGTGCCGATCGCGAGGAACGTCACGTCGGCGTCCGGGACGCTCTCGTACTCGGTCGTGGCGCGGAGCCGGTCGCCCGCGTGCTCGGCTAACAGGTCGTCGAGGCCGGGCTCGTGGATGGCCGCGTGCCCGTCGTTGATCGCCGCGACCACGTCCGGATCGATGTCGACGGCGGTCACGTCGTGACCCGCGTCCGCGAGGCAGGCCGCGAGGGTCGTTCCGACGTAACCGCTTCCGACGACGGTGACTCGCATACCGGAGCAAGCGACCCCCGGCTCAAAGAACGTTGCGCGTCCTCGGACCCGAGACGGCTCCGGACGATACTTATCCGCGGCTCACCGAGACGACGACATGTCCGAGGGACCGGGACCGAGAGCGGAGACGACGGGAGCGGGGCGACCGGAGCCGGACGACCGCGCCGACCGCGTCTCTCGTCGACTCGGCTGGCTCCTCGTCCTCGCCCTCCTCGCGGTCCCGATGGCCGTGATCCCGGGCGACGACCTCACGGTCGTGGGCCTCTGGGGCTTTTTAAATACGTCCGGCCCGGGTCTCGGCGCCGGCGGCTACCCCGTGTGGGCGTACTTCCTCGAGCAGCCGCGCCCGTTCGGAGCGCTCCCGCCGTCCATCCGAGCGTGGCCGCTCGCGATCGGGTTTTACCTGCTCGCCGCGGCCAGCGCGACGGCGGGGGTCGCGCTCGGGCGGGAGGACCGCCGCGTCACCGGCGGCCTGCTCGCGCTCGCCGCGGCCGCGAGCCTGTGGGTCTCCGTCGGCGTCGCGACCCGGTTCGGCGTCGGGACCACGTCCGGGTGGCTCGCCGTGATTCCGGTCGGCGCGTTCGCGACGCTCGCGGTCGCCGTCGGCGTCTACGGGCGCGACCTCCGGGGCGCGTTCCAGCGGTGACCGCGGCGCGGGACGGACCGCGCCGCCGTCGGCTCCATTTATATACGCGGGGGCGAAACGCCGTCCCATGACGACCCTTCCAACCGTCGTCGCCGTCAGCGGCGTGACGGGGATCGCGACGGGGCTCGGCGCGCTCCCGGTGTTCTTCCGGACGCGCGTCACCCATCGCGTCTACGACGCGGCGCTGGGGCTCGCGGCCGGGCTGATGGTCGCGGCCAGCGTCTTCGGCCTGATCCTCCCCGGGATGGAGGAGGGGACGCTCACGGCGGTGATGACGGGACTGCTCCTCGGCGGGATCGGCCTGCTCGCCGGGAACTACGCGGTTCCGCACCTCCACGCGCAGTACCGCGAGTGGCTCCCGGAGGGCGGCGCGACCGGCGACGACGCCGCGGCGATGTCGGTGTCCGACGAGACCGAGCGGTCGGACCGCGAACTCTCGGAGTTCGCCGACCCCGTCGAGCCCGGCACCGCCGCGGCGTCGGCCGACCCCGCCGATCCGTCCGAGTCCGCCGACGCGGCCGCAGAACGGGAAGTGACCCTCCGGAAGGCGCTGCTGATCGGCGGGGCGATCACCCTCCACAACGCACCCGAGGGGCTTGCGATTGGCGTCGCGTTCGCGTCGGGGTTAGAGGAGGTCGCGCTGGTGCTCGCGGTCGTGATCGGGCTCCAGAACGTGCCCGACGGGTTCGCCTTCGCGGTGCCGATGGCGGACACCGGGATGTCGAACCTGCGGGTGATCTGGTACACCACGCTCTCCGGGCTCGTCCCCCAAGTCGTCGCCTCGGTGTTCGGCTTCCTGCTCGTCTCCGTCGCGGCCGGGCTGTTCCCCGTCGCCTCCGGGTTCGCCGCGGGCGCGATGCTCGCAGTCGTCTTCCGCGAGCTGATCCCCTCCTCGCACGGTCACGGTCACGCCGACGCCGCGACCGGGGCGTTCCTCGTCGGTTTCGTGTTGCTCGTCGTCGTCGACGCGGTCATCGTGGTGTGACGGGCGCAGGACCGCGACGCCTTTTCAACGCGACGCGCCCTGCGTTCGGACATGTCCACGACCGTCTCGACGCCCGACAGCGAGCAGACCTGCGCCTACTGCGGCTCGCGGATCTTCGACCACGACCCGATCTGCGTGCGCGACTGCGACGACGACTGCGGCTCACCCGCCTTCTTCTGTAACTACGCCTGCCTCTCCGCGCGCGTCGACGAGAAGGACCTCACCGCGGGCGACGCGTGCGAGTGGTCGCCGGAGGAGTGACGCGAGGGGTCGGACGACCGTCGCCCGCTACTCGTTGTCCGGGCTGCTCGGGTGGTAGTCGGTGTCGTACTGCCCCGGGTTGCCGTCGACGCGGTCGGGGTTGATCCGGCCGGCGAGCAGCATGAAGTCGAGGACGGTGCAGTACAGCATCGCCTCGACGACGGGGACGGCCCGCGGCGGGAGCACGGGGTCGTGGCGCCCGACGACCTGCACGTCCTTCTCCTCGCCCGTCTCCCAGTCGGCGGAGCGCTGCTTCTTCGGGATCGAGGTTGGCGCGTGCCACGTCGCCTCGCCGTAGATCGGCTCGCCGGTCGTGATCCCGCCCTGCAGGCCGCCGTGGTCGTTGCCGACCGGGACGGGGTCGCCCTCCTCGCTTGCGACGTGGTCGAACGACTCGCCGTCGTCGAACGTCCAGTCCTCGTTGCGCTCGCTGCCCGCCACGTCGACGGCGTCCTTGCCGAGCCCGAACTCGACGCCGGTCGTCGCCGGGATGGAGAACATGGCCTGTCCGAGCCGGGAGGGGAAGCCGTCGAAGCGCGGGGCGCCGAGCCCGCGCGGGACGCCGCGGCACTCGAAGTAGATGGAACCGCCGATGGAGTCGCCCTCCTCTTGATACCGCTCGATCAGCTCCTGCATCTCGGCGGCCGCATCGGGGTCGGCACAGCGCACGTCGTTCGCCTCCGAGTGTTCGAGGATCTGCTCGAAGCTCACGTCGCCGGCCTCGACGTCGCCGATCCGGTTGACGTGCGCCTTGATCTCCACGTCGTAGTCGGAGGCGTCGAGCACCTGCTCGGCGACGGCGCCGGCCGCGACCCAGTTCACCGTCTCTCGCGCGGAGGAGCGCCCGCCGCCGCCCCAGTTGCGCGTGCCGAACTTCGCGGAGTAGGTGTAGTCGCCGTGGGAGGGGCGCGGCGCGGTGACGTACGGCTCGTACTTGCCCGAGCGCGCGTCCTTGTTCTGGATCACCATGCCGATCGGCGTCCCGGTGGTGTAACCGTCCTGCACGCCGGAGTTGACGACGACCTCGTCGGGCTCGCCCCGCGAGGTGGTGATCATCGACTGACCCGGCTTGCGCCGGTCGAGCTGCGCCTGGATCGCCTCCTCGTCGAGCTCGACGCCGGCGGGGACGCCCGAGACCGTCACGCCCATCGCGTCGCCGTGGCTCTCGCCGTACGTCGTCACCTGGAAGAGCCGACCGAACCGGTTCCCGTTCATACTCGCACGTGTGGCCGGGGGCATATAGGGGTTGCAATCCGCGCAACGGACCGGTCGGCCGGTCGGTCGCGCCCGGACCGGTCACTGTCCCGCCGCCGCCTCGCCGCGACCGACGGGAGTTTATAAGCCGATCCCGTTAGTGTGGCCGTGCGCGATCGTCTCACCTCCGATCTGGGCGTGTACGCCCTGTCGGGCCTGTTCTCGCTGGTCGTCTTCGTCGTGGCGCTGGGGATCCTCTCGCGGACGCTCCCGGACGGGCTCGGCTCCCGCCAGCTCGTCGGGCTCGTGTTCGGCTACCTACTGTTCCTCGGCGTCTACAGCGTCGCGTGGTACATCTACACCGAGATCGACAGCCGCGAAGAGATCTAGGAGACCCCCTCGGCTTCCGCCTGCCGAACGACTTTCACGCCGGCGAGCGAGGGGCCGGTATGACGTGGGACACGATCACGCTCGACATCGACGACGACAGCGACGCCGCGACGATCACCGTCGACCGCCCCGACCAGCTCAACGCCCTCACCGTCGACACGCTCGAAGCGATCGAGGCGGCGCTCGCGGAGGCCGAGGCGGCCGGCGCCCGCGCGCTCGTGCTCGCCGGCGCGGGCGACGAGGCGTTCGTCGCGGGCGCGGACATCTCCTACATGGTCGAGCTGTCGACGCCGGAGGCGCAGGCGTACGCGGAGCTGGGGCACCGCGTCGCGGACGCGATCGAGTCGTTCCCGGCGCCGACGGTCGCCGCGATCGACGGCTACGCGTTCGGCGGCGGCTGCGAGCTGGCCCTGGCGTGTGACCTCCGGGTCGCCGCCGAGAGCGCCGTGCTCGGGCAGACGGAGATCGACCTCGGGATCATCCCGGGGTGGGGCGGCACCCAGCGGCTCTCGCGACTCGTCGGCGACGAGACGGCCAAGCGGCTCGTCTTCCTCGGCGAGCGCATCGACGCGACCGAGGCGGCCGAGATCGGCTTCGTGGGCGAGGTCGTCGACGACGACGCCTTCGACGACCGGATCGACGAGCTGACGGCGGAGCTGGCCGCGAAGCCCGCCTTCGCCACCCGCGCCGCGAAGGAGGCGCTCAACGCGGTCCACGACGGGACGCAGCGCGGCGGGCTCGCCTTGGAGCGCCGGGCGTGGTCCGGGCTGTTCGGCACCCACGACCAGCAGGAGGGGATGCGGGCGTTCTTAGAGAAGCGCGAGCCGGAGTTCGAGTAGGCGCGGCTGGGAACCAGATCGGCATGTTAGTTCGGTGGCGGGCCTGCGAGGCCGCGGTGCGGCCGATCAGCGCGAGGGGGTCGGCGGTCCGGAGCAACGCGGAGGACCACCGACAGGGCGAGAGCGAAGCTCTCGCTTGCAGCCGGACGTAGTCCGGTGACAGCGTGGCGCCACGCGCCACGGGCAGCCGGCGGCGGCGGAGCCGCCGGCGACGAGGCTGGGACCTTGGAGGTATTCTCTGTCGATCCGCAATCAACTAGCGATTGATGAACGGCACGGACTTCGGCGGTAGCCGCACTCGTTCACTCGTCGTTTCGAGACGAATCGCGACGGCGCGCGCATCCGACCGCTGCGTGGTATCGGCCCGCACCGGGCGACGCAACCGCCACGCTTTATTAATCCGCCCGAGTACCGGCGACATGGACCAGTTGCGGCAGTCGCTCCTCGACGCGCCGATCATCGAGAAAGGCGAGTACCAGTACTTCGTCCACCCGATCAGCGACGGCGTTCCCATGCTCAAACCGGAGCTGCTCCGGGAGATCGTCATCCGGATCATCCGGAAGGCGGAGCTCGAGAACGTCGACAAGATCGTCACCCCCGCGGCGATGGGGATCCACATCTCCACCGCGCTCTCTTTGATGACCGACATCCCCCTCGTCGTCATCCGCAAGCGCCAGTACGGCCTCGACGGCGAGGTCCCGCTGTTCCAGGAGACCGGCTACTCCGAGTCGGAGATGTACATCAACGACGTCGAGGAGGGCGACCGCGTGCTCGTCCTCGACGACGTGCTCTCGACGGGCGGGACGATGAAGGCGATCTTAGACGCGCTGACGAACGAGGTCGGCGCCGAGGTCGTCGACGTCGTCGCCGTGATCAAGAAGGCCGGCGAGAACGAGCTCGACGACACCGACTACAACGTGAAGACCCTCATCAACGTCACCGTCGAGGACGGCGAAGTCGTCATCGTCGACGCGCAAGGCGACGAGTGAGGGAACCGACCGCGGTTTTGTCGACGGTTTGAACGTGCGCGACAGTGGGTCGAGTGGGGCCCCGCTCGCGTGTGGTACCTGCGTCCGGTCGACAGTGAGGCTTATTAATACGAACACAGCCGTGTGCTGACCGGATACGCACCCTACAGTACTCTGTACAAATAAAGACAGAAAGCGTGTCGCGGGCTGGACCCGGTACAGAACCCGCTACTCGCTCGGTTCGATGACGAACGTCGCGCCGAACGGGTTCAATCGGTACTCGTACGTGCTGCTCATCTCGTCGTTATCGCTGCTGGTTGCGATGGTGGTCTCTGAGCCGGCGGGGATGCGGGCGGACAGATCGGCGTTCCCTTCCAGAAGCCCGTCCCAGTCTCCAGACGTGCCCTCGCGCCATTCGATTTCACCACGGAACGTTCCGCTATCGTCTCCCGTGTTACCGATCGTGAATTCGAACTCTTGGGTTCCCTCCGCGCGTTCGGTGGGGACAGTCATGTCCACGAGTTCGAAGGTGGGGAAATCAACCGATCCGATCTCCACGTCCCAGATGACGTCTTCAGGGGCGGCTGTGGAGTCACGGTGGAATGCGAGGGGGGTGTCATCGATGGCGTCTCGGGGGACGTTAAACAGGATCCAGCCGGTGACTGAACTGCCCGGGTTCACGGACTCGTCGTGGACCGAAGAGCCATCGATGTCTCGGACACTGTCGAGGGACGACCCACCGAGGTCTGTGAGCGGGGTCTCGCCGGCAAACGTGAAGTTGCTCGTATCGAGACTCGTTCCGTTATTACCGGCGTTTTCGACGGTCACGTGGACGAGTGCCAGTGTATGGTCGTCGAGCGCGCTGTGAGCACCGACTCGGTCAACGCTTCCAAAGAGCACGCTTCGGCTCGTGTCGTAGTGGAGGTGTTGTTCGAACGTGACCCGGTCAACGGCGAGCCTGAGATCGGTACCAAGTTGCTGTGTCGTTTCTCCTGAGGCGCGCCGCGGGAGAATTTCAATTTCGGAGTCAGCTTCTGCGGTGTCGGCAACCGGGATTCGGCTGCCGGTTTCGTCCGAGCCCGTCACTTCGTATCGGCCGGCGTAGTCGAAATTAATCGTTTCAGTTGTGACCGTGACAGTGTCACCGCTTGCGATTTCGTCTTCGATCGTAGAGGTCTCGGCCGTGACGAGCGGTGCCGTTTCGCTTTGGAGGCTTTCGACGGCCGCCGAAAACTCTAGTTCACCTGGTTCACCACCGCGGTTTCCGATGGTGATGTCGAGTGTGGCGTCCGTATCGACGGTAACGTCGGTGCTGTCGCTCCAGGTGGCGCCGTACACCGCAAATTCGGCGGGACCGTCCGTCGTTTCGATGTCGGGTGAGCTGTCCCCGCCGGGTAAAGCTCCCGTACAACCAGCGGTTGCAGTAAGTAGAGTCGCTCCGGTTGTTGCAATAAAATGTCGTCGTTCAGGCATCACCTAGTGTTTTTCGAGTTGTATTATAAGTATTTGGACTTGTATTTCAAAAGAGCACAACAACGGCGCGTGAGCCCGGAAGATCTGCGCAAGTTCGCATATCTCGTACTGCTCGAATATCCATTTTACACGGCCTCTAAACCAATTATTCGTTCGTATATCTCGTCTCAAATCGATGTATAACCCGTCGTACCCCTTCGGTATCTGTGGGGTGTCGCCTCGTGAAATGCTAGCCGTACCTCTCCAAGCTTATGTATGATTACATATTTGCCACGTTCAGTTCGCAACTCCGATCGACTGCATGTTTCATTGGAGATCGTATTTAAAAAGACGATGTTTCGACAGAGCCCGAGATCTCGCTGTCCTCAGTCACTCGCCCCGCGCCCGGAGCTCGGCGAGCACGCCCGCGGTGCCGTCCATGTACGACTCCTCCACCACGACATCCGCGGCGTCGCGGGCGGCGGCGTCGGCGTTGGCGACCGCGTACGACTCGCCGGCGACCGCGAAGGTGGACACGTCGTTCTCGCTGTCGCCGACCGCGACGAACTCGCCGGGGTCGATCCCGAGGGCGTCGCCGACCCGTTCGAGTCCGCGACCTTTGCTCACGCCGGTCGATTTGACGTGGTACGCGTAGCCGGTGTCGACGACCTCCACGTCGCCGCCGGCGGCCGCGGCGACCTCGCGCAACAGCGCCTCGTCGGCGTCGAGCGACAGCGCCACCTCCGTCTCGCGCCAGCGGTTCACCGTGTCGCGGGCGCCCCAGCCGGGGTCGCCGCCGCGCTCGCGGAACGCCTCGACGACGGCTCGCGGAGCGTCGGGGTCGCCGAGGACCGCCGTCTCGCCGTCGACGTGCACGACGCCGCCGTTCTCGGCGACGACGGTCTCCGCGCGCCCGAGGAAGTGCGCCAGCGCGACCGGGTACGGGAACGACTTCCCGGTCGCGAGCACGACCGGGGCGTCCCACTCCGGCAACAGCTCGAAGGCTCGCGCGTCGATCCGGCCGCTCGCCGTCGTCAGCGTCCCGTCGATGTCCAGCGCGAGGGGCGGAACCATACCGGACGTGAGGCGACGACGCGCAACTGTCTTGCGTTCGCGGTCGACCGCGGAGATGACGGTGAAAAGTGAGGACGAGACGGGCTCTGTGGGGTCCGCTCAGACCGACCACGAGGGACGGTCGAACAGCTCGCGGAACACGAGCGTCGGGAACCGCGGGACGAGCCGGCTCGGCGGTCGTCCCTTCCCGCCGCTCCGCCGGGCAGTCACCCGGTCGAGCAGGCCCGCGTCCGCGAGCTCGTAGAGGACGCGTCGCACCGTCGAGGGAGACAGGTCGACCGCCTCCCGCGAGGCGATCGTCTCCGTCGCGGCGCTCACCGACGCCCGGTCATCGTCCGACAGGCTCACGAGCTCGTAGAGCAGCCGACGCCGGCTCTCCGAGAGCGCGAGGACTCGCCCGAGCGCGACGCCCGGGCGCGGGACCGCCTCGATCCCCGCGTCGAGGTCCTCCGGTCGAACCGTCGAAGCGCCCGCGCGCTCCGCGGTGATCGCCGCGCCGGCGACCGCGGCGAGCGCGTCGTGCGCGTCCCCGTCGGCCCACTCGCTGACCTCGCGGATCTGGTCGTGGGTGAGCGCGTCGCGCCCGAGCCCGGTGGAACACCGGCTCGTCAACAGCTCGACGAGCACGTGCCGGCGGTACGGCTCGAACCCCACCGCCTCCTCCGGGTCCCACTCGATCGCCGCCGGCTCGTCGCGGCCGAGACACACCGGGACGACCCGGTCGCTGACGGCCGTGAGCCACTCGACGACGGTCGCCGCACTCGGCGTCTCCGGCTCGTTGGTGTGGTCGACCGCGACGACCAGGTCAGGTCCGGTGTCGACGGCGTCCCGCAGCGCCTCGACCAGCTCGTCCGTGCCGATCCCGTGTTCGGGGACCGACTCGTCGCTGACCGCGTCGAGCCCGGCGTGGTAGAGCGCGAACCGCGTCGACGCCTCCCGCGCGTCGACGTAGACGAATCCGGGGAGGGTCGGCTCGACCGCGCGCGTCGACGTCTGTATCGCCCGACGCGGACCGCTGTGGGACGCGAGCCGCCGAAACAGCGCGGAGAGAATCGCCGACTTCCCGCTCCCCTTCGGCCCGTGAACGTAGGCGCTCGGCGGGAGCGACCCGGCGAAGGCCGGCTCGAGCACGTCGAGGAGCCGCTCGATCGCCGGCCCGCGTCCGATCGGCGGCTCGACGTGCGACACCGGCGAGACGGCGTCGATATCGACGAGGACGCCGGCCCCGACGTCGTAGCCGAGCCGCCGCTCGATCCGGTCGTCGATGTTCACGGTCGGGCCTCCGCAGTGCTCGGGTAAGTCCGATGCGAAGCGCGGTCGCTCCCGGTTCGGTCCGGTCGTCGGCCGCGTCTCGTGTGGCGTTTCATTGGTGGGTCCAGCGACTCGGTCATGTGCGCGTACGGCGTGCGTTGCGACCGGGCGGAGAGGGCCGCGCGGCCGAATCGGTTCGACGTGTCACAGAATCGCTCCGGGACCGCCCCGGAATAATTCCGGGGCCGCCGCGGGATCGATTCGGGTCACCCCCCGCGGTCGGGGTTAGAGGTACCCGGCGTTCGGCAGTACGCCGAGGATCCCGAGGATTCCGACGGCGAGCATCATGATCGCGATGGCCATCGCCGGCGGGTCCACGTGAGTCCCGGAGTGCGAGTAGAACATCCGCTGCGTGACCTCACCCACGAGGCCGCTGAGAGCACCGAGCACACCGCCAGCCAGGAGCGCGACGACGCTCCCCGCGACGGGATCGATGACGACCGCGCCGACGGCACCGAGAAGGGTGATGTGGTGGGTCACCGGGATCTTCTCGACGCCGAGGTTGAGGAACAGCAGGCTGATCGCGGAGATGGCGTAGCCGAGGAAGATACTCCCCGTCTGCAGCCAGATGTAACCGCCGAGGATACCGCCGACGAGCCCGATGACGGTGACGCCCGACCACTTGTACTGGTGCGGGAGCCACGGCTCGGTCGCCGGCCGGCCGGCGTGTTCCTCGTCGCTGTCAGCCTTCGGGTGGTCCTCGCCGCGCTCGAACGGCGACATGTCGAGGAGCCCGTCGCCCGCCGGCTTCCCGACGATCGGGTAGCCGAACACGGGGCGGGCGAGGAACGCCGTCGCGAACACCGACACCGCGATGAAGTCGGTCGGCGGCGTCATCTCGAGCACGTTGATGAAGAGGCCGTTCGCGACCTGCGTGAACAGCATACCGATCACGCCGAAGATCGCACCCACCGCGAGGATGTCGGGCTTCGTCCCGAACGCGTACGTGATGTCCTTCCCGAAGTGGTACCCGCCGTCGGCGGGATTCATCTCGGGGTACTTTTTGCCCGCGTACGCCGAGGCGGCCACGCCGCCCGCGAACGCGATGTGCGGACCGGTGATCGCCCCGAACCCGATGACGCCGGTGATGCCCGCGGCCAGTTCGCCGGCGGGGATCGCGTCTAGTTCGGAGATCTGGCTCTGGAGGATATTGATCCCCTCACCGAGGAAGACGACGAACCCGGTGAAGATGAACGCCGGCAGCGCGCCGATGGCGGCGCCGAACGCCCCGCCCGCCAGCGCGGTGATGAGGAGCAGGAGGAACTGCTCGACCTCCATCCCGATGACCGGGACCTGGAGCAGCAGCTCGTTCATTTACTCGTCCTCCTGTGCCCAGTCGAGGGACTTCTCGACCGCGTCGTCCCACCGGCTGTACAGCTTGTCGACCTCCGCCTGGTCCTTCTCGGGCGTGAACTCCCGGTCGATCTGCCAGTTGTCGCGCAGCTCGTCGACGTTGTCCCAGTAGCCGACGGCGAGGCCGGCGGCGTACGCCGAGCCGAGCGCCGTGGTCTCGTCGACCTCCGGCCGGGCGATCTCCGTCTGGATGATGTCCGACTGGAGCTGACAGAGGAAGTTGTTCTTGACCGCGCCGCCGTCGACCCGGAGGCTCGTCGTCTCCACGCCGGAGTCGGCTTCCATGGCCTCGGCCACGTCGCGGGTCTGGTAGGCGATGCTCTCGAGCGTCGCCCGCACGATGTGCTCTTTGCCGGTGCCGCGGGTCATCCCGACGATGGTCCCGCGAGCGCGACCGTCCCAGTGGGGTGCGCCGAGCCCGGTGAACGCCGGGACCATGTAGACGCCGTCGGTCGAGTCGACCGACCGCGCCAGCTCCGCGGTCTGGGCCGCGTTGTTGATCAGGTCGACGTCCTCGAGCCACTCGATGGCGGCGCCGGTGATGAAGATGGACCCCTCCAGCGCGTACTGGACGGGCTCGCCGGACATCTGGAACCCGATGGTCGTCAGGAGCCCGTGGTCGGACTTGACGGCCTCATTGCCCGTGTTCATCAGGTAGAACGAACCGGTGCCGTAGGTGTTCTTCGCGTCGCCCTCGTCGAAGCAGGTCTGGCCGAACAGCGCGGCCTGCTGGTCGCCCAGGGCGCCGGCGACGGGGACCTCCTCGCCGAGGAAGCCGTCCGCGTCGGTGTGACCGTAGTAGTCCTCGTCGGAGGAGGGTCGTACCTCGGGCACCATCTCCTTCGGCACGTCGAACTCATCGAGAAGCTCGTCGTCCCACTCCAGATCCCGGATGTTGTACAGCATCGTCCGGGAGGCGTTGGTGACGTCGGTGATGTGGTTGCCCGTCAGGTTGTAGATGAGCCACGAGTCGATCGTCCCCATGACGAGCTCGCCCTCGCGGGCCCGGTCGCGGAGGTCGCCGCCGCGCGAGCTCTGCATCTTGAGCGGCTCGGCGTTGTCGAGGATCCACTCGGTCTTGGTCGCGGAGAAGTACGCGTCGGCCTCGAGGCCGGTCTTCTCGCGGATCTCCTCGACCTTGCCCGCCTCCTGCAACTCCTCGACGCGGTCGGTCGTCCGGCGGTCCTGCCAGACGAGCGCGTTGTGGACCGGCTTCCCGGAGTCCTTGTCCCAGACGATCGTCGTCTCGCGCTGGTTCGTGATCCCGATCGCGTCGAGCTGGTCCGCCTCCAGCCCCGCGTCGGCGAGGCCGTCGAGGACGACCTGTTGCGTGTTCTCCCAGATCTCGATGGGGTCGTGCTCGACCCAACCCGGGTTCGGGTAGATCTGTTCGTGCTGTTCGTACGCGTTCGCGACGACCTGGCCCTCATGGTCGAAAACCATGAACCGGGTGCCGGTCGTCCCTTGGTCTATCGCACCGACATACTGTGTCATGTGTTGGATCCCTCCTGTGGCGCTGGTCCGCTCGCGGCGTCGGCGCAGACCGCACGGCGAGCGCCGACCGGGGGCTCGGTTCGTCCCCCGGACCGTCGAGCGCGACGCCGTCTCCGCCCGTCCGCCGATCGAGTCGCCGTCCGCGCCTCGACCGACGGTCTCCCGGCGACGCCGGGAGCCTCCGACGGCGCCGCAGTCGGCCGGAACGCCGACGAAGCGGACGCAGACGGAGTGGCGGTGTCGCCGCCGCCGCGACATATCTTCACGGAAGCTACCACGCCACTCGTGAACATAATGTACTACCATAATAATCTTCCTGTTAAAATCCGAATTTCGTCGCGAATGAAAAATACACTATATAAATAATCCGGCGCCGACAACGATTGTACTACTTGAACGTCCCTGATTGTTATGAGTGACTCCGCGTAGGAGGTAAAGTAAAGTGGGCGGGGTCCGACCGGATCGACATGGACCAACAGGTGGACGTCGTCGTCGTCGGTGGGGGATCGACGGGGTGCGGCGTCGTCAGGGACCTCGCGCGGCGGGGGCTCGACGCGGTGCTCGTCGAGAAGGGGAACCTGACGCACGGCACGACGGGGCGAATGCACGGGCTCTTACACAGCGGAGGTCGGTACGCGGTCTCCGACCAGAAGAGCGCGCGCGAGTGTATCGAAGAGAACCGGGTGCTCCGCGACATCGCGGGCCACTGCGTCGAGGAGACGGGCGGGATGTTCGTCAAGCGCCCCGAGGACTCCGAGGAGTACTTCCAGGAGAAGCTCGAGGGCTGTCGCGCGTGCGACATCCCGGCCGAGGTTATCGACGGCGAGGAGGCCCGGCGACGCGAGCCGTACCTCGCGCGCGACGTGGAGAAGGCGATCGCGCTGCCGGACGGCGCGGTCGACCCCTTCCGGCTCTGCGTCGCGAACGCGGCGGACGCCCGCGAGCACGGCGCGCGCGTCGAGACCCACGCCCCGGTGACCGACGTGCTCGTCGAGGACGGCGAGATCGTCGGCGTCGAGATCGAACACGAGACGGGGCCCGGGAAGCGCGTCCACCGCGAGCCCGGGACGACCGAGGAGATCCGCGCGCGCCACGTCGTCAACGCGACCGGCGCGTGGGCGGGCAACGTCGGCGAGATGGCCGGCGTCGACGTGGAGGTGCGCCCCTCGAAGGGCGTGATGACGGTGATGAACACCCGGCAGGTCGACACGGTGATCAACCGCTGCCGTCCCAAGGGCGACGCCGACATCATCGTTCCCCACGAGACCGCCTGCATCCTCGGCACGACCGACGAGGAGGTGGACGACCCCGAGGACTACCCCGAGGAGGAGTGGGAGGTCGACCTGATGATCGAGACGCTCTCGGAGTTGGTCCCGGCGCTCGAAGACGCCCGGACGCTCCGCTCCTTCTGGGGCGTCCGTCCCCTGTACGAACCGCCGGGAACCGGCACCGAGGACCCGACCGACATCACGCGCGACTACTTCCTCTTGGACCACGGCGACCGCGACGACCTCCCGGGGATGACGACCATCGTCGGCGGGAAGCTCACCACCTACCGCATGATGGCCGAGTCCATCTCGGATCACGTCTGCGACGCGCTCGGCCACGACGCGACCTGCGACACCGCCGAGGCGCCGCTGCCGGGGTCGGAGAGCGAGGCGCGCATGGAGGAGCTGATGGACGAGTTCGGGCTCCGGTCGCCCGTCGCGCGGCGATCGGGCCAGCGGCTCGGCTCGCGCGCCGACGACGTGCTCGACGAGTACGACCCCAACCCGGTCGTCTGCGAGTGCGAGGGCGTCACGCGCGCCGAGGTGCAGGACGCCATCGGCGACGCGGGCAGCGACCTCAACGCGGTCCGCCTGCGCACCCGCGCCTCGATGGGTAACTGTCAGGGCGGGTTCTGCTCGCACCGGATCGCCGCGGAACTGGCTCAGGAGTACCCGGAGCCGGTCGTCCGCGACGCGGAAGACGAGCTGTACCAGGAGCGTTGGAAGGGCCAGCGCCACGCGCTCTGGGGGCGGCAGCTCTCGCAGGCGATGTTGAACCACCTGCTGCACGCGACGACGATGAACCGCGACGGCGACCCGGCGAGCCTCGACGACGAGGTCGACTTCGGCGCCTTCGACGCGGGTGCCGAAACCGAACCGGTCGGGTCCGACGGGAGCAGAGGCGGCGAATCCGGAGCCGCCGCAACCGACGGGGGCCGCGCAGATGACGACGCGGCGACCGACGGGGGCCGCGCAGATGACGACGCGGCGACCGACGGGGGGATCTGATGGCGATCGAGAGCGACGTGCTCGTCGTCGGCGGCGGGCTGGCGGCGATCACCTCGGCTGTCGCGGCGGCCCGCGAGGGCGCCGACGTGCGCTTAGTCTCCCACAAGTCGAGCACGCTCCGGCAGGCCTCCGGGCTGATCGACGCGCTCGGGTACGTGCCGGCCACCGAGCCCGCGAAGCCCTTACGCGAGGGGCCGCCGACCGCGGGCCGCGAGCTGGACCGCGACGAGTGGCCCGACCCCGAGGGGCCGCTCGCCGACCCCTTCGAGGCTATCGGCCGGCTCCCCGAGACGCACCCCTACCAAATCCTCGGCGCCGACGCGCTCCGCGAGGGGTTCGACCTGTTCGACGACCTCGCGGGCGACGCGTACCGCGGGGGCCACACTGACAGCAACGCGCTTCTCCCGACGTTCGGCGGGAGCGTGAAGCCGACCGCGCGCTACCCGGCCGCCGCCGAGGCGGGGATCGCGAGCGACGACCGACCCGCGCTGATCGTCGGCTTCCGGTCGCTGACCGAGTACGACGCGCGGGCGTTCGCCGGGCGGCTGGAAGCGGCCGGAGTGCCCTTCGACGTCGCCGGCGCCGAGGTGGAGTTCGCCGAGGCGTTCCGGGCCGACACGAAGGTCACCCGGCTCGCGAAGGCGCTCGACCACGACGAGGAGATCGGCGGCGTCCCCGCTCGGGAGGCGCTGGCGAAGGCGGTCGCGCCGCACCTCCACGACGTGGTCGACGAGGCGGGCGGCGTCGACCGCGTCGAGCGCGTCGGGTTCCCGGCGTTCCTCGGCGATCAAGAGGGCGACGCGGTGCGCGCCGAGATGTCCGACCGGCTCGGCGCCGACGCGTTCGAGATCCCGATGGGGCCGCCGAGCCTCCCGGGGCTCAGACTGGAGGACCGGCTGTACGACGCGCTCGACGCGGAGGGCGTTCGGTTCGAGACCGGCAATCCGGTCGTCGGCATCGAGACCGAGGCGGACGGCGCGATNCGGTCTCGGTCGATCGGAAGGGCCGACAGACGCCCTACGGCGCCGACGCGTTCGTGTTGGCGACCGGCGGGCTCGTCGGCAAGGGGCTCGACTCTGACCGCGAGGGGGTCCGCGAGCCCGCGTTCGGCCTCCACGTCGAGCAGCCGGCGGACCGCTACGAGTGGTTCGTCGACGACGCGTTCGGCGACCAGCCGTACGCGCGCTTCGGCGTGCGGATCGGCGAGGACGGGCGCGCGCTGGACGCGGACGGTAACGCGGCGTACAACAACGTCTTCGCGGCCGGCGGGGTCGTCGGCGGCGCGGACGTGGCGCGGGAGAAGTCCGCGAGCGGAGTGTCGCTCGCGACCGGGATAGTGGCGGGGCGGCAGGCGGCGACGGAGGCAACCCAATGACACGACACACGGACGACGACGGAGACGCGACGGGCGCGAACGGAACGGACGGCGGCGACCGCGCTGACGGCCTCGAAACGGACCGCGCCGCCACCGACGGCGGCGTCGAGAGCGCGACCGGCGGGAGCAGCTCGCCCGAGCTCGATCCGGACGCGTACGATCCGGTCGACGTGTTCCCGGGCGGCGATCTCGACCTCCGGGAGGGCGCCGACTCCTGTTACAAGTGCACCAGCTGTGACACCTCCTGTCCGGTCGCCGAGGTCGACGAGGAGTTCCCGGGACCGAAGTTCCAGGGCCCGGAGCAGTGGCGGCTCAAGCGCAAGGAGGACCACGACATCGACGAGTCGATCACGTCCTGTTCGAACTGCATGCGCTGTGACGACGCCTGCCCCTCTTCGGTGCCGCTCTCGCAGATGCACAACGAGGCGCGCGGTCAGTTCGTCGAAGAGCAGATGGAGAAGCTGTCGGTGGAGTACGTCCGCAACCGGATATTGGCGAACTACCGCACCTCGGCGCGGCTGGCGAGCGTCTTCCCGCGGACGGCCTCGTTCGCGATGAACTTCGGTCCGGCCCGCTGGGCGATGGAGAAGGCGATGGGCATCCCGAAGGAGCGCGACTTCCCCGAGTTCGCCACCGAGACGTTCCGCGAGTGGTGGAAGGCCCGCGGCGGCGCGCAGGTTCAGAACCCCGACAAGCGGGTCGCGTACTTCCACGGCTGTTACTCCAACTTCAACACGCCGGAGGTCGGCAAGGCGATGGTGCGGGTGTACGAGCACTTCGGCTACGAGGTATTGGTGCCCCCGCAGAAGTGCTCCGGGACCCCGATGTTCGCGAACGGGATGCTGAAGGACGCGCGTCGGCACGCGGAGACGAACGTCGAGAGCCTCGTCGAGGCGATCGGCGACGGCGCCGACGTGATCGCCTCCTGTACCTCCTGTTCGCTGTCGCTGCGGCAGGAGTACCCCGAGCTGTTCGACATCCACGGGATCGAAGACGTCTCCGAACACACCTACGAGGCGCTGGAGTACCTCCGGATCAACGAGGACCTCGAGGGCGAGTTGGCCGAGAGCGAACTCGCCGACGAGCAGTCGTTCGCCTACCACGCGCCGTGTCACGCCCGCAATCAGGGGCTCTCCCGGCAGGCGGTCGAGACGTTCCGCGACGTCGACGGCGTCACCATGGAGGACGTGGGCGACTCCTGTTCGGGGATCTCCGGCACCTACGGCTGGAAGGAGGAGAAGTACGAGAAGTCGATGGAGATCGGCGCGGAGATGTTCGAGCACATGGAGGACGCCGAGGGCGACGTGGGGATGACCGAGTGCCCGACCTGCGCGATGCAGATGGAACACGGCACCGGCTACGAGATCAAACACCCGCTTCAGCTGCTCGAGGACGCCGTCGTCGCGTAGAACCGCCCGACTGCGGCTCGTCCCCGTTCGTTCTCCCGTCCCGATTTTCAGACGAGATAACCGCGAAGGAACGTTTATTTCTGGATATCTGATAGCCAAAGCACGTGACGCTCGCACAGTTCCTCGACCAATTCGACGGCGCCGATCGGTCCATCGTCGTCGTCAACCGCACCGACCCGGACCCCGTGTTGAACATGCTCGTCGACACGTTCGGGGAAGACGCGGTGAACGTGGTCGACGAGACCATGGGAGGTATCGAACGACCAGGCGACACGGGCGGACTGATCGGCGGCGAGTCCGACGAGCGCGAAACCGATGGCGGTCGTTCCGACCCCGGCGAAGAGCTCACGACCCGGGAGTTCACGACGGATCGGATCACCGACCGGAACGGAGCGAGCGCGACGCGACAGCCCGCTGACCGACCCGAGCCCGGAGACGACTGCCCTGCGATTAACGTCGACGCGCTCCGGCGGCACGAGGACGTGCCATTCGACGGTGACAGGCTCGGGGAACTGGAAAACCTCGCGCTGCTCGTCGAGGGCGACCGGGTAATCGCGGGGTCGACCTTGGACGAGCTCGGCAACGCGGTGCTGCTCGTGAACTCGGACCTGTACGTCACCGGGGCTCGGACGCTCGATGACGTCGACCTGCCGTCGGTGATCAGCGGGCTCACCGACACGACCTTCACGCTGCGCGGGTATCCCGAGTCGAACCGACAGAAGCTCCTGCTCATCACCATCTCGCGGTTCATCGAGCGAGCCGCGTGGCAGGCCGGCGACGGGACGCTCCGCTCGTCGTTTCAGCGCCTCTCGCGCATCGACGACGAGGTCGGCACGCGAAGCGTGTACGAGCGCGTGTCGACGGCCGGCGTCGACACCCACCTCTACGGCGTCCCGGACGACCTCCCGCGCGACCTCGACGCGGTGATCCACGGGGGCGACACCCGGGACTTCACCGACAGCTGGTTCGTGGTGTACCGCCCGCTGGAGGGCCCTCATTCGGTCGATGTCGACCCCGGAAACGACCTCAAGCGGGGGATCGAAGGTGGCGTGGGACTGCTCGCGGTCGAGACCGAACCGCGGATCTGGCGCGGGCTCTGGACCTTCGAGGCCGACCGGGTCCGGTCGATGAATCGGTACATCGAGCGGAACCTGTAGGGCGGGCGTCGACCGCACTCCGCTGGCGATCTCTCGGTGACGGCGCGCAAAATTCGCGGGTATTCCGGAACAGCGGTGCGCGATAGTGGAAGTAGGTATTGCAGGTCGGTGGTGACAATACGATATGTAAATAGCTGTGAGCCACAGCGACGATCGCTTATAAAAGCGACGCGGTGGCGTGCGCCTGCGAGCGCCCACCGGGCGCGAGCAGCGAGGGACCGGAGGTCCCTCTGGCAGCCGGCGGCAAAGCCGCCGGCGACAGCCCGCACGAGGGAGTCGGACCGGCGCAGTCGCGCCGGTCCGACGAGGCTGGGGAGGTGTGAGGTGCGGTTGCTGTGCGGTACGGGGTGGGACTCAAAGGGGCAGTTGCGAGGGCGAAGTCCGGCGACGTAAGCACCGCAGTGAAGGAGCGGTAGCGACTGAACGAGGAGCGCAGCGAGCCGCGCGAGTCCCGCGAGCAACGCGAGCGGGACCACGAACGTCGCAGCCCGCGCAGCGAAGCGAGCAGGAACGACGTTCGGAGGTCCNGCCGCGCGAGTCCCGCGAGCAACGCGAGCGGGACCACGAACGTCGCAGCCCGCGCAGCGAAGCGAGCAGGAACGACGTTCGGAGGTCCTCGCGACTGGGGCTTTGCAGGTGTTCACCGCGTCGTCGATTGTTCAGAAACCACCGCTGGCGACACCACTCGATCGGTTATAAATGGTCTCACTCGCGACGTGCTATACCTACTCCCGCAATTGATCGAGAAGCCCACGCAGTTCCCGAAACGACCGACTCCGTGTCGTCTACGTCGCCGGACAGACGCCCCGCGCAGGAGACGGGGTCACACGAGGCGACGAGCGGGCTCGTTTATAAACGTCGACTCTCCGGTTTAAAGGCCCAACTCGCGCCCCAACACGACGTGTTGGATCTCGCTCGTCCCCTCGCCGATCTCCATCAGCTTCGCGTCGCGGTAGAAGCGCTGCGGGGCGAAGTCGGTGGTGTAGCCGTAGCCGCCGAGCGTCTGGACCGCCTCCTCGGCCACCTCGCGGGCGGCCTCGCTGGCGTCGAGCTTCGCCAGCGCGGACTCCCGGGTGACCGACTCGCCGGCGTCGTATCTCGTCGCCGCCTTGTGCGTGAGCAGGCGCGCGCGCTCCGTCTGCCGGTGCATGTGGACCACCTTGTCGCGGATCGCGTCGAACTTCGCGATCGGCCTGCCGAACTGCTCGCGCTCGCCGGCGTACTCCTTCGCGGCCTCGTAGGCGCCCTGCGCGAGCCCCACCGAGAGCGCGGCGATGGAGATCCGCCCGCCGTCGAGCGTCTTCATCGTCTGCGTCCACCCGTCGCCCTCCTCGCCGAGCAGGCGGTCCTCGGGGATCCGCACGTCGTCCAGCGATATCTCGCAGGTGGGCGAGCAGTTGAGCCCCATCTTGTCCCAGACCGTCGTCACCTCGAACCCGTCGTCGTCGGGGTCGACGATGAACGTCGAGATGCCGTCGTAGCCCGCGTCGGGGTCGGTGACGGCCTTCACGAGGACGCTGTTGGCGACGCTCGCGTTCGTGATGAACTGCTTCGTCCCGTTCAGCACGTACTCGCCGGCGTCCGCGTCGCGCTCGGCGGTCGTGTCCATGTTCGAGGCGTCCGAGCCGCTACCGGGCTCCGTGAGCGCCCACGCGCCGATTTCGCCGCCCTCGGCCAGCGGCCGGAGCCACTCCTCCTTCTGCGCCGGCGTCCCGAACAGCTCGATCGGCTTCGCGCCCAGCGAGGTGTGAGCGGCGTACGAGAGCCCGATCCCGCCGGAGACGCGGCCCAGCTCCTCCGTGACGAGCGCGTACATGAGCTGGTCGCCGCCGAGCCCGCCGTACTCCTCGCTCACCGGAACGCCCATCACGTCGAGGTCGTTCAGGTCGGCGAACACCTCGTCGGGGAACCGGTGCTCGTCCTCGATCTCCTGGGCGATCGGCCGGATCTCGGACTCGCAGAAGTCCCGGACGGTGTCGCGGATCATTCGGTGTTCCGCGGGCAGCTCGAAGTCCATGGGCAAGAATTGCGACGCGGCGGCATAAACGATACGAACGACCGTGATCGATCTCGCTGGACGCCGACGAGCACAATCGCGTCGTCCGCGCCGGTCCGACGTGACCATTTATGCGTCGGGGTCGCCTCGGACCGTCCATGGAGCTCCGCCGGCTCGTGCGCGGTCGCGTGGACTGGCCCGACATCGAGCGGGTCGTCCGCGAGCTGGCGGACCGGTACGACCGCGACGAGATGCGGGTGCGCTTCCTCGACGCCGACAACTGGCTGTCGACCCCGATGGTGATCGACGACGACCTGTTCGTGAAGGTGATCACTCGCCAGAACACGCTCGTCCACGCGCTGTTCACGACCGGGCGGAACCTCGGCGCCTTCTCCGCGGGCACCGAGGGCTTCTTCGAGCGCTACGAGACCCCCTACGAGATGGCGCGCCACGAGCTGGAGGCCACGCGGAAGGTCCGCGAGATCGGCGTCAACGCCCCGGAGCCGATCGAGGCGATCGAGGTCGGCGACCTCGGCGTCCTCGTGCTGGAGTACCTCCCCGAGTTCCGGACGCTCGACGAGCTCGACGCCGAGGATGTGGCGGCGCTCGCCCCGTCGCTCTTCGCCACCCTCCGGACGATCCACGACGCCGGGCTCGCCCACGGCGACCTCCGCGCCGAGAACGTCCTCGTGCGCGACGGCGACCTCTACGTCATCGACGCGACGAACGTGAGCGAGGAGGGGCGCGAGTCGGCGCGGTCGTACGACCTCGCGAGCGCCCTCGCCGCGCTGGAACCCCTCATCGGCGCCGCCGACGCGGTCGACGCCGCGCTCGGCAGCTACTCGACCGACGAGATTCTGGCCGCCCGGCAGTTCCTCGACTTCGTCGCGATCCGTCCCGACCACGAGTTCGACGCCGCCGGGCTCACCGGCGAACTGGAGAAGCGGGCGACGTGAGGCCCGGCGTCGCCGCGCGGTCGCCCGCCGATCACTCCGCGGCCGCGTCCGCTGTGCCCTCCGTCGTCCCCGCGCGCTCACGGCTCACGACCCAGATCCCGACGGTCATCAGCGCGCCGCCGGCGAGGAACCCCGACCCGAGCGACTCGCCGAGCAGCGCGGCCCCGAGCGCCGCCCCGACCGCGGGCTGCGCGAAGAAGAAGACGGCGACCGTTCCCGCGGGCACGTACTCGAGGCCTTTGTACCAGAGGTACCACGCCGCCGCCGTCGACGCCAGTCCGAGGTACAGCACGGCCGCGACCGACTCCGCCGTCAGCGGGATGTCGGTCGGCGAGATCCCGAGGCGCCACAGCTCGCCGGCGGCGAGGAGACCGAGCATCGGGACGCTCGCCAGCGAGGAGTACGTCGCCGCTCGCAGCGCCCCGTGACGCCTGACCGCGCGGAGCCCCCAGACGGTGTAGCCCGCCCACGCCGCGCTGCCGACTAAGAGCAGCGCCACGCCGAGGGCGTTGCCCGCGGCCGTCGACGCGAGGTCGTACTGCCCGGCGAGGACGACCGCGGTCCCGACGCCGGCGACGGTCATCCCGCCGGCCTTCGCCGCCGTGACGCGCTCGCCGAGCACGGCCGCGCCGAGCAGAACCGTGAACACTGGCGTGAGAACCGTTAATAACGATCCCTGACTGGCGTTGGTCAGCTCCGTCCCGACGAACTGGGTCGCGACCGTCAGCGTCACCCAGCCGCCCAACACGACGAACGCCGGCCACTCGTCGCGGGACGGCGCCGGCCCGCCGCGGCCGGCGACGACGAGCCAGAGCGCGCCGGCCCCGAGCGCGACCCGGAGGAAGCCGAGTGTCACCGGCGGGATCAGCGCGAACCCCCACTTGCTGACGACGTACATCCCGCCCCACAGCGCCGCGGCTGCGAGGGGTGCGAGCGCGAACGCGTATCGACCGATACCGGATGACATTCGGGGGTGAGTCGCGAAAGGAAGGCGCGGAGACTCAGCCGCCGAGGTACAGCTGGGAGACCTCCTCGTCGTTGAGCAGCTCCTCCGGCGTGCCCTCGAAGCGGACCGTCCCCTGATCGAGGACGTACCCCCGGTCGGAGATGCCGAGCCCCTTCGTCACGTTCTGTTCGACCATCAGGATCGCCGTGTCCATGTCGTTGACCTCTTGGACGTCCTCGAACACGTCGTCGGCCGTGTTGGGCGCGAGCCCCGCAGACGGCTCGTCGATGAGGAGCACGTCGGGCTCCATCACGAGCGCGCGGGCGAACGCCAGCACCTGCCGCTGGCCGCCGGAGAGCGTCTTCGCCTTCGCGGTCCGCTTCCGGTCGATGATCGGGAACCGGTCGTACAGCGTCTCGATCACCTCGTCGAGCCCGCCGTCGCGGGCGACGCCGCCCATCCGGAGGTTCTCGTCGATCGTCAGCGAGCCGAACACGTTGTCGGTCTGGGGGACGTACCCGATCCCCTCGCGGACGATCTCCTCGGGCGCCATCCCGCCGATGTCGCGGCCGTGGTACTCGACGGCCCCCGTCCACGGCGTCAACATCCCGAACGCCGTCTTGAGGACCGTCGACTTCCCGGCCCCGTTCGGACCGACGAGACAGACGATCTCGCCGGGGTCGAGCCGGACCGAGCAGTCGTCGAGCACCTGTACCTCGCCGTACCCGCTGTCGACGCCCGACAGCGAGAGCACGGGACCGGCTCCGTCGGTGGCCCCTGCGGGCCGAGTGGTGTCGTCGCTCATGTGCCGCCTCCGAGGTACGCGTCGATGACGCGATCGTCGTTTCTGACCCCCTCCGGGGTCCCTTCCGTCAGGACGTGCCCCTGGTCCAAGACGACGATCGGGTCCGCCAGGTCCATCACGAACTCCATGTCGTGTTCGATCAGCAGGAACGTCGTCCCCTGCTCGTTGAGCCGTCGGATCTGCTCTTTGAGCTTCTTCGCCAGCGTCGGGTTCACCCCCGCGACCGGCTCGTCGAGCAGCAGCACCTCCGGCTCGGCGAGCATCGCCCGCGCGAGCTCGACGAGCTTCATCTGGCCGCCGGAGATGTCCGTCGCGGGCTGGGTCGCGAGGTGGTCGATCTCGAAGTCCTCCAAGATCCGCTCCGCGTCGGCGAGGTTCGCCGACTCGCTCTCTGAAACCGACCCGGGCGTGGCGAACAGCTTGATAAAGGACTCGCCGGGCTGGTTCCGCGGCCCGACGAGCATCGCCTCGCGCACCGTCATCCCCTCAAGCTTGCGGGGGGTCTGGAACGTCCGGATGAGCCCGTGCTCGGCGACCTCGTACGGCTCCATCCCAGTCACGTCGGTCCCGTTCACCTCGACGGTCCCGCCGTCCGGCTCGTAGAAGCCGGAGATGAGGTTGAACAGCGTCGATTTCCCGGCGCCGTTCGGCCCGATGAGCCCGGTGATGGTGCCGCGCTCGACCGCGAACGTCGCGTGATCGGTCGCCGCGAGCCCGCCGAACGACTTCTGGAGGTCGTCGACGCGGAGGACGGCGTCCTCCTTGGGGAGCGCGCCCTCACTCATCGCCACCACCTCCTTTCTGTTCGCGGACGCCGCTGTCCGGCGTCTCCGGCGTCCCCCGGTCGTCGACGGCGCTCGGCCAGATCAGCTCCCGCTGCGGCGGGAGGATTCCCTGCGGCCGGTAGCGCATGACGGCGACGATCACGACCCCGATCAACAGCAGGCGCATCGGCGCGGGGTCTATCGGGAGCGCCACGTCGTTCAGGAAGCGGGTCCCCTCGCGGATCGTGACGATCACGATGCCGCCGAACAGCGCACCGCGGTTGGAGCCGCTGCCGCCCAGTATCACCGCGACCCACGCGTAGAACGTCGTGATCGGGTCCAGATCGCCCGGACCGACGTAGAGGTTCAGGTGGGTGTAGAACACGCCCGCCAGCGCCATGATCAGGCTGCCGAGGATGAACGACTGCATCTTGAACGAGTAGGTGTTCTTCCCGAGCGCCCGCGCGAGGTCCTCGTCGGACCGGATCGTGCGCAGCACCCGGCCCCACGGCGACTGGTGCGCGCGTCGGAGGACAAAGAACGTCACGCCGGCGAACGTGAGCACGAGCAGGACGTTCAGCAGCGACTGCCAGAACGACGTCCCGAGGATGATCGGCGAGCCGGGGATCACAACCAGCCGGAGCCCCGGCATCGTCTCCGGGAACGTCGAGAGCACCGGCCACCCCTGGAAGAAGCTCGGAATGCCGCGCACCCCCGCGCTCCCGTTCGTCAGCCAGCGCTCGTTGAGCACGACCAGCCGGACGACCTCCGCCAGTCCGAGCGAGGCGATGGCGAGGTAGTCGGCCCGGAGCCGGAGCGTCGGGATGCCGATGAGCAGCGCTAACACGAGCGCGACGACGAGCGCGACGACGAGCCCGACGAGCGGGTTGAACCCGCCCGCAATCGGCGAGCTCTCGGCGGTCATCAGCGCGGAGCCGTACGCGCCGATCCCGAAGAACGCGGCGACACTGAAGTTGATCAGGCCGGTGAACCCCCACTGGGCGTTGAGTCCGAACGACAGCAGCGCGTACATCCCGGCGAGCCCGACGAGGAACAGGAAGTACGTCGGGCCGAGCGCGCCGGTGAGCAGCGCCCCGAGGAGGAACAGCATGAACGCGACGCTGACACCGAGCACCCATCTTTCCGGACGAGTCAGGTCGGCGAACGCCCCTTTCGGGTCATCGAGGAAGCTCATGTCGCCCCCTCCCCGGCGATCCCGTTGGGACGGATCAACAGCACGACGACCATGATCACGAACGCGATCGCGTTCGCGTACTCGATGGTTATCAGATTCTCGAGCAGGGTCGCGAGCCACCCCGGCCCGATCGGTAGCGCCTCGACGACGTTGGAGAAGAACGGCGTTAACTGGGTTATCATGCCGATGAGGAAGCCGCCCGCCATCGCGCCGTAGACGGAGCCGATCCCGCCGAGGATCACCGCCGCGAAGATGACCAACAGGAGGTTGAATCCCATCCGCGGCGAGAGCTGGTTAAAGAGTCCGAGGAACACGCCCCCCGCGCCGGCGAGCCCGGCGCCGATGACCCACGTCCACAGCTTGACCCGTTTCGTTCGGATGCCGCTGACTCGCGCGAGGTCCGGGTTGTCGGCCATCGCGCGCATCTTCCGGCCGAGGTCGGTGTACTGCAACAGGACGTGTAGTCCGGCGACGAGGACGACCGCCGAGGCGACGATCGCCACGTCGTGGAGCGTCACTCGGACACCGTACGGGAGGAGCGTCTCGATCGGGCGCAGCGACTGGATCCCGAACCGGGTAAAGTCGGAGCCGAACCGGATCTGGATCACCGCGCGGTAGATGAACGCGATCCCGATCGACGTGATCAACAGCCCGATCGAGTCGACGTCAAGCGGCTCATAAATGAGCTTCTCGGTGCCGACTGCGACGATCGCCGCGACGGCGATCCCCACGACTAAGGCGAGGAAGAAACCGTACGGCAGCCCCAACACCGCGCCGCCGAGCCCGCCGACGGCGCCGAACGTCACGAGCGCCGTGTACGCGCCGATGGTCATCGTGTCGCCGTGCGCGAAGTTCGCGAAGTCGGCGATGCTGTACACCAGCGACAGCCCGATGCTCCCGAGGACGATGATGCTACTGAAGACGAGCCCGTTCGCTAGGTATCCGAGGACGGTCATCTGTCGGGATCAGCCTTCGATGAAGTCGATGCCTTCGTAGTCGTGATCTTGGACCTCTTGCACTTGGAGGAACCCGATCGGGTCCCCGTTCTCGTCGAAGTCGATGGGGCCGCTGACGCCCTGGTAGTCGACGTCGTCCGGGCCGCCGCCGTCCGCGAGGATTTCACTGGCGGCCTCGAAGGAGGTCACCTCCTCGCCGTCGGGACCGGAAACGCGCCGCACGGTGTCCTGGAGCGCCTCCCCGGTGAACTCGTCGGCCGCCTGGATCGCGAGCGCGGCGTTGATGACGCAGTCGTAGGCGTACGCCGCCCAGGAGGTCGGCTGCCGGTCGTACTCGTCCTCGAAGGCGGACGCGAACGTCTGATAGTTTTCCTCTTCGACCGGCGCGGACGGCACGACGATCTTCATGCCGTCCATGCTCCCCTCGGGAGTGTTCTCCAGCACGTCGTCGCCGGAGACGGAGTCGGCGCCGTAGAACTGCGCCTCGTACCCGGACGAGAACACTTCGTTGACCATAGTCGCGAACTCCGCTTGATAGGTGATGAACAGCCACGCCTCCGCGTCGGAGCTGTCCATCTCCGAGATGACGCCGGAGTACGACGACTGGTCCCCGTCGTGTGAGTTCTCGTACGCGATCTCGCCCTCCCACGCGTCGACGAACGCGTCGGCGAGGCTCTGCCCGTAGTCGTTGTTCACGTAGGTGAGCGCGACCTCGTCGTAGCCGTCCTCGGCGATGAGGTCCGCGAGCGCGTTCGCCTGGCTGAGGCCCGACGGCGACATCCGGAGCAGCCCCGGGAAGTCCGTGAGCTCGAGCCCCGTGGAGTTCTGACTGAGCTGGACGACGTCGGTCCCCTCGACGACGCTCTCGTAGATGGCCAGCGAGACGCCCGAGCCGACCGCGCCGATGAGGAACGGGACGCCGTCCTGATTGACGAGCTTCTGCGCGGCGGCGATGCCGCCCTGGTTCTCGCTCTCGGAGTCCTCGACGCTGATATCGAGTTCACGATCGTTGATCCCGATCTCGTTGACGTGCTGTAAGGCGAGGTTGACGCCGCGCTGGTTCCGCTCGCCGAACGACGACAGCGACCCGGTCTGCGAGTCGACCATGCCGATCTCGTACGCTTCGGTCGAGTCGTCGTCGCCGTCGGAACCGTCGCTCCCGTCGTCGCCGTCGGAACCGTCGCTGCCATCGCTTCCGTCGCTTCCGTCGCTCCCGTCGTCGCCGTCCCCGCCGTCGTCGGTGGTGCTGAGACAGCCCGCGAGGCCGACGAGGCCCGCT
Source organism: Halorubrum lipolyticum DSM 21995 (assembly GCF_000337375.1). GTDB lineage: Archaea > Halobacteriota > Halobacteria > Halobacteriales > Haloferacaceae > Halorubrum > Halorubrum lipolyticum. The sequence goes on along the minus strand of NZ_AOJG01000009.1, from coordinate 4,763 downwards.
CCGCCCGTCAGTTTCAGTAGCGTTCTCCGGTCGGTCAGGTCCATGCTATCTCGTGACATATGTTACCTGTAGTGTCCGTGGACGTACGGGTATCTGAAACCCTACCCGTCCATGGTCGGTGAAGACGGATATCACCCCACAGGTGGCGCAATATTTGCGATATCGGATTTTTATCTTTAATTATACTACGAAATAATTGGTCGGGTGGCGTTATATCCCGGTCGGGTACTCCCTTGTTCGTATGATACCGCCCATCGCGAGCAACTTCGTCGCCGGCGAGACGCCGGAGGCGGCGCTCGCGCACGTCGAATCCCTCAACGATCGGGGCGTGGCTGGCATCCTGAACCTCCTCGGCGAGCACTACGAGGACCGGGCCCCCGCCGACGCGGACGCGGACGCGTACGTCGACCTCGTGGAGGCGATCGCCGACCGGGGGGTCGACGCCTGCGTCTCCGTGAAGTCGAGCCAGATCGGCCTCGACATCGGCGACGACGTGTTCGAAGCGAACCTCGCGCGCATCGTCGAGGCGGCCAACGCCCCCGCGGCGACCGGGCCGGACGGAACCGGCACGTTCGTCTGGATCGACATGGAGGACCACGAGACCACCGACGTGACGCTCGACGCGTTCGAGCGCCACGCGGTCGAGACCGACGGCAACGTCGGCGTCTGCGTGCAGGCGAACCTGAAGCGCACGCGCGAGGACCTCGAACGCCTCGCCGACCTCCCCGGGAAGGTCCGGCTCGTCAAGGGGGCGTACGACGAGCCTCCGTCGATATCGTACACGGAGAAGGCCCGCGTCGACGAGTCGTACCGCGACTGCCTCGCGTACATGTTCGAGGCGTTCGACGACGGCGTCGCCGTCGGGAGCCACGACCCCGCGATGATCGAGTACGCGAGCGAGCTCCACGCCGAGCACGGGACGCCCTACGAGGTCCAGATGCTGACCGGGGTCCGGGAGTCGGCGCAGTTCGACCTCGCCGCCGACCCCGACGTCGACGCCGAGGTGTACCAGTACATCCCGTACGGCTCCAAGTGGTTCTCGTACTTCTACCGGCGGATCCGGGAGCGGAAGTCGAACGCGCTGTTCGCGCTGCGGGCGATCGTCGGGCGCTGAGGGATTTCGGTCGGTGATCGGTGATCAGGCGCCGTCGGGCGCTTGGCCTTCAGAGAGACTCGCTTCGACGGCGGCCGATCACGCGACATGACCCGTGATCGATTGCGGGAGTATGTGTGTCAGTTCGGTTGATCGGCTGTTTATAAGCGATCGGGTGGTGTTGCTGGCGGCTATTTATCTGTCGACTACGCGCTGAAGACCTCCAACGCCCCAGCGGCGAGGCGCTTCGCGGGCTGACGGCCGCTCACCGGCTCGCGCACCGCACGACTATTTATAAGCGATCGACGCCGTCGCCCGTGACTATTTAAATATCTCATCGCTACCGACGATCTGCAGCACTCACTCCCGCTGTCGATCGCGTCGGGCTCGGAACGTCTCTCCCGTCGAGCGGTTCGACGGGGTCGGCCGCCGGCGATCGCCGGTCACGGGTCCAGTAGCTTCGCCTCCGCCTTCCGGAGGTGTTCGAGCAGCGTCGTCTTCGAGACGTCGAGGTCGTCGGCCAGGTCGCGCGTCGACGCCTCACGGGGCCACTCGTAGTACCCCGCCTCGCGGGCGTGCTCGTACACCTCCCGCTGGGTCGTGGTGAGCGTGTCGAGCCGCTGTTCGCGGGGGGACTGCCCCGGCTGCCCCGACGACGACATCGACTGGACGGTCACCTCCGCGCCCGCGCGCTCCTGCACCGCGTCGAGCGACTCCCGGATCTCCGTGCGCTCGCCGACGAAACACACCTGCCACTCCTCGCGGCCGTCCTCGATCCGGACGGGAGCGCTGTGGACGAAGCCGTGTTCAAGCAGCGTCGGACACATCATGTCCGCGGGGTCGTACTCCAAGAAGAACTCGCGCACGACGTTGCCGGGGGCGTCGCGGGCGCGCCCGAACCGCTCCTGCAGTTCGAGGAGGTCGCCCGCGCGGTCGGACGCGCGGATCGCGTCGAGCAGCTCCTCGACGTCCTCGTTCGTGTCCGCGAAGGCGGTGAACAGCCCGTTCACCGAGTTCGGCGCGTCGCCGTTCGCCTTCGGTGAGTTGTAGATCGCGTGGGCGAGGACGCCGCCGTCGGTCTGTCCCGTCGCTTCGATCGCCCAGCAGTTCGGGTGCCACAGGTCGAGCGTGAGCCGGGTGCCGGACCACTCCTCGGCACCGCCCGGGTCGGTGATTGCCATCGTTACCCTTCCTATGGCACTACATCACAAAGAGCCTGCCGACCATGGTCGGGTGGGATATTTGGGCGTGGCGGCGGAAACCACCGCCTATGTCGGACGCGTATCAACACTACATCGACGGCGAGTGGGTCTCGGGCACGGGCTCGGAGACCTTCGAGAGCGAGAACCCGGCGACCGGCGAGACGCTCGGCACGTTCGAGCGCGGGACCCCGGAAGACGTCGAGGCGGCGGTCGACGCCGCCGACGCGGCGTTCGAGGAGTGGCGCGAGCTCTCCCGGATTCAGCGCGCGGAGTACCTCTGGGACGTGTACCACGAGCTGCGCGAGCGGACCGACGAGCTCGGCGAGATCGTGACGAAGGAGTGCGGCAAGGAGATCTCGGAGGGGAAGGCCGACGTGGTCGAGGCCGCGCACATGGTCGAGTGGGCCGCGGGCGACGCCCGCCACCCGAAGGGCGACATCGTTCCCTCGGAGATCCCGGCGAAGGACGCGTACATGCGCCGGAAGCCGCGCGGCGTCACCGGCTGTATCACTCCGTGGAACTTCCCGGTCGCGATCCCCTACTGGCACATGGCCATCGCGCTGGTCGAGGGCAACACCGTCGTCTTCAAGCCCGCCGAGCAGACCCCGTGGTGCGCGCAGATCATCGCGGAGATGTTCGACGACGCGGGGATCCCCGACGGCGTGTTCAACATGGTGCAGGGGTTCGGCGACGCCGGCAACGCGATCGTCGAGCACGAGGACGTCGAGACCGTCGTCTTCACCGGCTCGGCCGAGGTCGGCCACCACATCCAGGACAAGCTCGGCGGCGTCCCCGGCAAGCGCGTCGCCTGCGAGATGGGCGGCAAGAACGCGATCGTCGTCACCGAGGAGGCGGACCTCGACACGGCGGTCCACTCGGCCGTGATGTCCTCGTTCAAGACGACGGGACAGCGCTGCGTCTCCTCCGAGCGCCTCATCGTCCACACGGACGTGTACGACGAGTTCAAAGAGCGGTTCGTCGAGGTGGCCGAAGACGTCGCCGTCGGCGACCCGCTTCGAGAGGACACGTTCATGGGCCCGCTCATCGAGGCCGAACACTTCGAGAAGGTCTCGGAGTACAACGAGCTCGCCCGCGAGGAGGGCGTGAACGTGCTCGTCGACCGGACCGAGCTCGACGCCGACGAGATCCCGGACGGCCACGAGGACGGCCACTGGATCGGTCCCTTCGTCTACGAGGCCGACCCCGACGCCGACCTCCGCTGTACCCACGAGGAGGTGTTCGGGCCGCACGTCGCGCTCCTGGAGTACGACGGCGACATCGAGCGCGCGGTCGAGCTCCAGAACGACACCGAGTACGGGCTCGCCGGCGCCGTCGTCTCCGAGAACTACCGCCAGATCAACTACTACCGCGACCACGCCGAACTCGGGCTGGCGTACGGCAACCTCCCCTGTATCGGCGCGGAGGTCCAGCTCCCGTTCGGCGGCGTCAAGAAGTCCGGGAACGGCTACCCCTCCGCGCGGGAGGCCATCGAGGCGGTCACGGACCGCACCGCGTGGACCCTGAACAACTCGAAGGAGATCGAGATGGCGCAGGGGCTCTCCGCGGACATCAAGACGAAGGACGACTAGGCGCCGCGACCGTCCGTTTATAAGCCCGTTTTTCGAAGCGCCGCGAGCGCCCCGCTCGGCGACGACGCGTCCGCCAGCGCGCCGCGCGCGACGAGCCGCTGGCGGGGGCGCCCCACCGGCTGCGAGACCGACTCCGTCCCGAGGAGGTCGGCCTCGACGAGGTCGCGTTTTATCCGGGTGAACGTCGCCGAACTCCCGAGTCCGGCGTCTTCGCAGGCGCGCCGCAGGTCGCGGTCGAGGGCGCCGCGGCGCGCGCCGGCGACGTACGTCCGGACGCGAGCCCCGCCGCGGTCGAGGGGATCGCCGTCGGCGTCGGTGTCGGCGTGGCCGTCGGCGTCGATGTCGGCGTCCAGGAGTCGCACGGCCTCGTCCGCCACCGCGTCCCCGCACAGCTCCCGAAGCGCCCCGTACAGCCGGTGGCGGCTCGGGGCGCGTATCCGGACCGGCTCCGCGTCGGCGACGACGCCGTCGTAGCGCTCGTGGAGCGTCGCGTCGGCGCCGATCCGGCACCACGCCCCCCCCTCTCCGTCGCCGTCGCGCCCGGCCGCCGCCTCCTCGCACTCGCCTGCCACTGTCACGAGCGCGCAGCCGTCGGACCGCCCCGCGAAGACGGCGTTCGGCTGCGGCTCCGCGAGCGTCCGCAGGTCCCAGACGCCCGCCTCCGCGAGCGCCGCGAGACGGGTGGCCGGGTGGAACCGGTCGGCGAGGGCGTCGACGACCCGGTCCCGCGCCAACACCGTGAGCGTCTGGAGACCCGCGGCCGACGAGAGCGGGTCTTCGTCCGCTCGCGCGGCGGCGCGCAGCGCGTCGAGGTCGGGGTCGACCGCCGCGGGCGCGGCGTCCCGGTAGGCCGCGGCGAGCGCCGCCAGAAGCGGCGGG
>NZ_AOJG01000008.1 GCF_000337375.1 Halorubrum lipolyticum DSM 21995 | reverse complement strand
GGGGAACGGGGAGACGCCACTGCTCGGAGTCTCGATGGCAGCCGGAATAAGCGTGGTGCAAGCGGTGTCCCTCCCGAAGCGACTCCGTCTCGGAAGCGCCGGTCAGACCACCTGCACCCGGGTGACGTGGCCGCCGCAGCCGCACCGCTCCACGTACTGGGGATCGAGGCCGCACTCGCCTTCGATCGCGTCGTAGAGGAACTCCTCGGGATGCCCCAGATCGCCGTGCGTGACCAGGTTGACGTGATTGCCCGCCGTCGTGTGGTCGATGGCGGCCAGCGCGTCGCGGACCGCCAACTCGGCGTCGTCCGCGTACCGCGGCTTCTCGAGGTTCGCCGACCAGGAGTTGTCGTGGACCTCGTCGGTGATCGGTTCGGCGGTCTCGTCGTGGTCGTCGGCGTCTGTGTTGATCCTAGGTGGTGTGTCGGTCATGGGCAGTACGTCGGTCACGGGCGGTGTCTCGGCGGGGTCGGCGTCGGTTCCGCCTCGGCCTCGGTGTCGTCGGCTTCGCTGTCGGTGTCGGCGGCGTCGGCTTCGCTGTCGCCGGTCCCGTCGACCGCCCCGTCCAGCGGCCGGTTCGGGAGGTCGTCGACGAACTCGCGCACCACGGTCCGCTCGACCCGCTGGAGCGTCTCGCTGCACGTCGACTTCGCGATCCCGACGTGGTCCGCAACCTCGGTCAGCGTGGACCGGCGCGGCACGTCGTAGTACCCGAGTTCGACGGCCGTGAGCAGGAGCTCCCGCTGGCGGTCCGTCAGCAGCCGCACCGGGTCGACGCGCTGCCGGACGCGTTCGACCTCGTAGTCGAGCCCCATCTCGTCGAATCGCTTCCCGAGCGCCGCGACGCGGTCGTGTTCGCCGGTGACGTCGACCTCCGCCACGCCGTTCCCGATGTCGAGCGGCATCTCGATCGGGAGCCCCGAGCGCTTCGCGGCGACTAACAGCAGCGGGGCGGTCGTCTCGATCCGGACGGTCGCGACCCCGTCTCCCCGCGCCATCACCGACACCTTCGCGAGCGCCTCGTGGGCTCGCATCGCCGCGATCACCGCGCCGACGTCGCGGGCGGTCAGCCGGAGCAGCGCGAAGCCGGCGCTCTCGTCGGGGACGGCGGTGAGCACGCGGAACCCGGCGTCCGGGAAGTCGCGGGACACGTCGGCTATCCACGGTCCGTCGGGCAGATCGACTAGGAGGCGTGCCTGTGGCATGGGTGATCAGCGAGTGCGGTCAGGGGTCGTCGGTGTGCGGCCAGTACGTCTCCGAGTCGGTCGGCTTCGCCGTGCGGGGCGTCACTCCACGCGGAGGCGCCCTTCATGCCGACCGCCTCGGGCGGCGTGCAGACGTGGGTGTCGGTCTCGACCTCCTCGGACGGGGACGCCTCCCCGCCGCTGCCGCCGACCACGGCGGTCGTCTGACCGAGCGGACGCCGGCCGAGTCTGCGTCGGGTCATGCGACTCGACGTAGGTGAGTAGGGGGAATACCTTCGGCGAGGATTCTCGGTCGACGGGGCGGTTCACCGAACTGTTCGGCTCGGAGTATATAAACGGCGATGCGCGCTCGTGCCCTGTTGCCCTCCACCGCGTCCGATCGCGTCCGCCGCGCTCGCGTCCGATCGCGACGTGTCGATCGTCGTCGCCGACGCGCTCGGTCTCGTGGTCGACCCTCCCGGATACCCGCCGGCGAACTGGTCGGAGGGTTAACTACCGTCCCCGAACGCCTGCGAGAAGAGCGTGTCCGTCACGGTCCGGAGGTGCTCCGAGACCGTGGACTTCGCGAGGTCGAGGTCAGCGGCGATCTCCTCGGCGGAGGCGCCGTCGCCGTCGAAGTATCCCCGCTCGGCCGCGACGGCCGCGACCTCCGCCTGTCGGTCCGTGACGCCGGCGAGATCGACCGGGACGACGTCGCGGCAGGAGCCGTCCGCCGCGCTCCGGCCCTCGCGGTCGACGCAGAGTCGGCGGAGTCTCACGTCGAGCCCGGCTGCCTCGCACTCGTCGACGATCGCCCGCAGCTCCTCGTGGCCCGTCAACACGAACGAGACGAGCAGCTCGCCGTCCTCCATCTCGGTCCGGCGCGGTGAGACCGGGAAGTTCGCGAACGCCGACGGGAGCCCGCCGCACGAGCAGCCCTCGCAGACGCCGTCTGCGGTGAGGTGTGAGGACGGCTCCGCGGCCGGCGACGGCGACGGGTCGGCGGACGCGTCGGACCCCACCTCGGCCTCCGGCGGGTCGAGCGCGACGCCGCCGTCCGTCGCGGGGCGGTCGCAGGCGATCTCGTAGCGGCCGTGCGCCTCCCCGGCGAACTCGACGAGGTCGAGGCCGCTCGGCGCGTCATCGGGCGGATCGGGAGCGACGAACTCGACGCGGGCGTCGTCCGCGTCGACCCGGAACTCCTCCACGGGAGTGCTCGACGAGAGCGCGGCCACGGGACAGCCCTCGCAGGCCGAGACGGCGAGTTCGACGTGGATCCCGTTAGTCATAGTCGCTCGTAGGGCCTCGACGGTGCATATAACGGTGCGGGGTTTCCAGCGCGGTGAAAACGCTCGTGTGGGCGCTGGCTCGGGGCGTCACACCGATTCCGAGGGCGACTGGCGACCACGTTGGCAAGAATCTGCGCGCGGTCGACGCCGACGTTCCAGACGTCGCGCTCGACGCGGTCGACGCGCTGGAGCGAGGCGAGCGCCTGCTCGGCCCCGACGACCGGACCGAACCGGTGAGGTGGCAGTTAACAAGACGGTTCGCCTTTTTAAAACCGGCTCAGACCGCGTCCAACCGCGCCCGTAGCTCCGCGTCCGCTCGGTCGACGAGCGCCTCCAGCGGCTCGTCGAGGTACGTCACCCACTGGTCGATGAAGCCCGACCGGCCGAGCATCCGGACGACCTCGTAGATCGGCCGCCGGTCGGCGAACCCCGCGGGGAGCCCGCCGGCGTGGTCGCGGTATCCCTTATAAATGGCGTCGGCGTACTGCTCCGGCCCCTCGGCGTCGAATCCGTTCAGGAGCTGGTCCGCCGCCCGGACGAGGTCGCGGGCCGGATCCCCGACGTGCGCCAGCTCCCAGTCGATGGGGACGATCCCCTCGGGGCCGGCGTCGACGCCCGGACCGGTGTCGTCGACCGCGCCGCCGTCGACTCCCGCGTCGCCGTCGTCGACCGCGAAGAGGTTCGGCTTCGCCACGTCGCCGTGGAGCAGCGCGGCCGGGGCGCCCTCCAGCCGGTCCCGGTTGGCTTCGACGCAGTCGAACACGGCGTCGTAGTGGTCCGCCAGCCGCTCCGAGGTACCGATCTCGCGGGTGCGCTCGATCGTTGCACGGAGCACGTCCGGCCACGGAGCCGGGGCGAGGTCCAGTCCGTCGCCACGGTCGCCCCCGCCGACGATCTCTCCGTGGGTCTCGAACCGCTCCGCGTGGAGGGCCGCGAGCGTCGCCCCGACGCGGCGGAGCAGCGCCTCCCGCTGCCCCTCCCCGGCCTCCTCCCAGACGCCGAGCAGCTCGCGGCCCGGCGCCGGCGCGGTGACGAGGTACGGAACGGGGGCGTCCGGGTCGGCGGCGAGCACCCGGGGTCCCGACACCGACCGCTCCGCGTCCAGGTATCGGAGAACGGCGCGTTCGCGCGCGATCCGGCTCCCGTCCCCCGCGTCGGCGACCTTACAGAACGCGCGTGCCCCGTCGGCGAAGGCGACGCCGACCGTCTCGTTGGCGCCGTTCCACGATGGGCCGACCCCGAACGTCCGGTCGACGGATCGTCCCGGAAACGCTTCGCTGAGCGCGGTCGCGACCCTCTCGTCCATGCGTGCGTGTCATACACACGGGATGTTAAGTCTGCTGTCACTCCTGTTAACACGGAGCGGTAGAAATCGGTTGTGATAGGCTCGGAGCGGCGAGTCTCAGGAGTGACCGACAACCTCATATCTGTTGTAGAGTTATCAGAAGACCGTGACTGACGACGCGATCGACGGTCGAGTCGGGTTCGAGACCGACGGGCGGACGCTGTGTATCCGCGACGCCTTAGAGGGCGAGGAGTTCCCGCTCCGCTTCGACCGGGAGCCGCAGCCCCAGCCGGCGCTGCACGAACTATTTCCGGTTCCCGTCGATCGAGCCGTCAGCTTCGAGGCCGAGTCGGTCTCGATCCCTTCCTACGCGTCCGTCATGCTCCGCGACGCCGACGGTGACCTCGTCGCGCGGCTCGACGATTCGATGGAGTTCCCCCGAGGGACGTACTTCCTCGACATCAACGGTGTGACGAAGGCGCTCGTTCGGATACCGGACGTCGCGATCTCCGCGACCGGGGCGGCTGACTTGGAGGCCGTCGATCTGACCTTCGACCGCCCGACCACCGTCACGGTCGGCGCGCGGTCGCTGCACACTCGCCCGGAGGCGACGATCACCGTTCCCGACGACCCCGCCGCGCTCGCCGAGGCGGTGTCGGTGTTCGGGTCGTCGATCAAGGAGTTCACTCCCGAGCGCTCGTGGCCGACGCTCCGCGGGTATCCGCCACGGATCCGCGTCGGAAACGAACTCGACGTCCCGAGTCCGCTCGTCGCTCCGGACACCGGCGTCGAGGTGGTCGTGCGCCCGACGTACGAAGACATCTACCGGCTCTCCACGCTCGCGTACTACCTCGGCGCCCGAGTGGTCGTCGGCGACGCGCCGGCGCTCCGACTCGACACCGGCTACGTCGAGACCCTCCCGTCAGAGGGTGTCGCGCTCGAGGACCGCGTCGAGGAGCTGCTCCGGACGTGGTTCTTCCTCGACACGCTGGCGCGGACGGAAGGGTACCACGAGTCCGACCGCTACGAGTACGAACAGGTGGGGCCGAAGCTCCCGTTTTACCCGCCGAACCTCACCGACCTGTCGATGAGCGAACGGCTGATGGAGTACCTGGAAGTCGATCCGAAAATCGTCGACCCCTACATGCCGGAGTGGCCGACCGAGGCGGTTCTCCGGCCGGTCCCCGAAGCCGCCGAGCTCCTTCCCCATCTCGCCCACGTCCTCGCCCCGATCCGGGTCCGGGGGTCGGCGGATCCGACGGCGGACGCCCCGGTCGCGCTCGCGACGTCGCCGTGGCTGGGCCCCGGCGAAGCCGACGTAGGTACCGGGGACGTTCCGGTACCGGACGAGAGCCCGATCCCGTCGGGCACAGCGGTTCTGATTCCGGACAGCTATGAGAACCGACTCACGGAAACGACGACGGCACGCGGCGACGTCCGAATCGTCGTCTTGGCCGATTCGGCGGAGCGCGCGGGCGAATTCCGTCGAGCGCTCTCCGATCCGGCGATCCCGGACGGGATCGACTCGTGGGAGGTGATCGGCGCTCCCGACGCGGACACCGTCACCGCGGTCCTCTCGGACCCGGAAGTCGATATCGCGTACTGCGGCCTCCCGGTCGAAGACGGCCGGGTCGCGGCCGCGAACGGCGCGGTTTCGGTGGCTGACCTCGGGGGGGCTCCGTCGCAGGTCGTGTTCGAAGGCGTTACCGAGACCGCGGTCGGGATCTCGGCGGTCGACAACGGCGGGCTCTCGTCGATTCTCGTCGAGAGCGCTCTCGATCCCGACCTGTTTCGGTCGCTGATCGGCCTCCTCTCTTCCGGGGTCCCGACGGCCGCGAGCATCGCCTTATCCGGAGTCGGGGACGCGGTCCGAACGCGGATCGTCGGCGATCCGGGCGTCGAAATCGCCTCTCATAATCAGCTGTTAATGCAGGTGGTTCGGGCTTGGTCGGAAAGCCCAGCGTCACACCGCATCGAGCGCGGCTCCGTGCTCTCGCTTTCGGCGCGGATCGGAACCGAACAAAAACAGTTGTTTGATGAGCAGCAACCGATAAACGAACTCTCCGGGAGACTGCGGGTCGACGGATCGCCGCTCGACTCATCGGAGCTCCTCGTCGCGCTCAATCAGGGCGACTCGGTCGTCCAGCTCAACGGGCGCCTCCTGTTGCCGGAGGACGTCGAGACGGAGGCCGACATCGCGCGGTTGGCTCGTCAACACCTCTCCGACGACGCCGAGTCGCAAGAGCGCGTGTACGAGCGTCGCTCCGAGTGAGGACGACGGTGGCGTGCGGGCCCGCCGTCAACGGCCGAATTTTATTTTTCCGGGCTCCGAACCATCGCGTATGCCTCAGATCCACCTCGACGAGGAGACGGTCGAGCGGCTGGACGCGCTCCGGCTCGACGACGAGGAGTACGACGAGATCGTCAGCGAGCTCATCAGCATCTACGAGGCCGAGGAGCTGACGCTGTTCCGCGGCAGCGACGCCGAATAAGCCGCCTCGGGGACCTCCGCCCCGCTCGGCGCTCGGTCCCTTACTCCTGGTACGCGACCCGCACCTGGTCCCACTTGCCGACCTCTTCGAGGTGCGCCTGCAGCTCGTCGGCGTACTGTTGGACGAGCCGCTCGGCCGCGTCGAGCTCCTCGTCGGAGGGGCCGTCGTCTCCGCCGCCGAGTCCGAGCGCGCCCTTGATCGAGTCGACGAGCCCGCCGCCGGACCCGCCGCTCCCGCCCGCGTCGCCGCCGGGTGCCCCGCCCATCGCCGCGACCTGCGACCGGACGTTCTCCAGCTCCGGCATGATCGCCGGGAGGCTTGAGGTGTCGGCGACGATCCGCGCGTCCTCCGGGTCGTCGGCGTCCTCGATCTCGAACTCGGTCGCGGTCATGATCAGCCCCCACTCCTGACTGGAGAACCGCGAGGCCGACACCCGGTCGGTGAACTGGTTGTCGACGGTCATGCGCTCGCCGACGATCGCGTCGGTCCATTCGCTCATACGCCCTCCTTTGGCGGTGGCGGTGAAATACCCTCCCCTCGTCCCGGTGGTCCGGTCGTCGTCGGTCCGCTCTCGTCCCGGTGGTCCGGTCGTCGTCGGTCCGCTCTCGTCACGCCGGTATTCGCGAGGGCATTTATATCGCCCACCGCGTCGATCCGGTATGACCGACCGAACGCGCCGAGAGGCGCTCGCGGGAGCGGGGGCCGTCGCCGCCGCCGCGCTCGCGGGCTGTGTCGACGCCGTCGTCCCGGGCGGCGACGAGGAAGGCGAGCCCGAGCCGACCGACCGGACGGGCGAGGAGCGGGTGACGGTCGCCGTCGGCGCCGACGCCGGGTTCGCCTTCGCGCCGGCGAACGTCGTGGTCGACCCCGGAACGACCGTCGTCTGGGAGTGGACGGGCGCGGGCGGCGCGCACAACGTGATCGACGAGGGCGGCGCCTTCGAGTCCGACCTCACCGGCGAGGAGGGCCACGTCTTCGAACACGCGTTCCCGGAGGCGGGCGTCTTCGAGTACGTCTGCACCCCGCACCAGACCCGGGGAATGGAGGGGCGGATCGAAGTCGCGGAGTGAGGGAACGACCTACGGGAGGCCGTCGAAAGCGCTCCCCGCGAGCCCGGGACCGCTCGGCACCGCCACCGCGCCGTCGGAGACCGGACAGGGGTCCGCCGCGAGGTCCGACTCGAGCAGCGAGCCGGTCGCGAGGCCGCAGGGGGCGACGTCCGGGACGGCGGCAGCGACGTGGACCGCGGCGGCGCGCGCGACGACCGCGTCGATCGTGGTGGTGACGACCGGCTCGACGCCGGCGGCTCGCGCGCGCGTCGCCGCCGCCAGCGCCCGGTCCGGCCCGCCGAGCGCCATCGGCTTCAGGACCACCGCGTCGGCCGCGCCGGCGTCGAGGACCGCGTCGAGCCCGCGGGCCGCGAGCGACTCATCGAGGGCGATCGGCACCGGGGGATCGGCGTCGGCACCGGTACCGGTCTTCGCGCTCCGGAGCGCGGCCGCCCCGGCGAGGTCGTCGGCCGGCAGCGGCTGTTCGAGGTACGCGAGGTCGAGCGGCGCGAGCCGCTCGACGGCCTCCCGAGCGGTCTCCCGGTCCCACGCGCCGTTGGCGTCGGCACGGAGGGCGACGCCGTCCCCGACCGCCCGTCGAACGGCTCGGAGGCGCTCGACGTCGGCGTCGAGGCTCCGCGCGCCGACCTTTATCTTTAAGCAGTCGAACCCCGCGCTCACGGCGCTCTCGGCCGCGGTGACCGCGGCTTCGGGGTCGCCGTCGCCGAGCGTCGCGTTGACGGGGACCGTCTCGGCGGGCGCCGGCAGGCCCTCGCCCCGAGCGAGCCGCGACGAGAGGGACCGGCCGGCGTCGCGGGCGGTCGCGTCCGCGAGCGCGAGCGCGAGGCCGTGGCGCGCGGCGGGCGTCTCCGCGGGATCGAGTCGGGAGAGCGCGTCGTCAGCGAGCGTCGCGTCGTCCGCGAGCGCCGCGTCGCCGCCGTCGCGTCCGGTCCGGACTCCCCGAAGCGCGGTCTCGCACGCCGACCGCGACTCGGTCCAACCGGGGAGCGGCGTCGCCTCGCCGAGGCCGGGGGCGGGAGCCGACTCGCCGTCGGCATCGGGGTCGACGGCGACGAGGAACCCCTCGCGCCGGTCGATGGCGCCGCGGGCGGTTTCGAGGGGGCTCGTCAGACCGAGCGAGAAGGGGCGGAGCCGCATCGGGTCAGACCGCGAGCCCGACGGCGAACGCGACCGCGTACGCCGCGAGGAGCTTCCCGGTCGATTCGAGCGCCGGATTCAGCGCGTCGCCGGCGGTCTCCGTCAGCACGGTTCGAGCCACGCCGGCCGCGAGCGGGAGGGTCGCGAGCGGGAGGAGCGCGGCGAGCCCGTCCCCCTCGGCGAGGAACCAGAAGGGCGTGAGGTACGCGAGCGCGAGCAGCGCGAGGTACTGGCCCCGCGAGAACCCGTAGCCGAACCGGACGGCGAGGGTGCGTTTGCCCGTCTGCGCGTCCTCCTCTAAGTCGCGGACGTTGTTGACGACGAGGATGTTCGTCGAGAGCGCGGCGACCGGGAGGCTCGCGACGACGGCCGCGAGGGTGACCGTCCCCTCGGGGAGCCACAGGGGGAACGCCTCGCCGGCGAGCGCGGCCGCCTGCACGTAGTAGGTGCCAGTGACGGCGATCACGCCGAAGAAGACGAACACGAACAGGTCGCCGAGCCCGTGGTAGCCGAGCGGGTAGGGACCTCCGGTGTACGCGATCCCGGCCGCGACCGAGGCGAGCCCGATAACGAGGATCGGGACGCCGCCCACGTAGACGAGGTAGGTTCCGACGAGGATCGCGGCGGCGAACGTCAGCCACATCGCCCGCTTCACCTCCGCGGGCTCGATGAGACCGCTGGCGACGACGCGGGTGAACCCCTCGCGGTCGTCGGTGTCCGCGCCCTGGATCGCGTCGTAGTAGTCGTTCGCGAAGTTGGTGCCGACCTGGATCAGCGCCGCGCCGACGAACGCCGCGAGCGCGGGCAGCGGGGCGAACGCCCCGTCTCGAACCGCGAGCCCGACGCCGACGATCACCGGTGCCGCCGCCGCGGGGAGCGTCTGCGGCCGCGCGGCGATCACCCACGCTCGCCGCCGCGACACGTCGATACTCATTGTCGTCGGTAGGGCGGTGTCGTCCCTTAACCTTACCATCCGGGCGAGCGGCGCCGGCGGGTCCGGCGGAACCGACCGACAGATACGACAGGGGTCGGGGCGTACCGTGCGCATGAGCGACACGACCGGAGACGAAGGGGCCCGGGTCACGGCGCGCTACGAGGAGACCGACGGCGAGCGGCGTCTCACCTTTTCGGCCGACGGAAGCGAGGTGACCGTGGCCCAGAACGTCGACGGCTACGCGATGTTAAAGGTCAGACGGGGCCGGAACGGCGACGAGCTCGAGCGGTACTACGGTTTCGACATGGCGCTCGACCACGCCGCCGAGCTGCTCGGCGTCGCCGTCGCCGACCTCCCGGTTCCGGACGCTGCGGCCGACATGGGGATGTGACCCCGTTCGCGGACGTGCCCCGACTCGTCGCCCTCAGATCCCGAACGTCGCGCGCAGCATGTCGCGGCTTCCGGGACCGAGCCCAACCGCGAGCACGGTGATGAGCAACAGCAGCGTGTAGCGCGGCGACTCGTCGAACAGCTCGCCGTTGAACACCCAGACGACGAACGTCGCCGCCGCGAGCTTCACCAGCAGGAACGGCCACGCGTCGCCGGTGACCGACACGATCGACTGCGGGAGCAGTCGCCCCGTCCAGTCGACGATCAGCGCGTTGACCACGTGTTTCGGGACGAGGTTCGCCGTTCCCGTCAGCGCGGGCATCCAGTTGAGCCCGATCACGTTGGCGACGCCGTCGATCGCGTGGCCCCAGATGATGACGATCCCCGCGACGCCCGTCCCCTGTCGGACCTCGGGCGCGTACGCGGTCGCGAGCTTCCACGTGACCGCGGTCGCCGCGGTCGCGATCCCCAGCGTCAACGCGAGGACGATCGGGTAGAACTGGACGTAGTCGGTCGCGGCCGAGAGGTACGAGAGGTAGCCGAACGCGAGCGCGAGCGCGACGGCGCCCATCGCGAACAGGGGGCGGGCGTAGTCGTCGACGACGCCCCGGTCGGCGAGCGAGTACGCCGCGATGACGCACGCGAGGGTGACGCCGAAGACGGTGAAGTAGATGAACGGGCTGATCAACAGCGCGCTCGCCGGGAACGGGATCAGCGGCTCCACGCCGGCCCGCATCGCGGCGACCCCGGAGTCCTCGACGGTGCGAAGCGCGCCGCCGAGCAGCATGAACGGGAACAGCGCGTAGAAGAAGCGCAGCTCGGTGCCGATATCCAGCCGGCGGAGGAGGAAGACCACGCCGATCAGCATCGCCAGCAGGATCACGACGTAGCTCACGGTCGAGACCGTGGTGTACCCCGGCTCTGCGACGACCCCACCCGCCTCGACGGCCGCCGTGCACGCCGACGAGCTCCCGAGCAGTTCGGTCCCGCCCGCGTCGCGGACGGCGCACTGCGCGCCCTGTCCGTCGGCCGCGACCGGCCCCCAGAAGTACCGCCAGAGGAATCGGTCGTACACGATCCGCGGGAAGACGGCCGATCCGACCGCGAGAATCACCGTGACGGCGCCGACCACCGCCGCCCACGCGCGCTCCGGCGACAGCCCGAACCGCTCTTCGACCCGTGTGTTCATGCTCTCCGTTGGGGCAGTCCCCGAATTGAGGGTTCCGGTCCCGCATCGTCGCGCCGCTCCGCGGTGCGGCCGTTCACACCGGCGGTCCGGCTCCCTCGTAGTCCGTCCCGAGGATGATCATCGTCTGCGACCGAGAGAACCCCTCCATCTCCGCGACGCGGTCGAACATCAGCTCGCGGAGGCTGTCGGTGTCCGCCGCGACGACCTTGAGCATCACGTCCCACTCGCCGGTGGTCAGGTGGATCTCGCGGACGCCGTCGATCTCCCGGAGCCGCTCTAAGGCGTCTTCCTCGCGCCCCTGTTCGACCCGGAGGCCGACGAAAGCGCTGACGCCGTAGCCGATCGCCTTCGGATCGATCGCCGCGTGGTACCCCTCGATGACCCCCGCCTCCTCCATGCGGTTTACCCGGTCGTGGACGGTCGCGCTGGACATGTCTATGCGGCGCGCGACCTCCGAGAACGGCGTCCGTGCGTCCTCCTGTAAGATCCGGAGGATCGATCGGTCCGTCTCGTCGAGTTCCATGCGTGCCATACGCTGTCAACGGACTTTGCACTTCCGACACGGACGATCCGAGATTCGTCAGCGAGCGGACGTGTCATCGGCCATCTCGGCGTCTGCGACCTCGTCGGTCCACCCCTCGACGCTCGACTCGTCGCCGACCGGCGTCCACTCGCCGGCCGAGACCTCGCAGTCCGGCGGCTACTCGTCGGGGGTCGCGAAGGAGCCCTCGCGGATGGCGGCCTCCGCGTCGGCGAGCGCCGCCGCGGCGTCGAACGACTCGATCGCGTCGCGACGCGCCCCGTGAGACGCGTCGGCGAGGTCCCGCGCGTGGGCCGTGACGTTCGGCACCGCTCGGATCAGGTTGTCGATGATCGGGACGTCGGCGGTGCGCGGCGACCGGCTGCCGGGGTTCAAGTCGATCACGATCTCCGTCTTCCCCATCGCGTCGAGCGCCTCGGCGCGGTCGCCGTCCTCCAGCGGGACGACGACCACGTCGGCCGCCTCGATCCCGTCGGCGTCGACCGTCCCGCGGGCGTGGTCCAGTCCGGGGATCTCGCCGTCGCCCGCGAGGCCCTTCACCCCGTCGGCGCCGTGCTCCCGGAGGTGGTCGGCGATCCGCCGGACGCGCTCGTCGGTGTGGTTGAACAGGTTCACCTCGATGTCGGCGTCGACCGCTGCCGCGAGTTCGACGACCTCCGCGGGCGCGAGCGCGGCGACGTTGCCGTTCACCGAGAGCACCGGGTGATCGGCGAGTAGGAGGGTGGCGGCCGCGGCGCGGGCGGCGCGGTCCGCGCTCGGGAGCGTCCGCTCGCCGAGGAGGTAGTCGAACGCCTCGCCGCGGCCCTGCGCGATGAGTCCCTGCTTCGAGGTGATCCCCTTCTCGACGCCCGCCTCGATCCGGTGGCGCGTCACGAGCGACGCGTAGCGCGGGTGGTCCTCGGGAATCTCCGTCTCCGTCATACCGCGACGTGGGAGACGCGCCGATTAAAGTGACCCGTTCGCGGCCGCCGCGTGTCTCGGTCATGCCAGCTCGCATAAACATTAACACGGGGCGTTGCGTAGCGACACACGTGATGGAACGGACTGGCAAGTACACCGTCGTGAGGGCGTGCAACGACCACGGAGCGATCACCCTCCGTGAATATCCACGCAACGGGACGCTGTATATCGTCGAGTACGACGACCCCGACGTGGAAGCCGAGCTGTCGTCGCTCGACGCCGGGTCGGTCGTCGAGCTCGACCTCCGACGGGCGGGCCGCCGAGGCAACGCGTGGTGCGCGGAGTCCGCCCGGCCGGTCGATCCGGCGTAACGCGCGCCGCGACGAGGTCACTCGGTCGGTCCGTCCGTTTCGTCGTCCCCGTTTTCTCGTTCGCCGCATTTCGAGGCCCGCTATCGCCGATACACTCCGACCTGCAGTGACACGATATTTAAATCGGTACGGACGACGGCGACAACGGTTCATAAATGAGCGGGCGGTGGCGCGTGCCTGTGAGCGCCCCTCGGGCGCGAACAGCACCGCGCGAGGGACGCGGTGAGCGCTCGAAGAGCGCGAACCGCGAGGCTGGGGAGGCGTGAGGCTGCGGAGCGGGGCGGGGTGGGACTCAAAGGGGCAGCCGGGAGGAGCCCGGAGGCGACGCAAGCACTGCAGGGAGCGAACAGAGTGAGCGACCGAAGCGCGCAGCGAGCGTACGGGCTCCTCCCGGCTGGGGCTTTGGCGGTGTTCACCGTCGATCCGGCGTCGATCACGTATGAGTAACCACGCGGCCGACCACCGCCATGTACGTCCACCTTCGATCAGGGGTCGGCCCGCATCGACTCGCTGTCCCGGATTAAAAATCGCCTGAAGAAACGAACTCCAACCGCACCCCGCTCGCTCAAGCCACCCCGATCCGCTCGCGGTAGGTCCCGTACTCGGCCTCGAAGACGGCCATGATCTCGCCCATCGTCGCGTACGCCTTCACGGCCGTCACGATCGCGGGCATCACGTTCTCGTCGGCGTCGATCGCCGCCTGCAAGTCGTCGAGCGCCGCCTCGACCGCGTCGTCGTCGCGGTCCGCCTTCACCGATTCGAGCCGGTCGAGCTGCCGCTCCCGAGTCGTCTCGTCGACGCGGAGCAGGTCGGTCTCCGGGTCCTCCTCGACCTGGTAGGCGTTGACGCCGACGACGGTCTCTTCGCCGGAATCGACCCGCTCCTGGTACTCGTAGGAGGCCTCCTGGATCTCGCGGTGGAAGTACCCCTGCTCGATCCCGCGGAGCACCCCGTCGCGGACGGAGCCGTCGCCCATGTCGCGGATCTCCTCGATGTACGCGGTCGCCTCCGCCTCGACCTCGTCGGTCAGCGCCTCCACCGCGAACGAGCCGCCGAGCGGGTCGACGATGTCGGCCGCGCCCGACTCCTCGGCGATGATCTGCTGCGTCCGCAGCGCGACCCGGACCGCCCGCTCGGAGGGCAGCGCCAGCGCCTCGTCGAAGGAGTTGGTGTGGAGGCTCTGGGTGCCGCCGAGCACGCCCGCCAGCGCCTGGAGCGTGACGCGGACGACGTTGTTGAGGGGTTGCTGGGCCGTCAGCGACTGCCCCGCGGTCTGCGTGTGGAACTTGAGCCGTTTCGACGCGTCGGCCTCCGCGTCGTACCACTCGCCCATGATCCGCGCGTAGATCCGGCGGGCCGCGCGGAACTTCGCCACCTCCTCGAAGATCGAGTTGTGCGAGTTGAAGAAGAAGGAGAGCTGCGGGGCGAACGCGTCGACGTCGAGCCCGCGGTCGAGGCAGTCCTCGACGTACGCGAAGCCGTCGGCGAGCGTGAAGGCGAGCTCCTGGACCGCCGTCGACCCCGCCTCGCGGATGTGGTACCCGGACACCGAGATGGGCTTGAACTTGGGGGTCTCTGCGACCGCGAACTCGATGGTGTCCGTCACCAGATCGAGGGAGGGCTCCGGGGGGATCACCCACTCCTTCTGCGCGATGAACTCCTTGAGCATGTCGTTTTGCAGGGTCCCCCGGAGCTCCTCGCGCGGGACCCCCTGCCGGTCCGCGATGGCGACGTACATCGCGTAGATCACCGGCGCGCTCGGGTTGATCGTGAAGGAGGTGGACACCTCGCCCACGTCGATCCCGTCGAAGAGCACCTCCATGTCGCGGAGCGTGTCCACGGCGACGCCCTCCTTCCCGACCTCGCCGAGCGACATGGGGTCGTCGGAGTCGAGCCCCATCAGCGACGGCATGTCGAAGGCGGTCGAGAGGCCGGTCTGCCCCTCGTCGATCAGGTAGTGGAAGCGCTCGTTCGTCTCCTCTGCCGTGCCGAAGCCGGCGAACTGCCGCATCGTCCACGTCCGCCCGCGGTACATCGTCGGGTAGACGCCGCGCGTGTAGGGCTCCTCGCCGGGGAAGCCGATGTCCTCGCCGTAGTCGAGGTCGGCCACGTCTGCGGGAGTATATAAACGATCGACCTCGTGGTTCGACACCGTCGCGAATCGGTCGTTCCGCTCGCCGTGTCGATCGAGGGTCGGATCGAGCGTCTCCGCCGCCCACTCCGCGTGGGCCTCGCGGATCTCGGAGAGCTCCTCGTCGTCGTACATGCCGTCAGCTACCCGCCGAACTCGTATAAATATTCATTATGTTTCGAACGGTGCGGGGCCGCGACCGCTTTCTCAGGGGGGAACCACCCGCAGACGTATTATATATCCGCGGAGTGAACGCGCACTCATGACCGACTCCTCGCGCACTCCCGAGCCCCCGGAGGGGCTGTCCGATCGAGTCGTTGCCGACCTGGAGGGCCTGTCGCCGAAGGAGCTCCGGAAATCGATCGTCTTCGCTCGGGAACTGCTCCACTCTCACGAGGCGACGGAGTTCCCGATCGACCCGGAGCCCGGCGACGACATCCTGCGCGTCACCGAACACGAGGGGTACACCGCGGTCGTGAAACAGCACGTCTGCGAGGAGGGCTGCGACGACTGTCCGCACGGACCGTACCTCTACCACGTCACCGAAGAGACCCTCCCCGACGGGACCCACGAGACCCACTGGTCGTTCATCGGTCGAGTGAACGCCGACGCCGAGAGCGACGACTGAGCGTAGGGCCCAGCCGCCGAGTTCACGGGTTCAGCCCCCGAATTCCGGCTCGGATGAACACGAGCACCGGAATGATCTCCAGCCGGCCGATCCACATGTTGAAGAGGAACATCGCCTCCGCCACCGGCGACATCGACGGCCCGGTGATCCCCGACGAGAGGCCGACGTTCCCCTGCGCGCTGGCGACCTCGAACAGCGCGTCGGCGTAGCCGAACTCCGGTCCGGCGACGTTGACGAGCACGAGGCTCCCGACGGCGAGCGCGACGAGCCACAGCAGCGTCACGATGGCGGCCTCGCCGAACTCGCGCTCCATCGTCTCGCGGTCCAGCGTGCGGTCGCCGATGCGCGCGGTGACGACGGCGTTACTCGGGAGGAACACGCGAGAGAACTGCCAGACGATGCCGCGAGCGACCGTGTACGCTCGGACGATCTTGATCCCGCCGACCGTGGACCCGGCGGCGCCGCCGAGCACCATCGCGACGACGACCAGCACCTTCGCGCCGGGGACCCAGCTCCCGATCGGCGCCGACTGGAAGCCGGTGGCTGTCATCGCGCTGACCCACTGGAACGTCGAGTCCCGGACCGCGTCGAGCCCCGTTCCGTCGAGGAACGGTACCGGGAACGAGAGGAACGACTCCGTCGCGAACGCGCCCGAGGTCACCGGAACGGACGCGACGTTCTGTATCGAGAGGACGGCGACTCCGGCCCCGAGCAGCGCGAACAGCCACCGGGTCTGGAGGTCCCCCGCCAGATCGCGGAGGCTCCGGTCCCGGAGCACGACGTAGTGAACGGGGAACGCGATCGCGCCGAGGACCATGATCGGTAACAGCGTGGCCTCGACGAGCGGCGAGTCGTACGTCGCGATCGAGTTGTCGGTGACGGAGAACCCGCCGGTCGTCAGGCCGGTCATGGCGTGGTTGAGCGCCTGCCACGCGGTCTCGCCCGTCGAGAGGGACGCAGCGTACGAGCTCTCGCTCGCGGAGATCGCGACGAACAGCATCGCGACCGACAGCAGCGTGTAGCCGACCACGAGCTTCCACACCGTCCGCACCGTCGAGACGACGCTCGGGTGGATCTTCCGCTCGCGGGCCTCGCTCCGGTAGAGCGCGTAGCTCCCGCTGCCGGGACGCGAGAGGATCGAGACGGTGAGGACGATGACGCCGACGCCGCCGACCCACTGGATGAACGACCGCCACCACTGCACCGTCCGCGGCAGCGACGGCTCGTGAACCGCCATCGTCAGGCCGCTCCCGGTCCAGCCGCTCATGCTCTCGAAGAAGGCGTGCAGCGGGTCGCGGAAGTAGGCGAGACTGGAGAGCGTCGTGGTCCCGCCGACCCCGATCGGCTCCCACGACGACGCGTCCGCGGCGGTCGGGACGAACGCGTCCATGACGGCGGGCGGCGTCAGCCACGCGGTGAGAAACAGCGGGAGCGCGCCGAAGACGGCGACCATCAGCCACCCGCCCGCGGCGATCACCATCCCGTGTTTCATCTTCGGCTCGGGGGCGTCGGCGAACCGCCGGTTCGCGAGGCCGCCGACGAGGGCCGTCACGCCGCCCGCGACGAGGAAGCCGAGCGCGGCGTGGAACTCGCGGAACCCGAGGGCGACGACCACGGAGACGGTCATCAGCCCCGCCTCCATCAGGAGGAGCGAGCCCACGTCCCGGGCGATCACGCCCAGATCGGACGGGAGTCGGCCGCCGTTCCGTTCGGCCATCTCAGTCGTGGTCCTCCGGGTGCCCGAACACGTCCGTCACCTCGGGGGTCACGCCGCTCCCGGAGTACACGGTGAGCAGGTCGCCCGCCTCGATGCGCGTGCTGCCCCGGGGCGTTATCGGGGTGTCTTCCCCCTCGCGTTCGACGGCGACGATCAGCGTCTGTCCGCCGATGAGGTCCGCCTCGTCCGCCTCGCGCAGCGTCTTCCCGGCGATCGGCGCGTCCGCTCCGACGGTGATCTCGAACACCTCCGCCTCCTCGCCGATGTGCATGAAGTCGACGACGGACGGGCGGCTCACCGCCCGGTAGAGGTACTCCGCGATCAGGCTCTGCGGGTTCTGCATCGTGTTGACGCCGATCTGCTCGAACACGTTCATGTGCTCGGGGTTGTGGACGACCGAGACGATGTTCGGGACTGACAGCTCCTGTGCCAGCAGACAGACCATGATGTTCGTCGCGTCCTGGTCCGTCGTCGAGATGAGGGCGTCGGCGCGGTCGGCACCGGCGTCGCGCAGCGTCTCCTTCGAGGTCGCGTCGTCGTTGATGACGAGGCAGTCGTACGCTCGCGACGCCCGCTCCGCTCGTTCCTCGTCGCGCTCGATGACGACGACCTCGTTGCCGCTCTCGGTCGCGAGCTTGACGAGCGGCGTCCCGATGTCGCCCACGCCCACGACGATCAGATACATGTGACAGGCGTTCAGAAGCGACCACCGAAAGCCTACCGCTCCGCGCCGAAACGCGGGAAGGGGGCGCCAGAAGCAACCGCCCTCGGCGACCCCCGATCGGCCGCCCTCAGCGACCGCCGAACAGCCGCTCCCACAGCGACCGCGCGGACGGCCGTTCCGAGAGCAACACCGGCGTGTCGAGGTTCTCGATCGTGTCGAACGCGAGCGACCCGCGGACGATCCGCGAGAGCAGCCCCCGCTCGGTCGCGCCGACGATCACGAGGTCGTACTCCTCGCCGACGCGGCCGATCGTCTTCTCGACGTCGCCCGTCTCGACGCGGAGGTCGGCGTCGCCGAGGCCGTGGCCCTCCGACCAATCGGTGAGGAACTCCCGGCCGGACTCCTCGTCACCGGTGTCGGCGACGTACAGCAGCGAGACGTCGACGCCGACCGTGTCGCGCAGCGCTCTCGCGACCTCACCGGAGAGGTCCGAGGAGGGGCCGCCGGCGGTCGGGACCAGCACGTCCGAGAGGTCCAGTCGCTGCCCGTCCAAGACGAGGAAGTCGCACGGGAGGTCGTGGGTGAGCTCGTCCAGCGACCCCTCGACGCGCCCGCCGGCGAACCGCGTCCCGCCGTATCCCATCACGACGGTGTCCGCGTCGTTGGTCCGCGCGGCGTCGAACACCTCTTCGATCCCGCGGTGCGAGAGGATCGTCTTCGTCTCGATCGGCACGTCGAATGCCTCCGCGTCGGCCGCGGCCTCCTTGAGCAGCAGTTCCGAGGACTGGTCGAGGCCGGTGCGGTTCTCGGCGGCCGTCTCCAGCGAGGTCTGGTCCGGCACCGTGACGATGTGCGTCGCGAGCACGCGGCCGCCCTCGTGTTTGGCGAGCGCGCCGGCGAGCGTGATGAGCGCGCTCTCGGTCCGGGGGTTCGACACCGCGACCATGATCGTCGGTCCCTCGTCTCCGGCTCCGGTCGGCGCGACCGCGTCCGCGGCGTCGACGACCTGATCGGGGAGCTCCTCCTCGCGGCTCCTGATGAACTCGGAGAGCACGCCCTGCTTGTCCGTCTTGTCTCGGGCGTAAATGAAGTACCACGCCACGGCCGCGATAACGAAGCCGGCCGACAGCGCGATCTCGATCCCGTCCATGAACGCGACGAGCCCGAGCGACAGCACCGCACCGAGTATCGGCGTGATCGGGTACAGCGGGACGGTGAAGTCCGGGTCGTACTCGGGAGTGTCGGCCTCGCGGAAGACGATGAGTCCCGCGTTCATGAGCGCGTACACGATGAGGTGGAGCACGCTGGCCGCCTTCGCGAGCACCTCGATCTCCCGCCCCAGTAGCGCGATGAAGAGGATGATGAGCCCCCCGGTCACGAGGATCGACCGGTACGGCGTCGCGTAGTTCGGGTGGATCGCGTTGAGCCAGTTGGTAACGATCTTGTCACGCCCCATCGCGAAGTTGATCCGGGCGGACGCGAGGATCGACGCATTCGCCGAGGACGCGGTCGCGAGGAGTGCCCCAACGGTCATCACGCCCGCGGCGACCCCCGCGACTCCCGTTATCGGTCCGATGGACTGGGGGAACGCGATCCGCGCGGCCTGCGCGACCGGCGCGTCCTGGCTCAGCTCCGGCCACGGGACGACGCCGAGCATCATGGTCACGAGGATCGCGTAGATGACCGTGACGATGGCGACGCTCCCGATGATGGCGATCGGGAGATTCCGTCCGGGGTTCTTCAGCTCCTCGGCGACGGTCGCGATCTTCGCGTATCCGAGGAAGGAGACGAACACGAGCGCGGTCCCCGGGAGGATCGCGCCGTACCCCGCCGGCGCGAGCCCGCCCTCGCTCCCGGCGAGCGTCGCGTAGTCGAACGAGAGGAAGCCGGCGATAGAGAACGCGGCGAGGATCGACAGCAGCATGAAGACGATCACCGTCTGGACGCCGCCGGTCTCCTTCGCGCCGATGTAGTTGACGCCGACGAATATCGCCCCGGCGAGGAGCGCGCCCAGCTGGATCGGGTTGAGGAACGCGATCGTCGGGAGGCCGACGAAGACGGCGAGGTACTGGCCGAACCCGATACAGTAGAACGCGGAGGCGAACGCCAGCCCCATCCAGTCGCCCATCCCCGCGATCGAGCCGAACATCGGCCCGAGCGACTTGTTGATGTAGTAGTAACCGCCGCCAGCCTTCGGCATCGCGGTGCCGAGCTCGGAGACCGACAGCGCGTTCACCATCGCGATCAGTCCGCCGACGACGAACGAGACGACGACGACGGGTCCCGCCGCGTTCGCGGCCACGCCGGGGAGGACGAAGATTCCGGCGCCGATCATGGTGCCGATACCGATCGTCATCGCCGACACCAGTCCGAGGTCCTTGGCCAGCTCTTCCTCACTCATTTGTCCACCTCCACGTCTGTAGACCCGCCGTCGCCTCGCACCTGCTCGGTGGATGCGCCTGCGTCGTCCTCCCCAGTAGCGTCGGGGACGTTCCCGCTCTCCACGTTCGCGCGGGCACCGCTTCCGAACAGTCGGTCCCGGATACCCCGCTCGTCGCGCTTCTCCGCGAGCAGCACGGAGCACTCCACGTCGTTGAGCACCTGCAACACGAGCGAGCCGCTCACCAGCCGCGAGAGCAGTCCCTTCTGGGTCGCACCGATGATCAGCATCGTCGCGTCTCGCGCGGCACTGTCGATGGCCGCCTCCACGTCCCCGCTCTCGATCCGCAGCGTCGCGTCGGAGAGGTCGTGCTCGGCGGCCCATTCGGTGAGGAACTGTCGGCCGGCCGCCTCGTCGTCGGCGACGTGTAACAGGGTGACCTCGCCGTCGAACTCCGTCTGGAGCATCTTCGCGACCGCGCCGGACAGGTCCGAAGACGGTCCGCCGGCGGTCGGGACGAGGATCCGCGAGGGGTCGAACCCGCGGTCGCGGAACACGAGGAAGTCCGACGGGAGCGAGTGCGCGAGCTCGTCGACCGCCGTCTCCGCGCGGCCGGGCGCCCCGTGGGAGTCCTCGCCCCAGCCCATCACCGTCATGTCGGCGCCGTACGTCCGGGCGGCGTCGAACACCTCCTCGAACACGCGGTGCGAGAGGACGACGTGAGTCTCCACGTCGACGCCGAACGTCTCTGCGTCGTCGCGGGCCTTGTCCAGCAAGTTGTGCGCCGCCTCGTGTGCGCCGCGGTCGCGGGCGGCCTCCAGCGACGTCTGGTCGGGGACGTTCGCGATGTTGACCGCGACGACCGTCCCGTTCCGCTGCTTGGCGATGGCCGACGCGAGCGTGATCAGGTGCTCTTCGGTCGCGGGGTTCGCGAGCGGCACCATCACGCGGTAGTCGTCGCCGCTCGGCTGGACCGACGTGGCCGCCGACACCGCGGGCTTGGGCAACTCCTCGGACCGGTCGAGGATCCACGTCCCCAACACGCCGCGGGCCTCGACGCGGGTGCGGGCGTACACCAGGTACCAGAGCACGGCGAAGGCGACGAGTCCGAGCGAGATCAGGATGATCGTCGGCTCGATGTAGACTATCAGCGCGAACGACGACACGGTCCCGATTATCGGGACGACCGGGTAGAACGGGACCTCGAAGTCGGGGTCGTACCCCTCGACCTCCGACTCGCGCATCACGATGAGCGCGAGGTTGAGCAGCCCGTAGACGATGAGGTGGAGCACGGAGCCCATCGTCGACAGCGACTCGACGCCGCCGGCGACGAGGAAGACGAGGATGAGCGCGCCGGTGAGCGCGATCGACTTGTACGGGGTGCCGAACCGCTCGTGGATCTCGTTGAGCTTCGGGGTGATGATCTTCTCGCGGCCCATCGCGAAGTTGATCCGCGACGAGGAGAGGATCGAGGCGTTGGCCGACGAGGCGGTCGCGAGCAGTCCGCCGATCAGCAGCATGCCGGCGCCGACTGCGCCCAGGGAGTAGCCGAACACCGAGTAGTTACCGAAGAGGAGTCGCGCGGCGTCGACCACCGCGGTCTCGTTGTTCGCGACCAGGTCAGTCGGCACCGCCGCGAGCAGCACGACGAGGAACAGCGCGTACACGACCGTGACGATCACGACAGACCCGAGGACCGCGAGCGGGAGGTTCCGCCCGGGATTTTTGATCTCCTCGGCGACCGACGTGATCTGGACGAAGCCGAGATACGAGACGAAGATGATCCCCGTCACCGGGAGCACCTCTCCCACCGCCCCCTGCGGCGCGATCGGCCGCAGCGACTCCATGTCGGCGTTCAGCAGGCCGACGACCGTGAAGACGGCGAGGATCCCCAGAAGCGACATGACGATGACGATCTGGAGCCCGCCCGTCTCCTTCGCGCCGAAGTAGTTGACCGCGATAAAGAGGAGCGCGCCGGCGAGGCCGATCACCTGCGCGGCCTCCAGCGTCACCGGTCCGAGCCCGACCGGTCCGAGCCCGACGAGCGCGTTGACGTACTCGCCGAAGCCGTACATGTAGAAGGCGGAGGCGAACGCGAGCCCGAGCCAGTTCGCCCATCCGGCGATCGAGCCGAACATCGGTCCGAGCGCCCGGTTGACGTAGAAGTACGCCCCGCCCGATTTGGGCATCGCCGTCCCCAGCTCGGAGGCGGACAGCGCGGTGAACAGCGCGATCACGCCGCCGAGGACGAACGTGGCCGCCGCGAGCGGCCCGGCTCGGGCGACCGCGGTACCGGGGAGGACGAAGATCCCCGCCCCGATCATGGTCCCGATCCCGATCGTGAGCGCGGCGAGCGGGCCGAGGTCTTTGGCTAGCTCCTCGTCGCTCATTCCGCCGATCCCTCACGCGGGAGCGCGATCACGGGAACGTGAGATTTCGTCACGAGTTTCATCGAGAGATCGCCCGAGAGGAACTGAACGAGTCGGTTCCCGCCTCGAGACTGGTAGGCGATAGCGGTCGCGTCGACCTCGTCGACCGAATCGAAGATGGCGCGCACGACGTTCCGCGAGTAGGCGGTATGCTCGTCGGCGTCGGGGAACACTCGCCGAACGGCCGCGTACGACTCGGCCGCGAGTTCCTCGGACTGCTCGACCGGCGTCTTGTCCGGAACGCCCCCGCCCTTCTCGACCACGTGCAGCGCGGTCACGCGCTCCGGGTCGTAGGGTTCGAGCGCCCGCGCCGTCGCCAGCGCGTCGTCCTCGTGGGCGACGGGCAGGAGGACGTGGCCGAGCAGGTCCCGTTCGTCGGTCTCGTCGGTGCTCGTCATATCGGTGGCTCACTCGCTCGCTAGTTAAGAATATACGCACTCCGGAAGCGAGTGCCCAGCGCGTTCGAAATCGGGTATCCGGCGATCAGGGGCCGCGAAATCGGTCTCCGCGCCCGTCTCAGCGGGTGTCGATCGCCGAGATGAACACCGCGAGCACGGGGACGATCTCCAGCCGGCCGATCCACATCAGGAACACCATCAGCAGCTTCGACGTGTCGGGGAAGAAGAGGTAGCTCCCGAACGGCCCGAGGCGGCCGAACCCCGGACCGATGTTCCCGATCGTCGCGAGCGACGCGCTCGTCGACTCCAGCATCGTCAGCTGGACCCCGATCCGCGCGGCGTCGAGCGAGAGGAACACCGCCGAGACGCCGAACAGGACGACGTAGAGGAGCGTGAACGACATGATGCCGCGGATCGCATCCTCGTCGACGACGCTCCCGCTGAGGCGGATCGGCTGCACGACGTCGGGGTGCGCCGAGGTGAACAGCTCCCGGCGGATCGCCTTCCCGACGATGAGCCACCGGACGATCTTGACGCCCCCGCCGGTCGAGCCGGCCGAGCCGCCGATGAACATCGCGAACATGAGGAGTATCTGGGCGTGGGTGTCCCACTCCGCGAAGTCGGCGGTCGCGTATCCGGTGGAGTTCAGCAGCGACCCGATCTGGAACGCCGCCTGCCGGAGCGAGTTCTCGGTGACCCCCTGCGTCGCCCCGCCGAGTTCGATCGTCGGCGCGGCCCCGCGGAACAGAAGCACCGCGAGGACGGCGGTCACGACGGCGAGCGCGCCGGCGTACGCGCGGAACTCCGCGTTCTTCAGCATCACCTCGGCCTCGCCGCGCAACACGTGCCAGAACAGCGCGAAGTTGACGCCGGCGATGACCATGAACGGGATGACGACCCACTGAACGACCGCCGAGAACGCCGCGATGCTGTCGGCCTGCGGCGAGAAGCCGCCCGTCGGGAGCGTGGTGAACCCGTGGGCGACCGCGTTGAACAGGTCCATGTTCGGCGCCATCCCGGCGAGGTGGAGCCCGTACAGGATCGCGATGTAGACGACGGTGAAGCCGAAGTAGATGAGCCAGAGGGCGCGCGCCGTCTCCGCGATCTTCGGCGTGAGCTTCTGGAGCTCCGGACCGGGCGCCTCCGACTCCATCAGCTGGGCGCCGTTGACGGCGACCTCGGGCAGGATGGCGATCATCAGGACGATGATCCCCATCCCGCCGAGCCACTGCGTGAGCTGGCGCCACATCAGCACGGCGTGGGAGTGGCGGTCGGTGCTGATCTCCCCGAGGACGGTCGCGCCCGTGGTGGTGAACCCGCTCATCGACTCGAAGAGGGCGTTGACGACCGACTCCGTGAGCGCGCCGAACGACCCGGCCTGGAGCCCGATCGTCGACTCCGTCCCGTACCCGGCGAGCAGGTACGGGACGGTGCCGATCGCCGCGGCCGCGAGCCACGCGAGCGAGACGAACAGCAGCGCCTCCCGCGGCCCGAGGTCCGGGTCCGGGTCGACCCGCTCCACGGCGAGCCCGATCCCGGCGACGAACGCCATCGAGACGAGGAACACCCAGATGTCTTCGCCGTACGCGACCGCCACGACCAGCGGCACCAGCATCGTGACCGCGAGGTACTTGATCCCGACCCCGAGAAGCCCCACGCTCGCCTTCCAGTTCACGCCCCAAGACATGTGTGTTCGATCGGTATGGGAGTGGCCCGTTCGCTGTATTAAACTGTCGAAGGGGCGGCGACGGGAGGCGAAACCGGGCTCACGACGTCCAGAACGCTCTCGTGAACAGCACGAGCACGGGGATGATCTCGATCCGGCCGATCCACATCAGGACGACCATCACGGCTCGAGTGCTCAGCGGGAACGTCGCGAACGTCCCGTAGGGGCCCGCCTCGCCGAACGCCGGGCCGATATTGAGGAACGTCGTCGCCGCGGCGCCGAGCGCCTCGAACTCTGTCACGCGGAGGTTCGCCCGTTCGGCGTCGACGACGACGACCACGGTGAGCAGAAAGAAGATGACGATGCTGAGGAGGAGGTACGCGTAGATGTCGCGGATCGCGGCCTCGTCGATCGGCTTTCCCGAGATGCGGACCGGCCGCACCGCTTCCGGGTGGATCGCGGTGTAGAGGTTCCGCCGGAACGACTTCAGCGCGACCAGCCATCGGAGCGACTTGATCGAGCAGGTCGTCGACCCGACCATCCCGCCGATGAACATCCCCATGAACAGCATGTGCTTCGCCGCGGGCGCCCACAGCACGTAGTCGGTGCTCGCGTACCCCGTCGTCGTCACGATCGACGCGACGTTGAACACGGCGTGCCGGAGCGTCGCCTCGGCGCCGAAAGTGATACTCGGATCGAGGAACAGACCGAGCGCGACGACCGACGCGAGCGTCCCCATCGCGCCGAGGTAGAAGTGGAACTCCTCGTTTCGCAACAGGCGCATCGGCTCGCCGTTGATGGCGAAGTAGATGAGGACGAAGCTCGTCGAGCCGATCACCATGAACGGGACCACCGCCCACTGGATGACCGGGTGGAACGCGCCGACGCTCAGCGGCTCGGGCGAGAACCCCGCCGTCGCGACCGACGTGAACGCGTGCGCGACCGCGTTGTACAGGTCCATCCGCGGATCGAACGCGAGTCCGAGCAGGAAGTAGACGGCGACCGCGAGGCCGGTGAGCCCGAAGTAGATCCCCCAGATGAGCTGCNGGTCCATCCGCGGATCGAACGCGAGTCCGAGCAGGAAGTAGACGGCGACCGCGAGGCCGGTGAGCCCGAAGTAGATCCCCCAGATGAGCTGCGCGGTCCGGGAGATCTTCGGCGTGAGCTTGTTGACGTCTTGGGTCTGCGACTCCGTCTCCATCAGCTGGGCCCCGCCGACGCCGATCTCGGAGAGCACCGCGGTCGCGAGGATCAAGATTCCGAGCCCGCCGAGCCACTGGATCACCTGCCGCCACATCATGACGGAGCGAGAGTGAAGCGAGAAGTCGACGAGGACGGTCGCTCCGGTGGTCGTCAGCCCGCTCATCGACTCGAACATGGCGTTGATCGGGTGCGCGACCGTCCCGACCCCCGCGACGACGAACGGGATCGCGCCGACCGCGGCGACGAGGAACCAGATCAGCGCCACCGCGAGGAACGCCTCGCGGGGCCCGAGGTCCACCGACGGGTCCTGCACCGACCGGAACCCCGCGCCCAGCAGGAGCGAGACCGCGATCGCCGCGAGGAACGGGAGGGGCGACTCGCCGTAGTAGAGGGCGATCAGCAGCGGGAACGCCAGCGGGACCGGGAGGGCGGCGAGGACGTCGCCGGTGAGGCCCACGCTCGCCCGCCAGCCCACTCGGATCGTGCTGGTCACGGATCGTTCACGCCATCGAGGTGATCTCGCTCACGGAGTCGGACTCCACGAGCAGGATGACGTGGTCGCCGGCCTGAAGCACGGTGTCCCCGCGGGGGGTGACCAGCTTGTGATTGCGGGTGATCGCGCCGATGACGAACCGCGCGTCGCTGTCGGCGACGATCTCCGAGATCGGCCGGCCGGTGAGCCCGCACCCCTCGGTGAGTTCGAGTTCGAGGACCTCGGCCTGATCGTTCTCGAGGACGGCGATGTTCTCGGCGACGCTCTCGTAGGTGAACCGCGTGATCTCCTCGGCGGTCACCGTGCGGGGGTTGATCGCGATGTCGATGCCGATCTCCTCGAAGACGGTGACGTAGTCTGGGCTGTCGACGACGGCGATCACCCGGTCGACGCCGAGTCGCTTGGCGAGCACCGAAACGAGGAGGTTCTTCTCGTCGGAGCTGAGGGCCGTGACGAGGATGTCGGCGTCGTCGACGTGCTCCCTGGTGAGGAACTCCGTGTCGGTGGCGTCGTGTTCCATCACGACCGTCTTCGGGAGGTTCTCCGCCAGCCACCGCGCGCGGTCGGTGTCGCGCTCTATCAGCCGCGGTTTGAAGTCGCGCTCCTCGAGGAGTCGGGCGGTCTGGTACCCGATCTCGCTCCCTCCGACGACGACGATCTCGTCGGCGCGGTCGGGCGTCGTCTCCGGCGCCACGTCGGTCGCGAACGCCTGGACGCTCTCCGGGCTCCCGATCACGACCGCCCGGTCGCCGGCCTCGATACCGGTGTCCCCGCGCGGGATCGTCATCTCGCCGTCCCTGAACAGCCCGACGAAGGTGAGCGACTCGAAGCGGTCGGCCTCCGAGACCGTCTGTCCCGCGACCGGGCTCGCCTCGTCGATCTCGAACTCGGCCATCTGGACCAGCCCGCTCGCGAACGGGTCGACGTCGATCGCCGCCGGCAGGCCGATGACGCGGACGATGTTCTCGGCGGTCAACAGGTCCGTACACACCATGAAGTCGACGCCGAAGGCGCCCTCGTTCCCCTGCCACGTCCGGAGGAAGTCGGTGCTCTTCACGCGGGCGATCGTGAACCCGTCGCCGAGCGTCTTCGCGGTGCCGCAGGCGACGAGGTTCGTCTGGTCGTTGTCGGTACAGGCGATGACCATGTCCGCGCGGCCGACGTCCGCCGCCGTCTGGATCTCCGAGGTGGTCCCGTCCCCGGCGATGGTCAGCACGTCGATCTCGTATTTGAGCTGTTCCGCGCGGTCGGGGTCGACGTCCACGACGACGACCTCGTGGTCCGACGCGAGGCTCCCAGCGATGCTCGTGCCGACCTCGCCGGCCCCGATGACGACCACATGCATGGGGACAACGAGTTACCGGACCCTCAAGTTCGTTACTATCGGGGGCAGCGCGGACCGCCGCGGGGGTCCGCGGGGTGTCGCCGCCGCCGAGAGCACCCGACGCGCCCGACGAGAGCCACCGATACGTCCCAGAGCCGACACCGACGCGCCCGACGAGCGCCTACGCCTCCCCGCCGAACGACGCGGGGTCCGTCCACTCGTTCCGCCCCGAGACGGTCCGCTGCGGGAACGGGATCGAGATGTCCTCCTCGTCGAACCGCTGCTTGACGGCCTTCACGTAGTCGGCGCGCGCCTTCACGAAGTCGGCCCGCGACGGATCGTCGATCCAGATCCGCGACTGCAGGCCGACGTACGAGTCGGCGAGCTCGGTCAGCCGCACCGACGGCGCGGGGTCGTCGAGGATCGCGTCGCTCTTCTCGGCCTCCTCGACGATGATGTCGGTCGCCTTGTCCACGTCGTCCTCGTAGTCGATCCCGAAGACGAACTTCAGTCGTAGCGTCTTCTTCGCGACCGGATTCTTCACCACGTCGCTCGTCAGGGTGTGGTTCGGCACCGTGAGCAGTTCGTTGTCGAACGTCCGCACGCGGGTGACCCGGAAGGAGATGTCCTCCACGACCCCCGAGTTCCCCTGCCACTCGATCCAGTCGCCGATGCGGAACGGCTTGTCCGTGTAGATGAAGACGCCCGCGACGAAGTTCTTGATCACGTCCTGCAGCGCGAAGCCGATCGCGAGCGTCGCCGCGGCGGCGATCGTCGCCAGCGACCGCAGGAAGCCCTGATACCCCGCCGCGCCGAACGCGACGGTGACGCCCGCGAACAGCACGAGGAACGCGACGATCTTCTGGAGCGGGCGCCGGGCGTGCTCGTCGAGGCCCTGCCTGTCGAACAGCCGCTGGACGAGCGACGTGATGAGTACCTTATAAAGGAGGTACGTCGCGAAGACGACCGCGAGGAAGATCGCGGCGTCGATGACGAGGCCGGTCACGGGACCGAGGTACGGGTTCAGCGCCCCGGAGATCGCGACGACCGAAGTTCCGTCGGCCGCGGCGCTCATCAGTGCAGCACCGCCGTGTTCCCGCGGGTCTCGATCAGATCGGCGTTGACCGCCTCGGCCAGCTCCGCGGCGAGCTCGTCGGTCGTCGTCCCGCCCCGGGCCGCCCGGAGGAACTTCACCTTCACCAGCTTCGCGTCGTCGAGCTGGTCGGCCGTCTCGTCGACGACCGCGTCGACGCCGTGTTTCCCGACCCAGACGGTGACGTCGAGGTCGTGCGCCTCCTTCCGGAGCTGTTGGTCGCTCATACGCCGTGGAGTCGGCCGCGCGCATTGAAGCTTGAGGTTTGCGGACCGACCCACGAACCCTGCCCGTCCTTATAAATGCCGCCGACGATTCAGCGCTCGCGCTCGACGTCGCGCTCCGACTCCGCCTCGGCCCGGCGGTTCCGTTCGACGTACTCCGCGGCGTCTTCCGGCGTCTCCGTCTCCAGCAGCCGGTCGAGCTTCCGATCGAACTGCTCGTCGGTGAGGTCGCCCTCGGCGTACCGGGCCCGAAGCCGATCGAGCGCGTCCTGCACCGGCTCGGGCTCCTCCCCAACGCCGGCCTCGGCGGTCGACTCGCGCCTGCCGGCCTCGGACCGCTCGCGCCTGCCATCATCGACGCGCTCCGCCTCCTCGTCCTCGTCGAACAGCATCGAGACCACCGGTACGATCACGATGTAGCCGAACAGCATGAACGGGAGCCACCAGCCGAAATCGAGCAGCAGCGCCGCGAGCCACGTCCCCGTCACGACCGTCGCCGCGATACCGCTCGCGTTCCGTCTGAACCGCTCGCGCGTGGAGGTTTCAGCCATCGACGTACCCGTCCGCGCCGGGGGACAAAGTCGTGTCGGCGAGGGCGGTCGATCGATCCGCCACAGAGAATTAGACTAATCTAATCTTTTTCTTTGACCAGAAGTGTATTATATACGCCCACTCTAAACACCGGTATGCACACTGACGCGAACGGCTCGTCGAGCGTCTCTCGGCGCCGCTTCGCCGCGATCGGTGCCGGCGCCTTCGCGGGCGGCCTCGCGGGTTGCACCGGAAACGCGGCCGACGCGGGATCGGACGGAGAGGGGAACGAGACGGGCGACGAGAACGAGAACGGAGACGGCTACACCGTCGTCGCCTCGTTTTTCACGTTCTACGACTTCGCCGACTCGCTCGCCGAGGGGACGGACATCGTGGTCGAGAACCTGGTGCCGACCGGGCTCCACGGCCACGGCTGGGAGCCGGACCCGTCGATCCAGCGCCGGATCACCGACGCCGACGCCCTCGTCCACGTCGGCCCCGACTTCCAACCGTGGGTCGACCGGGCGATCGAGACGCTCGCGGCCGAGTCGACCGAGACCGAACTCATCAACGCCCGCGCGGGCGTCGACCTCATCGACCTCGCCGACTCGCTGACGGAAGACGAGGCGGTCGAGGGAGCGAAGGACCCGCACTTCTGGCTCGACCCGCGGCGCGCGAAGGGCGCGGTCGCGAACCTTGCGGACGGGCTCGCCGCGGTCGACCCGGACCACGAGGCGGCGATCCGGGAGAACGCCGCCGCCCTCGACGCGGAGCTCGACGCCCTCGACGAGGAGTGGCAGGCGGTCTTCGACGCGGCCGAGCGCGACGTGGCGTTCCTCGCCGCGCACAACGCCTTCGCGTACGTCTCCGAGCGGTACGGCGCGACGATCGAGCCGCTCGTCGTGAACCTCGCGGCCAGCAACGACGTGCGCCCGGCCGACATGCAGCGGGCGCAGGACACGATCGCCGCGAACGACATCCGCCACATCGGCGCCGCCGTCTTCGAGCCGATCCGACCGGCGCGCCAGTTGCTCGAACAGACCGACATCGAGGCGTACTACCCCGTGACGCCGTACGCGGGCACCGCGGAGTCGTGGGTCGAGCGCGGGTGGGGATACTTCGACATCGCCCGGGAGGTGAACCTCCCGACGTTCCGGATCCTGCTCGGCGTCGACGACCCCGACGACGTGACGTTCGCCGACTACGGGCGCAACTTCGAGCCATGAGCGGGTCACACACCGGAGACGGCGACGGCCCCCTCGTCGAGGCCCGGGACCTGACGTTCGGGTACGCGGCCTCCCCGGTCGTCGAGGACGTGGACCTCCGGGTCGAGCGCGGCGAGTACGTCGGCATCGTCGGTCCCAACGGTTCTGGGAAGAGCACGCTGCTCCGGCTCCTCTTGGGGCTCCACGAGGCCGACTCGGGGTCGGCGGAGCTGCTCGGCCACCCCGCTCGGGCGTTCGCGGAGCGCGAGCGCGTCGGCTACGTCGCCCAGGACGTGACGGAAGACGAGAAGCGGATGCCGATCACGGTGAGCGAGGTCGTCCTGATGGGCCGGTTCCCGCACGCCGGGTTCGGTCGAGTCACCGCCGCGGACCGCGAGCACGCCCGCGAGGCGCTCCGGACGGTCGGGATCGAACACCTCGCGGACCGGAAGATCACCGCGCTCTCCGGCGGCCAGCGCCAGCGGACCTACATCGCCCGGGCGCTCGCCGGCGAGGCGGAGCTGCTCGTCTTGGACGAGCCGACGGTCGGCGTCGACGCCGAGTCCGTCGACGCCTTCTTCGACCTCCTCGACGGCCTCGTCGCGGACGGGCTGACCGTCCTGCTGGTCGAACACGACATCGGCGCGGTCATCGAGCACGCCTCGCGGGTGGTCTGTCTCAACCGCGAGGTGTACTTCGACGGCGACCCGACGGCGTTCGCCGAGAGCGACGCGCTCGACCGCGCGTACGGGACGAACGTCCGGCGCGAGGAGGGAGGGATCGTCACGTGACGCCGGCTGCCCTTTCCGCGGTTCTCCTCTCCGTTCCCCTCGTCTCCGCTCCCTACGACCTCCTCGCCCGGCTCGTCGGGCTGTGGAGCGACGGGCTGGGCTGGGTCGGCGAGCGACTGGGGATCGAGATGCTCGACTACGTGTTCATGCACCACGCGTTCCTGGTCGGCGCGCTCATCGCGGTGATGGCGCCGCTGATCGGCACGTTCCTCGTCCACCGCCAGCTCGCGCTGATCGGCGACGCGCTCGCGCACACCGCGTTCGCGGGCGTCGCGGTCGGGCTCTTCGTCAACTCGCTGCTCGGAACCGGGATCTCCCCGTACGTCACGGCGATCGTCGTCGCCGTGATCGCCGCGCTGGCGATCGAGCTGATCTCCGAGACGACCGACGCGTACAACGACGTGTCGATGGCGATCGTGCTCTCGACCGGGTTCGCGCTCGGCGCGGTCCTCATTAGCCTGAACTCCGGCGGGCTCGCGGTCGGCATCAACCAGTACCTGTTCGGGAACCTCTCGACGGTCTCGCGGGAGAACGCCGTCCTGCTGGTCGTCCTCTTCGCGGTCGTCGCGCTGGTCGTCACGGTGACGTACAAACAGCTGCTGTACGTGACCTTCGACGAGACCGCGGCCCGCGTCGCCGGCGTCAACGTCCCGTGGTACAACCGCCTGATGACGACGCTGACCGCCCTCGTCGTCGTCGGCGCGATGCAGATCATGGGCGTCATCCTGGTCGCAGCGATGCTCGTCGTCCCCGTCGCGGCCGCCGCCCAGCTCGCGCGCGGGTTCCGCGAGGCGCTGCTCGCCTCCGTCGTGCTCGCGCAGATCGCCGTGCTCGTCGGGATCACGCTGTCGTTCCGCTACAACACGACCGCCGGCGGGACCATCGTCCTCGTCGCCGTCGCGGTCTACGTCGCGGCGGTGCTCGCGGGCAAGGTCCAGTCGCGGCGCGTAGGGGACGAGACCCCCGAGCGCGCCGACGGAGCTGAGAGCTCGACGAGCGACTAGTTCGCCCGCTTCCCCGTCGACCCGCGGAGGTTCCCGTCAAGCCCGAGTCCGACCCGGTCCCCGTACCGGTCCCAGACGACGACGAGCGACGGGACGAGCAGGATCGAACAGAGGTACGCGTACAACACGCCCAGCGCGAGCAACACGCCGAAGTCACGTAAGAGCGGGATCACCGCGAGCCACAGGACGCCGAGCCCGCAGACGGTCGTGAGCATGCTCCCGGTGAGCGCGCCCCCGGTGCCGGCGATGGTGACGTCCAGCGCCTCGTCGATCGCGTGTCCCGCCTTGTACTCGTCGACGAACCGGTGAACGAAGTGGACGGTGTAGTCCACGCCGAGCCCGATCGACACCGAGAGGATCGGGGCGTTGATCGGCGTCAGCGGAATCGAGAACAGCCGCATCGATCCCACGAGCAGCCCGACCGTGACGAGCACGGGCACGAGGTTGAGCAGGCCGTAGACGGCCCTCCCCTCCAGGTAGGCGTACGACAGCGCGAGGAAGACCGCCGTGAGCCCGAACGCGGCGAAGAGGCTCCGGATCGCGGACTCGGTGAGCCGGTCGATCACGGCCTCGTTGACCACCAGGTCGCCGGTCGGTACCGCCTCGAGCGGGGTGCGCTCGGCCAGGTCGCGCACGTCGGCGACCGCCTCGGAGTTGTCGACGCCCGGCCGGATCGTGTAGTCGATCCGCGCGCTCCCGCGGTCGTCCGCGAGGTAGCCGCGGGCCTGTCCCTCGGCGGAGGAGTCGAGCAGCGCGTCGTACACCTCGTCGACGTTGCGGTCGGGCACGCCCGTCCCGAGCCGGTCGTTGCGGTCGACGACGGCCGCGAACTCGGGGTCCCGCGCCGCCTGATCCTCGATGACGGTCACGACGCTGGTCGAGGCCGCCCGCCGCTCGTCCGTCGTCTCGAAGGTGTCGGGCGGGTTGCGCGTGGTCCGGTCGATCAGCTCCAAGGCGTCGTCGTCTCGCACCGACTGGTCGACGTACAGCGTCACGCTCCCGACGAAGCTCTGCTCGAACTCCTCCTCGAACAGGGTGAGCACCCGCAGGAACGTGTAGTCGGTCGGCGCGAACGGCTCCGGGAGGTTCGAGTACGTCTCCAGCCGGTCCTCGTCGGGGAAAAAGGCCTCCTCGGAGAACTCCGTGTTCACTCNGGAACGTGTAGTCGGTCGGCGCGAACGGCTCCGGGAGGTTCGAGTACGTCTCCAGCCGGTCCTCGTCGGGGAAAAAGGCCTCCTCGGAGAACTCCGTGTTCACTCCGGTGCCGTACGCGCCCCCGGCCGCGCCGCCGACGAGGAGCACGGCGACGACGACGACCGGCGCGACTCGCGAGAGGTCGACCCCGACGTGCAGCACGCGGCCGAGACGCGAGCCGCCCGTCCCGAGCGCGGTCGTGCCGAACTCGGGGATCGGAAGCCGCTCGCGCCAGCGGTCCACCAGCACCTTCGCGGCGGGGAGGAAGACCCCGAAGACCGCGAGCGTGAAGGTGATCCCGGCGGCCGCGACGATCCCGAAGTCCCGGTTGGGCTCGAAGGGGCTGGCCACGTTCGAGACGAGTCCGAACACGGTGGTGATCGTCACGAGCAGGAACGCGATCAGCAGCTGGTCGGTCGTCGTCCGCATCGCGTCCCCGATCCCCAACCCCTCGCCCCGCTCCTCGCGATACCGGTTGACGATGTGGATCCCGAAGTCGATCCCGACCGCGAGCAGCAGCGGGAAGACGGTGATGAGGGAGTCGGAGAAGGGGATCCCCGCGTACCCCATGAACCCGAAGGTCCACAGGAGCGCCATCAGGAGCGCCGCGAGGCCGATCGACATGTCGATCGGGTCGCGGTAGGCGAACACCAGGAAGCCCAGGATGAGCAGCAGTGCCGCGGGGAACACGATGATCGCGGTGTCGCCGAGCAGCGCGGTGATCTCCGACTGGAGCACGCCGTCGCCGAAGAGGATCGCGTTGTCGCCCGCCTCGTTGCCCGGCACCGAGTCGACGACCTCGACGCTGCGCGTCTGCAGCTCCGTCACCCGGGCGGTCGTCGCCGCGTCGGGCACGTCGTAGGTGATCCCGACGATCGCGGCGCCGGCGCGCTGGGCGGTGGGGTTGTAGTCGACCGACACCTGCGACTCGATCGCGCCGGACGCGTCGGCGTCGTCGATGGCCGCCCGCAGCTCCGGCGGGGTCGCCTCCGCGACCGCGTCGCGTCGCTGGGCGGCGGTCTCCGCGGTCGGATCGAGCTGGCGCGCGATCGCGTCCGCGTGGCTCGACGTCGATCCCACCCGGAGCGTCGACCGCGACTCCAGCCGGTCTTGCGTCTCCAAGATCCGTATCAGCGTCGGCCGGGAGAGCACGTTCTCGTCGGTGACGATCACCTGCGCGGCGGTGGCCGACCCGCCGATCGAGGTCTCGAACTCCTCGTCGATGTCGTCTAACGCCTGCTGGGCCGGGATGTCCTGCGTGAACTGGTCGGCGCCGGCGCTGGTCTCGATCCCGCCGATCCCGCCGACGGCGACGACGCTGATCAGGAGGAAGACGGCGATCACCGCGCCCGGCCGCTCCGTGACGAACTCGTCGACGCGCTCGACGAACCGGTCGGCGGCGGTCACGGTCGCCCCCGTCGATCCGGTCGTGGATCGAGCCGTGGGCCACCGGCGAGGGCCGCGGCCCGCTCGTGCGGTCGGTCGAGTGTGTGGTCCGTCATCCGGTTACCGCCGCCGGTACCAGACGACCGCGCCCGCGCCGGCGACCACGACGAGCAGGGCGACGGCGATCGTCGCGATCGGGAGCCCGCCGTCGTCGGTGGACTCGGTCACTTCGATCGGGAACTGGGTCACGTCCGAGATCCGGTCGTTACCCCGCTCGTCGTCGTACCGGAAGTCGAGCTCGATCGGGTGGGTCT
This sequence comes from Halorubrum lipolyticum DSM 21995, assembly GCF_000337375.1. Classification (GTDB taxonomy): domain Archaea; phylum Halobacteriota; class Halobacteria; order Halobacteriales; family Haloferacaceae; genus Halorubrum; species Halorubrum lipolyticum. The sequence goes on along the minus strand of NZ_AOJG01000008.1, from coordinate 40,487 downwards.
CCACGCTGGCGTCGGGCGCGGCCGACACCTCGAACCAGATCTCCCTCGACTCGCCCGGTTCGAGCTCGTCGACGAACGCCTCGTCGTTGGGAGACGACAGCGGGCTGTCGGCGTACAGCCCCGCGTTGATCGACGAGAGCGTCTCCGGTCGCTGGTTCGTGATCTCGAAGGAGACCCGCCGCGTCTCGCCCGCCGGAACGGTCGTGTTGTCCGCGGCGAGGTCGAACTCGGGCTGGCGCGGCGCGACCTCGATCCGGCGTGTCTCGTCGACCGCGATGGTCGAGTCGCCGCTCTCGTACTCGGTCGTGAACCGGAACTGCCGCGGTCCGGGGTCGGCGTTGCCGTTCACGTCCGCGTCGAAGGCGAAATCGACCGATTCGCCCGCCGGAATATCGGGGAGCGCGTACCGGCTCTCGCCGATGCTCACGCGCTGGCTCTGGGGGTCAGCGACCAGCACCGCGTCGTCGACGTCGAGGGGCCCCTCGTTCGTGAGCGTCCCGGAGACGGTCCCCGAGTAGCCGACTTCGAGGGTCCCCTCGACGTTCTCGACCGAGAACGACTGCTCGGGGGCCGGGACGACGCCCGCCCGCGAGGAGGGCGCGGTCTCCTCGATCCCGTCGCGGTCGCGGTAGTCGACCGTCGAGACGAACGCGTACGCCCCGCCGCCGAAGTCGGGCGAGACGGTCGAGTCGAACGTCACGGTCCGGTTCTCACCGGGCTCCCAGTTCCCGACGAACGCCTCGCCGCTGCCGTCGCCGCCGATCACCGCGCCGCTCCCGGTCGTGCTCCCGGTGACGACCGCGTCGCGAGCGACCTCGTCGCCGACGTTCCGGAGGGTCGCGGTCACGTCGCCGCTCCCGCCGACCTGCGCGTCCGTCTCTGTGTCGAGGATCGCGAACCGCGCGCCGTCGTCGACGACGATCGTGACGTCGAAATCGTCGCTCGCAGGGCGATCCTTGTGGTTGTTGAGACTGGACGACGGGTTAATCTCGGAGGTGTACCGGTAGTCGGCCGTAACCTCAATATCGTACGAACCGTCGGGCACATCGTCGGGAACCGTGACATCGAGCGGAACGGACACCGGCCCGCCCCGCGTCGAAACGTCACCCACCGCCGTCTCGCCGCTTTCGACCTCAATGGGTACGTCATCGGCGTCGGCTTCCAGTGTCAGTCCGCGAGCCGTCGTCACGCGCTCGTCGAGTTCCTTGCCGAAGTTCATCTCACCCGTGTTGAGGATGTCGATCGTCACCGACTGCCGACTTCCGCTGGCGACCGTCGGCTGGGAGACGTACACGTCGAGATCTGGCTCTCCCCGAACCAACCCGCTTTCCGAGCCATCAGACTGTGTGACAGCGTCGCCACCGGCCGCGTCACTCCCGACCAGCGCCGCCTGTCCGCCGTCGATCCCGCCGCCCGTCGCGGGCGCGGCGGCCCCGGAGAGCGCGACAGCGGCGACGAGCGCTCCGGCCGCCACGAACGCGAGGGCCAGCGTGCCGATACGGGAGGCCCGGCTCATCTGCGTCCTCCGACGCCGGGTCCGCCGACCGCGGAGCCGCAGAACCAAGCAGACCGTCCACCGACCGCGTCGAGTCGAGTCATACGTTCGTGTCGGACGCTCACAACATAAGCGTGTTGAATGAACGTTCAATCAGGAGCGATATATACGCGGCCCGGGTAGGTAGTCCATGAAGGACCCGTTCGCGGAGCCGGCCGACACCCGGGAGGCCATCCTCGGCGCGGCGTTCCGCGCGCTCTGCGAGCACGGGTACGCCGACCTCACGATCAGCCGGATCGGCGAGGAGTTCGACAAGAGCCCCTCGCTCGTCTACCACCACTACGACGGGAAAGACGAGCTGTTGGTCGATCTGCTCGGCTTTCTGCTCGACGACTTCGAGGCGTCGGTCTCGCGGGAGGCGTTCGACCTGACGCCGCGCGAGCGGCTCGACGCCTACGTCGCGGCGACGACAGACCCCGACTCCATCGCCGGTGCGCACGGGCCCGACGGCCGGTTCATGACCGTTATCGTCGAGCTCCGCGCGCAGGCCGCGACCGACGACGCCTACCGCGACCACTTCGACCGCAGCGACCGGGTGTTCGGCGCGTTCCTCGAGCGCGCGGTTCGCGAGGCGGCGGCCGAGCGACGGGACGAGGCGCGACCCGAAGAGCGGACTGAGGCGTCCGACGACGCGGTCCCGGCCGCCGAGGTCGCGTCGACGCTCCAGACGCTCGCGACGGGCGGCATGTTACGCTGGGCGACGACGACCGACCGCGAGTGGACCGGCGACACCCGGCGGGGGATCCGCCGCTACCTGGAGACGGTGCTTCCGAGGGTCGATCCCGACGAGTGAACGAGTCGTTTCGCGAGGGGAGCTCAGCGTTCGGTGACGCCGTCGGCGTCCATCCGCGACACCTCCTCTTCGAGCCACTCGCGCAGCCACTTCACGCGCTTGATGCGCTGGTGGGCGATGCTCTCGGCGGTGTCGGAGACGACGCGCTCGGTGTGGTCGTTGGCGCGCTGGAGCACCCGATCGACCATCTTCGCGGCGTCCATGTGGGTCCGTGACTCGTACCCCATCCGGAGCAGCATCAGGACGGCGCCGTTCGCGCCGACCTTGTCGAGCACGTCGGCCTCGATCAGACACCGGCTCTCTAAGGGCACGTCGGTGAGATCGCCCGTGTAGGAGTGGTCGACGACCGCGCCGCACACCTCCTCGATGAACGACTCCGGGTAGTTGCCGCGGCTCTGTAAGTACTCGCGGGCGACGCGCGCGCCGGCCTCGGCGTGCACGTCCTGCTCGGCCTCCAGTTTCGCCACGTCGTGGAACACCGCGGCCACGCGGACCACGTCCGCGTCGGCGCCCTCGCTCTCGGCGATGTCAGCCGCGAGGTCGACGACGTTGAGGATGTGGTTGAACCGGTAGTCCGCCGAGTGCCACGGGTACCAGCGCATTCGACCGCCGTCCTCCTCGCTCTCGACGCTGGCTGCGAGGTAATCCCTCACAAACCCCTTCATCTCCTCGAAGTCCTCGTCGCTCACCTCCGTCTCCTTAATTTCCACGCCCACGGGAACCACCTCGGGCGAAAAGCTCGTCGTTCATTACCGTAACCGAGGAGCGTTTCGTTCTTAGTCGTTACGACGGGCTTACCGGCGGACGTTCGTCGGGATCGGTCGCAGATTTCGTCAGTCTCGCGGGGTCGATCGGAGTCTGGCCTCGTCGATAGAAGCCGGCCTCACCGGTCGAGTCTTGTCTCACCGGTCGAAATCGACCTCGACGACGTTCTCGCTCACGTGAAGGTAGGTGAGTGGGTTCTGCCCCGCGCCGCCGGTAATCCGGATCTCTTTGCCTCTGAGGCTCTCGTCGTACTCGACCTTCGCCTTCCCCTTGGTGGAAAGGGACTTCGTGACGAACGCGCCCCTGAGCGTCGGGTTCCCGTTGGTTTCCACGTCTGCGTTCGGAGCGTAAACGATCCCCTCGAGGGTGGGGCTCCCGTCTCCCCCGCTCCCGTCGAGGAACCCGCCGTTGACGTAGAACACGTTCCGGCTGGCGGAGTCGACGCTGACGTTCGGACTCCCCTGCATGTCGAGCGACCCGTTGATGTAGTAGGTGACGTTGTTGGTCCCGTCTTCGACGGCGACGTCGTTGTCCCCGATATCGAAGTCGCCGTCGACCGCGACGACGATGTCGCCGTCAGCGGTGTCGAACGTGAGGTCGCTGGTAACCTCAGCGTCGCCACCGAAGTAATACACCCCGGATCCGACCGTCCCGGACCCGGTGGTCTCGCACCCGTCGAACCCGGTCGGCGTCACGCAGGATTCCGTACCGTTGGCGTTGTCGGCGGCGGCCGCGGCGATCTGATCGGCGATCAGCGGTCCCGGCGACGGGAAGCTCTCCCCCTCGACGTAGTCGCCCTCGCTCAGTTCGTTGTCCGAGTTCCCGGAGTGGGAGTAGCCGCCCGCGTCGCTGACCGCCAGCGTCCTGTCGAAACTCACTTCCTCCGGCACCACCAGTCTGGCGGTCGTCGTCCGGTTCGCGTCGTCCTTCGTCACGGTCCCGTCGGCGCGTCGGGTGAAGAAGTCGTACCACCCCTCGTAGTAGTCGCTCTGGACCTTGACGACGACCGTCCCGTTGCGGAGGGGGTTCTCGGTCTCGGTGACCCCGCCGGGACCGCCCGCGGTCCGACGGACGACGCCCGTGCCGCTCGCCGGCGACGACTCCGCCCCGGTCAGCCGAACGATCGGGAAGGTGAGCGTCTCGCCGCGGTAGTGGTACTCCGGCGGCGAGATCATCTGCCCTCGGCCGCCCTCCATCGCCCAGACGCCCCCGCCCTGCATCGCGACGGTGCGCCGGTCGCCGACGTACTCCAGCGTCCCGATCGAGCCGTTGTACGTCGTGGTGGTGTCGGTCCCGTTCTCGATGCGCACCTCGACGCGTCCCGCGCTCTCGTCGAGGCGAAGCTGCCCGCCGTCGACGGAGCCGAGATCGAACCGACGCGCGTCCGTCTCGCCGAGCGCGACGAGACTCGACTGCGAGCTGAGCTGCGACATCCCGTTTTCAACGCTCGCCGAGCGGGCCTCGTCGGTGACCAGCCCGAGCGCCGCGCTCCCGGTCGCCACCGTCACCGCCACGGCGCCGATCGTGATCGCCAACAGGAGCACGACCCCGATCACCTCGCTCTGGCCGCGCTCGCCGTGGTTCATACGGGATCGTTCGCCGCCGAGGTATTTAAACGCCTACCGCCGACAATCAGTTCTGATACCTCACGGGACGGCGAGGCGTCGGGATCGGAACGCTCGGAGCGCGACGCACAGAGCACCTGGAACGCGACACGGGAGCGCGACGCCGAATCCGGCGCCCCGAATCGGGCGTCCGAACCACGACGAGGTTCTTAAGGTCGGGCGGTGTCGACCGACACGTATGTGGCGCCCCTGGGGAAGCGGCGAGAAGGCCCGGTTCCAGCGCGCCGCGGGGGTGAACGTCGTCGGCAACGCGGTGAAGATCGCCGTCGAGGGGTCGGTGGGCGTCTACTTCGGGAGCGTCGCGCTGGTGGCCGACGCCGCGCACTCCGTCGCCGATCTGGTCGCCAGCGCGGTCGTGTTCATCTGGGGCGGGTCGCGGTACGACGCCGCCGACGAGACCCATCCGCACGGCCACCAGCGGATCGAGCCGCTGACCGCCCTGCTCGTCGGCGCGACGATCGTCGTTCTCGGGCTCTTACTGCTCCGCGAGTCGATCCGCGGCGTGATCGGCGCCCACAGCCCGCCGCGTCAGAGCCTCCTCCTCATCGGCGCTCTGCTGTTCGCGATGGCCGACATGTACCTGCTGTACTGGTACACGGAGCGGGTGAACGCCGACCTCGGATCGACCGCGCTCGACGCCCTCGCCGTGGACTGTCTCAACGACATCTACACCACGATCGCCGCCTTGGTCGGCGTGTTCGGCGTGTTCTTAGACGTTCCCATCCTCGACCCGGTCGCCGGGGCGCTCGTCAGCGTCCTCGTCGTGTATCAGGGGATCGAGATCGGCCGGGAGAACGTCACCTACCTCGTGGGTGCAGCGCCGCCCGCCGCCGACCGCGAGCGCGTCACCGCCGCGCTCCGCGAGAACCCCGCCGTCGAGGGCGTCCACGACCTGACGGTGTACTACGACGGCACCGACCTCGAGGTCGAGGTCCACGTCGAGGTCGACGGCGAGCTGACGCTCCGGGAGGCCCACGACATCGAGACGGAACTGGTCACGGGGCTCCGGAGCCTCGAGGACGTCGGCGACGTCCACGTCCACCTCGACCCCTCGGGCGTCGGCGAGTGGAAGGACGCCGAGGACGGCGGCGACGACGACGGCGCCTAGCGTTCCGCCCGCCTCCGCCCCGGCGTGCGGGTTAACTCGCCGGCGCACCTACCATTCGCATGCTCGAACGGCGCTGGCTGGAGATGACGTGGCGCGACGGGCTGTTCTGCCACTGGCCGGTCGATCCCGCCGTCGCGGCCGAGACGCTGCCCGACCGGCTCTCAGTCGCCACCCACGGCGGCGACGCGTACCTGAGCGTCGTCGCCTTCGTGATGGACGACATCCGCCCGCGAGGGACGCCCGTCGGGCTCTCGTTCCCGGAGCTCAACCTCCGGACCTACGTCGAGGGACCCGACGGTCCGGGCGTCTACTTCTACAACCTCGACGCGGACGACCGGCTCGGCGTCGCGGTCGCGCGACGGCTGTTCGCGCTCCCGTACTACCGCGCGGCGATGAGCGCGACCTCCCGGAGCGACGGGACCGTCCGGTTCCGGAGCCGCCGGACGCACCGCGGGGTTCCACGCGCGCGATTCGACGCGAGCTACGGCCCGACCGGCGGTGCGTTCGCCGCCGAGTCGGGGTCGCTCGACGCCTTCCTCGTCGAGAACTACCGCTTTTACGCCGACGGGAAGCGCCTCTACCGCGGCGAGATCGCTCACGAGCCGTGGACGCTGCGGGAGGCGACCGCCGACGTTCGGGCGAACACGCTGTTCGAGGCGAACGGCTTCGACCGGCCCGACGGCGACCCGATCGTCCGCTACGCGGAGCCGGTCGAGGTGGGCGCGGACCGGATCCGATCGGTCTGATGAAACCGTCTCTGGGCGACGGCGACGATCGCATATAAATGAACGATGCGGTGGCGCGTGCCTCCGAGCGGGCCGCCAGCCCGCGAGGAGCATCGCGCGAGGGAGTCGGTCGCCCGGAGCAACGCGGAGGGCGACCGACGAGGCTGGGGAGGTGTGAGGCTGCGGTACTGTGCGGGCGGGTGGGACTAAAAGGGGCAGCCGTCGAGGCGGGCACAGGCGACGCAAGCACCGGAACGAGGGAGCGGGAGCGACCGAGTGAGGAGCGCAGCGAGCGTGCGCCCGCCTCGACGGCTGGGGCTTTGGAAGTCTTCTCTGCATACCGGTCGATCGTTTATAAATAACCGACAGCAACACTACACGGTCATTTATAAACAATCACTCAATCAACTCGGTATACTCACTCCCACTATTCCTCGCCGCTCAGCGACGCTGCGCGCGATTCACGGGAACAGCCCGCGGTACTCGTGGGCGCTCGCGGTGCGTTCGAGCGCGAGGGTGTACGCGGCCGTCCGGAGGTCCGGAAGCCCCTTTTCGTCGTACTGGTCGATCGTCTGGTCGAACGCCGTGCCGATGCGGCGCTCCAGTTCGGCGTTGACCGTCTCCAGCGGCCACGAGAACTCCTGGGCGTTCTGAACCCACTCGAGGTACGAGACGATGACGCCGCCGGCGTTGGCGAGGATGTCGGGGACGACCTGGACGTCCCGCTCCGTGAGCACCTCGTCGGCGGCGACCGTCGTCGGCCCGTTGGCCGCCTCGACGATCGCGGCGGCCCGGAGGTCGTCGACGTTGTCCGCGGTGATGACGCCCTCGACCGCGGCGGGGATCAGCACGTCGACGTCGAGCGTCAACAGCTCCCCGTTCGTGATCCGGTCGGGATCGTCCCAGCGGCTTCCCCCGTCTGTACGCCGGTTCTCGGGCGTGGCCCGGAACTCGCCGGCCACGTACTCCTCGATCAGGCCGCCGGCGTCGACGTGGGCGCCGAGCGCCGCCACGTCGAGCCCGTCGGGGTCGTAGGCGGCACCGGTCACGTCGGAGGTGGCGACGATCCGCGCGCCCGCCTCGTCGAGGAGTCGGGCCGCGTTCGAGCCGACGTTCCCGAACCCCTGGATCGCCACGGTGGCGTTCGAGAGGTCGCGGTCGAGGTAGTCGAAGAGGCGCTCGGTGACGATGGAGACGCCGCGACCGGTCGCGGCGACACGGCCGGGGGTCCCGCCGATCTCCAGGGGCTTCCCGGTGACGACCTGCGGGACGGAGTGCCCCTCGTACATCGAGTAGGTGTCCATCATCCACGCCATCGTCTGCGGGTTCGTGTTCATGTCCGGCGCGGGCACGTCGGTCTCGGGGCCGATCATCCGGCGGATTCCCTCGGTGTACCGCCGGGTGAGGCTCTCGAGGTCGTTCTGCGTGAGCTCTTTCGGCTCGCAGATGACCCCGCCCTTCGCGCCGCCGTACGGGAGGTCGACCAGCGCCGTCTTCCACGTCATCCACCCGGCGAGCGCCTCGACTTCGCGCTGGGTGACCGACGGGTGGAACCTGACGCCGCCTTTAAAAGGACCGCGGGCACTGTCAAACTGGCAGCGGTACCCCTCGAACACCTCGACTTCGCCGGAGTCCAACTCGACCGGAAGCGTGACTTTGAGGGTGCGCTCCGGGTGTTTGAGCCGCTCGAAGACGCCGTGATCAACGTCGGCGTACTCCTCCGCGCGGTCCATCTGTGCGAGCATGTTCTCGAACGGGTCGTCCGTCATGATCGGGGCGACTCGACCCCGGGTGATATCGGTTTCGGCAATAATCGCCTGCGGTAGTGACTGACAGCCACATTCGGGTGGCGAGCTGACGGTGCGGCGACCGCGGGTCGACGACCACAGATCGACAGCGGTCACCCCCGTCGATTTCGCCCGGACTTATACGTCGGCGCCGACAACCACGGCGCATGACACTCGGACGCGCGCCGGGGGTGCGCCGATGACGGCGCAGACGCTTCACCCCCGCGTTCAGGTCGTGTGGGTCCTCCGTGCGGTACTCATCGCCGCGGTGCTGACGGCGCCGTTCGCCGGCGCGGTCTACCTCGATCGGCTCCCGGAGTGGACACCGGTCGTCGCCGGCGCGGTCTTCCTCCTCCTCGGCGTGGGACACGCGCTCCTCCGGTACCGCCGCTGGAGCTACGAGATCCGCGAGGACGCGTTATACCTCGATCGCGGCGTGGTCACGCAGGTCCGGACGACGGTGCCGCTGGTGCGGATCCAGCACGTCGACTCCCGACGAGGCCCCGTCGAGCGCGGGGCCGGGCTCGCCTCTTGCGTGGTGTACACGGCCGGCTCCCGCGGCGCTGACGTTCGGATCCCGGGGCTCACGCCCGACGGAGCGAGCGACCTCCGCGAGGAGCTGAAGCGACTGGCCATCCGCGCGGACGGGGAGGACGCGGTGTGAAGCTCGCGCCCCAGTCGGTCCCGTACCGCGCGCTCCAGAAGGTGTCCGGGATCGTCGTGGTCCTCTTTTTCGTCGTGAACAACAACCCGGAGTGGGGGTTCGCGGCCGCGACCGCCGTCGCCGGCGCCGTCGTCCTCCTCGCGGTCGGGTACGAGGTGGCGTACTACCGGCGGTTCGACTACGAGCTGACCGAGGACACCCTCGACATCTCCTCCGGCGTGATCTCGCGGCGCGAGCGGGAGATCCCCTATCGCCGGATCCAGAACGTCGACGTGAGCCGGAGCGTGATCCAGCGGGCGATCGGCGTCGCCGCCGTCGACCTGGAGACCGCCGGCGGCTCCAGCACCGAGGGATCGATCCGCTTCGTCAGCCCCGACGAGGCGACCCGGATCCAGCGCGAGGTCCAGCGCCGAAAATCGGCGGATTCCGGCGCGGGGGCGGGTCGCGAGAGCACTGACCGAGCCGGAGGCGGCGCGGGCGCCGGTCCGGACGCGGTCGGCCCCGCCGAGGAGGAGCTGTTCGCGATCTCGCCGGGCGAGCTCGCCCTGGTGGGGGCGCTGTCGTTCGACGGCCGCCTCATCGGGCTGTTAGCCTTTTTAAGCTCCGGGTCGATTCCGGTGCTTTCCAGCTTCGTCCCGGAGGCATCGGCGGTCGCGCTCACCGCGACAGCGATCGTCGGCGTGGGCGGGCTGTTCCTCGTGTCGTGGATGCTCGGCGCGGGGGTGGCGTTCACGAACTACTACGGGTTCCGGCTCTCTCGCGCCGGCGACGAGCTCCGGTACGAGCGCGGGCTGTTCCGCCGGTACAGCGGCTCGATCCCCACCGAGAAGGTGCAGGCGCTCCGGTTCACCGACAACCCCGCCAAGCGGGCGCTCGGCTACGCGAGCCTCTCGATCGAGACCGCCGGCTACGCCCCGGGACAGGGCGGCGAACAAGGGAGTCAGGCGGCCGTTCCGATCGCGGCGACGGACCGGGTGTACCGGCTGGCGCGCGAGGTCGAGGCGTTCGGCGACCCGCGCTTTTCCCGCCCGCCGAAGCGGATCCGGTGGCGGTACGCGTTCCGGTACGCCGTCGTCGTCGGTATCCTCGTCGCCGCCGCGTTCGGCGTCGACTGGTACCTCGGGGCGGGCCTCCCGTGGTACGCTCCGGCCGCGCTCCTGGTCGCCGTGCCGCCGGCCGCGCACCTGAAGTGGAAGCACCGCGGCTACTGGCTCGGCGAGGACCACCTCCTCACGCGGAACGGGTTCTGGAGCCGCACGGTGACCGTCGTGCCGTACTACCGGATTCAGAACGTCATCGACACCCGGACGGTCTTCCAACGACGTTGGGACGTGGCGACGATCGTCGCCGACACGGCCGGCAGCAGCTCCATCGCCGGCAACGACGCCGCCGCCGTCGACTTCGCGACCGACGAGGCGATCGACCTCCGCGAGACCCTCCGAGAGCGGCTCCGCGTTGCCGTCGCGGAGCACCGCGATCGACGGGACCGGTTCGAGTGGTTCGAAGGCGACGTCGGGGAGGCCGATGCGATCGGCGAGTCGACCGAAGCGATCGGCGAGTCGACCGAAGCGATCGGCGAGTCGACCGATGAGGGCGACGAGCCGATCCCCGACGCCGACAACGAGGGCTTCTCCGACGAGAGCGACGAAGACCAGTCGGAGATCCCGGACGACGGCGTGATCCGCCCCGATTTCTCGGGCAGCGATCGCGACTACTCCGAGCCGGCGGAACGGATCGACACCGGCGAGTACGCGGTGGACCGCAACCCGTCGGACATCCACGACGCCGACCGGGGCGAAGACGGGGAAGGGGAAGGCGACGAAGCGGACGAGAAGGGAGACGAAGCGGACGCGAAAAGCGATCGGGACGACGGCGACGAACCAGGGGCCGACGCGAACGACGCCGACAAGTAGCGCGACGCCCGCGCCACCCGTCTCGTTCTACTGTCTCGTTCGGCCCGTTCTACTCGTCGAGGAGCTGTTGAGCGATCGTGTTCCGCAGGACCTCGCTCGTCCCCTCGTAGATCTCCGACAGCTTCGCGTCGCGGTAGAACCGCTCCGCCGGGAAGTCCTTCGTGTAGCCGTAGCCGCCGTGGATCTGGATCCCCTCGTTGGCGACCTCGCGCGAGATCTCGGAGGCGTACAGCTTCGCCTGCGCGGCCTCCTTGATGTAGTCCTCGTCGCGTATCTTCAGGTCGGCCGCCTCGTGCATCAACAGCTCGGCGGCGCGGGCCTTGGTGTCCATGTCGGCGAGCTTGTGCTGGATCGCTTGGAAGTCGGCGATGGGGCCGCCGAACTGCTCGCGCTCCTGCGCGTACGACTTCGCCTCGTCGAGGGCGGCCCGCGCGATCCCGACCGACCGCGCCGCGATCGTGATCCGGCCGCCGTTCAGTGTTTTTAAGGCCTGCACGAACCCCTCGCCCTCCTCGCCGAGCCGGCGGTCCTCCGGGATCCACATGTCGTCGAAGCGGAGCTCGGCGGTCGGACACCCCTTGTCGCCGAGCTTGTCCTCCGTCCCCTCCACGACGAACCCGTCGTCCTCCTCGGGCCGGACGACGAACGAGGAGATCCCCTTCCGCCCCGCGTCGGGGTCGGTCTTCGCGAACAGCGTGACCGTGTCGGCGACGGAGCCGTTCGAGATCCACAGCTTCCCGCCGTTGACGAGGTAGCCGTCGCCGTCGCGCTCCGCGGCGGTCGACATGGCGGGCACGTCCGACCCCGCCTCGGCCTCCGAGAGCGCGAAGGCGCCGATGTCCTCGCCGGTGTTCAAGGCGGTGAGGTACGCCTCCTTCTGCGATTCGTCGCCGAACTCGTACAGCATGTTGCCCGCGAGCGACGTGTGGGCGGCGACGACCGTTCCGAGCCCGCCGGAGCCGCGCGAGATCTCGGCGAGCCCGATCGCGTAGCTGTGGTAGTCGAGTCCGGCGCCCTCGTACTCGACCGGGAACGGCATTCCCATCAGTCCCAGCTCCGCCATCTCGTCGATCAGGTCGGCCGGGAACTCGTCGGTCTCGTCGATCTCGGCCGCGCGGGGAACGACCTCCTCGTCGACGAACTCCGCGACCGTATCGCGGATCTGACGCTGCTCTCCGGAGAGCGTGAAGTCCATGAGTGAGGATGTCCGCACGGCAACTTAGCCGTTTCCACACGGTTGTACACGGGTTCGATGTTGTGCGCCGCGGGAAACGAGTGAAACGCCTGCCCGTGGCGGGGCGAGCGGGCGGACGCGGTCGTCGCGGAGCGGCGATCGCGCCCGCGGGTGCTCTCGTCGTTCCACGAGGCTTTTTATGCGTTGTGCCGTAAGTGTCCGTAACCGAATGAGCGGACGAGAACACGGTCCCGTAGAGCCCGACCTCCAGTGGTGCCACGAGGCGGTTCAGGGCGTCTCCCGGACCTTCGCGCTAACGGTCGACGTGTTGGAGGAGCCGATGGCCTCGCACATCTGCGTGGGGTACCTCCTCTGTCGGGTCGCCGACACCGTCGAGGACGCCGGGCACATTCCTCCGGAAGCGCAGAGCGACGTGTTGCGGACGTACCGGCGCGCGATCGATCCCGACGACGACACCGAGGTCGCGGCGTTCCGGGACGCGGTCGACGAGTGGCTCCCCGCGCCCGCGGAGCGCAACGACGACTGGGAGGTCGTCGCCGAGGCGCCGACGATCGCGGCGACGTTCGAGGAGTTCGAGCCCGAGGCCCGCGAGGCCATCGTCCCGCCCGTGCTGGAGATGGTCGACGGGATGGCGATGTTCGTCGACCGCCACGCCACCGAGGGCGGGCTCCGAATCGACGACCGCGACGAGCTCGAGCAGTACTGCTACTACGCCGCGGGGACGGTCGGGAACCTCATCACGAACCTGCTCACGCGCGGCGACGTCACCGAGGACCGTGCGCGCCGGCTCCGAGACACCGCCGAGGAGTTCGGGCTCCTCCTCCAGCTCGTGAACGTCTCGAAGGACGTGTACGACGACTACACCGAGGAGAACAACGTCTACCTCCCCGCCGAGTGGCTCGAAGCGGAGGGCGTCGACCAGGAGCGCGTCGTCCACCCGGAGAACCGCGAGTCGTCCGCGCGCGTGGTCGACCGGACCGCCGAGTACGCCCGCTCCTTCCTCGACGACGCACAGGCGTACCTCGAGACGATGCCGCTCTCGAACGGCAACACGATGGAGGCGTGGACCGTCCCGTACCTGCTCGCGGTCGGCACCCTCCGCGAGCTCAGCTCCCGCCCCGAGGACGCGCTCACCGAGACCGGCGTGAAGATCTCCCGCCAGGAGGTGTTCGCGGTGATGGCCGTCGCCGGAGACGCCGGCCGCGACTCCCTCGCTGACCTCCGGCAGACGATCGCGCGGACCCCGTTCCACCGCGCCGTCGAGCCGGCGGACTGACCGGCGTCCGGCGCTCTCCTCGCACTCGTCCTCCCCGCAGCCGTCGTTCTCCTCGCACTCGTCCTCTCTCGCTTTCACCCGTCACAGCCGCGACCGCGCCCTCGCGACCGCCGGGACCCGCACGCCGATCGTCTCGGCGAGCGCCTCGGCCGCGCTCAACAGCCACTCGGCGCGCTCGACCCGCGAGTCGAGGTCGCCCGGACCGATCCGGTACGATTCCACCAGCTCCTCGACCGTCGCGCCGCCGATCCACTCGTCGAGGATCCGGGCCGTCTTCACCGACTCCAGCCACCCCTCGAAGTCGTCCGTCTCGTCCATCGCCGTCGTCAGCGTCCCCGCGTTCGCCCGTACGAAGCGGTAGATCTCGGCGCGCTCCGCGTTACCGAGGTACGTGTCCTGCATGTCCGGCGTGTCACAGATCACCTCGAAGACGGTGAGCGTCGTCGCGTTCGGCATCCCGGCCGCGGTCCGGAGCCCGGAGACGATCCGCTCGGCGGTCTCCGGCCTGACGTACTGCTTCGAGGCCGTCGCCCCGATCGGCGTGGCGACCAGCCGGTACGCCTCCACGCCGCCCCCGCCCGTCTCCCGGCGGACCAGCCCGGCCGCGACGAGGTCGTCGACCGCGACGGCGACGGCGTCGGCGAGTCCGCCGGCCCCCGCCTCCCGGGCGTAAAAGGTCCCCTCGAACACGTCGAGGATCTCGGCCTCCGTCTCCGCGAACCCGGTCGCGACCGCCGAGAGGACGTGGGTCCGCAGCGACGCCGGGTCGGCGAGCGTCGACTCGACCGCCTCCGGCTCCCCGTCGACGTACCGCTCGACGAGTTCGGCCTCGGTGTCCCGATTCCCGACGAGGACGGCCTCACCGTACGGATCCAACCCCGGACGCCCGGCGCGCCCGCACATCTGGTGGACTTCCAGCGTGGGAAGCCACTCCATCGCCGACCCCGCGTACCGCTTCTGGTCGCGGACCACGACCCGCCGCGCGGGGACGTTGACGCCGGCGGCCAGCGTCGGCGTCGCGCAGATACAGGCGAGTCCGCGGTCGCGGAACGCCTCCTCGACGACCGCTCGATGCCCGGCACGGAGTCCGGCGTGGTGGAACGCGACGCCGGCCCGCAGGCAGTCGGCCAGCTGCCGGCCGGTCGCGGTGCCGTCCACGTCGGCCGCCTCGTCGCCCGCGGTCGCGGCGGCCGACTCGGTCCCCGACCGCTCGGCGAGCCCGTCGTCCGCGAGCCGCTCGGCCAGCGCGACCGCCTCGGTCCGCGAGCGGACGAACGCGAGACACTGGCCGCCCCGGTCCACCGCGTCGGCGACGAGGGCCGCGGTGACCTCGGTATCGTCGGGCGGGTCGTCGTCACCGTTCCCGTCGCTCTCCCCGTCGTCCGCGTCGCCGCCGACCTCGACCGTCGTCGTCGTCCCGTCGTCGAACGTCACGTTCCCGCCGACGGCGACCCCGGTGCGGAGGTCGACGGGACGCCACTCGGACTCCACGAGGGCCGCGTCGAGCCACTCCGCGATCGCCTCCGGGTTGTCGACGGTCGCGGACAGGGCGACGACCTGTAGCTCGGGGTTCCGTCGGCGGAGCGTCGCGAGCGTCACTTCGAGGGTCGGGCCGCGGCGCGGCGCGCCGAGGAGGTGGACCTCGTCGACGGCGACGCAGGCGAGCTCGTCGACCCACGACGCGCCGTTGCGGATCGCGGAGTCGACCTTCTCGCTCGTGGCGACCACCACGTCGTTGCCCGCGAGCGCCTCGCCGGACGCGTCGAAGTCACCGGTCGAGATGGCTGCGTCGACGCCGGGGAGCGCCGCGAACGCCTCGTACTTCTCGCGGGCGAGCGCGCGCAGCGGACAGACGTACAGGCCGGGCCCACCGGCGGTCAGCAGCGCTAACTCGGCGACGAACGTCTTCCCCGAGGCGGTCGGTACCGCAGCGACGACGTTCTCGCCCTCGCAGACGCCGGCGTCGACCGCGGCCGCCTGCGGCGGGTAGAGCTCGCGGATCCCCTGTTCGGCGAAATGGTCGGTGAGCCGCTCCGAGAGCGGGAGATCGCGAACACGCATTCGGTCTGCGAGTTCGTCCGGACCGTACTTAAAAAGTCGCGCGTGACGGAATTACGAATCAGCGTCGTCGTCCGCGTCGGTGTCGAACTCCTGAAACAGCTTCTCGAAGTCGTCGTCGTCCTCGGTCACCGCCTCCAGCGACCGATCGGCGTCCGACCGGAGCTCGTCGATCCGATCGGTGAGCCGCTGGTACTCCTCGTTGTCCGCGAGTTCGGTGGCGCTCTTCTCGGTCTCCAGCATCGCCTTCTTGGAGGTCAGCGAGAACAGCTCCTGCATCTCGGTGTCGTACTCCCCGCGGCGGAGCAGCCCCTCGACCGTCTCGCGGAGGGTGTCGCTGGTGACCGGCTTCACGAGGTAGTCGTCGAACCCCATCTTCAGAATGTCGAAGTCGGGCTCGACCGCGGTGACCATCGCGACCCGGCAGTCGACGCCGCGCTCGCGGACCGCGGCGAGGACTTCGTCTCCGGAGAGCCCCGGCATCCGGCGGTCCAACAGGATCGCGTCGACCTCGTCGTCGGCCTCGTCGAGCTCGTCTAACGCCTCCTGGCCGCCGTACGCGGTTCGGACGCGATACTCGTCGCCGAGCCACGCGGCGTACAGGTCGGCCAGGTCAGGTTCGTCCTCCACCACGAGGACCAGCGGCGGTTGCTCACTCATGGATTCTCGGAGCGACGACGTGTTCGCTCACACGTTTCGTCTTTTCGCGGACTATATTAAAATACCTCTTCGGGTCCGGCCACCGGTTTCGAAACCGGCTCGAAATCCGGGACCTCCCGACGCCGCCGCGTCACTCGTTCGGGCTGTAGTTGGGCGCCTCGTCGGTGATCATCACGTCGTGCGGGTGGCCCTCGGTCTGTCCCGCGCTGGAGACGCGGACGAACTCGGCGCGCTCGTGGAGCTCCGGAATCGTCTCGGCGCCGACGTACCCCATGCCGGAGCACATGCCGCCGGTGAGCTGGTGGAGCTCGGATGCGAGGCTCCCCTTGTAGGGGGTCGCGGCCTCGACGCCCTCGGGGACGAACTCCTCGTCTTCGTCCTCCTCCTTGAGGTAGCGGTCGCCGCCGCCGGACTTCATCGCGCCGACGGAGCCCATCCCGCGGTACTGCTTGTACTTTTTCCCCTGCATCGTGATGACGCGGCCCGGCGCCTCGTCGGTGCCGGCGAAGTAGGAGCCGAGCATGACCGCGTTCGCGCCCGCGGCGAGCGCCTTGATCGCGTCGCCGGAGTAACGGATCCCGCCGTCGGCGATCACCGGAACGCCGTGTTCGGACGCCACGTCGGCCACCTGTGAAACGGCGGTCATCTGGGGCATCCCCGCCCCGCTCACCACGCGGGTGGTGCAGATCGAGCCGGGGCCGATGCCCACCTTCAGTCCGTCCGCGAAGTCGACGGCGGCCTCGGCGGCCTCGCGCGTGCCGACGTTGCCGACGACCACGTCGGCGTCGACGGTCTCCTTGATCGCCCGCGCGGAGTCGAGCACGTTGAGGTTGTGGGCGTGCGCGCAGTCGATGAAGATCACGTCGACGTCGGCCTCGTCGGCCGCGACCGCTCGCTCCTCCTCGAACGGGCCGACCGCGACGCCGGCGAGCAGGCGCCCGTCCTCGTCGCGGGCGGCCTCCTCGTGCTCGCGGCGCTGGAGGATTCCCTGCATCGTGACGAGCCCGACCAGCCTCTCGGCGTCGTCGACGATCGGGACGCGCTCGATCTTGTGGTCGTACATCAGCTCCAGCGCTTCGCGCGCGTCGACGTCTTCGGGGGCCGTAATGACCTCGTCGGTCATCGCCTCGCGGACGGCGTCGTCCTCGCCGACCTCCAGGTAGGGGCGGATGTCAGTGCCGGAGATGATACCGAGGACCGTGTCGTCCTCGGCGACGACCGGAGCGCCGGAGACGCCCTGTCGCTCCATCACGGCGTCGGCCTCGCGGACCGTGTCGTCGGGGGAGACGGTCACGACGTTCTCGCGGCGGATGACGAGCTCGTGCGCGCGCTTGACGCGCTCGACCTCTTCGGCCGTCTCCTCGACGGTCATGTTGCGGTGGAGGACGCCGAGCCCGCCCTCGCGAGCCATCGCGATCGCGAGGTCGCTCTCGGTGACGGTGTCCATCGCCGCCGAGAGGACGGGAAGAGTGAGTTCGACGTTCTTCGAGACGCACGCGGAGAGGTCCGCGTCGTCGGGCTCGACGCGGCTCTCTTTAGGTTTTAAGAGCACGTCGTCGAACGTCAACGCTTCCGGAACGTCGAGTTTCGCCGAGAATCGACCGGAGTCTGTCGCCATATAAACCGTCGTGAGTCGCCGATAAAAAGCGTTGCGAGTCAGCACGGACGTGCACGTCGTTGTCATCCAAATTCACGTAATATGCAATTTTGTGGATCGATATTGGGCAGTTATATTTCGTCTGTCGTCGGATCGGCACCGAAACGGTCGTGCACAGATCGGTCGTCGCGGGCGACGGCATCCGATGAATCGTCGCTTGTGGCCGGAGTTCGTCGGCACATCCACATTCTACTTATAAAATATCGATACCGATCTCTCGCCCCGTGCGGGCACGTCTCACACAACCTTTAACGCAACCGAAACAGATATATGAGGTATGGACTCCGACAGTCCCGTGAACGCGCGCATCGCCGGCCAGCCGACCCTCATCCTCGGCGCCCGCTTTACAGCCGGCAATTCGCGCAAACGCTTTACATGGGCTCGTCGGGCCGTTCGCGGATTCGACTCCGCACGCCGGGCCCTCGGCTATCGCCGGTCGCCCGCTTCCCACCGTCTCCCCGTCGGTCAGGGTCATCGCCCCTGAATGAGCGTCTCACGGCATCCGATCGCCCTCCGGCTGGAACAGCAGGTCGGGAGCGCGACGAAGCTGCTCGCGACCGTGATGGTGCTGCCGCTCGTCGACGGGATATTCCCCGCCTTAGTCGTCGCCGGCGTCTTGACGACTGCGACGGGCGTGATCGAGACGGGCATCCTCATCTTCGGCGGCTCCGCGACCGCCGCGGTGATCCTCGCGGAGATGGACGGCAGCCGCCGACAGATGGTCGTCTCCGTGCTGCTGATCGGTGCGATCATCATCCCGCTCGCCGCGCTGGAGGCCGCGCTCGCTCCCACGTTCAAAGGGTTCCTGAATCTCCCCGTCTTCGAGCGCTTCGCCGGGTTGGTGATCCTCACGATCGCCGCCAAGACCGCGAGTTCGGAGATCGGCGAGCGCCTGCCGAGCCCCGGCGTCATCATCGCGCTCGGACTCGTCGCCAGCTTCGATCCCTCCGGATTCGCGATTCGCACCTCCCCCGAGTACGTGCTCAACGGCGCCGCCGCGGCCGGCGTCGGCGTCGCGTTCGCGCTGGCGGTCGCGCTGCTGTCGCCGCACCTCCGCGGGCGCGTCGACATCGACCGGTTCCGGTTCGGATCGGCCGTCGCGCTCGGCGTGCTCGCGCTGCCGATCCTGCTCGGCCCCTTCGACCTCATGCAGACCGAGGCGCCCATCGCGCTGGCGGTGCTCGCTGTGACGACCCTGTTCGCCTACGACCCGAACGCCGGGCCGGCGGACGGTCCCGCGGGCGACGGTACCGGCGACGACCCCGACGGCGGTGACGGAGACGCCGCCGACAGCTCGAGCGAAGGCGACGCCGGTGTCGACGACGCAGCGGACGACGACGACTCCCCCGATTCGACCGACCCCCCGCTCGACGCGCCGACCGCGCCCGGCCCGATCGTCGACGACGACGTGGCGGTGATCGCCAACGGCGGCGATCCCTCGGTGTCGAGCGACGAGAGCGACGGTACGGACCCCTTCGCGGACGACGACTCGCGGGCGCCCTGGCTGTAGCCGCGGGTGATTTGGGGACCGAGGGCCGCGCCGGTCGTCCCCCCGCGTGTCGCGGGTATTTAGGTGCTCGGCGGCATACGCCGAGTATGTCCAATCGCGTCGTGCAGGGGCGGATGGTGACGCCCGAGAAGCTCGCGGAGCTGGTCGAGGGCGAGTCGGTGCTCGAGGCCGAATCGATCGCTGACGCCGACCGCGACTGCCCGGAGTGCGGCGGCGGCGTCATCACCGTCGGCTACATGCCGAGCGTGACCGAGTTCGTGACCGGCTACAAGTGCCAGGAGTGCGACTGGAGCGCCGACGACCGAGAGGAGTGAACGGCCGGGGGCGCCGCCTCGCGTGTCCCCCGCTCCGCCGTCCCGTCGTCCGATCGCTCGCGATCGAAACCCCTTTATCCGCGTTTCGGCAACCAACTGATGCGAGATCACGCGGGGCTGTGGCCAAGCCAGGCATGGCGACTGACTCCAGAGGCTTGCGCCCGGGACGACACTCCAGACTGATATACCGAGCGGCCGACTGATCATCGGTCGTGTTGACGACCCTCTGGAGTTCCGAGGCGCACCGGAGATATCAGTCGATCGGGGGTTCAAATCCCTCCGGCCCCATTATCTCCTTCAGTCGATAGATCCGCACGCACAGAGCCGCTACCGCCGGTTTCCGAATCGAGGTCGGAAGATTCGACAACTGGATTTGAACCGGTTACCGGTTCATCCCTGCCATCGTTAGGTGGTCACTTGGATTCATGATAGCGGCATTCATAACCGTAACTCCCCAGCGAACACTCAACCGTATAGGCTGGACAGAAGCGTATCAAGCGACAGGAAGGCCCCGGTCTAACAGAACCAAAGACTGGTAACGAGATTGGCGGAACGTGGAATTGTCAAACCTCGCGCCTTCTCGCATGCTTCGGATTCTCTCGGTCAAGTTGTGGCTCTTTTAAGTTGACAGTTCAGAGTCAACTGAATCCCAGTCGTCTCTTGATCCGTGCGATTGTATTGTTGGTTCGCTCCTTTTCAACTTCCCAGCCCTCCTCATCAAGTTTCTCGCCGATAGGCTCAACATGCTTGTCGCCAACCAGAATAAGAACGGACTCATGTTCTCGCTCGTCGCATTTTTGTACGATAGTGCGAGCCATCTTTTCGTCGCGATCACCAGTACTTTCGGCTTTGTTGAAATCCTTTTCTTCAGGTATGTTCTTGTCTGAAACAGCGGGTCGATGAGAGATACGAACTGGTCAGTCGTTTACCAGTTCAGAAAAGTTATCACAAACACCACTCGAACTAGTTTTGATGCCCTCCAAAACAGATGAACTACTTACATCGATTCGGTATCTGCTCTTCATAATTGTATTTTTGCTCGGGCTGGGAGTCGCGGCACTCGGTGATATCGCTGTTGCGGTACGTGGTTACATGACAGGGATATCGACTGCTGCTCGCTCGATCGGGGGCGTAGTCGTACTTACAGAACTTGGGCTTCTCTTTTATGCGGTGCTTCGACCGAACGAGAACCAAGACTCAGCGAACTAAGTTTATCGAGTGATTCGTGATTTCCCTGTACTGAGCGGTTCTTGAGTATCTTGTACTGACCGCACCGGGATCGAACCTATCACTTTCTGAGAATTTCAACAGAGCCGATACACAAAATATCACACAGAAACCTCTCTAGCTTCTCCTTATACAATACCCCTTGTTGTATACCTCGAATGCGAGCCCAATAATAAATGCAACCACGGCCCCCCCGATTGTGTATAGAACCGGTTGTGACCCATCATGCCATATCATAAAGATGGTACCCGCCGCAGTTCCAACCCACCCTAGAGTTGCTACTGCTGCAAACCCGATCACCAAGTCACTACTAGACTTTCCAATAATGCTGTTTGACTCTTTTACATCTTCATCGGCGAAGTCATACACTTTATTTCCAGCGAGATATTCATTGAGCTTAAAACTATTGAGGTTCTTTTCAAGCTCTCTCCGCCGGCCCCACGCCTTGTTCCGAGCCTGCTTGGTTGCGTAAGACCACCAGAGAAGATTGGCAAATCCCGCAGCAGACACGATTGAAACGACTATAACAGAAAATAGTTGCTGCTCATCAAATAATCCGAGGACGATCTGTAAGAGAATAGCCAGAGCGACTAGCGATAGATAGAATGAGGTAAATAGCATTTGGTCCCGATATCTTGCTTCAGAACCAGCAATCTTGTATTCCTCAAGTCCGATTCTACTGTTTGGACTTGAACCCGTATCGCCGCCTCCATCACTAGTTGGCGACCCACCTCCGGGACTGCTGTCCTGCTGTTGTTCGTCGCTTGCTTCTGGACCTGGACCAGGGCTAGCACCTCCTTCCATCCTGTCATATGGGTACAAATAGATACTTAAAAAACTCTCGTACATATAATCTGTTTTACAATCGATCTCTCGTGCGACGGAGACGAGTGATGTACATCGTAGATCCTTCGCTTCAGTTGCTAGTGTATCTAGATCGCCGAGATTTACTCAAACCCCGCTTTTTCGAAAGCGTCGTTCACGACCTCCGATGTCGGCGCATTTAGATACGGTTCGATCGCTTGGAAGGAGTCCCACCCGCCGACCTGCATGACCACGCGCGGGTTCACCTGCTTGTCGACAAGGAGCCGCTGAGCGAATCGACGACGGAGATCGTGGCTCGACACGTGGAGAAAGTCCTCGTCGCCGGTCGCGTCGGCCGCGCGTTCGGCCGTGCGTTTGACCACCGCCCGGATCCCGCTCTCGGAGAGGTCGACGATCGGATCGTGGCGGCCGACGTCCTCCGACCGGACGTACCGGTGGATGTCGCCCTCGACGTCGCGTGGGAGGTAGGCGTCGCGAGGCTTCCCGCCGCTTCCTGTCGTGTCTTTCACCTCTGGGACGCGGAGTCGGAAGTGGTCGCCGTCGGCAGTCCGCTTCACGTGTTTCGGCGCGACCTGCGGGATCTCGAAGGCGCGGAGCCCGACGAACCCGCCGAGCTGTATCACGAGGTCGTCGCGGTGACTCCCGGCGGCGCGGCGGAGCTCCTCGAGGTCGTCGTCTGTGAGCCACACTTTGTGCTGGTCCGGCTTGCCGGTCGCCTCTAAGCGCATGTGAACTTTCAAAAGAAGGTAGCACTTAGTACGGCAGAACCGACGAGGTCCTCGGCCCGATCAGGGCGGTTTCGAGGGTCTATTTATCGACTTGTATAACAAGTCGTGATTCGAATCGATATGGGTCACAGGCTCAGAGGAACTCTTGAAGTCCTGCCTGTTCCCCATCAGCCTCCTCAAGGTGCTCCTCCACTCTCTTTTCGCGTAGGAGATCCTCGATGCCGAGAATATCCCCGAGATCGTCTCGACGGAATAGATAGCTTCCGTCAGATTGCCTGTGACATGCCTCTGCATACGACAGGAATGAGAGACTTTGCTTTATTTTTCTGAGGCGGACATCACGCCTCCCGTGGAAGTTCTGTATTTCAGAGGGGGTAGCCTCGAAGCTATCACCATTCAGGTTGTTCAGCACAATATCATGAGTAATCGAGTAGCTGAGGGCTTCTAACTCGACATTCTCGGGAAGGTAGATCACCTTATCAGTAGCTTTCGGCAGCTGAATCCCATTTGAGAACCTGTCGTTATACTCGTCCCGGGAGAACGATCCAGAATCTAGTTGTAGGGTCGAACCGCGCTCTTGAGTGAGTACTGGTGCGTATTCAGCCAACTCTTCCAAGGTTTCTCGGCAGTTTTCATACTCCTCTTTGCACTCCTCGATAAACTCTTCTCCGTACACGATACAGTGTTCAAAACCCACGATATCGTCTCGATTATATCGTTCTGCAAGATCAGTCTGCATCGCGAACTCTTCGACCGCCTCGAGCCCGAGTTCGCCATATTCCTGCATCTGATCGATATGGCTATCGTTGATATTCTCCCCGGCTTTGATCTCGACGAACAATAGAACTCCGTCTTTATACAGGGTAAAGTCAGGATCAGGCGTTGGATCCTCGTCACCTCCCGGGACCCGCATGAATGTTCCAACCAGCCCAAATCCACGGGAAGAGAGACCCGTTGTGTTGTGTCGACTTTTGATTGCAGCGTGAAAGAGGTTGTAGGAGTAGATCTCGTCTTTCTGACGCGGCCACTCCGACATTTACAGGACCCCCACCTTCTCTGAGGTCTTTTCTAGCCGATAGGTGGTGTTGAACTCTTGTCTTATTATATCACAGAAGTCTCGAAGTGTGACTGAGTTTGTCGCCGGCTTCGCATGTAGGACGATATTCCGATCCTCAATGGTTATTTCAAACGGCTCATCCCGGTCTTTGTCGAAGACCATGTAGTTACCGTCTTCCCAAACCGAGTACTCGTAGCGCCGTTTTCCGTCTACCACTTCTTCCTCTAATTTCTGGACTAACTCCTCGTGGGAAGGAGCGACATCTGGTTCGAGGTCGTCCACCTGCTCAACCAATTCAAGAGTCGTATGCCCCTCTACTGAGAAGCCCTGCCGTTGGGGAATCTTCCTCGGTTTATGTTCGACATCGAAGTTCTCTCGGTCGCGTGACTGATACTCTTCGCCCAGCTGCATCAGCGTCTCGTGACCGAGTTCCTGACTATCCTCTCGGATTCGGGGAACAGAGAAATATCCACCAACATCCATTGACGTTTTCACCGCGTCCACAGGGCTGTTTCTGCGGCTCAGTTCGAGTCGAGATGGGCGTGCGTTGAACTCCTCCTCGACCTTTTCGAGGTCACCCGGCTCAGATCCATGAAACTGGATGCTGACACTCTGTTCTCTGTAATACGGCTGGTACTTAGCGGTAAATCCGGAAACGTCGGTCTTCTGTAGATCTTCGGATATCTCTTCAAGATCCTCCGAAGAGAGGAGGAGGCGATCCAGTTCTGGTAAGTACTTAATCAAACGCTCTACGGTCCTTTCAGTCCACTTTCGGCGCTCAATAGTAAATACTCGCAGGTAGTTATCTGGGTAATAGAAGAAGAACTGGTCGGTACGATCGTACTGCGGCGTCGTGATCTCTACAGAGGAGATCTCCTCGTTCAGTATGTACTCCTCAAAATTATGTGAATCGAAGAACTCCGTTTGCGGCTTTGTGAGCCCATCAGTAAAGAGCAAGTCCTCGATTCTTTCCTCTATGTCTCCCTGCTCGAGCCCTCGGTTTTCCGCGAGGAATACCTTAAGCTCCGTCGTGGTCTTCTTCTTCTCACGACCTTCCTCAGCAATTTCCTCATCGGATTTTGTAACGTACTGGATCAATCTGTCGAGGATTGCCCCAGTCTCTTTCCCTTCGAGGTTGCCCGGTTCGAAGTACATACTAGTGTCCCTTATATAAGCCATATAACCCAACCATGAAAACTTCCCGGCACGTGGTGAATGTAGTAGCAGTTATTTATGACAAGTCGTTCACCTACTCAGGTTCATTCGATCCATCTTCTGCTTGCTCACTCAAACGATCGATAAATGAACTGAGTATTGTCCAAGTAGTCTCTAAGATCTCTTTTCTTTCTTCGCCTGATAATGAATAAACGTCGCCGTGTCTTCGGTCCTTTGCGTATATTTGGATCCCTTGTTCAATAGTTTCTCTACTAACCTCAATATCGCTCCTGAGTCTCTCCCAAGATTCGGTGTCATCACTTTCTTTGTAGAATTGACGGAGAGATTCGATGGAACGGAAGCAATAGAATCCTGTGTCTTCTGCATGTTCCAGAGCTAGCCTGTAATCGCGAAACGCACGCTGTAGATATGGTGCGGCATCTGTACTATAGACATCTAATATCTTTCCGTACCACTCATCGGCTTCCCCGTTTTGGGTAGTTTTCTCAGCGATGTATCCGTGCTCTATCCCGAATACTCGTTTACTGCCAGATGGTGTAATAGCTCCAGTAATTTCCACCGAAACGTGTTTTCCATATATAAATGCGAATGGATCTGTTATAGAGGAGACCGAAGACTGTACTAAATTTTGGAGTGTATCAAGATCCTCCACTTCGGACTCAGGATGGACTTGAACTAAAAGCTGAGAACCATGTGTGAATATGTCTATTTCGAAATTGATGAATTGACTCCGGTGTTGGAGGCTCACCTCACCGATCGCAGCGGCGGCTCGTTCGGGGTGCACACGTCCAAAAAACGAGAACGTTCCACTTTCTCCCATAAACAGTCATCTGATTCCAGAATTAAATCTACTGCGGCATTCCATAATAAGTCGGCAGGCAAACCATACTTCTCACATTTGCACATAGTGAAATGATTTAATAACCGGACATGGATATCAGGTCCCGTGTTTGACAATTGTCATCGAGGGGATAGAGATCTCCTCCTATTCCTGAAATACCAATACTACTCATTACTCCCTTGGCTGATTTACGTTATTATTGGGGTGATTCTGGAGATAGTACGAATATGGTACTTTCCAGCTAGTCCCAGTAGCACCGGATTTTTATTATATTATACATTTTTTGTTCCCCACCAAATTCTGCTCATATCTCTGGTTTCTGTAATTCTAATCAAATTCATATCCACGCTAAAAGCAACATTAGTCCACGTCTGGAGGAGCTGTACCCCTCCATTTGATTCAGAAGTGGAGATATTTAGTAAGTCAGTGCCAACTAAAGATACTATTCAAACAGCTCAAAACAGGGGCATACTGTTCTTATCCGGGGGATATCTAGTAGGAGAGATTATTCCCTCCTTTGGGGAGATCCCACTACGATATGGAAGTATTTCGTTCACAGAACTTCCAAGTTTACCATATCCTGAAACGCTCACTGAGATAGCTTCTGGATTTCCCATTGTAGGGGATATACTCGCGTTATCATTACAGTCATTAATTTCAGTACAGTCACCAGTGCTGTATATCCCAATATCGATCTCCGCGTTTCTAATGCTCATTGGGGCTTGGAACCTATCATACGCTTCTAGATACTTTTTACAAGTAGAATCTAAGGAGAGAGAAAAGTGGCAACAATTGTTATTCGAATTGTTGGCAATCCTTACTGGACCGCTTGTTATTGTGTATGTATACTATGTGTTTTGAGGGAGTAGTAGCTACATGTGTAAGAAGTCGGTAGTCGCAGTAACTCGCTCGGTTCAGCTATTCCGGTCGATCCACTCGCAGAACGAGTCGAAATCAAGTGCTCCGCATTGGTCGGCTATGTTTCGAAGCGTGCCGGTGCGGATCTCTCCGTGAATCGGAACGCTGACATTCCGAACTTCCTCTGTCTGGGGATGTTTGTACCTGAGCTTGAGGTGACTTCCCGTCCGATCAACGGGATAATACCCGTTTCGATGAGAACAGAAGCGACTTCTTCGCCGGTGAACTGTCGTCGCGTCATTCCTCGTCCGCGTCGAACCACGGCGCGTCCGGGACTCCGGGCTCGTCGGGGACCGATTCGGGATCGATTCCCCACTCGCGGAGATCGTCGTCAGTGATGGATCGGCCCGCCTCACCTTTGTGGAGCGCGACCGCCTCATCGATCATCTCCAAAGCGTGCTCACGCGTCTCACCCTGCGTCGTCACGCCTGTCTCCTCATCGGTGACGATCCACATCTCGCCGTCCTCCGAGAGTTCCAGCGTGATGTGAGTCGCGGGTGCCGGTCTCTCACCGTTGCCACCCGTATCCGTACTCATGCCTGTGATTAGAGCGCACCTCATCAAAAGGGTTCGGGGCGGTTGGAAACCATCCGGAACCGTTCGGAACACTCGGGGGTCGGCTTATATCCCCGCACCGTGACCGAGGCTAATGTGATACGCGACTGAACGGTGTTCGACGACGATCACCTCCCCTCCACCATTGTTGGCCGGATCGACACATGAACGAGGTAACGGACGCGCTCGCACCGATTCAGGACGGTTTCCGCGCGGAGAACTGCTTCCTGTTCGGTCCGTCCAGCGTCGGGAAGACGACCGTCGCGAAGGCCGCCGTTCGCGAACTTCGGCAGGAGGTCCTCGACGTCCCGCACGCCTACGTGAACTGCTGGCAGGACTACACCCGGAACGCGGTCCTCGAGCAGCTCGCCCGGGACCTGGTCGGCGCGGCGCTGCCGCGATCGTCCTCGACCGGCCGGCTGATCGACCTGATCACGGACAACCTCAACGGGCCGGGCGTCGTCATCCTCGACGAGGCGGACCAACTGCGCGGGACCGAGGTACTCTACGACCTCCACGAGATCCGCGGGCTCTCGTGGATCGGGATCGCGAATCGGGAGGTCGACCTCCTCGCGGACCTCGACGATCGGGTCACCTCCCGGATCAGCGTCGCCTACCGAGTCCGCTTCGATACCTACAGTGAGGACGCGATCACGGAGATCCTCTCCCGTCGCGCCCGTGAGGGGCTCGGACCCGGCGCCGTCGACGAGGACGTGCTCGCACGGATCGCGCGCCTCTCCGAAGGAGACGCGCGGCAGGCGATCGCGGCGCTACGGGTCGCCGCGCGGATGGCAACGCGTGAGGGATTGTCGGTGATCCCGGCGCGACTCGTCAAGGACGCCGTCGCGAACGCGGAGCGCGAGGTCCGCCAGAAGACCATCTCGAAATTGAACGACCACCAGCGCGTGCTGTACGAGGTTCTCGCTGAAGAGGACGGGCTCATCCAGAAGGAGCTGTACGCCCGCTACGAGGAGGCACATCCCGACCCGGTGACGCTGCGGTATCTCCGAGAAAACCACCTGCCGAAGCTGGAGCACTACAACCTCGTCGACGTCGATCTCGTACTTGTAAACGGATGCGAATTCCCCCACCACCGTATGGCACAACCCGTTTCGCCGGATTACTTCGAATCGGCATACTTCTAATAGATCTCAGAATTCAACGAAGGGTAATGTCAAGTCACGAGTGTCCGACCTGTGGTCGGGACGATTTTGCCCGTGAGGTCGATATGAAGGCCCACCACACCATCGCGCACAATGTGAGTCTCGTTGGTCGAAAGGCTCCGAGCACTTGTCCACTCTGTGAGCGTTCGTTTGCCAGTGAAGCAGGCATGAAAGCCCACCATATGCTCATTCACGCTGAAAGTATTGCTGAGTCACGAAGCCTCAGTCCGTCTACCCGACAAACAGTTCTCGAACGGGACGAGTACCAATGTCAGCGGTGTAACGTCGACGTCACTCCGATGAACGAAGAGGGGACTGACTTCCAACTTCACCATATTATCCCATTTTCTGCGGGTGGAGCGAACCACCCAGACAATCTCGTCACGCTGTGTAACGACTGTCACGCGCAGGCACATCAGCAAATGAAGAACATTGTTGAGGAGCATCCAGAGCTTCTCAGCGAGCTGCGAGCCATTGTGTGCTCCACTGAATAATACTGTTTGGGCACACGATCGTAGCCCGGTTGATTCGTGAGACAGCTGAGTTCAATGTATCCGTCAGAAAACGACACCGTGCTGAGTAGCAAGAGAGAATGGTCGGTGTCTTTATGCTCAAGTTGTATTGGAACGGCGCGAGAGGTAGCACGGAGCCATTGATAGGTACCGCAACACGATCTCTCTGGGTAGCAGTGACGGGACAGTGTTGATCGGAGTCGGCCTGTGACTCCGTCGAGTCGAGTTCTGACACGGCCATCACGAGCGTTCCCTGTTCGAATTGGACTGTCTCTCCGCTGTACTGACCGATCCCCGCGTCATCTGTACTGAGCGATTGGTAATAAAAAATATCAGCTGCTGAGGATTTCAACAGAGCCAGTCCTTTCTATCGTAGCGACTGTTATGCGTCAGTCACACCATATGGTACACATGGACGGCAGCTTGGAAGAAGACTATCCGGAGGCAGCCCCGTATATTCGGGAGGCAGTCGAGGAGCACGGTGAAGAGTGGGTGATCGAGAATTACTTTCCGGACATCGTCAGCTTGGGAGTGGTGATGGATATCCCCCAGATCGACGAACTACCATTCTTCGACGAAACGAAACACGAAGCGCCGACCGAGCAGGAACAACGTGAGCGGGCAGAAGCGTACCGGCAATACCGGGAGAACCTTCGGAATGGTACCAAGCCCGGTGACGAGTGAGATGTAGAGTTGATTCGCGTTTTCACCTTTCTCAATACTGTCGGGGCGATCGGCTCGAACCGGGAGCCAACATTAATGTGTACACATACTCATACACAAAACAAGGATGGCCTCGAAGAATATCGGCATCAAGGAGGACGTCTACGAGCGCTTGAAAACGCACAAACGCGGTGACGAAAGTTTTAGCGAGACGCTCGACCGAATCCTTCACGAACTCGATTCTGACTGGCGGACGAACGCGGGCTTCCTCTCCGAAGAGGAGGCTGCTGACCTCGAAGCCGAAGTCAGTCGAGGGCTCGAGGACGTCGACGATTCGTTCGACGAACTCGGCGACGAGGTTGACGATCGACTCTCGGGGGAATCGTGAAGCTCGTCGACGCCTCGTTTCTCATCGACTACGCCCGCGGTGACGACGCGGCAATTGCGTACCTAGCCGCTCACGACGAGGAGGTAATCGGCGCCTCAACCATCGTTCTCTCCGAGCTATATCGTGGGTTGATGATCACACAGGAGATGACCCAAGAGGAGGCGGTGTCGAAGTACGAGTGGGTGGAACCGGTGCCGTTCACGAACGAGACTGCCGCTGAAGCGGCCGAGATCTACGTCGAACTCCGCGACGACGGCGAGATGATCAACAAGAGCGACATCTACATCGCCGGCACTGCACGCTCTCTCGGTGTTCCGCTCGTTGTCGGCGACAACGATTTCGGCGCTGTTAGCGGGCTAGATGTCGAAACGTACAGAAAGTAGGCTGTACGCGCGGTTTGACTGTTTACCTGCACTTCATTCTTGGTAGCAGTGCTCGGTTTGATATTACTTCGTAGGTGACGGTTCTATCGCAAAAGTGGACGTTGGCTTGCTCGGTCTCTCTCGCTACTATATGAGACCAAACTATTGTTCGGAGTAATTATTCGATCCTGTCGAAACTGGTGGTCAGACTGTATATTCAACATCTTCAGCTATCTCCGTACCACGACTCAATCCGCTGAACCGCATGAGCTTGAAACAGGACGACTACTACTTCAGCAAGCGAATCGCTTGGTGTGACGACTCGGACTCCGAGCAGGCTACCAGGCTGAACCAGAAGAAGTCGGCCCGCCGCACCCACTACTTCCACACTCTCTCCAAGCATATTGTTGAACGGTGTGTTGAGGAAGGTGTTGGAACTATCGTGGTGGGCGATCTCTCCGGCATCCGTGAGGATGAGGAGAACAGCGAGTCGAAGGACTGGGGCAAGCACGGTAATCTTGACCTGCACTCGTGGGCGTTCGACCGGTTCAGCGACCTACTCGAATACAAAGCCGAGATGGAAGGTATCACGGTCGAGCACGTGTCTGAGCGGGATACCTCGAAATCGTGTTCGTGCTGTGGCCGGAAGCATGAAGCCAACCGTGTTGAACGCGGACTGTATGTCTGCGATGAGTGCGGTACAGTAGCGAACGCAGATGTGAACGGCGCTGAGAATATTCGGCAGAAAGTATCTCCAAGTCCCGCCACGGATGGCGGTGATAGGAGTAACGGCTGGTTGGCACAGCCATCGACGTTCCTGTTTGACAAGGAGACTGGTGCGTTCGCACCTCAAGAACAGGTAACGTCGTAAACCACACTATCCCAACCCAGCGGTGCGGTGCCGTGGGAATCCTCGCGCTTCAGCGCGGGGAGGATGTCAAGAGGTTGAACTCCACATCGTCAGTGAAGGATTGACACTCCGGCCGGGAGAGAGTGATCCGTACCAGACGGCTCTGTTTCAGCTGCTGGGTGTGTTCGCAGAACTGGAAGCGAACATGACGCGCCAGCGCACGCGTGACGGTATCTCTGCCCGCCAACAAAACGAAGCGTATCATCACGGGCCTGCGCCGCTCGGCTTCGAGAAAGACGACGGCGAGCTCATCGAGTCCGGCGACTACCACGACGTCGTCGCGACACTGGAGATGGTACAGAAGGACGAACTTTCGAGGCGGAAGGCCGCAAAACGGCTGGACTGCGCGCGATCGACAGTCAACCGGGCGCTCGAGCGATCTGAGCTTTACGGCCTCTAAAACCGAGATAACTTTATCAACGCTGACGCCCTCTTTTCCGTCGGGTTCTCTCTGGCTCGTCTCCACTACTGTGGAGGCGCGGGCCTTTCTTGGATTGCTGTGAGCGACTGCGCTACCACCCTCCGAATACCGCCTGCCGTCTCAGTTTCCTACACCAACGTTGTCGATGATATGCTGCTTTATGGCCTTCTCTCGTTCAATAGCGAAATCATCGAATTCGTCGTTTCTTAGATGTTCATAGGCTGAGTCGGTGATTAAGTGGGTTTGGAGAATCTCTTGAACCTTCGTCTCGCTTCCGTGTTTGTCGATCATCTCCTGAATGTACTCCGACGGTCGGTCAGCTTTGATGTCGTTGTTCGTTTCGTCAAGGATGAGTGTCCGGTTAACAATAGAATCCTTCAGGCTATCGAACGTCTTGGCATCGTCTGGGTGGAGGTCCTTCACCTTCTTTGGAAAGATGTGATGATCGTTGATCTTTCGTTCTGAGAAGTCCCCTGTGCCGACGATTCTCCCCTTATAGAAGTCCCGAGCGTCATTCAGCGCTAGCAAGCAGATAATGGCGTTGTACCGTGCCGATCCCTTGTCCACGGACCGAAGGTTCAACTCCTTAATAAAATCGCCATCTATCTTCGTAATCCGTTCAATCGTACTCCCCGTCGCCATCCATTCCTTCCAATCACGGAAGTCCTTGGCCATCACCGTATCTGAGGAACCACTGTAATCTTGTGAGAGAACTGCCGACCAGTACCAGCGGCTGAGCGTCTCTTTGAATTCTGGAGACTCGATATCGCCATCGTACTCCCACAGGATCGCCGCAAGAACCGGGACAATCGTACTGTTTGGAATGAATTCTGTCCGTATCGCCCCGAACTCACCGTCTCCCGTATTCATGAGGATCTCCCGCGCTTTTTCTGCGTAATCGCATGCCTGCTCCCACAGCGTTTTGAATTCCTCACCTGAGTCGACGAGTACTTCTTCGTATCGCTTCCCGTCATTGCCGCGTCGCGTCACCTTTTCACCGGGAATGAGGTTGTAGAGGTATTTTGAGGAACAGTAGTTCTGCTTGACCAGCGAAATAGTCTTCAACAGATACTCCTTCATGTTGGGGTCAATTCGCTTCAGCGTCTCGTTATCCAGCTTCTCCCAGAGCTCCTTGCGGAGCTCCACGCCACTCGGATACAGGAACGCGTTCATCAAATCGAACGTGGAGAGTTTCATCCCGCTCGCGTTCACCTTCGCGAAGATGTTGCAGATATCGCGGATTTCGCGGTCGTTGCTGAGGGGGTAGTGAACGAAGCTATAGTCGAGGATACTCACGAATACGTCGCGGATGTCCCACGGCTTGACGTCGGACGGAAGATCAGAAGACCGCTGCTCGATGAACTCGTCAATCCAGTCTTGGAACTCACGGGAATCGAGATACTTCTTGTTCGGATCATTCGGATCTCGTGCCGAGAGAATCGCAAGCGGAACCTTGCCGCGGTCAATCCATGACTCCCTGTCCTCGCTCAGCTGTTCCCAGGTTCGGTAATACTGGAAGTATTTGTACGTAACTGCCTCCTCGTAATCTTCATCGAGCGCCTTGATTAGGTCGAGATAGAACACATAGTAGGATTTCCGATTAGGAAATTTCTTCTCTGGATTGTGAATCGCATAGTAAAGTGAGGAGAGTCGCTGTTGGCCGTCAAGTACAGCCATGTCTGGGGACCCTTCGAGATTCGAACCCCATATTGGGTCCCATTCCTCCTGTTCAGCGCGGTTCTGATCTAGGTCCCAGAATAGTAGCAGTCCCGTGTAATAGTCCTGCAGTATCGACTCGAACAGTTCGGAGACCATCGAGGGCTGCCATTCGAACCCTCGTTGAAAATAGGGAATGACATATGACCCGTCATCCACGTTTTCGAGAAGTGTCTCTACCTGTTTTGTCCCCGGATTTTCGACCTCGACCATGATTGTTTCTGATAGGCAACTGTACTAAAGATTGGCAAGGAGACGACCATTCGCGATGGAGGCTCTACTCTGGGGGCGTCACCAGTGACGAAGCGGTCACACTGGAAGTGTCAGGCAGAGATTTTCCACTTCTGGAGCCAGCGAGATAACTTGGGATTTCCGCCGGAGCTCCTTCCTCCGCTTCTCAATGCGTTCTTCGAGCTTATTGAGGCGCTGACGCTGTCCGCGGATGGCGATGTCCATATCCGATCCTGCCTCCGCCTTCCGTTCGTAATCCTCAATGAACTGTTCAATGCGTTCACGCTCGGCTTCTGCGTACGCTTCGAGGTTGTCGAGTTCCCGCTGTGTCTCCTCTCGACGTCGCTCGGACAGCTCGGCTCGGAGATCTTCGACCCGCTGGCTGATGTACCGGTCTGCTGCAGTCCGTAGCTGTTCTTGGTTTTCGAGGAGCGCTCGAACGGACTCAGAGTCCGGTGACCCTTTTATACTATCTCCTCGTACGATACGCTCTCCGAGTCGTTGTTGTGGATCGTGATGTATCGCATCGACGAAGACGGGGATTATCTCCTCTCGAATCACGTCACCAGTGCCGTCCTCGAAACGAACGAGATAGTTATAGGCCACGCCAGGGCTATCGACGAATGGCAGTACAACGATTTTTAGCTCGATAGAACTCACAGTAATCAGCAATTCTCGGCGATGGCACCGCCATGCCTAGGTCATCTGTTGGTTGGTGGAGCGCGGCTAGGTGATCAGCATTTGCTAATGGGAAACCGCTACACCTCTGGAGTGAGAGCCAGCCGACATGGAGTTCCCGTGGCGTCGAAAGCAGCACAACTACGAGCTCCCCTCGGAAAGCCGGATCGAGGAAGTAATTAAAAGTGCCAAGCATGTTTCTGTCACACGAAACGCTCTCACAGAGACGAGACGGAGTCGCCACCTTCGGTCGGACACCGGGTGGATCCATCAGCGTCCGCTTATTTCGTATCTTGATTCGGACGAACAGCCACACTTCATCCTCGAGAGCACACAGCCGGTACAGGTAGAGCACCAAGACGAAGTTGAAGAGATTGCACCGACTCCGCCTTATCGTTCGCTCGCGTGTATCACTGACCGACGGGTCCTGCTTCTCGTCGGGCGAAAGCCCGAAAACTGGACTGTTTCACTAGCGTTCGATGAACTCGATGATTTCGGACTCAAGCCAGGCGAGCAGGACCCGCAAAAAGCCGAGGGTGTTGGCATCACAACAACGTTCACTCCGATACTTCGCCTTCAAAAGGGAACCGCGCGCTACTCCTTCATTGACGAGACGTCACTTCCGTTGAAGGACGTTCGTTCGTTGGGTGAGTTGATGAAGGCCCACTTCTCGGAGGATCGGTGGGAGTACGAGGCGTTCTGGGAAAGCGCTGAGCGAGTACGAAAACAGAAAATAAAGAAAAGAGCTGAGCGGCAACAGAAGCGTCTACAACGAGAAAAAGAGGAGCGACGCGAACGAGAAGAACGATGGCAGGAGGAGAAACTTCGCCGGGAATCCGAGAAGCGTGAGCGGGAAGCCAAAAAGCGTGAGCGGCAAGTACAGTTGGAGACACTGGCCGAAAAGTCATCAAGTACGTCTGTTACTCCGGACCGACTTGATCCAATATTTGACCACTTGTTCGAGGGAGAGTCGGTTGATTTCATCTTATTCGGTGGACAACGTGGTGCAGCAATCTTTTCCCCAGGAGGAGAAGCCGAAGTGACTCAGACTACTAATCAAAATTGGACGGCGATAACACCTTCCCGGATACTGTTTTCACGCGAACCAGGTGACGTTGATGAGATCTCGTACGATGTTCTCGAAACTGCAAGGATAGGTCGTGTCCCTCAGGGTTCCTTGGAGCATTGGGAGGAACCTAGTAATTCCCCGGCGTTGATTCTTGCCGGAGATGAATTCATCTACTTCTTTGAAGCGGCGACATACACCTTACCTCACCTTCACGAGTTAGCCGAGGTTGTCCGGGAGTACATCGATTCCTAACCGTGACAAACTACGACGTGGACTCTTCTCTCAGATCGATTTCCCCGTCCAGATAATCCACCCCCTTGTCCGTTATTGCGTATACTCCGTTCCCGAGATTTTTTGTCAGACCCTGCTCTGTCAGCAGCTTACACCGTTTATTGATGTGATTTCGGCTATATGGTAACCGATCATCTTCATGTATTTTTGAGGGCGGATGAGGTCCTTCTTCTCGAAGAAATTCGAGCAGTCTCTCATCTGCTGAAGACATCCAGTCCGCTGGGAGGCGCATATAGTAGAGGTACTTCGTAGAGTCATATTCTCAACGAATAGGAATCTCTGAACACTTCATAACCACTTGTAGTACATTAAGGAAGAACTATAGATGGTCAATACGTTATCATGGATAAGATCCCATGACAAATTCTGTAACACGTCTCGCGATCGACATCGAAACCGTCAGTCCGAACCACGAATACTGGGAGAAGCCTGACTTCCGAGATTCACATGATTTCGAGCTTCTCGCAGTCGCTCTCGCAATACAGCAGAGCCCTGGTTCCGAGATCCAAAGTGAGGTGTTGCTCCGAAATGGGTGGGGTCCCGAATCAGAACTCGCGCTATTATCTGAGACGGTAACCCGTCTCGAGGACGCTGAGGCCGAGACTTACCTGACGTACAACGGTGAGGCGTTCGACTTCCCCCACCTTCGGGGCCGCGCTCATATCGCTGCTGAAGACGCAGGTACGGATGGTACACTCGCGGAGCGCATCGACCGGGTACTCTCGGCTGGAACGAGCGACGACCTGAAGCATGACGCCTGGAAGGCGTTTGGTAGGTACACCACGCTCGAGGACACCTGCGCGCACATGCGTGTCTCCCAAGAGACACCCGAATGGCAGGAGTACGCCCACGGGCTCAATGCCGATGATTTCCGTGTCGACCGGGACAAAGGCGATCCACTGCTTACGGGCGCGGATGTCGCACAGTTCGGCGAGCACTATCTCGACTGGTGTGACGGCGACAGTGCCGATGAGAAGCGTTGCAGTGAGCTCGAGGAACTGCTACGAGTGTACGCAGTCTCCGACGTGGTTCCGCTATTTGAGCTCGCTGATAGTCGTCCTTTCATGTGAACAATGAGAGTCGACGAGTCGTTAACGGAGTACCGTGACCGACACGCGAAACTACTACGACAAGCGCGATGAGAACGGGCGGGCTCCCCTGTTCACGACACGTTTCGACCGGCCTTCCGAATCCACGTTTCAGACGTGGGGCTACCAATCGACCCAACCCTGCGTCGCGGTCGCGTGCCCCCACAACCGGCGGCGTGACCGCTGTGAGTTCACGGAGAAATCTCACGCCTCAAAATCTGTTTCCGCCCGTGCGTCGGGTTCGACCCGAGCGCGCCGACCGAACTAAACGAACGCACCGCGAGCGTACGGTATGGCGCACGAGGTTCCGTCGGAGGGGAGTATTACCGTGACGGTCACTGACCAGATCGATCCCGGGGAGTCGCCCGAGAGCACAGCGGCGGACTCGGAGCGGAAGCGATACGCGAGAGTGGTGATACTCGACAGCGGCTGGATCAAATGCACCCGAACGAACGGCGGTCAGTCGGCGGAGCGCGACGAGGCGGCCCTCGATTACTACCCGCCTCAAGCCGTCCGCGATATCCACGCCGTGGGCGAGGACACCGCGGGTCGGTAGCGACGACCGCGAAATCTCCGCCGAGCGACGGGGCCACCCTCGGACGGAACCGTCCGCGCCGGCGGCCTCCGCCCCCTACAGGGGTAACACGCCGTCGTCGTCATCGTCCGACCCGTTTTCCGTGCCGTCGTTGCTGTCGTCGGTCTCGTTTTTCGTGGCGTCGTCACCGTCGTCGGTCTCAGTCCCGCTATCGCCCGTGTCGTCGGTCTCAGTCCCGCTATCGCCCGTGTCGTCGGTCTCGCTCCCGCCGTCCCCGGGACCGGACTCGTCCGCAGACGACCCGCTCTCGTTCGTCTCTCGCACGTCGTCGCCCTCGCCGAAGATGTCCGTCTCGATCGTCTCCTCGTAGGTGAGCGCGTCGAGCGGGATCGTCGCCTCCTCGCCGGTCGGGAACTCGATCACGGCGTAGAACTCGATCCGAAGACCCGTCACCTGGTGCCCGCGAACGTCCTCGTCGAGGTGGGTGACCCACCAGTCATCGAGGCGGCGGTTCTCGAGTCCGGTGGAGAACTCGATCGTCTCGGTGCTGCGCGAGGGGATCACGTACCCCTCCTCGGTCTGGCCCGATCCCATCTCCACCCCGTTCATGGTGATGTCGTAGCCGATCTCCGTGACCGCGTACGGCTCGAGGTTCGGGTTGTACACGGTGAACGCCATCTCGATCGGCGTCTCTGACTCGCTGAACGTCCCCCACTCGCTCCGCGTCTCGTTGACGTAGAGGACGGGATCGCTCGTCAGCGGGCTGTCGGCGTTCACCGGCCGCGTCTCGTCGGAGTTGAACGCGCCGAGGAGGTCCGTCTGGATCTCGCGGCTGCGCGAGAAGTCGACGCCCCGGCCGAGCCGGTCCGAGGTCGCGGTGGCGTCGATGTCGAGGGTCGTCCGTTCGCCGTTGCGGACGTGGCTCACCCACCACGCCGGGATCCCGTCGTTCCGAAGCTGCGTCTCCAGCTCGAGCGTGGAGTTCTCGGCGTCGATCCGCACGCCCTCCCGGCCGCCCTGCGCCATCTCGATGTCGTTCATCGAGACCGTGTAGCTCACCGAGACGCCGTCGAGGCCGATCCCGACGGGGTTCGGGTTCGAAACGACCAGGTCCGTCTCGATAGCCGTGGTCTCGTTCGTCGCGTCGCCGAACGTGTTGTCCACGGCGGCGACGCCCGGCACGCCGAGTATCCCGACCGCGAACGCGCCGCCGACGCCGCTCCCGACGACGAGCAGCCCGACGAGCGCGATCCTGAGCTTCGAACTCGTGAGCGTCGAGAGAACGCCCCCAACAATCATACAGCGGTCAAACCGATCGGTGCGTAAAATCGTACCGCTCCGCGGATCACGCCTACAACACGTCGCCGATCCGGACCGGCTCGCCGTCGAGGTCGGGCTCCTCGGCGACGATCTGTAACACCTCGTGGTCGGTGACGTCGCGGTATCCCTTTCCGGTCGCCTCCTCGATCAGGTCCTTTTCGAGCTCGAACTCGGTGCCCTCGTAGACGACGTCGACGCCGTCGTCGGTGAACGTCAGGTCGGTGCTCATGGAACGCGGTAGGCCGCGACCGGATAAAAGGGGCGTGACACGGCCGCGCTCGACCCGCAAAACGCTCTTTCGCGCTCGTCGACCGCGCGCGCTACTCGTCGTCTTCGTCGTCTTTCATCTCCGAGAGCCGCCCGACGAGGTCGTCGGTCGACGCGCCGCCCTCGATAGAGACCTCGCCGTCGTGGTCGTTCTCGTGGACGTTCACGGCGCCGTCGTCGTCGGTGTCCACGTCCTGGTCCTTCTGCTCGCTCTCGTCGTACGATCCGAATCCCATGTCTGAACCTTCAGTGCCGGCTTGAAAAGGGTAGTGACACCGCCGCGGTTCGGCAACGGCCCGCACGCGCGACCGTGAACGATCGCCCCGCACCCGTCCGACGAGCGTCGGACGACCCCACACGGTTTATACGGGCGGAGGGAGTTCTCCCGGTGTGTCGCTGAGGGGAGGCGGTCCGATAGATGAGCTCGCCGTCCCGTCCGGGACGACCGTCGAAGAGCACGACCTCGTCACCGACGGCGACGTGCTCGTCGGCGGGCAGTCGACCGTGGAGTTCGGGCTCCGCGGCCGCAACGTCGCGCTGGGCGAGCGCGTGAGCGTCGAGAACGACATCGAGGCCGAGGGCGACTGCCGGCTCGACACGTGGTGCTCCGTCGACGGCAACGTCCTCGTCGGCGAGGACGCGTACCTCGGCGAGCGAGTCACGGTCACCGGCCGACTGATGGTCTCCGGCGATCTCGACATCGGCGACGACGTGACGATCGAGGAGGGGTTCGAGGCGAACGGCTGGATCGTCATCCGGAACCCCGTCCCCACCCTCGTCTTCTACTTCATCGTCCTCTCCCAGCTCCTGCGGCTCGGCGAGACCGACGCGGCCGACGACCTCGCGGAGGCGCTCGCCGACGGCGAGGAGGTGCGCGATCCCCTCCTGATCCCGCGCGGTGCCGAGATCTCCGACGACGCGTGGCGCGTCTCGACGCCCGCGACCGTCGGGGACGACTGCCGGCTCCACGGTAACCTCCGCGCGGAGTCGATCCGCGTCGGCGAGCGCAACGAGGTGTTCGGCTCCCTCCGCGCCCGCGAGGAAATCACGGTCGGCGCGGACACGACGATCCACGGCGACGTCACCACCCGGGGCGGAACCGTCACCGTCGAGGCCGGTGCGCGGGTCCTCGGCGACGTCTCCGCCGGCGACCTCGTCGTTCACGACGGCGCCGAGATCGACGGGACCCTCCGCGCCCGCGGCGAGATGAAGCTCGTTCAGGAGACGGGCGACGACGAAGGTGAAGAGGGGGAAAGCGAGGCCGAGAGCGATGCCGTCGACGAAAGCGGAGGCGAGGACGAAAGCGGAGGCGAGGACGAAAACGGAGGCGAGGACGAAAACGGAGGCGAGGACGAAAGCAGGGACGAGGACGAAAGCAGGGACGAGGACGAAAGCAGGGACGAGGACGAAAGCAGGGACGAGGACGAAAACGGAGGCGAGGACGAAAGCAGGGACGAGGACGAAAACGGAGGCGAGATGGACGCAGACGAACTGTCCGACGAGGACGAAGCGTCTGACGGCGACGACCCCACGGACGGCGATACGTCGGACTCAGAAGCGGCGGACGACGAACGGGCGGACTCGGAAACGGTGACCGAAGCAGACGGAGACGACGCGGCCGACGCGGCCGACGGGGACGACGCACCCGACGACGCCGAGTCCGACGGTGAGAGTGCTGACGACGAGTCCGCCGCCGAGGACTCGGCAGCGAAGGGTTCAGATACGGATGAGCCAGATCCCGAGGAACTCGACGCCGACGCTGAAGCGACGTAGCTGAAGTCCTTTATAAGCGATCGAGTGGAGTTGCTGTCGGCTGTTTATAACCGATCGGCGACTCTACGGTAAAGACCTCCAAAGCCCCAGCCGACGAGGCGGGCGCACGCTCGCTGCGCTCCTCACTCGGTCGCTCACTTCGTTCGCTCCTTCATTGCGGTGCTTCCG
>NZ_AOJG01000007.1 GCF_000337375.1 Halorubrum lipolyticum DSM 21995 | reverse complement strand
TCACCGGGGCGCGCCACCGCACCGTTCTTTATAAGCGATCGTCGCCGTCGCTCATGTTCTTTTAAATACCGTATCTTCGCTCCCGACCTGCAACGCTCACTCCCGAAGTCGCTCGCCGCTCTGTCTACAGAGACTACCGCTCGACGGCGTCCGCGACGAACACGTCCTCGTGGAGCGTCTCGGTGACGGCGTCCGCGAGCGTCCGGAGGTTCTCCGTGTCCTCGCGGTTGTACGAGACCAGGGTGTCGAGCGCGTCGTCGTCGCCGCGCTCGTACTCGCGCCAGAGCCGGACGGCGTCTCTGCCCGAGAGGTCCGGGCGGTCGCGCTCGATCCCGATCGCCTTCTCGATCGGCTTCAGTCCCCCGGAGAGCCCGATCCGCTTGCAGGGGTACATGAGATCGAGGTGCGGGGTGTCGATCTCGATGTCGAAGGAGGTCTCCAAGAACGGCACGTCGAACCGCGCGCCGTTGAACGTCGCGAGCAGGCTGGCGTCGGCGAACCGCTCGCGGAGCCGCTCCGCGGTGAGGTCCTCGCCGGCGACGAGCGTCGTCGTCTCGCCGTCCCGATGGAAGCTCACCGTCGTCACTTGGTTGCGATGCTCGTCGAGGCCGGTCGTCTCGATGTCGAAGAAGCAGGTCTCCTCGCGGAAGTTCTCGTAGAGCCGCCAGCGCTCCCCGCTCGGGAAGGTCCGATCGAAGTAGGCGGAGTCGCCGTCGTCGAGCCGGGTCAGCGCCTCGGCGATGAACGACTCGATCCGATCGGCGGTGGTCGAGCCGACGCCCGCGACGTCGACCGCGGGGTCGAACGACTCCCACGTGGTGACGCCCTCGCGCCAGAGGCGGCGCTCCGTCGTCTCGCCGACCCCCTCGACCGGGATGAAGCTGTTCTCGATGCGCATACCCGACCGCGGCGTCGAGCGGGCAAAAACCCGACGGGAGGCGACGGCGTCCCTCGCGGTCCGTCCCGTCCAGATGTCGTTTAAGTATTACCGGTCCCAACCGACCGTATCCATGTGCGGTCGCTACACCCTCTTCACCCCGACCGAGGACCTCGAAGCCCGGTTCGACGCCGACTTCGCGGGCGTCGAACCGAGCTACAACTGCGCGCCCGGGCAGGACCTGCCGGTGATCGCCGACGAGGACCCGACCGCTGCGACCCGGATGAAGTGGGGGCTCACCCCCTCGTGGGCCGACGAGCCGTTCGACCTCATCAACGCCCGCGCCGAGACGGTTCGGGAAAAGCGGAGCTTCGCCGACGCGTTCGAGCGCCGGCGGTGTCTCGTCCCCGCGGACGGGTTCTACGAGTGGGTCGAGGGAGGCGCAGACGGCGAGCGAGACGGCGCCGGCAAGACCCCCTATCGCGTCGCCTTCGATGACGACCGGCCGTTCGCGATGGCGGGACTCTACGAGCGGTGGGAGCCCCCGGAGCCGGAGACGACGCAGACGGGGCTCGGCGCGTTCGGCGGCGGGGCGCACGATGGCGGCGACGACGACGACGGTGGACCCGTCGAGGCGTTCACGGTCGTCACGACCGAGCCGAACGACCTCGTCGCCGACCTCCACCACCGGATGGCGGTGATCTTGGACCCGAGCGAGGAGGGGACGTGGCTCCGGGGCGACCCCGACGAGGCCGCCGCGCTGCTCGACCCCTATCCGGCCGACGAACTGACGGCCCACCCGGTCTCGACGCGCGTGAACTCCCCCGGCGTCGACGCGCCGGAGCTGATCGAGCCGGTCGGAGGAGACTGAAGAAACTCGGACCGCTCCGCCCCGTTCAGGGCGCCACGAGGTCGACGACCGTCTCGTCGTCGACGACCACGTTGTACGCCCCCTCGTCGTCGTTCCAGAGCACGAGCCCGTTCTCGACGAAGACCACGGAGCCGTAGTCGGCGGCCCGGAGGTCGTCGTTGAGCACGGTCTCCCGCGTGCAGACGAGGTAGTGGTCCACCGTCTGCGACCCGTCGCCGACGAGGTAGAGCGCGTTGTCGCCGTCGCTGAGGTCGTGGCTCAGCTTGACGGCGAGGTAGTTCACGCGGTCGGTGACGTGCCCTTCGGAGTCGGCCATGCGCGCGCAGCGGCCGTCGCTCGCCCGCACGTCGACTCGCCGTTTCCCGTCGGGGCGGAGGATCGCGTACGCGAACTGCACGTCGACGTTGACGAACTCGCCCGGCTCGTCCGCCGAGCCGCGCTCGGCCGCCTCGTCGAGTCGGCGCTGGAACGGCGGGACCTCGAGGTCCTCGGCCACGTCGAAGGACCACCCGCCGTCCGAGGGAGTCGCGTCCGGCCAGAGCCGGAGGGCGGGCGCGTACACCGACACGCCGCTCTCGGGGGTCGCGACCGCCCGCTCCACCTCCCGGAGCCCCATGGCGGTGTTGCGGTCGGCGGGCGCGAACGCGACGACGCTCCCGTCGTCCGCGAGCCGGTCGATCGAGGCCTCGACGACCCCCGCCGGGTCGTCGAGCTCCGAGAGGACGTTCCCGAACACCACCAGATCGAACTCGTCCGGGGTGTCGTCACTTCTCGTCGCCGTTCGACCCTCTATCCCGAGGAACGACTCCGCCGTCTCCTCGTGGATCGTCGGCCGGAAGTTCCGTCCCGTCTCGTCGAGCATCTGATCGAGCACGTCCGCCGCCGCGCTCGGCTCGACGGCGTGGTAGTCGACGACGGCGTCGTCCGGGAGGTAGTCGTGGAGGCCGAGCGCGGGGCCGCCGACGCCCGCGCCCACGTCGAGGACGCGGAGCGTCCGGTCGAGCAGCGCGTTCTCGACGAGGTCGTCGAGGACGTAGCCGATCGTCGCGTAGTAGGCCGGCAGGTGATAAATGGCGTACCCGAGCGCCGCGACCCGGTCGTACGCCACGTCGTTCCCGTAGAGGTAGTCGTCCTTCAGCCGGCGCACCGCCTCGCGCAGTTCGTCGCCGGACTCCCCGCGGTGCCAGTTCGCGCCGAACTCCCGGACCAGCAGGTCCTCGAGGGCGAACGAGTAGTTCTCGGGCAGCGCCGTCGGCGCCCAGCCGGGCGCCGGGACGGGCTCCTCGGGGACGGGCTCGAAGGCGCCGTCCTCGCGCTCGCGGAGCCGGAGGTCGAACGCCTCCTCGCGGAGCGTCTCGCGGACGACGGCGGGGTGGGCTCCCCCCTCGATGTACTCCGCGATCTCCTCGGGGTCGATCGGTCTGACGTTGCGCAGGTAGTTGGCGTTGTTCCGGACGGCTGCTCTGTCTATCATGGGATCACTGGCGTGGTCGGCCGACTCACTCGTGTCGCTCTCGCCCCTCGCGGTCGCCGCGGGCGCGCTCGTAGAGGGCCGCGAACGCCTCCGAGTCGGCGGCGGCGATCTCGCGGGCCGCCGCGGCCACGTCGTCGGCGCCGTCGAAGGCGCGCTGGATCTCGGCGTACACCGCGGGCGACCCCTCGGTGACGGTGTCGGCGACCTCGTCGAGCGCGGCCGAGACGGGCGTGTGGAACTCCTCCCGCACGTCCTCGCCGGCGAGCCGCCACGCGAGCACGGCCGCGTGCGCGCCGGCCTGCAC
This sequence comes from Halorubrum lipolyticum DSM 21995, assembly GCF_000337375.1. Taxonomy (GTDB): domain Archaea; phylum Halobacteriota; class Halobacteria; order Halobacteriales; family Haloferacaceae; genus Halorubrum; species Halorubrum lipolyticum. Next base: position 127,376 of record NZ_AOJG01000007.1, on the reverse strand, counting down.
CGTCTCCATCGCCTCGTCGTGTTCCGCGGGCGTCGTCTCGAACACCTCGTTGCCGCCGGCCTCGATCGCGGCCGAGATGCCGTCGACGACCGGCCCGCCCTCGTCGACGACCGCGGCGACGTTTCCGGGGACGCGCGGCGGCGCGAACAGCGGATGGTAGCTCGCGCGCTCGCGGTCCGGGGCGTGCTCGCGCATCGCCGCGACCGCGTCGGTCATCTCCCCCGAGACGTCGAGGATCGCCCGCTTCGCGCGGGGCGCGTACGCCTCGACGGCGGCGGGGACCGCCGACATCGGCACCGCGAGACACACCGCGTCGTGGGTGCTGTCGCCGTCGGCCGGGACCGCCTCGGCGGCGCGCGGCGCGGCCGCGTCGGCGGCGACTTCGGGGTCGCGGTCGGCGAAGGCCACGGTCGCGTCCACCGGCGACTCGTCGGCCGACACGGTGTCGGCGATCCAGCGACCGATCTCGCCCGCGCCCACCACGAGGATGTCCATCTGTCGTCGGTACGGAGGGGACGAGCGCCTTAAAAGGACTCGACTCGAGCGGCCGCGCCGCCGCGGTTCGGGCCCGCTTTCGGGTCGCGTCGGGCTCGCGTCCGAGGGGTCACTCCGACGGCGACCGCCCGGTCCCGCCGCCGAGCCCGAGGAGGCCGCCGCCCGGCGCGATCGCCCTCACGGCCGGGAACAGCGCCACCGCGATGGCGAGCTCGAGCCCGCCGACAGCGAGGAACGCGGGGGCGTAGCCGAACGCCTCAGTCGCGCTCCCGCCGATGAGGAAGCCGGCGAGGAACCCGAGCGAGCCGAACACGTTGAACAGCCCCATCGCGGCGCCGCGGGCCTCCGGCTCGACGAGGTCGGTGACGAGCGCCATCGTCGCCGGCGCCATCAGCGCGCCGCACACCCCGACGAGCACCATGAGCGCGGCCGCGACGGGGTAGATCGGCGCCGCGCCGACACCGATCGTGACGACCCCGTACGCGATCGACCCGATCACGACGGGAAGGAACCGGCCGACTCGGTCCGAGAGCGATCCGAACGGGGCCTGCAGCAGCGCGAAGGGGACGAAGAAGAGCGCGAGCGTCGCCCCCGCGGCCGCCGCCGAGAGGCCGAACGTCTCCGGGTCCTGGAAGTAGTAGACGCCGACCAAGGCGAAGAACCCGGCCGTGAGCCGGTCGACGAAGCCGAACGCGAGCGGGACCAGGAGGCCGGGGGTCGTCCGCGCCCGGGCGAGCACCTCGCGGAAGCCCACGTCGCTCCGGGCGGGATCCGCGCCGGCGGCACCCGTCTCGGCCGACCGATCGGCGGCGGCGCGGTCGGAGACGACTCGGTCGTCGACCGTCGCCGCGAGCAGCCCCGATCCGGCCAGTACCGCGGCGCCGGCGTAGACGGGGTACAAGACGTTCGCGTCGGCGAGCGCGCCGCCGACGACGGAGCCGACCGCCGCGCCGAGCCCGATCGCGACCCCGGCGGTCCCCATGTTGCGCCCGTTACCGCCTCGGAGGTCCATCAGCGACGTGATCGCCAGCGAGAAGGCGCCGATGGTAAGCGCGCCGCCGACGATCCGGACCGCCAGCGCCGCCCGGAAGCCGAACCCGAACTCGGGGACCGCGGCGAGCGCGACGTACGAGGCGGCGCCCCCGAGCGCGCCGGCGACGATCAGGGGCGCCCGCCGTCCGAGCGCGTCGCTCGCGGCGCCCCAGACGACCGCGAAGGTCACGAACGCGCCGAACTCCGCGACGAGGAACCACATCCCGGCGTCGATGCCGGCCGGCGCCCCCAGCGCGACGACCAGATCCGGCACGCCGGGATATAAAAGGACCTGCGAGATCAGCACGGCGAGCACGACGGCGCCCAGCCGCCGCCGCTCGCCGCGGTCGTCTTCCGTCATTCACTTATAAAACGTGCCGAACGGGCAAAAGGCCGACGCTCGGGGACGTGAGGCGCCGGACGCCCCGGGGCCGGCCTACAGCGCCTCGTCGATCGCGGCCGCGATCGTCTCCGCCTCGTACGTGTCGACCGCCTCGCCGTTCACGAAGATCGTCGGCGTCCCGCTGACGCCCATCGACTCGCCCTCGCTTCGGTCGCTCATCGACGCCTCCTCGTAGGCCGTGAACTGCGCGTCGGCGATGGCGGCACAGGGGTCCGCGCCGGCGGCTTCGGCGGCGGCGCCAATCGCCTCGCCGCTGTAGCTTCCCTGCGACTCGTACGCTGCCGATGCGAACTCAAAAAACGCCTCGGCGCCCTCCCGGTCGCCGACGCCGCGGGCCGCGCTGGCGACGGGGGCCGCCCACGTCTCGTTGACGGGGATCGGGAAGTCCCAGTGCTCGTACCGTATCTCGCCGGGATCGATGTACTCCTCGCGGATCGTCGGGAAGTGGTCCAGCTTGTAGGTGGCGCAGTGACCGCAGGTGAAGTCCTCGAACGCCCGTACCACCACGTCGGCTTCGGAGTCACCGATGACGGGGCGGAAGTCGAGGTTCGGGTCCGACGGCTCTGAGAGGTCGCAGTCGTACTCGCCCGTATCGAGCGTGTTCCCGCCGCCGCCACTTTCGCCGCCTCCGCCGCCGCCAAGACACCCCGCCGCGCCGACGACGCCGACCGTCGCTCCGGCCGCGAGCAGGGACCGCCGCGTGCGTTCCATACCCTCGCTGCGGTCGGCGCGTACTTAACGACTCCGCGCCGGGGCGGCGACGGTTCGCGTCCGAACGTTTTTGCCGTCGCCTCGCAACCCTGTGGTATGAGCGACTGGGACCTCGACCTGCGCGACGCCGAAGAGCAGATGGACGAGGCGTTCGCGGCCGCCGGCGACGTCGTCCTCGGCGTCCTCGACGGGACCACCGACCCCGACGAGTGGGTCCGCAGCGTCGACTACGGCAACACCCTCGTGTTGTCAGTCGACGGCGACCTCAACGAGCTCGCCGCGGGGTTCGCGCGCGAGGTCAAGGACATGGGCGGCGAGCTGATGCACTTCCGCGGGTTCCTCGTCGTCACGCCGCCGGGCGTCACGATCGACACCGACCGGCTGAGCGAGTAGCCGGAGCCTCGACGCATCGGTCGTACTCGACGCCCCCACCGCACTCGACGTCCCCGCGAAAACAACTGCCGTGCAGTTTCCCGCCGTTGACAGGAGCGCAAGAAGTATGTCGTCGGGGTGAGACGAGAGGCATATGAAAGCCGTTGTACTCGCGGGGGGTTACGCGACGAGGCTCTGGCCGATCACCGAGACCCGACCGAAAATGTTCCTACCGGTCGGCGAAAACACCGTCATCGACGAGATCTTCGAGGACTTCGAGGCCGACGACCGCGTCGACGAGGTGTTCGTCTCGACGAACGAGCGCTTCGCCGACACGTTCGCCGACTACCTCGCGGACAGCCCGTTCCAGAAACCGACCCTCTCGGTCGAGGAGACCGTCGAGGAGGACGAGAAGTTCGGCGTCGTCGGGGCGCTCGCCCAGCTGGTCGAGCGCGAGAACGTCGACGACGACCTCATCGTCGTCGCCGGCGACAACATGATCAGCTTCGATCTGGCCGACTTCGCCGACTTCTTCGAAGACAAGGGGACGCCGACGCTGGCAGCCTACGACGTGGGCGACCGCGAGCGCGCCAAGTCGTACGGGCTCGTCGAGCTCGACGGCGACGAGGTCGTGAACTTCCAGGAGAAGCCCGACGACCCCAAATCGACGCTCGTCTCCATCGCCTGTTACGCGTTCCCGGCCGAGACGCTCCCCGACCTTGAGACGTACCTCGAAGAGGGGAAGAATCCCGACGAGCCGGGCTGGTTCCTCCAGTGGCTCCAGAACCGCGGCGCCGTCCACGCGTACACCTTCGACGGCGCGTGGTTCGACATCGGCACTGCCGAGAGCTACCTCGACGCGGTCGAGTACGCCCTGGAGGGCGGCACGCTCGTCGACGACGACGCCACCGTCGAGAACTCCGACCTCGGCGACGTGGTCCACGTCATGTCGGGCGCGACCGTCACCGACTCGACGCTCGAACGCTCGGTCGTCTTCCCGGACGCGACGATCACGGACTCAAAGATCCGCAACTCCGTGCTCGACGAGGGCGTCACGCTGGAGAACGTCGACCTCACCGGCGCGCTGATCGGGTCGTACACCTCGATCACCGACGGCGACGGCTTCTAACGCTCGGTCGCCGGCCGCGAGAACCGCCGCCGATTTTTCGACGCACTACTCCACCGCGGAGCTCCCGGTCTGTCGGTGCGTGTGGTGGAAGCAGTCGAACGCGGCGTCGGCGTCGACCGCCGGATCGACCGGGTGGAAACACACCCGTCGGTACCGCTCGTTGTCGAGGAGGTTGACGACGAACCCGTCGTCGTGGCGCGACACCGACGCGTACGGGTCGCCGCAGGCGGGGCAGGTCTCGGGCGGGTCCTCGGGGACGTACATCGTGAGCGTCGCGGTTGGTTCCCGTTACGGGCCGGCGGGGGAAAATCGCATCGGCGGGCTCACGGGACCGTTTTCGGAGCTCACGACCCGTTCCCGGAGCTCACGACCCGTTCCCGCTCTCGCCGCCGCCCTCGACGCCGAGCGCGTCGAACAGCTTCCGGCGGACGGCCTCCTCGGTGAGGTTGAGCAGCGTGTCGCGGTTATCGCCGCTCGACTCGATCCCGGTGAAGATGCCGAGCGGGATCTCGAGCGAGCCCTGCGTCGAGTGGCCGGCGGCGTCGCCCATCTCGGAGAACGCCTCGTCGAGGACGTTCCCGATGTTCAGCCGGATGTCCTTCGAGCGCGCCGCGAGGTAGATGGTGTCGTCGGCGATCCCCAACACGGCCGTCGTCGTGATCCCCTCCAAGTTGAGCAGGTGTTGGGCGGCCTGCGCGAGCGCTTCCCGGTCGCGAATGAACCCGGCCGTCGAGAAGAGGTGGCTCCCCTGCACCTCGCGGTTCTGGATCGCCTCCGCGAGCACGTCCAGCGTCTCGGGGCTCATCGACGGCGACTCCACCTGTTCGAGCGTGTCGTGGTTCGCGAACGGGTGGAGGTAGGCGGCCGCCGTCAGGTCGGCGGGCGTCGTGTCCCGCTTGAAGTCGAGCGTCTCGGCGCGGATCCCGTAGAGGAGCGCGGTCGCGACCGCCTCGGTCGGCGACTGGTCGAACTCCTGGAGGTACTTCGTGAGGATCGTCGAGGTCGAGGAGACGTTGGTCCGCACGTCGACGAATCTGGCGTCGAAGGGGACCTCCGCCTCCAGGTGGTCGAGGTAGATGTCGATCTCGGTGTCGAAGTCGAAGCCGTCCTCGGCCGACTTCGCGAGATCGACCGCGGCGACCGTCCCGTACTCCGAGAGGTCGGGCGCGTCCGAGCGCGCCACCAAGTCGATTCCGAGGAGGTTGACGAACGCCCGGTTCTCCTGATGCCCCACGTCTCCCGAGTAGAGGATGTCGGCCTCGACGCCGAACGCCCCCGCGATCGCCTGTAGCGCGGTCGCCGACGCGATCGAGTCGGGCTCCGGGTTGTCGTGGGTCAAGATCGCCATCCGCCTGTCCCCGCCCTCGATGATCTCCGCGAGCTGGCGCGCCATGTACTCGAGCTCGCCGGTCTCCAACGACTGGAGCGCGCTGTCGGCGATCACCGTCGAGGGGTTGATCACCACGTCGGCGCCGCGCTCGCGCAGCTCGTCCTCGCTGACGGGGTCCGAGGCCCGGACGACGACGTAGTGGTCGCCGCCGGTGTCGCGCACCGCCGAGACGGCCGCCTTGTTGGCCTCGACGTCGCTCGCCAGGATCAACACGATGTCCCGGTCGTCGAGGGCCTCGACCACGTCCGGGTCGGCGATGTCCTGCACGCGGGCGTTGAGGTCCTGGTCGCGGAGCGCCTCGACTCGGCTCTCGTCGCGGTCGAGGATGAGCACGTCCTTGCCGCGGCCGGTCAGGTCCTCCGCGACGGCGTGCCCGACGCTCCCACAGCCGAGGATCGCGTATCGCGTTCGCGCCGATCCGGATGCCCCACTACTCATTGCCCGTGATTTCCGCGGGACGACACTTAACGAGTGCGCTCTCGGCGCGAGGGGGACCTACTGCGTGGCCGCCGTCGAGGAGTCCCGCTGCCCCCGCCTGTCCGACTCGTCTTCCTCGTAGTCGTCGCCCCCCGCACGCCGCCGGTTCCGGACGAGCCCGACCAGGAGTATCGCCGCGCCGACCCCTCGCGCAACGAGCTCGTTCGTGACCGAGTACAGCGCGACGTCGACGCCGACGATCCCGAAAGCGGCGCTGGCCGGGAGCAGCACCATCCCGGGGACCGACAGCAGCACTGCGGCGGCGATGAGCCAGACGCGCGACCCGGATCGCACGTCGGTGTGGTAGTAGCCGATGATCGCGACGCCGAGCGCGTACACGCCGGCGAACACCGCGACAATCGGTGCCACGACCTCCGGGAGGAAGAAGCCGAGGTCGGCGAAGTCGGCGCCGGTCAAGACCGACCCCTGTCCGTCCGTCGTGCGGATCAGCAGGATCCCGGGCGAGAACACGAAGGCGAAGGGAACGAGGATCTTGTTCAGCGAGAGCAGGAACGCCTGCTTCCCTGTATCGAAGGGGTCGGACTTCGCGATCCCGGCCGCGGCGTACGCGGCGACCATCACGGGCGGGGTCACGTCCGCCATCAGTCCGAGGTAGAGGACGAACAGGTGGACCGCCAGGATCGCGATCCCGAACTCGGGGAGGACGGGACCGAGCAGCACGACGATGATGATGTACATCACCGTCGTCGGCATCCCCATCCCGACGATCACGGCCGCGAGGCCGGCGAGGATCAGCAGGAGAACGAGCGAGCCGCCGCTCACGCTGATGATGAGCGCCCGGAGGCTGCCGCCGAGCCCGGTGATTCCGATGACGCCGGGAATGATCCCGGCGGCAGCGACCGCGACGACCACGATGGTCGCGGTCTTCGCGCCGGAGTCCATCGCCTTCAGCACGAACGACCCGAACTGCCCGGCCCGCGACGACGCGACCTCGAAGCCGGTCCGCTCGTCGAACCACGTCGCCGCGTCGATCACGTCGTCGTCGAGGTCGAGCAGGGGCGCGTCCCCGCGCGGGTCGGCGAGGAGGAAGACGACGCTGATCGCCGCGATGATCGTCGGCAGCGAGGACGCGGCCTCGCTGAGTGCCCCCACCGCGCCGAACTCCGAGGCCTCGGCGCCGTACGCCAACTCGATCGGTGTCACGCCGAGCGAGGCCAAGGAGACGGCGAACAGCGCGTACCCGGCCAAGATACTCCCGACGAGGTACGGTCCCGTCCGCTCGTTGTAGGCGGCGACCATCGCGATGAGCGCCACCGTCGCGATGATCGTGAGCCACCCGGCACGTCCCACCGAGAGCCGGGCGATCACGAGGTAGTGGAGCAGCAGTCCGAGCGGGACGAGGTAGAACCAGCCGCGGCGCATGTGCGGTCCCAGATCGAGGAGCTGCTCCCGATCTAACCCGCCGATGCCGCGTTTCGCGGCCTCGAAGTGAACCATCACCCACATCCCGAAGAAGAAGGCGATGGCCGGCAGCGTCGCGGCGATGACCACATCGCGGAACGGCGTGCCGGTGTACTCCACGATGAGGAACGCGGCCGCGCCCATCACCGGCGGGAGGATCTGGCCGCCCGAGGAGACCGACGACTCGACCGCGCCGGAGAACTCCGGCGAGTAGCCGGAGCGTTTCATCAGGGGAATCGTCAGCGCACCGGTCGTCACCGTGTTCGCGACCGAGGAGCCGGAGAGCATCCCCATGAACCCGGAGGCGACGACGCTCGCCTTCGCCGGACCGCCCTTCCGCGTGCCCGTGATCGAGTACGCCAGATCGATGAACCACTTGCCGGCGCCGGACATCTCCAGGAACGCGCCGAAGAGGATGAAGATGTAGATGAAGCGCACCGAGACGCCCACCGGCACGCCCAGGATACCCTCGACCGTGTACCAGAGGTTCTGGACGATCTGGTCCCAGCGCAGCTGGGAGGTGGCGAACGTTCGCGCGACCGGCACGTCCCGCGGCAGGAGGTAGCCGTACTTCGCGTACAGGAGGAAGACGCTCACGAGCAGCGTCAGGAGGAGTCCGAGCGCCCGGCGCGTCGCCTCCAACACGAGGAGAATCGCGAGCACGCCCATCAGGTACGCGAGGCTGTACTCGGCGAGCGGCCCGACCTCGAGCGCCGCGAGCGGGGGGACCACTTCGCCGAACGTCCGGGCGCCCCCGAGTCCGAGAATGCGGATCACGTCCGTCACCTCGTCGTACTGCGTGAGGTAGTACGCCGTCGGGAACGTCGACAGCAGGACCAGTCCGAGGTCCGAGGGCGTGATCCGGGTCGACTCCTCGTCGACGAACAGCCACCAGACGCCCCGGCGGACTCCCTCGGCCGCCCGCGTCACTGGCGAGTCGCCGAGCCGATCGCGCGCGAGCGACGGGAGCGCGGCGATCCGGCGCGTGACCGCTCCGTCGCCGGACGATCCCGGAAACAGGAGGTAGGCCATCACGAGCGCGAAGTTGACGTGAATCGCCCGCACCTGCAGCGACGAGAGCGCACCGAGCCTGACCGTGGTGACGCCGGGGATCGCGAACTCGAAGACGAACCCTCGAGCGCCGAGCCACAGTTGGTACGCCGAGAAGGCGATGCCGACGAGTGCGACGGCGACCAGCGCGGCCCCCGTCAGCGAGCGCCGGTTGTCGATCTCCTCGAACACTTGGTCGGCCGCTTCGGTTCCCTCCGAGTCCGGTTCCATCCCGTCTGATGTGTTCGTCGTCACAGTTGTGTTACCCTCTCGTATTTCTGTTTCGCGACCGCCTCTCCGCGCCAGCACGCGCGACGCCGACGGTTACAGCTCCGGCGTCAGCCGCCGTTCGATCGTGAGTTCGAGCGCCCCGCCGCCGCTCATTCCGGCGATGTCGTACCGCTCGTCGCCGACGATCAGATCGTGGTCGGCGACGGCACCCGTCTTGAGGTGCAGTGTCGGGTACGATTCGGACGGTGGCTCATAGACGTACCGGCCGTCCCGGACCGTCACGTCCGCCTGCGAGGGGAGCCCGGCCCCGAAGGAGCTGAACTCCATCCGGGTCATGACCAGCGCTCCGTCTCTCTGGACGTACACGTCTCGAACGGTCGTTTTCTCGACGCTGTGTGTGTACTCGATGACGATTTCCGTCCCGTCCGAGACCGGGGTCGCCACCAGCTCGGTGCCGTTCTCGTCGGTCACGACTAGCGTCGGGTCGCCGGCGACGGTGTCGACCGCGCCGACGGCGAACGCCACTCCCGTCGCGAACGCGACGGTCGCCACGAGGGCGACGGCGACGAGGGCGGTTCCGCGTCGACCCGACGGGAGTCGCGACCGGGGGGCCACGCTACTCGAAGTAGCGGGCCGCACCCTCGTGCAGCTCTACCGACATCCCGTCCTGTGCGGAGTCGACGGTGATGAAGTCCGTCTTGATCGAGAGCTGGTCGAGGTTCTCGAAGATGGCCTCGGTGACCGCCTCGACGGTGTCCGCGGAGAACTCCGCGCGGGTCGCGATCATCGCCTGCACGGAGACGGTGTCGACGTCCTCGTCGATGCCCTCGTAGGTACCGGCGGGGATCGTGTCGTCCGCGAACCACGAGGCGTCGTCGCGGGCCGCCTGCCGCTCTTCGTCGGACATGTTGAGAATCTGCACGTCCGTGGTCGTCGCGAGCTCCTCGACCGCGCCGACGGGCCAGCCGCCGACGACGAACGCTGCGTCGACGTCGCCGTCGCGCAGCTGGTTGGCCGCCTGGGTGAAGTCCGTGTTCTGCTCCTCGAAGTCGTCGGCGGTCAGCCCCGCGGCCGACTCGAGGATCTGGAGCGCGTTCACCTGGGTCCCGCTACCGAGGTCGCCGGTGTTGACGCGCATGCCCTCTAGGTCCGAGAGCGATTCGACACCCGCATCGGGGTTGAGGAGGACGTGAATCGTTTCCGGGTACAGCGTCGCGACCCCGCGGAGGTTCTCCACCGGGGACCCCTCGAAGGCCTCGAGCCCCTCGCCGTTGCGGGCGAAGTAGGCGATGTCGTTCTGGATCAGCGCGAAGTCAGCGTCGCCGTTGCTGAGGCTGCCGACGTTCTCGACTGACGCGCCCGTCGAGGAGACCTCGACCGGGTAGTCGGTGTTGTCCTCGATGATCCCCTCGAACTCGCCCGACAGCGGGAAGTACGTCCCGCCGGTGCCGCCGGCGTGCCAACGGATGACATCGGTGCTTCCGCCGTCGCTCCCGTCGCTTCCGTCGGAGCCGTCGCTGCCATCGCTCCCGTCGCTCCCATCACTACCGTCGGAGCCATCGCTTCCGTCGCCGCCGTTGTCCGAACAGCCTGCGAGTCCGACGACGCCGGCCGCGGCCGCTCCGCGGAGGAGCGTCCGACGGTCAATCCGTTCGCTGATTGGGTTGTCTGACATACGACACGTAGTACACAACGGTAGTTGATAATGGTTTCCCATAGGAACGGTCGTCGCGGTCACGGATGTCCCGGTTTCATCCGTCGGTTTCTGGACCTGTCGAACCGACCTCGCTCGCCGTCGAATGAAAAGGCCTTTTACGTCGACACGGGTACGATGGATTGAGGGCCGGTAGCTCAGTTAGGGAGAGCGACGGACTCTTAATCCGTCGGTCGCGTGTTCAAATCGCGCCCGGCCCGCTTTCTAAAAGACGGTTACCGAGTCAAGCTGTTAGCGGCTGAAATACCTCTATCTACGCATTAGGGCCATTAGCGGTTCCGCTGGAGGCTGGACTATGAGCGTGGTCGATCGGTAGATCGACGTTGATCGCGACGGGTCACCGTTGCTACCGGCGACCGGAATGCGTCACGTCTGCGACAGCAGGCCGAAAAATGGACTCCCAGGGAAGCGAGTTACTTACGCGTCTTCCGGAGTGTCCGTCTGTTCTTCGTCGTCTTCGCCGTCAGTGCTGTCATCACCGTCTTCGCCGTCAGTGCTGTCATCACCGTCTTCGCCGTCAGTGCTGTCATCACCGTCTTCGCCGTCTTCTCCGTCCGTACCGTCGTCGCCATCGTCACCGTCCGTGCCGTCTTCGCCGTCGGTGCCGTCATCTCCGTCGTCGCCGTCGGTACCGTCATCACTGTCATCACCGTCATCACCATCTTCGCCGTCGGTGCCGTCATCACCGTCCGTGCCGTCTTCTCCGTCCGTACCGTCGTCGCCATCGTCACCGTCCGTGCCGTCGTCTCCGTCGTCGCCGTCATCTCCGTCGTCTCCGTCGTCGCCGTCAGCCGGGGGCCCTTCGCCCGGCGTTTCGACGGTGATGATCGCGTCCTGTCCGAAGTCATTCGTGAAGACGCTGTGGATGTACGTGCCCGGCGGACCCGTGGCCCGTATTTCGAACTGAACGTCCGTCGAGTTCTCGCCGTCGAGGTCAACGGTTCGGGTCTCCACGAGGGCGCCGTCGAACCGGAACTGGACCGGCTGTTCGACGGCGAAGTCGTTGGGGTTCGAGACGGTGGCGGTCACCGTGACCTCGTCGCCCACGTTCGCCGACTCGGGCGCGGTGAGGTCCGTGACCTCGAGGGAGCCGATCTCGTCGACGATCCGGACCTGGGCCGGCTGCCCGTCTTCGCGCGTGTACACGCCGTGGATGTACGCGTCGGAAGCGACTTCCGACGTGTTGACCGATGTCGTGAACTCCGTCGACTCGCCGGCATCGAGGGTGACCTCCTCGCGGACCGTCACGTTACCGGCGAACCGGTACTCCACGGTCTGCGTGTCCGCCTCGTCGTTGGGGTTCTCGATCGTCGCGCTGACGTTCAGCGCGTCGCCCCGTTCGACGACCTCGGGGGCACTCAGGCCGGACACGACGAACGATTCGCCGGTGGTCTCGCCGGCTTCGACGGTGACGTTCGCCGAGTCAGTGATCGCCGTGCCGTTGTCGACGTACGGCCCGTCATCTGACATATTCGTCGCGACGAAGTCGTAGCTCTCGTTCGCGTTCGTGTCGCGATGCGGCATCGCGATCAGCGTCTCGTCCTCGGTCAGTTCCGTTTGATTGAACGTCGCCCCCGGAACGTCGTCGAACAGCGTGACCGACACGTTCTCGTTTTGACCCGGTTCGAGGTACTCGGAGGCGCCGATCACGCTCCCGGAAACCTCTCCGTCGAGCAGGCTGTCGTCGTGGATCACCACGAACCCGCCGTCGGACGTGTTCACCGAATCCACGGTCACCGACGTGCCGTCAGTCGTCTGGTCCGAAAACGCTACCGTGGCGTTGGCGTTGGCGTCCGTCGGCGACTCCACCTGTGGCCGCAGCTCTTGTGCGCCGACCACCCCCACCACGGAGGTCAGCATCACCGCAGATAATACGACGGCTATCAGTCTTTTTGTTGAAACTTCCATGCGTAACGTAACTCATCCGCTCCCCTCAAAAGTGTTTGCTAACTTTCATAAATGAATGACTGTGCATATTCCGTGTGATTTGCAGATTATCAGGTAATATGCGAGAACGGTCCCGCGTGCGGTCCGTGAAATGCGAGGGAACGGTCCCACGCGCCGCCCGTGCTACCCGATCGGCCGCCGTGACGAGGGGCTCGACGGACTCGATGAACTCGACGAACTCGACGCCGCCGGTCCACCCCCCGCGTCACCCTTCGACGGGCTCGAGCCGCGCACCGCAGTCCGGGCAGGTGTCGTCGACGCGCGAGACCGCGAGGTCGCACTCCGGACAGAACCGGCGGTCGCAGGCCTGATCGCCCATGTCCGTCCGTCGGCTCAGGCGCTTCATAAATCCGACGGCGATAGTCGCCCACGCCGGACCTCGCGGACACTTCGAACCGAAACCCCTTTTGAACCGGTGCGCGCCGATCCGGTGTGAGCAACGCGGACGCAGGCACCGGCCCGAAGCGATCTCAGTTCTGGGCCCTCTATCTCACGCGGTTCGCCGAGGGGTTCGGGTTCATCACGCTCATTACCCTGTTGGGGACGTACATCAACACCCTCGACCCGCAGGCGACGACGGTGCTCGGCGTCACCATCTCGGCCGGGTTCATCATCGGGATGTACACCACGGGGTTCACCCTCGCACAGACGGTCGCCGTCGTCCCGCTGGCGTGGGCCGGGGACCGGTTCGACAAGCGGACCGTGCTGTTAGGCGTGCTCGCGGTCGGCGCCGGCGTCTACGCGCTGTTTCCGCTCGTCGACTCCTCGGGTTCGTTCATCGTCGCCCGCGCCCTCCAGGGGCTCGTCGTCACCGGTGCGGGCCTGATGACGCTGTCACTGGTCGGGCAGATCGCCGACGTCGGGACGCGCGCCGACAAGATCGGCAAGGCGAACGCCGCCTCCTTCGCCGCCTCGATCGTCGGCTCGCTGTCGGCCGGGGCGATGTACGACGCGGTCGGCTTCGGTCCCATCTTCACGATCATCGCGGTGCTGATGGTCGCCGCGTGGGTCGTCACGTGGCTCGTCCTCGACGACGACGACAGTCGCATCGAGGGGTTCCCGTTCTCGGACCTCGCCGTGAACCGCCGGATACTCACGATGACGAGCTTCCGCGCGCAGTACGCGTTCGCCGTGACGATGGTGCGGACGTGGGTCCCGATCTACGTCAGTACGGAGATGGCGGCGGGCGGTCTCGGCGTCACCGGCGTCGCCATCGGAGTCACGGTCACCGCCGAGAAGGCGACCAACATGGTCGGCCAGCTGTTCACCGGTCGGCTCTCGGACGCCTACGGTCGGTCGCTGTTCGTCTTCGCCGGCGGCGGCGCCTACGGGCTGATCGCGATGGCGATCCCGTTTTCGGCCGCCATCGGGACCGCGCTCGGCGCCGAGACGACGCTCCCGATCCTCGGTGAGTTGCCTCCGGCGTACCTGCCGCTCGTCGCCTTCTCGGGACTGCTCGGCGTCGCCGACTCCTTCCGCGAGCCCGCGAGCATGGCGCTGTTCGCCGACGAAGGGACCGACGACGGCGGCGTCGCGTCCAGCTTCGGCATCCGCGAACTCGTCTGGCGACCGGGCTCCGTGGCGGGCCCCCTCATCGCCGGGTGGCTGATGGTCGAGGTGAGCATGGCGTCCGTCTTCTACGTGGGCGGCGCGTTCGCGATCACCGGCGTGCTCGCGTTCCTCGCGATCCTCGCGCGAGATCACGGTCGCGCGGCGCTGACGACGTGGTAGGCGAGCGGCGACGGACGGCGACGCAGTCTCCCGCTCACCGCTTCCGGAGCGCGGCCCGGTAATGCGGTCCGTCCCCGGTCCCGTCGCGGTCGATCGCTTCGACCTCCCACCCGGTCCCGACGGCCACCTCACGGAGCCGGTCCGGCGAGAACAGTCTGAAGTGGAGCGTCGGGTCCGTCTCCCCGTCGTACGCGAACCACATGACCCGATGTGCGAGCCCCGGCGTCGGGTCCTCGCGGTACCCGAGGAGGGCCGCGGCACCGGGACGGTCCGGGTCGTAGCAGTCGACCACGGCGGTCGCGTCCGGCGTCGTCACGAACGCGAGGTCACCGAGGAACGCCGAGAGCCCCCGTATCGAGCCGGCCAGTCCGATCTGCGTGCCGACCGCGAGCGCCGACGCGAACCGGTCTCGCTCGAACGCGTCCCGGAGGGCGAACATGTCTCCCTCGCGGGCATCGGCGACGCCGCGGTCGCGCATCGTCTCGACGAGCGCCGGACTGGTCTCGACCGCGACGGTCTCGAACCGGTCTTGAAACGCCAACGCGTGTCGGCCCGCGCCGGCGCCGAGGTCGACGAGCGGCCCGTCCACCCGCGACGCCAGCCACGAGCCCGCGTCGCTTTCGGGGTCGAACGGATCGACGTAGAACGCCTCGATAGGGTGTTCTCGCGTCTCTTCCCCGTCACCCTGGAGGAGAGGCTCGGTCCGGTCGCCGCGGTGGTGGTCGCGGATCGCGCGTCCGAAGGCGTCGGTCATGCGACGCACCTGTCCGCCCGGCGTGAAAAGCTGTCCGTGGGGTCGCCTCGCAGTCACACACGGGAGGCGTCGGTCGTCCCGGTCGGGTCGATTCCGCAGCCCCCAGTCAGCCCCTCAGTCGTCGCTTTCGGCCGTCGACCCGTCGGTCGAATCGGCGACTCGCTTCGTCTCGCTGTCCACGCTGACTCCCTCCCAGTCGTCGTCGGTGTGGAACCCCTCGCGCTCCTTCGCGCCCGGCGCGACGCGGATGAACTCGGCCCGGTCGCGGGCGCGCTCGATCGTGTGGCCGCCGCAGTACGACAGCCCCGAGCGGATCCCCTGACAGAACTCCTCGGCGACCGTCGCGACCGGTCCCTTGTACGGCGTCAGCGCCTCGACGCCCTCGTCGGCGACCACGTCCGTCCCCTTGTCGTCGCG
Source organism: Halorubrum lipolyticum DSM 21995 (assembly GCF_000337375.1). Lineage (GTDB taxonomy): Archaea > Halobacteriota > Halobacteria > Halobacteriales > Haloferacaceae > Halorubrum > Halorubrum lipolyticum. The sequence continues at coordinate 112,101 of NZ_AOJG01000007.1, read as the reverse complement.
GTCCTCGGCGGCGGCGGTCGTCGCCATGCCGCGCGACCGCTTGTACCGCGTCCCGTCGACCTCGACGACCGCGCCGGGCGCCTCCGCCGTGCCGGCGAAGAGGCTCCCGAGCATCACGGTGTCGGCGCCCGCCATCAGCGCCTTCACCGCGTCGCCGGAGGTCCGGATCCCGCCGTCGGCGCAGGTCGTCACGTCCAGCTCCTCGGCCGCCGACGCGCAGTCGTCGACCGCGGTCAGCTGCGGGACGCCGGCCCCGGCGACCTTCCGCGTGGTGCAGTGCGAGCCCGGGCCGATGCCGACCTTCACGCAGTCGGCGCCGGCGGCCGCGAGGTCCTCGACGCCCGCGGGCGTGGCGACGTTGCCGGCGACCAGATCCGTGTCCGGGAACTCGTCGGCGATCTCCTCGACCGCCGCGATAGTCCGTTCGAGGTGCCCGTGCGCGACGTCGACGACCAGTGCGTCCACGTCGGCCGCGACCAGCGCGGCGCTCCGGGCCACGTAGTCCTCGTTGATCCCCACGGCGGCGGCGACTCGCTCGCCGGCCGCGGCCACGTCCTCGACCTGTGCCGCCTGCTCGTCGACGGTGAGGAACCGGTGGAGCACGCCGAGCCCGCCGGCTCGCGAGAGCTCGATCGCCAGCTCCGCCTCCGTGACGGTGTCCATCGCCGCCGAGACGAGCGGCGTCTCCAGTTCGACGCCCGGCGTGAGCCGCGTCGAGAGGTCCGCGTCGCTCCGGCTGTCGACCGGCGACCGCTGCGGGACCAGGAGCACGTCTCCGTAGCTCAGTCCGGTTCGTAGATCGTTCATACCCCTACCGATGGGGGAGATGGACACTGAAAAACCCCTCGGCGGTGACGGTCGGAATCGGGGACTCCGATGTCTCTTCCGGTGCTCCCCGCTGCTGCCGGCCGCTCAGAACCCCTGTTCGGACAGCGCGTCCTCCAGCGCCGCGAGGACGTACTCGACGTTCTTCGGCCGCGCGGAGTGGCCCATACAGCCGATCCGCCAGATGTCGCCCTCGAGGTCGCCGAGGCCGGAGGCGATTTCGAGGTCGTACTCCTCCAAGAGATGGTCGATGACGGCGCCGTCGTCGATCCCGTCCGGCACCCGAACCGCGTTCAGGCTCGGGAGCCAGTACTCGTCGGGGGCGTTCATCTCGAGGCCCAGGTCCTGCAGGCCCGCTTTCAGGTCGCCGGCGACGGAGCGGTGACGGTCCCACCGCGCTTCGATCCCCTCCTCGGCGACGAGGCGGAGCGCCTCGCGGAGCGCGTACACGTTGGTGATCGGCGCGGTGTGGTGGTACGCGCGGTCGTCGCCCCAGTACCCCTCTAAGAGGGAGAGGTCGAGGTACCACGACCGCGGCTGTTCGTCGCGGTCGAGCACCTTGTCCATCGCGCGGTCGTTGAGCGTGAGCGGGCTCGCGCCGGGCGGACACGAGAGGCACTTCTGCGGCCCGGAGTAGGCCGCGTCGATGTCCCACTCGTCGACGCGCAGCTCGACGCCGCCGAGCGACGTGACCGAGTCGGCGATCACGAACGCGTCGTGGTCGTGCGCGATGTCTGTCAACTCCGGGACGTTCGGTTGGAGGACCCCGGTCGAGGTCTCCGCGTGGACGAATCCGAACACGTCCGGCTGGTGCTCGTCGAACGCGCGCTCCACGTCGACCGGATCGAGCGGCTCGCCCCACGGGGCGTCGACCTCGACGACCTCGCCGCCGGCGCGCTCGGCCATCGACTTCATCCGCCCGCCGAAGTAGCCGTTCGTCGGGACCAGCATCGTATCGCCCGGCTCGACGAGGTTGCCGATAGCGGCCTCCATCGACGCCGATCCCGTCCCCGAGACCGGAATCGTCCACTGGTTGTCGGTCCGGAACGTGTAGCGCAACAGCTCCTGGACCTCGTTCATGATCTCGACGAACGAGGGGTCGAGGTGACCGACCAGCGGCGTGCTCATCCCCTTCAACACGCGTGGGTGGACGTCGCTCGGTCCCGGCCCCATCAGCGTCCGGTCCGGCGGCGTCAACTCCCCTACGTCCGGTGCGTCGTCCTCTCGCTCGGTCAACACGGATGCGTCACCCATGGGTGGGCTACCGAGAGCAACGCCAAAAACACGACGAAACCGAACCCGGCGCGGTCGGTCCCGGGTTCCCGCCCGGTCACTCCGCGTCGACGAACCTCGGCTCGGTGCGCTTCTCGTCGCGCTCGGCAACGAGGTGGTCGACGAACGCGTCGAGGTCCACGTCGCCGCGCTGGTTCTCGAAGCGGTCGCGGACCGAGACGGTGCCCGCCTCCTGCTCGTCGTCGCCGACGATCACCATGTACGGGAGCCGGTCGTCGTGGCCGGCGCGGATCTTGCGGCCGACGGTCCAGTCGCGGTCCTCCACCTCGACGCGGAAGCCGGCGTCCTCCAGCTCGTTTTTCACGCGGTGCGCGTAGCCCAGCGTCTCGTCGGAGACGGGGAGGATGCGGACCTGCTCGGGCGCGAGCCACAGCGGGAAGTCGCCGTCGAAGTGCTCGATGAGCACCATGAAGAAGCGCTCGTAGCTCCCGTACAGCGCGCGGTGGATCATCACCGGCTGGTGGTCCTCGTTGTCCTCGCCCGTGTAGGTGAGGTCGAACCGGTCGGGCATGTTGAAGTCGAGCTGGACCGTGGGGCCGTCCCAGACGCGGCCGAGGGCGTCCTCGAAGCCGAAGTCGATCTTCGGGCCGTAGAAGGCGCCGTCACCGGGCTCGACGTCGTAGTCGTAGCCGCCGGACTCGAGCACGTCGCGGAGCTGTTCCTCCGCGGACTCCCAGATCTCGTCGCTCCCGACCGACTTGTCGGGACGGGTCGCCAGCGCGACCTCGACGTCCAGATCGAGCGTCTCGACGACCTCGAAGATCATCTCGATGACGGACTCGATCTCCTGTCTGATCTGGTCCGGGCGGACGAACAGGTGCCCGTCGTCGATGGTGAACGACCAGACGCGCGAGAGCCCGGAGAGCTCGCCGCGCTGCTCCTTCCGGTACACCTTCCCGTTCTCGAAGTAGCGCTGCGGGAGGTCGCGGTACGACCACGACTGCTGGTCGAAGATCGTCGCGTGGCCCGGGCAGTTCATCGGCTTGAGCCCGTACTCCTCGTCGTTCACGTCGAGGAGGAACATGTCATCCTTGTAGTTCTCGTAGTGGCCGGACTTCTTCCACAGCTCCGTCCGGAACACGTGGGGGGTCTCGACCTCCTCGTAGCCGTGTTCGCGGTTGAGCTCGTTCGCGAAGTCCGACAGCTCGCGGAGCACGGTCTTGCCCGGCGGGTGGTACAGCGGGAGGCCGGGACCGGTCACCGTCGGGATCGAGAAGAGGTTCATCTCCTGGCCGATCTTCCGGTGGTCGCGCTCCAACGCCTCCTCGCGCAGTTCGAGGTGCTCCTCGAGGTCGGACTCGCTCGCAAACGCCGTCCCGTACACCCGGGTGAGCGTGTCGTTGTCCTCGTCGCCGCGCCAGTAGGCGGCCGAGACCTCGAGTAAGGTCGCCGCGCCGATCTCGCCCGTCGACTCCACGTGGGGGCCCTGACAGAGGTCCCGCCAGCCGTCCTGCACGTAGAAGGTGACCTCCTCGTCGTCGGCCTCTTCCTCGAGGATCTGCAGCTTGTACTCGTTGTCGGCGTAGACCTCCTTCGCCTCCTCGCGAGAGCGGACCTCCCGCTCGATGTCGTAGTCCGCCTCGATGATCGCCTCCATCTCGTCTTCGATCGCGTCGAGGTCGTCCTCGTCGAGGTCCACGTCCGTCACGTCGTAGTAGAACCCCTCGTCCGTCGGGGGACCGATGGTCAGGGTCGCCTCGGGGTGGAGCCGCTGGAGCGCCTGCGCGAACACGTGGGCGGCGGAGTGGCGCAACACCGTGAGATACTCGTCGGACTGGTCCGTGACGATCTCGATCCGCGCGCCGTCGTGGACTTCCGCGTGCTTTTCGACGAGTTCGCCGTCGATCTTCCCCGCGACCGTGTCGCGACCGAGCCCGGGCCCGATCTCGAAGGCGACGTCCTCGACTGTCGCCCCCGCCGGAACGTCCAGCTCTGATCCGTCCGGAAGGACGACCGTCACGTCGGCCTGCGCATCGGTCTCGCTCATACCTCTTCGGAACCGGACGAGGGGCATAAGTTTGTTCGATCCCCGGTACGGCCTCACCCCTTCGAATCGGCGGTCCCTCGCGGCGCCGATCATGGAAACACGCAAAAGGGCCGGCAACGATTGCGGCAACATGACGACCCATCGGGAGCCCCTGTCGTCGGTGCTGGAGACGATCGGGGAGACGCCGCTCGTCCGGGTGCACGACTCCCCGGACGAGGTGCCGGTGTACGCGAAGCTGGAGTCGTTCAACCCCGGTGCGAGCATCAAGGACCGCATCGGGAAGTACATGCTCGAACGCATGCTCGAGCGCGGCGACGTGGGTGAGGGCGGCACCGTCGTCGAGCCGACCGCTGGCAACACCGGGATCGGGCTGGCGGTCGCGGCCAGGCAGCTCGGGCTGAACGCGGTGTTCGTCGTCCCCGAGCGCTTCTCGGTGGAGAAACAGCAGCTCATGCGCGCGCTCGGCGCGGAGGTGGTCAACACCCCGAGCGAGGACGGGATGGGGTTCGCCATCGACCGCGCTCACGAGATCGCCGAGGAGCTCGACGACGCGGTGGTCCCCCAGCAGTTCTCGAACCCGCTCAACGCCGAGGCGCACTACGAGACGACCGCTCCCGAGATCGATGAGGCGCTCGACGGCGAGGTGGGCGCCGTCGTCGCCGGCTGCGGCACCGGCGGGACGCTGATGGGGATGGCCCGCTACTTCCGCGAACGCGACCCCGACACCCACGTCGTCGCCGTCGAGCCCGCCGGCTCCGCGTACCGGGAGTTCCTCGGCGAGGACGTGGACCACGAGGAGTACAAGACCGAGGGGATCGGCACCCACGACATCGAGCGGAACGAGCTGTTCGACCCGGCCCTCGTCGAGGACATTCAGGCGATCCCCGACCGCGAGGTCCACGAGGAGATGAGACGGCTCGCCGCCGAGGAGGGACAGTTGGTCGCCTCTTCCGCGGCCGCGAACGCGATCGCAGCCAAGCGCGTCGCCCGGGGGATCCACGACGGCGAGATCGATGCTCCCTCCGACACCGTCGTCACCGTGTTCGCCGACTCCTCGGAGCGGTACCTCTCGAAGGGCGTCTACCGTTCGTTCGAGGAGTGGGAAGGGTAGTCGGGACGGCGTTCGGTTCGCTTCGTTATCCGCGCAGCCGCCTGTGTTCGACTTTCATGCACTTGTCCTGCACGACCTCGATCCCGTCGGCCTCCGCGTCCGCGGCCGCCTCGTCGTGGCTGATCCCGAGCTGGAGCCACGCCGCGCCCGCGTCGCCGCGCTCCGCGTGCCGCTCGCGCACCGCTCCGAGCACCTCGGGCACCTCTTCGCTCGGGCGGAACACGTTCACGAGGTCCACGTCGCTCTCGACGTCCGCGAGCCTGTCGTACGCGGTTTCACCGAGCACCTCGTCGGCGAAGGGGTTGACCGGGATCACCCGGTACCCGTGCCGCTGGAGGTACGCCGGGATCTCGTGGGCGGCTTTCCCCGGGGTCGTCGAGCAGCCGATCACGGCGATCGCGTCGGCGTCGAGCAGTCGGTCGAGTCCCTCGTCGTCGGTGATCGGCATGGCAGAGCGTACGCGGTCGCGCAGATTAAAACGCCCGGCGGCGCGGGTCGGCGGGCACTCTCGCACCGACCGGCGGATCAGGCGAGCCGGATCTCGGGCTCGCCGTCCTCGGGGACCGTGATGACGCCGTCGAAGAGCTGTTTGAGGGTGTTCATCGCCTGCTCGTCGTGCGAGGTCGAGTCGATGCTGAACAGTCCGAGGCCGTTCACGCTCTGGATCCGACCCGTGAACACGTGGAGAAAGCGGAACACCGTCTGGAGGTCGGAGTACATCAACAGCGTCGACAGCGAGTGCACCATCACGCGGTTCTCCTCGATCCCGCGGTCCCCGAACGCCTGCAGGAACTCCGAGAGCTTGATCCCGATCCCGGTCATGTCGACCGGCGACGAGGCGTACTTGATCCGGTCGGACTCGGGGACGTCGGTGACGCCCTGTTGGCGGGTGACGCAGTCGACGACCGCGACCGGTTTCCCCTCGTAGGGCGTCCGCTTGGCGTAGTCTTTCAGCACGCGGTCGGCGCCGTCCTTCGTGGTGACGACGATCGCGCCGTCGCCGCGCTCGGTCCCGGCCGCCAGCAGGTCCATCATCAGCGACCGCTTCCCGGTGAGCGGCGGGCCGGTAAGCAGGAGGTTCGTCCCGGGTTCGACCTCCTCGTCGAAGTGTGGCCTCAGGTCATACATGGGCGTACCTCAGCGACGACGGAACCGACTCGGGCCACTCGTTCGGCAGTGACGCCGTGCGACCAGGACACATCTACTACGGAAACCATACCGGGTCCCGATAATATTCTTTTTGATCGCCCGTGGCGTCGACGATCATCGACGACGATCCGATCCGGTCCGAAGCGATTTCGAATCGCGGGACTTAACATCCTCACCGAAGTAGCGAGGCGTACGGGCGCTTAGCTCAGTCTGGATAGAGTGCTTGGCTTCGGACCAAGCTGTCGCGGGTTCAAATCCTGCAGCGCCCATTCTTTCACGGCCCGTTCCGAAGCAAATCGAGAGTCGGTCTACGCCTTGAGAACACCCACATCGGCAGAGATGGGTGTCCCGCATCGAACCGTCCAGACTGACCCAAACCGCTCACGGATCGTCGACCGTCACGTCCGCCGAATCTGCGCTACAACGGCGGATGGTGTTCGCGTGATTGACTACCGGATAGCACCCGGTGAGTGGCATCTGTCCGGAATCCGGCGTCACCTCCCGCCCGGGTTCGGTCGGGTTACAGTGACCGAGACGATCGCGCTCACCGCCGTCTCGACTGCGACTCGTGAGTGCGGATCTACGAGAGGGGTACGCCCGAGAAGGCCGTAGCGACGCCGGTCACGACCCAGTGCGGCTCAGAGAGCCGGTGACGCACCGTCGCAACGACACGGGAGCGAAGACACGGCCAGCGCGTGGCAAAGGGGCCAAATCATCCGGCAGCGCGGCTCCTGGTGAGTGGTAACGCTACGCTGACCCCTTTTTGTGACCGTATTCGCCGCGATCGACCCTCTCGGTCGGGGTCCGCGACGCCTCGACCGCAACGCGAGCGGCTATTCCGGCTTGACGAGTTCGACGTCACAGACGGACTGGACTTAAAAAAAGAACCGAGTCAGTCGGTCAGGATCGACTGAATCACACCCGCTGTGCATACGAAGGGTTGTGAACGAGTCGTCGCACAGTTTCAGACTCACCGACGACTGCGAGCGTCCGTTCGAAAAGGCGAACGGGACCGTGGCGAACGGCCCCGACGACAATCTACCGAGATGTATGATGATCGACGTCGAGCTCGCGGAGCTACTCAGTCAAAAATGTTCTTAAAGCCCGTGACGGAGTGGATCCAGCGACGGTCCAGCAGTTCAACACGAAGTGTCTGATTCGCAGGATCGAACAAGAATAGAAAGGCGCTGGAAATGATAAACGAGCTACGCGATCAGCTGAAGTCGTATGTCCGTTCGAAGATCGCGTTCCCGCTCGGGTCGTGAACTATCCGAACTACAGCCTCTCCACTGACGCCACTAAATCCACTGTCGTAGTTTATTTGCTTCCGTTCTCCGGTCTCCCAGGTATCACTAGCAATGGAACTATTGGCTAGCTCACCATCGATATAAAGCGAGAGATCAGCCGACTCAAGCGACTGTCCACCGGTTTTAGAAATATCGATACTACTTGTATCATTTCCATCAATTGTAAAGGTTGCCTGCGGTGCGGTATCTCCTAACTGGTCCCCCAGACCGAGCACGAACGTCCCGATAACGGCAGCCAGAATCACGGTAATCGCGACCATGAGGATGACTCCGATCACGGGACTCACCGCACGGTCCTCCGAATTGAACACGTTGCTTGGTTTCATAGTTTGAATCCAGCGGTCCACCGACGAAACGGCCACCCGTTCCGATCGGTTAGCTGGTTATTATACAGTAGGTAGGCTCCACTTATGTAGTTACTGGCATGAATATCAGCGGCGAAAATTAGATGAACAACAGATCGTTCGCCGACGGGTGAGAGAGACTCGTGCAACCCACGGTTCGACCTTCGCGCGCACGCACAAGCGATCAGCGTCCGGTGTCGCGGGAGACGGCCCTCGACGACGTCGCGGCCTCGGCTGCGTCGTCGAGCGCGTCGGCGTCGAAAACCGCGCTCCACTCGACGGTGAAGATCCGGAACTACTCGTCCGAATGGAGGTCAGTGATCGTCGAGTCAAAACTGGTCTTCTGAGTCGGTGATTCGGTTCGATTGAGGTCGACCGGCGGTTCCTCGGAGAGGAACAGGGCCTCGAGGTGCGTGTCGGAGGGCACGGCCAACACGTCACACGTCTCCTCGTAGGGGTTCCCCGTTTCGAGACACGCCGCCATCGCCACACCGGACAGAGGCGGGCTGCCCGCCATCGCTTGCCCCATCGATTTGGGCACGTGGATCTCGTATCGAGGCGCGTCGGTGTTCAAGTTGATCCGGAGACACTGTCGCTTGTGTTTCGGGACGAATCGAAACGTCACGTCGTCCGGTCGAAGTCCCAACTCCGGGTGACGAGTAATTATCGAGGCGACCGCTTTCCGGCGTTTTTCCGCGATCGAATCTCCGTCGTAGTCGTCGTCATGCTCTTCGTTACATCGTTCACACATAGGAAGACGCTCGTTCTATCGTTCTACTCTCATTTTGCTCCTCCGGAGTACCCCGATCGGAGACTACTCGCCGAGGTCGTGGTTTCCGTGACGAAGCTCCGGCTCACGGCGACAGACTCGTGGGAGAACTCACTCTGGTTCGACAGTTCCGACCACTGTGAACGTCGTCTCTACCGGCGCTGACGTCACTTGCTGATTCATGTCCCAGACGACGAATTCCGCGGTGTATTCGCCGGCGTCCCATCCGCCGGAGTTGTGGCTGTGATACGCCTCCCAACTGTAGTTGGCGTCGTTTTCGACCGGATACGTTCCGAGGTCTTCGGTGACGCTCACACACAGCCCGTCTGCGTTGAACACTCTCGAACGGGTGACAAAACGGATCGCCTTATCGACGATCTGTGGGCTAAAACGCGCTCCGATTTCGATGTTCGAGCCTAACGACGCCTCGGTGATCGCGTTATCCACCACGTCCCCGTATTCGTTCCACCCCGAAATCAAGTTGGATTCCGTAATCAGGTCTTTCCGTTGCGCGGGGCTGCTGTCTGGTTGTGAAGGCTGCCTGCTGTCGCCGATAGCGAGCTCCGACGGTAACTCCGGGAGACGGCGCGTCATGACGAGCCGTACGTGCTGGCCGACCGTGAAACCTCTCCCGGTCCACTCGAGCGACACGAGTCACCGATTCGTCCCGATCGGCGCTGCACGACGCGCACTGTCGGTCCGGATCCCTCTGGGCAAAAGAGTAATATATTCTGCCTGTCGTATTGGATGATACGACACCAACTACTGGTTGGAAGCCCCCTACGCTGCCGTCGGTCGGCATATCTCAATGGTGTGTCCCACCAAGCCTACCGATGTGGCACAGTGTTCAACTCCCACCGTGGCGGCAGCCGGATACTTTCCTGTAAACTCGGTTCAAAAAGACCGGTCTACAGGTCACCGTGGATTGGGGGGCGGCCGATGAGTCTCTCTTTCGCACTTCCGGGAGGCCTTCAGCGTGCGTCAACAGGGGTCCAGCAGCTGCTGGCAGTTCCCGGGGCGAAGGCGCTTGCGGTAGTGATGCTTCTGCCGTTCACCGGGATTTACCAGTCGATGGTCACGTCCGGTGCGTTGGATTCGCTTACCGGTGCAATCGGGCTCGGGGCAGTCGTGTTCGGCGGCCCAGCAGCGATTTCGATCGTATTCGCGAGGCTCTCCGCGAGCCGAGCACGGGGACTGAAACTCGTGTGTCTCATCGGGGCCGTACAGCTCCCGGCAGCCGCCTTCTCCGCAGCCGTCGCGACGGCCTCTCAGAACGCGCTCTGGGTAGAGGGTTTCTCCCTTCTCACGGTGGTCGTGTTGTGGGTCATCGCGTTCGACATCGTTAACGGCTCCACGCCCTCCTGGGTCCCCTCGCTGCTGACGATCGGCGGCGCCGTAACGTGTTTGATGATTCTCGATGTACTCGCGAGCGTCGTTACTGGCGAGGTGACAGTCGTACTCCCCGGTGACGGAATGATGCCGTGGGTGTGGACTGGGCTGACGACCGAGTGGGCGGTCGTCGGACGGTCGCTCGCCGCGGCGCTCTCCGGAGTTTCGCTCGTTATGCTGTCCGTCGTGTTTCGTCCTGTCCTGTTGGATTACGTTACCCTCCGCCGCTTCCAGATGGGGAGCGCGATCGCGTTGTGTCTGATCGGACTCGATGTCGCGGGGTTCGTGGCTAACGCCCCCACACTGACGATTGTGGTCGTTTCGCTCGGTCTCGCGGTCGAGACCGGTAGCAACGGAGGGGACCGGTGATGGACGTTATCGTCACCGCGACCTATGGCGTCGTGCTCGCGTCTCCTGATACCGTCTACTACGTCCCCACAAAGACGCCCCCGAGAGGTGTTCGATGGCCTGCAAAAACAGAGAAACGCGCGGACCTCAAACGCGATTCCGTCGCGTCGATAGATGCCGCTGCGGGTGAGACCGTGTCCCTGACAGCTGATGACCTCAATCGCGTCGATGGCGTTATTCCATTCTCCGGTGACAGGCGACAAGCGGTCGGTCGAGCCACCGACTGGGCACAGGTGGAGGAACTCGTTGGTCCTCTCCGTTACCGTCAAGACGTCGAGTGTGCCGCGATGTATTGGATTCCAGGTGAGGAACGGCCTCGAATTCCGGTCCGTGTCGCCGCGCACGGCCCGGGCGCAATTGCGATATATTTGTCCGCGTATGGCCACCGCCCGTGGGCGGTGGCAAAGGCCCTTCATTTAACCTACTCGGAATTATTAGAACACGAATATCGAGACGTGTACGAAAAGACTCCTTCGTTCGACTGGGAGGGGTACGAGTATGAGTGACGATGTCCCTCCGTTCTATTCGTTGCTCGAAGTCGGAACGGACGCCTCCACGGACGAGATACAGGAACAGTATCGGACGCTCGTCAAAACGTACCACCCGGACCAAGGTGGGTCCAGAAGTGAGTTCAAGAGGCTCAAGTCTGCTCGGGATACCCTGACGTCATTCTCGGAGCGACGTCGATATGACCGCTTGGGTCACGATGAATACGTCAGAGTTGCAAACCCGGGGGGATGGGAACCGGCTAGGTCAACTGGCGAATCTGCGGGCGAGGAAGGTTCATCGTCTGCTCACGACGCGTCGACGGACGAGCGGACAGCGTCGGGGCGGACTGGCCACACCGATCGCGGCCACGACGCCGCGAACGCCTCAGCCGGAACCGACAGAACGACTCGGGACTCGACGTCCGGGGGGGCAAGCGAAACGGGCACCGGTCAGTCCTGGGCGGAGAGCGGGTCGGAGACGACAAGCCAGCAGCGCACGGCTAAGACCGGGGACGCTGGGTGGGATCGGTCGGGCCGATCGACGTCGAGCCGTTCAAACGCGACCGCGGGCGACGGCGCGCAGACCGGTACAGCGAGTCACTCGGACTGGGGGAGCGCGAACACGGGTGCGAGCACGAGTACAACGACGACGGGGACCGGTAGCGACCGTCGCCGTCGCTCAGCGGCGGCGACCGAGAACGGGAGAGGGTATCCACGCACGCTCGCCGGCGTCGTGTTATCGTCTTTGCTCTCGGCCGTCTTCGGCTCGATTGGGGGGATGTCCGGAGGCCTGTCGGTCGGGATGGGGGTCGTCGCCGGCTTCGGGTTCGTCTTCGGTCGTGACGCCCTCTCCGTCCTGCGCGCGACTCCCCGAAGCGCTCCGGCTCTCGACCCGGACGATGCCGTGCTGTACGCACTCCTCTCCGGGATCGGGCCGGTTATTCTGCTTGCCGCAGTCGCTCAGGGGAGCGCGAACGGCGGACTGCTGTTCAGCAGGTTCGCCGGGGTCCTCATCGGTGGTCCGCTGTTACTCGTCGGTCTCGGTGCGGCCGGAGCGGTGTTCTGGTCGGCTGGTAGCCCGCTGCTCGCCGTGTCTGTCGGGGCGTTCTCGTCGCTGATCGTGTTCGCGGTCGAGTTCACGCCGTACCGGTGGTGGATCCCGTTTCGGGCCATTGAGAACGAGCCCGCCAGCGTTATCGCCCCGTGGGTGTCTGTCGGTCCGGTAGTCGGCTTCACACCGGGATGGGCGGCGAATTTCGGGCTGGCTATCGTGCTGTTTTACTCTCTCGCCTTCGGCCTCCTGCTTCTGCTCCTCGGGTTCTCGGACCTACTTCGAGACGGAGCCGTCGGCGGGGGACGCGTTCTCGGATGGGAGCTGTTCGCCGCGGCCCCGTTCGTGCTCCTGACCGGGTGGGCTTTGACCGGAAACACGCTGTGGGCGCTGTGGGGCGTTCCCCCCGCGACGACTGTAGCCGCCGCCATTGTGATCGTCGCATGCGCGTGGCCGTCGACCGTCTTCGTGACGTACGCGATGGTCGAGCGCATCGGTGACCGGTCGAGTCGGTAGCATCGACGACTGTTGAGGAGAACTGGTTGGCAAACATGATTTATAACCGTAGGAGAATACTATCGCTGTGTGAGACAAGACACCCTGAAACAACCTGGCACTGCGCTCTCCGGATCCGGTGTGACCTGATGGCCGGCCCCGGATTCGACGTCGACAAGGTAGTTTCGAATAACCGGCACACACCGAGTGAGTCGTTCGAGGCCGATCGACTCACCCGCGAGAACATCTCCGTCGCGCAATACCCCGCTCAGATCGACCGAGCGGCCCTCGACGTCTTGTACGGGATCGGCGTCGGGAAAGCCGCGAAGGACAGCGATTTCGGGGGCACGATAGACAGAGAGAATTTCGGAACCGCGACCGGCTCGTTTTACGTCAGCGGCCTTCAGGAGCTCGCCGGTGACGGACAGACGCTGCGAGAGACGCTGCGCAGTTACGACGACCAGCGAGTGGGCGAACTGGCGTTCCAACTCACCGGGTTGCGAGACGCGCTCGGCGATTCCGACGAGGAGTACGATGTCGACCGCGCTATCGAAGCGATCGTCGAGAAGCAGGCGACGGCGGCGATCGAGGAGAGCAGCCGTAGTGACGCGAACGACGGCGCGGGTCTGCGGATGCTTCGCGACAGCGACTCGACTGCGGACCTGATCGCGCGGCTCTTCTCGGATCCGACGGTGACCGCCTACGCGACGGAGCTGTTTGACCGACTCCCCGACGGGGACACTCCCTCCGATACCCTCGCGCACCTGCTCGATAGCCCTCAGTTGACGACGCCGCTGTGGGATCACCAGCGAAAAGCGCTCAGGAGCTGGGTCGACGCGGGTCAGCGCGGCTACGTCAACATGGCGACTGCAACCGGGAAGACGGTCCTCGGCCTCGCGGCCATCGCGACCCGCTATCGCGACCTGAGCCCGAGCGGAGCGGGCGGACTCCACCCCGTTGATTCGGGACTGATCGAGGCCGACACGGCTCGCGGCCCGTTCGACAACTCTCTCGACAGCGGCCCGGCTACCGACGCCACCCCCAGGGTTCTGATTGTCGCCGGCAACGACCTGCTGTTGTCTCAGTGGCGTCAAGAGTTCGACACGCACCTCGATATTCCGGAAGCGCGGACGATACCGAGGGAAGTCGACGGCCGCCGAGAGATCGCTCTCAGATGGGGTCGAATCGAGTTCGCCACCTCTCAGGCGCTGCTCCAGCGGGAGGGATTCAGTCAGTACGACCTGATCATTCTCGACGAGGCCCACAGATACAGTCGCGGCCAAGCGAGCGGCGGATGGGGCGACCTGTTCGAGCGACTCACCGAGGGTGGCAACGCCGTGCTTGCGATGTCCGGATCGATCGATCAGGGCTGGCTCGGCGACGAAGGCGTCCAAGACGCGCTCGAGAAGCACCTCGGTGAAGTGTCGCGGTTCGATATCGCGACGGCCCGCGAACAAGGCGTGATCGCCGATTTCTCGTGGACGGTCAGCTACGTCCCGACGCTGTCGAGCGACGAGACGACCTTGGCCGAACTGACAACCCGGCTTGTCGACGCGTACGACTCCGCGGACGGGACGCTGAACGCCGATTCTCTCGGTGTCTCCCGTGAAGCCCTCCCACCGGAACCGACGACGTACCGCCGTCTCCGCTCGTTCGTCAAAACGGCAGACGCGCGCGACCTCCGCGGAAACGCTCCGGAGTTCGACGCGTTCGCGTCCGCCCTGCAGGCTCGACAGGTCCAGCGGTGGAACGTCTCTCCGCGTCAGCAGTCGGTCATCGACATCGTCGATAAACACGCGCCCGAGGCGAAGACGGTCGTCCTCGTCCAGTCGTACGAAGCCGCCCGCGAGCTCGCGTCGTCACTCGCCGAGCGCTACGGAGAGGCGGCCGTGTTTGCGCTCGGAGACAGCACGGTCGACCGGATCGGGGTCATCGACGACTTCAACGACAGTGACCGCGGCGTCATCATCGGGCCGGGGAACCTCCTCGGGACCGGTGTCGACATGCCGGACGCTGAGGTTGCAGTCAACGTTGCACGCGGCGGCGTGAACCCCTCGCTCGTCCAGCGGATCGGGCGCGTGCTTCGGAATCCCACCGGAGAGAAGCAGGCGCAGTTCTACCACGTCGTTCCGACCCCGGCGCGGTCCGACGCGGTGGACGTTGTCGAGGACGGTGCGACGCTGCTCGGGCGCGCCGCCGAGTTCGTCTCGCTCGGGGACGGATTCCGTGAAACGCCCCGCTTCGCCGTCGACGAGTCGATCAGTGACACGCTCACCGAACTCGAACGGGGCGGCGTGCGGATGGTGGAACGGATCGACGATCTCACCCCGATCGTCCGTGACGATGCCCGCGATCACTTCCACACGATCCAAGGCCTCGTGTACGATACGGCAAATGAGGACGACGTTGCACCTCCCGCTCTTACCAGCTGGTCGGGCGGTGACGCCTCCGAGAGTATCGATCGCGCCGACGGCCCCTTCGACGAGCGGAATCAGAACTACGAACAGTACCGACTCGCACTCGGGCCGTATCGCGCGACGAAAGCCGTCATCCGCGAGCTCCACGGCTCCACGGTAAAGACGTACAAAGACGAAGCGGGCGTCTGGCAGGCCGACGTGGGCGACGAGGTCGCCGGGACGCCGGTCCACGAGACGCTAGTGGAATGGCTCCGCCGTTACAGGTCGTACCGAGAGGTCTGCGATAACCGCGACGGCGACGGTGAGCCCGGATCGCTGCCCGAATACAAACAAGTGTGGCCGGAGCCTCCCCGGGACAGAGGCGTGATGCTAGCCAGTGACGCCGCGGCGAGCCTCGGCATCGATTACACCCAAGACGACCCGATCTTCTTCCCCCGAGACGAAGACGGCGTGTACCGGATCCCGCTCGGCGACGGACGGAAACTCACTACCGAAGGGATCGTCGGTCCGGGCGAACCGGACGAGGGGCCACAGGGCATCTCCGTGAGTCCGGTCGTGCTGTCGGCCGCTCGAGATGCCGTGTCGGAGGGCCGTTACGACGACCTCTCGTCGCTCGTGGAGGACGCAACCGGTACGCTGTTGAAACGACTCGTGTCAGAGCCGGTTCCGCCGGTGTTCTCCGAACGAGCGTTCGAGACGACGGGCCTGTCCGCGGAGCTCTCCGAGCGGCATCTTCCGATCGCCACCGCCGTCGTCGAGGATGAGAGCGATCCGTTCGACACTGTCGACGCGCTCGTCGAAACCGCTTTGGCTCACGAGTTAGCGATCAGTGGCGACGAGATGGCCATCGAGATCTCGCTGGGTGGCGAGTTACGCGCAGCGGTTTCAACTCAACCCGAGGCGGACCCTGAGGCGTTCATTCGCGAGAGTGTACGTCGCCGGTTGCAGCGGAGTCAGAACTAACGGCCGATTGCCCAAACTGTCCCACGTGATACCATTGACTCATTCCACACGGAGCGAAAACAAATGAACACGGATACCGAACGGGAGATCGTGAGCGTAACGGTTTCTCCGGGAACGGCACTTGCCCTCGAAACACGCGCGGACGAGAGTGATCGTGAGTTGAGTACCGTGGTTGCGGACCTCGTCAGCGACCATCTCAAAACGAGCGTCGACGGCGATGTCAGGACAGACGTCACCGTCGAGAACGGGACGGAAGTGCCCGTTTCGCTCTCAAAGCGACAACAGACGATGGCTGCAGCGGTCGGCGGCGACCACGGCGTTGAAGGGTTCGTCGCTTCCGCACTCGAAACACGAACGGAGTCGGCCACTGAGTCGGTCACTGTTGAGCTTCCGGGCAGCATCATCGCTACGCTGGACGCGCTCGTGTTCGCCGGCGAGTACGCCGATAGACCGACAGCCCTGCGACGAGCGCTTCTCGACGAGGGCTCCGACTCGCTCTCCGATCCGCTTGACACCGCTCGAGGCGCCAACGATGAGTGATTCAGAGTACTCTCAACACCAGCGGAACTGCCTTGACGGCTTGCACGAAGCCGCTGAAATCGTCGGCGAGTCTCCGACCGTGCGTGAGTATGACTCGTTGGACGTCTCGCCTTCGTCGACGGCGATCAAAAACGCCTTCGGCTCGTGGAACGATGCGAAACGGGCTGCGGACCTCGACATCCGTAGCGTGGCCGGCCACTCGCGCGTCAGCATCAACGAAACGTATTTCGAGACGATCGATACGGACGAGAAGGCGTACTGGTTGGGTGTCCTCTTCAGTCGGTCCACGATAAGCGAGCAGGGAAACAACGGACGGGCACTACAGCTGGGTCGGACCGGAGACAAGCGATACTACGTCACGGAGTTCGCCGCCGCAGTCGATTCCGACTACTCCATCAACGAGTTCGAAACACCGGAGTCCGTGCAAGCCACCACGCTAATCTCAAACGCGGAGTTCCTCGACGTCCTCGCGGACCACGGACTGACCGATTCCGCCCGGAACGTCGCGACGCTCCCACCGGTCCCGGACGAACACAGACGCGCGATGGTGCGTGCGGTGCTTGAGAACATCGGAAACCTCGGAGTGGACGGAGGCTGGACGATCCGAGGGAGAGACGGTGGGGACCGCCTCGAACAGCTGAAAGAGTGGATCGACACGCTCGATGTGAAACACAGCAATCTGTCGACGAAAAGCGGATCTCCCATCTTGTACGTCTCCAACACGATGGACGCGGCGAAGATCTTCGAGGCTGCGTGGCCCGAGGGAGTTGCAACCGCTCCGGCGAATCCGTCGGTCGCCCGGACATACGCGGAGCGGATCGTCGAGGAACACCCCTTCCCCGAAACCCTCTCATTCACTCCGTTAGGGGAGGGTTCAGAGTCCGACGAATCAGAAGGGGTGCCGGAGACGACCGGTTCCGATGACGCTCAACCGGTTGAGGACACCGGGTCTAACGTCGATCCCGGGAGCCAGGTCGGTGGCACTGAAGAGACCGGAGAAGTCGTCGTACCCCTCTCTGTTGACACGGCCCTTCTCCTGGACACGCTCGCGTTGACAACTGATCGGAGTCGAAGCGACATCGCTGCCGACGCCGTCCGGTCGTACTTGGGCGGCTTGCTTTCCGGGCACGACCCCAACGGCGATTTCGGTGCGACTGCTGGCGTCGTTGACCGGTCACTGAACCTCCCGAACGAACTGCTACAGATCGTTGCAACGACACCGGACAATCTGCCGCTCCGCAACGTCGTCGAACCGGCGATACGCTCCGCACACAGTGCCGAAACTGCTGCCGTCACGCTTGAGCTCCCGCCCGAATCCACTTCCGAGATACCGACTACCGCCGAGCCGATCGCCGACGCGCTGCTCGAGGTACTGAACGACGACTGAGGTCGATACGCCGCTCGCGTAGCAGCGAAGCGCCGCTCTCGACTCACCCGATTTCGCGGGCCCCGATTCGTCGTCGAGATCGCAGACCGGAGGCGATCACCGGTCTCTGAATTCGACCGTGTAGCCGTTGTCGCGAAGCGCTTCGACGAGGTCGTCACCGGGCTCGATCTTGAATTCGTGAAACGAGTTGGTCGGGGAATCCGTCGAGTAGAGATCCGAGTCGATATTGTCTGGGATCTCGTTCTGATGGGTATCCTCTTGCACAACGACTGGCTGACTGGGAACGCGTTCGGAACGGTCACCGTCTGTCATTTGGATAGATGTCCCGTTGCCGCTATGCGGCTATCTGTATTCCGATTCTCGTTTCCGTTGCTCTCGGAAGACGAGCGCGAAACCGGTGGGTGTGGAGTTGGGTAGACGGGCTACTGCAGATACGGTCCACTGGGGAGACAACCGTGAGGACGGGCGATCACCGCGACGAACATTCCCGGCGACGGCGCTCGCGTCGAGATCGACACCGCGTGACCGCGCACTCTGCGCTTATAAAGCGTCTGCAGAGCGCTCCGAGCCGCCGCCGACGCTCGGCGGCAGCTCGCCGTCGTACCCCTCGGGCACGTACGGACAGAGCGGGTCGCTCTCCAGCGGGTCCCCCGTCGCCGCGAACGCCCGCGACCGACTCCCGCCGCAGACCCGCCGGAACTCGCAGGCACCGCACTTCCCCTTCAGCCGGTCGGGCTCGCGAAGCGATTGGAACAGGTCCGCGTCCCGGTAGATGTCGACGACCGACCGGTCGCGGACGTTACCCGCCGACTCCGGGAGGAACCCCGACGGGTACGCCTCGCCGGTGTGGCTCACGAACGCGAACCCGCGGCCGGCGGTGATCCCGCCGCGCCGCCGGACCGCGCTCTCGCCCCCGTCGGACTGGATCCCAACTCGTCGGTAAAAGGGCGCCTCCGTCGTCTTGACGCCGAACGGCTCCGACTCGGTGACGCCGTGGAGCCACTCCATCACGTCCTCCGCCCGTTCCGGCGGGACGGGATCGAGGACCCGCCCTCGTCCGACGGGGACGAGGAAGAACACGCTCCAGAGGACGGCGCCG
Organism: Halorubrum lipolyticum DSM 21995; assembly: GCF_000337375.1. Lineage (GTDB taxonomy): Archaea > Halobacteriota > Halobacteria > Halobacteriales > Haloferacaceae > Halorubrum > Halorubrum lipolyticum. Next base: position 93,079 of record NZ_AOJG01000007.1, on the reverse strand, counting down.
AGCTCTCGGACGCGGTCGCGGATCGCCGGGAGCTCGTCCACCGTCTCCGCGGAGACGGTCGTGTTGATCTGGAGCGGCAGTCCAGCGGCGGACGCCGCTTCCGCCGCCGCAAGCGTGCTCTCGAAGCTCTCCTCGCCCCGGAATCGGTCGTGGCTCTCTCGCGTCGCGCCGTCGAGGCTGAGCGCCATCCGCCGGATCCCGGCGTCGGCGAGGTCTTCGATCCGGTCGGAGGTCAGCGACCCCGTCCCGCTGGGCGTGATCGTCATGCGGAGCCCTCGATCGTCGCCGTGCGAGACGAGATCGAGCAGATCGTCTCTGGCGAGCGGATCGCCGCCGGAGAGCACGACGAGCTGTCCCTCTCCGAACGTCGCCGCGTCGTCGAGGAGCCGCTTCCCCTCCGCGGTCGTCAGCTCGTCGGGGTGACGAGCCGGCTTCGCGTCGGCGCGGCAGTGACGACAGGCGAGCCCGCACGCCTGCGTCACCTCCCAGATGAGAACCAGCGGCCGCCGGTCCGTGTCGAGGTCGTCGAACATCGGCGTCTCGAGGGTTTCCGTCCCATCCGTTTGGTTCCTCTCCCGAACGTGTTCACGCGACCGAGAGGGGTCTCCGAGAAATCTCGTTCCGTCCGAACGGCCCCACGGATTGATACGCTCGCCCGTCGAAGGAGGCGTATGGCAGACTCCGTGCTCGTCGCGATGGACGACTCGCCGCTGAGCCGCGAGGCGCTCTCGTTTGCCCTCGAAACGTTCCCGGACGCGCAGACCACCGTCGTTCACGTCGCCCATCCCGACCTCGAGATGCTTCCCGAGGACACCGAGGAGGTGTTCGGCGCTTCCCTCGACGAACTCGACGGCGTGGGCGACGAGACCGCCGCGTCGGTGTTCCAGGCCGTCCGCGAGGTCGCCGGCGACCGCGACGTGACCGCCACCTTCCTCACCGGGGAGGCGGAGCGTCGGATCGTCGCCTACGCCGACGACAGTGGGTTCGATCACGTCGTGCTCGGCACGCACGGGCGCTCGGGGATTTCACGAGTGCTGATCGGCAGCGTCGCCGAGGCCGTCCTGCGGGAGACGGCGGTTCCGACGACGCTGGTGAAGTGACCGCGTCGACGCCGACCGATAGCCGGGTCGATTTTTTCGCCTGCTGCCCGTGCTCACATTCTCGCCTACGACCGCGATCGACTCGAGAGCGCCTCTCCGCCCGATTTGTGGACCAACGTCGGTCTCGAGACAGAAGAAAATTCGATATAGCGGTATATGATTTATTCGATAGATATCGAACGCCAATTCGGTCGGATACTCGACGACGGAAGTTGGGAAAACGGCTTCGCGTGTCCGGTCGCTATCCCGACAGCCGATACACGTTCGCCTCGTACGTCTCGCGGACCTGATCGCCCCAGTTGTGGGTGTACGTGTCGATCACGTCGTCGGCGACGTCGCCGCGGAGGTACTTAACGACGCCGCGGTCACCGGTTCGGTCCCGAAGATGCGTCGTGAAGAAGTGCCGGAAGTAGTGCGGTGTGACGTTCTCGGCCGCGCCCCCGCCGGTGCGGTACCACCCCGCCTCCCGGGCGTAGCGCTCGACGACGTGTCTGACCGCCTGCGGCTCGAGCCGCTCGCCCCACCCCTCAGCGGTGCCGACGAACAGCGGCTCCGCGTCCGAGGGGGCGTCAGGCCGCACGGCGAGCCACCGTTTCAGCGTCCGGGCTAGCTCGTCGTCGACCGGGATCACGGTGGCGCGCTTCCGCTTGTTCGAAGCCGTGCGCACCGCTCCGTTCAGCTCCTCGCCCACCGTCGCGTCCGGGGTGACGTACAGCGAGTTCGGTCGGTCCGCGAGCGCCGGCCGCGCCCCCAGCGAGAACGCCCCTCTGACCTCTTCGTCGTCGAGCGCGAGGTCACGGAGGTCGAGGTTACAGAGCTCGCCGACCCGCATCCCGGTCTTCAACAGCGTGACGACGAGGGCCCGGTGAAGCGGATGTCGGATGCCGGCGACGAACTCGCGCATCGCCGGGATCGACACGTCCCGCCGCGCGGGGTCCTTATCCACCGTCTCGTCCATCTCCTCCATCACGAGCGTCATCGGGTTCCCCTCGAAGACGCCGACCTCGGTCATGTACCCGTAAAATCGATGCAGATACGCCGCGTACGTCGCCACCGTGCTGTCGGCGGCGTCGCCGCGCAGCGAGTGGACGAACGCCATACAGTCGCGGTGGGTGGCCGATTTCGGTGTCGTTCCCTGGTCGAGAAACGACTCGAACCGACGGAGCACGCGCTCGTAGGCGTCGCGCGTCCGTTCGGTCTTCCCGTGGTAGGTGAGGTCCTCGATGAAGTACCCGATCGGATCGTCGACCTCGGCCGGGGTTCGGGTGCTACTCATCGATCAGCGCGTACCCCCCTTCCCGGCCGTTGTACCTGACGCGGTTCCGATCCTGCAGCGAATCGAGCGCGTCTTCCAGCCGCCCCTCGAAGTCGTCGAACACCGCGTCGACGAGCTCGTCCCACGAGCGCACCCCGTCGGCGAGCGCCGCTTCGACCCGCCTCTCGAGGTCGCTACCCCCAGGGTCAGACCCCGACGGATCGGGTTCGACGGGGTTCTCGGCCCTGTCGATCGAAAACTCCCGTCTCCCGGACTGTACCATCATTCTGACGAACTCGCTTTGCGACATCCCCAACTCGTCGGCGTGCTCCTGCCAGATCGCCTTCTGGTCCTCGGGGACGTACGTCTTCACCGAGCGGCGGTCGTCGCTCATCTCTCGGACGAGCCTTCTCGGGCCGCCACCTTCAATCTATCCCACAATTCGGGATAAGGTCACTTATCCAGTACTGTAGGCCTCTAAATGAGGGGGCCACTATTTAATATGCAGAATACTAGTACTACAAAAACGAAGATTCAGTCCTAGTCATCGGGATATATTCTCACTGAGTAAGCGAGGTCCTTTCGCTTGTCGGCCTGGAGGTGTGGAGGAAGATCACGTCGGTCGTGACACCGGCAGCAGGGGGAAGACGGTTTCGTTGGATATCCAATAGGTATCTTCGTCTCGGTCGATACCGCCGTCGATCGAGTCCGATCGGCGGCGATACCCCGCACATGCCGTGTCCACCACCGGTCGATCGAGTCGGGCGCATCGAGTGAGACCGAGACGTCAGGATCGACGGTGTGAATCGCTGTGTAACGCCTCGGCGTGGTTGCTTCCCTCACGTCTCCCCGGACTTCGAAACCCCTCAGCCGACGCTGACGAGGGTCCGTTCACATCGAGCGCGTTCCCGAGAGCGGCCGGGATGTCGTAGCTCTCATCAACGACACGGATACAGAGGCTTCGGGCGCTATCGCGGCCGTATGGGTCGATCTCGAGCACCGGCAGCCGATCTGATCGCGACATGTACATCACATGTCGCTATAGAAAGTACCGGGGTCAGACTCGGATCTCGGAGGACGGCGATTCGACCGCGATCGCGTCGAGCGCGCATTCGACGCGCGGGTCGTGTTCGGCCGCGTTCCGCATCAGTACGGTCTCGCTGGGGAAGAGGTGTTCGCCGACCACGAGCCCGTGTTCGCGGGCCGTCGATCCGGTGACCGTGAGGTAGACGCCGAGCCCGGTTCGGGCGATTGCGGCCTCCTCCTCCTCGTCCGCGTTCGGGTAGACGAACTCGACGCCCTCCAGCGCGTCCGTTCCCAACACGGCGGTGACGAGCCGCTCGTAGCGCGGAGAGATGCAGAGTGATCCTTCGTACTCCGCGACGAAATCGCGGTCGAGATCGGTCCCCGGTTCGATCCCTTCGGGCCGGCCCATCAGCGTGTGATAGACGGTGTCTCCGAGGCCGTTGACCACGCGCACGTCGGTGTCGACGGGATCGATCCGGTCGTTGATGTCGGCAATCTGGCCGAGACCGCCCGCTCGGATCCCGACCACCTCCTCCAAAACGAGGTCGGCGGAGTCGAACCCGAGCGCGAACTCGTGGGTCCGGAGCGCCCGAAACGGCTCCTCGCGGCCGACGAGCTTCAGGGTCACCTCGCCGAGGTCCACGGTGGCCGCGTCGAAGACGATCCGGCGTGGCTTGCCGTCGCGGTCGTCGCGCAGGAGCGTGAACTCCGGCTGTTGGGGGTCTTCGGGGTCGGAGTACTCGGTCAGCCGCTCGTACGGGCCGTCCTCGGCGTCGACGCGCCCCTTCGTGACGGCCTTCTCGTACCGGAGGGTGTTGCTCACGCGGTCCGCGAGCCCGTCGAGCCGGTCGTCCGGGCCGACGGCCGCGATCCGTTCGAGGACCGCTTCGAGGGGTCGGCCTTTCCGCGGCACGGCGACCGGTACCGGTTCGCTCATTACCGGACGTGGACCGCCGCGGGTAAAACGGGTTGCGCTTTCCGTCCGGGGCGAGTTCGGCGGCGGGGTCGAAATTCGCTTACGGCCCGAACGCCTCGTTGAGCCGCTTTCTGAACGCTTCGAGCTCTTCGAGGTGGTCGTTGATCGCGTCGAGCTCCGCCTCCACGTCGTCGAGGTCCTCGCCGAGCCGGTCCTCGATGTCGGTCAGGCGGGTGTCCACCTCCGCGAGGTCGTCCCAGAGGTCGTCGAACTCCTCGTCGAACCGCCCCATCCGGGCCTCCACGTCGTCCACCCGGTTCTCGGTCGCCTCCAGCCCCGCGGCGGCGTCGTCGACCTCTTCGTACAGCGTCTCGATGTCGTCGCCTAGGTCGTCGACCGCCTCGTCGAGGCCGGTCGTCTCGTCGTCGAGCCGCGACACGTCGTCCGTGACGCCGTCCACGGTCTCCTCGACGCCGTCCACGGTCTCCTCGACGCCGTCCACGGTGTCTTCGAGGCCGTCCACGGTTCCCTCGACCGCTTCGACCGACTCCTCGACGCCGGACACGTCCGATTCCACGCCTTCCACCCGGTCGTCGACGCCGTCGACGCGCTCGCTGACGCCGTCGATCCTGGCGGTCGCGGTCGACACCGATTCGTCGACCCGCGAGACCTCATCGCGCAGGTCGCTCCGGTCCGCGTCGGCGGACGCGAGCCGGCCGTCGATCGCGGCCATCTCCGACTCGACGGCGTCCACCTTCTCGTCGAGCTCGTCGAGGATCTCGCGGGCGGTCCCCTCGCCGTCGATGAACTCCGCGAGCGCGTCGGCGTACGCCTCGATGTCGGCGACGCTCGATTGGAGGCGGCCGATCCGCACGTCGACGCTGCGTGGAACGCCCACGTCGAGCTCGGAGCGGAGCGTCTCGAGGTCGTCGTCGTTCACCTCGCCCGCGCGTATCTCCGTGGCGAGCGCCGCTGCGAGGCCCTCTTCCGGGGTCGACGCCGGCGGTTCGTCCCCCGATTCGGGGTCCTCGGTGACCGGAGCGGACGCTTCCGACTCGGGCGCTTCCGGTTCGACCGAGCCGTCCGTCTCGTCTCCGTCGTCGACTTCGGCCGTCGCGTCCGCTGCCACCTCGGCCGCCTCGTCGGCTGTCGGTTCGTCGGCCGCCGGCTCGTCCGCGTCTGTCTCCTCGTCGTGCGAGGTGACCACTGCGGTCCCCGCGACGACTGCCCGCGGTTCGGGAGCCTCGGTGTCGTCGGCGTCGGCATCTGGGCTCTCCGCCGCGTCGGCGTCGGATTCAGATTCCGCTTCCGCTTCGACCGCCGACTCAGCCGAATCGACGCTCTCCGTGTCGGTTTCGACCTGTTCCGTTCCCTCATCCTCCGCCGCGAGCGACTCCTCCATCCCGGGGAGCGTCGCGCGATCGCCGGAGAGCACCTCCCTGACGGCGTCGGTGTCGCCGGCGCCGAGGACGTCTTCGATCTCCTCGCCGACCGGGACGTGCTCGATCACGGGCGTCCCGAGGAAGCCGTCGAGGTCGGGGTCGTCGTCGCGGATCCCGAACACCGTCTCGATCGCGTCGCCGGGGTCGATCACGCGCTCGAACTCGACGCGGTGGTCTTTATAAGCGGTCCAGTTGTCGCTCTCGTACTCCGGGTGGAACCCGATCCGGTCCATCGGGAACGACTCGGGGATCCGGTCGACGATGCGCACGCGCACGGGCTCCTCGCGCGTCGAGGAGAGCTCGTACATCACCGCGGGCACGGGGAACGCGTCGTCCGTGAAGGACTTCTCGACGCGGATACCGTCCTCGTCGACGGTCGTCGTCGCTTCTGCCGTCCGTTCGCTCATACCGAGACCCTCCCGGAGCAGGGGCTTAAATTCCACGGGCCGCGTTTCGACGTTGATAACCACCTACCGCTGAAAAAACGCGAGATCGGGTTCTCTGAGGCCGAACGCCTACAGGTCGATCCGGTCGCCGATCTCGACTATCTCGAGCCGGTTCGGGTGGGAGCGACTGCGGGTGTGCTCGTGGAGCGCGGTCGGGTCCGCGGTCAGCCCCTTCCACATGTCCCAGTGGGTCGGGACGAGCCGGTCGAGCGCGAGGTCCTCGGCGGCCGCCGCGATCTCGTTCTCGTCGCTGTACCACTTGGTCTCGATCGGCTCGCCCGTCTCCTTGTCCGGGACCCTGCCGACGGAGCCGAACGCCAAGATTCCGAGATCGATGTCGAACTCGTCTGCGAGCCCCGAGAACGACGCCGAGGGCTTGCTGTCACCGGCGTGGAACAGGGTGCCCGACTCGTGTTCGATCACGTAGCCGACCGGATGCGTGGCGTCCGCGTCCTGCGTTTCGACGACGTGGACGGTGAACTCGCCGACCCTCAGCTCGTCGCCCTCGGTCACTTCGAGGAACGCCTCCTCGTCCACGTCCCAGTGTTCCGTCCAGCGCTCCTCCTCGCGGGCGACCGCGAGCGAGTCGTCGGGCGCGAGGAAGTCGGCGTCGGTGTTCGCGAGGATCGGCGCCTGCGAGGGGCCGTGGACGTGGTCCGTGTGCTCGTGGGTCGCCAGCACCGCGTCCGCCTCGTCGATATCCTCGGGGTCGAACGGGACCGGGATCATCCGGACCGTGCGCGGCGGGTCGCCCGTCCCGACGTACGGGTCGATCCAGAGGACGGTCCCCTCACTCCCTTTGATCGCGAAGCCGTTGCAGCCGAGATACCACAGCGCCACCGTGTCGGGGTCGGCGTCCGCCACCGCGCGCGGCAGCCAGTCGCCCCAGTCGGAATCGGTCATGACCGACGGTGGGAGTGCGGGCGGTGTAATCGTTCCGGAGTCCGCGGAGAGTGAGTCGTCATTTCTGGATCGGCCGAATTTCGTCGCCGCCGTGGCAACAGTGGATCGTCTGCGGAGGGACTGATAAATCATATGCCGCAATATAAAATTCCGATCGGAGCGGTCGGCAGAGGGCTTGCTCTATCGGTCGTACGATCGGCTCGCGAATGCCCTTTTCAACGGGTCGGCGAGAAACGGCTCACAGCGACTCGTACAGCGACCGGTACCGCTCGGCGATCGCGTCGAGCGAGAACGACTCGCTGCGCGCCGCCGCGTTCGACCCGAGCCGCTCCCGGAGCGCGGGGTCGGACAGCCGCCGGAGCGCGTCTGCGAACGCCGCGGTCTCGTCGTCCCCGGCGGGGTCGACTTTCAAACAGTCCTCGCCGTCGTCGAGCCACGAGAACGTCTCGATATCGCGGACGACCACCGCCTTCCCGGCGGTCATCGCCTCCAGCAGCGCGATCCCCTCGTTCTCCTCGTGAGTCGGGAAGAGGAACACGTCGCCGGCGGCGAACGCGCCCCGGACGTCGTCGACGAAGCCGGTGAACGTGCAGTTGTCCGGCGACTCCTCGATGAGCCTCGTGGTCTCGCGCCCTTTTAACGAGAGGTCGAGCGGCCCGAACCACGCGAAGTCGACTTCGGGGAGCTCGCGGGCCAGCTCGACGAACGTCTCCAACCCCTTCCGCTTGATCACGTGGCCGACGAGGAAGACGGTCGGCGGGTCGAGGTCGTAGCGCTCGCGGTACTCGGCCTCCAGCGACTCGAAGCCGGCGAGCTTCTCGCGGTCGACGCCGTTCGAGATGACGGTCGTCGGCGCGTCGGCGTACCCCTCGATCACGCCGCGGTTGTACTCGGAGGGACAGACCAGCGCGTCGGCGAGGCCGTACGCCCGGCTGAGGTAGGGCTTGAGGGGTTTCGCGAGCGCGTTGGTGAATCGGAAGCTATCGCCGAAGTCCTCGGCGGTGACGTGGGTGTGCGCGACCACCGGAATCCCGCGGTCGCTCGCGCGCTTGGCGTACCACACCGACCGCGGCCCCATCAGGTTGCAGTGGAGCACGTCGGCGTCGAGGGTCGGCTCGGTCGTGTACGCGATCCCTTCGCGGTCGAGCATCTTCCGCTGGTGGACGACCGACTCGCGGATGCCGCCGGTGACGTGGTCCTCGAACTCGAAGTAGTGGCTGACCTTCATCGCGGGGTCGCGGGGGCGATCGCTCTCGCGTCGGTCACTCCACTTCCAGCCACGGGACCTCCATCAGCGGCGGGATGTGCGTCTCGATGTGGTGTTCCCACACGCCCTCCTCGCCGAACGCCTCGCCGTGGTCGGCGGTGACGACGACCGTTCCGTCGAGCTCCTCGGTGAGCTCGGCGACGGACTCCAACGCGATCCGGAGGTTCTCCTCGTAGAGCTTGAGCGCGGTCACGCGGGTGCCATCCGTCACGAGGTCCTTCGGGTCGAGTTCGAGCCACAGCCCCGCCTTCTGGGCGAACTCGCTGTCGTCGAGTCGGCTCTCGATCTTCGGCCGGACCGAGTCGCTGAGTGACGAAAGGAGGCCGCCGTCGTCGTCCGCGTCGCCGCTTTCCGCCTCCTCTTCCTGCCGTTTGATCCCCTTCTGGATCTGCTTGAGCTTCTGGCCCTTCCCGCGCGAGAGGTACGGCGCGTGCGGCTGCATGTAGTGGAGCACGGTCCGGTCGGCGCGCTCGACGGCGTCGAGGTTGTCCCGGTACGCCTCCGCGAGGCTCTCCGGCGGAACGGTACCCAGATCGTCGTCCCAGCCTGTCTTCCAGACGTCGTGGATGTCGCTGATGTGGTCGGAGGCGGTCCACTCGTAGTCGCAGCTCGCGCCCCACTTCAACTCGTTCAGCGGGATCCCCAGGTCGTTGATAAAGGGGTTCCCCGAGAAGTAGGCGATGTCGTGGTCGCCCGTGAAGGTCCGGTAGGCCCACTCCGGCGTCGACGACCCGACGCTCCGGCGCTTCTCGAGGTCGCCGTCGAGGTACTCGTCGTACACGTCCTCGAACACGTCGTAGCGGCACGCGTCCAACACCAGACAGTAGTCCCACTCCGATTCGAGGAACCGCTGATCGTCCATAAGTACGCGACCGTACCCCGTCGACGGTTGTATTCTTGTTGGTGCCGTCTCGGAACGCGAATCCGGCGCTTTTCTGCTTGAAACGTCGACTCTCCGCGATCGCTCCCTGTTCTCCCGGTCGAGTCCGGACCCGCCCGACGAGCGAGACCCGATCAGACGTTTAAAGTCGGCCAGCGCGCCATCCACCCCATGGACGGGAGCCAACGGCGGGGACTGCTCATCGGCGGCGTCGCGGCGGTCGCGGTCCTCGCCGTCCTCTTCGCCGTCGTCGGGGCGGACCGCGTGATCGAGACGGTGCTTTCGGCGGACCCGACCCTGGTCGCGGCGACGTTCGGGTTCGCGCTCTGCTGGCTGGTCGCCTGGAGCCTCATGCTCCGGACCGTGCTCGGCTCGCTCGACGTCGATCTCCCGGTCACCACCTCCTTCCTCGTTTACGCTGGGGCCGTCTTCGCCAACAACGTCACTCCGTTCGGGCAGGCGGGCGGGGAGCCGGTGGCGGCCGCGCTCATCTCTCGGGTCTCCGGGTCGCGCTACGAGACGGGCCTCGTCGGGATCGCGAGCGTCGACGTGCTCAACGTCGTTCCCTCCATCTCGCTCGTGCTCCTCGGCGTCGGCTACTACGCGACGACCGCCGCGGTCGGCGAGCGCCTCGAGGTCGCCGTCGGCGTCGCCGTCGCGCTGATCGCGGCGATCGTCGCGGCGATCGGCCTCGGCTGGCGGTACCGCCGAGTCGTCGTCGACCGCCTCCCGAGCGCGGTCGGCGGGCTCGCGGGACGGTTGGACCGGTTCGACGCCGACGCCGTCGAGGCCGGGATCGCCAAGCGGCTGCGGAACTTCTTCGAAGACATCGAGCGCGTCGGGACGAGCCCCGGGCGGCTGGCCGCCGCGGTCGGCCTCTCGCTCTCCGGCTGGCTGTTTCAGGCCGCCGCGCTCACGGTCGCGTTCGCCGCCGTCGGCCACGCGGTGTCGCCGGTGGTCCCGCTGTTCGCCGTCCCGCTGGCGTACGTCGCGGGCGCGACCCCGCTTCCCGGCGGGCTCGGCGGGATCGAGGCGGCGTTCGTCGCGCTGCTCGTCCCCACGACCGGCGTCCCGGCGTCCGCGGTCACCGCCGCCGTGCTCGTGTTCCGCGGCGGCGTCTACTGGATGCCGATGGCGATCGGCGGCGTGTCGGCGTCGGTGCTCGGCGTTCGTACGATCCGGTAGCGGGCGACCGTCGCAGTCCCGTCACGCGTCGTACGCGTGGCTTTCGAGCGTCTCTCGGTCCACGGCATCCAGGACCGCCTCGTTGGTCGCGTCGAGAACGACGGGGGGAACGGTCGTCTCCGGGAGCCGCTCGGCGCGCGTCGCTTCGAGCGCCTCGACCCACCGCCCGAGACAGAGGCACCAGCGGTCGCCGGGCTCGAGCCCCGGGAAGTCGAACTCCGGACGCGGCGTCACGAGGTCGTTCCCCCGCGCCTCGCTGAAGGTCAGAAACTCGTCGGTCATCACCGCGCAGAGCTCGTGTCTCCCCCGATCGTCCGGGTGCGTCCCGCAGCACCCGTCGCGTTCGAAGCCGGTCGCCGGGTCGGAGCTACAGGCGGCGAGTTCGTCGCCGAGGACGTTCCGTTCTGGCATCCCGAGAACGCACGGGCCGCGAACTGAAGGCTCTTCGCGTGAGGCCGTTTCCGAAACGCCCCCGACGCTCACCGATCAGAAGAACAGCCAGATGACGAGCAGCGCGTACAGCACCGCGAGCGCGATGATCGTCAACCGGATCAGGATGTTGACGCTGAACACGAGCCCGTTGTAGTCGTTTTTTAAGAGCTTGAGCGGCCGTGTCGTTCGGCTGGCGAGCCCGATCGTCGCCGGGGCCACCTCGTCGACCGCGCGCTCGACCGCCTCGGTCAGGGCGTCCGTGTCCGACCGCCTCGTGTTCGCGAGCTCGTGGATGGAGGCGTGGGTGTCCGTCGAGAAGACGAGCGCCTCGTCGAACTCCTCGCGGTAGTCGGCCGCCAGCTCCCGCACGTCCGGCGTGATCCCGTTGGTGTCGATCCCCAGCAGCAGGACCTCCTGCCCGTCGACCGACTCGACGAGCGCCGCGACGTCCTGGTCCGCGCGGCGGACCGCGAACCCCGCCGCGTAGTCGTGAAGCGGCGCGTCGGCGAGCCGGTCGCGGAAGTCGTCGAAGTGCCGCTTCAGTCGGTCCGCCTCGGAGGAGCCGTACAGCACCTCCTTCTCCGGGCCGTTCTGGAGGTCGTGCTTGTGGAGGTCGACGAGCAGCACCTCCGACTCGTCCACGTCGCCCATGAACACGCCCGTGTCGTAATCGTCGATCCCCTCGCCGTGGAGGAATATCACCTGCTTGTCGCCGATCCGTCGGCCGTGAAACTCGATCTCATCGTAGTCCCGGTGCACCAGCCGCGACGCGCGACCGACGCGCTCGGGGTCGGCGACGGCGTCGAGGATCGTCTCGGCGTCGTCCGGGTTCGAGAGGTCCTCCTTGTGCGTGCAGGGGACGTGGAGGAAGAAGCCGCTCTCGCCGTCGTCCCCGTCGTTCAGGGCGTCGATGACGTTCCCGCTCAGCTGGCCGCCGCCGAACCCGCCGAGCGGGCCGGGGTGGACCCACGGCGCGGCGAGCGTCAGCCGGTCGCCGTTGTCGATCGCGAGCGTCTCGACGGCGGGCTCGGCCTCGACCCCCAGATCGAGCGAGGCGCGGTCGTTCCGAAGGATGCCGGAGGTGAGCTCGAACGCGGAGACGTCGGTGTTGCTCCTGATGAGGTAGTCGACGATCGCGAGCACCAACACGAGGAACGCCGCCGCGATGAGCAGCGACGCGAACGCGAACACGTGGCGGTACGTCGTGAAGCCGAGGTCGCCGCCGGCGAACGCGTAGAACGCGGCGATGAGCGCCGCCGGCTCCGCGAGACCGACGAGGAGGATCCGCTTGTAGCGGTCGATTCCGGTCGAGACGACGAGCGCGAGGATGTTGATCAGATAAATGGTGATGAACAGGAGCCAGACGATACTCCACGCGTTCCCCACGTCGTTGGCGCCGGAGAGGACCAGCGCGTAGACGAACGTGACGAACTGGTTGACCAGCGCCAGGAAGAAGCTCCACGTCCGCGGATACCGCGGGAGGACGCGGTGGAACAGCTCACCGGCGAACAGGAACGGGAGCAGGAAGAGCAGGGCCGCGAGCGGGATGATCGTCGAGGGCTCGGGCGAGAGCGGCGTGAACGCCGTGAAGGCGGCGAACGCGACGACGCTGTACGCGACCCCGAGGACCGCCATCGCGGGGAGCTGCCGCGAGAGCGGCGGCACGCTGAACACCAGTCGCTGGAAGACGTCGACGTTGTCGGCGCCCATCTACGACACCCCGTATATCTCCTCCAAGTCGTCTATCGTCCGGTCGACGGAGAACTCCTCGACCGCCGCGCGAGTCGGCCTGTCGCCGTTGAGGCAGTCCTCAACGGCGCGCTCCATGTCGTCGAGGTCGCCGTGCTCGAACCGGGCGCCGTTGTCCGGGCCGATGGTGCGGTCGAACGGGGGCACGTCGGCGGCGGCGACCGGGGTCCCGCACGCGTTCGCCTCCAGCGTCGAGAGCCCGAGCGTGTCGCAAGTCGAGGCGGTGACGAAGACGTCGAGCGCGGAGTAGAACGCCGGGAGGTCCTCGCGCGGGAGGAAGTCGCGCAACCTGGCGTTCTCCGGGGCGTCCCGCTCGAGGGCGTCTCGGACCGGACCCTCGCCCACCAGCTCGAACCGCAGGTCTGGTCGACGCTCGGCCAGCCGGAGGATCTCGTCGACGTGCTTCTTCCGGGTCATCCGACCGCTGTACCCCACCGTCGGCTTCGTCGTCTCGTATCGCGAGTCCGCCACCGGTCGGAACGTGTCGGTCTCGATACCGACGGGGAGCTTCCGGGGGGACACGTCACGCCGGATCCGCGAGGTCGAGGCCGTGACGCAGTCGAACGACTGGAGGAACCGGTTCTCGTAGGCCACGTACGCCCGGCCGGCGATCCCGGCCAGCAGCTCCAGTTTCAGCCCCTGAACGAAGTAGTCTTCCACGGGCGTGTGGTGGGTGTAGACGGATTTCACGCCGTGCTTCTTCGCGTATCGACGGCCCATGAGCCCGGTCGACGCCGGGCCGTGACAGTGGACCACGTCGAGGTCGGGAAGCGTCGAGAGCCGCCGGTAGGTCGGGACGCGGTACTGGCCGTAGAAGGGGTTCGGCAGCGACGGCACGGGGATCTCGCGTTCGTCGGGCTCGTGGCTGCTCGCCGGGTAGACGACGTACACCTCGTGGCCCCGGTCCTCGAGCCGGTTCCGCCACGCGCGGATCGTGTACGTCACGCCGTCGACGCCGGGAAAGTAGCTGTCCGTGAAGAATCCGATGTTCATGAGAGGGCCCGTCGTCTCCGCGTCGTCTGTCTCGCACCGCCGTCGGAGCACTCGCCGGGGTCTGGCGACCGCGTCGATCCGCCGCGGACCGCGTCCGGGAGCGGGGGCGCCACCGTCCCTCCGGTCGCCGTCGCGCCGCCGTCGCGAGCGGATCGGCCCGCAGCGCCGTCGTCGTGTCCAGGCTGTGCCACGGTTGTTACGTCGCGGATTTTCCTCGGACGTGCATCAACATTTTCATTTCCCGACCGACGCGATTCCGGGCGCGAAAACGCCGCTCTCCCCGCGGCCCCAGCATTAATCTCCCGGCGCGCGAACGCTCGCCCATGATCACCACCGATCGGATGGCGGCGGTCGACGCCAACGCCGCCGCCCTCGGCGTCCCGCGGAAACAGCTGATGGAGTCGTCTGGCAACGCCGTCGCCCGCGAGGTCCGGGCGCTCGCCGACCCCGGCGCGAGCGTCGATCTGCTCTGCGGGCGCGGGAACAACGGCGGGGACGCGTTCGTCGCGGCGCGCTTCCTCTCCGCGTACGACGTGACCGTCCGCCTGCTCGGGCGGCCCGAGTCGATCCGGACGGAGATCGCCCGCGAGAACTGGGCGGCCCTCGAGCGCGCCGAGATTCCGACCGAGACCGTCGCGGACGCCGCGGACCTCGCGCTCGACGGCCCCGACGTGATCGTCGACGCGATGCTCGGAAGCGGCGTTACCGGCGCGCTCCGAGAGCCGGAGCGGACCGCGGCGCGGCTGGCGAACGAGAGCGACGCCGCGGTCGTCGCCGTCGACGTACCCTCCGGGATCGACGCCGACACCGGGGAACCGGCCGGGAGCGGGTCGGGGGAGCCGACCGGGAGCGACGCCGGCTCCGCGGTCCGCGTCGAGGCCGACCGCGTCGTCACCTTCCACGACGAGAAGCCCGGACTGGCGGCGCTCGACGCCGAGGTGACCGTCGCGGACATCGGCATCCCGGCGGCCGCGGAGCGGTTCACCGGCCCCGGCGACCTGCTCGGACTCGCGCGCGATCCGGACTCGCACAAGGGCGAGAACGGCGAGGTGCTCGTGATCGGCGGCGGCCCGTACACCGGCGCGCCCTCGCTCTCGGCCCGGTCGGCCCTCCGGACCGGCGCCGACCTCGTGCGCGTCGCGTGCCCGGAGACGGTCGCGGGGACGGTACAGGGGTACTCCGCCGACCTGATCGTCCGCGGGCTCCCGGGCGATCGGGTCGGTCCAGCCCACGTCGACCGCGCGCTGGAGCTCGCCGCCGGCAACGACGCGGTCGTCCTCGGTCCGGGGCTCGGCGACGGCGAGAGCGCGAGCGAGTTCGTTCGGGAGTTCCTGTCGCGGTACGACGGGCGCGCGGTCGTCGACGCCGACGCGCTACGCGTCGTCCCCGAGGTCGACACGGGCGCCGAGCTGATCTGCACGCCGCACCAGGGCGAACTGGTCGAGATGGGGGGCGAGACCGCCGACGACCCCGACGAGCGGGCGGCGCTCGTGCGGTCGTTCGCCGACGAAATCGGTCACACGCTGCTGGTGAAGGGCGCGGTGGACGTCGCGAGCGACGGCGACGCGGTCCGCCTGAACCGCACGGGCAACCCGGGGATGACCGTCGGCGGGACGGGCGACGTGCTCGCGGGCGCGGTGGGCGCGCTCGCGGCCGTGACCGACCCGTTCCGGGCGGCCGCGGTCGGGGCGTACGTCAACGGGCTGGCCGGCGACGCGGCGGCCGAGGAGATGGGGTACGGCCTCGTGGCGACGGACTTACCCGATCGGCTTCCCGAGGCGATGCGTGATGAGTGACGAGCGCGCGGAGCGGGGGAGAGCGACCGACGAGGGAGCCGACACCGACGAGCTGACCCACACCGACGCGTCCGGCGAGGTGCGGATGGTCGACGTGGGCGACAAGCCCGACACGAGCCGTCGCGCGGTCGCGCGCGGCGAGATCCGACTGACGCCCTCGACGATCGCGGCCGTCGAGGCCGACGAGGTCGGGAAGGGCGACGTGCTGGCGACCGCCCGGGTGGGCGCGGTGCAGGCCGTCAAACACACCTGGGAGACGATCCCGATGTGCCACCAGATCCCGATCACGAACGTCGACACCGACTTCGTCGTCGGCGACGACCGGATCGAGCTGACGGTCGCCGTGGAGACGACCGGGAAGACCGGCTGCGAGATGGAGGCGCTGGAGGGCGTGACGACCGGGCTCAACGTCGTCTGGGACATGGTAAAGGCGGCGGAGAAGGACGAGGACGGTCAGTATCCGGACACCGGGATCACTGACGTTGGCGTCGTCGCAAAGGAGAAGCGGGCGCTCGGCGAGTAGTCGGACCGCCCGTCCCGTCTCAGAACAGCCCCGTCACGTTCCCGTCGGCGTCGACGTCGATATCCTCTGCGGCCGGCCGGGCGGGGAGCCCCGGCATCGTCATCACGTCCGCGGTCTTGACGACGACGAAGCCGGCGCCCGCCGACGGCGACACCTCGCGGACGGTGAGCGTCCACCCCTCCGGCACGCCCGTCAGCGAGGGGTCGTCCGCGAGGGAGTACGGCGTCTTCGAGACGCAGACGGGGAGGTCGCCGTCCCCCCACGCCTCGACGCGGTCGAGGTCCGCCTCGGCGCCGTCGACGTACTCGACGCCGTCGGCGCCGTACACCTCGCGGGCGACGGTCTCGATCTTCTCGCGGAGCGGGGCGTCGAGGTCGTACAGCGGCGCGAACTCCCCGGTCCCGGCGCGCTCGCGGACCAGCTCGGCGAGACCGGTCGCCCCCTCGCCGCCGTCGCGGTAGGCGGTCGAGCGCGCGACCGGAACCCCCGCGTCGGCAAGCGTCGACTCGAGGGCCGCGAGCTCCGACTCCGCGTCGTCCGGGAAGACGTTTATCGCGGCGACCGCCGGGACGCCGAACGACTCGACGATCTCGACGTGCCGTCGCACGTTCTCGACGCCGGCCCGGACCGCCTCGGGATCGGTCTCCGCGAGCGCGTCGAAGTCGGCCGGCCACATCTCCAGCCCGTGACGCTTGGCCCCGCGGACCGTCGCGACGACGACCGCCACGTCGGGGACGATCCCCTCGCGGGCGACGATGTGCATGAACTTCTCGGCGCCGAGGTCCGCGCCGAAGCCGGCCTCGGTGACGAGGTAGTCGGCGAGCGAGGCGCCGACGCGGTCGGCCACGAGCGTGTTGGTCCCGTGCGCGATATTCGCGAAGGGGCCGCCGTGGACTAAGGCGGGGACGCCCTCGACGGTCTGGACGAGGTTCGGGCGGAACGCGTCGCGGAGGAGCGCCGCCGCGGCCCCCGTCACGCCGAGGTCGTCCGGCGTGACCGGGTCGCCGTCGGCGTCCTCGGCCAGCGCGATCCGACCGATCCGGTCTTTGAGGTCCGCGAGGTCCCCCGCGAGCCCGAGGACGGCCGTCAGCTCCGAGGCCGCGGTGATGACGAACTCGTCTTCGCGCGGGACCCCGCGCGCGGGCCCGCCGAGCCCCACGACGGTCTCGCGGAGCGCGCGGTCGTTGACGTCGAGCGCGCGCGGCCAGTCGACGCGGCGCACGTCGATCCCCTCGTCGTTCCCCTGATGGAGGCGGTTGTCGAGCGTCGCGGCGATCAGGTTGTGCGCGGCCGTGAGGGCGTGGATGTCGCCGGTGAAGTGGAGGTTGATCGCCTCCATCGGGAGCACCTGCGAGTACCCGCCGCCCGCGGCGCCGCCCTTGACCCCGAAGACGGGGCCGAGGGAGGGCTCCCGGACCGCCACCGCCGCGGACTCCCCCAGCCCGGCGAGCGCCTGTCCGAGCCCCACCGAGGTAACGGTCTTCCCCTCGCCCTTCGGCGTCGGGGTCATCCCGGTGACGAGCACGGTCGTCCCGTCGGGCTCGCCCGCGGTCGCCGAGCGGACGGCCGACTGCGTGAGCTTCGCGACCCCGTCGCCGCGGGGTTCGATCTCGTCGGCCGTCAGCCCGAGGTCGGCCGCGACATCCTCGATGGGACGGGTGGTCGCGGCGCGCGCGACGGCGAGGTCGGACTCCGGTCCGTCCGCCGCGTCGGCCCCGTCGACCGCCGGGTCTGCGTGCACCATACCCGAGCGTTCTCTCGGCGTCGTAATCAGTGTTGGAGGCGTTCTCGTCCGATAAAAAACCGGTCGCGAGACGGCGATCGCTCAGTCGTCCGCCGGTTCCGCGTCGCCCGACTCCGCGTCGCCCGACTCCGCCTCGGTCTCGCCGCGGCTCGCGCGCTCTCCGCCGTCGGTGACGGTGACCGCGATGTCCGCGGCGGCGGCCTTGTACTCGGGTATCTTCGCCCGCTCGTCGAGCACGTCGTTCGTGAGGCGGTTCGCGGAGGCGGCCGCGAAGTGCGGGGTCGTCCAGACGACGCCCTCCTTGATGTCCTCCGTCACCTGCGCTTTCACCTCGATCTCGCCGCGTCGCGACCGGAGCGTCACCCGGTCCCCGTCCTCGATGCCGTACTCTTCGGCGTCGTTCGGGTGCACGTCGACGAAGTTCTCCGGGTGTTGCCGCGCCAGCGTCGGCGAGCGCCGGCTCATCGTCCCCGTGTTGTAGTGCTCCTCGAGCCGGGCGGTGGTGAGGATCAGCGGGTACTCCTCGTCCGGCACCTCCGCCGGCGGCTGGTGGCGGACGCCCTCGATCTGGCCGAGCCCGCTCTCGGTGTCGAACGACTCCGCGTAGAGGTACTGGTCGCCCTCGTCGCCCTCCTCGTAGCAGGGCCACTGGAGCCCGGTCTCGCCGAGCGCGTCGTAGGTCATCCCGTGGTAGATCGGGCACACCTCGCGCAGCTCCTCGAAGACGGCCTCCACGTCGTCGAAGCGGAACTCGTCTTCGCTGAACAGGCGGCTGCCGACCTCCATCAGGATCTCGAGGTCGTGTTTCGTGTTCCCGTGGACCTTCTCGGCGCCGCGCATGCGCTGGACCCGCCGGTCGGTGTTGGTGACGGTGCCGCCGCGCTCCGCCCACGTCGTCGCCGGGAGGACCACGTCCGCGAGCTCGGCGGTCTCGGTCATGAAGATGTCCTGCGCGACCATGAACTCCAGCGACTCGAGGCGCTTCTCGACCTCGTTGCCGTCGGGCTCGCTCATGATCGGGTTCTCGCCCATCACGTAGAGCCCCTTCACCGAGCGGCCCGCCTCGTGGGAGATCTCCACGTTGGTGAGCCCGGGCTCGTCGGGCACCTCGAACCCCCACACGTCCTCGACGCCCTCGCGGGCCTCGTCGTCGTCGACGAGCTGGTAGCCGGGGAGGACGTTCGGCATCGCGCCCACGTCGCTCGTCCCCTGGACGTTGTTCTGGCCGCGGAGGGGGTTGACGCCCGTGCCGGGCTTCCCGAGGTTCCCCGTGATCAGCGCGAGGTTGATCTCGTTCTGCACGTTGTCGACGCCGCAGGTGTGCTGGCTCATCCCCATCCCGGTGAAGATGGCCGCGTTGTTCGCCATCGCGTACTTCTCGGCGGCGAGCTCGATGTCCTCGAGCGGGACGCCGGCCTCCTCGGCGGCCGCCTCCTTGTCGAAGTCTTCGAGAGTCTCTTTTAAGTGATCGAACCCCTCGGTGCGCTGTTCGACGAACTCCTCGTCGATCCAGCCCGCGTCGGGCTCCTCCTCGTGGCGTTCGAGGACCGTCTTCAGGACGACGTTGAGCAGCGGGATGTCGGCGCCCGGGTTCACCTGCAGGTGCATGTGCCGGTCGGTCTCGCCGATCTCGAACGACCGGGTGGTCTTGTTGGCGTGGGGGTCGACCTGGATGACCGTCGCGCCCTCCAGGACGGCCTGCCGGAAGTACTGGCTGTTGGCGATCGGGTGCTGCTCGCCGGGGTTCGCGCCCTGGATCCAGAACACGTCGGCCGACTCCTCCAAGTCGACCATGCTGTTCGTCATCGCGCCCGCCCCCAAGCTCGTCCGGAGCGCCCACACCGTCGAGGCGTGGCACATCCGGGTGCAGTTGTCGACGTTGTTCGTGCCGTACCGGCGCGCGATCTTCTGGAGGAGGTAGTTCTCCTCGTTCATCGTCTTCGAGGAGCCGAAGAATCCCATCGCGTCGGGGCCGTTCTCCTCGCGGATCCCCTCCATCTCCGAGACGATCCGCGAGTACGCCTCCTCCCACGTCGCCTCGCGGAACTCCCCGTCTTCTTTTATAAGCGGCTCCGTGAGTCGGTCCTCGTGGTCGACGACCTGGGTCGCCGCGCCGCCCTTGATACACACCCGCCCCTCGTTGACGGGCGCCTCGCCCCACGGCATGAAGTTCACGTCGCCGGGGTCGTCGCCCTGGTTCACCTTGATCCCGCAGCCGACGCCGCAGTACGGGCAGATGGTCTTCACCGGTTCGTCGTCCTCAGCGGACATAGCTCTCACCTCGACGTGCGATCATATGTCATGATTTGTGATGCCACCTCAATGAGTGTGTCGGTGGTTCCCGCCGGAAGCCGACGCGAGCGGCCGGGGCGGGCGGTCGACGGAGCCGGCGCGAGCGGCCGCCGAGCCGACGCGGGTGGCCTGCATCGCTGGCGGCCGCCGAACGGTTTTGTCGGCCGGGGCCGTTCGAGGGGACATGGACCGCACCGTCGCCGACGTCGAGGACAGCGTCGCCGACCACGTCGAGGCGTACCGGGAGTCGGCCCCCTTTCACCCGGTCGAGGCGGAGGCGATCGAGTCGCTCCCGGCGGCGTTCCGGGCCGGCGAGTACGGGAAGCGGGACGTTGAGTGGGTCGTCCGCTGGTACTTCCGGCGCGCCGTGACCGACATCGACCACGGGGAGCGGCGCGCGGCCGAGGAGGCCGTCTCCGACGCCGAGCCTCGGGAACTCCGCGGCGCGATGTGGGACGCGATCGACGCGCTGGACGGGGCGGAGTCGGAGGCGGTCGCCGACTCGACCCCCCCGCATCACCGCGCGTTCGACGCTCTGACGCAGATACCGGGCGTCGACGTGGCGGTCGCCTCCGCACTGCTGTGGTTCCTCGTCCCGGACGAGCAGTTCGTCGTCGGCGAGCGCGAGTGGGCGGTCGTCGCCGCGCTGACCGACGACGCTCACCTCGGTGCCGCCCTCGACGGCCCCTATCCGGAGCCGATGACGGTCGATGCGTACGACCGGTACCTCGACGCGGTGCGAGCCCTCGCCGACCGGCTCGGCGTCGACGGCTGGCACCTGTACATGGTGCTTCGAAACGTCCACGCGGAGGCGGTCGAAGGAGAGCGCTAAGCCCGGTTACCGGTCCAAAAACGGCGGTATCACGACCTCGGCGCGCTTCTCGTCGCCGCGCACGACGACGCTCACCTCGGTTCCGGGCTCGGTGTAGTGCTCGTGGAGGTACCCCAGTCCGATCGGCTCGTCGAGCGTGGGGCTCATCGTCCCGGAGGTCAGCTGGCCGACCCGCGTGAGGTCGCCGTCGGTGACGGCGTACCCGTTGCGCGGGACGCCGCGCTCGAGCAGGCGGACGCCGACGAACCGCTCGTCGACGCCCTGCTCCTTCTGGGCCTCGAGGGCGTCGCGGCCGACGAACTCGGTGTCGAGCTTCACGACGAACCCGATCCGGGCCTCGTAGGGGCTCCGCGGCTCGGTCTCGGGGTCGAAGTCCTGCCCCGAGAGGAGGTACCCCATCTCCGTCCGGAGGGTGTCGCGCGCACCGAGCCCGCAGGGCTGGGCGGCGCGCGGCGCGTCGACGAACGCCCCCCAGACCGTCTCGACGCCGTCGGCCGGACACATCACCTCGAAGCCGTCCTCGCCGGTGTAGCCGGTCCGGGCGACCCAGCCGTCGACCCCGTCGACGGCGGCGACCGTCGCCTCGAACTTCGAGAGGTCGACGACCCGGTCGGTCGGGGTCGCCTCGTCGAGGGCGTCGGCCGCGTCCGGCCCCTGCACCGCGAGCATGGCCCAGTCGTCGGTCGCGTTCGCGACCGCGGCGTCGAGCCCCTCCTCGCCCCGGTAGTCGACCCACCGGTCCGCCATCTGCTCGTCGTGGCCCGCGTTGGGGACGAAGAGGTACGCGGGGTCGCCGGCGCCGGCGTCGAGGTCGCGGTCGAGCCCGGCGAGGGACGCGGCGCCCTCGCCCGCCTCGATCCCGTCGGGGAGGCGGTAGACCACCGTGTCGTCGAGCATGACGCCGTCCGCGTTCGTGATCGCGGCGTACTGGGAGTCGCCCGGGTCGAGCGCCGTCACGTCGTTGGTCGTGAGGCGGTTCATCAGCGTCGTCGCGTCCGGTCCCGACACCTCGATCTCGCCCATGTGCGACACGTCGAAGACGCCGAGCGAGTCGCGGACCGCCGCGTGCTCCTCGCGGATCGAGTCGAACTCGACCGGCATCTGCCACCCGCCGAAGTCGGTGAACTTCGCGCCGCGTTCCTCGTGGACCTCGTGAAGGGGAGTGCGTCGGTCAGGCATGCCGAACCCGTCTCTCGGCCGGACCTAAGGTCTTGCCATCCCGCTCACGCCGCCCCCGTACCGCGACGGCGACTCCCTCGAAACTTCCCGTGAGCGGGGCCCGTCGCCGACAGCCTCAAGCCGTTTCCTCCCCCGATACCGCACGTGACGCGGAACGCCTCCGACCTGCTCGCGCCCGCCGTCGCGGTCCTGCTGGTCGCGGTCGTCGTCGCCGCGGTCGCGGGCGCGTGGCCCCCCTTCGTCGCCGTCGAGAGCGGGAGCATGGCCCCGGAGGTCGAGCGCGGCGACCTCGTCGCGGTCACGTCGACGGACCGGTTCCCGTGGGGCGGGCTCGTCGGCGCGACGGAGCCCGGCGCGCCGACGCGCCTCGGCGGCGCCGGCGACGTGGTCGTGTTCAACCCGCCGAACGACGGCCATCGACCGATACTCCACCGGATCGCCTTCCCGGTGACCGCCGGCGAGGACTGGACGGAGCGGGCCGACCCCGCGCTGCTCGACGGCGACTGCTCGGCGATCGCGTCCTGTCCCGCCCCGCACGACGGGTACGTCACCTACGGCGACGCCAACGGCGAGTACGACCAGAGCGCCGGGATCGCCCCCGTCGTCCGCGAGGAGTGGATCACCGCCAAGGCGCTGTTCGCCGTCCCGGACCTCGGCTGGTTCCGGGTCGGCGTCGACGCCGCGGTCGCCCGGGCGGGACTCCTCCCGACCGCCGTCGGAGTCGGCGGTCTCGCGGCCGTCACCGGGGGGTTCGGCGCGCTCCTCCTCGGTCGGATCGCGGCGCGTCGACGGCCCAGCGACGAGCGCGACGAGCGCTAGCGGACGGCGCCGTCTCTCTGACGCCGATCACGAACCGTCGTTTTCATCGTTTCCCTCGTCCTCGTCGCCGTCGAGCGTCACCGAGTCCGTCGTGGCGTTTCGGAGCGCGTCGGATCGGCCGAACTCCCCGGGCGCGATCGCGAGCGTCCGGATCCCGTAGCCGTTCGCGGTCTCGACGACCGGCTTGAAGTCGGTGTCGCGCGAGGCGATGGCGAGCGTCGACATCCGGCCCTCGGCCGCGAAGCGCGCGGCGTCGACCGCGAGCTTCACGTCCACGTCGCCGCTCGTGACGACGACCTCGAAGCCGCGGGCCTCCGCCGCCTGTATCAGCCCCGGCGTCGCGTGCTCGTCGAGGTAGAGCCGCGTCGTCACGAGCTGCCCCTCCGCCTCCGCGGCGACCCGCACGTCGTCGAGGTCGACGTCGAACTCCTCCCGCAACACGTTCGGTCCGTCGACGAACAGCGCCACGCCGACGGGGTCGTCGTCCGACCGGCTGGATTCCATGCGTCTCGGTGCGCGATCCGCGGAGATATGTGTGCTGGTCTGGCGCGGCGGCGAGACGACAGTTAAACAGCCGACAACAACACCACTCGGTCAGTTATAAACAGTCGATCAACCGAATTGAGACACGGACTCCCGCTATCGATCGAGACCGAGCGTTCGACGACTGACCGTTCCGGCTCGGCTCGTCTCCGCGAAGAGAACTGCAACGGAGGCACACGGGGAGACCAGAGAGAACACGAACTGATGCGTGCGGACACACCACTTATCCGTGCGTCGGATGTAGGTCGTCCTATGATATCCCGCGTGCTGGTGCCGATGGACGAGTCGGAGATGGCGGAGCGCGCGCTGCGGTTCGCGCTGGAGGCGCACCCGGACGCGGAGATCGTCGTGCTCCACGTGGTGGGCCAGCCCTCGTCGATGATGGGGGGCGCGGCCGGGCTCGCGCTCGCCGACGACACCGAGGAGGCGGCGGAAGAACAGGCCAGCGACCTCCTCGACCGCGCCCGCGAGATCGCCGCCGAGAGCGGGATCGAGGTCGATACGGAGGTGATGGCCGGCCACCCGGCGCGGTCGGTCGTCGACGCGAGCGAGGGGTTCGACGTCGTCGTCATCGGCAGCCACAGCGGGAGCCTCGCGGACCGACTGCTCGTCGGCAACATCGCCGAGAAGATCGTTCGAGGCTCCGCGGCGCCCGTCACGGTCGTTCGGTGAGTCGGCGGCCTCGTTCCGACTTCTATACACCTTATATTCGTATTACCACCTGATCGACGACTGTAGTGAATATACGAAGTATTGAAGTAGGATGTCCAAGAATAACCGATTATGATGTCCGGACCCAACGCGTACACCGTCATTTCCGAGCAGAACGATCACGATTGCACCACGGTACGTGCACATCCGCGCAACGAGACCTTCCACGTCGTCGAGTACGCCGACGAGGACGCGCGCGACCGCGTCGCGGACCTCCCGGTGGGCTCGGTGGTCAAGATGGAGCTGTCGCGGGCCGGCCGCCGGAGCAACGTCTGGCGCGCCGAGTCCGTCCGGACGGCGCACACCGACGGCGGGACGGTGGGAGAGTAGGAGAGGCGGGACGGAGAGCGGAAAAACGGTCTGCGAGCGCTTATTAACGGTCGGCGGTGTTCGTTCGACTCTTTATAAGTCGCGGGTCAGTCTCGGATTCGTCACGGCGCCGTCGGACGCGCCGGCGAAGTCGCGGGCGTACTTCGCGAAGACCCCGCCCTCGTACTGCGGTTCCGGCTCCTCCCACTCCGCGCGGCGCTCGGCCAGCTCCTCCTCGGAGAGGTCGACGGCGAGGTCGCGCTCGGGGATGTCGACGGTGACGTGGTCGCCGTCCTCGATGAGACCGATCGGGCCGCCGTCGGCCGCCTCGGGCGCGACGTGACCGATCATCGGGCCGCGGGTCGCGCCGGAGAAGCGGCCGTCGGTGAGCAGCGCCACGTCGTCCTCGTGGCCCGCGCCGACGACGGCGGCGGTGACGCCGAGCATCTCGCGCATCCCGGGGCCGCCGGTCGGTCCCTCGTTGCGGATCACGATCACGTCGCCGGAGTCGACCGCGCCCGACTGGACGTACTCCATCGCGTCCTCCTCGTTCTCGAACACGCGCGCCGGCCCCTCGTGGTAGAACTCGTCGTCGCCGGTCACCTTCAGCACCGAGCCGTTCGGCGCGAGGTTGCCCTTGAGGATCTTGATGGCGCCCTCCTCCTCCTTGGGGTCGTCGACGGTGTAGAGGAAGTCGGCCTCGATCTCCGAATCGTCGGGGAGCACGCCGCGCTCCTCCAGCTCACCCAGCTCCTCGGCGAGGGTGCGCCCGGTGACGGTCATCGCGTCGCCGTGGAGCAGGTCGGCCTCGAGCAGGCGCCGGAGCACGACCGGCACGCCGCCGATCTCGTGGAGGTCGTTCATCACGCGGCTCCCGCCGGGCTGGAGGTTCGCGATCTTCGGCGTGCGGCGCGAGATCTCGTCGAAGTCATCGATCGAGAGGTCCACGTCGGCCTCGGCGGCCAGCGCGAGCAGGTGGAGGACCGCGTTCGTCGACCCGCCCATCGCCGTCTGGAGCGCGATCGCGTTCTCGAACGACTCCCGCGAGAGGATGTCGGAGGGGCGGCGGTCCTCCTCGATACACTCCAGGGCGAGCTCGCCGGCGCGCTCCGCGATCTCGTAGCGCTCCGGGTCCTCGGCGGGCGCGGAGGCGGAGCCGAGCGGCGCCATCCCGAGCGCCTCGGAGATGGAGGCCATCGTGTTCGCCGTGAACATTCCGCCACAGGAGCCCGCGCCGGGGCAGGCGTGGCGCTCTAAGTCGTCGAGCTCCTCGCCGCTCATGTCGCCCTCGGCGTAGGCGCCGACGCCCTCGAACACCTGCACGATGGTCACGTCGCGGCCGTCGTGCTGGCCGGGCATGATCGAGCCGCCGTAGAGGAACACCGACGGGAGGTCGGTGCGGATCGACGCCATCAGCATGCCTGGGAGGTTCTTGTCGCAGCCCGCGACCGTCACGAGCGCGTCCATCCGCTCGCCGAAGGAGACGAGCTCGACCGAGTCCGCGATCACCTCGCGGGAGACGAGGCTCGCCTTCATCCCCTCGGTCCCCATCGAGATGGCGTCGGAGATGGTGATCGTCCCGAACTCGATCGGCATCCCGCCCGCCGCGTCGATCCCGTCGATCGCGGCGTCCGCCACGTCGTCGAGGTGGACGTTACACGGCGTGATGTCGGCCGCCGGGTTCGGCACGCCGATGATGGGCGAGGAGAGGTCCTCGTCGTCGAACCCCATCGCCCGGAACATCGCGCGGTGCGGGGCCTTGTCCGCCCCCTCCGTCACGTCTCTGCTTCGCAGATTCTCGTCCTTCTCGCCCGCGAACCGGTCCGCGTCGTCGCGGTCCCGGGAGCCCGCTCCCTCCGACCGCGGCTGCTGTTCGCTCATACTCGTATCTGTAACTCGGGGGTCTTAAACGGACGCAACGGAGCGAGGGTTGCTCGGTGGGGCGAACTGGTTCGGGGTGGGAGTTACCACTCGCCGTCGAAGTCGATATCGACGCCACAGGCGTTAGCGAACTCGCGGAGGTGGCGCTTCTTGTCGCCCTTGTTCAGCGAGGTGTACACGTAGTAGTCGCCACCAACCGCACGATATAACCGCATTTCCTCGCCTGACGGATGCGTCGGTTCGTCGTTTAATATTGCAATCTTCTTGCCGGGAACGTACGGGAGCGGGGCATACGCGTCGATCAGGTCGTGGTCTCTGATAAGGTGGTCGACGACGATCCCCATGAGGTCGGCTTGACTGTCGTCGCTGAACAGGTTTGAGTCCGTTTGATCAGCGATTTCGACCACGTACGCACCGGACAGATCATCGACGCCGGTCTGTTCGCTACGATCCGATTCAGTTTTCGGCTGTGCAGAGTTACTCGCGTCGGTGTTGCTGTTGTTTTGATCACTTTCCAACTCCGCGATCAGATCGTCGACGAACGTTTTCGAGAGCGACTCCGCCGGCTGAGAGACCACCTCGCCGACGCGGTCGACGACAGTCTCGCGGATCGCTTCGGCGACCCCCGCTTTTTGTTCTGTGAGCGTCTCAATCGCCTGCCGGCGGCGTTCGACACGCTGGTAAATCTCCGTTGATGCTCCCGACCGGATCGACTCCTCGGACAGCGCGGCGAGCAGCCAGTCGTTTGCCGTGAGGTCGGACAGATCGATGCGTCGGAGGAATTCCACGTCGGGCTTGTTGCCGTCTTTTTTGAGTCGGTAGATGTGGTACGACTTTCCGTTCGTGAGAAGCCCCCAGTCGACCCACTCCTGTCGCATGTAGCTCCGGAGCTGGTCGGCGTGCGACTCCGTGATAGTGGTGTCACAGCCTTTCGCTTCGACGAACACTGCCGGCGATCCGTCGGTGAATAGTGCGTAGTCGACCTTCTTTTTCGTCGATCCCATCTGGACCGAGTACTCCATCTCGATCGATGTTGAATAGAAATCCCAGCCGAGAACGTCTCTTATAAATGGGTCTATCAGTCGCGCCCGTGTGTTCTGCTCGTCCATTTGCGGCGACGACTCGACGAGCGACTGAGAGCGTGCGACGTATCCTGACACCGTCTCCTCGTCCATCTTCTCGATATGTCGCGTGCGTGTCCTCTTAAAAGTACAACCGTTCGTGTTGTCTCCGTTATACCGCCGTTTTCAGCTCCACCCGGTACCCGAACGGGTCCCGGACGTACACGGCGGGCGACTCGCCGACCGCGCCGAGCGGCTCGTCGAGCGACTTCTCGATCTCGACGCCCGCCGCGTCCAGCTCGGCCTCGAGCTCGTCGGCCGAGCCCTCGACGACGACGGCGACGTGGTCGTAGTTCGTCGCCGTCGGCGGCTCGAACTCGTCGGTCGGCCACAGGTGGATCACGGCGGTCGCCGACAGCCGCACGTCGAAGAAGGGCTTCTCGCCGGCCGCGTACGGCCCGTCCTCGATGCCGAAGCCGAGCCGCTCGCCGTAGAACTCCCGGGCGTCGTCGACGCCGTCGGCGGGGATCCGGAGGTTGACGTGGTCGATGTGGCGTGCCTGCATGGGGGCCGGTTCGGGCGCGGAGTTCAAAAAGTGAGCCGGTCGGAATCCGAGCCGACGGGATCGGGCGCTCCTCATATATGTATAGCAGTGTAACTACTACACATGACTACGATCGGCCACGGCGGACGGGTCGCGGCGGCCGTCGGTCTCACCGCGCTCGGGGCGTTCGCGCTCGCCGCGCTCCTCGTCGGCGTTCCCACCGCGGGACCCACGGTCGCGACGACCGGAGCGGGGTCGATGGGAATGATGGGCGGCATGGGCGGCGCGGCCGGACCCGGGATCGCGCCGTTCCTGTTCGTGCTCCTGCCGCTCGCGGCGGTTCTCGTCCTCGCCTACGTCGGGGTTCGCACGCTGTCAGTCGACGGGGCGGCCGAGTCGCGAGAACGGGACGCCGGCCGAGACGTCGTCGACGAGGACCCGGTAGAGCGGCTTCAGCGGCGGTACATGGAAGACGAGCTCAGCGAGGACGAGTTCGAACGCGCGCTGGAGCGCGAGCTCGGAGACGAGGCGGACGGCGAGGCGGAACGCGGAGCGGGGACCGTTGACCGCGAGCCCCGAGAGCGCTCGGAGCGAGCGTCCGATCGGTAGCGAGCGTCCGATCGGTAGCGAGCGATCGCGAGACCACCGCGAGACCACCGCGGGACCTCCGTACCGAGTCGGAAGCGCTCAGTCGCGACGGATCCAGGCGTCGACGTGCGCGTCCGGGCCGTACGACTTCCCGACGACGTCGAGGGCACCGTCGCCGGTGAGATCGACGGGCTTCGCCTCGTGGGTCGGGACCCCCCGTCCGATCTCGACGCGCTCGAAGCCGGCGTCACTGTCGAGGTCCGCGCCGCGGTTCCGATAGACGAACAGCCGGGCGTCGTCGTTGTCAGCGAGGCCCATCTCCCCGACGAGGAGGTCGGGTCGGCCGTCGCCGTCGAAGTCCGCGATCTGGGCCGTGTGCGGGCAGAAGAGGTCGTCGTCGAGCACGGTCACGTCCCAGTCCGGCGGGTCGAAGACGCCGACGCGCCCGAGGCGGTCCCCGTGATACGGCAGGTCGCCCTCGGTCAGCACGATCTCCGACTCCCCGTCGCCGTCGAGGTCGGCGGCGGCGACCCGCGTCCACTCCCAGTCGTCGCCGAGGCGCTCGCGGTCCCAGCCGCCGTCGGGCCCGCGGCGGAACACGTTCGGACCGGCGACGATCTCCGACTCCCCGTCGCCGTCGAGGTCGGCGACGGAGAGCCCCTCGACGTTCAGCCCCGCGGCGACGACGTGGAGGCACTCCTGGGGCCACGGCGAGGCCCGGGGATCGTCGGGAACGTCGAAGTAACAGACCACCTGGCTCAGCTGTGAACACACGACCACCTCCGGCTCCCCGTCGCCGTCGACGTCGGCGACCGCCGCGTCGTGGTACTTCCGGAACGCGTCGGTGATCAGGTGTCGGGTCCACGGCTCCCGCGGGTCCGGCGGGACTTCGAACCAGTACAGACCGGTGCCGTCGTTCTGTCCGACGACGAGGTCCGGTCGGCCGGTGCCGGTAAGGTCGCCGAGCGACGCGCCGACCGAGAGGTCCGGGCAGTCGGCGACCTCGTGTCGCTCCCACCCCGGGTTCTCGTACCAGAACACGTTGGACTCGAGGCGTTCGATCGCCGCTCCCACGACCGGCAGCAGACGGAGCTTGATCCGCTTCCCGAGGACGGTGACGGGCCTCGTCGACCCCATCCCGCCGACCACCACGTCGGGGCGGCCGTTCCCGGTCAGGTCGGTCGTGAGGCAGAAGCCGAGCCGCCCGCACGGGGGGTCGTCGTCGATCCGTTCGTGTTCGAATCGCATCACCCCGACTGTGCACGTGCGACGGGTTTGCTAACGAGTACATAACGGTTTCTAGCAGAGACGGCCACCGCTCGCTCCGACGGCAATCGGCCGTTCCGCCGGCCACCGCCGCCGACGCCCGTCCGGGATCGTCGACGGCCGAAGCGGACTCTCGGCCCGCGCCGACGGCAATCAACTCCCGCCTAACAATATCGGTCGACGGCTTAGCTCGCGTCATCGTGGCTCCACCGATGTACCGTGTCAGTTCTCGCGCCCCCGGCGCGGCGGACCGTCCGCGCGGTCGTAACGCATGACGGACGCCGAGCACCGCACGGTCGACGCCGACCACCGCACGGCAGACGCCGAGCGCGATCGGGTCCGCGTGCTGATGTGTCCCGACTACACGGAGTCGAACCCGTACCAGTCCGAGCTGATCGACGCCCTCGCGGACCGCGATGTCGACGTCACGCCCGTCGCGGTCCGCGGGGCGTTCCCGCTCCTGTCCGCCGCCCGCCGGCACGGCGTTCCCGACGTGGTGCACCTCCACTGGGCGCACCGGTTCCTGATCACGGAGCGGCGGTTCCCCGCCGTGTTGGCCGCGGCCCTCGGCGTCAGGCTCCTCTTCGAGGCCTGCGTGTTGCGGGCGCTGGGCGCGCGGCTCGTGTGGACCGTTCACAACCTCGCCGACCACGAGCGGCGTGCGCCACGCGTCGAGCTCGCGGTCAGGCGGGGACTGGCGGCGGTCGTCCACCGGCTCGTCGTCCACTGCGACGCGGCGGCGGCGTCCGTCCGCGAGACGTACGGGCTGCCGAACCGCGTCGCGAGGCGCATCCGGGTCGTCCCCCACGGCAACTTCGCGGGCGTCTACCCTGACGACGTGACGCGTGAGGAGGCGCGTCGGCGCCTCGACCTCCCCGAGGACGTTCCGGTGCTGCTGTACTTCGGCCTGATACGGCCGTACAAGAACGTCCCGTCCCTCGCGGACACGTTCCGAGAGACGGACCTCGACGCGCGGCTCCTCGTCGTGGGGAACCCCTGGAGCGACGCCCTCGACCGGGAGGTCCGCGCGGCGTGCGACGGCGACGACAGGATCCGGGCGGTCCTCGAGTACGTCCCCGACGACGAGGTCCAGCGATACATGCGGGCCGCCGACGCGGTCGTGCTCCCGTTCGACTCGGTCCTGACCTCCGGCAGCGCCGTGCTCGCGATGACGTTCGGACGGGCGGTGGTCGCGCCCGAACTCGGCTGTCTCCCGGGGCTCGTCGGCTCCGCGGGCGGGCACCTGTACGACCCCGAAGAGCCCGAGGGGCTCGCCGACGCGCTCCGCCGGGCGGTGGCGGACGCCGATCAACTGGGGTCGATGGGGCGGCGCAACCGGGCGGTCGCCCGACGGCTCGACTGGGGCCGGATCGCCGACCGGACGCGGGCGGTGTACCGGGACGCCGCACTCGTCGGCGCGAACCGAATCGGAGGTGACGACGGCGACGCCGAGCCGTCTCCGACGTGACGGGTCGCGAACCGGACGAGTCGGTCGCCGACGGGGGCGTCTCGGCGTGAGCGTCTCGATGCGCGGGTTGTTCACGTGGGACGTGGTCGCGGTCGCGGGCTACGCCGCGGGAGCCGTCGCGCTCGCGGCGCAGGTCCCCCCGGCGCTCCGGCTCGTCGTCGTCGCTCCCGTGCTCCTGTTCCTGCCGGGATACGGGCTCGCGGCGGCCCTGTTTCCCGGACGCCCGAGCGTCGGGCGCACGCCGCTCAACGGACGCGCCGTCGAGGTGCCGCGGCTCGGCCTCGTCGAACGCGCCGCGCTCTCGTTCGGACTGAGCGTCGCGCTGCTGCCGCTGCTCGCGCTCGCGTTCGGGGTCGCCCTCGGTGACCTCGGCGGTCCGATCGTCCCGGTCGCCGCGGCCATCGCGACCGGCGCGACCCTCGTCGGCGCGGTCAGGCGGAGCGCGCTCCCGGAGGGGGACCGCTTCGTCGTCCCCCTCGGCAGGTGGCTCGATGCGGCGCGGGCCGGGACCGTCGAGGGCTCGACGCGCACCGCGGCCGTGAACGTCGCGCTCGCCGCGAGCGTGCTCGTCGCGGTCGCCGTGGCGGGGGTCGCGTTCGCCGCGCCACAGGAGGGGACGTCCTACACCGAGTTCGCGGTCGGCACCGAGCGGGACGGCGAATTCGTGGCGGGCGACTACCCGACGGACGCGACGGTCGACGAACCGATCTCCCTCCAACTGCAGGTGGAGAACCGGGAGCGGACCGCCACGACGTACCGCGTCGTCGCCCAGTTCGAACGAGTCAGCGACGGGGGCGTCTCGGAGGTGGTGCGCACCGACGAGTTCGGTCTGACCGTCGAGCCCGGCGCGACGACGACGCGGTCTCACGAGGTCTCGCCGCCGATCGCGGGCGACGACATCCGGCTCACCTATCTGTTGTACGTCGACGAGCCGCCCGAGAACCCCGGCCGCGACAGCGCGTACCGGTCGGTACACGTCTGGCTCCCGGTCGACCGCGGCCCGGGCGGCTGACGCCGCGAGGGGCGTCGGTAACGCGACTATAACGCCCGACGAGAGGTCTGTCGGAGCTCGACCGCGCTCCGGCGGCGTCTCCCGAACGCGACGGCGCGTCGAGGGGAGTCGCGACGCCGGCCGCGCTCCCGTCCCGGGGCGTCCCGCCGGCGGTCGAAAGGCGAGGGATAACAAAGACCCGACGGGCCGACAGTGCAGTCGAACCGGTCGGATACCGAGGAGACGGAACTCACACATGGATCGTAACCACTCACGACGCGCGCAGGAAGCGTTCGGACCGCCTCCGACCCACGGGTCACGCGACCCGCCCGGGCGGAGGGCCACGGAGGGAACGCCGGACGGCGACGGACCGTCGGCGACGGACCGCTCATGAGGGAGACGACAGCGTGGTTGGACCTCGCGAGCCCCTCTCATCCGCTGTTCTTCGAGGGGCTCTTGGCGGACATCACCGACGTTCGGTTCCGGACTTCGGTCCGGCGGAAGACGGAGACGGCCGCGCTCGCGCGGGAGGCGGGCTTCGAGTTCGAGCTGGTGGGGCGCGACTTCGACAACGTCGCGCTCCGGACGATCGGCGTGCCGCTCCGAACCGTGCAGCTCGGGTTTCAGGCCCCGAGCGCGGACGTCTCGCTGTCGGCGAGGAACGCGATGTGCGTGTTGGCGTCGCGCGCGAGGGGGATGCCGTCGATCCACTTCTCGGACAACGACATCACCGCGTACGCCGAGACGCCGCTCGTCGAGCGGCTCTTCTGTCGGTTCAGGTCGTACGCCACCCGGCACGTCGTGCCGTCGGCGTTCCGGACCTCGGAGCTCACCCGCTGGGGGGTCGACCCGGACCGCATCCACACCTACGACGGGTACAAAGAGGACATCTACGTCGCGAACTTCGAGCCCGACGAGTCGTTCACCGAGGCGCTCCCGTTCGACCGCTACGTCGTCGTCCGGCCGGAGGCGCTCGGCGCCGCGTACGTGGACGAGTCGGAGACGCTCGTGCCGGCGCTGCTGCGGGCGCTCCGCGACGCCGGGACGAACGTCGTCTACCTGCCGCGGCGCCCCGCCGACCGACCGCACGCGGAGCCGTTCGACGACGACCGGGTGTACGTCCCGGACGGCGCGCTCAACGGCCTCCAGCTCGCCTGGCACTCCGACGGGATGTTGACCGGATCGGGGACGATGGCCCGGGAGGCGGCGTGCATGGGGAAGCCGGCGGTCTCCTTCTTCCCGGGACCGCTCCTCTCGGTCGACAGGCAGATGGTCGCCGACGGGATGGTGTTCCACTCCCGCGACCCCGACGAGATCGTCGACCACTTGGCGCCCGCGGGAGGCGTCGAGACCGAGCCGGACCTCGACCGGTCGATCCGCGTCCGTCGGGAGGTCTCCCGGCTGGTGCGCGCCCTCATCGACGACCCGATCGACCCGGATCTCGACCGCACGGACGGCGTGCTCGACGAGCGCCCTCCGAGAGCGGACGGGCGGTGACCCCGCTCAGGGCGTCCGGAAACGGGCGCATAACTTATCGGGCGGGTGCCGAACCGCCGGCAAGATGGGTCAGGATGCGCGAGCGACCGACGACGACGCCGAAAGCGTCGGCGAGACCGGGACCGATCCCCCCGCCGCGACCGCCGAGCGGGCCGACGACGGGGCGACCGCCGAGCCGGCGGAGCTTCGGCTCGGTGGGGTAGTTCACGAACTCCGGGCCCCCGGGGCCGACGGCGAGGAGCGGGCGACGGTCGCCGGCTACGACCCCGCGGTCGTCCTCGACGCGGCGCTGGGGTGGGCTCGCGACCGGGACTACGCCGGCTACGACCCGTACGACGGGCTGAACAGCCCGATCCTCTCGGCGATCGCGCGACGGCCGATCGCCCGGCTGGTGGCGATCCACGGCGTCCAAGCCTCCCCGGTGAACCTCCGCCCCGCGCTCGGCGTGCCGCGCGAGCGGAATCCGAAGGGGATCGGGCTGTTCGCGACCGCCTACCTGAACCGGTACGAGCTGACGGGCGACCGGGCCTCGCTCGCGGAGGCCGAGCGCCTGCTCGACTGGCTCGCCGAGCACACCTCGGAAGCGTTCGACCGCCCGTCGTGGGGGTACAACTTCGACTGGCAGAACTCGACGAAGTTCTTCCTCCCCGCGGGGCACCCCTGCGGCGTCGTGACGGTGTTTTGCGCCCGCGCGTTCCTCCGTCACCACCGACTGACCGGCAGCGAGCGGTCGCTCTCGATCGCGCGCGGCGCGGCGTCGTTCCTCCTCGAGGACCTCGAAACGGTGCGCGTGGGCGAGTACGACGCGCTCAGCTACACCCCCTACGACTCGTACGTGGCGGTCAACGCGAACGCGCTCGCGGGCGATCACCTGCTCGCCGTCGCCGACGCGGTCGGTGACGACGCCCTCCGGGACCGCGGCGAGCGGCTCGTCGAGTTCGTCATCGACGAACAGACCGAGGAGGGCGGGTGGCACTACTCCGTCCCCGCGTCGGACTCCCATCTGGGGTACGACAACTTCCACACCGGGTTCGTCCTCGAGAGCCTCTCTCGGTACGCCGAGGGCCGATCGCCCGACCACCCCGCGCGCCGCGCCTACGAGCGCGGGATGGCGTTCCACCGCGAGCACCACTTCGAGCCGGACGGCGCGCCGAAGTTCGAGCACGACCGGTCGCACCCGTACGACGCCCACGCGGCCGCACAGGCGCTGATCACGTTCACGCGTCGAGACGACCCGGCGGACCGGGAGGTCACACGCCGCGTCCTCGGGTGGTCCCTCGAGCACCTGTACGACCCCGACGGCTACTTCTACCGCCGGATCGGGCGCGCACTGACGGACAGGACGCCGTACATCCGCTGGAGCCAGGCGTGGATGTGTCTGGCGCTGAGCGAGTACCTCCTGCGGACCGCGGAGGACCGCCCGTGAGCCCCCGATCGCTCCCGAGCACTGCGGCGGGCGCCGTCGCCGCCGCGGTCGCCGTGACCGGGACTGCCGCCACGGTCATCGCGGCCGTCGCGGGGGCCCTCGACCGCCTCGCACGCGGCGCGTTCGAGGAACCGGACGCCGACGACGCGAGTGAAGCCGGCGACGACGCGGGGGAAGCCGGCGACGGTTCGCCGGCGCCGGACGCCGTCGCGGTGCCCGACGACGGCCCCGCGGACGGCCGGCGCGCCGCTGGGAGGCCGGGCCGGCTGCTCGTCGTCGGGGCGTCGAGCGGCGCCACCGGGGGAGTGGGCCAGTACATCACCGAGCAGCGGAAACACCTCGCGGGCGACACGGCGCTGCACAACGTCGCCTCCCCGGACGGCTCGGGGACGCGGTGGTTCGTCGCGGCCGCCGCGAAGGCCGTCGCGGACGCGGCGCGGTTCGTCGTCCGCGACCGGCCGGACCTCGTCCACGTCCACTGCTCGCACGACTACTCGTTCGTCCGCGAGTCGTTCTACGTGCTGTTCGGCCGGTACGCGTGGCGCCGGCCGGTCGTGTTACACGTCCACGGCTCCTCGTTCGACGAGTTCGTCCGGACCGACTCCCGGCTGCTGGGCGCCTACCAGTCGCTCGTCTTCGACGCGGCCTGTCGGGTCATCGTGCTCTCGACGTACTGGAAGGAGGCGGTCTCGCGCCGGGTGGACCCGGCGTCGGTCGCGGTCGTGCCGAACGCGGTCGACCCGTCCGAGTACGACGCCGAGGGCGAAGACGACGCGGTGGACGGCGAGGGGGAGAACGACGACGACCTGGCGAACGATGAGCGCGCGACCGACGGCCTCCACGTCGTGTTCCTCTCGAACCTGATCGAGCGGAAGGGCGTGAGCGAGTTCCTCGACGCGCTCGAGACGCT
This sequence comes from Halorubrum lipolyticum DSM 21995, assembly GCF_000337375.1. Lineage (GTDB taxonomy): Archaea > Halobacteriota > Halobacteria > Halobacteriales > Haloferacaceae > Halorubrum > Halorubrum lipolyticum. The sequence continues at coordinate 57,105 of NZ_AOJG01000007.1, read as the reverse complement.
CGACGAGACCGACTCGCCGCCGTATCACGCGACGATCGCGGGGAAGGGCCCGTACTCGGACGCGGTCGAGCGGTTCGCGGCCGACCGCCCTCACGTCGCGGTCGCCGGATACGTCTCGGAGTCGGAGAAGCGGGCGCTGCTCTCGGCGGGCGACGTCTACGTGCTGCCGAGCCACGCCGAGGGGCTGCCGATCGCGATCCTCGAGGCGATGGCCGGCGGCAACGCGATCGTCTCGACGACGGTGGGGAGCATCCCGGAGACGGTCGGTCCGGAGAACGGCCGGACGGTGCCGCCGGGCGACGCGGACGCGCTCGCCGAGGCGATCCGCGAGCTGATCGCGGAGCCGGAGTCGACCGCGCGGATGGGACGGACGAACCGGGAGCTGGTCGCCGAGCGGTACTCCTGGGAGGTCGTGACCGCGGAGCTCCGGGAGGTGTACGCGTCGTGTCTCGCCGAGGGGGCGTCGTGAGCGCGGTCCGCCGCCGTCGGCGGTCGCCGCGGAGACGCCCGCGGGACGGGGTTATTCCGCATCTAACGAAGCCGGGGAACCCCCTTCGTCGGGGCAGATGAGCTACCGGGCACGAAACTCCCGCGGCGGGCGCGACGAGAGGCGGCGCGACCTCCGCAAGGCAGTCCTCGCCGTCGGGTTTCTGGGGATCGCCGTCGGGACGCTGGCCGCTTGGAACGCGCCCGCGACCGGGTACGAGATATCCATCTACCGGGCGACGCCGACGGCGTTCTGGGCGGGCGCGCTGGTCGCGTTCGCGGCGGCCGGCGCGGTTTGCGTGATGAACCCGCGGGACCGGCTCTCCGGGATCGGGGTGCTGCTCGGCTGGCTGACGACGGTCCTTATCAGCGGACTGCCGGCGGTCCGGAGCTACCGCTTCCACGGGAGCGGCGACCCGATGACGCACCTCGGATGGGCCGTGGACCTGCGGACGGGTCGGCTGTCGTTCGGGGACCTGTTCTACCCCGGCGGTCACGGGTCGGCGGGGCTGCTCGCCGAGGCCGCGGGGTTGGAGACGGCCCGCGCCATGCTGCTGTTCGTCGCGGTGCTCGTCGGGGTGTACGTGCTGTTCGTGCCGCTGACGGTGCGGGCGCTTGTCGACACCCCCGGAGCGGCCGTGATCGCGGCCTTCTCCGGGTTCATGCTGCTGGCGTTCAACAACGTCAGCACGCGCCTGATGTTCCACACCTACTCGCTCGGCGTGATGTTCCTACCGGTGGTGCTCTACCTGTTGGTGCGGTTCCTGCGGAGCGACCGGGAGGGGCTCTCGACGGTCGACCGGCTCGGCGGGCTGAACGGCACCCTCCTCTGCGTCTGTCTCGCGTCGCTGCTGATCCACCCGCAGGTGAACCTGAACGTCGTGATCCTGATCGGGACGATCGCCGTCGTCCACCGCTTGTACACGCGCCGGGCCCCGGACCACCCGATGGCCGCGGTCCGCCCGCTGACCGGCGTCGTCGCCGTGACGGCGGTCTGTTGGGCCGTCTGGTCGCTCGGCCACTGGCAGGTGTTCGTCGCCGGCAGCAACGTCCTCGACTCGGCGTACGGGACGGTTTTCGGCACGCAGGTGGCGGGACAGGCCGTCGCGGAGACGGGCGACTCCGCCGAGGGGGTCGGCGCCGGGCTCCCGGAGCTGTTCGCCAAGCTGTTCCTCGTCCCGGCTGTCTACTCGGCCGCCGCGCTCGGGGCCGTGGCGTACTCGTTCCTGACCCTGCGGGACGGCTCCCCGGACGGCGGGCGGTCGGTCGTGACCTACTTCGGCTACGCGGGGCTCGTGTTGGGGCCGTTCTTCCTGCTGCACTTCCTCGGCGACGTCTCGGAGTACTTCTTCAGACACCTCGGGTTCGCGGTGACGCTCGTGACGGTGATCGGGGCGGTCGGGCTCCACGCGGCGGGCGACCTCCTGCCGCGCGACTGGCGGTCGATCGCGCGCCCGATCGCCGTCGTCGTGCTCGTGGTCGCGCTCGTCGTCTCGCTCGTCGCGGTGTTCCCGTCGCCGTACATCTACCTCCCGTCCTCGCACGTCTCCGACCAGGAGGTCAACGGGTACCAAAACGCGATCGAATATCGGGACGGAGCGGTGCAGTGGAGCGGGATCCGGTCCGGACCGGGCCGGCAGTTCGACGCCCTTTCGCCCGGGGAACGACCGCCCGCCGCGAACGGGAACTCCACGTACACGGACGCGGAGCTCCGCTTGCAGCTGGACTCGCCCCCCGGCGATCTGTACTTCGGAGTGACCGCCCGGGACGTGCAACGGGAGACGATCGCCTACCGCGAGTTCCGCTACTCGCGGGCGTCCCTCGAAGCGCTCGGTTCGGAGCCCGGGCTCCACCACGTCCGGGACAACGGCGGGTTCGACCTCTACTACCTCGAGAGCGGGATAGCGACCGACGGCAATGGCAGTGAGGACGGCGAAGGCGGGGACACGGGCCTCGATAGCGGGGGCACTGAGGCGGGCGGCGGAGACGCGGAGACGGGCGGAAACGTGAGTGACGCGGCGGGAGACGCGGCCGGGATCACCGGCGTCTCGTCCGGCAGCTCGCGATTATCCGGCGCATATACATTACGTCGAGGGCGGTAGCGCCGGACACCGACTCCCCCGGCCACCACCAATGTACTCCGTCGATCAACTGACGCGGGGCGTCCGAAACCCGCGAATGGCGCTGAACGAACTCCAGCGGCACTACTACGCACGAACGACCCGGAACGCCACGGACGGCGTCGACATCCCCGCCGAGGACTGGGACGCCCTCGTCATCCTCGACGCGTGCCGATTCGACGCCTTCGAGCGGCTCAGCGACCTCCCCGGCTCCCTCTCGAAGCGGCGGTCGAAGGCGCCGACGACCGTCGAGTTCCTCCGGGCGAACCTCGCCGGCGTCGACATGACCGACACGGTGTACGTCACCGCGAACCCGCAGTTCTACCGGATCGAACACGGCGTGTACGACGTCGAGCCCATCGGCTGTCGGTTCCACGAGGTCGTCGACGTCTGGCAGGACGGATGGGACGACGAGACCGGGACCGTTCACCCGGACCGAGTCACCCGCGCCGCGCTCGAAGCGGCGGAGGAGCACCCGAACAAGCGGCTGCTGGTCCACTACATGCAGCCGCACGCTCCGTACATCGGTCCCACGGGCCGCGACAGGCTGCCGTCGCGGCAGCTGAACTTCTGGGAGTCGTACAAGCGCGGCGACCTCGACGTCGACCTCGACGTCGTCCGCCGGGCGTACGACGAGAACCTCGAGCTCGTGCTCGACGAGGTCGACGAGCTGCTCGACGGGCTCTCGGGACGGGTCGTCGTCACCGCCGACCACGGCGAGCTGCTCGGCGACCGGAGCGGACCGATCCCCTATCGGAAGTACGGCCACCTCCGCGGGCTCCACGTCCCCGAACTCGTCGAGGTTCCGTGGCTCGTGTACGAGGACGGTCCCCGGCCGCGGATCTCCGCCGAGACGTCGACGACGGAGGACGCCGAAGTCGCTGACGACGTGGTCGTCGACCGGCTGCGAGACCTCGGCTACGCGGACTGAGGTTCGGCTCGATTTATAAGTAGCCGAGGTCTTCCAGCCGACGTTCCATCTCCGATGAGAACGTCGCCTCTCCGTCGTGCCCCGCGCTCGGCTGTCCCCGCTCGCGGAGCCACTCGTCGGCGGCGTCGCTCAGTTCCGCCGCGAGCGCCGGTTCCGTCTCCCGGATGTCGGTCGTCTCGTCCCGGAGGTCGAACAGCGCGTCGCCGTCGGCGTCGCGCCGGAGTCGGTGAGACTCGGTCCGGAGGGAGGTCACCGGGCCGCGACCGTACCGGTCGCCGTCGAACGAGGGGTTGTGGGCGGCGATCGTCTCGACCTTCTTCGCGGCCCGCTCGCCGCCCCGCTGGGTGACGGCGAACGACGGCGACTCCGAGACGAGGTCGCGGCCGATCGGGACGTCGACGGCGGGTATCGATCGCCCCGAGAGCGTCGCCCACACGTCGGCGTGCTGGACGGGGCCGTTCGCCGCCGCCCGCTCGTCGAGTCCGCGGACGACGAGCGGCACGTCGGTCACGGCCGTGTGCGTCGACAGCATGTGCGCGAGCAGGTCGTCCTCGCCGAAGAACTCGCCGTGGTCGGCGGTGACGACGATCACCGGGTCGTCGAGCCGGGACGACGCGGCGTCGACGATGGACCCGGCGAGCGCGTCGACGTACGCCAGGCAGGTGTCGTACAGGACCGACAGCGCGTTCCACCGCTCCTCGTCGAACGGCACGCCCTCGGCGATGTGCTCGTGGAGGCGAGCGGAGGCGTCGAGGACTGTCTCGAGCGCGTCCGCCGGCGAGAGCGCGAGCTCGTCCGCAAACCGGTCCCGGAACCCCTTCGGCGGGCAGTACGGGTGGTGGCTGTCGCCGAGGTGGACGTACAGGAACAGCGGCCGGTCGTCGTCGGCCGCCCGGCCGATGTGACGACGGGCGATCGAGTCGTGGAGGAACCCGAGGCAGTGCTGTCGCGTGTCCGTCGTGAGGCCGGCGGAGTGGCGCCGGACGTTGAGCAGGTACCGGCACATCGTTCCGAACCCCGCCTCGCGGACGAGCGATCCCCGCTCGAGGTAGTGGAACCGTTCGAATCCGCGGTCGAGCCCGGTCGCCGGACTGAACTGCGGGTTCGCCGAGACGCCGACGGTCCGGTAGCCGGCGTCGCGGAGCTGCTCGGGAACCGTGCGCATCCCGTCGGGCAGGGCCGCCTCGGCCGACCAGACGCGGTGGTCGGACGGCGCGCGGCCCGTGAGGATCGACGCCGTGGAGGGGCGGGTCCAGATGGAGTGCGCCACGGCGTTCCCGAACCCGACCGCGTCCTCGCGGGACGCGAGGCGGGCGAGGTTCGGCGTCGTCCGCCGCTCGGACGCGCCCTCCGAGGTCCTGTCGCGGCGAACGCTTTCGAGCGTCACCCAGACGATGTCGCGGTTCACGTCTCGAGTGCGCGACTCACAATCGCATAGTTATGACCGGCGTAAGCGCGGCCCGACGGAAACCGGCGTCGCGGGAGTCGAAGCGGCGTCGGACGGCGTCGCGAGGAGTCGGACCGACGGAAGCCGGGGCCTCCCGGTTCGGACCGGGAGCGAACCGGGAGCGAACCAGGAGCGAGCCGCGGTCCGCGCATCGCCCGAAACGCCGCTCGGCGGTCGAGCTCGCGACGCGGGCGTTACCCGGAGTATTACTTATCTCTCGCGGGCGGTGGTCTCCGATCACATGAAACTCGGGGGCGCCGACGGCGACCGCGTGTACGCGACCGTCGGCCGAGCGGTCGGTCGATGTCGTCTCGACGCCTTCGAACCGCGCGGAGCGCTGCCGCGCCCCCCGGCCCGGGAGGCGTGGATGGACCGGCGGTCCGCCCGGTGGCTGCTCGGTCGCCTCACCGGACGCGTCACGAGGGCGAACGTGTGGCCGATCGCCGAGGGGCGGCTGCTCGCCACGCTCGGGAACCGGGTGTACCGCTCCGCGGACGACGGGCGGTCGTGGAGGCGCGTTCGCGACCTGCCGGACTCGTCGGGACCGATGGGGGTGTTGCCGACCTCGGTGGCCGTCCACGAGGGACGGACGTACCTCGCCGAGTACCCGCTCGGCGACGAGCCGGCGACCGTGCTCGTCAGCGACGACGGCCGGACGTGGCGCGAGTTCGCGACCCGGGACGACGTGCGCCACTTTCACGGGGTGTTCTCGGACCCGTACGGCGGGTCGCTCTGGGCGACGACGGGAGACGCGGACGGCGAGTGCGCGATCGGGACCCTCGACGGCGGCGACTTCCGCCCGGTCGGCCGCGGGAGCCAGCGCTGGCGCGCGGTCGGGCTCGCGTTCACCCCCGACGCGGTGGTGTGGGGGATGGACTGTTCGTTCGCCCCCTCGATCGAGATCCTCCGGCTCTCGCGGCGCTCGATCCCCGCCGGGGACCCGGAACCGGAGGCGGTGGGCACCGTCGACAACCCCGTCTTTTACGCCGAGACGATCGAGGACGACGGCGAGGTCTGGGCGGTGCTGTCGACGGCGTCGACGACGGGGACCGACGCCGTCGCCCCCGCCGACCGCCTCGGGAACACGGGGTCGAGACGGGTCTCCGTCGTCGCCGCGTCGAGCCGGACCGACTTCGAGCGGTGGCACGCGGTCGCCGACTTCGAGCGCGCCGACACCCTCGGAGAACGCGTCCCCGGCCTCCCGGCGTCGAACGCGTACGCGTTCCTCGCGACGCACCCCGAACGCGGGCTCCTCGTCAACCCGTTCAACACGCGGACGCGACACGGCGAGGTGATCGCGTTCGACCCCGCGACGTTCGACTCGGGAGCGGTGGTCGGCGGCTTGCGGGGGGAGGAATCGGTCGGCGACGCGCGAGACGCGGAGTCGGTCGGCGACGCGCGGGACGCGGAGTCGGTCGGCGGCGGGCCGCGAAAAGGGGTGGCCGACGGGGAGCGAGGGACGGATGGCCGGCGGGGAGCGAGGAGAAGGGGTGGGCGACGGTGAGCGGTGAGTCGGCCGCGCGCGCCGCCGTTCGGGACCCCGCGACGCAGGCGAGCCGCGCCGGCAACCTGGTCAAACACCAGCTGCTCAAGCGCGCGCACGGGCGCCGTCAGGTGGGCCGGGCGTCGCGGTCGCGGTTCGAGCGGATCCTCGACCGCCACGCCGCGGGCGAGGACGCCGTGTTCCTCCACGTCGGGCTGAGCGACCTCGCGAGCGCGTTCGACGGGAACCCGTACGAGCTGCTCCGCTCCGCGGTCGACTCCCGGTTCGAGAGCGTCCTCGCGCCGGGGTTCACCGACTACTTCAAGACCTCCGGCGTGTACCACAAGGCGTACTCGCGCCCGAAACACGGCACCTTCGGCGCGCTGTTCCTCGAAGACGCCGACTACCGCACCGACGACGCGATCAAGTCGATCCTCGTGCGGGGACCGTACCGCTTCGACGACTGCCGGCACGACGACTCGTATCACCCCGACGGCTGCTTCGCGAAGCTCGTCGACGACGACGTGCTCGTCATGAACGTCGGGGTGCCGTGGATCACCTGCTCGCACCTCCACTACCTCGAGAGCCGGTACGACGCGCCGTACGTCGCCGACGAGACGTTCGAGGGCGTGCTGTACGAGACGGAGACGCGCCACAGACGCGTCGCACAGACCTGCGGGCAGTACGCCTCGCCGTTCTACTCGTGGAACAAACCGAAGATCCACCGGGCCCTGGCGGCCGCTGACGCGATCGACGCCTACGACCTGAACGGGCTCAGGCTGTTCTTCTTCAGTCTCGGCGACGTCGCGCGCGTCGTCGGCTCGGCGCTCTCCGAGGACCCGAACTACCTCGTCACGCTCTGACCACGGGCTCAGACCCGGTAAGTGGGCGTTAACAAAGCCGCCGACTGCAGATGTCCGAACACATGGATCGCCGCTCGTTTCTGCGGGTCGCCGCTACGGGGTCCCTCCTGCTCTCCGGCTGTCTCGGTCGCGCATCGACTGACGACGATTCAGGCCAGCCGGAAACGGGGAGCTCGGACGACGGCTCCGACGCCGACGGCGGCGAGCCGTTCCCGCTGACCAGACACGGGATCGAGTTCGATCGGGGCCTCGACGCCGTCGAGGACATCGGGCTGGACCCCGGCGGTACCGTCACCAACGACCTCATCGCCGGGATCGACGACGGGACACTCCTCCGGTTCCCCGCCGGACGGTTCCGGTGGGACCCCGGCGCGCGCGTCGAGAACTGCGACCGGATCGGCTTCCTCGGATCGCCGCTCGGCACGGCGATCGAGGTACCGACCGGCGCGAACGACCAGCTCCTCCGGATCGAGGACGCGGCCGAGATCACCTTCGAGAACTTCACCGTGGACCAGACGAACGACGGCGCCGTCGGGACGTTTCTCCTCTGGGCGCGCGACGCCCTCCACGTCGAGAACGTGCGGTTCCGCGGGCGGGCCAACCGCGAGGACGGCATCGAGCCGTCGGCGTTCAACATCAAGCTCTTAGAGCCCGACGGCGTCGGGACCGTCCGCAACTGGGTCGACCGGGAGGGGTCAGGGTGGGCCAGCTACAACGGGTCGAGCGGGCGGATCGGCGCGCTCGTGCGGGACGGACACCGGGGGACGCTTCGGTTCGTCGACTGCGACCTCCGCGAGTTCGGCAACAACGCGCTCTACGCGAGTCGCTGTCAGGGGGACGTGCAGGTGTCAGACAGCTACTTCGAGAACAACAACGTCGCCTCGGTCCGGATCGGCGGCGAGGGGAGCTTCGTCGAGAACACCCGGATCGTCGTCAGCGAGGACCGGTACGAGGGCCCCCGCGAGAACGAGGACGAGGCGTTCCACATGCGCGGGGTCCTCGTCGAGGACAGCCACGCGGACCTCGGACAGAAGACCGCCGGCGCCGCGGTCCGGGACTGCGAGTTCCGCTTCGAGGAGAACCCGACGGGCGCGCCGGCCATCGAGGTGTGGTCGAACGGCCGCTCCCTGTCGGTCGAGGACACGAGCATCCGGTACGACGCGACGGGGCCCTCGGTGATCAGGCGGGAGAACTACGGGTCGAAAGGCCGCCACCCGCCGGGGGAACCCCCCCGCTGGCTGCGGCTCGACGGCGTCGAGGTCGACGGCGACGGCGAGACCCGTCGCGTCGTGGACCTGCGGGACGCCGACGGGTCGCGGATCCGAGACTGCTGTCTGCGACTCCCCCGCTCGGAGGGGAACGGCATCAACGTGGTCCGGTCCGCGGACGTGGTCATCGAGGACACCGCCATCGACGTCGCGGGGACCGCCGTGATCGAGCGGGAGTCGGATCCCGCCGTCGACCTCCGAACCGACTGCGACGGGGAGGGGGTCGACGACGAGTCGGACTCGGCGTCCGACCGATCCAGCTGATCCCCGGAAAGAGAACGATACGGGTGCGTTAACGAATCAGTACGGGTGCGTTAACGGAGCAATACGGGTGTATTAACGGGAAGTGTGGCGGATGCATTAACGAACGTACGTAGTAATAACGGACCGATATTAGCGCGTTAACAAGCCAATACACCGCGTTAAGGGCAAACTAATCAGATTAACACTGTCGTAACGGCATCGGCGATCTGAGCGTCAATCAGCCGGAATTTCACGAGCGTTCCGGTATCCGTTCAGGTATTTCATTATTCTTCTCACATATAAGAAACAAAACACTTAACAGGGTTATGAGCATCTTAACGGTTGCAATGGCACACAAGCTGGGTAGCGACCCGGGGTCACCCCGGGGTAAACCGGAGAGCGACAGCGATAGCGAGGACGAACGAGACGTGGACCGCGGGAACGACCCGGATTCGTCGAGGTTCGGCCGGCGGACGTACCTGAAAGCGGGCGCCGCGGCGGCGACCGTGGCGGGGCTCGGGACGGGGCTCGGGACCGCGGCGGCCGCGGCCGAGCGCGAGGGGATCGCGTTCGAGCGCGTCGTCGACGCCGTCGACGACCTCGGCATGGACCCGACCGGAGGCCAATCGGTCACCGATCAGATCGCCGACGTACCGGCGAACACGCTGGTCCAGTTCCCGGACGGCGACTACCTGATCGACGAGCGGCTCGACCTCCCGCGGCTCGGGAACGTCGGGTTCGAGGCGATCGGCGACGCGACGATCGTCGGCGCCGCGGGGTTCACGAACACGTCTTGGAACGTCCGAGACAGCGCTGCCGTCTACTACGCCGGATTCACCCACGACCAGTCGGACGGGGCCGTCGGCCACTTCTGGCGGGTCAGCGACCGGATCGAGATCCACGACATCGACGTCGTCGGGCGCGGCGGCGACTGGGGCGTCGAGATGTCCCCGTCGATCACCGACTCCGACGGCGTCGCGCGGATCGTCAACTACACGAACAAGAAGGGCTCCTCGTGGGCGAGCTACTCCGGGTCCGGCGGTCGGATGGGGTTCTACCTCGGTCCGGACCACAGCGGCACGGCGAAGTTCGTCGACTGCGACCTCCGCGAGTACGGGAACAACGCGCTGTACACGAGCCGGTGCCCGGGGAACGTGCAGGTGTTCGACAGCTACTTCGAGAACAACAACGTCGCCTCGGTCCGCATCGGCGGCGAGGGAAGCTTCGTCGAGAACACCCGGATCGTCGTCAGCGAGGACCGCTACACCGGCCCGCGGCGCGACGAGGACAAGGCGTTCAACATGCGCGGCGTGCTGCTCGAGGAGAACCACAAGAATCACGGACAGAAGGCGGCCGGCGCGGCGGTTCGGGGCTGTGAGATCCTCGTCGAGGAGAACCCCACATGGGCGCCGGCGATCATGTCGTGGTCGAACGGTCGCTCGATCGAGGTGACCGACACGACCATCACCTACGAGAACACCGGCGGCTACGTGATCTGCAAGGAGGACTACAGCAACAAGGCGAGCCACCCGGCGGGCGAGGACCCGCGCTGGCTCCGGATGGACAACGTCACCATCACCGGGTCGGGCGACGTGCCGGTCGTCGTCGAGGTCGAGGACGCCGACGGCACGGAGATCCGGAACTGCTCGATCCACATGACCGACAACGACGCGGACGGGATCCGTCTCATGAACTCGGACGACTGCGTCGTCGCGGACACGAACGTGGTCGTTCCCGGAAGCGCGACCGACTTCCAGAACTCGCAGGTCGAGACCCGGAACGTCACCCACGAGGTGCCCGAGGACGACGGGTCCACCGACGACGGAACGAGCGATGACGGAACGAGCGATGACGGAACGAGCGACGACGGGTCCACCGACGACGGAACCTCCGACGGCGACACGGACGGCGGGTTCCGCTACGACGAGGCCGAGGGGGTCCACACGGACCTCCCCAAGGAGCTCGTCATCGAACAGGTCGAGTCCGGCGCGCGCGTGAGCTACGAGGTCGAGGTCGACGGCGCGCTCGAGGCCGGCGAGTGGGAGTACCCCCCGACGGTCGACGGGACGACCGCGACCGGCGGCATGGGGCCCTCTTACGGGCTCGATAATCTCTACTACGACGGCGAGGTGACGCGGTTCGAGGGCGAGAACCTCGATCTGGTCCGCGTGTTCGTCGCCGACGCGCAGACGCGAACGATCGTCCGCGAGGTCGATCCCCTGTCGTTCCCAGCGGGCGACGGGTCTACCGACGACGGGTCTACCGACGACGGGTCTACCGACGACGGCTCCACCGACGACGGATCCACCGACGACGGATCCACCGACGACGGATCCACCGACGACGGATCCACCGACGACGGCTCTACCGACGACGGCTCTACCGACGACGGCTCTACCGACGACGACACCGCGCTCGACAGCGTCGTCGCCTTCGACGGCTCGCGCTCGGACGAGATCTGCTCCTACCGGTTCTCGGTCACCGGCGAGGTCGTCGCCGACCAAGAGAGCGACGCCGGGGAGACCGGCGACTGGGACCGTATCGAGGACACCGTCGGGGACGGCGCCGTGGTCGGCGTCGTCCACACGGGCGTCGACACCTACCGCTTCTCCGGGGACCTCGTCGACCTCGAACTCCGGGGATCGGCGGCCGTGACGTTCGACGACCAGGCGTAGGCGGGTCCGCCGCCACGCTCGGTCGGAGGCACGAGCGGAGCGCGTCGGCCTCGGTCAGCGGCGATACCTGACTGACGCCCGTTTGAGGAACTTCGCGGGGCGGTACGTGAACTCGCCGCCGGCGGCCACCAGGAGGTAGAGGTACCCGGAGCGCGCTCGGGGGGCCGCGCGGATCGCCCTCGCGGCGAAGCGGACGGCGTCGCGGTGGTAGCCGTTCGCGAGCGCGGCGTCGGCGAGCTTCACCGAGAGGTTGGCGACGAACCGCCGCTCGGTCCCGGGGCCGTACGTCGCGGCGCGTTCGCGGTGTTTCTCCAGCATGAGCGGGTAGCTCACGTCTCGCTTGCCCTCGAAGTCGTCGCTGATCTGGTCGTGGGCTTCCATCCGGCGGACCACGAGCGGCTCGCGGACGGGAGCGATCCGATACCGGCTCGCTATCCGGATCACCCAGTCGCGGTCCTGCCAGCTGGGGAGGCGCTCGTCCGGGCGCCCGACGGCGTCGATCGTGTCGGCGCGCGCCATCAGCGTGGAGAACGGCCCGACCCCCGCCCCGCGGAGGATCGCCTCGGCGGCGTCGCCGGCGGTCCCGGGCGTCTTCAACTCCGTCGTTCGACCCTCGCCGTTCACGTACTCTTGGCCCGTGTAGACGAGCCCGAGGGCCTCGTCGTCGCCGAACCGCTCGACCTGCCGTTCGACCTTGGGCGGGCGCCACCGGTCGTCGTCGTCGAGGAACGCGACGAACTCCCCGGCGGCGGCGTCGATCCCGGTGTTCCGAGCGGCGTTCGCGCCCCGGTTCGACTCGTGGCGGCGGCACGTGACCGCGAGCGCCCCGGTGTCGATCCGGTCGAGCGTCCGGGCCGCGGGCGTCGGCGAGCAGTCGTCGACGACGACGAGCTCGATCGGGTCGTACGTCTGCTCGCGGACGCTCTCGACCGCCTCGCGGAGGTACTCGGGGCGGTCGTACGTCGGTAACACGACGCTCACCAGCGGTCGCTCCTCGTCGTCCGCGTCGCGGTCCATCGTCGACGACAACGGCGACGGCGTATATTGTTATCCGGTGGTTGTCCGCCCGTGTCGGAGACGTCGGCTCCGTCGAGGCCGCGCGGTTCGCGGGGGACGCGCGGTTCGCGAGGGACGCGCAGTTCGCGAGGGACGCGGTTCGGAACCGTCACCCTAACGCGCCGAGCATCGAGCGGAGGTTCCGCTGGATCCCCCATCCCAACTGCCGGTCAAGCACGTAGCTGACGGCGAGGTAAATCGCGGCGCCCGCGGGGACGGTGAGGGCGAGCTCGACGACCGGCGAGAGGTCGGTCAGGCGCTGGGCGTAGCGGAGGAGCCCGAACATGGTGCCGGCGGCGATCAGCGGGTACGCCCACTCGCGGTAGAACGCCCTCGCGCGGACGGCCGTGACCCTCGAGATGACGTAGACGTCGAGCGGGATCATCGGGAACACGTACACCAACACGACGGTGAGCGCCGTCCCCTCGATGCCGAACCGGGCGGTCAGCGGCCAGATGAGGGCGGCGATACAGACGACTCGGACGGCGCCGAGTTTCGCATTGAGGTCCGGGCGGTCGATGGCCTTGAACACCGAGCCGAAGTTCCGGGTGATCGAGTGAAACATCCCGAAGAGCGCGAGCAGCTGCATCGCCGCGATCATCGGCGTCCAGTCGCTGCCGAGCACGACCGGGACGAAGCTCGGCGCGACGGCCGCGATGCCGAACGCCATGGGGATGGTCAGGAACGCGGTGACCCGCGTCGTCGCCAACAGCGCGCGCCGCATCTCGTCGGGGTCGTCTTGGAGCTTCGCGTACGCGGGGAAGCTCACGCTGGCGATGATCTCAGACACCTCCGAGGAGGGGGTGTCGGCGAGCCGGTAGGCGTACTGGTAGAACCCGAGGGAGGTCGCGGAGAGGAACCACCCGACGAAGGCGTCGTCGCCCTCGCTGTAGATGAAGTAGACCATCGACGAGGCGGTGATCCACTTCCCGTAATCGATCAGTTCCTTGGCGGCGCCGACGTCGAACGACGGCCAGGGTCGGTAGTCGTGGATGACGTACGAGAGCAGCGACCGGAACGCGTCCGCGGCGACGAACGCGAACACGAGCGCCCACACGGTCGGCGAGTACAGCGCGTAGCCGACGCCGACGAAGAACTGGACGAACCCCCCGCTGACCTGATAGAGGAACTCCTTGTGGAACTCCAGGTCCTTCTTGAAGTAGACGATTCCGGGGTTCCGGAGCCCGACGAGCAGCGGGCCGAGTCCGATCACGCGGATCAGCGGCGTCGCCCGCGGCTCCGAGAAGAACGAGGCGATGACCGGCGCGAGCAGGAAGAGGATCCCGGCGATGAGCAGGCCCCGAGCCGCCTCGAGACACCACGTCGTGTCGAGGTAGTCGTCGACGTCCTCCGTCTTCCGCTGGATGAGCGCCGCGTTGAGCCCGACCTTGGTGAAGTTCCGGGTCGCGCTCACCGAGAGCAGCGCGAGGCCCATGAGCCCGAAGTCACGCGGCGCGAGCAGTCGGGCGAGCACGATCAGCATCAGGATCTGCATGAGCCGGCTCGCCGCCTTGATCCCGCCGACCCAGATCCCGCTTTTGATCGTGCGGTCGAAGACCGACCCGGTCGGCACGATTCGGTCGAGGAGCGCCCGAAGCCGGTCCCTCATAGAGGACCTGTCGTTCCGTTCGCGGTGCCGTCGTTCATCTCTCTGTCGCACCGGTTAGCCGCAGTCTCGCAATGTAAGAGGGAAAATAACCGGCGGATGGAGGTGCATACCGGCCCGACGAGACGGACAGTTCGGCGGAGACGCAGAGCCGAGCGAGGCGACTCGCCGGTGGTTCGGTCGGAGCGGGGCGACTCGACGGACCCGCCTACGCGAACGCCTCGAGGATCCCCGCGCCGTCCGTGCTCCGGCCGAGGTCGGGGAGCGTGGCGCGCTCGGGGTGCGGCATCAGCACGGCGACCGAGTCGCGCTCGCCGAGGACGCCGGCGACGTTGTCGGTCGAGCCGTTGGGGTTGGCCGCGTCGGTGACCTCGCCGTCGGCGTCGCAGTAGCGGAAGAGCACGCGGTCGTCGGCGACGAGGTCGGCGTGGGCCGCCTCGCCGATCTCGAAGCGCCCCTCGCCGTGCGCGATGGGGACCTCGATCACGTCGCCCGCGTCGTAGGCGGCGGTCCAGGGCGTGTCCGCGCGCTCGACGCGCAGGTGGACGGGCTCACACTGGAAGCGCGCGGAGGCGTTGGTGGTGAACGCGCCGGGGGTGAGCCCGGACTCGGAGCCGATCTGGGCGCCGTTGCAGACGCCGATGACGGGGACGCCGTCGGCGGCGGCCTCGCGGACCTCGGCCATGATCGGGGCGCGGGCGGCCATCGCGCCGGCGCGGAGGTAGTCGCCGTAGGAGAAGCCGCCGGGGAGCACGATCCCGTCGGTGTCGGCGGGAAGGCCGTCCTCGTGCCAGACGCGCTCGGCGTCGATCCCGAGGTGCGCCAGCGCGCGCACCGCGTCGCGGTCGCAGTTCGAGCCGCCGAACTGAACCACTGAGACCGTCATCGCTCCGCGACCGCGACCTCGTAGTCGTGGATCGTCGGGTTCGCGAGCAGCCGCTCGGCCATCTCGTCGGCGCGGTCGGCCGCCTCGTCGGCGTCGGCGGCGTCGAGGTCGACCTCGAACCGGTCGGCCGACCGGAGGTCCGACAGCTCGAACCCGAGGCGCTCGAGGGCCTGCTGGGTCGTCTCGGCCTCCGGGTCGAGGACGCCCCGCTTCAGGCGGACCGTCACCGTCGCGGTGTATGCCGTCATATCCGGTAGTGCGGAGTCGTGTGTAAAAACCGTTTTGGAACGTCTTTTATATCCACGTTCGTGGATATATCTCGGTCGATCGTGCGGGCGGCAGGGTCGGCACGGAGCGAAAGGGGCAAACCCTTCCACGTTCTCGATGGGGTGTATGCAGCCGCTCGAACCATCGGAGGTGATCGTCGCATGACCCGCGAACTGACCGAGATCACGGTCGTCGGAGGAGACAAGACCGGACTCATCGCGCGGGTCACCTCCCTGTTGTTCGAGCGGGGAATCAACATCGAGGACCTCGACCAGGCGGTCCGCGAGGGCGTCTTCCGGATGACGACCCGCGTGGACGCCTCGGAGCTGGAGACCTCCCGGGGCGAGCTCCGTCGGGCGCTCGCCGAGCTCGGCCGCGAGCTCGACGTGGACATCCAGGTCCGCTTCCCGAGCGACCGCGACGCGCGCCGGATCGCGCTGCTCGTCACCAAGGAGACCCACGCGCCCGAGGCGCTGCTGGAGGCGGAGGCCAACGGCGACCTCGCCGACGACGGCGAGGAGGCCGAGATCCCGGTGGTGATCGGGAACCGCGGCGACCTCCGGTCGCTCGCGGAGCGGTACGACAAGCCCTTCTACGACGTGGGCGACGGCAACGGCAACACCGACGAGGAGCGCCTGCTCGACCTGCTGGCCGAGTACGACGTGGACCTGATCGCGCTGGCCCGCTACATGCGCATCCTCTCGCCGGAGGTCGTCTTCCGCTACGAGGGCCGGATCATCAACGTCCACCCCTCCCTCCTACCGGCGTTCCCCGGCGCGGAGGCGTACCGGCAGGCGAAGGACGCCGGCGTCCGCATCGCGGGCGTCACCGCCCACTACGTCACGACCGACCTCGACCAGGGGCCGGTCATCGCCCAGCGCGCCTTCGACATCCCCGCGGGCGCCGACGTCGCCGAGATCAAGCGGCGCGGGCAGCCCCTCGAGGCCGACGTGCTGCTCGACGCGGTCCGGCTCCACCTCGCCGACGCGATCGCGATCCACCGCGGCACGGTCCACGTGCGCGAGGACGCCGACGTCGACGCCCAACTCGGGCTCAGCGAGGCCGCGATCGACGCCAACCCGGACGAACCGGTCGACGGCGAGCCGCTGTCGCGGTCGGGGACGCCGACCGCCGAGAGCGACTGAGCCGGGTCGGTTCGGTCGGTTCGGTCGGTTCGATGACGTTGGTCGGTTCGGTCGGTTCGATCGGTACGGCCGTCCCCGACCGCCAGCGCCGGCCTTTTTAAGCGCCCGCGAGACGTATCACCGGCTATGGAGTCGCACGGGCCCGTCCGGCGGTTCGCCGCCGACGCCAGCGCGGTCGTGCGCAGCGACGAGCGGCTGATCCTCCTCTTCTTACTGCTGCTGTCGGTCGTCGCGCTCGCCGTGTTCCTCCACTACACCGTGTCGCTCTTGGACGCGCTCCCGGACGCGATTCCCCCGGAACTGGCGCGGCCGGAGGGCTCGACGCTGTCGGGATTTCCCTCTTTAGATACCGCTTTGAGTGACGCGCTCGGTCGCTGAAACGGGCTTCTCGATCGAGAGCGAGAGTACGTGAATCGGGTTGTCTGAGTGGTCATTTATAAAGGAACGAGTAGCGTTGCCGGCGGCTATTTATAAAGGATCGACGGCCCAGCGGTGACGACTTCCAAAGCCCCAGCCGCTCGGCTAGACGCAGCTGCCACCTCCCAGAACACTTCCAAAGCTCCAGCCCCTTTGAGTCCCGCCCCGCACGGCACCGCACAGCACCTCACGCCTCCCCAGCCTCGCGGTTCGCGCTCTCCGAGCGCTCACCGCGTCCCTCGNCCTTTGAGTCCCACCCGCCCCGCACAGCACCGCGCCTCACACCTCCCCAGCCTCGCGGTTCGCGCTCTCCGAGCGCTCACCGCGTCCCTCGCACCGTCGTCGCCGGCGGCTGCCAGAGGGACCTCCGGTCCCTCGCGGTTCGCGCCCAAGGGGCGCTCACCGGGGCGCGCAGGGCGAGAGCGAAGCTCTCGCTTGCAGCCGGCGCGTAGCGCCGGCGACGCCACCGCACTGCCGTGTTCATTTATAAACGATCGTCGCAGTAGGCGGAGGTTATTTATAAAGGACCAGCAGCGCTAGGGTCCTTGCGAGTCGTCGATCGCGGTCTGTACCCGCTCGTGGAACTCCCGAAGCGTCGCCGACTCGTCGCCGGCGAGCACCGCGTCGGAGTCGACGAGCGTCGCGAGCCCGAACGCGAGCGGGGTCGGCGAGTCGACCGTTCGGTCGACGACTGCGAGGTCGCCGGCGTCGATCCGCTCGGCCGCCGCGCGGATCCGGGGGGCGTCGAGCCGGTCGTCCAGCAGTTCGCGGTACGTCTCCTCGATCACCGCGAAGTCGTCGAGCCCCGCCGCGAGCGAGAGCAGCGTCTCGGCGGACACCTGCTGTTCGGCGGCCGACTTCTCGTGTCCCTTGTACCGCTTGAGAATCATGAGCGAGCGCGTCGCGTTGATCCGGAAGTAGCGCTGGAGGAGGTCGGTCCCCCCCAGCGCGGCCCGGAGGTCGTCGCGGACCGTCTCGGGGTCCAACTCGCGGAGGATCCCCGCCACGTCGACCTTGCGGTTCAGCGGGAGCGCGAGGCTGAACCCGCGGTCGGCGACCGCGACCGTCGGCTCGGCGTCGGTGCGGGCCGCGCACTCGGCGGCGACCAGCCGCGAGAGCCCCTCGTTGAACCGCCGGCCGTGCGTCGCGTGGACGTGGAACCGGCGCTTGTACGCGTCGCGGTCGAGCACCTCCTCGACGGCGAGCCGCGAGGGCGTCGACACGCTCTCGACGCCCGCGTACGCGACCTGCTCGTCGTACGTGCGGGTGATCGCTCGCACCGAGTTGCCGTCGATCGGGAGCTCCCGGAGCCACGCGCGGACCGCGGGCGGGCCGCCGCGCTCCAGCCGGTCGAGGAGGTCGGCCTGAAACGCGAGCACCTCCGCCGCGAGGTCGGCCGACAGCGGGAGTCGCTCGGCGTACCACGTGGGGACGGTCGGCCGCTCGTCGGTCCGGTCGACGTACACCTTCGAGCCGCGGCGGTAGCGGAACGCGAACCGCTCGCCGCCCAGCGCGAACACGTCGCCCGGCGCGAGGGTGTCGAGGAACCCCTCGTCGAGCGTCCCGGCCGGCTCGCCGTCGCGGGTGACCACGTCGCAGCCGAACGAGTCGGGGATCGTCCCGACGTTCGTCATGTAGATGACCCGCGCGAGCCGTCCGCGCTTCCCGACGAGCGTCTCGCCGACCGGGTGCTCCTCGTGGTGGTGTTCACCGTCCGGCGGGTCGTTCGCGTCGCGCCACACCTTCGGGTAGACGTTCCGCTCCGCCAGCCCCTCGTAGTCGCCGGTGAGATAGCGCATCAGTCGCTCGTACTCGTCGTCTCCGAACGCGCGGTAGGGGTGCGCGCGCCGGAGGACCTCGCGGACCTCCCGGTCGGGGCGGACTCGGTTGATCGCCATCCCGTAGACGTGTTGGGCGGCCACGTCCGCGGCGCCCTCGGGGATCGACACGCCGTCGACGAACCCCGCCTCGGCGCGCGCGAGCATCGCCGCGCACTCGACGAGCTCGTCGCGGTCGAGCGCGAACACGCGCCCCTCGACGGTCTCGCCGGGGCTGTGGCCCGCCCGCCCGACCCGCTGGAGCAGCGCCGCGACCGACTTCGGCGACCCGATCTGCACGACCAGGTCGAGGTGGGGCATGTCGATGCCGAGTTCGAGGCTCGTCGAGGTGGTTACTACATCTAGGGTGCCCGCCTTCAGCCCCTCCTCGATCCGGGCGCGCTGGGTCTCGCCGAGGCTCCCGTGATGACAGCCCGAGTCCGACTCGTCGTAGTCGAACCGCTCGCGAAGCTCTCGCAGGGTGCGCTCGGCGCCCGACCGCGAGTTGGCGAACACCAGCGTGTTCTCGTGGTCCCCGATGAGCTCGTGGAGCGCGTCGTAAAAGCGGTCGGTGACGACCGACTCGTCCGTGTGGATGAGGTCCGCGGCCGGCGTCCGGAGTTGCAGATCGAACTCCCGACCGAACCGGGCGTCGACGACCTCGCAGTCGCGGGGAGCGAACCCCTCGGCGTCGCCGACCGCGCCGGCGACGCGCTCGCGACCGACGAGGAAGTCGGCGACCTCGTCGAGCGGCTCGACCGTCGCGGAGCAGCCGATCCGGGTCGGAGAGCCGTCGGCCATCTCGGTCAGTCGCTCCAGCGACGCCGAGAGGTGGGTCCCGCGCTTGTTCCCCGCCAGCGCGTGGATCTCGTCGACGACGACGTACTCGACGGTGCGGAGCTTCTCCCTGAACCGCGGGGCGTTGAGCAGGATCGCGAGCGTCTCCGGCGTGGTGTTGAGCACGTGCGGCGTCTCCTCTAGCATCGCCCGCCGGTCCGCCTCGCTCGTGTCGCCGTGGCGGATCGCCTGTCGGACGCCGGGGTCGGGAGCGACGCCTTCGTCCGTCGCTTCTCCCGTTTTCATCTCCGCCGCGATCCCGTCGAGCGGCGCTTCCAGGTTGCGCTCGATGTCGTTCGCGAGCGACTTCAGCGGGGAGACGTACAGGCAGTAGACGGAGTTTTCTAACTCGCCGGCCCGCTCGCGCGCGAAGAGGTCGTCGAGCACCGCGGTGAAGGCGGCGAGCGTCTTCCCGCTGCCCGTCGGCGCGGCGACGAGGCAGTTCTCCCCGTCGTCGACGCGGGGGATCGCCCCGCGCTGCGGCGGCGTGAACAGGCCGCCGTTCTCGCCGACGTACGCCGCGAACTGCGAGACCCACCAGCGGCGGACCGGCGGCGAGAGCCGTGCGAGCACGTCGGCGTCGGGGAGCGGGACCGTCTCCGGATCGAACTCGACGGCGGGCGCGTCTTTTCCCGCGAGCGCCTCGCGGAGGAGCGTTCGCGCCGACGGCTCGGCCGCGTCGTCGCCCGCGCCCGAGTCGCCGCCCGTGAGTTCGCTCACGGTCCCTTGCTGGGCGCGACGCCGGAAAGCGGTTACGTCGGGATCGGCCCGTCGTCCGTCCGCGTTCGCGCGAACCGGCCCGTTTATCCGAGGTCCGCCCGTGGCGCCGCACGTATGAGTGGAACCTCGGGGACGGCGGAACGGGAGATCGACCGGAACCTCTTCGTCACCGTCTCGGGGCCGCCGGGCTGCGGCGCGACGACGCTGGTGGAGGGGATCGCGGCCGCGCTCGACTGCGGCTACGTCTCCGGCGGCGAGCTGTTCCGCGAGATCGCCGCCGAGCGCGACATGAGCCTCTCGCAGCTGATCGCGAAGACGGGCGAGTCCGAGGAGATCGACCGCGCGCTCGACAGGCGGCTCCGCCGGATCGCCGAGAAGTGGGGAGCCGCGAACAAGGCGTTCGTCCTCGAGTCGCGGCTCGCCGGCTGGATCGCCGGCAACCGCGCCGACATCCGGATATGGCTCGACGCGCCCGACGAGGTGCGCGCCGACCGGACCCTCGACCGCGAGGAGATGACCTCCGAGATGCAGGTCCGCGAGGTGATCGAAGAGCAGCGCTACCAGTCGTACTACGGGATCGACCTGTCCGACCGCTCCATCTACGACCTCGCGATCAACACCGGGCGCTGGGACCCCGAGGCGACGCTCGACCTCGCGCTCACGGCGATCGAGGGGTACGACATCGAGTCCGACGAGGGGGCGTTCGACACGCCCGACTTCGAGATCTAGTCGGGGCGGCCGCGGGCCGAGTTAGAACGTGATGATCTCGTAGTCGTCGTCGACGAGCGAGCGGATGCTCGGGTGCCCGTCGTACTCGTCGAGCGTGACGAGCCCGGCGTCGGCGACGGCGTCCTCGACGCCGAACGCGCCGGAACAGAAGTCACAGACCGCGGCGTCGTCGCGGACCGCCTGATACAGCTCGTGGTAGTCGCTCTCCTCGTCTTCGAGCTCCGGGATCCACTGCGTCCCGGCGCCGTCGAAGATGAGTTCGAGCTCGTCGTCGTCGTTCTCGGCGAACTCCTTGGCGGCCTCTAAGGCGTTCGCGAGGCGGCCGTAGTCGGAGTGCGATTCGTTGCCGGCGAGAATCACGATTGCTGCTTTTGCCATCGCGTTCATTTATAAATGCCACACCGTCAAAAGCCACCCGCGGGTGTGTGTTCGGCGCGCCGACTCGACAGGTGATAGCGTGGAACGGACGGGGGAGCGTCACGGACAGTCGTCCGCGTCAAACGAGCGCGAGGCCGCCGGCGTGCGCCGTCAGGAACCGGCGACGGGAGAGAGTCGGTGGCCGGGCCATGCGTCCGGTTCGGCGGCGGAGTCGCAATACGTCTTCGGCCGCTTCGGTTACGATCCGCCCGACCCGCCCGAACCGTCTGGCCCGACCGACCCGGCGATCGCGTTCCTGAGGGCGCGCTGCGCCCGGTAGAGGGTGTACGCGACGGAGACGCCGACCAGGACGACGGCCGCCCCAGCGGCGGCGAGCGCCGGCCCGGACGCGGGGGGCTTCAGGTCGTCGTCGGTCCCGCAGTTCCCGCAGCCGTCGTCGCCGCAGTTCCCGCAGCCGGGGGCGTCCGAGTCGTCGGTCGCGGCTCGGTCGGGCGAGTCGGCGGCGGCGGTCGCCGCTTGTCCCGGCGGGTCGGCGGTTTCGTCGACCGAGTCGACGCCGCCCGCGTGGGGCGCGTCGAGCGGGTCGCCCGTGCGCTCTCCGGCGGCGTCGCCCGTGCGCTCTCCGGCAGCCCCGTCGTCGAACTCGTCGAACAGGTGCGGCGCGTGCGAGCGGAGCGCCTCCAGCCCCGCTTCGATCTCCTCGCGGTCCTCGTGGCCGACCGCGAACTCGGACAGGTCGTCGACCATGGCCCGCGCGCGCTCCGAGTGGTCCGTCTCCACGTAGCTGCGGGCGGCGTCGAACATCGCCCGGGCGAGCCAGTGCGCGAAGACGGGGTTGTCGTACCGCCCTTCGAGCGCCTCGAGGCGTTCGAGCTTCGCCTCCCCCGCCTCCACGTCGCCGTCGAAGAACGAGGCCCGCGCCGAGAAGAACGTCGCGACCGCGGCCCACGTCGCGCTCGACGGGGTCGAGAGCCGCTCGTGGTGGTCGGCCGTCTCGCTCGCCCAGTGTTCGACCCGGGCCACGTCGGCCGCCTCGAAGCTCGCGCGAGCGGCGTTCGCCGTCGCGACCGGGAGCCAGCGGAGGATCGACTCCTCCTGTGCCGGGTACCGGTCGGCGAGCGCCTCGATCCGGCCGATCCGCCCCTCGATCGCCTCCACGTCGGTGCGCTCGGCGTCCGCGTTCGTGCGCCCGGCGAGGACGCCGGCCAGCCCCGCGGCGACCTCACCGTCCGGGTGGGCTCGGAACAGCTCCTCGGCGCGGGCGACGCGGTCGCGTCCCGCGTCGCTTTCGAGGGGGGCGTCGGTCGCGTCGTCGCGTTCGTCGAGGTACAGCTCCGCGCGGGCGTACGCCCGGAGCAGCGAGGCGGCGATGTCCGGCTCCGGATGCGCGTCGTACACCGCTTCGAGCCGGTCCAGCAGCGGTCCGACCCGGTCGCGGCGGTCCGCCTTCCCGTTCGCGTGGATCGTCTCGGCCGTCGCGCGGGCCAGCGGCGCCGCGACCGACGCCTCGGGGCGGCGGCCGTACAGCTCCTCGATCCGTTCCCGGTACTCCTCGATCCGGTCGGGGTCGATCGCGGTCTCGTAGAGGTCGTCGCGGCCTCGCACGCTCGTCGCGTTCGCGAGGGCGTTGGCGAGGTGGACGTCGACGTCGCCGTCGTCCCCGGCGCGGCGCAGCCGGTCCAGCCGCGCGATCATCTCGGCCTCCGCGTCGAACTCGCCCCGGTCGCCGTACGCGTCGGCGAGCGCGACGAGGGCGTCGGTCAGCCGCGCCCGGTCGTCCGCGTCCATCTCGGTCGGCGCCGTCGCGTCGAACGCCTCGACGCGCCGTTCGAGCTCGCCGACGGAGCGGGTGTCGCTGGATACCATGTTACTGGTTCGAGGTTGGGGCGGACGGACGTAAACGCTCGCCTTCGAACGCTCTCGCCGCCCGTCGTCGGGACGAGACCGACGGACGCCTCGGGGGCGGCGACCGCTCAGTGCTGATGCCCGTGGCCGTGTCCGCCGCCGCCCCGCGAGAACTGCCCCGAGAAGGCCCGGTCGACGACCTCGGAGAGCGCGGGATGGACGTGGACCGCGTCGCGGATGTCTTGGACGGTCCCCGAGCCCGCCGTCATCGCGACGACGACCTCCTCGATCAGGTTCGACGCCTCGGGCCCGACGATGTGACAGCCCTCGATGTTGCCGTCGAGGTCGATGAGGACCTTCACGAACCCGTCGGCGCGCATCGCGCTCCCGCGGGCCGTCTCGTCGTACGCGTAGGTGCGGGTGGCGTAGTCGGCGTCGGCCGCCCGGAGGTCCTGCTCGCGCGCGCCGACGCCGGCGACCTCGGGGGAGGCGAACACCGCGAACGGCATCGCCGAGTAGTCGACCGGCTCCGGCTCGTCGCCGAGCAGGTTCCGGATGACCGCCTTCGCCTCGTGGTTCGCGCTGTGTTTCAGCAGGTACTCGCCGACCACGTCGCCGAGCGCCCACACGCCCTCGGCGTCCGTCCGGAGGTACTCGTCGGTCTCGACGAACCCGCGCTCGTCCGTCTCCACGCCGGTCGCGTCGAGGTTCAGCGCGTCCGTGTTCGGCCGGCGGCCCGCGGCGACCAGGAGCGCGTCGCCCGTGACGGTCACGTCCTCGGCCTCCTCGGGGGCGCCGACTGCCTCGCCGCCCGCTCGGACCGCGTCGGCCTCGGGGTACGGTCGCGCCTCGACCGTCACCTCGCCGTCGGCCTCGTCGGCCGCGACGGCCTCGTAGCCGGCGTACACGTCGAACCGGTCGGCGTAGCGGTCGGTGAACGCCTCGCCGACCTCCTCGTCCGCCTCGGGGGGGAGGCGCTCGCGTCGACCGACGATCGTCACGTCGCTGCCGAACGTCCCGAAGAAGTGGCCCAGCTCGGCCGCGATGTACCCGCCGCCGACGATCACCAGGTGGTCCGGCGGCGATTCGAGGCGCAGCGCCTCCGTGCTCGTGAGGTAGTCCACGTCCTCGATCCCGTCGATCGGCGGGACCGAGGGCCGGGTGCCGGTGGCGACGAGGGCGGTGTCGGCCCGCAGCGTCGCGCCCTCGTCGCCGCCGTCGACGATCTCGACCGTGCGGTCGTCGACGAACCGTCCGGTCCCCGAGAACAGGTCGTGGCTGTCGGAGGACTCGAGCCCCCGGCGGATCGACTCGGAGCTACCCGAGACGTCGTCGTTGACCTTGCGGACGATCTCCGTGAAGTCGACCCCGTTCACCTCGGCGTCGATCTCGAAGGCGCCCGCGCCCTCGATCGTCTCCATCACGTCTGCGTGGTAGAGGAGTTGTTTCGAGGGGATACAGCCGCGGTTGAGACACGTGCCGCCGAGCCGCCCCTCCTCGACGACCGCGACCGAGTTCCCTCGCCCGGCCATCGCGTTCGCGACGTCCAGTCCCGATCCCGACCCGATAACGAGAAAGTCGAACTCCTGCATGTCCCGGGTGACGCGTCCCGCCGTCATCAACCTCCGTACTGACGGGCGAGACGCACGACCGCGCGGGAGCGGCGGAACCCGTCGTCCGCCTCTGGCGGCGGGGAGCGCCGTCGGTGACGCTCAGACCACGACCGAGCCGAACGGGTACGCCGGCGAGTCCGCCGTCCAGACGGGTCCCGACTCGACGTCGACGAGGGACACGCTGTCGTCGTCGTAGTGCGAGACGGCGACTCGCCCCTCGCCCGCGGGGGTCGCGACCAGCCCGGGCGCCGGCGTCTCGACGACCGCGCCGTCGAGCGAGCGGAGTCGGGGGGCGCCCGCGTCGAGCACCCACCGCTCACCGGCGACTTCGAGAACGTCGACCGGTCGGGAGAACCCCTCGCGGACCGCGATCGGCTCCAGATTTCGGTCGAACTCGTGGACGACGCCGTCGCCGCGGCCGGGGACAAACACCCGGTCAGCGGTCGCGACGAGGTCGTACGGGTCGGCGCCGACCGCGGCCTCGCCGCGGACCGGTGCGGCGGAGGCGGCGTCTCCCGCGACGTCACCGCCGGGATCGAAGGCGACCACGCGGGCGCCGCGCTGGTCGACGGCGTACCCGCGGCCCCCGTCCGGCGAGAGCGCGACGCCCTGTACCCTGGCGTCCGGCCCGGCGTCGATCGCGCCGATCCGCTCGCGTGTCTCGGTGTCGACGACGTCGACGACGCCCTCGCGGCGGCTCCCGGCGTAGAGCCGGTCGGCGCCCGGGGCGACCGCGAGCTCGTGCGGCTCCGCGCCGACCGCGACGCGGTCGACGAGCGTCAGGGCCTCGGGGTCGACGACGGCGAGGGCGTCCCCGGCGGAACAGGAGACGTACAGCTCGCCGTTCGCGGTCGCGAAGTGCGACGGTCCCAACACGCCGGTCTCGACTCTGGTCACCTCGCCGCTCGGGCCGACCGCGGTGATCGACCGCTCGCCCATGGTCGCCACGACGGTCCGCCCGCGACACGTCGTCGCGTGGACCGGGTGGCTCCCGACCGGAATCTCGCCGAGTCGCTCCCCCGTCTCGAGCGCGAACAGCGCGAGGAGGTCGTCGCCCTCGCAGGGGACCGCGAGGACGCGGTCGGCGGGGGAGGGGGCGTCGCCCTGCCCGGCGCGGGTCGGTGCGTCGTCGCCCCCGGTCATCCCGTACAGGAGAAGTCGCCGCCGCCGTCGCCGCCGCCGACGCTCCCCTCGGTCTCGACCACGACGTTCGTCGCCGTCTCGACCGGGTAGCGTCCGCGGTCGCCGTCGACGTTCGCCCACTCGCCGAAGCCGCCGTCGTACAGCCGCACGTCCTCGAAGCCGATCGCCTTCAGCGTCAGCCACGTCGAGGTCGGGTCCACGTTGTCGTCGCCGTAGACGACGACGGTCTCGTCGCGGTCCAACTCGGCCTCCACCTCGTAGAGCCTGACGAGCCGGCCGGGATCGGTCATCCGCCGACCCGAGACGTTGCCGACCCAGTGCACGTCCACCGCGCCCGGGAGGTGACCGTGCCGGTCGTGGTCGTCGTTCAGGGCGTCGGAGCCCGCGGCGGCGAGGTACGCCTCCGGAACGCGGGTGTCCACGAGCCCCGGGCCGTCCCCGTTGAACGTCCCGACGCGCTCGGCGAGCCACTCGCGGTCGACCCACGTCGAGGGCGCGGGGTCCGGGTCGTAGTCGGTCGCCGCGACGCGGTCGCGAGAGCCGGTTCCGAGGCGGCCGTTCCACCCCGACACGCCGCCGTTGAGGACGTTGACGGCCCCCTCGTGTCCAACGGCGGCGAGGGCGAACGCGACCCGCGTGACGCGGGAGCCGACGCTCGCGCCGTAGACGAGCACGTCGTCGTCCGGGGCCACGCCGATCTCGCCGAACGCGGCCGCGATCGCGTCGGCGTCGGGGACGGCGCCCCCGTCGGTCGACTCGCGGGCCGCGATCGCGTCGAACGGGACGTGACGGGCGCCGTAGATCCGCTCTCTGCGGAACTGCTCCGCGCCGCGGGCGTCGAGGACGACCACGTCGTCGCGGTTGTCGGCGAGCCAGCCCGGACCGACGAAGTGCGCGACGTTACCCGACACCTCGTACTGCGCCGACACGCTGGCGGGGGTCGAGACCGCCAGGCAGCCGGCCGTGCTCGCCGCGCCCGCGACGGTCGCCCCCGCGGCGGCGCGGAGGAGCCCCCGGCGAGTCTCGGTATTGGCGTCGTCGTCGTGCGAACGCTTCCCCGTCATCTACCCGCAGTAGCAGTGGTCGTCCATGCACCACGACGCCTCCATCTCGCCGAACGCGATCCCGAGCGAGGCGAGCGACGCCTGCACGCTCGACACCGCGTCGTCCTCGGGGCGCACGGTGCCGGCGACGGCGCCGGTCGGCGCCTGATTGACGTCGACCGTGGCGACCACCTCGCGGCTCGCGTGTTCGATCACCGCGACCTGGTTCGCGTCCTGCACGGGGACGTACAGCTTCTCGCGGTTCGGCCCCCACGCGCCCGAGATGCTGCTGCCGCCGACGTCGAGCGTCGTCTCGTACTCGTTCGATTCGAGGTCGATCACGCCGACGCCCTCGCCGGGGACGAAGAGGTACGCCGCGGTGTTGTCAGGGGCGACCTCGCTCGTGATCGGCGCGCCCGGGAGCCCGTCGTCACCGGTGATCTTCGCGATCTCCGCCGGGTTCTCCGGGTCGGAGATGTCCCAGACGCTCTCGGAGCCCACGCGGGGCACCTCGGGCTCGCCGCCGAGCGTCCCCTCGCCGTTCTCCACGAGGAGGAGCTCGCCGTCGAAGGAGGCGGTACACATGAACGGGAGGACGTTTCCCTCGGTGATCGGCTCGCCCGCGTCGACCCGGTTCACCACCTCGAACGGGTCGACGCTCACCACGCGGATCGCCTCGTCGGCGACGTCGACGACGAACGCGTAATCGCCGTTCGGCCCGAGCGTCATGTCGCAGGGGCCGACGTAGCCGGTCTCGATCTCCGCGGTCACCTCCCCGAAGGTGTCGCTGTCGCGGTCGGCGTCGACGCGGAAGAGCGCGTGGCTCTCGTCGCCCTCGGGGTCCATCCCCGTCGTCCCGCCGGAGGCGATGAGCAGGTGATCGCCGTCGGGGGTCACGTTCGGGTAGTTCGGTCCGTAGCCGGTCTCGACGTACGCGACCTCCTCTAAGGTGCGCTGGTCGAACGCGCGGACGCCGCCGGAGACGTTGAGCCAGAGCACGTCGTGGTCGTCGTCGATCCCGGTTGAGTACTGGTTCGCCGGGAAGGAGGCGGTCGTGTCGATGTACGCCGAGGTGACGAGCTCGTCCGACGCGGCGTCGATGACGCTCACCGTCCGGTCGCCGTTGTTGAACACGAACATCGTCGGGACGGGGTCGTCGCCCCCGTCGTCTCCCCCGCCGGAACAGCCGGCGAGGGCCGCGGTCGCGCCGACCGCGCCGGAGCCCTTCAGGAGGCGCCGCCGGTCGATCCCCTCCGCGAAGGGGTTCAGACGGTCGTCGTTCGCCAGGTCGCTTCCCTTCGCGGGGCGCGCGGTCGCGTTCCCCTCCGATGGAGTCGGCTCCGCGGTCCCCCTTGGAGTCGGCTCCGCGGTCCCCTCCGAGGGCCGCGAAGCCGCGTCGGTCGTTCCGCAGCCGCAGTCGTCGCTCATACCCGCACGACGCGTCACACGGCTAAAGGACCCCCGGACCCACCGTTCGTTGCCCCGTGTGCCGCGTAGCGGCGAGTGTTGCGTCTTCCTCCGACTCGAGGGAGCCGTTACCGTCTCCAGCGACGCTTTACGTGCGGGCAGGGTGTGTTCCGGTAATGCTGCTGTCTCCCGCCGCCTACGTCGGTGTCTCCATCGCGGTCGGACTGTCGTTCGGGGTCCTGCTACAGAAGGCTCGGTTCTGCTTCGTCAGCGCCTTCCGCGACTTCGTCGCGTTCAAAGACACCCGGGTGCTGAAGGGACTGCTCGTCGGCATCGCGGTGATGACCGTGTTCTGGAGCGTGCAGGCCACGTTCGGCTACTTCCGCGGCTTCTGGACGCCCGCGTGGGGGCTCGGGTCGCTGTTCGGCGGCTTCGTCTTCGGGCTCGGGATGACCCTGGCCGGCGGCTGCGCCTCCGGGACGCTCTACCGCGCCGGACAGGGCTACCTCCAGTTCTGGCTCGTCCTCCTCTTCATGTTCGTCGGCTACGTCCTCTTCGCGTTCGCGTTCCCCGTCGCCGAGACCTACTACTTCGCGACGCTGAACCCGTTCGAGGGGCGGACGCTGTACCTCTCGCTCCCGTTCTCGCCCGCGGTGACGGGGGCCGGCGCCGTCGCGCTCGGCACCCTCGCGTACGCGTTCGTGAAGGGGAAGAGCCGGCTCCCGGACGACCCCTCCGGTGGAGCCGGCGTCGGGGCCGACACCCGCGCGCAGGCGGCGATCGGCGCCTCCCGAACGCTCTCGGCCGTCTCGGTGGGGCTGCGCGGCATCGCCGACGGCACCGTGGAGTACGTCCGCGGGATCCGCGACGACGACCGGCCGCTGACGGTCCGGCTCCGCGACTCGTGGGACGCGCGGACGGCCGGCGTCGCGATGGCGCTCGTAGCGAGCCTCTGGTTCTACGTGCACGGCCACTGGGCGATCACCGGCAGCGAGGCGCGCTGGGCCGGCTACCTGCTCGCACAGACGGGGTACGACGTCGCGAGCGTCGACTACTGGGGCTCGATCCTCTTCCGCGACGGCAACATCTCGCTGACCATCGACATGGTGATGATCGCGTCGCTCGTCGTCGGCTCGTTCATCGCCGCGTACGCCTCCGGCGACTTCCGGATCCGGAAGCCGAAGCTGAACCGCGTCCCGAACTACGCGGTCGGCGGGCTCCTGATGGGCGTCGGCTCGCGGCTCGCGGCCGGCTGCAACATCGCGAACCTCTTCTCCGGCGTCGCGCTGCTCTCCGTGCATTCGTTCTTGGCCGGCGCGGGGATCATCGTCGGCGTCTACGTGATGACCCACTACATGTACCGCGAGGTCGGCTGCGCGATCTGAGGCGCGGACGACGAGGCGAACCGGGCTCACGCGGAAACGGACCGCTTCGCTGGCTCTCGACCGGGGTGACAGAACTCAGGCCCGGTCGACGCCGGTGAACTCGAACCTCGTTCCGCCGCCTGTTCCATCCGTCACCGCGACGTGCCAGCCGTGGGCTTCGGCGATCTGTTCGACGATCGTGAGGCCGAACCCGGTGCCGTCTGCGGACGTGGAGTACCCGGCCGCGAACACGTCGTCGCGCTCCCCGGCCGGAATGCCGTCGCCGTCGTCCTCGACGAAGAAGCCGCCCGGCAGAGAGCCGACCGTCACCGTCACGTCCCCCTCGCCGTCGCCGTGTTCGATCGCGTTTCGGAACAGGTTCTCGAACGCCTGCTGGAGCCGAGACCTGTCGGCGAGGATGCTACCGTTCCCGTCTTCCACCGCGACCGCGAGGGTCGCCCGTTCGTGGGTCGTCCCCGTTATCGCCCACGCGTCGGTCGCCGTCGCTCGCAGATCGACGGCCGCTACCTCACCGACGTCGCGGCCGGTCCGCGCGAGCCACAGCACGTTCTGGATGATTTGTTCCGCCCGTTTGAGCGCCGTTCCGATCGGATCGAGGTGAACGCTTTCACACTCCTCTCGGGCCAGTTCCAGTCGTCCCTCGGCCACCTGGAGCGGGTTGCGCAGGTCGTGAGAGACGACGCTCGCGAACTCCTCGAGGCGCGCGTTCTGCCGTTCCAAGTTCTGTTGGGAGGACTTGTGATCCGTAATATCCTGTACCGCCCCTCGGAGCGTCACGACCGCGCCGTCGCGCACGGTCGGGACGCCCTGAATCCGAAGCCACCGGGTCTCGCCGTCGGGACGGCGGAACCGAGCTTCGACATCGAACGACTCGCCCGTCTCCAGCGCCGCCTCGACCGCTTTCTCCACGGCGGGCCGGTCCTCCTCGTGGTAGACGTCGAGCGCCTCGTCCAACGGGGGTACCTCCCCGTCGCGGTCGAGGATCTCGAAGAGGTTGTCGCTCCAGAACACCTCCGTCGTGTTCACGTCGATCTCCCAGCTGCCGACGTCGGCGATCTGCTCGGCTCGCTCCATCAGTTCGAGCACCCGCTCGAGGTCCGCCTGGTAGCGGGTTCGTTCGGTGATGTCCTGTGCGATCGTCATCCCGGCGAGGACGGCGCCGTCATCGTCGGTGATCGGGACCGCGTGGACGATCCACTCGCGGCCCTCGTAGGAGAGTTCGACGGAGCCGGGCGTGCCGTCGAGCGCGGCTCGGAAGCGCTCTTCGAGCGTCGCGCCGACCGCCGGCCCCCAGACGTCGGCGGGGCGGTTCCCCTCCACCTCGGCCGCGGTGACTGGGAGCGTTCGGAACCCCTGTCCCGCCGCGAGCGTGTACGTCAGGTCGCGGTCGAACATGGTGACGATGCCGTTCGGGAAGTGCTCGGCGAGCGCGCGGTAGCGTCGCTCCGACTCCGCGAGCCGGCGTTCCTTCTCCCTGCGCTCGGTGACGTCGCGGTCCGAGACGACGATGTCGGTGACGACGCCGTCCGCGTCCGTCACCGGTCGGAACACCCCCTCCACGGTTCGGTGCCCGTCCTCGCCGGTGATCTCCGCCTCGAACGGGACGTACTCGCCGTCGGCGGCGGCGGCGATCCAGCCGTCGATGTCGCGTTTGAGCGCCGGGTCGTCGCCGAACCACGGCGTCTCCCGGAACGGCGTCCCCCGGACGTCGTCGAGCGTCGTGTCGATGTACTCCATCGCGGTCCGGTTGATTTCCCGGACGGTCCCGTCGGGTTCGAGGACCGCGACGAGGATGTTCGGGTCCTCGAACATCGCCTCGTACCTGCGCTGCGTGTGGAGAAGCTCCGCCTCCCGGTCTTTCGGCTCGGAGATGTCCCGGGTGAAGCCGCCGACGTGGGTCACCCGCCCGGCCGCGTCCGTGATCGGGTCGGCCTTGATCCAGACCCACCGGGCCTCCCCGTGGTCGCCGACGATCCGGGCCTCGATGTCGACGCTCTCCCCGTCGGTGAGCCGCGCCATCGCGTCCTCGAAACGGGGCCTGTCGTCCGGATGCGTCACGTCGAGGAACGCCGTCGGATTCTCCTTGAGGAGCGCCCTGGGCTGTCCGAAGATCTCTTCGTAGGACTTGGTGAGGAACAGCACCTCGTCCCAGTTCCGGGTGAAAAGCCAGAGGACGTCGTTCGCGCGGTCGGCGAGCGCCGAGAACAGGTGTTGGACCTCGTCCATCTTCGCCTGCGCCCGCACGCGTTCGACGACCGTGACGATCCGGTTCGCGAGCACGGCGTAGTGGTCAGTGCCCGGCTCCTTCTGAAGGTAGTCGGTCGCGCCGGCGGTGAGCGCCTTGCTGGCGACCTCTTCCGACCCCTTGCCCGTGTAGAGGACGAACGGGAGCGTCGGCCGGGAGGATCGGAGGGTCTCGAGGAACTCGACGCCGTTCTCCCCGGGCATGTCGTAATCGGAGACGACACAGTCGAAGTCCTCCGCGGCGAGTCGGTCCAGCGCATCGTGGGCGCTCGCCTCGGTCTCGACGCGGAGGCGGTCGTTCGCCTTTCGCAGAAACGCCGCGACCAGCTCGCCGAAGTCCGGCTCGTCGTCGACGTGGAGGACGCGTATCTCGTCGGTGAGCCGCTGCGGCACCGGGATCGAGTCCGTCATTCGCGCTCCGGGTCGGCGGGCGGCGCCGCGGGCGAGACCCTGAGAGAGTTCCCCTCGATCGTTACCTGAATCGTCTCGTCGGCCTCGAAGGGGAACTGCGAGTCCGAGACGACCGCGGCCGGCAGCGTGAGAGACAGCGTGTTCGCGTCGGCGGAGGCGAATACTCGGCTGGGTTTGGTGAGTGTCATCGTGGATCTGGTTTGTGGGCGACCGACCGTCGTCGGGGTCCGCTGGCCGACGTCACGGTCGATCGTCGAGGGAGATACCGCACGACAGAATCGGCCGTCGAATTACCCGCTGATATGCGTCGTATCGTACGGAGGCGACTACTGAGTAAATACCCGTCGGCGGCGTGGGCCGTAATCGCCACGGTCCATGGCGGGACCGGGCCGGCGTCGCGGGCGCTTCCGAGACCGAAACGCCGCCGATAAGCGAACGGAAGAGTGTACGCGACCGAAAACGAGCCGCCGAAAATACGCCGTTTCTACGCGTCCGCGCCTGTCTCCAGATCGAAGTCCCACTCCTCGTAGCCGCCGGCCATGCTGGCGACGAGCACGTCCTCTTCGACGCCCTCGTAGCTGCTGATCAGCATCGCGGCCTGCTTCGACGACTGGCCGACCGGGCAGGCGCAGACGACGTCGGTGTCGTCCCAGTCGATGTCGGGGACCTGCGAGGGGAGGTCGCCGAGCGGGACGTTGATCGCGCCCGGGATGTGTCCCTGCTCGTACTGCGCGGGCGGTCGGGTGTCGATGACGCGGATGTTGCCCTGCTGAACGCGCTCGTTGACTTCCTCGGGGGTGAGTTCCTCGACCATGATTACTCCTTCCGCAGGAAGATGCGGTAGCGACCGTCGCCCGACTTCCACACCTTCGCGGTCGCGTCGTCGCCGACCGCCTTCGGCACGTTCTCCGTGCTCGGGACGTGGTCCGTCTTCTGGACCAGCACGTCGCCGGGCGAGAGCCCCGCGACCGCCTTCTTCGCCTCGACCTGCGGGTACGGACAGACCTCGCCGGTCATGTCCTGCACTTCGGTCGCGTCTTCCAAGAGCGCCTCGGCGGTCTCGTCGTCGAGCTCGTCGGGCATCTCGACGACGTCGTCCCACGATGGTTGACTCATGCGGACGGGTACGGCCGTGACGGGGTAACGGCTTTCGTGACCGGCAGGGTTCTCCCGTATCTCTGACGGGCGATCGTCGCGCACAACCGCGACAGCCGTCGAGAACGCCGTTTCCGCCGGACTCTTATCGGGGAGCGATCTACGGGGCCTATGAGCGAGTACGTCGTCGACGAGTCGACGATCTTCGAGACGCCCCTCGTGGAGCTCGACCTCGACCTCGAGGCCGACGCGGACGTGTACGCCAAAGCCGAGTGGTTCAACCTCTGCGACGCCCCGCACGGCGGCGGGTCGATCAAGTCGCGGATCGCGAAGGGGATGCTGGACGGCGCCGAGGAGCGCGGCGCCCTCGAGCCCGGCGTCACCGTGATCGAGCCGACCTCCGGCAACACGGGCAGCGAGGTCGCGCGGCTCGCGAGCGCTCGCGGGTACGACGTGGAGATCGTCATGCCGGACAACGCCGCTGGCGGGAAGGTCGACGCCGTCCGCGACGCCGGCGCGGAGATCCGCTTCGTCGACGCCAACCTCGGCTACGACGCCGTCATCGAGCGCTGCGAGGAGGTCATCGCCGCCGACCCCGAGGCGTACTTCCGCCCGAACCAGTACGAGAACCCCGACAACCCCGGCACCCACGAGCGCACGACCGCCCGGGAGATCTACGAGGCGACCGACGGCGAGGTGACCCACTTCGTCGCGGGCGTCGGGACGGGCGGGACGATCACCGGGACCGGCCGCGGGCTGACCGACCTGAGCGACGGCGCGGTGGAGGTCGTCGGCTTCGAGCCCGACGAGCGGCTCCACGCCATCGACGGCCTGAAATACCTCAAGACGGGCGACCACTACCACCCCGACACGTACGACGAGTCGGTCCTCGACCGGACGGAGTACGTCACCACCTCGGACGCCTACGATCAGGCGCGGGCGCTCCGCGAGCGCTACCTCGACGACCCCGTGCCGATCGCGGACCCCGGCCAGCACGACGAAGAGACGGTCCGGGAACACCTCCGGGTCGACGACCAGTTCGTCGTGGGCACGTCCGCCGGCGGGGGCGCGGCGGTGGTCGCGAACCTCGACGCCGCCGGCGAACTCGCTGACGACGACGTGGTCGTGTTCATGCTGTGCGACCGCGGGGACAAGTACGCGGACATCCCGCTCTGGGAAGAATACTTATAAAGAAACGGACCGCGAAAAATCGGCGAGAAAACGGTCGCCTTACCGGCCGCCGCTGGCGGCGGGAATGACCCGGACCTGCGCGTCCTCGGGCACCTCGGCGTCGATACCGTCAACGGGCGTTCCCTCGACGTAGACGTTGATGAACTCCTTGATCTCGCCGTCTTCGATCACGCTGTCCCGGAGCTCCGAGCCGTGTTCGTCCGCGTGGTTGTCGAACAGCTCGCGAACGGTGTCGCCCGCGACCTCGACCTCGGAGGTCGAGGAGCCGCCGACCAGCACCGCCGGTAGTTTGATCGTTGCCATACGTCGGGTTCGCGGTCCACCTCAAAAAGGAGTCCGTCGACGGCAAGCACCACCCCCGTCTAACACGCGTCACGGGTGGATCGATCGGGGTCGGGCGGGGATCCCGTCGGCCAGGCGACGGCGGTCGGGGCACCCGGCCGGTCGTGCGTCGCGATCGCACCTCCGAGAAGGCGGCAGTACCTCCGGTTGGCGCCCGGCTTATGCGTTCCCGGCGCGAAGGGACGTCAATGAGCGATCTCGACCTCGATCCCACCCAGCTCGACCGGTACTCCAGACACATCATCATGGACGACGTGGGGCCCGACGGGCAGAAGGCCCTGCTCGACGCCGAGGTGCTCGTGCTCGGCGCGGGCGGGCTCGGCGCGCCGATCATCCAGTACCTCGCGGCCGCCGGCGTGGGCACGCTCGGCGTCGCCGACGACGACGAGGTCGAGCTGTCGAACCTCCAGCGCCAGGTCATCCACGGGAACGACGACGTGGGGCACAAGAAGGTCGACTCCGCCGCCGACTTCGTCGAACAGCTCAACCCCGACATCGACGTGCGGAAACACGAGCTCCGCGTCCGCCCCGACAACATCGAGGAGCTCATCGACGGCTACGACTTCGTCGTCGACGGGACGGACAACTTCGCCACGCGGTACCTCGTCAACGACGCCTGCACGCTCGCCGGCATCCCCTTCTCGCACGGCTCCATCTTCAAGTTCGAGGGACAGGTGACGACGTTCGCGGGCGACGACGACTCCCCGTGTTACCGCTGTCTGTTCCCCGAGGCGCCGCCGGCCGGGATGGTCCCGAACTGCGCGACCGCCGGCGTCCTCGGCGTCCTCCCCGGGACCGTCGGCTGCCTGCAGGCGACGGAGACGGTCAAACACATTATCGGCGAGGGCGAGTCGCTCGACGGCTCGATGCTGTTCTTCGACGCGCTCGACATGGAGTTCGACAAGGTGGAGATCCCCAAGCGCGACGACTGCCCCGTCTGCGGCGACGACCCCGCCATCGAGTCGGTCCACGACGTGGAGTACACCGCCTCCTGCGCCATCGACGTCGGCGGCGACGACGAGGCCGAGCCGGAGATCGAAGCGAGTGACTGAGCGGACGAAAGGCGGTCGGTGGTCGGCGAGCGTGGGCGACGGGGACGCGCTTGGTTGCGGAGCGGTTCTCTGACGGTCTCAGCCGAGACGGGTCGCAACTTCGTCGTAGTCGTTCGTCGTGAGTTCCAACCAGTTCCCGTCGGGATCCGTGAAATATATCGAGTATGATAGCTCGTGATCGACCACGTCGTCGGGAGTGACGGGGTCGCCGTCGCGGTCGGTCAGCTCCAGCGTTTCGAGTCGGTCAATAAACGAGAGGAACCCGTCGACATCCGTTTGAAAGGCGATCCGATGTGGGCTCACCTCCTGTCCGCGCACTGCCGACTCACGTTCGAACAGCGCCAATTTGGTGGTCTCGTCGACGGACAGCATCAGCGGTCCCACTTCAGTCTGCCACCACTCCTCGAACGTCGTCTCCGGCGTGACCCCCAGCACTCGCTCGTACCAGCTCGCAGCGTCGTCCCAGTCGGTGACGTACAGTTCCACGTGATCCACCCCTGTGATGATGCTATCCTGTGTCACGGTTTGCGCTACAGGTCGGACCGTTACAAAGCTACTGGCCGACCGCGGGACGGGTCTGGAGGGCGGCCCAATCTCGTAATTGGTCGGACGCGCACTCGCCGAGTCCTTTCGGCCGGGGGCTAGTGGAGCTCTCAGCGCTCGCTCCGCACCGAGACGGTCTCCTGCTCGAACCCGTCGTCGTCGCGCCAGCGCCACGAGCCGACGAACGGGTAGCCGTCGAGCGCGCAGATGACGTACGAGTGGTCCGGCCACGTCGCCCGCGCCGCGTCCGTCTCGCTCGGGTGGGTCGGCCCGGTCGGGTGCGAGTGGTAGAACCCGACCACGTCGAGCCCGTCGCCCTCGATCGTCTCGATGAGCTCGAACTGCTCCTCGGGGTCGATCAGGTACCGGATCTGGGGCGTCTCGGCCACGTTCTCGGCCTGATACGCCTCGGTGACGACGCTCGGCTCCCCGTCGTCGCCGTGGGTGCCGGCGAGGACGCCGCAGATCTCGGCCTCGCCGCCGCCGTACGCGTGGTACACGATGTCGTCGTACACGGCCCGTGAGAGTTCGATCATGGGTTGAGTGAGGCGGGTGCGCCCGATAAGTCCGTCCCGTCCGGCAAGCGACGCGGACCGTCCGAGGTAGCGGCAGGGGTTGGGCGGCGCGGAGCCTTTTTGTCGGCGCCCCTCCGGAAACGGCCGTATGAGCGACACAGCGGCCGAATCGTCCGCGCCGACCGCCGACGAGGCGCTCCACACGACCCTCGACGTGCCCTTCGACGACGCGGTCCCGTTCGTGCAGATCGAACACGAGCTCGCCGACTTCGAGACGGTCCGCGTCACCCGGCTCGACGAGATGATCGAGGGGATGCTCGGCCACGACGACGTGGAGCGGACGGCCCTGATCGTCGTCTGCCACCCGGAGATCGCGCACGACGCGCTCTCGATCGACCCGACGCTCGCGGGGATGTTACCGTGCACGACGCTCGTGTACGAGCGCGAGGGCGACGACCTCGTCCACGTCCACCACGTGTCGGCGGCGAAGGCGATCCGGGACCTCGGCTGCGCGCCGGGCGGCTGCGACGACGCCGTCGAGGAGCTGGTCGAGAAGACCGGCGAGCTGATGACCGTCGTCTGGGAGAACATCGAGAAGCACGGTCGGGCGTAGCGGGTCGGCGACCGTCAGAACCGACCGCGATCCCCGCCGTTGAACTACAGCCCTTCGGCGCGCCGTAGTTCCGCCCGGACCTCCCCGGGCGTGGCGTACGGTCCGCCCTGCACGCGGTGGTCCGGAAAGAGGATCGGGATCGGGTTCTCGCGGAGCGCGCCGGTCACCAGCTCCAGATCCCCCGGGTCGTCGGCGTCGAGCGCGGCCAGCCGCGTCAGGCGGCTGACCGAGACCTCCTCGCCGTAGGGGATCGTCCCGAGCGCTTCGAGGACCGCCCGGCGGTCGGTCGGCACCGTGAGCCCGGTCGCGACGTCCTCGAACGCGTCGCGCTCGCCGCCGAGGAACGCCTCGATCCGGTCGAGCAGGTCGTGGTCCGCGCTCGCGTCCGCCGGCGCCGTCTCCGGGAACGACACCGAGATGACGCGCCCCCCGGCGAAGCCGACCTCGACCGCCCGTCCGATCTCGTCGAACTCGCGGGCGAAGACGCCCGACGCTCCCGTCGTGTCCATACCCACGATCCGTGACCGCGACGGTTAAACACACGGACGTCGCCGACCGGGCGGCGCTCCTGCTAGCCGTGTGGGACCGACACACGTCCTAGAAACATTTATTGCCGGTTTTTGAGAATGCTAACATATGACAAGTACGGAAGGGAGATACGTCGTTGTCAGGGTGAAAAACGACCACGACGCGATGACGGTCGTGGATCCCGCCCGGAACAGCACGTTCCACGTGGTCGAGTGCGACGACGAACGCCTCGACCGGCTGATCGACTCGGTCGACCGCGGCGAGGAGGTCAGCCTCGAGCTTCGGCGAGTCGGCCGCCGCGGGAACGCGTGGTGCGTGACGGGCGCCGGGGGGACCGGAGCGGAATCGGGTCGCTCCGGCACCGGTACCGGGGGAGGTACGGATCAAAGAGAGACGGACGGAAACGCGCCCGTCGGAGGCGGAGCCGAGAGCGTTCGGTCCGGAGACGGGAACCCGTCGAGCGAAGGCGAAGAGGCGGACCCGGTCGTCGGCCACTGAGCGGTCTCGGACCGACGGTGGATGATTCAGCCGGCCTGAGCGCCGCCGTGCCCGCAAGTCTTATGAACAGATACGTGCATTAGTGTACACTAATGGAGGATCAATCCGAGCTGGCCCCCGCGGTCAGATCGATCCTGTCGGCGGCCCGCGACCGGGCGTCCGAGGGCCGATCGGGCGGGGTCGCCGTCGAGCCGCGCGACCTGCGGGCGGCGTTCGACCGCGCCGAGGCGGACGGGCGCGTGCCCGTGATCGCCGAGGTGAAGCCCACGAGCCCGACGACCGAAGGCACCCGCGAGGACGACCCGGTCGCGCTCGCGGAGGGGATGGTCGCCGGCGGCGCGGCCGCGCTGAGCGTGCTCACCGAGCCGGAGCACTTCGGCGGGAGCACCGACACCCTCGAACGCGTGCGCGAGGCGGTCGACGTGCCCGTTCTCCGGAAGGACTTCCTCGTCGCCGAGTCGCAGCTCGACGCCGTCGAGAGCGACGTGGTCCTGCTGATCGCTCGCTTCGTCGGCGACGATCTCCCCGACCTGCTGGCCGCCGCGCGCGACCGCGGCTTTCAGGTCCTCGTCGAGGTCCACGACCGCGAGGAGCTCGAGCGCGCGCTCGACGCGGGCGCGACGACGATAGGGGTGAACAACCGCGACCTCGCCGAGCTCGTCGTCGACCTCGGAACCTTCGAGTCCGTGGCGCCCGAAGTCCCCGACGACGTGACGCTGATCGCCGAGAGCGGGATCGGATCGCCGGCCGACGTTCGGCGGATGCGCGCGGCGGGTGCCGACGCCCTCCTCGTCGGAAGCGCGATCATGGACGGCGACGTGGCGGCGAACACGCGCGAGCTGGTGCGGACAGAGGCCGGCGAGGGCGCGGACGACGAGAGCGACGCGGACGACGAGAGCGACACCCGAGACACCACGGAGACACCCACATGAGCGAGACGGAACCCACGACGAGCGAGGCGACGAGCGCGACAGACGGAGCCGACGCGGCGACGCCGTCGCGGCGACCCGGTCGCGAGCGCGGCCGCGACGACGGGAAGTTCGGTCGCTACGGCGGTCAGTACGTCCCCGAGGCGCTGATGCCCGCGATCGAGGAGCTGACGGACGCCTACCGGCGCTACGTGCTCGGCAACGAGGACGGCTTCATGGACGAGTTCCGCGAGCGGCTGGCCGACTTCGGCGGCCGACCGACGCCGCTCCAGCGCGCCGACCGGCTCTCCGAGCGGTACGACCTCGAGGTGTACCTCAAGCGCGAGGACCTCCTCCACGGCGGCGCGCACAAGCTGAACAACGCCCTCGGGCAGGTGCTCCTGGCGAAGTACATGGGCAAAGAGCGGATCGTGGCGGAGACGGGCGCCGGCCAGCACGGCACCGCGACCGCGATGGCGGCCGCGCACCTCGACATGCCCTGCGAGATCTACATGGGCGAGCGCGACATCAACCGCCAGCGCCCGAACGTCTTCCGGATGAAGCTCAACGGCGCCGAGGTGAACCCCGTCACTGCGGGCCGAGGCACGCTGAAGGAGGCCATCTCGGAGACGATGCGCGACTGGGCGACGACCGTCGAGAACACCCACTACGTCATCGGCTCGGTCGTCGGCCCGCACCCCTTCCCGGTGATGGTCCGGGACTTCCAGGCGGTCATCTCCGAGGAGGCGCGCGAGCAGTCGATCGAGAAGGCCGGCGGCCTCCCGACCGACGTGGTCGCCTGCGCGGGCGGCGGCTCGAACACGATGGGCGCGTTCGCGGGGTTCGTCGACGACGAGGCAGTCGCCCTGCACGCGGTCGAAGCCGGCGGCTCGACGCTCGAGGTCGACGAGGAGGCGGGCGTCGCCCCGAACTCGGCGTCGCTGTACGCGGGCGACGAGGGCGTGCTCCACGGCGCGCGGACGAAGCTCCTGCAGGACTCCGACGGCCAGATCATGGAGAGCCACTCGATCTCGTCCGGGCTCGACTACGCCGGCGTCGGCCCCGAGCTCGCGTACCTCGTCGACGAGGGGCGCGTGAACCCGGTCGCCGTCGACGACGACGCGGCCTTGGAGGGGTTTCACCGGCTCTCGCGCACGGAGGGGATCATCCCCGCCTTAGAGACGGCCCACGCCTTCGGCTTCCTCGAGGAGCACCACGAGGAGCTGGGCGAGCGCGTCGTCGTGAACGTCTCCGGGCGCGGCGACAAGGACCTCGACGCCGCCATCGAGGAGACGGACAAACGGGACATCGCCGAGGCGCCCGACATGTCGATGTTCACGGGGGGGATCTGAATGGCGAGAGTCCCGGAAACGGGCAACTCGGAGGCCATCGCGGCCGCCTTCGCCGACGGCCCCGCCTACATCCCGTACCTCGCCGTCGGCGACCCGGACGAGGAGTCCTCGAAGGCGTACGTCGAGGCGCTCGACCGCGGCGGCGCCGACGTGATCGAACTCGGGCTCCCCTTCTCCGAGCCGATCGCGGAGGGGTCGACCATTCAGGGTGCCTTAGTCCGCGCGCTCGACGCCGGGATGACGCCGGACCGGTTCTTCGCGTTCGCGGAGGAGGTGGAGGTCGAGGCGCCCTTGGTTTGCATGACGTACTACAACCTCATTTATCAGTACGGCTCCGGCGAGGCGCGGAGCGCCTCGGACGCGAGCGGTGAAACCGCGAGCACCGGTCCCCGCCCCTTCGTCGAGCGCGCCGCCGCGGCCGGCATCCAGGGGCTCGTCGTCCCCGACCTCCCGGCGGAGGAGGCCGACCCGCTCCGGGAGGCGTGCGACGAGTTCGGGCTCGACCTCGTCTTCATCGTCGCGCCGACCACGGTCGACGACCGGCTCGATCGGATCATGAGTCAGGTGTCGGGGTACGTCTACGTGCAGGCGCGGCTCGGGACCACCGGCGCGCGCAGCGACGTGTCCGACCAGACCACGGAGAGCCTGGACCGGCTCCGCGAGTACGACGTGCCGAAGGCCGTCGGGTTCGGGATCTCGGCGGGCGAGCACGCGGAGCGCATCGTCGCCGGCGGCGCCGACGGGATCATCGTCGGCTCGGCGCTCGTCGACATCGTCGCCGAGGGCGTCGAGGACGACCTGTCGACCGCCGAGGTCGCCGACCGGCTGGAGGCGCTCTCGCGCGAGCTGAAGGCGGGCGCGGAGCGGGGCTACGCCGCGCGCGTCGAGGCGGCGGAGTCGCGGTGACCGCGACTTCGAGCCAATACGTCCCCGAACGAAACCCACTTACCTCCGATTGCCACACTCTCACACAACGACCGACACCATCATGACAGCAGGACTCTCGGCACGACTCGAGCGCATCTCCACGAACGACCGATACCTCGTCGTCCCCATGGACCACGGGCTCACGATGGGCGCCGTCGACGGCCTCGTCGACATCGAGTCGACGATCGACGGCGTGACGCGCGGCGGCGCGGACGCGGTGCTCACCCAGAAGGGGATCGCGCCGCGCGTCCACGAGAACAAGAACGGCGCGGGCTACATCGTCCACGTCAACGGGTCGACGACGATCGGCCCCGACGAGAGCGACAAGCGCGTCACCGCCACCGCCGAGGACGCGGTGCGCGCGGGCGCCGACGCGGTCTCGTTCCACATCAACGTCGGCTCCGACCACGAGCCGGAGCAGATCGAGGAGCTCGCGGAGCTGACCGCCGACGCCTCGCGCCTCGGGCTCCCCGTCCTCGCGATGGCGTACGCGCGCGGGCCGGGCGTCGACGAGACCGACCCCGAGGCGCTCGGGCACGCGGTCCGGCTCGCCGAGGAGCTCGGCGCCGACGTGGTGAAGACCGGCTACTCCGGCGACGGCGACTCGTTCGAACGCGTCACGGAGTCGACCCGGCTCCCGGTCGTCATCGCCGGCGGCTCGAAGGGGACCGACCGCGACACCGTCGAGATGGTACGCGGCGCGATGGACGGAAACGCCGCGGGGGTATCGATGGGACGGTCGATCTTCCAGCACGAGGACCCCGAGGGGATCGCTCGCGCGGTGTCGGCGGTCGTCCACGACGACGCCGAGGTCGACGAGGCGCTCGCCGCGGGCGGGTTCGTCGAGGCGTAACGGCTCGTCCCACCCGACTCGGACGTTCGGGTCAGCAGGCGACGCGCGTCCGCTCTTCCGCCTCCGGCTCACCCACGGGCCCGTTCGGCCCGACCGGCTGTTCGACGTGGAAGACGGTCACGGAGGCCACGCTGCGGTCCGAACGCTCGCAGACGTACGCCGCCAGCGGCCGATACTGCGACTCCCCGGCGTTCTTCATTCTGAATCCGAACTGATGCCAGAGGGTCGTCGGATACGTCTCCGCCGCGTCCGGCGGTCGGTCGTACGTGGCGGCCCGTCCGTCGCGCACGTCGATCGCGTCGCCCGATTCGAGCGTCCCTCGGAGGACGTACCAGCCGGAGGCGTCCGGCGGGTTCGGCGCGAAGAACGACCAGCTCACCTCCGACAGCTCGCCGCCCGACTCCGACGCCGGGAGGTCGACGAGCCCGACTCCCGCGGCCTGCCACCACACGAGCGCGAGGAAGAAGCCCACGAGCAGCAGGGTCGCTCCCGCTCGGACCCCGCGGCGAGCCCGCGACGGGGTCGGAGACGCGGACTCAGTCGCGAGTTCGCCGTCACCTCGGTCGGGCCCGGTCGCGAGTTCGCCGTCACCTCGGTCGGGCCCGGTCGCGCTTCCGCCGTCGCTTCGGTACGTGGGATCCGCCTCCGCGCGGTGAGAGGGGCCGCGGAGCGTCGGCGTGGCGGCCTCGACGAGGGTCCAGACTCCGGGCGGGAGAAACAGGAGGAGGACCGCGATCATGACGAACGGGAACACGCCGAGCCGCATCGTCGCGGCCATTCCGAGGTGTGCGGAGACGAACGCGAGGGCGCCTGCGGCTCTGAGCCGCCCGGTGGCGACGACCAGCAGAACGGACGCCGACAGGAGCGCGATCCAGAGCCAGTTGATCGCCTCGAGAACCACGGTGTGTTCCGAGACGAACGGCCCCAGTCGTACGACGAACTCCTCCAACTGGAAGATCTGCGGGACCGCGCCGCCCGACATCCACGTGTCACTCCGGTATTTGGAGACCGCGTTCGCCGTGTAGATCGACACGAGCGTCAGGAGCGTGACGGCCGTTCCGACCGAACAGAGCCGCGGGTCCGCGCCGCCGTCCGGCTCGTCGGCCTCGCTCCCCTCGGCGTCGCTCCGATCGGTATCGTCGGCTTCTCGCTCGGCGTCGCCCCGATCGGTATCGCCGCCCCGGCGGCCCGCGCCGAGCGACCAGCGAGCGTCGAGCGGGAGAGAGAGACTTAAAAGGAGGAGCACGACCAGAATCGTGTTCCCGCCGTTGAGCACGTACGGGTTCCGAGCGTACAGCGACGCGAGCAGGACGAGAGAGACGCCCGTCGCCGCCCGCGTTCGGTAGCCGACGAGCAGGCAGACGGCGGCGCACGCCGCGATCGCGAGCAGTCCCGTTTGTACCCGCGCCGACCCGGACAGCGCGTGGATCGAGACGGTCTCTAACAGCGGATACGCCTCGGCGAGCGTCGAGCGCGGGAGGACGCCGTCGTCCGTGTAGAACGCGCTCACGCCCGGAAGCCGGTAGACCAGCAGGTCCCAGAGGAGGACGAGCGCCACCGCGATCCGGAACGCGCCGAGCGCTCGCGGGTCGACCCCGAGAAACGGTGCGGCGCGGTCGCGAAGCGACTCGCGCACTCCGGCGTATCGAGATCCCGCTTTCGAGAGCCGCTGGCGTGGTGGCGTCATTCGGTGG
Organism: Halorubrum lipolyticum DSM 21995; assembly: GCF_000337375.1. Taxonomy (GTDB): domain Archaea; phylum Halobacteriota; class Halobacteria; order Halobacteriales; family Haloferacaceae; genus Halorubrum; species Halorubrum lipolyticum. Next base: position 12,529 of record NZ_AOJG01000007.1, on the reverse strand, counting down.
TGTGAGTCGAACGATGTGATCTCAGTAATAAGTGCTTTGTCGTCTCCGCGCCGGCGCCCGCAACGCACGACCCTTCCGCAGTTTTCAAGCCCGCCCGCCGTGAGGTTCCGACAATGACACGCACGGTCTGGGTGAAGGCCGACGGGGACGTCGGCGACTGGGAGGCGCGCAAGCGACGGATCACGGCCGCCATCGAGGCCGGCGCGGACTGGGTGCTCGTCGACGAGGCCGACGTGGGCCGCGTCCGCGACCTGGGCGACATCTCGGTCGCCGCGTTCCGCTCGGAGGCGGACGTGATCGACGACACCGAGAACGGTCCGGAGGCCGACGCCTACTTCGTCGGGAAAGGCGGCGAGGGCGACGGCACGATCGACATGCCCGAGGACCTGTCGGGGTCCGCGGACCTCACGACGGTCCGCCGGCGCGACGACCGCGCGCAGGGCGTGTACGTCCGAGTGCTCGGCACGGCGTACGAGCGCTTCGCCGAGGAGGCGGCGAACGACGCCGACTTCACGATCGTCGTCGGCGAGGACTGGTCGATCATCCCGCTCGAGAACCTGATCGCGCGGGTCGGCGAGGAGACGCACCTCGTCGCGGGCGCGACCACCGCCGCCGAGGCGAAGACCGCCTTCGAGACGCTGGAGATCGGCGCCGACGGCGTCCTCCTCGACGCCGACTCCCCCGACGATATCCGCGGCGCGGTCGAGGCCCGCGACGCGGCCGACCGAGAGACGCTGGACCTCCGGCACGCCGAGGTGACCGCGGTCGAGCGCACGGGCATGGCCGACCGCGTCTGTATCGACACGGGGTCGCTGATGGACGACGACGAGGGAATGTTAGTCGGCTCGATGTCGCGCGGGCTGTTCTTCGTCCACGCCGAGACCGCGGAGTCGCCCTACGTCGAGTCGCGCCCGTTCCGCGTGAACGCGGGCGCCGTCCACGCCTACGTCCGCAACGCCGAGGGAGGCACGAACTACCTCGCGGAGCTGTCGAGCGGCGACGAGGTGCAGGTCGTCGACACCGCCGGTCACACCCGGGAGGCGATCGTCGGACGCGTGAAGATCGAGAAGCGGCCGATGTTCCGGCTTCAGGCCGAAGTCGAGACGGAGGAGGGCGTCGACCTCGTCGAGACCCTGATCCAGAACGCCGAGACGGTGAAGGTCGCGACCGCGGACGGGAAGAAGGCCGTCACCGACCTCGAGGAGGGCGACGAGGCGCTCGTCTACTACGAGGACGTGGCGCGGCACTTCGGCGAGGCGGTCGAGGAGAGCATCATCGAGAAGTGAGTGGCTGACCGAAGGGAAGCCACTACTGACGAACGGGCCGAAGGCCCGTGAGTAGCGAGACCTCACTTCGTTCGGTCTCGTAGGCGAGCGGCGCGGCCGCGGATCACGTTCTCGCGGGATGCGGACGTGATCACGAGTACGCGTCGTCGAACTCGCGCTCGCGGCGCATCAACTCCTCGACGCCGTGTTCGAGGATCCCGCGTCCCATTCCGGTCGGCCGGTAATACGTGTAAAACCCCTGACTGTCGGCGGTCCGTCGCTGACGCTTCTCCGCGAGCCCCACGTCGACCAGCTCACCCAGGTGGTAGTGGAAGTTGGGAGGGTCGGCGTCGACGACTCGTTTCAGGTCGGTCGCGCTCAGCTCGTCGTTCGCGACGAGCGTTCGGAGGATACGGAACCGCGTCGGATGCCCGATCGCCTGCTGCATCGCGAGGTACTCGTCGAGCGTCAGCCCGCTCTCCTCCGGGAGCGGCGGCTCGGGACGGCGAACGTCTCTCGAAGAGCGACGATCTGTTTCACCCATACGCGTTCTCATGCGATCCGTGATTCGCAACCCTCTTAATCGTTCTCTAGTAGAATACCTTTGATAAACCCGGTATTTATATACTGCCCGTCCGACACGACGACAGAGATGCGGGATCGAATCGTCGACGCGCTTCCCCGGTCAGACGGGGAATCAGAGTCGCTCTCACCTGTTCGCCGCGATCGGTTCCTCGTCTATCTGATGGGTCCGTATCGGACCTTCGACGTCGACGCGATGGTGCCGGCTGGCGCCGATACGAAAGCCGAGGTCCCCTCGTTCGCAACGTGGAACCAGGACAGCGGTGAGTACGCGGAGGACGATGTGTTGCGGCTCCTCCAAGAGACTCGAGATTGCCTTCGCGAACGGGGGTTCAACGCATTTCTCGCTATCGACGTCGGTATCGATCTGGAGGAGATGGACGCGGCGACACAGAGCATCGCGTTCGCGCGAGCGAGCAACGTGACCGTCTTCATCGCCCCGCAGGTGGGCGACAACCTCGGGGTGGGAATCGAAATCGGAAGCGTGTTCGAAGATCTGTTAGCCACCGAGGAGATGGATCGACCTGCGGCCCGGGCGACGCCGCCGGAGCGAGCGCGTCGAATGATGGTCGCGACCGAACCGTCCGTGCGGAGCGCGATGCTCGGGTCGGTTCACGCTCGGTGGGACGCCAGCGTGCGAACGTTCTCCGATGCGGCCGACTGCTGCCGTCTCTGTGCACAGTTCAGCACGCACATTCTGAACGAGGAACGGTACGGTTCGCTTCCGAAGAAAGACTGATCTCGGTTCGGTGATTGCAGCGATCCCAATTTTTATCAGAAAATTCATCGATCACCGTTCCATGGCTGTCAGTCACGAGACCAGTCGCGTCGCGGAGGAAAACGTCGTCGAACGCGTTCAACACCTCGCAGCGGCCGCGAACCCGGCGTTCGCGGCCGGGAGCCTCCTCGTTCCGCTGGCGTTCCTCGCCGCGAGCCTCCTGCTCTCGAGCACGGAGCTGCTCTTCTACACGCACGTCGCCGCGGGCGCGGTGTGGTTCGGGTTCGCGCTGATCTTCCCGGCGATCATCGGTCCGACGCTCGGGGGGCTCGACGCGGAGGCGTCCGCCGCGGTGAACACCGCGCTCATTCCGAAGGCGGTCTTCTTCCTCGTCGGCTTCTCGCTGACGACGGTGCTTTCGGGGACGGCGCTCCTGACGCCCGACCTCGGGCTCGGGTACGGGTTCGCGAGCCGGTGGTCGTCGGTCGCGCTCGGCGTCGGCTGGGGGCTGTTCGCGTTCGGACTCGCGGTCCCGCACCGGCTGCAACTGAGCGCGTACTACGAGACGCTGTCACCGAACCCGGACGCCTCGCGGCTCGAAGCGATCGAGAAGAAGAACCTCGTCGTCGGGCTGTTCGAGGCGGCCGTCATGCTCGGGCTCATCGTGTTGATGACCGGGTTCCGGCTGGGGATTTAACGAGGCTGTTGGCGTCGCCGTTTAACAACGCGTCCTCGCAGCATTGCGGACAACAGAGCGCGTGTCTCGCAGAATCGTTCTCCAGCGCTGATCGACGGGATCGACGAGCCGAGTCAGGAGGGGATGAGTCGTCAGGATTCGGCGTCGAGTCAGGCGGAGCGCTCTTCGAACTCCTCCATCACGACGGCGTAGCCGCCGTCGCCGAGATCACGCACCGTGTAGGTCGTCGGGTAGTACCCGTCCTTCGGGTAGACGTCGGGCTGAGCGATGTCCTGTTTCTCGACGCCGTCGAGGTGGTTCTGGAAGTAGTCCACCGTGATCATCGGTTCGACGTAGTTGTTCTCGTACTCACCGTCGCCGTCCACGTCGGCGGCGCCCCAGATGAGGGTCTCTTGCCACTCTTCGCCGTCGAACTCGGGGGCGTCTGTAGGGGCGAGATGGGCGCCCATCTTCGGAACGATCGCACCGTCTTCGATCAACCGATACCCGTCCGGGATTTTTTCATCTGGTAATCCCTCCTCGATGAACCCCGGTTTTATGTCGCCGATCAGTTCTGGTTTATAAAAGTGGAAGTGAATATCGAAGTGAGGACGTTCGTAAACCCCTTCCGGAGAGTGGCCCTGCGGATTCCATCCGCAGCCGGCGTACGTGATCGGTTCCGGCGTATTATCAGGGAAGGCAAGGTTGAACGGTTTTGCCCAGTATTCTCCCCCCTTAATTGGAGTTCCCAGGGGATCGTCGTCTTCGAGTTCTTCCTCAGAGGGTAGATTTTCAAAGGTTCCGTCGGCAAAGTGAACGCCGACGCCCTTCGGTTTGCCCGAGGGAGTGACCGAGGAGAACGTCGATATCTCGCCGTTGCCGATCTCGATCGAATCGCCCCACTCGGTGATGCCCGTCGGCGGGAAGCCACCGCCACGGCCCTCGCCCGAATTGGACCCAGTTCCGTTACCCGGGGCTGCCGTGGTAGTTCCACTGAGTGCGATACCTCCGAGAGCGACCGTTCCGATGCCCTTCAGCAAGGAGCGACGAGAATCGTCTTGCATTCACCCAGACAACGACAGGTAGACATATTGAAACTTAAGAATGTACAGAGTATTGACTGGTTCATAATGTTAATCAAGTGTAATATTTATGAGAGCGCCAAACGACTTATTTAACAGTTATTTGAGGAAACTAATTTAGTATTTCACTAATCAGTCCCGTGGTATTCCGCGACTCGATCGTACCGGTGAGTGGCATGTGACAGCGCCGGACCGACTCAGATCCCGTACAGATCGCCGTACTTCTCTTCGACGTAATCAGTGAAGGCGTCCGCCGAGAAGTCGTCGCCGGTCGCCCGCTTCACCAGTTCGTTCGTCTCGTAGCGCGAGCCGTGCCGGTGGACGTTCTCGCCGAGCCACTCGCGGAGGTCGTCGAACTCGCCCGCGGCGATCTTGTCGTCGAGGTCGTCGATCTCGCTCTCGGCGGCTTCGAACAGCTGGGCGGCCATGACGGAGCCGAGCGAGTAGGTGGGGAAGTAGCCGAAGTTGCCGTGGCTCCAGTGGATGTCCTGCAGACAGCCCTCGGCGTCGGTGTCGGGCCGGATCCCGAGGTACTCCTCGTACTTGTCGTTCCAGACCTCCGGCACGTCCTCGACCGCGAGGTCGCCGCGGACCAGGTCGCGCTCGATCTCGAACCGGACGACGATGTGGAGGTGGTAGGTGAGCTCGTCGGCTTCGACCCGGATGAGGTTGTCCTCGTGGACCTGATTGAACGCCTGGTAGGCGTCCTCGACGGTGGCGTCGTCGGTCTGGGGGAAGTGCTCTTTGAACGTGGGTAAGAAGAGCTCCCAGAACGCCCGGCTCCGACCGACGTGGTTCTCCCAGAGGCGCGACTGCGACTCGTGGACCGACAGATCTCGCGACTCGCCGAGCGGGGTCCCGAACTGCTCCCGCGGGAGCCCGAGGTTGTACTGCGCGTGGCCGAACTCGTGGACCGTCGAGCCGATCGCGCCGAGCGGGTCGGACTCGTCGAACCGGGTGGTCACCCGGCAGTCGAACTGGTTGCCCGCGGTGAACGGGTGCGAGGAGACGTCGAGCCGGCCGCGGTCGAAGTCGTAGCCGACCAGTTCCAGGGTCTCTCGCGCGAGCGCCTCCTGCTCGTCCTCGGGGAACCTCCCCTTGAAGGTGTCGACGGCGAGGTCGGCGTCGGACTCGCGGATCGCGTCGATCATGGGGACGAGCGTCTCGCGGAGCTCCTCGAGGATCGCCTCCGCGCGCTCCATCGAGAGACACGGCTCGTAGTCCTCGAAGAGGACCTCGTAGGGGTCCCGGTCGGGGTCGATGTGCTCGGCGTACTCGCGTTTCAGCTCGACGTGCTTCTCCAGGTGGGGGGCGAACGTCTCGAAGTCGTCCTCGGCCTTCGCCTCCTCCCACGCCTGCAGCGCCTCCGTGCCCGTCTCCGAGATCTCCTCGACGAGCTCGACGGGGACGGCGTCGGCGCGCTCGTACTCGCGACGGACCTCGCGGACGACCGCCGCCCGCTCGTCGGTGAGGTCGGCGTCGGCGAGCTCGTCGAGCAGGTCGCCCGTCTCCTCGTCGGTGACCATGTCGTGGCGGATCGACGAGAGCGTCGAGAGCTGCTTCGACCGGGCGGGGGTGCCGCCTTCGGGCATCATCACCTGCTGGTCCCACCCGAGCACGCCGGCGGCGCTCCCGACCGCGTTCCAGCGTCGAACGCGGTCCAGGAGGGCCTCGTACGCCTCGGGGGCGTCGGCTTCATCGTCGGTCGCGGCTTCCGTTGCCATACCCCGCAGATCGGTCGCTTCGGTTAAGAAGGGACCGGACGCGGAACCCGCTGCGGTCTCGCGGCGTGACGCCCGGCGCGCGGGTTTCCGGCGGCGCGGAGCCGGGCGAACCCGCCCCGAGCGCGACCTATTTCCCCCCGGCCGGCGAACCGCCGGCAACGAATGGACACCGACGAGGACACCATCGACCTGCGATCCGACACCGTCACGACGCCCTCCGAGGCGATGCGCGAGGCCGCCCGCGACGCCGAAGTCGGCGACGACGTGTACCGCGACGACCCAACCGTCAACGAGTTGGAGCGCCGCGCCGCCGAGGCGGTCGGCACCGAGGCCGCGCTCTACGTCCCCTCCGGGACGATGGCGAACCAGATCGCCGTCCACGTCCACACCGAGCCCGGACAGGAGCTCATCTTGGAGCGCGAGTCGCACATCTACCGGTGGGAGCTGGCGGGCGCCGCGAAGCTCTCCGGCACCCAGACCCGGACGCTCGACGCCGGCGAGCGCTGCGTCCCGACGCCCGAGGCGGTCCGCGAGGGGCTCGTCGACGAGGACCTCCACCGCCCCGGTACCGGGCTCCTCGCGCTCGAGAACACCCACAACTACCGCGGCGGGACGGCGATCCCGGTCGACCGCATTTCCGCGGCCGCCGAGGTCGCCCGCGACGCGGGCGTGCCGGTCCACCTCGACGGCGCGCGCGTGTTCAACGCCGCCGTCGCGCTCGGCGTCGACGCGAGCGAGATCGTCGATCCCGTCGACAGCGTCACGTTCTGTCTCTCCAAGGGGCTCGGCGCGCCCGTCGGCTCGATCCTCGCCGGCGACGAGGCGTTCGTCGAGGCGGCCCGGCGCGTCCGCAAGCTGTTCGGCGGCGGGATGCGGCAGGCCGGGATGATCGCCGCGCCGGGCCTCCTCGCGCTGGAGAACGTCGACCGGCTCGCCGACGACCACGCCAACGCCGAGCGGCTCGCCGCCGGCCTCGACGCGCTCGACGGGGTCCGCGCGCCCGAGCCCGACACGAACATCGTCGTCGCGCACACCGAAGACGCCGGCATCGCGGCGGCAGACCTCGTGACGGCCTGTAAGGACGCCGGCGTCGGCTGCGTGGAGTTCGACGACTACGCGACGCGGTTCACCACGCACCTCGACGTCGACGGCGACGACGTGGACGCCGCGATCGATCGGATCGGAGACGTGGTCGCGGAACTGGCGTAGTCGCGGGTTTATAAGCGCCTCTGCGATTATTTATAAGTGGCTTTGGAGAATCGACCGACGAGCCGACGGCTCAGTGTTGTAGGGCGACCGCCGCTACGGTGCGGACGTTGAAAGGTGACCGCCCCACGCGAACGCGAGACGACCAGTTGTGTCGCACACCGGCGGCCGGTCGAGTAGGTGTCGGCCGCTCCGGTACTTAAACCCTCGTTCACGCGGCCCCGCTCGCGTCGGTCGGGTCGACGGAGTGACTCCGCCGACCGGAGTCAGTCGGGCCGGTGGACCTCGCCCTCGCGCTCGTCCGCGTCCTTCCGGCGCAGCGCGGCGGCCGCGTTGCTGGCGTCGTAGCCGAAGAACACGTCCTTCGCGTACGTCTCGGCGACCTCCGTGGCGTGGATCAGGTCGTCGACGTCGACCTCCACCGCGTACAGCTCCAGCGAGAACGGGGTCTCCGGGGGCGCGCCGTGCAGGTCGTAGTCGCCGCCGAGGCGCGAGCGGAACCCGCGGGCGATGGTCTCCAGCCAGTAGGTCGTGGCGTACTCGGTGTCGTACAGCGGGACCACGAACTCGTCGACGTGCTCCGCGAGCCGGTCGAGGTCGAGGCCGGCCCGCGCCCGCAGGTGGCCGGGGTAGGGGTCGGGATACAGCGTCAGCAACACCCGACCGGGGACCCGCTCGGCGGCGTCGGCGACGAACTTGGTGATCACGTCCGCGCGCCAGTCGGTCCGGTCCTCGCGGTCGCTCTCGGCGAACAGCCGCTCGCAGCGGTCGCAGCGACAGAACCCCTCGCGCGGGAACCCCACGTCGTCGAGGCGCACGTCGTCGTTCTCGGCGGCGCAGTCCTCGATGATCTCCAGTAACCCCTCGCGGTACTCCGGGTGGGTCGGGCAGATGTACGCCCAGTCGAAGTAGTCGCGGTCGCGGGTCGCCGGCTCGCCGCGCTCGTCGACCGGGACGAGGTCGGGGTCCTCGCTCGCGGCGGCGTTGTCGCCGAAACACGACACCATGTTCACGGCGTTCGGGAGGGGCGCGGCCGCCCGCCCCGTGACGTCTTTCACCTCGTAGAAGCCGAGGTCGAACGGCTCCATCTCGACCTCGTCGGCGTTGCGCGTGACGACCCCGTACATGAGCGACGCTACGGGACTGACGGGTAAAAACGGCGGGCATCCGCCCGCGGGGGGTCGTCAAACGGTTCGGCGGAGGTCGTCGAACGATTCGACGGAGGGTCGCGCGGCGGTCCGGGTACTAGACTTCGACCGGCTCCTTGTCGCCGGCGAACAGGAAGTACGCGAGTGCGACCAGCGACAGGACCAGGACGAGCTTCAGTTTCTTGCTCATACTTGACGTGTCGGGCGGCGGGCGCTAAAATCTACCGGAGCCGTCGCCGATCGCTCGCGGGACCGCCCCCGTCACACGTCGATGTGGTCGGCGATGTCGGCGCGGAGGATCGTCGAGCAGTAGTCGCAGCGGACGCCGTCGGCGACCACGTCGAACCGGGTGTCGACCGGCTCGTTGGCGTTCGTGATACAGTTGCGGTTCGGACACGAGAGCACACCGGTCACGCTGTCGGGGCGGGTGACGCGGTTCTTCTCGACCACCTCGAAGTCGCGGACGATGTTGATCGTCGCCTCGGGCGCGATGAGCGAGAGCACGTCGACCTCGGACTGCGAGAGCTCCCGCTCCTCCACTTTCACGATGTCCTTGCGCCCGAGCCGGTCCGAGGGGACGTTCATCCCCACCGAGACGCCGAACCCCTCCGAGCCGTCGATGCCGAGGATCGCGAGCACGTTGAGCGCCTGCCCGCCCTCGACGTGGTCGATCACGGTGCCGTCGCGGATCTTCGAGACGCGGAGCTCGTGCTCGCTCATCGGTCCACCTCCACGCCCTCGGCGGCCTCGGCGTTCTCCAGGAGGGTGTCGAGCAGCGCCATCCGGACCGGGATCCCGTTGTGCGCCTGCTCGAAGTACGTCGCGTGGTCGGTCTCGTCGACGTCGGGCGCGATCTCGTCGACGCGCGGGAGCGGGTGCATCACGGTGAGGTCGTCGGAGGCGGCCTCGAGCGTCTCGGCGTCGATCTGGTACTCGCCCGCGACGCGGTGATACTCGTTCTCGTCCGGGAACCGCTCCTTCTGGATCCGGGTGACGTACAGCACGTCGAGCTCGTCGAGCACGTCCTCCAAGTCGGTGTGTTCGCGCACCTGCGCGCCGGTCTCGTGGAGGTCGAACCGGACCGACCGCGGGAGACGCAGCGACTCCGGGCTGATGAAGTGCTGGTTGGCGTCGAACTCCGTGAGCGCCGCCGCGAGCGAGTGCACGGTGCGGCCGTACTTCAGGTCGCCCATGATCCCGATCGTGAGGTCGTCGAGGCCGTGGTTCTCGCGGATCGTGTGGAGGTCGAGGAGGGTCTGTGAGGGGTGTTGTCCGGCGCCGTCGCCCGCGTTGACGACCGGCACGGAGACGTGTTCGGCGGCCAGCGTCGCGGCGCCCTCGCTGGGGTGGCGGAGCACCAATGCGTCCGCGTAGCCCTCGATGACGCGGACGGTGTCGGAGAGCGACTCCCCCTTCGAGACGGACGAGGAGTCCACGTCGCCCATGCCGATCGTGTCGATCCCGAGGCGTTTGGCCGCGCTGTCGAAGCTCATCCGGGTGCGCGTGCTCGGCTCGAAGAAACAGAGCGCGAGCACGCGCCCGGCGTGCCGGCCCGCGTAGGCGGCGGGGTCGTCGGCGACCTCGCGGGCCCGGTCGAGCACCGCCTCGATGTCATCCCGCGAGAGCTGCGTCGCGGTGATGAGGTGGTCCTGACGCATTGTCGAAGCAGGGGGTCGGCAGTATCTTGAATCCCTCGGCTCGGCCGCCGACGAGGGTGTTCACGTCCGTGGATACGTTCGCGGTCGGCGGCTTCGAGATTCGCAGAACGCGAGACGCGTCGGCACGGTCCACGTCTACTCGGGCCACCGACAGCGCTTATAAACCGATCCGCGCCCAACGGGGAGACATGTCCGAGAACGACCCGGCCGACCTGCTCCCGAACGACCGCGTGAAGCAGGCAGCGCTCGACGGCGACGTGACCCAGCTCCACCGCGGGAACCGGTACGGCGAGGCGGGCGACACCTTCGAGATCGACGGCGTGACCTTCGAGCTCACCGAGGTGACCGAGCGCACCCTCGGCGACATGACCGACGAGGACGCGAAGCGCGAGGGGTCGCCGTCGCTGGAGGCGTACAAGGAGCGGATGGTGCGCGCGCACGGCGGCAGCTTCGACTGGGACGACGACGCCGACGTGGTGCGACACCGGTTCCGGCGGGCGGAGTGACGGTCGTCGGTCCCCCGGAAGTCACCCGCCGAAGGCGCCCAGACTCGACTGCAGCTCGCGGTCCGGCACCTCCTCGGTGAGCTCGTACCCCACCAGCTCTCTGGCGTCGACCGCGTACGTCGACCCGCCGCGGTCGAGCACGAGCACGCGCCCCTTCCAGCCCCGGACCGTCCCGGCCGCCATCGTCTCCGCGACGGGCCGGTCGGCGAGGTCGAGACCGTAATCGAACGCGAACCGCTCGATCGGGTCGAACCCCCCGACGAGCGCCTCCCACGCCGCCGCGTCCACGTCGCGGCCGAACCCCGAGAGCTTCGTCGGGACGCGCACCCGGTCGACGAGGTCGTCGCGCTCGGCGAGTTCGGCCTCGACCTCCCGCGCGATCCGCCCGTCCGGGTACGTCCGGATGTGGGCCGCGCGATCGGCCCCCTGCTCGCGGAGACGAGTCTCCAGCCGCCACAGGCGCGTGACGCCCACCTTCAACACGTCGGGCGCGAACGCCGCGAGGTACACCGCGTGCTCCTCGCGGCAGTCCATCTCGTCTTTTAAACACGTCCCCGTACAGCGGGCACAGACCCAGACGTGTCGGTGCGCGTCGCAGTAGGGAGCCTCGGCGGCGTCGCAGGCGATATGGTCGCCGTCGTGGACGGTCCCGGCGCAGCGGCGGTCGCCGAGTCCGAAGGCGAGCTCCGTGCCGGGGGTCGCCTCGACGAACTCGACCGCGCCGCCGCTGGCGACCGTGAACCCCTCGCCCGACTCGTAGCCGACGACCTGCACGCGATTCCGTACGGGAAGCCGGGACTTAGGCGCGTCGTCGGAACGGGCGGGGGGCGGGCACTCCCGTCGCCACGTGTTTTTAAGACGACAGCCGTGCGATACGACGGCATGATCGACGCCGCGCTCGCGATCGACACCGAGGGCGCCAGCGGCGACGGGGACGACGGTGCCGACGGCGGAATCGACCTCTCCTTGACGGTCCGGAACGCCGGGGAGAGCCCCGAAACCCTGCGGTTCCGGACCGGGCAGCGCGCCGACTTCGCGGCCTACCGGGCCGACGGTGAGGGCGAAACTGACGAGGGGGACGGCGAGGCCGACCCCGTCTGGCGGTACGGCGCCGGCCGGATGTTCACGCAGGTGCTCGGGAGTGAGACGCTGAAACCGGGCGAAACGGCCACCTACGAGGCGACGTGGGGAGACCCGCCGCCGGGCCGGTACCGGATCCTCGGGGAGGTGACCGCGGAGGAGGGCGACCTGACCGCGACGGCGACCGCCGAGGTCGACTGAGCGGCGTCCGGCTATTCCGATCCGTCGCCGTGGACCGCGCGCTCGACCGCCGCTTCGAGGCGCTCGCGGGTCCGGTGGCTCGGCTCGGCCTCCGTCCGCACCTCGATCAGGTGCGAGCCGTCCGCGTCCCTCGCTCGCGCGTACGCCTCCGCGAGGTCGTCGGCGACGCCCGCGGTCGACGCCCCTGCGTCCGGACGCGCGTCGACCCGGGCGTACGCCAGCCCGTGGAGGTCGGCCAGCGGCTCGAACTCGATGCCGTGCGGCGTTTTGAACGCCTCCGTGAACTCCGGCTCGAACGACTCGATCGGGAGCGCGTGGAAGATCCCGCCGCCGTCGTTGTTGACCAGCACGACGGTCGCGTCCACGTCGCAGCGGTCGAGCGCGAGCAGGCCGTTGCCGTCGTGGTACAGCGCCAGATCGCCGACGACGAGGGTGAGGTCGTCGGTCGTCGCGGAGCCGGCGCCGAGCGCGCTGGAGACGATTCCGTCGATGCCGCTCACCCCGCGGTTGCCGAGGGCGGTGACGCTCGTCGTCGTCGGGCCGACGAAGCGGTCGAGGTCGCGCACGGGCATCGAGTTGGAGACGAACAGCGTCGCGGGGTCGGGGAGCCCGTCGGCGACGACCCGGAGCGCGTCGCCCTCGTGGAAGGGGAGGGGCTGTCTCTTATACACATCTCTGATGGC
>NZ_AOJG01000006.1 GCF_000337375.1 Halorubrum lipolyticum DSM 21995 | reverse complement strand
CCTGGCCAGCCCGCTCAGAGATGTGTATAAGAGACAGGTCCAGCTATGAGACTCACCTGCAACCGCCGCCGAGAGGTACGCGTCGTAAGCGCCGATCACGGGAGCGACCCGGGTGTGGCCGCCGAACCGGACGCCGGAGAGCGGGTCGGCGAGGACCGGGAACCCCGTCGCGTGCGACAGCGCCGTGACGGCCTCGGCGTCGAGCCCCGGCGGGTCCGCCGGCCCGGCGACGATCAGTCCGCGGTCGGTCGTCGACAGCTCGTTGGCGAGCCGCTGGAGCGCCTCGTCGCCCGGCTCGGGCGACCCGGGCGTCACGTCGACGTAGGGGCCGTCGCGGCCGCGCTCGGCGACCTGATCGAGGTCGGCGGGCACGTCGTCGGGGACCCGAGTCGGCTCCAGCGGCTTCTTAAACGGGACGTTGAGGTGGACCGGTCCGGGGTCGGCGCCCTCGGCGGTCCCGACGGCGCGGGCGACGGTGGTCCGCAGCGAGCGGAGCGCGCGGTCGTTCGGCGCGGGCTCCGGCAGGTCTTTATAAAACCGGACGGCGTCGCCGTACAGCTTCTCCTGGTCGGCGGTCTGGTTGGCGCCCGAGTCGCGCAGCTCCGGCGGTCGGTCGGCCGTGAGCGCGAGCAGGGGGACGCGGGCCTCGCTCGCCTCCATCACGGCGGGGTGGTAGTTGGCGGCGGCGGTGCCGGAGGTGCAGATCAGCGGCGTCACCGTCCCGGTCCGACGCGCGCGGCCCAGCGCGAAGTAGGCGGCCGAGCGCTCGTCCAACTGGGAGAAGACGCGCAGGTCGTCGCTGCGCGCGGCGGCAACCGTCAGCGGCGTCGAGCGGCTCCCGGGCGAGGCCACGACGGCGTCGACGCCCGCGGCGACGAGCTCGTCGACGAGGGCGCGCGCCCACAGCGTGTTCCGGTTCGGCGCGGTCATAACGACCGGTTGGGGGTCGCGATTTAAATACTCCCGAGAGTCGGGCGCGGCGCGGTTCGGCTCCACTCGTCTTGCCACCGACCTCACTTCCGGTCGAGCCGCGAGAGCCCGTGCCACACCGCGTCGACGAGGCGGTCTTCTCCCTCGCCTTCGGCGGCGTCCCACCCGCGGGCGAGCGCGTCCTCGAGCACGGCGACCGGGTGGTTCTCGAAGTTGTTCATCCCGCGGAACGTCTCGAGGGCCTCGCGCTCGGCCTCGCCGAACGACACCGAACCGTCGTCCGCGTCGACCGCGTCGTCGGCGGCGCTCTCGGTCCCGTCGAGGAACCCGAGGTCCGCGAGCGTCGCCGACACCGCCGCGGCCGTCTCGCCCGTGAGCTCTCGGGTGCCCTCCGGCGTCTCGCGCTCCAGCAGGGTCACGTCGTACAGCTTGAACACCCGCTCGAGCTCGTCGATCGGAGCCTCGTGGTCGTCGACGCGCACGTCGACCCACCGGTCGTTGCGCCCGTCGTACCCGCCCTCGGGCTTGGCGACGTACAGCGCCGCGGCCTGCTCGCCGCGCTTGTCGCCGCCGGCCTCGTTGCCGGCGTGGAGCGCCGCGATCAGCCGCTCCGGGAGCCCGCCCTCCGTCTCCTCGAACGCCTCGGCCATCGCGGTGAGCGTCTCGGCGTTCTCCAGGATGTTGCCCTGCACGGTGTAGCCCTCGCCCTGCAGGTCGCCGGCGTGGTCGTGACAGTCCTCGCCGGTGAACGCCGCCACCGAGCCGTCGGTGCCGACGACGCCCACCTGTCGCGAGGGGGCCTCGTCGTCGCTTTCGGTGAGCCGCTCGACGACCTCGGCGGCGTCGTGACCCTCGCGCAGGAGGTCGAGGCCGTCGGGGCCGTAGGCGACGTTGGCGTAGCTCTGCGTCGCGACCGCGCCGGCGTCCGCGCTCGCGAACGGGACGACGGCGCCGACGCCGACGAACTTCGACTGGACCGCGACGCCGACGGCGTCGGTCTCCGGGTCGCGCGCGACGATCGAGAAGGTCGAGGGACGGACTGGCATACGGATCGTGTGGTCGGGTGGGAGCTTCATAAATCCGGTCGAGGTCGGCTGCCTCTGCACCGCCGCTGCGACTCCCGCGCCATCGCTCGCGACCGCGTTCTGCAACGCTTATGCCCGCCGACCGACTTCGATCGGACATGAGCGACGACGACGCCGTCGACGTCGAGGTCGAGTCCCCCGACGACGCCGCGGCCGACGCGGCGCGGACGAACGGCACCGCGGACGCGACCGCCGAGGAACCGACCGGCGAGTCGACCGACGCGGACGGAGCGGGCCGCGGAGCCGCCGACCGCGAGGCACTGGCCGCCGAAGTCGCGGAGCACGACGAGGCGCTCGCCCGAGAGGTCGCGGCGCTGGAGGCCGAGCTCGACGAGACGCGCGACGAACTGCTCGAGACAGAAGAGGAGGTAGAGGAGCTGACGAGCAAGCTCGCCCGCGTCAAGGCCGACTTCAGCAACTACAAGCAGCGCGCCAAGCGCAAGCAGGAGGAGATCCGCGAGCGCGCCTCGGAGGCGCTCGTCGAGCGCATCACGCCGGTCCGAAACGACCTCCTGCGCGCGCTCGACCAGGAGGCCGGGAGCGACCTCCGCCCGGGCGTCGAGTCGACGCTGGAGAAGTTCGACGAGGTCCTCGCCGACGAGGGCGTCGAGCCCATCGACCCCGACCCCGGTGAGGCGGTCGACCCGGCCCGCCATCAGGTGATGCTCCGGGTCGAGAGCGACCAGCCCGAGGGGACGGTCCACGAGGTGTACGAGCCCGGCTACGAGATGGGCGACCGCGTGGTCAGCGAGGCGAAGGTCACCGTCAGCGCCGACGAGGAGTAGGCTCGGATCGGGCGATCACCGAACGTACACTCGGAGCGGGCGGTCACCGGACGTTCTCGGTCGCGCGCCCGTACGCCGCCGCCAGCTCGTCGAGCCCCGCGTCCGGCTCGGCCGCGTGCGGCACCGACAGCGGCGAGACGGACACCTCGCCGTCGACGACCGCTCGACGGTCGGTGCCGATCGGGTCGGGCACGTCGCCGGCGTTCATCTTCCCCCAGATGGGGTCCGAGAAGCGCACGCGGCCGTTCCCGTCGTGTGCCGCCTCCATCCCGTACCACGGCGAGGGCGACGTGACGCGCATCGGCGCCGGCGCGTCGCCCTCGCCCCCCTCGTCCGCGTCCGCGATCGGGGCGTTGACGTTGAGGTAGTCGACGCGGTCGAACGCGCCCGACGCGGTCGCCTCCGCGACGAGGTACCGGGTCGCGCGGGTCGCGTTCGCGAACTCCGCCGACCGCAGCTCCCGCTTCCACCAGTCCTCTCCGCCGGGGACGTACATGGAGGTCGCCACCGCGGGCACGTCGAAGAAGGCGGCCTCGACCGCGGCGGAGACGGTCCCCGAGCGCCCGAGGGTGTACGCGCCGAGGTTCGCCCCCTCGTTACAGCCCGCGACCACGACGTCGGCGTCGGGGATCAGGGCGTCGAGCCCCGCGACGACGCAGTCGACCGGAGTGCCGTCGACGGCGTACCCGAGCTCGTGGTCGGCGATCCCGACGTCCTCCGAGAGGGTGCGCCCCGCCGACGACCGGTCCTCGGTCGGGGCGACCGCCACCACGTCGTAGTCGGCGTCGAGCGCGTCGTAGAGCGCTCTGAGCCCGGCGGCGTCGATCCCGTCGTCGTTCGTCAACAGGACGCGTTCGACGCTCATAGAGTCACGTCGGGCGGTTCGGTCAAAAGTCCACCGTCGCCGGCGCGGTGCGACGCGAGGCCGACCGTCGGCGGTCGAACGTGGTCCCGCCGCGCCGAACGGAAAGGCCCACGTATCTCGGATTCGATCGGCCCGTATGGGATTCGGGGACACGGCGAAGAAGATCCAGACGCTCGCCGACCGGGCGGAGCGCACGTACCAGAAGATCAACGAGCTCCGCAGCGAGGTCGAGGAGACGCAGACGACCGTGCTCGACACCTCCGAGCGCGTCCAGCGGCTCGAAAACGAGATGGCCGAACAGCGGGCCGTCCTCGACGCGGTCGCGACCGAAGTCGGCGTCGACCTCGAGAGCGTGAGCACCGAGGCGCACATCACCGACGCCGAGGCGGTGGCCGCGGCCGACGCCCACGGCGGGGACACCGGAAGCGTCGAAAGCGACGACGCCGAAAGCGACGACGCCGAAAGCGACGCCGACGAGTCAGCGGACGACGCCGAGAAGTAGGCCTGAGACGCTCCTTAGTCGTCGTCTACGTCCGTCTCACCGCCCTCTTCGTCCACTGCGCCCGCCCGCGAGACGACCTCGGCCGGCACGCCGGCGGCCGTCGTCCCGGGCGGCACGTCCTCGGCGACGAGCGAGTTGGCGGCGACGCGCGCGCCCTCGCCGATCGTGACGCCCGGGAGGACGACCGCGCCCGCGCCGATCATCGCGCGGTCCTCGACGACCACGTCCCCGAGCCGGTACTCGTCCTGGAGGAACTCGTGGCAGAGCAGCGTGGCGTCGTAGCCGATGATGGCGTCGTTACCGACCGTGATCCGCTCGGGCCAGAACACGTCCGGGGTCGACTCCAACCCCCACGAGACGCCGGCGCCGACGGCCACGCCGATCCGGCGCAACAGCCAGTTCTTCAGCCGGAGGCTCGGACAGATCCGCGCGAGGACGATGACGACGTAGTTGCGGACGACCGCGAGCGGCGACTTCGCGTCGGGCCACGACCACAGGGAGTTGCGCGGCCCGCGCGTCGGGAAGTGGTCGAGGCCGTCGCTTCGGGGCGGGTCGGTATCGTCGCGCGTCGCGTTCGCGTCGTCGCGTGTCACGTCGCTCCGTTCGGGCGGCGGGAATAAAAGGGTCTGTTGAAACCCACAGGGACTGATAGGAAACGCGTACTGAACATCGAGGGCGTAGTCAGCACGGGAACTGCGTTACGTTCTCAAAACGAGTCCCAGTCGTACTCACTGGAAGTCTCCCCCATTAATTTGACATATATGGACGTGAGTGTAATGACAACGACGGCGATTATGAGAAGCACGAGCCAATCGGCAAGGTACTCATAGATACCGAAATACGGATTTACGAACGTTAGCCCGCAGAATATTCCGAGGATTATGAATTCGTTATTCAACGTACCCTCGTCCTCGGCCATACGCGTTCCAAACAACTCAGAAGAAATAATCTTATCGTGACCGATCTGATCGAATCTGAAGGGAGCTCTGTGCCAGATTCGCGGTTTGACGTTAGCGAACACCTTTTTGTGAGCGATTCAACCGATAGCGTATGAAACGGCGCGAGCTACTCGGCACGTTCTCCGCGGGAGGAGTTGCAGTCAGTGCCGGCTGTCTTTCCCGAACGAGCGCAGCGGCGGACTGCTCTCCGTTCTCTCGATTCGGTATCGTCATCGAAAACGTCCGGAGTACTCCGCAATCCCTCCAACTGTCTATCCGGACAGGGATTCTCGAGCGGGACGTGTTCTCGAGTGAGTTCGACGTTCCGACAGCCGAGGATTCGCCTCCACCGTGGGATCATCCGGAAGGCGTTTATCGAAAGAATGTGCTTCCGAACATGCGTTCGTTGATCGCGACTGTCAGCTACGAAGGCGAGAGGCTCACGCATTCCTGGCTAGTGTCGTGCAATCACCTTTATATACGCCTCCGTGACAACGGCGACGTGACCTTTACGACGATATCGCCGGATCTCTTCGACAGTATGGCTTCCGATCTTGACTGACCGCCGTCCGTTACAGCGCGTGGTCTGCACTCTCTATCTACGTCTGTGCCCTCTATTCAGCGCACCTGCGGAAATCCGCCATCACCTGATTCAACAGAGCCGAGTAGAAGAGTCGCTCCCGGTCGCGGGTCGAAGACCGCGACGAGCTCAGCGTCGGAGCTCGGCCATGTGCTCGATCCGGCGCTCGACGAGGTCGGCCGTGCCGATGTCGTGGCGGATGCGGACCCGGTCGCCGGCGGCGGCGAGCGCGTCCTCGGCCTGCGCCTCCGCGGCCGCGATAGAGTCGCCGCGGCCGACGACGGCGAACGACCGCGAGGTCGTCGTGTAGAGGCCGTCCTCGCGCTCGTCGACGCTGGCGTAGTAGAGGAGCGCGTCGCCGACGCTCTCCTCGTCGACGGCGATCTTCGCGCCCGCGTCGGGGTCGGTCGGGTATCCCTCCGGGACCGCGTACTTACAGACGGTCGCCTCGCCGGAGAAGGCGAGTTCGGGGAGGTCGTTTCCGTCGCGAGCGGCCGTGAGCACGTCGAGGAAGGGGGTCTCTAAGACGGGGAGCGTGTTCATCGCTTCCGGGTCGCCGAAGCGCGCGTTGAACTCGACGACCTTCGGACCCGCGTCCGTGAGCATGAACTGGCCGTAGAGCACGCCCTTGTAGTCGGGGAGCGCGTCCACGACCGCCTCCAGCACGTCGACGGCGGCGTCGTAGTCGCCCTCGGCCATGAACGGCAGCGAGAGGCCGGTGGCGGTGTACGACCCCATCCCGCCGGTGTTCGGTCCCTCGTCGCCCTCGTATGCGCGCTTGTGGTCCTGCACCGCGGGCGTGGTGCGGAGCTCGCCGTTCGCGACGAACGCCTGCACCGTGAACTCCTCGCCGACGAGCCGCTCTTCCAACACGACGCGCTCGTAGTCGGAGTCGCGGAGGTATTCTTTGGCCCCCTCGGCGGTCACCTGATCGCCGATCACCTTCACGCCCTTGCCGCCCGTGAGCCCGGCCGGCTTCACCGCGAGGTCGCCGTCGTAGTCGTCGATGTGATCGCAGGCGGCCTCGATGTCGTCGAACACCGCGTAGTCCGGACAGCCGGGGATGTCGGCCTCGTCCATGAACTCGCGCTGGTACGCCTTGTCAGTCTCCAGTCGCGCCTCCTCGGCCCGCGGCCCGAACGCGTACACGCCGGCGTCGTCGAGCGCGTCGGCGACGCCCGCCGCGAGCGCGGACTCCGGCCCGATCACGGCCAGGTCCGCACCCACCTCGGTCGCGTAGTCGGCGACCGCCGCGGCGTCGGTCTCGTCGATCGTCTCGAAGCCGTCGGCGAGCCGGCGGATCCCCGGGTTCCGGTTGCTCGCGCAGGCGTACAGCGCGCAGTCCTCTGCGACGGCGCGGGCGATCGCGTGCTCGCGCCCGCCGCCCCCCACCAGGAGTACGGTCTCCGTCATGTGCGACCGATCACTACACGGTAGTGTAAGCCTTACTCTCTATCTGCGCACGGATATCCACGTTCGTGTAGGTATTCACGGCGACGCTCGTGTGACGGGTTTTTGCCGCGCCGGGCCGAATCGGGCGTATGTCACAGCCGACCGAGCGGAACCGTCTCGACGGGGAGGCGAGCCCGTACCTCCAGCAGCACGCCGACAACCCCGTCAACTGGCAGCCGTGGGGCGAGGAGGCGTTCGAGCGCGCTCGCGAACACGACGTGCCGGTGTTCGTCTCTATCGGCTACTCCTCGTGTCACTGGTGTCACGTGATGGCCGAGGAGAGCTTCGAGGACGAGTCGGTCGCCGCGGTGCTCAACGAGTCGTTCGTCCCCGTCAAGGTCGACCGCGAGGAGCGGCCGGACGTGGACAGCACCTTCATGACCGTCTCGCAGCTCGTCACCGGCGGGGGCGGGTGGCCCCTCTCCGCGTGGTGTACGCCGGAGGGAGAGCCGTTCTACGTGGGGACCTACTTCCCGCCCGAGCCGCGCCGAAACCAGCCGGGGTTCCGCGATCTGTGCGAGCGCATCGCCGACTCGTGGGCGGACCCCGAACAGCGCGAGGAGATGAAGCGGCGCGCCGACCAGTGGACGACGAGCGCCCGCGACGAGCTGGAGTCGGTCCCGGATTCAGGGCCTGTCGGCGGCGCGGGCGACGCCGGCGATATGAGCGGCGCCGAGGCGCCCGGCCCCGACCTCCTCGACGAGGCCGCGGCCGCCGCGATCCGCGGGTACGACGACGAGTACGGCGGGTTCGGGAGCGGCGGCGCGAAGTTCCCGATGCCCGGCCGGATCGACGTGCTCCTGCGAGCGTACGCGAAGACCGGGAGAAACGCCGCCCTCACGGCCGCGACGGGCACCCTCGACGGGATGGCCCGCGGCGGGATGTACGACCAGGTCGGCGGGGGGTTCCACCGGTACGCCGTCGACCGGCAGTGGACGGTCCCGCACTTCGAGAAGATGCTGTACGACAACGCGGAGCTCCCGATGGCGTACCTCGACGCCCACCGGCTCACGGGCGACGCCTCGTACGCCCGCGTCGCGAACGAGACCCTCGGCTTTCTCGACCGCGAGCTCCGCCACGACGAGGGGGGGTTCTTCAGCACGCTCGACGCCCGGAGCCGACCGCCGGCGAGCCGACGCGGGGACGCGGGCTCCGACGGGAGCGGCCGCGACGACGACGCGAACGATGTCGAGGGCGCCTTCTACGTCTGGACGCCCGGCGAGGTCGACGCGGTCCTCGACGAGCCCGCGGCGTCGCTCGCGAAGGACCGGTACGGGATCGAGTCCGGGGGGAACTTCGAGCGCGGCACGACCGTCCCCACGATCGCGGCGTCGGTCGCGGAGCTCGCCGAGGCACACGACATGTCGACCGATGACGTCCGAGAGACGCTGACGGCGGCCCGCGTCGCGCTCTTCGAGGCGCGCGAGTCGCGGCCGCGGCCCGCGCGCGACGAGAAGGTGCTCGCGTCGTGGAACGGCCGGGCAATCTCCGCGTTCGCGGCCGCCGGGCGGGTCCTCGGTGAGCCGTACGCCGACATCGCGAGCGACGCGCTCGCGTTCTGCCGCGAGCGCCTGTACGACGAGGAGACGGGCGCCC
Organism: Halorubrum lipolyticum DSM 21995; assembly: GCF_000337375.1. Taxonomy (GTDB): domain Archaea; phylum Halobacteriota; class Halobacteria; order Halobacteriales; family Haloferacaceae; genus Halorubrum; species Halorubrum lipolyticum. The sequence continues at coordinate 108,212 of NZ_AOJG01000006.1, read as the reverse complement.
TCGCGCGGCGGTGGCTCGACGGCGACGTGCGCGGACCGGGCTACCTCGACGACCACGCGTTCCTCGCGCGCGGCGCGCTCGACGCCTACTCGGCCACCGGCGACCCGGAGGCGCTCGGGTTCGCGCTCGACCTGGCGGAGACGATCGTCTCGGACTTCTACGACGAGGAGGACGGGACGATCTACTTCACGCGGGACCCAGACGAAACTGCCGGAGGAGACGGCGACGACACCCTCTTCGCCCGCCCACAGGAGTTCACCGATCGGTCGACCCCGTCGAGCCTCGGCGTGGCGGCGGAGACGCTCGCGCTCCTCGACGGCTTCCGGACCGACCGCGAGTTCGCGGAGGTCGCGGAACGGGTCGTGACGACTCACGCGGACCGGATCCGCGCGAGTCCGCTGGAACACGTCTCGCTGGTGCGCGCCGCCGACCGCGTCGCGTCCGGCGGGATCGAGGTGACCGTCGCCACCGACGCGGTGCCGGAGGCGTGGCGCGAGACGCTGGGGGAGCGCTACCTGCCGGGCGCGCTCGTCGCCCCGCGTCCCCCGACGGAAGACGGACTCGCGGCCTGGCTCGATCGGCTCGGCATGGACGAAGCCCCGCCGATCTGGGCCGACCGCGACGCGGTCGACGGCGAGCCGACCGCCTACGTCTGCGAGGGCCGGACGTGCTCGCCGCCGGAGACCGACCTCGACGCGGCGCTGGAGTGGCTGGCGGCGCGGGACTCGTCGGAGTAGGGCGGCGGCCGGAGACGGCACGTTTTACGCGCCCCGGCTCGGAGGGCGCCCATGGAGCGGCACGACCTTCTCTATCGCCTGTACGACGAGTTCGACGCGGAGAGCCTCCGGGAGCACCAGTCGTTCGTGGACCTCTTCCCGCCGGTCGACTCGCGAGTGGCGCTGGAACACTGGGAGGAGGCCGGCGAGGAGCTCGACCGGCTGAAACGGGGGATCCGCGAGTCGCTGCCCGCGGGCGCCACCTTCGCCGAGGTCGCGGCCTACGCCGACCGCGAGGCGGCGTTCACCGCGCTCGACCTGCACGCGCGCTACGGCCGCGCGGTCAACGCCCTGGTGTTGGACGTCGACGAGACCCTCCGGTCCGCGGGCGGCACGGACAACGAGATCCCCCGCGAGACCCTCCACATGCTGACGGTGCTGCACGACGCCGGCGTGCCGATCGTCATCTGTACCGGCCAGACGCTGGAGAACGTGAAGGGGTTCATGATCCAGGGGCTCGGCAACGAGCTCGTCCACTCCGGGCGCTTCTCGATCGTCTACGAGGCCGGCAACGGCGTGTTCACGCCCGGACACGGCTCGCGCACGAAGCGCCTGCTGTACGAGGACCTCGACGAGACCGTGCGCGGCGTCTTCGACGCGGTGCGGTCGCGCGTGCTCCCCGACGCGCCCGAGAACGTGCGCCGCGGCTGTCACCTCCAGGGCAACGAGTTCAACGTCACGCTGAAGCCGAACTTCGAGACCGGCGGCGCGGACGCCGAGGCCGTGATCGACGACGGGCTGGTCCACCTGATCGACCTGCTCGGCGAGGCGGTCGTCGACCGGATCGCCGGCGATCCCGGTGTGGGAGACGCAGACACGACCAACCTCGACGCGACCAACCTCGACGCGGACGACACCGACGCGGACGACACCGACCTCGCGGACCGCGGCGCGGCGTGGGCCCGCGCGCACTACGCGGCGGCCGACCCCGAGATCCGGGAGGTGCTCGAGACGGCGGAGGTCGACGACCCGGCCGACTCAGACGACGTGCCGGAGCCGGTCGCGGCGCTGTTCGACCGGATCGACGTGGGCTACTACCGCGCGGACGCCGCGGAGATCAGCTCGCTGGAGCTGGACAAGGTCGCGGGCGTCGAGGCGGCGCTCGACGTGCTCGACGTGCGGGACCCCTTCCTGCTGGTGATGGGCGACAGCAAGTCCGACCTCCGGGTGATGGAGTGGGTCGCCGAGCGGGACACGGGGGTCTCGGCGGCCCCGGAACACGCCTCCGCGGACGTCCTCTCGCACGTGCTTGACCGCGACGAGCTGGTGTTCGCCCGCGGGCAGTCCGCGACGATGCTCCGGACCGTCTACGTCTGTAACCTGCTCGCCCGCCTCGAGTAAGCCGCGGCGTAATTATATATCTCCGTCACCACGCATCCCTTATGCACGATTTCGTCGTCGTCGGCGCGGGGCCGCCGGGGTCGCGGTTCGCCCGGCGCGCCGCCGCGGCCGGCCGCGATGTCGTCGTCTTCGAGAAGGGGTCGGTCGGGACCCCGCTGGCCTGCTCCGGACACGTCTCCGACGACGTGTGGGGGTACGTCCCGGACGACGCCCGCGACGAGCTCCTCCAGAACCGGGTGTACGGCGCGCGCTTCCGCGTCGGCGGCCCGGGCTCGAAGGCGTACCCGTTTTATAAATCAGACCCCGTCTCGAACGTGATCGACCGCGTCGGGCTCGACCGCACCCTCGCCGACTGCGCGCGAGAGGCCGGTGCCGACGTGCGGGAGAACCACACGGTCGTCGGCGTCGACGAGCGGGCCGACCGGGTCGTCGTCGAGGTCCGGACGCCCGCGGGCGACGTGGAGGAGGTCGAGGCGCAGATGGTCGCCGGCTGCGACGGCCCGACCTCGCGGGTCCGCCGGTCGCTCGGGCTCCCCGAGCCGGACGAACTGCTCCACGGCGTGCTCGCGTTCGACGACGCACCCGACGCGGGCGACCTCGTCGACGTCCACCTCACCGCGCCGACGTTCTTCGCGTGGCGCATCCCCCGCGGCGACGCGGGCGTGGAGTACGGGCTCGCCGCGCCGCCGAGCGACGACGTGTCCGCGATGTTCGACCGGCTCACGGAGGCGTACGACGTGACGACCGACCACTTCTGTTCGGGGGCGATCCCGGTCGGCCCCCCGGACCGCGTGACCACGGACCGGGCGTTCCTGATCGGCGACGCCGCCGCCCAGACGAAGCCGTTCACGGGCGGTGGGATACTCTACGGGATGACCGCGGCCGACGTGGCGGCCGACGCGATCGACCCGCGGGACCCGGCGACGCTCGCCGACTACGAGTCCGGGTGGCGCGACGCGATCGGCACGGAGATCCGGCTCGGAAAGGGGATCCGACGATGCTACTCGCTCCCGGAACCCGTCCAACGGGCCGGTCTGTGGGCGCTGTCGGGCGAGATCGGCGTCCACATGGACCGACCGAGCTCCTTCTTCTCGCCGGGACACCTCAGAAAGCTGTTCTCGCGGAGCGACCCCGAGGAGGCGCCGCGGTAGCGGTCACCGGTCCGCGTCGTCGCCTACTCCTCGACGACTTCCGCGAACGAGACGTTCTCGCGGACGCTCGTGATCTCGACGGTCGGCTCGTCGCCCGGCTGGGAGTCCGGGACGATGACGACGTAGCCGCGCTCGATCTTCGCGATCCCGTCGCCCTTGTCGCCGAGCGTCTCGATCGTCACCTCTCGCACGTCGCCCTCGGAGACCGGGGGACCCGACGCCCCGGCGTCGCCCCTCGAGCGCGTCGTCGTCGTCGACGTGGGAGCGCCGCCGGCGCCGTCGCCGGCGACCGCGTGATCCGCGTTGCCGTCGGTCGCGGCGGCCGCGCCGTCGCCGCCCGCCTCGCGTTTGATGAGCGCCACGCGGTACGACTCGCCCGCCTCGATCGTCCCGTGTTCGACCTCCGTGGCGGGGATCGTGACGACGTGATCGCCGCCCCGCTCCTCGACAGTCCCGGTAAACAGACACTTCAGCGAATCCGTGAGTTCGACCATACCGACAGTAGTGGGTACGCCAATGAAAAACTCCCTATTTGTACGGCGGCGAAAGCGCCCTATCTGTCCGGCGACGGACCGATAAGCGTTCGCGCGGGTGCGAACCCCTCCGCAGAAGAACATAAACGTTTACCCTGTTCCGAATAAATCGGGGGCTATGAGCCGAAACTACGAGTCGCTCCACGACCCGAACGCGGAGTACACGATGCGGGAGCTCTCCGCCGAGACGATGGGGACGACGGGCACGCGCGGCGACGGACGCGACGTCGAGATCACTGACGTGCAGACCACGATGGTCGACGGGAACTTCCCGTGGACGCTGGTCCGCGTGTACACCGACGCCGGCGTCGTGGGGACCGGCGAGGCGTACTGGGGCGCCGGCGTGCCGGAGCTGATCGAGCGCATGAAGCCGTTCGTGATCGGCGAGAACCCGCTCGACATCGACCGGCTGTACGAGCACCTCATCCAGAAGATGTCGGGCGAGGGCTCCGTCGAGGGCGTCACCGTCACCGCGATCTCCGGGATCGAGGTGGCCCTGCACGACGCCGCCGGCAAGATCCTGGACGTGCCCGCCTACCAGCTGCTCGGCGGCAAGTACCGCGACCGGATGCGCGTCTACTGCGACTGCCACACCGAGGAGGAGGCGGACCCCGAGGCCTGCGCCGACGAGGCCGAGCGCGTCGTCGACGAACTCGGCTACGACGCCCTGAAGTTCGACCTCGACGTGCCGAGCGGCTTCGAGAAGGACCGCGCGAACCGCCACCTCCGCCCCGGCGAGATCCGCCACAAGGCGGAGATCGTCGAGACCGTCACCGAGCGCGTGAAGGACAAGGCCGACGTGGCCTTCGACTGCCACTGGACGTTCTCGGGCGGCTCCGCGAAGCGCCTCGCGGACGCCATCGAGGAGTACGACGTGTGGTGGCTCGAAGACCCCGTGCCGCCGGAGAACCTCGAGGTGCAGGAGGAGGTGACGAAGAACACCGTCACGCCGATCGCGGTCGGCGAGAACCGCTACCGCGTCACCGAGCTGCGCCGCCTCATCGAGAGCCAGGCCGTCGACATCGTCGCGCCCGACCTGCCGAAGGTCGGCGGGATGCGCGAGACCCGCAAGATCGCCGACGTGGCGAACCAGTACTACGTCCCGGTCGCGATGCACAACGTCGCCTCCCCGATCGCGACGATGGCGGCGACCCACGTCGGCGCCTCGATCCCGAACTCGCTCGCGATCGAGTACCACTCCTACGAGCTCGGCTGGTGGGAGGACCTGGTCGAGGAGGACGTCATCGAGGACGGCTACATCGAGGTGCCGGAGAAGCCCGGTCTCGGCCTCACGCTCGACATGGACGCCGTCGAGGAGCACATGGTCGAGGGCGAGACGTTGTTCGATCCGGCGTAAGCCGGATCGAGCCAGCAGCGCGGAGCGCTGCGTTGTTCGACGAAGCGTAGCTTCGTCGAGCGGCGTCCCGCGCGCCAGTTATAACCGGTCGACGACACCGCGGTTCTTTTTAAATACGACCGCCGCCGACCACGGAAACGTTCAATTCGTCGGGCGGTCTATCGCGGGGTATGGACACGACAGCCGCCGGAACGACGCCGCGCCCCGACCGAACCGAGGTGGCGAGCGCCCGTCCCTGAGGTCGTCGGCGTCGACATCAGCGGCCGCCACGAGGAGGCGGGCGGGTACCTGATGGTCGCGGCCGCGGTGCACGCCCGGATCGACTCGACGCGGATCCGGTCGGTCGAGGGCATGGGCTTCGCCGCCGCGCGCGAGGGGCCGACGCTCGACGCGACCGTCGCGCTCGCGGCCGAGGCGGTCGGAAACCTCCCGGAGCCGCCCGCGGGGCCGGTCGTCGCGGAGGGCGGCGAGTTCTACGAGGAGCCCGCGGAGCGGGTGGGGCTGAGCTTCCGACCCGAGTTTAAATACGTCGAGAGCATAGGAGAACGCGAAACAGTGCAGGCAGCACACCACGCCGCGTACGCCGCCCGGGACCTCCTGTTATGACCGGGGAGACCGAGGGTGCGGCATGACCGGGAGCGCCGAGGGGGTCGACATCGACGCCGAGCCGACCGCCGCCGAGCGGCGCGCGGTCGTCGCCAAGCGCGTCGAGTCAGGATCGGCGGACCTGACCGAGATCACCCAGCTCGCGGCCGCCGCGGGCTACGACGTGGTCGGCGAGCTCACCCAGACCCGCACCGAGGACGCCGCGTTCATGTTCGGGAAGGGGAAGGTCGCGGAGCTCCGCGACCTGGTCCGCCGGACCGAAGCGAACGCCGTGATCGTCGACAACGACGTGGGGCCGTACCAGACGTTCAACATCGGGGGCGAGCTCCCCGAGGGCGTCGAGGTGATCGACCGGTTCACGCTCATCCTCGAGATATTCGGCCAGCGCGCCAACACCCGGAAGGCGCAGCTGCAGGTCGAGCTGGCGGAGCTGCGGTACGAGCTCCCGCGCGCCGAGGCGAAGGCGAGCCTCGCGAAGCGCGACGAGCGCCCGGGGTTCATGGGGCTCGGCGAGTACGACGAGAGCGTCGAGCGCGACATCAAACGCCAGATCTCCGAGATCCGCGACGAGCTGGAGTCGATCGCAGCGAAGGAGGAGGCGCGCCGGGAGCAGCGCCGCGACTCCGGGTTCGACCTGGTCGCGCTCGCGGGCTACACCAACGCCGGCAAGTCGACGCTGATGCGCCGGCTCGCCGCCGAGATCGACGTCGACGAGAACGCCGAGCGGCACCCGGACCTCGACACGACCGCCGAGTCGCAGGACATGCTCTTCACCACCCTCGGCACCACCACCCGCCGGGCCGAGATGGAGAAGCGCGACGTGCTCCTGACCGACACGGTCGGGTTCATCGCGGATCTGCCCCACTGGCTCGTGGAGTCGTTCGAGTCGACGCTCGACTCGGTGTACCGCGCCGACCTCGTGCTGCTCGTCGTCGACGCCAGCGAGTCCGTCGAGGCGATGCGCGAGAAGCTCGTCACGAGCCACGACACCCTCTACGAGCGCAACGAGGCCCCGATCGTCACGGTGTTCAACAAGGTCGACCGGCTGGCGCCCGGCGAGCTGGCGGACAAGCGCGCCGCGCTCTCGGGCGTCGCGCCGGACCCGGTCGCCGTCTCGGCGAAGACGGGCGCGGGCGTCGCGGAGCTCCGCGACCGCGTCGAGTCCGAGCTCCCGGAGTGGGAGCGCGAGCGGCTCGTCCTCCCCCTCTCCGACGACGCGATGAGCCTCGTCTCGTGGATCCACGACCACGGCCACGTCGAGGAGGAGACGTACGCGGACGACCAGGTCGCCCTCGACTTCGAGGCCAAGCCGTCGATCGTCGCGCGCGCTCGGTCGAAGGCGGCCGGGCTCGCGCCGGCGGAGTCGACGTAGGCGGCCGGGCTCGCGCCGGCGGAGTCGACCTCGGTTCGGCCCGAGTCACCGCATTTCGATCCCGTCCGCGCGCCGGACGCTCGGACAAAGTATACATTCCTTCGCTTGCGAGATAGTATCATGGATTACGCCGGAGTCGACGGCCGGCGGGCGGACGGGACCGCCGCCGGCGACGAGGTCGTCGAGCCGCCCGCCGCGTTCAGCGACCGGGCCGTCGCGAGCGACCCGGAGATATACGAGGCGTTCGCCGAGGAAGGGCCCGAGGCGTGGCGCCGCGCCGCCGACCTGCTCGACTGGGAGCGCCCCTACGAGACGGTGCTGGACGACGAGAATCCGCCGTTTTATCAGTGGTTCCCGGACGGGCGGCTCAACGCCGCGGCCAACTGCGTCGACCGTCACCTCGACGAGCGGCGGAACCAGCTCGCGATCCGCTGGTTCGGCAAACGGGGGGAGCGTCGGTCGTACACCTACCTCGACCTCCACCGAGAGGTGAACGCGCTCGCTGCCGGGCTCCGCGACCTGGGGGTCGAGGAGGACGACGTGGTGACGCTGTACCTCCCGATGGTCCCGGAGCTGCCGATCGCGATGCTGGCCTGTGCCCGGATCGGCGCGCCGCACAACGTCGTCTTCGCGGGGCTGTCGGCGGAGGCGCTCGCGACCCGGATCGACGCCGCCGACTCGGAGTACCTCGTCACCTGCGACGGCTACTACCGGCGGGAGGACGCCTTCAACCAGAAGTCGAAGGCGGACAACGCCCGGCTCCGGGCCGAGGCCGACCTCTCGGCGACGGTGGTCGTCGACCGGCTCGGCGACGCGCTCGACGTGCCGCTCGGCGACGACGAACACGAGTACGAGGCGGTCGTGGCGGCGCACGACGGGGAGACGGTCGAGCCCGTCGCGCGCGACGCCACCGACCTCCTCTTCGTGATGTACACCTCCGGGACGACGGGGCGTCCGAAGGGCGTCGAGCACGCGACCGGCGGCTACCTCGCGCACGTCGCGTGGACGACCCGGAACGTCCTCGACGTGCGCCCGGACGACACCTACTGGTGCGCCGCCGACATCGGCTGGATCACGGGCCACTCCTACGGCGTCTACGGTCCCCTCTCCGTCGGGACGACCAGCGTCCTCTACGAGGGGTCGCCCGACTACCCCGACCGCGACCGCGTGTGGGACCTGATCGAGCGCAACGCCGTCAGCGTCTTCTACACCTCACCCACCGCGATCCGCTCGTTTATGAAGTGGGGCGCGGAGTACCCCGACGCCCACGACCTGTCGTCGATCCGCCTGCTGGGGACCGTCGGCGAGTCGATCACCTCGAAGGCGTGGCGCTGGTACCGCGAGCACGTCGGCGGCGGGGAGGCGCCGATCGTCGACACGTGGTGGCAGACCGAGACGGGCGCCATCTCCCTCGCGACCCTGCCGGGGGTCACGCCGATGAAGCCCGGGAAGGTCGGCCCGCCGCTGCCGGGGATCGACGCGCGCGTCGTCGACGAGGACGGCGAACCCGTCGAACCCGGCGAGCCGGGGTACCTCACGATCGCCGCGCCGTGGCCCGGGATGCTCCGCGGGCTCCGCGAGGGCGACGAGCGGTACCGGCGGGAGTACTGGCTGGAGGGCGAGGACGGGTGGCGGTACCGCACCGGCGACGGCGCCACCGTCGACGGGGACGGCTACGTCACGATCCTCGGCCGCGTCGACGACGTGATCAACGTTCGGACGCACCGGTTCAACACCGCGGAGCTGGAGTCGGCCATCGTCGAGGCCGACGGCGTCACCGAGGCCGCGGTCGTCGGCGACGACGACGGGCGGATCGTCGCGTACGTGACGACTCGAGGCGACGTCGACCCCGACGAGTCCCTCCGCGAGGCGATCGGCGAGCGGCTGGCGCACGCGGTCGGCGACGTGGCGCGCCCCGACCGGATCGTGTTCACGCCGGACCTGCCGAAGACCCGCTCGGGGAAGATCATGCGCCGCCTGCTGGAGGACATCGCCCGCGGCGACGAGTTCGGCGACGTGAGCGCCCTGCGCAACCCCGAAGTCGTCGGCGAGATCGAGTCTGCGGTCCGCAAAAAGTAACTATTACCAATTACTTATTAACTATTTAGAAACGACTGTAGGTTTCTTGTCACTCCGGGTCGTTTCACGCCGCATGAGTGGTCTCGTCTCGCGCTCGGCGGTCCACGCGCGGAAACGCGCGCTCGCCAAAACCCTCTGCTACCGCGCGCTCATGGTCGCGATCACCGTTCTCGTGGCGTGGGTCGTCGTCGGCGACGTCGGCGCCGCCGTGAACATCGGGCTGGTCGCCAACGTGGTGAAGACGGTAACCTACTACAGTTACGAGCGGCTGTGGGACCACGTCACGTGGGGTGTCGCGAACGGGGGGTGAGCAGTCCGGACGGACGCGGAGTAACGGTTGAGCCGCCCGGACGCGGAGCGGCTGTCACGGGGAGAGATTCGACACTCTCTTTTCGGCTTTTTCTGTGAAAGCGAAACAGCTCTGTGAGAGTGAGCACAGAGACGACCGCATCTGTCCAGGATCTCCCGACGCTATCCGGATACTGTCCTTTTAAACCCCGATCTACGGCGAAAGAGTTATTTCGGATTTTGAAGAGTATACGAAACGAATGGACCAGGGAGTGGACGCCGACGCGTACGAGGCGCTCGTGACGGCGGCGGAGACGTACCGCGCCGCGCTGGTCGTCCGCCTCGGCGGCGAGGCGGGGCTCCGGACCGGGGAGATCACGCGCGTCGCCCCGCGACACCTCCGCGAGACGGAGGGCGACGCGGACCTCTCAATCCTCGCGGTCCCGTCGGAGGACACGGCGGGAGGGGGAGAAACCGACGGCGCTCCCGAGACGGAGCCCGCGCCGCGAGACCGAAGCGGGATCGACCGCGAGACGGCGATTCCGGCGTCGCTGGCGGCGGAAATGCGGCGGTACGCCGAGAGCGCCGACCTCGGCGAGTCCGAGCCGTTCGTCGACGTGTCGCCCCGTCGGGTCCAGATGATCGTGAGCGAGACCGCCGAGCGCGCGGCGGCGCGGAGCGACGGTCTCGTCGGCCCGGACGTGACCCCTCGCGACCTCCGACGGACCTTCGCGCGGCGGCTCCTCGCCGACCGCGGCGTCGACCCGCACGCGGTCCGCGAGGCCGGGGGGTGGGAGACGATGGCGACGCTCGACGGGTACCTCGGACCGCTTGACGGCGAGGCGATCGCCTCGGCGATCGCCGGCGGTCGGGGTGGGTCGGCGGACGGGCCGGCGGACGAGTCGGCGCCGACCGCCCTCGGAGGGTTCGAGGCGCTCGCGGACGGCGACGACCGAGCGACACCCCTCGCGGCGGTTCCCGACGGCGTGACCGAGTCCGACCGCTGGGCCGAGGCGTGGGTCGTCCGCGGGACGGGGGACCGCGGGCGCGTCGAGATCGCGGGCGCGGCCGGCGTCGACCGAGAGACGCTCGTCGACCGCGGCGTCGACGGCGACGGGCCGTGGCGCGAGGCGGTCGAGGAGGAAGAAGCGATATCGACTGCGGGATCGCCCGCGACCGCCGGTCGACCGGCGGTCGCGGTACCCCTCCGGTACCGCGACGTGACCCACGGCGCGCTGTGCGTGGTCGCCGGCGGGGAGTCCTCTTCCGAAACCGTACCGTCCGTCTCGTCGGTCGAGCGCCGAGAGATCGCGGCGCTCGGACGGTGTCTCGGGTGGGCCGTGACCGCGGAGCGCTGGCGGGAGCTGCTCCACTCCGACGCGGTGACCGAGGTGGAGTTCCACACCGGCGACGAGGGGGCGTTCCTCGCCCGCGCGAGCGCGACGCTCGGCTGTCGGATCGAGCTGGCGTCCACGGTGGCCGTCGACGACGACGCCTCCCGCTTCTACCTCTCCGTCGAGGGGGCGCGGCCGCAGGCGCTGGCCGACGCGGTCGCGGGCGCGTCCGGCGTCTCCGACCTCCGCGTGATCGAGACGCGCGAGGACGGCTGCGACGTGTCCGCGCGCGTTGCGGGCGGGTCCGCGGTCCGGACCCTCACCGAGCACGGCGCGACCGTCCGCGACGCGACCGCGGAAGACGGGAGGGTCCGAGTGGTCGCCGACCTCCCGGAGGGCGCCGACGTGCGCCCCGTCGCCGAGGGGTTCCGGGACGCCTTCGACGACGCGCGGCTCGCGAGCAAGGAGTCGGTGGCGCGGGCGCCGCGGAGCGAGGACTCGCTCCGGGAGGGGGTCGCGGACCGGTTCACCGACCGCCAGTGGGCCGCGCTGTCGGCCGCGTACCACGGGGGGTACTTCGACTGGCCGCGGGGGAGCACCGCGGAGGAGGTCGCCGACGCCATGGACGTCTCCTCGCCGACGTTCCACAACCACCTCCGGAAGGCCCAGCGCCGGCTGCTCGACGAGCTCTTCGAGGACGGGCGGCGGGCCCGGCGCCTCGATCAGGGCTGAGTCGGTCCCGGGCGGTCGCGGCGCTCCGAATCGCCGCGCGAATCTATCACGATTTTTCGTATTTAGCGCCATCGTTTAAGGGGCGAGATCGGTTTGCTACAGAGCGTACCATGACAGAGGGAGACGGTCAACTGGAAGCGAGACTCGCAGAGCAGGAGGTGTTCGAGCCGCCGGAGTCGTTCGTCGAACAGGCGAACGTGTCGGATCCCGGCGTCTACGACGAGTTCGAGGAGAACTGGCCGGAGTGCTGGGAGGCGGCCGCCGATCTGCTCGACTGGGAGACGGACTACGATCAGGTGCTGGACGACAGCAACCCTCCCTTCTACGAGTGGTTCACCGGCGGCGAGCTGAACGCGTCGGCCAACTGCCTCGACCGACACCTCGACGAGCGCGGCGACGAGGCCGCGATCGAGTGGGTCGGCGAGCCGGTCGACGAGGACGACCGCACGTACACGTACGAGGAGCTGCACCGAGAGGTGAACGAGTTCGCGGCCGCGCTCCGCGAGCAGGGCGTCGAGGAGGACGACGTGGTGACGATGTACATGCCGATGATCCCGGAGCTGCCGATCGCGATGCTGGCGTGCGCCCGGATCGGCGCGCCGCACAGCGTCGTCTTCGCCGGGTTCTCGGCGGACGCGCTCGCGACGCGGATGAACTCCGCGGAGTCGGAGTACCTCGTCACCTGCGACGGCTACTACCGGCGCGGCGACCCCCTCGACCACCTCGACAAGGCCAACGAGGGGCTCGCGGGCGTCGAGCACGACACGACCACGGTCGTCGTCGACCGACTCGGGCCGAACGGCGACGGCTTCGGTCACGACCTCGGCGACGACCAGATCGACTACGGCGACCTCGTGGCGGACCACGAGGGCGCCGAGGTCGAGCCGGTCACCCGCGACGCCGAGGACATGCTGTTCCTGATGTACACCTCGGGGACGACGGGGAAGCCGAAGGGCGTGAAACACACGACCGGCGGCTACCTCTCGTGGGTGTCGTGGACCTCGCAGTCGGTCCTCGACATCAAGCCGGATGACACGTACTTCTGTTCGGCCGACATCGGCTGGATCACGGGTCACTCCTACATCGTCTACGGGCCGCTCGCGCTCGGGACGACGACGATGATGTACGAGGGGACGCCCGATCACCCGGAGCGCGACCGCCTCTGGGAGATCGTCGAGGAGCACGACGCGACCCAGCTGTACACCGCGCCCACCGCCATCCGGGCGTTCATGAAGTGGGGCGCGGAGTACCCCGACGCCCACGACCTCTCCTCGCTGCGGCTGCTCGGCACGGTCGGCGAGCCGATCAACCCGCGCGCGTGGAAGTGGTACTACAAGCACATCGGGGACGAGGAGTGCCCGATCGTCGACACGTGGTGGCAGACCGAGACCGGCGGCATGATGGTGACGACGCTGCCCGGTATCAAGGACATGAAGCCCGGGGCGGCCGGACCGCCGCTCCCGGGGCTCGACGTACAGATCCTCGACACGCTCGGCGACGAGGTAGAGCCGGGGAAGGCCGGCTACCTCACGGTACAGAAGCCGTGGCCCGGGATGCTCCGGACGCTGTACAACAACGACGAACGGTACATCGACGAGTACTGGGCGGAGTACTCGGACACCGACAGCGACGACCCCGAGGACTGGGTGTACTTCCCGGAGGACGGCGCCAAGATCGACGAGGACGGCTACATCACCGTGCTCGGTCGCGTCGACGACGTGCTCAACGTCTCCGGCCACCGGCTGGGGACGATGGAGATCGAGTCCGCCATCGTCGGCGTCGAGGGCGTCGCGGAGGCGGCCGTGGTCGGCGGCGACCACGACATCAAAGGCGAGGCCGTCTACGCGTACGTGACGACCGAGGACGGGTACGAGGGCAACGACGAGCTCCGCGACGCGATCGTCGCGGGCGTCGAGGACGCCATCGGCCCGATCGCCCGGCCGGAGCAGGTCGTGTTCACGCCGGACCTGCCGAAGACCCGCTCGGGGAAGATCATGCGCCGCCTGCTTGAGAACATCGCCGACGGCAAGGAGCTGGGTAACACCAGCACGCTCCGGAACCCGGAGATCGTCGAGGAGATCCAGCAGAAAGCGAAGAGCGAGTAGCCCACCGACGGATCCGTTTTCGAGACGCGAAACGAGAGACGACGCGCACGACACCGCGAACAAATATCACGATAAAATCGCATAAACGCACCACGACAATACACACCACAACACATGACAGATAATAGCTCACGTAATTCGGGCGACGCGGTCACCGACGGGGGCCGCGCAGCCGACGACGCGGTCACCGACGGTGGCCGTGCAGCCGACGACGCGGCCACCGACGGCGGCGTCGCCAGGGGCGCGGCACAGGAGCACAACGACACCGACTACCTCGGAGCGGAGGTGAACATCCTCAATCCGAGCACGCCGTATATGCGCGATCACCTCCGCATCGTCTGGTCGGGGTTCGCCGTCTGGGTCCTCGCGGTGTGGGGACCGGTGACCCTGACGCGGATCGCGCCCGGTCCGATGACGAGCCAGATGCCGATCTTGGGCTTCCCGCTTCACTACTTCCTCGTCGCGTTCGGCGCCCCGACCAGCGCGCTAATCTTAGCGTTCTGGTACTCGCGCAAGCGGGACGCGCTCGACGAGAAGTACGGTATCGACCACGCCGACGTCGCGGAGAGTAAGAGCGGTGCCGGGGTCGCGGCGGCCGACGGGGGGTCCGACGAATGACGGGGAGTTCGCTCCTCCTGCAGAGCGACCTCCTCCCGGAGGCGCTCGACATCTCGTTCAAGCTGGCGCCGGCGGTCCTCGTGATCGCGATGTTGGGGCTGTTCCTCACGATCGGGTTCGTCTTCCGCGTCGCCGACACCGAGAACATGTGGGTCGCCGGCCGTTCCATCGGGAACGTCGAGAACGGGATGGCGATCGGGGCGAATTGGATGTCGGCCGCCTCGTACCTCGGCATGGCGGCGTCGATCGCGCTCGCGGGGTTCTACGGGCTCGTGTACGTCGTCGGCTGGACGACGGGATACTTCATCCTGCTCATCTTCCTCGCCGCGCAGCTGCGCCGGTTCGGGAAGTACACGGCGCCGGACTTCGTCGGCGACCGGTTCAACTCCGACACCGCGCGCGCCATCGCGGCGGTGACGACGTTCCTCATCGGCTTCGTCTACGCCATCGGGCAGGCGAAGGGGATGGCGCTCGTCGGCCTGTACATCTTCGGCGATTACGGCGGTCTCATCCCCGGCCTCGACGGGTACCAGGTGATGGTCGTCGCGATGATGGTCGTCACCGTCGGCTACCTGACGCTGTCCGGGATGTTGGGCGCCACGAAGAACCAGGCGGTCCAGTACGTCATCCTCATCCTCGCGTTCGTCGTGGGGCTGTTCGTCGTCGGCTACACCAACGGCTACTCCACGGTGCTGCCGCAGCTCGAGTACGGAATGCTCATCAGCGAGCTCGGTAGCGAGTTCTCCGAGCCGTTCGCCTCGTCGAGCTACTACCTCTGGGTCGCCACGACGTTCTCGCTGATCGTCGGCACCTGCGGGCTCCCGCACGTGCTCGTCCGGTTCTACACGGTCGAGAGCGAGCGGACGGCCCGCTGGTCGACGGTCTGGGGCCTGTTCTTCATCTGTATCCTCTACTGGAGCGCCCCGGCGTTCGCGGCGTTTGGCACCGACCTCTACACCCAGAACGTCGGCGCGACGTACGGCGACCCCGGCATGACGAGCGCGGCCAGCGAGGTCATCGTCGTGCTGGCGACGCAGCTGTCCGGGCTCCCGGACTGGTTCGTCGGCATCGTCGCGGCGGGCGGTATCGCCGCGGCGATCGCGACGGTCGCCGGGCTGTTCATCGCCGGCTCCTCGGCGATCAGCCACGACATCTACACCAACATCATCAACGAGGACGCGACGCAGCGCCAGCAGATCCTCGTCGGCCGCCTCTCGATCGTCGCGCTCGGCGCGCTGACCACGCTGGCCGCGCTCAATCCCGCGTCGTCGATCGCGGCGCTCGTGGGATACGCGTTCTCGCTCGCCGGCTCCGTCCTGTTCCCGATGTTCTTCCTCGGCATGTGGTGGGAGAACGCCAATCGGCAGGGAGCGCTCGCCGGCATGACGACCGGGCTGACGCTCTGGTCGATCCCGATGATCAACGAGATCGTGCCGAACTACGTCGGCGGTCTCGAGGCGCCGCTGTCGGCGGGGCTGGCGACGTGGATGCCCGCAATCGGCTCTGCGCTCATCACGCTCCCGGTCGTGTTCGTCGTCACCATCGCCGTCTCGATGGCGACCGACGAGCCGTCGCTCGAGACGAAGCGGATCGTGCGGCAGTGTCACAGTCCCGAACCGATGGGACAGCAGGAGACCGCCGAGGACGTCGTCGCCGACGGCGGCGAGGACGTCGCAACAGATGGGGGCCGCGCAGTTGACGACGACGAAGCCACGGAGGAGCGATAATGTACGACCGAATCCTCGTCCCCACGGACGGAAGCGATGTCGCAGAGGCCGCCGTCGACCACGCGCTCGACCTCGCGGAGAAGTATGACGCCGAGGTCCACGCGCTGTACGTGGTCGACATCGACTCGGTGAACTTCAGTCTCGGGACCGAACAGGTCGACCGGCTCAAACAGGGTCGGTTCGAGGAGATGGGAGAGCTGAAAGAGCAGGCCGACGAGGCGACCGGCGTGGTCGCCGATCGCGGAGCCGAACGCGGCGTCGATATCGTCGAACACGTCTCCGGCGGCCGGCCGCACAAAGTGATCGGCGACTACGCCGAGAACCACGATATCGACCTCATCGTGATGGGGAGCCACGGGCGCGCCGGCGTCCGCCGCGCGCTCCTCGGGAGCGTCACCGAGCGGACACTGCGCTCCACGCACGTGCCCGTGCTCGTCGTCGACTACCTCGAGGAGGACTGAATCGGCGCCGAGCGCGCGCCCCGTCAGGGGGCGCTCGGCCTGCACCGTTCCGGAACACCGACGTATTTCGACGACGACGTTCACCCATGAGCGACGCCGAGCACATCGACGAGCCAGACGCGGACGAGAGCCTCGCCGACCGGGTTCGGTCTCACGTCAGCGAGAACCGCGGCGGGATGCTCTACGACCTCGCCTTCGCGGTCGTGTGGGTGACGGCCGTCTCGCTGCTGTACGACTTCGCGTTCTCGAGCTCCCCGCAGTGGGTGTTGTACATGTTCATGCTCGCCGGGATCCCCGCCTACTTCGGGTTCTTCATGTCGTTGGAGATGGCGAAGTCGGGGCAGTGAGTCGTCGGACCGTTCAGTTCCCGACCGTCCGGATGTCGTCCACGTCGAGCAGCGACTCGTCGGGGTCGAGCGCGGTCCGATAGGTCGCCCGCGCCACCGTGTCGACGGCGAGCGGGCGACGCTCGCCGAGTCGGTCCGCGATCGGCGGTACGGACGCGATCAGCCGGACCAGCCCGTCGACCGCTTTCGGGAAGTGCGGCTGACCGGGGCCGTACACCGGACCGGGTCGGAGCGCGACCGCGTCGAGCGCGAGGTCCGCAATCGCGGCCTCCGCGCGGCGCTTCGCCGTGAGGTAGGCGTTCCGAACGCCCGGAGGTTTCACCGACGCGGAGAGGAAGACGAACGTCTCGACGCCGGCGCGCTCGGCCTCGAGCGCCGCGATGATCGCCGCGTCGCCGTTGACGCGCTCGAAGGTGGCTCCCTCCGCGGGCGACTCGGTGAGCGTCCCGACGGCGTGGACGACCGCGTCGACGCCGTCGAGGCGGCTCCGCCACGCGTCGGGCCGGAAGAGGTCGGCGCTGGTCCAGGAGACTGCGTCGGTCCAGGGCGCGTCGGTGGGCGGGCGACCGCCCCGGGAGACGCTTCGGACCTCGTGGCCGTCGCGGACGGCGATCCGACACACCTCGCGACCGATGAACCCGCTGCCGCCGACGACGAGGAGGGTGGTCATACCCGGTGATCGTCGCCCAGCGACGTTGTCGTTTCGGTCGCCCGACGGTTCGGGAGCCGAAACCGGATACATCCCGCCGAAAGCGGATCTAAGTGCTCAATTCGGGCGTTTCGGGAAGGCACGCAACACTTATACATTAGTCGGGAGTTGGTACGGCTGCGATGGCGACAGGCAAGGTCGATTTCTTCAACGACACCGGCGGCTACGGATTCATCGAGACTGACGACGCTGACGAGGACGTGTTCTTCCACATGGAAGACGTCGGCGGCCCGGATCTCGAGGAGGGACAGGAGGTAGAGTTCGAGATCGAGGAGGCGGACAAGGGGCCGCGCGCGACGAACCTCACCCGGCTGTAATCGCCGGTCTCGACGCGCTCGGACAGCTCTCGAAACACGTTCTGTGTATATCGCATTCCGAGCGGCCGCGCCGGGGTATCGCTCGCCGAGCGGGGATCGCTCACACGGACGCCGACGACGCACGCCGCCGCACCGTTTTTATACTCGCTCGTCCCCCTCGCTCGTCGCCATTTAAATAACACGTCGCCGACGGTGCTCCGTGACACCAAGCCGAAGAACTGTAAACGCGATCCGAATTCCTCGACGTTTACGAACGATTATGATAGATTCGGCGAAACGGTCGCACATGGAGTTCCAGCTAACGGACGAGCAGAAGCAGCTGCGCGAGGAAGTCCGCCGGTTCGCGGACGAGGAGATCCGGCCGGTTGCGACCGAGTACGACGTCGCCGAGGAGTACCCGTACGAGGTGATGGAGACGGCCGCCGACATGGGGCTGCTCGCGCCGCACGTCCCGGTCGAGTACGGCGGCGTCGGCTACTCCTCGCTGGAGAACGCGATCCTCACGGAAGAGCTGTTCGCGGCCGACCCCGGCATCGGCCTCTGCGTCTCCAGCGCCGGCTTCGGGGCGGAGGCGCTGATGGAGTTCGGGACGGACGAGCAGAAGGAGCGCGTCCTCCCGGAGGTGACCGCCGGCGACGCGGTGATGGGCTCGGCCATCTCGGAGCCGCAGGCGGGCTCGGACGTGACCTCGGTGGCGACGCACGCCGAAAAAGACGGCGACGAGTGGGTGATCAACGGCTCGAAGATGTGGATCACGAACGGCACCGTCGCCGACTACTTCGTCGTCGTCTGCGAGACCGACCCCGAGATCGACGACCGCTACTCGGGCTACTCGCAGATCCTCGTCGAGGGCGACCGCGACGGACTCGCCCGGGACAAGATCACCGGGAAGCTCGGGATCCGCGCGAGCGACACCGCCGAGCTCCGGTTCGACGACGTGCGCGTCCCCGACGAGAACCTGATCGGCCAGCGCGGGATGGGCTTTTTACAGCTCATGCAGTTCTTCGACGAGACGCGCACCGCGGTCGCCGCGCAGGGCGTCGGGATCGCCCGCGGCGCGGCCGAGCGCGCGCTGGAGTACGCCGAGGAACGCGAGCAGTTCGACCGCCCGATCAGCGACTTCCAGGCGATCAAACACAAGCTCGCGGAGATGCACACGAACACCGAGGCGGCCCGCTGGCTCACCTACCGCTCGGCGTGGGCGGTCGACAACGAACCGGGGGATCTCACCGCGCTCGCATCGATGGCCAAGGAGTTCGCCTCCCGGACCGCGGTGGAGGTCGCCGACGAGGCGGTCCAGGTCCACGGCGGCGCCGGATACGTCAACGACCACGACGTCGAGCGGCTCTACCGCGACGCCAAGATCACCCAGATCTACGAGGGGACCACGGAGATCCAGAAGAACATCATCGCCCGCGAGCTGCTCGACGAGGGGATCTGAGCGACGACCTCCCGGACCGCTCCGGACCCCGATCGGTATTTAAAAACTACCGGCCGGCGTACGAGTTCTCATGGGCGACGACGCGAACGCGGCACCGGGTGAAGACGCGGGGCCAGGAGCGAGGGTTTCGACCGAGCCGGGCGCGAGAGAGGACACGGGTGTCGTGCGTTCAGACGGAGAGGCTGGCGAACTGGTCGACGACGCGGACCCCGAGGAGCGCCTCAAGCGCCAGCGCGACGATCTCAGACTGCTGAACCAAGTGATGCGCCACGACATCCGTAACGACCTCCAGCTCGTCGGCGCGTACGCCGAACTGCTCGACGACCACGTCGACGGGGAGGGCGAGGAGTACTTGGACGTGATCAAGCGGAACACCCAGAGCGCCGTCTCCCTGACCACGACGGTCCGCGACCTCGCCGAAGTGATGCTCCGCGAGGAAACCGAGCCGAGCCGCGTCTCGCTCGCTCGGGTCCTCTCACAGCAGGTCGAGGAGGTCCGATCGGCCTACTCGGAGGCCGTCTTCACCGCTGAGGGATCGTTCCCCGGCGCGGACGTTGTCGCCGACGAAATGCTGAGCTCTGTCTTCCGGAACCTCCTGCGGAACGCGGTCCAGCACAACGACGAGACGCCGCCGAAGGTGACGGTCTCGGCCGCGGTCGACGAGGCCCGCGGCGTCGCCGAGGTGCGCGTCGCCGACAACGGCCCGGGGATCCCCGAGAGCCACCGGGACGAGGTCTTCGGGAAGGGCGAGAAGGGACTCGACAGCCCGGGCGCCGGGATCGGGCTGTACCTGGTCCGGTCGCTCGTGGAGATCTACGATGGGGACGTGTGGATCGAGGACAACGAGCCGAAGGGCACGGTGTTCGTCGTCAGGCTCCCGCTGGCGGCGTAGCGGGCGGTCGCGTCGGTCGCGGCCACGTAGGCGCGGTGTCCTCCCTCGGGCCGAGTTCTCACTCCCCGCCGTACTCCATCGCGACCGAGTTGATGCAGAACCGCTTGCCGGTGGGCTCGGGGCCGTCGTCGAACACGTGGCCCAAATGGGAGTCGCAGTTCGCACACCGGACCTCGGTGCGGCGCATCCCGTGGCTGGTGTCGACCGTCGTCGTCACCGACTCCTCCTCGGCGGCGTAGAAGGCGGGCCAGCCGCAGCCGGACTCGTACTTCGTCTCGGCGTCGAAGAGGACGGTCCCGCAGGCCCGACAGCGGTACTCCCCGTCGTCGGGGTGGTGGTCGACGTACTCGCCGGAGAACTTGGCCTCCGTGCCGCTCTCGCGGAGCACGCGGTACTCCTCCTCGGAGAGGCGCTCGCGCCACTCCGCGTCGGTCAGCTCTCGCGGGTCGACCGCGTCGCCCTCGTCGGTCTCGCTCATACCTCCGATACGGCCCCCACGGGCAAGGGGGTTGCGGCGGTCTCGACGGGAGCGGCTGCTCCCGCTCTGCGGCCACAAGCCGTATTCGGGTGCGCACCGATCGACGACCATGGCACGCGAAGTCACGCACGAGGAGCGCGGACCGGTAAAGCTCGACGAGTCCGACATGGGTGACGACGGCATGATCTACGTCTGTCAGTGCGGTCTCTCTGATTCGGAGCCGCTCTGTGACGGCTCGCACAACGCGACGACGGACGAGGTGGACGGGGTCGTTTATAAATATGCGAACGACGACGCCGACGGCGAGCGTCGCCAGATCGGCGAGGTCGCGGACGAAGGCGAGTAAAAGGGCTATCCCCGCGGGGCTTCAGATCACGCCCATCGCGTCGAGCCGCTCGGGGAGGTAGGTGTCGGTGACGAAGTCGAGCCCGCGGCTCGCGAGCGACTGCTGTTCGGACTTCTTCCCGATGTCGAGCTGCAGTTCGATCTGTTCCTCCCAGTAGTCGGTCTGGAACCGCGGGTCGTCCAGCTCGGATTCGAGGGCGTTCACGTCCGAGTCGGAGAGCGGGTCGGCCGGGAGGTCGTACTCGACGATGTCCTCGGGCTGGATCCCGACGAACTGCGCCTCCGGCGTCGCGAGGTACTTCGAGAGGTGCGCGGACTTGATCGAGCCGTACGCCACGGAGCCGTAGATCCGGTAGGACCACGGGTCGCCGTCGGCGAAGACCGCGATGGGAACGTCCAGCTCGTCGTGGACGCGCTTCGTGATCCGACGGGTCGCTCGCGCCGGCTGGCCCTTGAGGTGGATGACGAGGCAGTTGTACTCCTCGTCGAACCCGTTCTCGACGAGCCGGTCGCGCATCCCGCCGGTCTCGACGGCGAGCGCGAAGTCGATGTCGTCGTCGAGGAACTCGATCATGTCCGGGTTGTTCGGGATCTGGTAGCCGCCCGCGCCCACGTCCTCCTGACAGTGGATCTCGCGTTCTCCGCGGCGGGTCTGCTCGCGGATGAGGAGGGGCCCCATCAGGGTCGCGCCCGACTCCTCCGGGCGCATGTGGAAGTCCTCGCGGGTGACCCCCGTGACGATCTCCAGGTCCTCCACGAGGTCGTTCGACTCGTCCTGACTCGAGAACTGCGCCTCGTCGTTGTCCCACGACTCCGAGAGGTAGTACAGCTCCCGCAGCGTCGACGAGCGGTCCTCGTCGAGCTGGTCCGCGAGGAACTCGATCGTGTACGCCGCCTTCAGCAGCTTGCGCGCGCCCCGCACCGAGTTGGCGCTGCGCGTCGACGTGCGGTCGCCGTAGGTCCAGACGCCGCTTTCGGTGTCGTACTCGATGTTGCTCTTCGTCCGCGTGGGAAGCGTCATCTCCGGGATGTTCCCGGCGGCGAACTGGTCGTAGAAGTCCGCTGCCAGGTCGATCAGCTCGTCTCGTGCGTCGCTTTCTGTCGTCATTTACGCGTTCACCGTGAGTTTCTCAGTCTCCACGCCGCCGACGCTGACCTCGAAGTCGGCCTCGCCGTCGACCGCGTACGTCAGTTCCCGCTCGTCGCCCGAGGGCACCTCGGGCTTCCACTGGACGAACCACTCGCCGTCCATGTCCACCACCGTCCCGTCGGAGAGGTCGGTCGGCTCCGCGGAGACGATGTCCGTGATCTCCAACTGCTCGTTCACGTCCGAGTGGTTCTCGACGACCAGCGTCACCGTCTCGCCGTCCACCTCGCGCTCGACGCTGACGTTGTTCATGATCCGCGCCAAGGCCCCGTCGATGTCGGGGCGCGACCGGCCCGTGACCTCCGAGACCTTGTCGGCCATCTCCGGGAGGATCTTGCCGAGCACGTCCTGTTTCTCCCGGCGCTGCTGCATCGAGCGCCGCTTGTTGAGGTACGACTTCAGCTCGCGCGCCGCCTCGCGGACCGCCAGTTCGATCTCGTCTTCGATCGCGGGGACGTTCGCGAGCGCGTCCTTCGACTCGCTCGTGAACGGGACGTTCGTGGAGGCGACGTGGATGCTGATAACGGCCGGCCCGTTGGGGAGCCCCGATCCGCCGGGCTGGTCGAGCCCGTAGTTGCGCCAGCCGATCGACTTGATCACGTCCGTCGTCGCGCAGGCGCCGCGCTGGTAGACGAGCGGGACGCGGTTCGCGAACCGGAGCAGCTCGACCGACCCCTCGGCCGGGATCTCGCCGCCGTAGGCGATGCCGGCCTCGACGATGAACGGGTCGCCGCCGTGGACCTCGGCGTCGCGGGTCGCGGCCGCGTAGAAGTCGGCGTCGTACTCCTTCCGGAGGCCGGCCTCGACCAGCTCGGCCGTGATCGGCGCGAGGCAGTCCGTCGGCGGCGCGAGGATGTCGGTCGTCCGCATCGCCTCGAGTAAGTCGGCCGCGGCGTCGCGGTCGCCCGCGATCGACTTCACCTTCGGCGGGTCGTCCGGGACCGTCCGCGCCCGCGACCAGAACGCCTCGACGACGTTCTCGCGGGCCGTCTCGCCGAAGGTGGCGTCGCGCTGCTCGGCGACGAAATTGGCCGCGTCCGCGACGAGCCGCTCCAAGTCGTCGCGGGCGATCCGGAACGCCTCACCGTCGAGGTTCGCGAACCGACGCGCGAGCGCCTCGGCCATCGCCCGCACCGCGGCGTCGTCCTTCCGGGTCGAGGTGGCGTCGTCGACGAGGGCGTAGGCGTCGGCGACGAGGGGGGACTCGGCGTCGTCGCCGTCCCCGTCATCGGCGGCACCCGCCGCGTCGCCGTCGGCGTCCACGCCCGTTATCGCCCGCCACGCCGCGTCGACGGCGTTCTCGCGGACGGTCCCGCCGAACGTCTTGCCCGTGTCGCCCTCGACGTTTTCGGCGACGTTACCGACGATCGCCGCGAGTTCCGAGCGCGAGAGGCGGTCGTTGCCAGCGACCGTCTCGGCGACGCCCTCGGCGAAGGCGGTGGTCGCCGCCTTGCCCTTGTTGGCGACCGCGTCCGCGACCGCGGCGGCGACGTCGCGGTCGTCGTGGGCGCGCGGCGGCGACCACGCGAGCTCGCGGCCGTAGTACACGTCTCGGAAGTTGTCGATCACGCTGTCGGCGGTCTTCTTGCCGACCCGCGTGAACTCCTCCTGGAGGAACCCGGAGACGGAGTACGACTCGGTCGCCTCCAGCATCTTTATCAGCGCGCCGAGCTCGACGCCGTGCGGGTGCGGGCGGATCTCCTCCGTCTCCGCCGGCAGCTCGTCGGTCGCGCGCTCGAACTTCAGCGGCTCGTCGAGCCCCGGCTCGCGGAGTTCGAGCCGCGCGTGGGGGTTGACGACCGCGGTGTGTTTCACGTAGTCGTGGAGCTGCTGGCGGGCGCGCATGTTCGCCTCCATCTCCAGCTCGATCCGGGTGCCGTGGGGGCGGTCCCACGTCGTCTCCTCGTCCGCCTTGATCTCCGGCTCGTTCGTGTCGGTGTCGATGATGAGCTCGAAGTACTGCGCCCGCGACTGTCCCTTCGGGCGTGAGGTGATCTTCGCGGGCTGGCCGGAAGTCAACTGAGAGTACAGTACAGCCGCTGAGATCCCTATTCCCTGTTGGCCACGAGACTGCTCCCTGGCATGAAAACGACTCCCATACAGGAGCTTCCCGAACACTTTCGGGAGCTGTTCTTTCGTGATACCGGGCCCGTTGTCCTCGATGACGAGCCGGTAGTAGTCGCCCACCTCCTCGATCTCGATGTAGATGTCGGGGAGGACGCCGGCCTCCTCGGTCGCGTCGAGCGCGTTGTCGACCGCCTCCTTGACGGCGGTGACGAGCCCGCGGGCGCCCGAGTCGAACCCGAGCATGTGTTTGTTCTTCTCGAAGAACTCGGCGATGGAGATCTCGCGCTGGCCCTCGGCCAGCTCCTCCGCGATCCCCTCCTCGTCGCCGATCGTCGACTGGAAGGACGTCATTCGGTATCCTCCCCTTCCACCGAGGCACCTAAAAACGCACCGCCGGCGCGGTGAAAGTGGATCCCGGCGTCAGGCGCCGTCTCGCCGCCCTGTTCGGGAACGTTTCGCACGAAGCGTGACCGTCGGATCCCGCCGACAGATTTCTCCCCGTGACGCCCCTTCCGTGCGTATGGCAGACTGGACCGCCGAGGAGATGCCGCGACTGGACGGGAAGACGGTGGTCGTCACCGGCGCGAACAGCGGGCTCGGCTACGAGGGGACGCGCGCGTTCGCCGCGGAGGGCGCTACGGTGGTGATGGCGTGCCGGAGCGTCGAGCGCGCCGAGGACGCCGCCGCCGAGATCCGCGCCGACGCCGGCGGCGAGGTCGACGGCGACCTCGACGTGCGCGAGTGCGACCTCGCCTCGCTCGACTCGGTGCGGGCCTTCGCCGAGGACCTGAGCGACGACTACGACGCGGTCGACGTGCTCTGTAACAACGCGGGCGTGATGGCGATCCCCCGGAGCGAGACCGCGGACGGCTTCGAGACGCAGTTCGGCGTCAACCACCTCGGCCACTTCGCGCTCACCGGGCGGCTCTTCGAACTCCTCGAAGCCGCCGAGGGGGTCGACGGCGTCGCGCGCGTCGTCACGCAGTCGTCGGGCGCCCACGAGCAGGGCGAGATGGACTTCGCGGACCTCAACTGGGAGCGGTCGTACGGCAAGTGGAAGGCGTACGGCCGGAGCAAGCTCGCGAACCTCCTGTTCGCCTACGAGCTCCACCACCGGATCGACGCCGCGAACCGCGAGACCGACGCCGGCCTCGACGTTCGTAGCGTCGCCTGCCACCCCGGCTACACCGACACCAACCTCCAGATGCGGACCGCCGCCGAGAGCGGGAACCCCCTGATGAAGGTCGGGATGAAGGCCGCGAACGCCCTTCTCGGACAGGACGCCGAAATCGGGGTCGAGCCGATGTTGTACGCGGCCACCGCCGACGTCGACGGCGGCGCGTACGTCGAGCCCGGCGGGCTGTTGAACATGCGCGGACACCCGACTGTCGGCCGCTCGAACGACGCCTCCTACGACCGCGAGGACGCCCGGAGACTCTGGGAGTACTCGACGGACGCGACCGGCGTCGAGTTCCCGGTTTGAACGGTCGAGTCCGCGGCTCTCGTCGATTTATAAAGATGGTCGCTTCGAGGGTTCAGCGATCGACGGAGGTCCGCCCGTCCCCGGTCAGTCCCGCCCCTCGACGAACGTCGCGATCCGGTCGGTCGCCTCCTTCAGCTCGCGCATCGAGGTCGCGTACGACACCCGGAGGTGGCCCTCGCCGCCCTCGCCGAAGACGGAGCCGGGGACGACCGCGACGCCCTGCGCCTCCAGCAGCTCCTCGGCGAAGACCTCGTCGTCGCCGCCGCAGTCCGGGAACGCGTAGAACGCGCCGCCCGGCTCGAAGGTGTCGAGTCCCATCTCGTTGAACCGGGAGACGACCAGCCGCCGGCGGCGGTTGTACTCGTCGACCATGTCGGTCACCTCCTCGTCGCAGCGGTCGAGCGCTTCGATCGCGGCGTACTGCGGCGTCGTCGGCGCCGACAGCATCGTGTACTGGTGGATCCGGTTCATCGCGTCGATCGCGTCGGTCGGGCCCAGCGCGTACCCCAGCCGGAGCCCCGTCATCGCGTACGCCTTCGAGAACCCGTTGACGACGACGGTGCGCTCGCGCATCCCCGGCCGGGTCGCGATCGACGTGTGATCGGTCCCGTAGGTGAGCGCCGAGTAGATCTCGTCGGCGATCACCCGGAGGTCCTCGTCCCGGCAGAACGCGGCGACCTCGGCGTACTCCTCCTCGGTCATCGTCGCGCCCGTCGGGTTGTTCGGGTAACAGCAGACGAGCAGGTCGGCCTCGGCCGCGCCCGCCGCCTCCAGCGACTCCCGCGTGAGAGCGAAGTCGTCCTCGGCCCGCGTGGGGACCGTCAGCCGCTCGCCGCCCGCCAGCTCGATCCCGGGGCCGTAGGAGATGTACGTCGGCTCGTGGACGGCGACCGTGTCGCCGGGGTCGACCAGCGCGCGGAACGCGAGGTCGACCGCCTCGCTCGCGCCGGTCGTGACGAGCACCTCGTCGGCCGGGTCGTACGGCTGGTCGTAGCGCTCGTGGTGGGCGGCGATCCGCTCGCGGAGCGCGGCCATCCCGCGGTTCGAGGTGTAGGAGGTCTTCCCGCGTTCGAGCGAGTCGATCGCGGCGGTGCGGGCGGCCCACGGCGCCGAGAAGTCGGGCTCGCCGACGCCTAAGGAGATCACGTCGTCGCGCGCCTCCGCGAGCTCGAAGAACTTCCGGATCCCCGACTCCGGGAGGTCGCGCGCGCGGTCCGAGAGCCTCATGGCGAGACGGAGAGGCGGTCGTCGTCGTCGCCGTCCTCGAACCGGATCCCGCCGTCCTTGTAGGTCTCCATGATGTAGTGGGTCACCGTCTGGGTGACCTCGGGCATGGGCGCGACCTGCTCGGAGATGAACCGCGAGACGTCCTGCATCGTCTCGCCGAGCACCTCGACGGCGAAGTCGTAGTCGCCGGAGACGAGGTGGAGGGCGTCGACCGCGGGGAATTTCGCGATCCGGTCGGCCACCTGCTCGTAGCCGGTCTCGCGGTCGAGCTCGACGTTGATCTCGACGACCGCCCGGATCTTCCCCTCGTCGACGCGGTCCCAGTCCACGACCGCCTGGTAGCCGTGAACCACGTTGTCCGCCTCCAGCGCGTCGATCGCCGCCGCTACCGCGTCCGCGTCGAGGCCCGTCTGGGCCGCGATGTCGTCGATGTCCTCGCGGGCGTTCCGCGCCAACACGTCGAGTACCTCGCGCTCGGCGTCCATACCTCACGATCACGCGGGGACGGTTTATGAGTAGCGACGGACGCAAGACGGGCGAGGGGGCAGGCCACCGCTGACGAGCGCGCCCCCTTCCGCCACCCCCACGACTTTGAGCGTGGCTCGAGAGTGACAGCACATGGCTTCAGACACACCCCTGAGCGAGACGTTCGACATCGGCGGCGACATGACCGTCAACCGCCTCGGCTTCGGCGCGATGCGGATCACGGGCGAGGACATCGTCGGCCGCCCCGACGACGAGGAGGAGGCCAAGCGGGTCCTCCAGCGAGCCGTGGACCTCGGCGTCGACTTCGTCGACACCGCCGACTCCTACGGGCCGGGCGTCAGCGAGCGGCTGATCGGCGAGGCCCTCGGCGACCCCGACGACGTGGTCGTCGCCTCGAAGGCCGGCCTGCTCCGCAACCGCGAGGGCGATTGGCTCCCCCACGGCGACCCCGACTTTCTGCGAAATCAGGTGCTGTGTAGCCTCGACCGGCTCGGCACCGACACGATCGACCTCTACCAGTTCCACCGCCCCGACCCCGACACCGACTTCGAGGAGTCGGTCCACGCGTTCGCGGAGATGAAAGACGCCGGCCAGATCTCTCACGTCGGCCTCTCGAACGTCAGCGTCGAGCAGTTAGAGACCGCCACGGAGATCGTCGACGTCGCCACCGTCCAGAACCGCTACAACGTCGGCCACCGCGACGACGAGGACGTGCTGGCCGCCTGCGAACAAAAGGGCGTGGGCTTCATCCCGTGGGGACCGATGTACGCGGTCGACGGAGACGAGACTCCCGACGCGCTCGACCAAGTCGCCGACCGCCACGACGCGACGGCTCGGCAGGTCGCGCTCGCGTGGCTCCTCGATCACTCCGACGTGACGCTCCCGATCCCGGGCACGTCGAGCGTCGACCACCTCGAAGCCAACCTCGCGGCCGCGGACCTGTCGCTGACGGACGAGGACATGGCCGCGCTGAACGACGTCGACCCGCAGTAGCGACTGGGGCGCCGATCGTCCCCCGGCCGGTCACTCGACCGTCTCCACGTCAGCCATCTGCGCGACCTTCAGCGCGGTCGCGACGTTGAACGCGAGCCCCAGCGGCGCGGCGACGACCGCCGCGAGCAGGGCGCCGGGCGTTCCAGCACGCGTCAGGAGGCCCAGTGGAACGGAGCAGACTGCAGTGACGATCGCGACGAAGAGGAAGAACCCGAGCGGCTGGTGGCGCGAGACGAGGTCCCGCGCCCGGCGGACTGCGGACTCGATCCCTCGGTCCTCCAGGGTGAGGACGTACACCGTCGGGAAGTACAGGTAAGCGAGCACGAGCGCCGCGAGGACCGCGGCGACGAACAGCGGCGGAACGACGAGCAACGGCAGGAAGAGGGCCGCCACCGCGACCACGACGATCGCCTCGAGGAGTATCATCCGGACGCCGAACCGCCGGACGCCCGCGACGAAGTCAAACTGTCCGGTCGTGATCCCCTCGGCGATTGCGCCGAAGTAGCCCGCGCTCAGCGCGCCCGAGACGACGACGTAGGCGCCGAGCAGCGGGACGAAGAGCACGACCGACTCCACGGTGCCGAACGGGAGGCCGACCGAGAGCCCGTCCCCGGTCGGCGACTCCACGAAGCTCCAGAGGTCGTACCGGTAGACCGGGAACGACGCCCGGACCGAGATCCCGTCCGTCCGCGACGCCGCCAGCAGGTCGCTCGCGTTCAAAAGCGTCGTGACGAGCGGCACGAGCGCGAGCGGGAGCAGTCGCGAGAGGTGTGAGAACGTGCGTACGACGATCGGTTCCGGAGCGGACTGCGCGCCGTCTGACGGACCGTTGGAGGGCCGGGCCATGTCGGCGGTTCGCGTTCGACCCTGAAAAGCGTCGGCCGTCCGCGATACCCGTCAGCACGCTGTGCCGGAGTTGGTCACCGGCGGCGACGTTACTCGTCGAACGGGTTCGTCAGCTCGACCGTCTCCTCGCGGTCGGGGCCGACGCCGACCGCGTAGATCGGCGTGTCGATCTCGTCGGCGACGAACTCCAGGTACTCGCGGGCCGCCTCCGGGAGCGCGTCGTAGCCCGCCTCGGCGACCGCGGCCGAGTCGAACTCCGCCCAGGTGTCGAGCTCCGCGAACACCGGCTCGCAGCGCTCCCAGCGCTCGGTCGTGGTGGGGACGGTGTCGATTTCTTCGCCATCGAGCTCGTAGCCCGTACAGACCTTCAGCTCGTCGAGCCCGGCGAGCACGTCGACGTGGTTGACCGCGACGCCAGTGAAGCCGGAGACGCGCGCGGCGTGCCGGAGCATGGGGAGGTCGAGCCAGCCGATTCTTCGGGGGCGGCCGGTGACGGTGCCGAACTCGCCGCCCTTCTCGCGGATGTCGTCGGCGAGCGCCTCCTCGTCGGCGTCGCCGTCGAGCTCGGTCGGGAGCGGCCCCTCGCCGACCCGGGAGAGGTACGCCTTCACGATGCCGACGACCTCGCCGTCCCCGACCGCGGTGACGCCGAGCCCGGAGCCGACCGACGCGGCGCCGGCGGTCGGGTTCGAGGAGGTGACGAACGGGTAGTTCCCGTGGTCGATGTCGATGTGGGTACCCTGCGCGCCCTCGAAGAGGATCTCGTCGCCCGCCTCGCGGCGGCGGTGGAGGTAGTCGGAGCAGTTGACGGTCATCCCCTCGTCGGCGAGGCGCTCGCCTATCGCGGCAAACTCCTCGTGGAGCGCGTCGACGTCGAACGCCTCGGCGCGGTCGTCACCTCCCTCGATTTCGAGCCCGTACACGTCCTCGACGAGCGCGCGCTTCTGCGGGACGGCGTACTCGAGCTTCTCGCGGAGCACGTCGGGGGCGAGCAGGTCCGCGATCCGGATCCCGCGACGCCCGGCCTTGTCCTCGTACGTCGGACCGATGCCGCGGCCGGTCGTGCCGACCTCGTCGCCGGCGTCGTCGTCCGCCTTGACCTCCTCTTCGATCCCGTCCAGCACGCGGTGGTACGGCATGATGACGTGCGCCCGGCGGGCGACTCGCACGTCGGGGTCGAGCCCGCGCTCGCGCAGGTCGTCGATCTCGGTGAACAGCGTCTTCGGGTTGACGACGCAGCCGTTGCCGAGGATACCGGTCGTCCCCCGGACCGCGCCGCTCGGCACGAGCGACAGCTTGTACTCGACGCCGCCCTCGACGACGGTATGGCCGGCGTTGTCGCCGCCCTGATAACGGACTACGACGTCCGCGTCCCCTCCCCACCGGTCGACGAGCGCGCCCTTGCCCTCGTCTCCCAGCTGGGAGCCGACGATGGTGAGTGTCATACGACCCGGTGGTTCCGGGCGGGAGGTAAAACCGATTACGGTCCAGCGCCGGAATCACACCACGAACGTGCATTAGATCCGCAGAGTATGCGCGCCGCTATCGCCGTTCGTGGTGACACACCAGCGATCGGCGACGAAGCGATGCGACCGGCTCGCCGCCGCCGCGATCGAATGCGTTAACTACCCCCACGTCAAAGCGTCGGGTCGAGCGATTTCGGGTCGTCCGCCGACAGCAACTTTTAAACGGGGGCATGACGAGTTAACATGTGCCATGATAGATCGACTAGAGAAGGAGGTAGATATGCTGGAACGTCACCTCCAGGTCCTGCGGATGGTCATCGAAAACGAGCCGATCGGCATCGTGAAGATGTCGAACGAGACGGGCTACCCCCATCACAAGGTCCGCTACTCGCTGCGCGTGCTCGAGGAGGAGAACCTCATCGAGCCGTCCAGCCAGGGCGCGATCACGACCGAGCGCACCCACGAGTTCGTCGACGAGCTCGACGAGAAGCTCGACGAGACGGTCAACAAGCTCGGCTCGATGCGGATCGACGACGCCGCGGAACTCGAGAACTGAACCGCTTCGACTTCGCGTGAGACGACGGACGGGTCGCGTTCGGGTCGTGTTTACGTCGCGTGACCGCTGCGTTCGAATCGCATTTAAGTAGCGTTTGAATTGCGTTTAAATAGCTATTAAACCGCGTCCGGAGCGAGTTTACCGTTCGGTTCCCGACTGTTTCGCTCTCCCGAGCTGACCGCTCTGACTCGTTGCGCTCCGGTTTCGGACTCCCCCGACGGCTCGACGGCGACGGGTTCAGTCTCGACGGCTACAGGTCCGGGACCGTCATGTGGAAGCCGCCGTCGCGGGCCTCGACCAGACAGAGGTGGTAGCCGCGCTTGCGCGAGAGCTTCACGAAGCTCGCGCGCTTCGACCGGCTGAAGAGGCCGCCGCCGACCGCGTCGCTCGCGGTCTCTAACGCGCCCGGCTCGAAGAAGCTCTCCGTCACCGCGAACGCCGCCGCGAACGACTCGTTCGACTCGGCGATGTCGCGCCCGTTGCCCACGAGCGACTCCAGCGCGCCCTCGGCGGTCGGGTCTCGGCTGTCGTTGAGGTCGGCGACGAACAGCGGATTTCCCATCCGGTCGCGCAACACGAGGTCGAACGAGCGCTGCTCGCGGGTCTCCTCGCCGTTTTCCCGGAGCGCGATCGACACGGAGCCGCCGATCTCCGCGCGGTCGATCTCCGGGATGGCGTCGTAGAGGTCGCGGAGCACGCTCTGGTTGCCGGTGCCGCTCACCTCGAACGGGAGGTCCTCGACGAGCCACCGGGTGAACCCGTACTCGATGGTGCCCTCCAAGAACGCCTCGAACGGCTGCCCGTCGACCGCGAGCCCGTCCGTCTCGAAGCTGGTGTGGTGCTCGATCCGGAGATTCTCGCGGAGCGCCTCGCGGTCGACCGCTCCGTCGTGGGCCTGTCTCTTATACACATCNCCTCCGCCGCCGATATCGTTCGGTCGCTCTCCGGGAGCCGGTCGCGGGCGGCCGACAGCTCCGACTCCAGCCGGTCGCGCTCCTCGCGGAGCGTCGACAGCTCCGACTCCAGCCGGTCGACCTCGCTCGCGAGCTCGTCGCGCTCCGCGGCGATGTCGTCGCGGTCGGCCGCGAGCTCGTCCCGTTCCGCCGCCAGCGTCGCTCGCTTCTCCTCGGCGGCCTCCAGTTCGGCTCGGAGCTGTTCGCGCCGCTCGTCGGTCGACCCGCGGTCGACCGCGCCCGACCCCGAAGCGCGCTGCGAGACCGCCGACCGGTTCGCCCGGCTCGACCGGTCCCGGTCGGTAGAGCGAGGCTCGGGGGACCGGTCGGCGCCGTCGGCCGCGGTCGAGCCGGCGTCGCCGCTCCGGCCGGCGCTCCCGGAGCGCTGTCGGTCGCTCGCCTCGCGCGGGGACCGTCCGCCCGCGTCCGTCTCGGCCTCACCGCGACCGCCCGGGGGATCGCTCGCCTCCGACGGGTCGAGCGCGGGGATGGACTTCTGCTCGCGCCACTGCTCCTCCTCGGAGAACACGTCGTCGTCCGGGCCCTCGCCGTCGGATTCCGAGGCGTCGGGAGCGTCGGTCGTCACAGCGGGAGCGGCCCGTTCCGCCGAGGCGTCCGCCTCTGCGCCCGCGTCCGGGCTCCCCGCGTCCGCCCGCTCGGCCACGTCCGTCCGCTCGGCCGCGTCCGTCGGCGTCTCGGTCCCGTTCGCTCCGCCGGTTCGCTCCCGCGGCGAGGGCGTCGCCTCGTCGGTCGACTCGCCCGCGGTCTCGGTCGTCTCGCTCCCGTCGACCGGGCTCTCGTCGTCGCGAGGCGCGTCGGCGCGAGTTGCCTCGCGGACGGGTTCGTCTTCGACGGTCTCGGCCCCGTCGCTCCCGCCGCTCTCGCCGCTCTCGTCTGGTTCGGCGGGTTCGGAGATATCGATGGGGCCGGCGTCACCCGTCTCGTCTTCGGCGATCTCGGCGGGTTCGCCGTCGTCGGCCCCGTCTTCGATCTCGATCGAGTCGCCTTCGGAGGCGGCCTCGTCACCCGCGGCAGTCACGCCGCCGGTCGCGCCGGGATCGGGGATCTCCCGCACGTCCAGATCGACCTCGTAGACGGTGTAGATCCCGACCTCGTCGTCGGCCAGTTCGAAGGCGTCGTCACCGGTTTCGAGCCGGCGGGAGTTGCCGACGTACGCCGCCGCCATCGACTCGCCCGCGGTGTAGGTGACGTAGTAGTCGCCCGAGAGCACGTTCTCCGACAGCTCGACGTAGCCGGTGAATCCGCCCTGCGAGAGCTTCCGGTCGGCCTCCGAGAGCGGCGTGTCGTTCGTGTAGTACTGCGCCCGCGGCTCCCCGCCCTCCTCCTGCATGGCGAATAAGACCGGGAGGACCTCCGCCGGTGATTTATAAACCGTCCCGGAGGCGTCCGCGAACGCGTCGAGGTCGGCGTCCGCGGTACCGACGACGCGGCCCTCGAACACGAACAGCCACCCCGTGCCGTTCGTCACCGCGCCGGAGAACCCCCGGTCGACGAGACGCCCGAGCCCCTCGAAGCCGCCCGAGAACTCCCGGGCGTCCCACCCGGTTATCTCCGCTCTTCGCTCTGCGTCCATTTGCGTTTACGTCGCCTGCAACGACCCAAATACCTTCCGGAGCGTGAGACGGTCGTCTGACGCCGGCGAGCGGGCGCTCCGGCCACGGTCGCGGCTTCGCCGTCCACCGATCGCGGGGATGCCACCCGCTCCGGTCGCGGCTACGCCCCGTCGACGGCGTCGATCGCCTCGCAGCCGAGCTCGATCACGTCCGGCTGGAGGTCGCTCGCGGTCAGCTCCGTCGGCGTGTACCAGCGCCAGTCGTCGGGGTCGACCTCGTCGTCGCCGTTCGGCGCGATCTCGCGGGAGTCGACCCGCGCGTAGTAGAGGTGATCGACGTGCTGGTGACCCACGGACCCGTCCTCGTGGACGTTGATGTCGTGGAGCATGAGGTGGGCCGGCTCCGGGAGCCCGCGCGTGTTCGGCCCCTCGATCGGCGACTCGGTCGCGACGAGCTCCGCCTCCAGCCCCGTCTCCTCGCGAACCTCCCGGAGCGCGGCCTCGTGGGGCAGCTCGTCGCGGTCGACGTGCCCGCCCGGCGGGAGCCGGATCCCGAGCCGCTCGTGGGCGTGGAGCGCGGTCGCGCCGTCGTTGACGACGTACGTCGTCGCCGTGAAGTGACGAGTGGTCTCCATACCCGTGGCTCGGCCTGCGCGGGCTTGGGCGTTCGGAAAAACGGCGGGCGTCGACGGCGACCGAATCGGAATCGGGGAGCGGCGTCAGTTCAGCGCGACGCCGTCCTCGGCCTCTAACAGCTCGTGGTACCGGTTCCGGATGGTGACCTCGCTGATGTTCGCGACGTCGCTGACCTCGCTCTGTGTCACCTTCTCGTTGACGAGCAGCGAGGCGGCGTAGACGGCGGCGGCCGCGAGCCCGACCGGCGACTTGCCGGAGTGGATCCCCTGCGACTTCGCGGTGTCGAGCAGCGACCGGGCGCGGCGCTCGGCCTCGTCGGAGAGGCCCAGGTCGGAGGCGAACCGGGGGACGTAGCTCTCGGGGTCGGCGGGCTGGATCTCCAGCTTGAGCTCGCGGACGACGTAGCGGTACGTCCGGGCGATCTCGTCCTTCTCGACCCGGGAGACGGCCGCGATCTCGTCGAGGCTGCGCGGGGTCCCCGCCTGCCGAGCGGCGGCGTACAGCGACGCCGTCGAGACGCCCTCGATGGAACGGCCGGGCAGCAGGTCCTCGTCGAGCGCGCGGCGGTAGATGACGGAGGCGGTCTCGCGGACGTTGTCCGGGAGGCCGAGCGCCGAGGCCATCCGGTCGACCTCGCCGAGCGCCTGCTTCAGGTTGCGCTCCTTCGAGTCGCGGGTGCGGAACCGCTCGTTCCAGGTGCGCAGCCGCTGCATCTTCTCGCGCTGGCGGCTGGACAGCGACTTCCCGTAGGCGTCCTTGTCCTGCCAGCCGATGTTCGTCGAGAGCCCCTTGTCGTGCANGGCTGGACAGCGACTTCCCGTAGGCGTCCTTGTCCTGCCAGCCGATGTTCGTCGAGAGCCCCTTGTCGTGCATCATGTTCGTCGTCGGGGCGCCGACGCGCGACTTGTTGTCCTTCTCCTTCGAGTCGAACGCGCGCCACTCCGGCCCGCGGTCGATCTCGTCCTCCTCGACGACGAGCCCGCAGTCGACGCAGACGGTCTCGCCGTGCTCCGTGTCGGTCGCGAGCTGGCCGCCGCACTCCGGGCAGTGCAGCTCCTCGTCGGCCGACTCGGTCTCGGGTTCGGTCTCGTCGACGTGCTCCGCCGTGTACGTTCGAACGTTTTCGCTCATTGGTTAGTTCAAGTGGAGGGAACGGGTGGACCGAGAGACGCGTCTCGGTTGGTTGTCCTCACCGTCACGTAAGCGTCGGAAATATTTAAATGATCGGGTCGTTTTCGGATCGGAGAAGCTCCGGAAGAGGAGTTCACGAGGCGTTATTCGACGAATATTGCCGGTTTTTTGGCCGACCTTAATACCGATCGACACCGATCGCCGATCGGCGGCACCCACCTATATAGCTATTTCGCGGACGGAGCGCCGTCTCGAACGCCGGCCGGCGTTCCGCGAGGACAACGGATTTGGGGGTCGCCCGCGCAGGTGTCGTATGCACCGCGAACGCCTCGACGACCGGCTCGCCGACCTCGAGACGGACGGCTACCTGATCGACGCCTCGCAGGACGACGCCAACCAGCTGTACCTCTCCGGGTTCACCGGCCCCGACCCCTTCCTCACGCTGTACGCCGACGGCGAGGTCCACGTCCTCGTCGGCGGGCTGGAGTACGGCCGCGCACGCAAGGAGGCGGCCGCCGACACGGTCGAGCGCCACGCCGACTACGACTACGAGTACGGCGGGCGAGAGGCCCGCAACGACATGTACGCCCGGTTCGTTCGCAACAAGGGCGTCGAGTCCGTCTCGATGCCGCCGCGCGGCCCGGTCGGCACCGCGGACGCCCTCCGCGAGCGCGGGATCGAGGTCGCCGTCGACACCGACGACCGGATCCGCGAGGTCCGTGCGGTCAAGACCGACGAGGAGGTCGACGCGATCCGCGAGGCCCAGCGCGCCAACGAGGCCGCGATGCGAGCGGCCGAGGAGCTGATCGCCGGCGCCGACGTGGCCGGAGACGGTGACGACGCGGAGACGGGCGTCCTCCTCCACGACGGCGAGCCGCTCACCAGCGAGCGGGTGACCGAGGAGATCGAGGTGACGCTGCTGCGCCGCGGCTGCGCGCTCGACCAGACGATCGTCGCCGGCGGCGCGCAGGCCGCGGACCCCCACGACCGCGGATCGGGGCCGCTCCGGGCGAACGAGGCGATCATCGTCGACATCTTCCCGCGGTCGAAGGCGACGAAGTACAACGCCGACATGACGCGGACGTTCTGCGTCGGCGAGCCGCCGGCGACGCTCCGCGAGTGGTACGACCTCACCGAGCGCGCGCTCGACGCCGCGCTCGACGCCGTCGAGCCCGGTGCGACCGGCGGGGACGTCCACGCGGCGGCCTGCGAGGTGTACGAGGACGCCGGCGAGCCGACGTTCCGGACCGACCCCGAGACGGAGACGGGGTTCATCCACTCCACCGGCCACGGGGTCGGCCTCGACGTCCACGAGTCGCCCCGGCTCGCGAGCGGCGGGGAGGAGCTGGAGCCCGGCCACGTGATCACCGTCGAGCCCGGCCTCTACGACCCCGACGTCGGCGGCGTCCGGATCGAAGACATCGTCGTCGTCACCGAGGACGGCCACGAGAACTTCACCGAGTACCCGATCGAGTTCGCGCTCTGACAGCGCACCGCACCCGGCGCCGACCGCCGCGACCGGAACCCGCTTTGACCCCGGTCGTGAACGGCGACCGTGAACTGGCGGTACAAACACACGGCGCTCGCGCTCTGCACGCTCGCGTTCACCGCGACGATGGTCGCGCGGCTGGTGATCAGCCCGCTGATCCCGCAGATCCGCGTCGAGTTCGGCGTCACGAACGCGACCGTCGGACTCGGGCTGTCGGGGATGTGGCTCGCGTACGCGCTCGCGCAGTTCCCCTCCGGCGTGCTCGGCGACCGGTACGGCGAGCGGGCCGTCATCCTGACCGCCGTCGGCGCCACCGCGGTCGCCTCCCTGCTCATCGCCGTCTCCCCGTCGATCGTCGCGTTCGTCGTCTTCACCGTCGTGCTCGGCGCCGGCGCCGGCCTCCACTACTCGGTGGCGACCACCTTCCTCGCGCGGCAGTTCGACGACATCGGCCGCGCCATCGGCGTCCACGTCGCCGGCGCCCCGGCCGCGGGGCTCGCCGCTCCGCCGCTGGCCGCGCTCGTCGGCTCGCGGCACGGCTGGCGAGCCGGGGTCGCCCTCGGCGTCGCCGCCGCGGTCCCCGTGTTCGCGCTGTTCGCGTGGCGGGTTCGCCCCACCGAGCCGCTCCGGCCCGATCAGGCGATGCGCGAGCGGTTCGCCTTCGGACCGCTCGCGGAGCTGCTCTCCCGGCCCCGGATCCTCTACACGACAGCGCTGGCGACGATGGGCGCGTTCACGTGGCAGGCGACCGCCTCGTTCCTCCCGAGCTTCCTGGAGTTCGGAACGGGGCTGTCGGGCGGGCTGTCGGCGCTGCTGTTCTCGCTGTACTTCCTCGTCCACGGCGCGACGCAGCCGGTGACGGGGTCGGTGTCGGACCGGATCGGCCGCGACGCGACCGTGATGGCGACGATGGCCGCCGGGGTCGTCGGCTACGGGCTGCTCGTCGCGGCGGCCGAGTTCGGCCTCGGACGCCCGGCCGTCGTCGCCGGCGTCGGGCTCGTCGGGCTCGCGATGTCGTGGGGGGCGCCCCTGCAGTCGCGGTTCATGGACCTCCTCTCTGACCGGGAGCGCGGCGCGGGGTTCGGGCTCGTCCGGACCGCGTACATGGTCGTCGGCGCGTCCGGGAGCGTCGTCGTCGGGGCGGTCTCGGACGCCGCCGGCTGGTCGGTCGCGTTCGGGCTGCTCGCCGGCGTGATGGGGGTCGCGTTGGTCGCGCTGGCGGCGAACCGGGCGCTGCGGCTCGGGTACTAGCGGGGCGGTCATCGATGAAAAAGCGGCGTCGATTCGAAAGGCGAACCCGACTACAGCCGGTCGTCTTCGAGGCTCCCGGGGTCTTGCGCCGTGTCGAACATGTTGTTCTCGGCGCCGTCCAGCATCTCGTCGCGGGGGTCGTCGTCGACGACGCTCACGTTGTACGCCTCGATGCCGGAGGCGATCAGGTCCTCGGCGGCCTGCTCCTCGGAGACGAACTCCTGTTCGGCGAGCTGCTGGAACTCCGCGTACACGTCGTCGGACAGGTTCAGCTCGAAGGTTGGCATACCCACCCGTTCCGGCCGGATACTTTTAAGCGTTCCCTCGCCGGCGACCGCCGCGTGCGGGACGGGAACGCGGGTGGAGAGCGCGGACACTCCGCCGCGACGGCCGCCACGTTTTTTCAGATCCGCTGCCGTATGCACCGCCGTCGTGGCCGACACGATCCAGGTCGAGCTGGCGACCGCCGCCTGCGATCGGTGCTCGGTAGCCGCGCTTTCGGAACGGACGGCCCTTCGAAGGGTCCGAGTGGACCCCGTGGACGAGCGCGTCGACTTCGTCGCGAACGAGGTCCCAGCCGATCCGCCGAGCGAACTGGAACTGCTGGAGTTCGCGGGGAAGGCGCACGGCCGGTACGACCTCAACGCGACTGCGTCCGGATCGGAAGGCGACGCTCACGGCCCCTGCGCCTGCGCCGGGTTCCCGCCGGCGTTCTCCAGTATCCCGGTGCTGCCGCGCGAGGCGCGGATCGACGACGGCGAGCTGATCGCCACCTTCGTGTTGACCGGGTACGGCGAGCTGCAGGCGATCGTCGACGCGCTCGGCCCGGCGGAGGTCCGTCGGATCCTCGTCGACCGAGACGCGGACGAGGACGGCGACGGGCGACCGGACGTGGTCCCGATCGACCGCTCCGCGGTGACGGAGCGACAGGCGACGGTGGCCGCGCTCGCGGTCGAGAAGGGGTACTTCGAACCGGACGGCGCCACCGCCGACGAGATCGCCGCCGACCTCGGTCTGGCCAAGTCGACCGTCTCGGAACACCTTCGGCTCGTGACGGCGACCGTGCTCTCTCAGCTGTTCGGCGACGAGTAGGCCGCCGTCGCCGCCCGGTCCCCCGGACCGGTATTTAAATCCCCGAATAGTTCGGGAGTAGCTAGTTGTTCGTTTCTGGTCCAACGATACGGTATGTCACGCCCCCGTGCACCGTAATAAACCGTCGACTGAACGACCGCAAGGCATCGGGAACGCACGAGCAACGGGAACGCACGAACGAACGCCGCGGCGGACGGGGAGCCGGCGCCGCGGGAGCGCGTTCGCGCGCAGCGAGCCGGCTCATCGACACGACACACGACACACAATGGACCGACGAACGATCGCCGTCCTCCTCATCGTGCTCGCCGTGCTGCTGCCGACGTGGTACGTCGGACTCCACGGCGAGCCGCCCTCTGAGGAGGTCAGGATCGACCAGAGCGTGAGCGAGATGCAACCGCTTGAGGGATTCGTGGACGCGCCGAACAAGCTCTCGCCGAGCCAGGTCGGCGTGATCGTCTGGGTCGCGCTGCTCGGGCTTCTGGGAGCCGTGGCGTTTTTCCACCGCTTCATGAACCGGGCCGCGCGCCCCGACCCGAGCGGCGGCGGCCCGGGAGAGGCGCCCGACGCGGCCGCCACCGACGGCGGCGGGGTCGACGCCCCGCCGCCGGAGGGAGCGAACCGAGCGACGTTCCCCTGGTTCGAGACGGAGGACCGGTGGGTCGTCGAGTACCACGACGCGAGCGACGCCATCGAGGGGCTCGTGGCGATGGGCGGGCTCACCGTCCTCGCCATCGTCTTCTCGGCGCTGCTCACCGCCGAGTACCTCACGCTGGCGCGGACCCAGTACTTCGGCGTGTACGCCTTCGGGCTGTTCATGTCGCTGCTGGGGTCGACCGTGTCGTACTACGCGTGGTTCATGCCCCACGTGGAAGTCGCCGAACGGAGGGACCACTGATGGGAGACGACGCATCCGACCCGCGACCGGCCCGAGACGGAGCCGAGGATCACCCCGACGACCGCGAGCCGTGCGACGCCTGCCCGGAGAACGACGACGGCCTCGTCGTCGACCCGAGCATCTATCGTCCGTTCTGGAAGGACGCCCGCGCCGAGCTCAAGCGACGCGACTACGCGAAGGTCCTCGCGACGGTCGGGGGGATTACCGCGGTCGGGAGCCTCGCCGCACCCGTCGCGGGGCTCACGCAGGTGTTCGACCGCAAGTATCAGGGACCGGTGTACGAGGACGGGATCCCGCTCGTCGACGACGCGGGCGAGCGAATCGCAGAGGACCGCATCTCGCCCGGCGAACAGCTCACCGTCTTCCCGGAGCCGCGTCCGGGGATCGAGGACGCACCGACGCTGCTCGTGCGCTTCGAGGAGTCGGCGTACGGCGAGGAGGTGCGCGACGAGTACACCGTCGGCGGGTACGCCGCGTTCTCGAAGGTGTGTACCCACGCCGGCTGCATGGTCGCCGACCGCGACGGCGACGTGCTCGTCTGCCCGTGTCACTCAGGGCGGTTCGACCCGGTGACGGGCGGACGGGTCGTCGGGGGGCCGGCGCCGCGGGCGCTGCCGCAGCTCCCGATCACGCTCTCGGGCGACGGCTACCTCGTCGCGACCGGGGACTTCCAGGGGCCGATCGGCCCCGGGGGGGAGTGATGTCCCGGATCGACGCCGCGACCGACCGGGCCGAGTCCGTCTACGACTGGCTCGACTCCCGGCTCGACCTCGACGACGGGAGCGACTTCCTCGGGAAGGCGTTCCCCGCGGAGGACTCGTTCCTCCTCGGCGAGGTCGCGCTGTTCTGCTTCGGCATCCTCGTCGCGACCGGGACGTTCCTCGCGTTCTTCTACGAGCCGAGCACGACCGCCGTGGAGTACGGCGGGAGCGTCGCGCAGTACCAGGGCGAGGAGCTGCCGGCGGCGTTCACGAGCGTCCTCTACCTCACCTACGACGTGCCGTTCGGGATGTTCCTGCGGCGCATGCATCACTGGGCTGCGCACCTGTTCGTCGCGTCGATCGCCTTGCACATGCTCCGCGTCTTCTTCACCGGGGCGTACCGCAACCCGCGCGAGCCGAACTGGCTCGTCGGGACCGCCCTCGCGGGGCTGGCGATGTTCGCGGCGTACACCGGTTACTCGCTCCCGTACGACGAGTTCGCGAGCACGGCGGTGGGCATCGGCTACAACGTCGCCGCCTCGGTCCCGATCGTCGGCGACCCGCTCGCGAGCGTCGTCTTCGGCGGTCAGTTCCCGACGAGCGCGACGATTCCGCGGCTGTTCTTCCTCCACGTCTTCCT
Organism: Halorubrum lipolyticum DSM 21995; assembly: GCF_000337375.1. Classification (GTDB taxonomy): domain Archaea; phylum Halobacteriota; class Halobacteria; order Halobacteriales; family Haloferacaceae; genus Halorubrum; species Halorubrum lipolyticum. Next base: position 66,571 of record NZ_AOJG01000006.1, on the reverse strand, counting down.
CATCCCGGCCGCGATCGCGGGGCTCATCGCCGTCCACATGGCCATCCTCGTCCGGCAGAAACACACCGAGGCGCAGCGCGACGGGGACGTGGCCGCCGCGAACGCGAGCGGGAATCCCGCGGGAGCAGACGGGGGGATCGCGGGGGCGACCGGGGACCCCGAGGGGACCGACGGCGGCGCGCCCCAGATCGACCGCGACGACGACAGCGTCGTGATCGGGCTCCCCGCGTTCCCGAATCAGACCGCGGTGAGCGCGGTCGTGTTCTTCCTCACGATGGCCGTGCTCTCGCTGCTCGCCGGCCTGCTCCCCGTCCACAACATCGCCGAGTACGGCCCGAACGACCCGGCGTCGACGCCGTCGCTCGTCATGCCGGACTGGTTCCTCATGTGGGGGTACGGGTTCCTGAAGCTCACTCCGTCGTGGCTGAGCTTCGACGTGCTCGGCGTTCACGTCAGCTCGGAGTTCGTGGGCGGCCTGCTCCTCCCGAGCCTGGTGTTCGTCGCCGTGGCGGTGTGGCCGTTCGTCGACCGCGCCGAGGAGCCGGAGCACTTCACGCGGAACTACCTCGACAGGCCGTTCCCGACCGCGGTCGGTATCGTCGGCGTCACGCTCGTCATGGTCGCCTCCATCGCCGGCATGGACGTGATCGTCGCCGGGATATTCGGCACGTCGACGGCGGCGCTCCGACCCTACCTGATCGGGGCGCTCGTGCTCGTCCCCGCCGCGGCCGGCACGCTCACCTACGCGGTCCTCGGCGGCTTCGAGGACGGGTCGGAGGAGGAGCCGCCCTCGGCGAGCGGCGGGGAGCCGCCGATAGCGGGAGACGACGGACCGCGGTCGCCGACGGAGGGATCGGGCGATGACTGAGTCGAGCGGACTCCGGCTGGCCGAGCTGTCGCCGCGCCGGTACCGCTGGGCGGACCGGGCGACGAAACTGGTCGGCGTGGGGCTGATCGCCGCCGGACTCGACGCGGGCGGCGGCACGACCGAAGGCGTCGCGCTCGCGGCGCTCGGCGTCGCGCTCGGCCTCGCGACCGTTCTCATCGACAAACATGACTGACACGACAGACGCTTCGGACGAATCGACACGCGACGGCTCGGGCGCCGCGCGCCGCGACTTCCTGAAGGGGGTCGGGGCGGCGGCCGCCGTCGGCGCCACCGGGTTGGGCTCCGCGCAGGACCTCACCGAGATGACGACGCTGGAGGTCGTCGACGACCCGATCGGCGACTACCCGTACCGCGACTGGGAGGACCTCTACCGCGAGGAGTGGGACTGGGACGGCAAGGCCCGCTCGACGCACAGCGTCAACTGCACGGGCAGCTGCTCGTGGCAGGTGTACACCCGGAACGGGCAGGTGTGGCGCGAGGAACAGGCCGGCGACTACCCCCGCTTCGACGAGTCGCTCCCCGACCCCAATCCGCGAGGGTGTCAGAAGGGGGCGTGTTTCACCGACTACGTGAACGCCGACCAGCGCGTCACGCACCCGCTCCGCCGGACCGGCGAGCGCGGGGAGGGGAAGTGGGAGCGGATCTCCTGGGACGAGGCGCTCACGGAGATCGCCGAGGAGGTCATCGACGCCGTCGAGGACGAGGAGTACGACGCGATCAGCGGCTTCACGCCGATCCCGGCGATGAGCCCGGTGTCGTTCGCCTCGGGGAGCCGGCTTATCAATCTCCTCGGCGGGGTCAGCCACTCCTTCTACGACTGGTACTCCGACCTCCCGCCGGGCCAGCCGATCACGTGGGGGACCCAGACCGATAACGCCGAGAGCGCGGACTGGTACAACGCCGACTACATCATCGCGTGGGGCTCGAACATCAACGTCACGCGGATCCCCGACGCCAAGTACTTCCTCGAAGCGGGGTACGACGGCGCCAAGCGCGTCGGGATCTTCACCGACTACAGCCAGACGGCGATCCACTGCGACGAGTGGCTCGGTCCGGAGCCCGGCAGCGACACCGCGCTCGCGCTCGGGATGGCCCGCACCATCGTCGACGAGGGGCTGTACGACGAGGCGCATTTAAAAGAGCAGACGGACATGCCGCTGCTCGTCCGCGAGGACACCGGCAAGTTCCTCCGCGCGAGCGAGGTGTCCGGACTCGACGTCGACGCCGACCGCCCGGAGAAGGTGTTCGTCATGCAGGACGCCGACGGGGCCCTCCGGCCGGCCCCCGGATCGCTCGGCGAGCGCGACGGGCAGTACGACGACTCCGTGAGCATCGAGCTCGACTTCGACCCGGAGCTCGCCGTCGAGCGCGCGGTCGACACGACCGACGGCGCGGTCGAGACGCGCTCCGTGTGGCTGAACCTCCGCGACGAGCTGTCGGCGTACACCCCCGAGCGGGTCAACGAGATCACCGGCGTCGGCGAGCAGACGCACCAGACGATCGCCCGCGAGTTCGCCGAGGTCGACCGCGCGAAGATCATCCACGGCAAGGGGGTCAACGACTGGTACCACAACGACCTGGGCAACCGCGCGATCCAGCTGCTCGTCACGCTCACGGGGAACCTCGGCCGCCAGGGGACGGGCCTCGACCACTACGTCGGCCAGGAGAAGATCTGGACGTACAACGGGTGGCAGAAGCTCTCCTTCCCGACCGGGAGCGTCCGGGGCGTTCCGACGACGCTGTGGACGTACTACCACGCCGGGATCTTAGAGAACACCGACCCGGACACCGCGGCGAAGATCCGGGAGTCGATCAATAAGGGGTGGATGCCGCTGTACCCGAGCGAGCGCGACGACGGCGGCCGCCCGGACCCGCGGGTGATGTTCGTCTGGCGCGGGAACTACTTCAATCAAGCCAAGGGGAACATCGCCGTCGAGGAGGAGCTGTGGCCGAAGCTCGACCTCGTCGTCGACATCAACTTCCGGATGGACTCGACCGCGCTCAACAGCGACATCGTCCTGCCGACCGCGAGCCACTACGAGAAACACGACCTCTCGGAGACGGACATGCACTCGTACGTGCACCCGTTCACGCCGGCGGTCGAGCCGCTGGGCGAGTCGAAGACCGACTGGCAGATCTTCCGCGAGCTCGCCGCGAAGATCCAGGAGCTCGCCGAAGAGCGCGGCACGGAACCGGTCGACGACCGGAAGTTCGACCGGCGGATCGACCTCCGGTCGGTCCGCGACGACTACGTCCGCGACTGGCTCGACGACGAGGCCGGCGCCCTGGCGGAGGACGAGGCGGCCGCGGAGTTCATCCTCGAGAACTCCGAGGAGACGAACCCCGAGGGGACCGACGAGCGGATCACCTTCGCCGACGTCGACGAACAGCCCAGACGGCTCCTCGAGGCCGGGGACCACTGGTCGTCGGACATCGAGGAGGGCGAGGCGTACACGCCGTGGAAGGACTACGTGCAGGACAAGAACCCGTGGCCGACGTTCACGGGGCGCCAGCAGTACTACATCGACCACGACTGGTTCTTAGAGCTCGACGAGCAGCTCCCGACCCACAAGGAGGCGCCGGTGTTACAGGAGAAGTCGGAGTACCCGCTGGGGTACAACACGCCGCACAGCCGCTGGTCGATCCACTCGACGTGGCGCGACAGCACCAAGATGCTCCGGCTGCAGCGCGGCGAGCCGACCGTCTATCTCAACCCCGAGGACGCGGAGGTGCGAGACATCGAGGACGGCGACACCGTTCGGGTGTACAACGACCTCGACTCCGTCGAGGTGCAGGCCAAGATCTACCCGAGCGGGGAGCCCGGAACGGTCCGGCACTTCTTCAGCTGGGAGCGGTTCCAGTACCCCGACCGCAACAACTTCAACTCGCTCGTGCCGATGTACATGAAGCCGACGCAGCTCGTCCAGTACCCCGAGGACACGGGCGAGCACCTGCACTTCTTCCCGAACTACTGGGGCCCGACCGGCGTGAACAGCGACGTTCGGATCGAGGTCGAGAAAGTCGAAGAGGGGGCGGCCTCGGGCGACGACGCGAGATCGGTGGGCGACGGGCTTAGTCTCGAACGGGGCGACGGGACCGGACCGGGCGACCCGGCGGCCGGAGACGCGGAGACCGACTCCCGCGGCGCGTTGGGTCGCGTCTCTGACCTGCTCGGAGGTGACGACTGATGAGTACAGACGACACGGTCAGCCGGACCGACGAAACCGCCCGCCAGACCGAGGACGGCGACGTTCCGCTCGCGGAGGGCGTCGATCACCAGATCGCGATGGTGATGGACCTCAACAAGTGTATCGGCTGCCAGACCTGCACGATCGCGTGTAAGACCAACTGGACCGAGTCCGGCGGGCGCGAGTACATGTACTGGAACAACGTCGAGACGAAGCCCGGCGCCGGCTACCCCCGCGACTGGGAGGAGCTCGGCGGCGGCTGGGACGAGGACGGCCAATCGCGGACGCCCGGCGAGCTCCCGGAGAAGGAGGAGTACGGTCGCGCGTGGGAGTTCAATCACGAGGCGATCATGTACGAGGGGAGCGACGAGCCGCTCCGCCCAATGGAGAACGCCGACTGGGGACCGAACTGGGACGAGGACGAGGGGGCCGGCGAGTACCCGAACTCGTACTACTTCTACCTCCCCCGGATCTGCAACCACTGCACCCACCCTTCCTGCGTGGAGGCGTGCCCACGCTCCGCGATCTACAAGCGCGAGGAGGACGGGATCGTCCTCGTCGATCAGGACCGCTGCCGCGGCTACCGGTACTGCGTCGAGGGGTGTCCCTACAAGAAGGTGTTCTACAACGCGCAGACGAAGACCAGCGAGAAGTGCATCTTCTGTTACCCCCGGATCGAGGGGGAGGGGCCCGAGGGCGAGGTGCGACCCCCCTCCTGCGCCGAGGACTGTCCGCCGCAGCTCCGGCACGTCGGCTTCCTCGACGACGAGGAGGGCCCGATCCACAAGCTCGTGAACGAGTACGAGGTCGCTCTGCGGCTCCACCCCGAGTACCGGACCGAGCCGAACGTCTACTACATCCCGCCGTACGCGCCGCCGCAGACCTCGGAGAGCGGCGAGACGGTGGACGCGAACCGCATCCCGCGCAACTACCTGGAGGAGCTGTTCGGCCCGGCGGTCGAGTCGGCGCTCAACACGATCACCCGCGAGCGGGAGAAGGCCGAGCGCGGCGAGGAGAGCGAGCTCATGGAGATCCTCTCGACCGTAAACAACGACGACCAGTACCGGCTGGAGGTGTTCGACGATGACGGCTGACGCCGGCCGGGGCGACGCTGACCGGTCCGACGCGGAGGCCGGCGGCGGACTCGGGTCCCGGGAGCTCGCCGCGGCGGCCGCGATCGCGCTCGCCGTCGTGCTCGCGACCGCGGCGTTCCCGATGCTCGTCGACGCCCGCGCGGCCTACGAGATCCCGGTCGAGCGGCAGGCGGGCGCCGGCGACCTCGCGGAGCCGACCGGGGACGCGTGGGAGTCGGTCGAGACCGTGAGCGTCCCGCTGAGCAGCTCCGGCGCGGCGGTTCCGGGCGGCTCCGACGCCACCGTCGACTCAGCCGGCGTCGCGGCCGCGCGGACCGACGAGCGGCTCTACCTCCGGCTGTCGTGGGACGACGGGACCGCGAACACGTCGACCGACTCGCTGCGCGCGTTCGCCGACGCCGCCGCGGTCCAGCTTCCGGTCTCGACCGAGAAACAGCCGCCGATCGCGATGGGGTCAGCCGACGACCGGGTGAACGTCTGGTACTGGAACGGGGCCGACGGGACGGAGTCGCTGCTCGCCGGGGGCGCCGGCAGCACGACGCGGCTCCCTGAGTCGGCGGTGGAGGCGACTGCGACCCACACCGGCGACCGGTGGGCCGTAGTGTTCTCCCGGTCGCTCGCGTCCGACCGCGCGAACGTGACCGACGTCGACGACGGCGAGGACGTGAACGCCGCGTTCGCGGTCTGGGAGGGCTCGAACGACGAGCGCTCCGGTCAGAAGGCGGCCAGCGAGTGGTACTACCTCTCGCTCGGTCCGGACGACGGCGGGGCACCCTACGAGACGGTTCTGTGGGCGATAGCCGGTGCCGCCGTCGTGTTCACCACGCTCGTCACCGTCGAGGGCGTCCGTCGAACGAGGGGTGAGTGACCGTGTCGGAATCGACGCCCGAGCGAGACGAGACGCAGTCCGGAGGGGACGGAGCGCGGCCCGGCGACGACCCGCGCCCCGACGCGGGCCTCCCGAGCGACGCGATCGACGAGGCGACCGCCGCCCGCGGGAACGTCTACGCGCTCGCGGCGGCGGCGTTCGCCGAGCCGAGTCGGGGCGTCTACGACGAGTTCGCGGACGGCTCGCTCGACGAGGCGGTGGCGACGCACGTCGGGGAGAGCGGCCTCGACGTCGACCCGCCGGACCTGACCGTCGATGACGACCGGGAGACGCTCGCCGCCCGGTACAACGACTTGTTCGTCGTCGGCTACTCCGAGGTGATCGACGGGACCGACGGGACGGTCGAGAACCAGGGGCCGCCGGCCTCCCTGTACGAGTCGACGTACCGGTCGGAGGTGTCGTGGAACGACGTGAACCTCGACCTCGCCCGGGCGTACGAGCACTTCGGATGCGAGATCGGCGGCGAGGAGCGCCGCCACCACGACCACGTCCGGCTGGAGCTCGAGTTCGCGGGGTACCTCTGTCGGCTGGCCGCCGCCGACTCCGCCCCGGACAGCGGCGTTGACCCCGGCGATCCGGCGAACCTCGACCGCGCGCGGCTCGACTTCCACGACCGCCACTTCTCCGTCCTGGCGTCGGGGCTTCGAGCGGCTCTGGACGAAGAACCCGGAACGAGCGTCTACGGGCGCCTCGCACGCTTCCTCGACGCGTTCGTCGCCGCGGATGTCGACGACCTCGCGGACCGGCTCGACGCCGGCGTCGGAGGTGCGTCGTCGTGACGCCCGTGAGTTCGCAGACACGAAACGCGAGCGCGCGAGCGAGTTCGCCGCGCTCCCCCGGTCGCTTCGGCGGCCGAGTGGGGTCGATCGGGCTGCTCGCCGCCGTCGCCGTAGGCGTCGCAACTGCGGTCCGCGTGCTGTACAACGCGCCGGTCGAGCCGGCCGGAGTCCCGTCCGGAGCGGTCCCCGCCGTGAGTACCGTCGCGGGGGTCGCGGCCGGGGTCGCGCTCGCTTCGGTCGCGCTCTCGACGGACCGCCCCGTCGTTCGCGTGGGCCTCCTGTTCGCCGGCGTGTTCGGCGTGCTCGCGACGGTCTCCGACGGGGCGACCGTCGCCGCGGCGGTCGCGGTCCCGACCGGCGCCGCGATCGCGTTCGCCCGGGCGCTGGGCACGCCGGCGGCCTACGTCGATCTCCGGCGCAGCGTCGTCGCGCTGGCGTTCGCGGCGGCCGCCGGGCTCTCGCTCGCCGCGACCGCGGGCATCGTCGGATCTCCCTTCCGGGCGGCCGGATCCGTCGCCTTCCTCGCGGGGGTGACCCTCCTCGCCGTCCGGGCCGAGGGCGACCCGGTCGCGCTCGTCGCCGGCGCGGCCGCGTTCGTGGGCGTCGTCGGCGCCAGCGCCGCCGCGCCGTACGTCACCGGGGGCGCGCTGCTCGTCGGGTTCGCCGTCGTCGGGAGCCCGCACGTCCTCGTCGCGACCGCGGCGTTCGGCGGGGTCGCGGCCGCCGTCGCCGGCGTCCGCAAGCGCGACGCGTGGCTCGCGGTCGGCGCGGTCCTGCTGCTGCTCTCGGGGGTCCCGGCGACCCCGGGGGCCGCGACCGCGGTGTGTCTCGGCGCCGCGCTCGCGACGCTCGACGCCGACGGGCTCTTCGGCGCGCCGGACGAGCCAGACGAGCCGGACGCGAGGGATTCACCGGGCGCTAGCGGGGTGAGCGCCCGATGAGAGACCCGGACGAGGCGACCGACGGACCCACTGACCCCCGAGTCCACCCGGAGGAGAGCCCGGGGTTCGGCGAGGAGCCGGACGGGCTCGAGGACATCGAGGTGAGCCGCGACGTGACGATCGGCGACGCGAGCCCGCGAGAGCTACAGGCGACCGACACGGCGCCGCTCCGCGGGACCGACGTTGCCGAGAAGATCGCGGACCTCGTCGACGGCGACCCCGTCGCGCGCCGGCGGGCCGCGCTGGCGCTCGGCGAGGGGCGACCGACCGAGGCCGCTCTCGACGCGCTGACCGAACGCGGTCTCACTGACGGCGACGCCGACGTGCGCCAGTTCGCGGTCGAGGCGCTCGGCCAGCTCGGCGGCGAGCGGGCGGGCGAGGCCGCGGTCGCGGCGTGCGACGACTCCGACCCGTGGGTCCGCGCCGAGGCGGTCGTCGCGCTCGACCGGATCGACCGGAGCGAGCACGCGGCGACGATCGAGGCGGCGCTCGACGACGACCACCACGCGGTCGTCAGGAACGCGGCCGTCTCGCTGTTCAAGCTGCGCGGCGAGGCGCTGTGTCCCGTCCTGCTGGAACTGTCGCACGCGGACAGCGAGCGGCTCCGGGAGTGGGCGGTCCACCTGCTCGCCGGCGTCGACGACGACCGCGCCGCGTCCCGCCTCGAGGCGGTCGCGAGCGACGAGACGCAGCCGAAGGTCGTGCGGAGCACCGCCGTCCGCGCGCTCGACGCCGACGCGGGGAAGTTCCGGCGGCAGTTCAGTGGCGGGACCGAAAACGACAGCGCCGACCTACCCGGCGAGAGCGCGCTCAACCGCCGGCCGGACCTGTGAGCCGCTCGCGTCCGGAACCGACAGCGACACCAACACCATGACAGATTCCACCGCAGAAATCGACGATGCCGACGATGCAGCCGACGCCGACGAATCGCCCGCTCAGGAATCGCCCGCCGACGCCGTGGAGGCCGCGCTCCGAGAGGTCCGGGACCCGGACGCCGGCGTGAGCGCGTTCGAGGCCGGCCTCGTCGAGGACGTGACGGTCGCGGACGGGACCGCGACTGTCACCGCGGACCTGCGGGAGTTCCCGCGGGACGCCGCCGAACGCGTGTCGGCCGCCATGGTGCGCGCGGCCTCCGACGCGCCGGGCGTCTCGAACGCGCGCGTCGAGCAGGCCGATCCCAGCCCGGACCTCGACGGGCGGTCGTCGGGGATCGAGACCGCGGACCGAGTGATCGCGGTCGCGAGCACGAAGGGCGGCGTCGGGAAGACGACGGTCGCGACGACGCTGGCCTGCGCGCTCGCGGCGCGTCGGGGCGGCGGTCGGGCGTCACCCTCTGTCGGCCTCTTCGACGCCGACATCTACGGCCCGAACGTCCCGGAGGTGCTCGGCGCGAGCGGCCCCGTCTACAGCGACGACGAGGGGAATCCCGTCCCGGTCGACGTCGGCGGGCTAGAGGTGATGAGCGTGGCGCTGCTCTCGGACGGCGGCCCGCTCGCGTGGCGGGGCGCGATGGCGCACGACGCGCTCTCGGACCTGTTCGAGACGACCGCGTGGAGCGACCCGGACACCGTCGTCGTCGACATGCCGCCGGGGACCGGCGACGTGGCGCTGACGACCCTCCAAGAGGTGCCGGTCGACGGGGTCGTCCTCGTCACCACGCCGTTCCACGCGGCGGTCTCCGACACCGGGCGCGCGCTGGAGCTGTTCGAGGGGAACGACGTGCCCGTCCTCGGCGTCGTCTCGAACATGGGCGAGTTCGTCTGCGGCGAGTGCGGCGCGCCCCACGACCTCTTCGGCGGTGACGATCCGATCGAGGCGCTCGACCTGCCGGTCCTCGCGGAGCTCCCGTTCGACCCGGAGCTGCAGTCGACGCCGGCGCCGAGGGCCGACGCGCTCCCCGAACACGCAGACGAACTGGCCGCCGCCGTCGACGAGCGCTACGAGGCGGTCTGGTCGGTCGAGCCGCCCGAAGACGCCGTCGACCTGCGCGGACTCGACCCGGAGACCCGCAAAGAGCGCGTCGCAGCGCGGTTCCGCGGCCTCGGCTCGGGCGAGGAGTGTCTCATCGTGAGCGACCGCGACCCCGCGCCGGTCAGGGGGTTCCTGCTCGGTCTGGCCGACGCCGAGGAGCTCCCGAGTTTCCGCGTCAAGCGGCAGAACCCGGAGACGTGGTTCGCGCGGGCGACGCGGCCGTAATCAGATTACAAATCCCGCTAGAGGGGACCCTATCGCCTCAGCGGTTCCGATCGATCCACTCACAGGTCGACGGGGCCCCGCCGCCGTTTTCCACCGCCTCGACGACAGCCTCGAGGTTGTCAAGGGCGGTGTCCCTGCTCTCACCCTGTGCCGTCACCTCGGCGCGGAGGTCTCGAGCCGTCCACTGCCCGTCCGGATTCTCGATCAGTCTGATATCTCGGGTGAGAGAGTCCGAGTCTCGCGGATCAGCTCGGGCCATAGCTAGCCGCACCTCGTCAAGACGTTAAAATGGTTCGGGGCGATCGCTCTTTCGGGGCGTGAGTCCGTCGATCCTTATAAATCGCGCCACGCGCCGAGGAACCGCTGAACCGCGGTGAGGTGGCCGACGGCCGCGAACAGCGCGAGCAGGAGGCCGACGACGTTCAGGCCGGCGACGACCGGCGCCGAGTAGACGGCGGCGACGAGGCCGACGACCCCCATCAGTGCGAGCCGGTCGGCGCGTCCGAGCAGGCCGCCGTACTCGCGGCCGATGCCGACCGCCTGGATCTGGGTGCCCATGTACGAGGTCATCAGGACGCCGGTCACCGCGACGAAGCCGAGCGCGTACGCCCCGATCCCGACGGTGAAGCCGGCGATCACCGCGATGTCGGCGTAGCGGTCGAGGACGTGGTCGAGCAGGTCGCCGCCGTCGGAGGCGACCTCGAGGTGCCGCGCGAGCGCGCCGTCGACGATGTCGAGCCAGCCGTTGAGCAGGACGCAGACCGCCCCGAGTATATAAAAGACGGGCTCGCCGACCGCGAACGCCCCGGCGGCGGCGACCGCGGCGACGAACGCGAGGACGCTCACCTGATCGGGCGAGAGCCCGATCTTGGCCGCGGCGCGTACCCACGGTCCGAGGAGGCGGTCCGCGACGGAACGGTACTGGTCGAGGGTCATCTATCGATCCGACCGTCGCGGCGGACTCATATATATTCGATGAAGTCGACGGTCCCCGCGCTCGGCTCGCGGTCGCCCTCGATCGCGGCGCGGATCGCGTCGGCCACGGCCGCCGGATCGCGGTCGGTGGTGTCGATCTCGTAGACGTTCTCGATGCCGTGTTCGGCGACCGCCTCCGAGAGGATCACGTCGAGGGCCTCGCTCTCACCATTTTCCTCGGCGGTCGCGTCCGACTCCCCCCGCTCGCGGAGCCGCGCCTCGATCGTCTCGGGGTGACACCGGAGAACGATCACGCGGTCGGCGTCGAACCGGTGCGCGAGGTGGGAGTCGAGCACGCCCGACCAGTCGCCGAGGTGCTCGCGGACCGCGTCGAGGTCGGCGACGAGCGTGTCGCGGTCGGCGTCGCGCTCGGTCCAGAGGTCGTCGTCTTCTTTTATAAGATCGTTGAGGTGGATCACGTCGTACTCGTCGGCGAGGAGGTCGGTCGCCGTCGACTTGCCGGTGCCGGGAGTGCCGGTGACCGCGACGCGGATCGGCGGGGAGTCCGAGCCGGATCGATCTGCACCGCTCACGCCCGGACACCCAGCCCGAGGTCGGCGAGCGTCTCGTTGAGCCTATCGACGGCCTCGCGGGTCCCCTCGCGCGTGCCGGTCGAGATCCGGACGTGGTTCGGGAGCCCGAACGAGGTGCAGTCGCGGATTATCACGCCGCGCTCCTGGGCCGCCTCGGCGACCCGCTCCGCGTCGCCGACCTCGGCGAGCACGAAGTTCCCGGCCGACTCGACGGTCGGGGCGTCCAGCTCGGCCGCGATGTACTCGCGCGCCCAGCGCGCCGTCTCGACCGACTCCGCGACGTGGTCCTCGTCGTCGAGGGCGGCGAGCGCGGCTCGACACGCGAGTTCGTTCGCCGCGAACGGGGTGTTGACGCGGGCGTACGCCTCGCCCCACGCCTCCGGGACGACGCTGTACCCGATCCGGAGCCCGGCGAGGCCGTACGCCTTCGAGAAGGTGCGGAGCACCGCCACGTCGTCGCGCTCGTCGACCAGCGGGATCGCGCTGTCGACCGCGGCGAACTCGCCGTACGCCTCGTCGACGACGACGAGCGTCTCCTCGGCGGTCGCGTCCGCGATCGCCCGCACCTCGTCGAGCGGCATCACCGACCCCGAGGGGTTGTGCGGCGAGGTGAGGTAGACGATCCGCTCGCCGCCGTAGGCGGTCAGCACCGTCTCGGCGTCCTGCGCGAAGCCGTCGTCCGGCGAGAGCGCGTACTCCGAGACCTCGCCGTGGTGGTACCGGGCGGACATCGCGTAGTAGGCGAAGCCGGGCTCCGGGACGAGGACCTCGTCGCCGGGTTCCAACGCGGCCCGCGAGAGGTAGTCGATCGAGCCGTCGGCGCCGGGAGAGACCCACACCTGCTCGGTCGACACGTCCCACTTCTTGGCCAGCTTCGCGGTGAGGTCGGTATGCGAGGACTTCGGGTAGGCGCTCACGCGGTCGGCGTGCTCCCGGATCGCCTCGACGGCCGCCGGGCTCGGGCCGTGCGGGTTCTCGTTCGAGGAGAGCTTGATGAGGTCGTCGGGGTCGATCCCGCGCTCGCGGGCGACCTCCTCGACGCCCCGACCCGGCACGTACGGCGAGTGATCGGAGAGATCCCGTGGTTGCATGCGCGTGAATCCGGGCGGGGCGCTCTTAAGAGTGGCCGAACCGGTCGTTCACCGGAAACGCGGTGTGGGACCGGGCGGCACGGCGGAGGGTGAAACGAAGTCGGTCGAGCGGTGCGGACGGCGTCAGGGGACCCGCACGTCGTGTTCGAGCGTCCCGACGCCCTCGACCTCCACCTCGACGGTGTCGCCGTCCGAGAGGGCGCCGACGCCCTCGGGCGTGCCGGTCGAGATCACGTCGCCCGGCTCCAAGGTGAGGTAGGTCGTGATCTCTTCGATCAGCGTCGGCACGTCGAACATGAGGTGCGAGCGGTCGCTCGACTGCTTCGTCTCGCCGTTGACCCGGAGTTCGACGCTCGCGTCGGCGGGGACCTCGTCGGGGGTCGCGAGCACGGGGCCGAGCGGCGCGGCGCCGTCGAACGCCTTGCCCCGCACCCAGTTCTGCTCGCGGTTCTGGTCGTCGCGGTTCGACACGTCGTTCATGCAGGTGAAGCCGGCGACGACGTCCATCGCGTCGGCGGCGTCGACCGACTTGCACTGCTCGCCGATGACGACCGCGATCTCGGCCTCCCAGTCGATCCGGTCTTTCCCCGCGGGGACCGCGATCTCGTCGCCGTGGCTCGCCAGCGCGTTCGGCGGTTTCAAGAAGAGGAGCGGTCGGTCCGGCACCTCGTTGTCGAGCTCGGCGGCGTGGTCCGCGTAGTTGCGGCCGATACAGACGATCTTGGTCGGCTCCGCGGGCGGGAGCACGTCGATCGCGGGGTCGTCGAGGGCGTACGCCTCGCCCGCGAAGGCGACGGTGTCGGTCTCGGGGTCGTACGTCCCCTCGCGGATCGAGCCGGCCGGGTCGCGGAACCGTGCGTGGTGCATGTCTCTCGGATCGGGCGGCCGCCCGAAAAGCGTTCCCGGAGAGGCAAGCGGGACGGGGCTATCGGTCCCGTTCGACCGCGGGATCGGCGTCAGATTCGACCGCGGGATCGGCGTCGGCGTCGGTGTCAAGGTCGGAGTCGGTATCGAGGTCGGCATGAGGCTCGGAATCGGCGCCGACTTGAAACTCCGACGTGGAGTCCGGTCCCGCGCTCCCCCCGTCGAACACCTCTCGCCGGGCGCAGTCGACGCAGTAGTGATTGTGGCGAATCGAATGCGTCCGAACCGGGAAGCCGGCGACGACCGTCTCGTCGCGGCGCCGCCTGACGAGCCCGCGCTCGATGCGCTCGCCGCAGACGACGCAGGGCTCGTCGACGGACTCGGGCGGGCGAATCACCCGGTGATCCACCGTCTTCCGACGGCCGAACGTCGAGATCCCGTGCCGGCGGTCGAGGCGCCGCTGGACGGCCGGAACCATGCCGAGGCTGAGCAGGGCGAACGCGATTCCGACCAGCGCGACGGGCGGCGAGCCGCTCGTCGCCCTGATGGCCGTGATCCAACCGCCGATCAGCAACAGCAGCCCGGTCAGGAGGTACGCGGAGACGGTCTCCACCCGTCCGCCGGCCTCGCGACTCGACGGGGCGCGCGCGGGCGTCGCGTCGCCGCGGACGAGCCGACGCCGTTCGGCCAGCTTGGAGTAGTGCCACCAGCCGTACAGCAGGTTCCCGACGCCGCCGGTGATGAACAGTAGGAGGACGTGGACGCCGACGGATCCGACCCCCCTGTCGACGAGGACGACGCGGTCGCCGTCGTCCCGCTCGATCTCCCACCCGGCGTCGAGGTGGTCCTGAACGCGGCGGCGGAAGGCGCGGTCGCTCTCTCGCGGAGGCGGTGTCGGGCCGGACGGGGACCGGCTCTCCCCGCTCGATCGGCCGGACGCGGTCGCGGTCGACTCGCCGCCCGACCGCGCCCCACCGCAGTTCGAACAGAACCGGTCGCCGCACTCGGGGCAGTACGCGGGGGCGGACGGGTCGCCGAGGTCGGCGCCACACTCCGGACAGAAGTTCGTCTCGGACGCGACCGCCCGACCGCACTCGCGACACCGATCGGTCGGCGGGACGGCGTTCCGCTCGGAGGGCATCGGCAGACGGTTCGGGCGGCGGGCGGTTAACTCCTCTCCCGCCCCTCACGATCGGCGCAGCCGGATCGACACGTCGTTGCCGCCGAGGTCGCTCGCGCCGAAGGAGAGCTCCCCGCCGAACGTCTCGACGGTCAGCTCCGTGAGCCAGAGACCGAGCCCGCTGCCGTGGTGTGTCGGCGTGATCTCCGACCCGTCGAGGATCACGTCCCGCTCGGCGGCCGGGATCCGCGGCCCGTCGTCTTCGACGTGGATCGCGACCCACTCGCCGGACGCCGCGTCCGGGGGGTTCTCGGCGCCTCCGATCCGGAGCCGAACCCGCGGCTCCGAGCGCGGGTTGTGTTCGATCGCGTTGTCGACGAGGCTGTCGATCGCGTATCTGAGGCGGCTGTCGGCCATCACCGAGCCGACGTCGGAGACCTCGACTTCGAGCGCGGCGCTCGGCGCCCGCCCTCGGTGGTCGTCGACGACGGATCGAACTATCGGCTCGGGGTCGATGTCGGTCGCCTCGTCCGTCGGATGCTCGAGGACGCGACGGATGTGGCCGGCCTCCTCGGCCAGCCGCTCGAGCTCGTGGGCGGCCCGCTCGATCGTCGCCGCCACGTCGGTCGTCTCGCTGCCCTGATCGTCCAGTTCGGCCAAGAGCCGCGTCGTGTGCCCGGCGACGATGTTGGCGTTGTTCCGGAGGTTGTGCCGCAGGACCCGGTTCAACACCTCCAGGCGGCGCTCGTTCCGGGACACCTCGGTGAGGTCCGTGTAGACGGCGAAACCGCCGTCGAGGTCACCCTCGCCGCCCTCACCGCCCTCGCTCACGGCGTACGGAACCCCGCGGTACAAGAACTCGCGGAGTCCGGTGGCGGTCTCGCGAGTCACCTGCCGGTAGTTGACCTCGCCGGAGGCGGTGTTCGCGTCCAGGTCCTCCGCCTCCGCGAGCTTCCAGTCGGGGACGACCCACTCGTTGAGCGACTCGCCGCGTATCTCGTCGGCCTCGTAGCCGAAGACGTCCACGAACGCCCTGTTGACACCGACGACGACGGGTTCGCCGTCGACGAGACCGAACTCGACGACCGCGTCCTGAACGTGCTCGATGAGGTGACGATACCGGTCGCTCACCGGCTCGCCGTCGACGCGTCCGTCGACGGTCTCACGCGCCATGTCGAGGCTCCACTGTCACGGAGTCCGTAGGCCGATTCCGCTGTTAAGCGTGTAGTCGCGGGAAGATATTGCGATCGATCTCGATAGAACTGATCGTTCGCCGAAAACAGCCGGCAGAAAGGGGACGGACCGGGGACATCGGCCGCCTTCTTGTCGCGTCGCTCGCGGATCCGACTTCTCACCGCGTCGCTTCCGGATCCGCGGCGTCGGCTTTTATTACGACTCGATGAGACGTACAAGCCGTATCATGGAACTCACTTGGCACGGCCACTCGACGTGGCACGTCGTCGTCGACGACACGGAACTCCTGATCGATCCGTACTTCGACAACCCGAAGACCGACGTCGACCCGGAGGAGCTCGATCCGGACTACCTCCTCCTGACCCACGGACACGCGGACCACATCGCCGACGCGGACCGGTACGAGGGCGCGACGGTGGTCGCCACCCCGGAGCTGACGGGCTACATTCAGGACACCTTCGGCCACGACGAGGCCGTCGGCGGGATGGGGATGAACATCGGCGGCACCGCCGAGTGCGGCGACGCGTGGGTGACGATGGTTCGCGCGGACCACTCGAACGGGATCGACACCGGTTACGGCACCTCCGCCGGGATGCCGGCCGGGTTCGTGATCGGCGACAAGAAGCCGACCCAGGAGTCCGACGCCGACTGCACGACGTTCTACCACGCGGGCGACACCGGACTGATGTCCGAGATGGTCGACGTGATCGCACCGTACCTCGAGCCCGACGCCGCCGCGCTCCCCGCGGGGGACCACTTCACCATGGGCCCCGCCGGGGCCGGCATCGCCGCCGACTGGGTAGGTGCCGACGTGGTGTTCCCGATGCATTACGACACGTTCCCGCCGATCGAGATCGAGACGCAGGAGTTCGTCAACGAGGTGAAGGCGGCCGGCGCCGCGGCCGAACCGGTCGTCCTCGAGGGCGACGAGACGTACGTGCTGGAGTAGAGACCGACCGGGGCAGCCGCGATCGCAGCGGGCGTCGTCGCTCGATACGCCCCGTCTCGCGCCCCCGACGTTCCGATGCCGATAACCTTTATCCCCGCGAGACCGAATCGAAGAACGACCATGGCAGACATCGAGACATCCACCGTTTCCGAGGAGGGCTACGCCTGCACGAGTCAGGTCGGCGAGTTCGACCTGCAGATCGACGCGACCGACGAGACCGGGCCGAACCCGAACGCCGCGCTCGTCGCCACGTACGCCTCCTGTTACCTCCCCGCGTTCCGCGTCGGCGGGAGCCAGCGCGGCGAGGAGGAGCTCGGCAAGGTCCAGATCGACGCGAGCGCGGAGCTCGATGACGACGACGACCTCGAGGCCATCGCCTTCGACGTCCACGTCGAGGCCGACCTCGACGACGAGACCGCGGCCGACATCGCCGAGCGCGCCGAGGGCATCTGTCACGTCCACAGCGCGCTGCGCGACGAGCTCCACGCCGACGTCAGCGTCTACCCGGGCGCGTTCTGAGCCGCGGCGTAAGCGCGTCGACGATCCGACGGTTCACCCGTTTTTTCGCGCCGACCCACCCGATTCGAGAGGCCTGGGACCGTCGTCGACAAGCGGATCGTCAGCACCGTTCGACGCCCGTGAACTCGAAGCGAGCGCCGCCCTCCTCCCCCTCCGTCAGCGTCACCTCCCAGCCGTGGGCCTCCGCGATGCGCTCGACGATGGCGAGCCCGAAGCCGGTCCCCGACTCGGAGGTCGTGCGGCCGCTCTCGAACACCTCGTCGCGCCGGTCCTCGGGGATCCCCGGCCCGTCGTCCTCGACGTAGAACCCCTCGGGGAGGTCGCCGACGACGACGCGGTCCCCGCCGTGTTCGGCCGCGTTCCGGAAGAGGTTCTGAAGCAGGCGCTTGAGCCGGCCGGGGTCCGCCAGCACGTCGCCCTCGGTCTCGACGACGACCGCCGCCGAATCGCCCGGTCCGTCTCCGGAGCCTCCCCCGTCGGTTCCGCCGTCCCGTTCGATCGAGCCGAACACGTCGTTCGCGTGGCGGGTCGCCAGCTCGCCGAGCGGGACGGGGTCGACCGACCCCACGGCGTCGCCCTGCCGGGCGAGGGTGAGCACGTCGTCGATCAGCCGCTCCATCTCGTCGAGCGCGGACTCACAGCGCTCGAAGTACGACTCCTCTCCCGTCTCCCGGGCGAGACGGAGGTAGCCGGAGAGCACGTTGAGCGGGTTCCGGAGGTCGTGCGAGACGATCGAGGCGAACTCGTCGAGCCGCTCGTTCTCGCGTTCGATCCGGCGCTCGTACGCCTTCCGCTCCGAGATGTCGCGGCTGGTGGCGAGGAACCGGTCTTCGCCCTGCACGTCGACCCGCCGGACCTGTACCTCGACCGGCAGCGTCGTGCCGTCGGCCCGTCGGAAGGCCGTCTCTATCCGACGCGTCTCGCCCATCTCGATGCCCTGCCAGAGGTCGGTCCCCTCCGTCGGGCCCAGCTCCGCGTCGATCTCCCACACGTCCATCCCCACGAGCTCCTCGCGGTCGTAGCCGAGCTCGGCCGCCATCACCGGGTTCGCGTCCACGATCTCGCCCGCCTCGTCGTGGATATCGATCATGTCCGGCGAGTCCTCGTAGAGGGCCTCCAGCCGGGCCGAGGTGCGTTCGAGCTCCCGCTGGCGCCGGCGCTCCTCGGTCACGTCGCGGGTGATACCGAGCACGCCGTCGAACTCGCCGTCGATGACGAGCCGCCGCAGCGAAAAGTCGATGATCGCGTCGGACCGCTCGGGGATGTCGAGCTCGACGGTCCCCGACAGCGTCTCGCGGTCGCCCGCGACCAGCGCCGCGAACGGGTCGCCCTCGCGGGTCTCCCGGAGCCGCCGTAACAGGGGGCTCCGCCGACCGACGAGCTCCTCGCGGCTCGCGTCGTACACCTCTGCGATCCGGTCGTTGACGACCGAGAACCGCCCCTCGGCGTCGTACAGGGCCACGGAGTTGGGAAGCTCGTCGACGAGCCGTCGGTACCGCTCCAAATCGCGTTCGCGCTCCTTCTCCTCGGTCACGTCGATGTGGATCCCGACGGCGCGGACCGGCGCTCCGTCCTCGTCGCGCTCGACGACGCGCCCGCGGTCGCGGATCCACTTCCAGTCGCCCCCCTTCGTCTCCATCCGGTGGTCGTACTGGTAGTACTCCGTCTCGCCGGCGAAGTGCGCCTCCAGCGCCGCCCACACCTCGCCGAGGTCGTCGGGGTGAACGCGCTCCTCCCACTCCGAGAGCTCGAAGGCGATCTCGGACTGGTCGTACCCCAACATGCCGGCCCACCGCTCGTCGAACCGCACCTCGTCGGTCGTGAGGTCCCAGTCCCAGACCCCGACGTCGGCACCCTCGACCGCGAGCCGGAACCGCTCTGAGAGCTCGCGGAGCTCGCGCTCGCGCTCGCGCTGCTCGGTCACGTCGCGGAAGTACACCGACAGCCCGGTGTCGGAGGGATAGGCGTCGATCGCGAGTTCGAGGTCGGGGGCGTCGAAGCGGAACTCGAAGGCGGTCGGCTCCCCGGTCGCCATCGCCTCGCGGAACCGCTCCTCGATCTCGGTCCCGCGAAGCGTCTCGAACCGGTCCCAGATCCGCTCGCCGAGCAGGTCCCCGACGTCGCGGTCGAGCAGCGTCGCCGCCCGCTCGTTGAGGTACGTGAGCCGCCAGGAGTCGTCGAGGGCGCAGAACGCGTCCGTCATCCGATCGAGGTGTTCGGTCACCCGGCGCTCGGTGTGCGACCGAGACACGGCGCGGTCGACGCGGGACGCGAGCGTCGCGTAGGGGTCGTCGGTACCGGCGGAGTCGGTCTCACCGCCGTCGCCCACCGGGAGGTACTCGTCGACACCCGCGGCGACCGCCTCGCTCGCGATCGCCTCCGATCCGCGGGCCGTGAACAGCAGGAAGGGGAGGTCGCGGTCGCGGTCGCGGACGGCGCGGAGGAACTCGACGCCGTCCATCTCGGGGAGGTCGTAGCCGCTGACGACGCAGTCGACCTCGCCGGCGTCGACGAGGTCAAGCCCCTCGGCGGCGTCGGCGGCCAGCGTCACGTCGATCCGGTCGGCGCGGTTTTCGATGGCCGCGGCCGCGCGGTCTCCGACGTCCGGCCGGTCGGCGACGAGGAGCACCCGCGCCGGCTCGGACCGCCCGTCCGCCGCGAGCGCGTCCGACCGGCGTTCGTCCCGTTCCGTCATCTGTCTGCGTGTCGGCTCTCCGACATGGTAACTATTTTCATTTCACCTGTCAGGTCGCGTCGTCACGCCGACGCGTACGCGACGACGGCGCTCGACGCGGCGTACCCGATCGCCGCCATGATCGCCCCCGCGACGAGCGCGACCGCGAACTCCCGGGCGACCGCGAACGCGAGCAGGAACCCGGCCATACCGACCGCGTTCGCGCACAGCAGCCGGAGCGTTCGGTAGGACGGCTCTCGGGGAGACATACGTTGTCTAGGAGGGTTCGAAACAAAAAGCCACGAGTCGGCGGCAGGTCGGGGGTCGCCGGCGAGGCGCCCGCGGTCGACCGCAACGTGTGGCGGTTTCGGGCAGCGACGGGGGACGGTTTCGGGCAGCGACGGGGGACGGTTTAGGGCGGATGCCGGGGCCACCCGCCCCATGCGACGGCGAGACGATCCGATAGAGCGGCGACGCCCGACGAACCGGCGGCGGTACCCGACGAACCGGCGGCGGCAGTCGAGCGACCGCGAGCGGTCTCGTCCACCTCGCGGATCCGGCCGTTCCCGGAGCGGTCTCGCGTCTCGGAGCGCGGCGTCGCCGCTGGCGGTTCCGGGAGCGACGCTCGTCGCGCTGACGGCCGTCACCGCTCTCGCGGTGGCGCGGGCGGCGCGCTGGCCCATCCGGGAGTGGTCGCTCGCGCTCGCGGCGCTCGTCGCCGTCGGCGGGTGCCTGCTTGGGACGGTCGGCGTCGCGCACGTCGCGGCCGGACTCGCCGCGAGGCGCGTCGGTGCGGGTCGGTGAGTCGCCGGCGGCGACGACCCCGCGGAACGGTTTTGGGGACGGCGACGGAAGGAGCGCGTATGGTCGCGATGGAATCCGACTCGGAGCTCGACCGGGGCGACGCCGCGCCGGCGTTCGAGCTGCCGGGCACCGACGGCGAGACGCACACGCTCGACTCGTTCGACGCGGACGCCCTGCTCGTGGTGTTCACCTGCAACCACTGTCCGTACGCGCAGGCGAAGTTCGACCTCCTCAACGAGCTGGCGGCCGAGTACGACGACCTGGCCGTCGTGGGGATCAACCCGAACGACGCCGAGGAGTACCCCGACGACTCCTTCGAGGCGATGCGCGAGCGCGTCGCCGACGGGACGATCGCGTACGACGCGTACCTCCGCGACGAGACCGGCGAGGTCGCGGACGCGTACGGCGCCGTCTGTACCCCCGACCCGTTCCTGTTCGGTCGCGACGGCGACGACTTCCGACTCCGGTACCACGGCCGGCTCGACGACGCGCTGAACCCCGACGACGAGCCGACCGAGTTCTACGTCCGGGACGCCGTCGACGCGGTGCTCGCGGGCGACGAAGTCGAGGTCCCGGACCGCCCCTCGCGCGGCTGTTCGATCAAGTGGCCGGAGGAGTGAGAGCCGGGCAAGCGAGAACCGGCCGGATTCAACCCGAGCGAGAGCGCGCGACGAGGCTTTTTCAAGATGTCGTTTTTTTTAAGATGTCGGGCGGCGGCCTCGGCGCCGGGACCGGGCCCGAGGGTTTGAAGCCTATTTATAAACGGCCAACCGCGTCGACCCCCAGAATGCGATCCTACAAGTCGGTTCGACGGCGAACGGGCCCATGGCACGCGTCACGGTCTGGAACGAGTACCGCCACGAGCGCGAGAACGACGCCGTCGCAGAGGTGTATCCCGACGGGATCCACGCGGTCGTCGCCGACGCCCTCCGCGAGGGCGGCCACGAGGTCCGCACCGCGACCCTCGACGAGGGGCCGGAGCACGGGCTCTCCGAGGCCGTCTTGGACGACACCGACGTGCTCACGTGGTGGGGTCACGCCGCTCACGACGAAGTGCGCGACGAGGTCGTCGATCGGGTCCACGAGCGCGTCCTCGACGGGATGGGCCTGTTGGTGCTCCACTCCGCGCACTACTCGAAGATTTTTAAGCGGTTGATGGGCACCAGCTGCTCGCTCAAGTGGCGGGAGGCCGCCGAGACCGAGCGGCTGTGGGCCGTCGAACCCGGGCACCCGATCGCCGACGGGGTCGGCGAGTACATCGAGCTCGACGAGACGGAGATGTACGGCGAGCGGTTCGACATCCCGGCACCGGACGCGCTCGTGTTCAACTCCTGGTTCGCCGGCGGCGAGGTGTTCCGCTCCGGCTGCTGTTACCACCGGGGAGACGGGCGGGTGTTCTACTTCCGTCCCGGCCACGAGACGTACCCGATCTACTACGACGACGACGTGCGGCGGGTGCTCCGGAACGCCGTCGAGTGGGCGGAGCCGGGCGACGGGCCGACGCCCGACTTCGGTAACGCCGACCCGATCGAGGAGATCGACACCGACGACGACCGGACGGTCCACTGAGCAGGAGATTCAGCGGGCGAGTTCCGCCGGCCGGACGGGGTCGAGCCCGCGCCGGTCCAGTTCGGCCTCGATCTCGTCGAGCCGGGGCGAAACGACGCTCGGGTCGTGGCTGTCGGTACCGACGCTCACTCGGAGCCCGGCGTCGACGAGCCGGTCGAGGAAGGCGGGCGCCGGATGGAACTCGCCGTAGTCGTCGAGGAGCCGCCCGGCGTTGATCTCCGGGACGGTCTCAGAGTCCCGGAACGCCTCTGCGACCGCCGCGTAGTGGTCCTCGGTCGCGAACCCGCGGAGGTGGGGGTTGCGCTCGATCAGGTCCGGGTGCGCGGCGATCGCGAACAGCCCCGAGTCGACGAGCCCGACCAGCTTCTCGAAGTAGCGGTCGACCAGCGCCCGCCGTTCGTCGGCCGGTTTGTCGGCGAAGTGCGAGCGCGCGTGGACGTTCGCGCCGTCGAGCTCGTGGACGCTCCCGATCGCGTAGTCGAACCCCGCCTCGGCGAGGAAGTCGGCGATCGCTCCCTCGTGGTCGGGGTCGTAGTCCATCTCCACGGCGTCGAACACGTCGACGTCGACGCCGGGGTCCGCACGGAGCCGCTCGATCGCCTCGCGCCGCCGCTCGTAGGTGAGATCGAGGTTGAAGCCGAGCGCGCGCTTGAACCGCTCCGCGCTCGGGTCGGGCGAGACGTTGCAGTGGTCGGCGATCCCCACCCCGTCGATCCCCGCGTCGGCGGCGGCGTCCACCATCCGACGGAGGAACGCCCCGTCCGAGTAGTTCGAATGGACGTGGTAGTCGTGCACACCCCGATTTCGTCCCGGACCGACTCGTAGTTTCGGGTCGGGTGCGAACTCGTCTCACGGCCCGCCGGCCGCCACCTCGCGTCGGTCCACGCCGGGCCGCCGCTCCCTCGTCAGTACCCCGTTCCGAGCGCCCAGTTCGCGACGAGCACGGCGAACGTGACCCCGAACAGGGCCGCCAGGATCGCGAAGGAAATCCCCCAGCCGAACAGGTCGGCGGCGAGCCCGACGCCGAACGAGCCCGCGGAGCCGATCACGGTATACACCGTGCGAACGAGCCCGAACCCGGCGCCCCGCTCCGCGTCGCCGAGCGCGTCCATGAACCGCGGGTCGATCGCCGAGAAGAAGCTCGCGCCGGTGCCGGCCAAAAGCACCGCGACGGCGACGCCGGCGACTCCGGGGCCGACGACGAACGCGGCGATGCCGACCGTGCCCGCGAGCATCGCCCCGCCGATGGCGGCGTCGCGGCTCACGCTGTCGGAGAACCGACCGAGCCCCACCTGCGCGACGGCGCGGACGACGAAGAACGCGGAGAAGACGCCGGCGGCGCCCGACGGCGAGTACCCGCGGAAATCGACGAGGAACGTCGGGAGAAACGACATCACGCCCTGCACGACGTACGTGCCGACCATCGCGACGAACAGGGGGAGGAGGACGCTCGGGCGCGAGAGGAGTTCGACCAGGGGCGCGAGCGCGAACCGCTCCCGCATCGGCTGATCGGGGCGCCGGGGTTCGGTCGGGCGGACGCGCCACGCGAACAGCAGGAACACCGGCGCGCCGACCAGCGCGGCCAGCGCGACCGCGGGTCGCCAGCCGAGCCGGACGCCGACCCACGCGGCGGCGACGGGCGCCGCGAGCCCGGCGAGCGGCCCGCCCACGGAGTGGAGCCCGAACGCCGTCCCGATGTCGTCGAAGGTCCGGGAGAGCAGCGTCGTCGCCACGGCGTAGTGGAGCCCGGCGACGAGCCCCAACAGCACCGCCGCCAGCACGAACGCGGGGAAGACGGGCGCGAGCGCGAGCACGACGCTCATCGCCGTCGTCCCCCCGACGGCGACGAGGATGACGCGCCGCTCCCCGTACCGGTCCGCGAGCACGCCGCTGGGGAACTGGGCGGCGCCGTACGCCAGCCACATCCCGGAGAGCGCGACACCGATGGCGGTGTTCGACACCGCGAAGTCCTCGACGATCAGCGGGACGACGGGGCTGATCGCCAGTCTGGCGAAGTAGGTGACGAGGAACGCGAGCATACACAGCGACAGCACCGTGTGGCGGTACCGCCAGCTCATCCGACGGTCACGGCGAGTCGTCGGTCCGGTCCGCGGTCAACGCTTTCGGTTCCGGACGACGCCGCGGCCGGGGGTCACTCCCCGTGCGAATCGGCGCGGTCGGGGCCGTCGGATGCGCGCGCTCGCAATCGGTCCGCGATCGCGGCGCCCGCGGTCTCGGGATCCGGCTCCGCGACGCTGACGGGGTCGCCGACGGCGACGCGGCCCGGCTCGATCACGTCACAGCAGAGCCCGCCGCGGTCTGTCAGCGCCCCGGCCAGTCCCTCCTCGCCCGCCAGCGCCTCCACGTGCGCGCAGGGCGGTCGCCGGCGAGTCGGTCGGAGGCGCGCGTCGCCGACCGCGACGGTCGCGTCCAGCAGGTCGTCCATCCCGTCGCCGAACCCGTCGACGACGACGTTCCGCCGGTGGCGACCGTCGGAGACGTCGATCCCGGTCTCCTCGCGCACCGCGGCGAGCGCCTCCGCGGCGACGAGCGTGACCGCGCAGGCGTCGAGCTGGAAGGTCCCCTCGCCGAGCCGGTAGCGGTCGCCCGCGACCCCGTCCGGACGGATCTCGACCGCGTCACGCGGCTCGGGCGGAGCGCCGCTCTCGGGGGCGGTGACGAGGGACGCCACGGAACCGCCGGCGGACTCCCCCGTCATCTCGGTCCCCCGAGCAGGGCCGGATCGCCCGGTTTCAGCCACTCGCGGTGCGCGTAGTAGACGACCGCGACCGGCGGCGCGACCAGCGCGACGAGCGCGTACAGCCATTTGAAAAGGCCGAAGTCGGCGACGCCCCGCTCGGCGAGCGAGAGCGCGTCGAGGAGGACCGCCGCGGTCGCGAGCGGCGCGAGGAGGTAGCCGTGCGCGAACCCCACGGCGGCGCCGATAGGGGTGCCGGCCGTCAACAGGGCCCAGTCGAGCGCGTAGAGGAGCGTCCAGCCGCCGGCGGCGACCGCGAGGAAGCGCAGCCACGGCCCGTCGAACCGCCGGTCGTCGGCGTCCGCGCCCGGCCCGGGGTCGGCGCCGTCGGAGAGCGATGCGGGATGAGTGGTCACGACCGATCTGCGGGGCGGACGGTAATCAACGTCCGGGTCGCGGGAGGTCGCTCTCCGGCCGCGTCGGCCCGCTCACGGCGGCCCCCTCACTCGTCGAAGGTGCCGGCGGTGAGGTAGCGCTCGCCGCTGTCCCAGAAGACGGTGACGACGAGGGGCTCGTCGCCGGCGAACGCGCCCGACTCCCGGAGCTCGGCGGCGACCGCCTTGGCGGCGAGGTTCGAGGCGCCGGAGGACTGGCCGACGAGCAGCCCCCCCTCGCGCGCGAGCCGGCGGCACTCGGCCTCGGCGCTCTCGATGTCGACGGTGTGGACCCGGTCGATCAGGTCCGTGTCGAGGTTGGGCGCGATAAAGCCCGGCCCCATCCCCTGGAACTCGTCGATCCCGGGCTCGCCGCCGGAGAGGACGGCGTTGTCGCTCGGCTCGACCGCGTCGATCCGCACCTCGGGGAACGCCTCGCGGAGCCGTCGCCCGACCCCCGTGAGGGTGCCGCCTGTGCCGACGCCTGCGACGAGGGCGTCGACGGTGCGGTCGCCCACCTGCTCGAGGACCTCCGGCCCGGTGGTCTCGTAGTGGGCCCGCGGGTTCGCGGGGTTCTCGAACTGGCGGAGCTGGACCATCCCCCGCTCGCGTTCGAGCTCGTCGGCGCGCTCCTTGGCCTCGGAGATGTCGCCGTCGACGAGCTCCACGTCGGCGCCGTACGCGCGCATGAGCCGGCGGCGCTCGATCGACTTGCCGTCCGGCATCACGAGCGTCACGTCGTACCCCTTCACCGCGCCGACCATCGCCAGTCCGATCCCCGTGTTGCCGGAGGTGGGCTCGACGATCCCGTCGCCGGGCGTCAGGTCGCCGGCCTCCTCGGCGGCCTCGACCATGTACAGCGCCGGGCGGTCCTTCGCTGAGCCGCCCGGATTGCGCGACTCGACCTTCGCCGCCACCGTCGTCGCGGTCGGAGCGTCGACTCGCACGAGCGGCGAGCCGAGCGTGTCCAACGCGTCGTCGTCCATGGGAGAACGGAAGAGTGCGCCACTCAAATGCCCCCCGGACTCCGGCAAATGGCGTCCGATGGCCCCCGCCGACCCGTTGCCACCGACGCGGCGTTTACAAGCGTCGCCGGCGTACGGCCGAGTATGACGCTCGAAACGCTCGATCCCGACTTCACGGACGGCGACGCCCCGGACTCCCCCGACGCCGACGAGTTCGACCCCGCCGTGCTCGACGCGCTCTCCGCCGCCGACTACCGGTTCAAGGTGTGGGGCGGCGACTGGTGTGGCGATTGTCAGCGACAGCTTCCGACGTTCGGCGCGGCGCTCGACGCGGCCGGCGTCCCCGACGACCGGATCGAGGACTTCCCGGTGACGAAGGGCCCGAACGGCAAGGAGGGCGAGGGCGTCGAGGCGTACGGGATCGAGCTGATCCCGACGGTCGTCGTCGAGACCGCCGAGGGCGAGGAGGTCGCTCGGTTCGTCGAGGAGGCGGACGTGTCGATCGCCGAGTTCCTCGCGCGGGAGCTCGAGGGCGCGGACGTCCGGGCTTGAGGGCGCGGGAAAGGCGCCGGTGAAGAAACCGAGACGGGTCGACGCGGGCCGGCGAAGCCGCGAACACCGACGCCCGGGACACTCGCCCTGAGCGACCCGCGCTCCGTCCTCTCGAGCGAACTCGAACAGGACCTCGATCGTCGACGGTCCGGGCATCCTCGCGGATCGCGAGTCGGGCCACGATCTCGCCGTCGGATCCGTGCCGGCGATCGACCGGGTCAGAGAGCGACTGCGGCACGGCCCGGTGGCCGGCGAGCAGGCGCGGCGCACGGTCGCGGTCGGCGTACGCGAGCACCGACCGTGGCGGATTCGCCGGACTTCGACGTCGACGGTCGGACTCGTTCGCCCATGCCCTCCCCTTCGAGTGCGGAATCGAGACTCTCACGGCCTCGTGACAGCAGCTCGCGGCCGCGATCGGTGACGCGGTAGGCGTCGGTCCGGCCGTCGCGTATCACGTTCTGGTCGGTCTCGGTGTGAGTATATAAGCCGACCCCCGAGTGTTCCGGACGGTTCCTGATGCACCCCGGCGACTCGCTCCGTTGTATATCTATTTTGTATTAAATTTGGAACGGAACTTGTCGTCGAAGCCGTCATCGAACGAGACGCTGAATTTCACCGAGACACCCTCCCGATCCTCCTTGATGGACTTCGGAGTCGTGGTGTCATATGACACGAACGGAGCCTCCTCAACAGGGGATGTCGACGGAGTGACCACTTCAGCCGGAGGATCAGGTATTTCGTACGGTTGGAATTTGCCATCCACGACATCATCCACGTGATTGACGACCAGATCAGGAAGCGGATCGGCAATTGGGTCGGGAATGCCTTGGGTGATATCCACATTGAATCCGGTTTCGAATCCAGCTTGTCGCAACGCGTCATCGTGAGCTTGCGCTGCGGCTATCCGTTCCTGCTCACGCCATCCGAGTTCTTTCTGAATCGCCCGTTGCTCACGAGGGCCAGCGCTGTACGCCTCTGGTTGCGTCAACGCTCGATCTAGGTCGGGCTCGCGCATCAGCCCGACCTGGCGCTGGAGTTCGTGCTTCGGCAGTGTATCGAGGTCGGGAGTATACATACGTTAGTTCCTCGTGTATGACGTTGCAAATGTCGCACCGCAGTTCTTACAACTGGTAGTAGAGCTCCCTTCGCCCCTGGTGTTCGATGTCTTTTTCTTAACGTCATAGAGCTTTGCATCCCGTGGGATGCTTGCGTTTGCCTCTTCACCACAGTATGGGCAGGCGACGTTCACAATAGCCATCTGTTAAACTTCTGTCTATTCTAATACAAAAATGTTACCACGAAATGTCTTGAGACAGACAATTTACAAGAGGCTCAGGTGACGTGATAGATACATCCCCTAGATAATATATGAAATCTGAGGGTATTGGCAATTAAGAGTTTCAACAGAGCCCCTCTGCCTCTTTACTTCCAGTTTCACTCTGTGCCTATGGCTCACATCCTTTGCGTTGACTACCAGTTCTACGGATATGGCAACGACGGACTCGGGAGAGAGGATTCGGCGCCGCGGTGTCTTCGTGAACCCCGCTGAAGAACTCCAACTTCGACGATCGAGTGTCCACAGCGCGAAAATGGCGGAGAATCTATTCAGATTCGAGGAGGGCCGAGGTCTCGTCGGGATCGGGCACGAGACCGAGCGAGCGATCTACTACGAAACCGCCTCGCGATCGCTTGTCGCCGTTCAATTCGACAAACACAGGGTGGACGCCGGTGAGCAGGAACGTCTCCAGCGTGAGATCGGAACAACATCATGCCGACACCACCTCGGCTAACGCGGATCGGGAGACGGTAGTGACTACCGGCTTAATTCTTGCCCGGACAAGACACGCTAGCGGTGCCTCTAGGGGTGTAGAACGACGAAATTGGGTGGCTGGGGAGTCCCAGCCCACCAATTCATTCGGGCGAAGCCCGAATTCAATTAAGGTGGGCCAACACGGATTTGAACCGTGGACCTCCCGGTTATCAGCCGAGCGCTCAACCTGACTGAGCTATTGGCCCAGGTGAGCGCATTCGTTCGTTGCGCCGGTAGGATTTTAAGGGTTTCCTTTCGCGAATCGGCCGCAGTCAGCCGATTTCGGATCGAGTCAGAAACAACTCACGCGGCGGGGAACGCGCGCAGAAAGCGGTCCGTGCCTCAGTCGCTCCGGTCCGTCTCGTCGTCTTCGACCGTGAAGTCCACGTCGACCACGTCGTCCGCGCGGTCCGCGTCGTCGAACCGGTCGCCGTCGGCGGCATCGCCGGTGCTGTCCCCGGTGGAGCCCTGTCCGTTGAACTCGTCGGTGCCGCCGGCGTCTCCGGCGTCGAAGCCGTCGCCGTTTCCGAAGTTCCCGCCACCGAACGCGCCGCCGCCCATCGTGAACCCGGCACCGGCGCCGTTTCCGTCGCCGCCGGGGAACCCGCCGATGTAGACGTTACCGGTGGTGAACCCGTCCGTCTCGCGGTCGAGGTACGGGATCACGACGTACTTCTTGAGAGCCATGCGGATCGGGACCCGCGAGAGCGGGAGTGCGAGCAGGAACCCGACCGCGTCGGTAACGAGTCCCGGCGTGAGCAGGAACGCGCCGGCGGCGATCAGGAGGCCGCCGTCGAGCAGTTCGTCGGTCGGGGGCTCGCCGCGGGCCAGCTTGCGCTGGACCCGAGCGAGCGTCGCGCGCCCCTCGGCGCGGAGGAGGAGCATTCCGAGCACGGCGGTCAACACGACCAGCGCGACCGTGACCGCCCACCCCAGCCGCGTCGCGACGACGATCAGGAACAGCGCGTCCACGAGGGGGACGACGAGGAGCAGCGCGAGCAGCGTTCGCGGGCGCATACCGTCGCCTTCCCGCCGGGGACCCATAGCCCTTTTCGTCCGGGCGTTGCGGGGGCGGTCGTCTCGCGGACAGTGGCTCTCCACCGCCACGCGACCGCCACGGCTTTGACCGGTCGGTCCGAGCCGACCGTATGGACATCGTCGGCGCGCTCGGCCGCGACCCGCCGGACCGCGAGTCGCTGCCGCGGTGGCTCGCCCCGCTCCCGAAGGCGCTGGAGGACGTGGCCTTCCGGTTCGTCTGGGTGATCGTCGCCATCAACCTCCTCGGCACCGCGTTCGGGTTCTGGTACTACCGGTTCCAGTTCCGCGAGCTCCCGGTCGAGATGTGGCCATTCGTCCCCGACAGCCCGGGCGCGACCCTGTTGATCGCGCTCGCGCTCGCGGCGTGGGCGCTCGGCCGGTCGAGCGACACGCTCGCGACGCTCGCCTTCTTCGGGAACGTCAAGCTCGGGCTCTGGACCCCGTACGTGCTCGTCGTCTTCCACCCCGCGTTCCTCGCGAACTCGGGGCCCGCGATGTACGCGTTCCTCCTCGTGAGCCACCTCGGGATGGTCGTGCAGGCGTTCGTGCTCCACCGGATCACCGACTTCCCGCTGAAGGCGGTCGCGGTCGCGACCGCGTGGTACACCGTCGACCTGCTGATGGACTACTTCGTCCCCGTGATCGGCGAGGTGACGCACACCTCTATCCCCTACCCCGACGCCGAGCCGTGGTTCACGACGACCGTGCTGCAGGTCGCGGCGGCCGGCGCCGTCGCGCTCACCGTGATCCCGCTGTTCTGGGCGCTCGCGACGCGGGTCGCAGCACTCCGTCTCCGACTCGGGCGCGGCGAGGGCGCCTGAATCGGAGGCCGCGACCCCCTCCCCTGGAGTAGCGTCTCCCGTTTAAGTCCCCGCGGACCGTCATGGGACAGCATGAGCGCGTACGAGCGGATCGCGGACCTATCGGTCACGATCGAGTCGGTGGATCGCCGCCGGTACACCGGCGAGACGACGAGCGGGTTCGAGCGGACGACCACCGAGTTCCGCCTCGCCGGCGACGGCGTCGTCGGTCGCGGCGAGGACGTGACCTACGAGACCGCCGACCACGACGCCCTCGTCGGAACCGACCCCATCGACATCGAGGGCGAGTGGACGATCGACGAGCTGTCGGCGCGCCTCGAGGAGATCGACCTGTTCGCGCACAAGCCACCGGAACAGGAGTACTTCCGAAATTACCGCCGGTGGGCGGTCGAGAGCGCCGCGCTCGATCTGGCGCTCCGACAGCGCGGGGAGTCGCTCGGCGAGTGCCTCGGGATCGAACCGGAGCCGGTCCGGTTCGTCGTCTCGACGCGACTGGGCGAGCCGCCGACCACCGACCGCGTCGAGGAGCTGCTCGCGCTCGACGACGAGTTGGAGTTCAAGCTCGACCCGACCCCGGACTGGCCGGAGGAGGCGTTCACGGCGCTCAGGGAGACCGACGCGGTCCGGATCCTCGACCTGAAGGGCTGGTACGAGGGCACCGACGTCGACGTCGAGGCCGACCCAGAGCTGTACCGCGACGTGTTCGCCGCGTTCCCGACCGCGATCGTGGAGGACGCCGCGTTCACGCCCGAGACGCGCCCGCTCGTGGAGCCGCAGGCCGACCGGCTCTCCTTCGACTACCCGATCGACGGCGTTGAGAGCCTCGAGTCGCTTCCGGTCGATCCGGGGTGGTGTAACGTGAAGCCCTCCCGGTTCGGGACCCTCGAATCGCTGTTCGAGACGATCGCGTACTGCGAGGAGCGCGGCATCGAGCTGTACGGCGGCGGCCAGTTCGAGCTCGCCAGCGGGCGGACCGCGGTCCAGACGCTCGCCGCGCTCTTCTACCCGGGCGGGCCGAACGACGTGGCGCCTCGGCCGTTCAACGACCCCGAGGCGTCGCCGCCGTATCCGGGGAGTCCGATCCGGCCCGACCGCGACGCCGTCGGCTTCGAGTTCTAGTGAGGGAGCTCTGTTGAGGGTCTCAGCGGTTGATCGCTTCCCACGGCCTCAATCGTTCTGTATAGGAACAGCGGTGAGCGAGAGCGGGAGTGGGTATCGCAGATCGGTGGCAGCAATTCAGTATTTAAACAGCCGTGAGCGATAGCAGCGACCACGTATAAAACGGGGCGGTGGCGTGCGCCTGTGAGCGCCCGAAGGGCGCGAGCAGCGCCGCGCGAGGTCGCCGGCGCTGCGCGCCGGCTGCCAGAGGGACCTCTGGTCCCTCGCTGGAGTCAGTCGCCCGGAGCAACGCGGAGGGCGACTGACGAGGCTGGGGAGGCGTGAGGTGCGGTGCTGTGCGGTGCGGGGTGGGACTCAAAGGGGCAGTCGCGATTCCCGCGAGCAACGCGAGCGGGAAGACGGGAGACAAAGTCTCCCGGAAGGACGAAGCACNGGGGTGGGACTCAAAGGGGCAGTCGCGATTCCCGCGAGCAACGCGAGCGGGAAGACGGGAGACAAAGTCTCCCGGAAGGACGAAGCACGCTGCAGCAAGCACCGCAAGGAGCGAGTGTAACGAGCGACTGAGGAGCGCAGCAAAGCGCGCGAGTCGTCGCGACTGGGGCTTTGGAGGTGTTCACCGCAAAGTCGTCGATCACGTATAAATAGCCGACGGCAACACCACTCGTTCACTTATAAACAGCCGATCAACCGAATTGACACACATACTCCCACAGTGGTTCAACAGGGCCAAGGGGAGCATTGGATCTCCGCCTACCGTTCGCGCTCCGCGAGTCGGTCCGACGACTGCGACGACGGGGCGTCACGCTCGGTCGCGGAGTCGAACCGAGCCGCCTCGTCGGCCTCGCGATCGCGGGCGTCGGCGATCCGCTGGGCCGCGTCGGCGAGCGCGTCGAGCGCGGCGAACAGCCGGTAGGAGAGGTACAGGCTGGCCGGGAGTGCGACGCCGACGATGAGGCCGAACAGGACCTGTCCCACGATCACGAGCGAGTAAACGAGCGTGAGGATCGAGACGACGGCGAGCGTCGCCCCGGTCCGCGTTCGGAGGGCTTCGGAGGGGGAGAGCGGGTCGTGCGCCATGCGCGGCGCTACCGTCGCGGGATATTTAAAAATGACCGGCGCTACTCCGCGTAGATCGTGTCGCAAGTCGGCTCCAACTGCACCTCGCCGTCGGGGAGGAGATACACGTCGACGCCGCCTGCCGAGCGCGTCCCCTGTTGCTCGCAGTTCGGGTCCGGCCACTCGCGCTCGACCGGCTCGCGGTCGTCGACCGTCACGACGATCGTCGTCGGCGTCCCGGTGAAGGGTTCGGTTCCCTCTCGGGCGCGGTCGCCCTCGATCTCGAAGGTCCGGCGGTACAGCGCGTCGCCGTCGGCGTTCTCGACTCGAACTGAGAGCGTGTGGGCGGTGTCCCGGCGGTTGTACGCCTCGACCTCGTGCGCGAGTTCCTCCGGGCCGAGGAGGTCCGCACAGCCGGCGAGGCCGGTTGCGGCGGCGGCACATCCCGCGGCGAGGAGAGACCGACGGGACGAGGACCGTCCAGACGGGGACCGACGAGTCGGATTCGGGGACATACGGAAGCCGTGCGGAGGGCTCCGTCATACCGGTTGCGGTCCGCAAAAAATACGGCTGCGGGCGGCGAGCGCTCAGTCGTCGGCGGGGGCCGCGGAGTCGCCGGCGGAGACGCCGGTACCGGGGCCGATGTCGATGCCGAGCGCCTCGAGCTTCTCGTCGGGGACGACGCCGTCGACCCAGTCGCGGGTCTCGTAGTACTCCGCCTTCATCTCGTCGAGTTCGACCAGTTCGCCCTCGCTGGCGCCCGTGCCGGGGATGGCGTCCGGGTGCCCCTCGACGAAGCGGTTCGGCAGCGTGTCGTCCGTGCCGTCGAAGCCGGCGAGGTTGTTGAAGTAGCGCTCGAGGTTGTACACTCGCTCGCCCGCCTCGAACAGCTCGTCCTCGCTGAGGTCGCGGCCGGTCATGCCGTTGTACTGGAGCACGTACTCCTCGATCCCCTCCGCGAACGCGCTGAACTTGCAGATGTCGAAGGAGTCCGACACCGCGTGCAGGTCCTGGAAGGTGGCGGTGAGCTCGCCTTTGCCCTCCCACTCGTACGGGTCGACTTTCTCCGGAATGCCGAGGATCTCGGCGGCCGGGGTGTACCCGCGCAGGTGGCAGGCGCCGCGGTTGGAGGTCGCGTACGCGATCCCCATCCCCTTCATGCAGCGCGGGTCGTAGGCGGCCATCGTCTGGCCCTTGACCGAGAGCTTGTTGCCGTGCGCGTCCTTCGCGTCGGCGACGCGTTCGGGGCCCTCCGCGAGGAGGTCGCCGAGGTCCGAGGAGCGGTGACCGATCTCGTCGAGGAGGTCGATCATCGTCTCGGAGTCGCCCCAGTCGAGGTGGCCGACGCCGTCGAGCTTGCCCTCCTCGCTCATCTCCATCGCCATCGCCATCATGTTGCCGGACTCGATGGTGTCGATGCCGAGGTCGTTACACCGGTCCAGCATGACCGCGATCTCGTCGCGGTCGTCGTGGCCGGAGTTCGGGCCGAGCGCCCACGCGGACTCGTACTCGTACGACTCCATGCGGACGTTCAGGTCCTCGCCCTTGTGCGTCACGTCGACCTCGACCTCCTTCTTGCACGCGACCGGACAGGAGTGACACGTCGGCTCGTCGACGAGGATGTTCTCGCGGACGTTCTCGCCGGAGACCCGCTCGGCCTGCACGTCGACGCCGTCGGCCTCGCTGAACGCCTCCGTCGACGTGTGCTGGGCGTTCTTCGTCGGGAGCCCGTCCATCTCCTCGGTCGCGTTCATCAGGACGTTGGTGCCGTACATCGAGAGCCCGCCCTCGTTGGGCGCGGTCACGTCGGACTCGCGGATGACCTCCATCGCCTGCTGGTAGCCCTCCTGGAACGTCTCCGGGTCGGCGGGCTTCGGCATGTCGGTCCCCGATTTCACGACGACCGCCTTCACGTTCTTCGCGCCCATGACGGCGCCCGTGCCGCCGCGGCCCGAGGCGCGGTCGTCCTCGTTGATGACGCAGGCGTAGCGGACGCCGTTCTCGCCGCCCTGCCCGATCGTCATCACGGAGAGGTTCTTGCCGACCGACCCGTCGACCTCCTCGCCGAGGGCGTCGATCGTGTCGTGGACGCCCTGGCCCCAGAGGTGGGAGGCGTCGCGTACCTCGACCTCGCCGTCCTCGACGAGCAGGTAGACGGGGTCGTCGCTCTCGCCGTCCAGCAGGATCCCGTCGAGCCCGGCCCACTTGAGCCGCGCCCCGGACCAGCCGCCGTGGTGCGAGTCGGTGACCGTCCCCGTCAGCGGGGACTTCGTCACCAGGGCGATCCGCCCGCTCATCACGGTCTGGGTCCCGGTGAGGGGACCCGTCATGAGCGCGAGTCGGTTCTCCGGCCCCAGCGGGTCGACGTCCGGCCCGGCGTCGAAGACGTACTTGACGCCCAGCCCGCGCGCGCCGATGTACTTCTCCGCGTCTTCCTCGTCGATTCCTCGGTAGTCGACCGCCCCGTCCCCGAGGTCGACCTGTGCAACTCGGTCTCTGTAGCCGCCCATTTCAGTCATGTAATGCTCGTTCATTATAGATGGACCGGAGCGAGTTAGTTGTTCACCTCCGAGCGAAACGACTACCGGTTACGTCTGTGGCCCGTGGTCGTCCTCACGATATATAAATAACGACCGTGAGAGCTGGGAAGAAAATCGCCGGCTGAAGCGGGGGTAGCCGGTCTTCCGACGCTCGAAGCGGCCGCCGTACTGCCGAGCGGTTTCGGCGCGGCCGGCGTACCGGGGGCGACGCGTCCGCTCCGTGACCGCTAACTTCGAGGGGCGAGAACTGCAGCGCGTGATCGGTCTCGACCGCGACACCGACGGCGACGACGAGCGCGACGACGACGACGAGCGCGACGGCGACGCTGAGCGCGACGGCGACGCTGAGCGCGACACCGACGCCGACGGCCGGAGCGACCGGTGGACCGGCACCGCGGCGTTCGGGCTGGCACTCCTCGTCGCGTCGCTGATCCCGGTGTCGTGGGTCGCGCCGGGCGGCGGGGCGGGCGGCGGAAGCGATGTCGGCGGCACGGGAGCCGGAATCGTCGGCGCGTTCCCCGTCGAGGTCGGCTTCACCGACCCCTTCCACCTCGTCGGCTACGCCGTTCTGACGGTGCTCGCGAGCCGCGCGATCGGGCGGGGTCGGCGCGGGCTCCTCCTCGCGGCCGCCGCGGCGGTCGCGTTCGGATTCGGGATCGAACTCGTGCAGGCGCCGATCCCGTGGCGGTCGTTCGCGTGGGGCGACGCCGCCGTCAACGCGCTCGGAGCGGGCATCGGTGCGGGAGGGCAGGCGCTCTGGCGGTCTCGTTCGGCCGAACGGGGCTCCCGGTGAGCCCGATCGGCGCCCGTTAGCGCGCCGCGAGAGCGTTACGGCCGCGACCGCGCTGCTCGACGACGGCCTCCACGTCGGCGTTCAGCCGCGAGCGCTCGAAGTACACGTGGTCGAACTCGCTCGACTCGTACTCGGCGTAGAGGTCGAGGGGGATCTCGTCGCCGTCGTCCGCGTCCCCGACCGTCTCCGCGAGGTCGCCGTCGTCGACGCGGACGACCAGCGTCCGCTCGTCCGCGTCGAAGACGACCTTCTCGGCCCCGAGGTGCTCGCCGTCGAGCGCCCACACGTCGACGGTGTCCTCGGCGACGGACTCGACGTCGTCGGGCGCGTCGAACTGGCAGACGACCTTGCCGTTCCCGTCGACCGTGACGGACGCGTCGGGCAGGTCGCGGTCGACGCGCTGCATGCGCCCCTCGACGCGAGGGGCGATAGTTCCCTTCCCCTCCAGGTAGTCGACGACGGTCGTCGCGAGCAGCTCGCCCGTCTCCGCGAGCACCGGCTTGTCCCCGAGCGGGTAGCCGCTGCCGCCGCCGGCCATGAAGCTGTTGACGGCCACCTCGTAGGTGGCGTCGCCGTCGAGCGGCTCGCCGCCCACGCGCACGTCGCGGACCAGCTCGTCCGCGTCGTCGTGGGGGACCCACTCGAAGCGCACGCCGCTGACCTGCTGGGTCACCTCCTCGCCGAACTCCTGCCCGCCGCCGCTCTCCAGCGTGACGATCTGACTCTCCAGCGTCTCCACGAGCTCGTCGCCGGTGAGCTCCAGCGTGACCAGCGTGTTCGGGAACGGGAGGGTGTTGAACACGTCGCCGCCGGTGATCTCGCCGGGGCCGTACACCGAGTCCGAGCGGATGCCGCCGGCGTTCGTGATCGCCACGTCGGCGTCGGCCCGCTCGCGCATCGCGTCGGTGATCAGGTTGCCGTAGTTGGTCTCCCGGTGGTAGTTCGAGGAGAACGTGGCGTCAAGCGCCGTCTCCGTCTCCACGACCGGCGAGTCGAGGCTCACCTCCGCGCGGTAGTCGTTGATGATGTCGGAGGCGGTGGGATCCTTCTCGATGTCGTCCGTCACGGGGATCAGCTCACCCTCCCACGAGGTGACGGCGCCGTCGGCGACGGTCAGCGTGATCTCGCTGAGGAAGTTCGCGCGAGCCTGCGCCTCGGAGACGATCGACCCGCTGACCTCCGCCGGCGGGTACTCCAGTTCGTCGTCGCCCACGACCACGACGTCGATGTCGTCGTCCGCGTCGGCCTCGGCGAGCGCCTCGGCGTCTGGGACGCCCGTGTGCGCGAGGGCGACGACGACGTCGACGCCCTCATCCTCCTTGAGTCGCTTCGCCTCGGCGGGCCCCGTCTCGGTGTAGTCCTCGAGGGTGAGCCCGCGCTCGTTGAACTCGATGTTCGTCTTGCCGAACGTCGCGCCCTCGTCCACGAGACCGATGATGCCGACACTGACGCCATCCTGCTCGACGACCCGCGTCGACTCCGTGCCGTCGAACGCCTCGCCGGTGTCGCTGTCCACGAGGTTGGTCGCCAGCCACGGGAAGTCGGAGTCCTCCGTCACGTCGGAGACGGCGTCGAGCCCGTAGTCGAACTCGTGGTTC
Source organism: Halorubrum lipolyticum DSM 21995 (assembly GCF_000337375.1). Taxonomy (GTDB): domain Archaea; phylum Halobacteriota; class Halobacteria; order Halobacteriales; family Haloferacaceae; genus Halorubrum; species Halorubrum lipolyticum. Next base: position 28,879 of record NZ_AOJG01000006.1, on the reverse strand, counting down.
CCGATCACGTCGGCGTCCGGTCCGACCTCGTTGAGCACGTCGACCGGCGCGCGCCACTGCGAGACGGGACTGAGCGCGTGCGGACCGATCTGGTCGCCCCCGCCGACCACGACGACCGGTCCGTCGGCGGCCGCCCGGCGCTGCTCGATGAGCGTCACCAGCCGCGGGAATTTCTTGTCCTCCGCGGCGGCCGTCTGAACGTCGTTGTACGACAGCAGCGTCAGCGTCGTCGACCCGTCGCCGTCGGCGGCCGCCGCCGACCCGGAAAGGACCGATCCGCCGAGTACGATTCCACCCGCTCGAAGCACCTCGCGCCGACCGTAGTCACGGTTCCGTGACATCATCTTCTTTCATTTAGCGTTATTTATAAAATCTTTCTATATATTAGATAATATATGTAATGGGCGCACCATATCTATCGGAGATTGCCTCGACACGTCGCGGTCGCGGGCCGCGGGTCGCGACCGGGTGGGACCCCGGGCTCCGCCGTGTTCGATCCCCGCTCGGTGGTCCGCGATGACGACACGGCTTTACGCGCTCGGCCGCTCCCTCCGGTAATGAGCAAGCCGAGCCCCGACGCGTACGAGCAGGGGCGCGGGATGGACGCGCACAACGCCGTGATGCGCGACATCCGCGCCGAGCGCTCGGAGACGTACGACCCGACGCAGCCGACCCGCGTGTGGATCGACGAGGACAACACGCCCGACGGCGTCGTGAACTCCCTCACGATCATCCTCAACACCGGCGGCTGCCGGTGGGCCCGCGCCGGCGGCTGCACGATGTGCGGCTACGTCGCGGAGTCGGTCGAGGGCGGGAGCGTGAGCCACGAGGCGCTGATGAACCAGATCGAGGTCTGCCTCGACCACGAGCGCGAGGAGGCGGAGGCCCCCGCCGAGCTGATCAAGATCTACACCTCCGGCTCCTTCCTCGACGAGCGCGAGGTGCCCGCCGAGACCCGCCGGGCCATCGCCGAGACGTTCGCCGAGCGCGACCGGATCGTCGTCGAGTCGCTGCCGGACTTCGTCAGTCGGGAGAAGATCGGCGACTTCGCGGACCACGGCATCGCGACCGACGTGGCGGTCGGGCTGGAGACCGCGACCGACCGCGTCCGCCACGACTGCGTCAACAAGTACTTCGACTTCTCGGACTTCGAGGAGGCCTGCGCGGAGGCGGCCGCCGCGGACGACGACTTCCCGGCCGACGTGGGGATCAAGGCGTACCTCCTGATGAAGCCGCCCTTCCTCGCGGAGCCGGAGGCCGCGGCCGACATGATCGACTCGATCCGTCGCTGCGCCGACGTGGACGGCTGCCACACCGTCTCGATGAACCCGACGAACGTCCAGCGGTACACGATGGTCGACGAGCTGTTCTTCGAGGGGGGGTACCGCCCGCCGTGGCTCTGGTCGGTCGCGCACGTCCTCGAGGAGACCGCAGACGTCGACGCCATCGTCGTCTCCGACCCGGTCGGGCACGGCTCCGACCGCGGCGCGCACAACTGCGGGGAGTGCGACGACCGCGTCCAGACCGCGATCAAGGACTTCGACAAGCGACAGGACCCGAGCGTCTTCGAGCAGGTGTCCTGCGAGTGCGAGGCGACGTGGGAGCTCGTGATGGAGGAAGAGACGAGCTACAACATGCCGCTCGCGCGATAGGAACGTCCGAAACGGGCGGGGTCGGAGGCGACTGCGATCAGTAAAAGTCGGAAAATCGAGACGGACGATCCGTTTTGTACGAATTTCTGAACAGAATGCGCGTGTGAATACGGATCATACCGATCGATCAGGTCGAAAAAGACCCTTATACCTCCGGATACTGAGAGGAACCATGAACGCAGACGCCAGCGGTCCCGGGTCCTCCCGCGGGAAGTCGGTCCTGTTCTGTGTAGAGTGCAGCTTCGAGAACCCCGTCTCCGAGGGGTGGCTCGTCGTCAGCGACGGCGACGAGCGCACCATCGTCTGTCCGGAGTGCGGCCACGTCGCCGACCACCGGACGGAGCGGTCGGCGCCGGCGCCGCGAGCGGACTGAGCGATCGACTCAGCGAGCCGAGCGCGTCTCCGCGCCGCCTCCACTCACCTCCCCTCCGGCGCGCGCTCGGCCAACACCGGAATCTCGTCCAACGTCTCGTCGTCGAGCGCGTCCCAGTCGATCCCCTCCGGACGCGCGTAGGGCGTCTCGGTCCGAATCGTTCGTTCCGGAGTCACCACCAGATCGAGGGGGACGTCGTGGGCGTCGGGCCCTGGAAGCTCGCCGGGGTCCGCGATCGGTGACTCGGGACCGTCGAGGACCGACAGCTCGTGGACCGTGGTCGCCACGACGGTCGCGTGGTCGTCGGACTGCGTCCGGCTGCTAGCGCGGAGCGCCTCACTGTCGTCGGACTGCGTCCGACTGTCACCGGGCGAAGCCCGGTTGCCCGAGGGACGCTGTCCCTCGCCGCTAGAGGCGCTTTGCGCCTCTCTGTCGACGGCGCCGAGCTCGCTGAGCACGCCCCACTCCAGGTCGCTGTACCCCTCGCCCTTCCCGATCCGGGTACCGTCGGTCGTGACGCCTACCGAGCCGGCGACCACGAGGTCGACGTGCGGCACGTCCTCGGGCGCGACCGGGGTGCCGTGCGTCGAGATGCCCGAGACGGTGGTGGCGTCGTCGATATCGGCGTCGTCGTCGGCCTCGATGGCCTCCGGGTCGAGCCGGAGGAAGGGGTCGGCGTCGCGGAGCCGCGGCTGGGCGACGTACACCGTCTTCCCGTCGCGGAGCGCGGCGCGTCGCACGGGGAGCTGCGGCGCGTCGGGGTTGCACTTCAGCGTCGACGCCGCCGCCCACGCGTCGGTGTCGGTCAGCCGCTCGCACGCGGCGTCGGCGCCGGCGAAGTTCGGGATCCGGTCGCGGGACGGGAACGGGAACCGCGCCTGGTCGCCCGCCTCGAAGGCGTCCCAGACGGCCTCGCGGACGGCCTGTTTGTCCATGGTCGAAACAGGAAGCCCGGTGACAAGTAGTCCCCGAACTCGCGTCCGCCGCGGTTTCATCTCTCGATCGATGAATTACCGGGGCGTTTATATATCAGATGCGTGTGAATTCATCCATGCTCGAAGACGGACTCTCGTACCCGGTTCGCGGCGACTGGATCGGACGGATAATCATCGGCGGCGTACTGGGCTTCCTCTCGGTGCTCCTCCTCCCGGCGTTCGTCATCGTCGGCTACCTCGTTCGCGTGCTCGAACGGACGGTCGGCGGCGACGACGTGCCGCCGGAGTTCGACGAGTGGGGCGACCTCCTGATGAAGGGGATCATCGGGTCGGTGATCACGCTCGCGTACGTGATCGTCCCGGTGGTCGCGTACACGCTTCTCGTGACGGTCGTGTTCGGGGCCGGCGCCGGGATCGGCGGCGACGCGGGCGCGCTCATCGGAGTCGTCGGCCTCCTGCTCGCGCTGGCGTTCATCCCCGTGCTGTTCCTCATCTACTACGCGGTTCCGGCCGGGCTGACGGCGTACGCGGCCCGCGGGGAGATGAGCGCCGCGTTCGACATCGACCTGCTGAAGCCCACGCTGTTCAGCACGGAGTACCTCGTCGCGGTGCTGATGCCCATCGTCGTCGCGATGGTCATCTGGATCGTCACCGCGGTGCTCTCGGTGACCGTCATCGGCCTCCTGCTCGTCCCCTTCGTCCAGTTCTACGGGCAGGTCGCGGTGTTCCGGATGTTCGGTTCTGCGTTCGCGAGCGTGAACGACCGGATCGAGACGGGCTCGGTCGGCGACGCCGGCGCCGTCGGCGACGACGACCTCGCGTACTGAGGCGGCTTCGAAACGACGGTCGACGCGTCCCGCGACGCAACCGCTGACGCGTCCCGCGACGCGCCTTTTAAACCGCTCAACCGCCCACGTACGGGTATGTTCGAAGACCGGCCGGACCGCGACGCCGAGGTCGTCCTCGTGGGGCGCTCGAACGTCGGCAAGTCCACGCTGATGCGCGAGCTGACGGGTCACGACTTCTCGACCGGCGGCAAGCCGGGGGTCACCCGCCAGCCGAACCACTTCGACTGGGCCAGCGAGAGCTTCATGTTCACGGACCTGCCCGGGTTCGGGTTCATGTCCGGCGTCGAGGAGGAGCACCGCGAGGCGATCAAGACGAACATCGTTCACTACCTGGAGGACAACGCCGACTCGATTCTGGCGGGCGTCGTCGTGATGGACGGGAAGGCAGCCGTCGACATCATCGACCGCCACGCCGAGCGCGGGAACATTCCCCACGACGTGGAGATGTACGGCTTCCTCGAGGACGTGGGCGTCGAGCCCATCGTCGCCGTCAACAAGACCGACAAGATCGACGACCTCGACGAGCGACTCGACGAGATCTGCGACCGCCTCGGGCTCTACCCGCCGTGGCAGCAGTGGTCCGACCGGATCGCGCCGATCTGCGCGAAGCGCGGCGACGTCGAGGCGTTGGAGGAGTGCCTGCGCACGCGGTTCCACGAGCACAACCGCGACGACCTGCTGAAGTTCGTCGCGTGAGACGGCCCTCCTCTTATAAATAGCGAGCCGACGATCGGGGTCGCATGAACGCCCGTCCCGTCGCGGCGCTCGGCGTCGCGCTCACGACGTTCCTCGCCGTCGCCGCGCTCCTGACCGAACTCCTCGCGGCCCGGATCGCGTTTTCGGCGCTCGTCGGACTCCCGATCGGGATCGTCGCGGGCGTCGCGGCGGGAATCGCGACGTGGACGCGTCTCTGGCGCGCTCCGCGGGCTCGACCGCCGCTTCTCGGAACCGCCGCGTTCGGGTACGCGCTGCTCGCCGCCGCCGCGGTCTCGTACGCGGTACCCCCGGCTCGCGCCGTTGTGAGCGTCGGCACGGCCGTCCCGTTCGCCACGGTCTGTGCGGTCGCCGCGTTCCTGCTCGCTCGCCGGTACGCGGACCGGATCGCGTGACCGCGAGCGAAGGAGGTCGGCTCCGCCCTCAGGCGAACACGACGAACCGGAACAGCCACAGGGTGACCATCCCGCCGGCGATGGTCGCCGTCACGTTCTCCGTGCGCCACGCGACCGCGCCGGCGACGACGCCGGCGATCAGCTGCTCGTCGGCGAGCGTCGCGGCGACCGAGGGCCGGATCGTCACCAGATAGGGGAGCGCGAGCGCCGCGAGCACCGCCGGCGGAACGTATCGGAGCGGGCGCTTGATCCGGTCGGGCACCTCGTCGACTCGGCCGAACAGGTGGATGAAAGAGAGCCGGAAGCCGTACGTCGCGACCCCGATGAGGACGATGGCGATCCAGACCTCGAGCGAGCCGCCGAGGAGCGGGGACCCGCCCGTCACTCCCCGAACACCTCCGTCAGCAGGCCGACGAGGATTCCGGAGACGGCCCCGGTGAGCAGGCCGAGGTTCAGGGGAAGGCCGGCGGCGACGACCGCGACGGTCCCGGCGGCGACGCCCGCGGCGGTGGTCGGCCGGTCCTTCATCGCGGGGACGAGCAGCGCGATGAACACCAGCGGGACCGCGAAGGTCAGCCCCCATGCGTCGGGGACGCTGGCGCCGACGACGACGCCGAGCACCGTCCCGATCTGCCAGACGACCCACAGCCCCCCGCCCGCGCCGAGGTAGTAGCGCCACCGGCTCCGCTCCGGGTTCGCCTCGAACTCCGCGACCGAGATCGCGTACGCCTGATCGGTGAGCAGGTACGCGAGACCCGCCCGGAGCCTGCGGCCGTAGTCCGCGAAGTGCGGCGCGATCGACGCCGAGTACATCACCACTCGGAGGTTGATCACCACCGCGGTGCCGACCACGACCGCGAGCGGCGCGTTCTCTCCGATCAGCCCGAGCGCGGCGAGCTGGGAGGCGCCCGCGAACACGATCACCGACATCCCGACCGCCTCGGCGAGCCCGAGCCCGGCGTCGACGGCGGCGATGCCGGCGACCAAGGCGAACGGGGCGATCCCGAGCAGCAGCGGCGACACGTCTCGGACCCCGGCCCAGACGTCGCCGTAGAGACCCGCGTCGTCCGGGGAGGTGGCATCCGGAGAGGTTCCGTCCGGGGAGGTGTCGTCGGAGATCTCTCCCTCCACGGTCACTCGCGCGGGTAGACGGGCTCGTCGTGCTTCGCCGCGAGGTGGTCGGCGTGCTCCAGCTTCGCGTTGGCCTTGCGGAACGTGCCGAGCAGCGAGTGGACCTCGCGTTCGGTCGGGTGCGCGCGCCCGAGCAGCCGACGCATCAGCAGCGCGTTCTTCTCGCGGACGTGCTCGCGCTGGCCGGTGGCTTCGAGGAAGTCGCCGAAAAAGTCGTGGAAGCGCTCCACGTCGGCCTCGGGGGCGCGGGTGACCGCCGTGTCGGGGAGCTGCGTCTCGTCGACGGTCAGATCGCGGAGCTCGTACAGGAGCACGGTCGCGGCCTGTCCGAGGTTCAAGACGGGGTAGTCGTCGTCGGCCGGGATCGAGCATACCTCGTCGAGCCGGGAGAGCTCCTCGTTGTTGAGCCCGCGGCCCTCGCGGCCGAAGACGATCGCCGTCGGCGCGTCCACGGCCTTCAGCGACTCCCGCAGCTCGGCGGGCGTCTTGAACGGGAACCGCTCGTGGCTCTGGTCGTCCTCGCCCGTGATCGCGGTGGTGCCCACCGTGTGGTAGTTCGCGACGACCTCGTCGAAGGTCACCTCATCGGCGTTCGGGAGCACGTCCTCGCGGGCGTGACCGGCGAAGCCGTACGCCTCGCCGTCCTCGCTGAGCTCCGGGGGATCGACCAGCTTGAGGTCGGTGAGCCCGAAGTTCTTCATCGCTCGGGCGATGGTGCCGACGTTGCCGGGGGTCTCCGGCTCGACGACGACCACGACCGGCTTGCGGCGGGTCGACCGATCGCGGTCGTCGCGGTCGTCGCCCTCGACGCTCGCGTCCGCGTCGCCTCCGCTCATCGGTTCGACGGGTAGTCGGTCGAGAGGTCGACGCCTTCGAGGTCGTCCTCGCTCAGCTCGTTCTCCCCGTCCCCGCCGCCGCTCTCGCCGGCGAGTTCGAGGATGTCGATCCGGTCGCCCTCGAAGTCCTGCTCGACGCGCTCCTGGATGTCCTGCTGGTCCGGCAGGTCGGGGAGCCCGTCGGGGTCCTCGTCGACGTGTTCGACGGACTCGTACCCCTCCGGGGCCTCGTTGCCCGCGGCGACCCACTCGTGGAAGCGGTCGCCGAACTCGAGGGAGCCGGCGTGCTCGCCGCCGCCCTCCTCGCGGAACCAGTAGAGCAGGTCCGGCTCGTGTTCGGGACAGAGCAGCACCTCTCCCTTCGGCTCGCCGTAGACGATCTCGGCCTGGTTACAGCGGTGGACCTCGGCCTCGCCGTGTTCGAGGTAACAGACGTCGCAGGGCTCCTCGACGAGGCTGACGAGCCTGAAGAGTCGCTCCCGCGGCTCCTCGGGGATCTCGTCGAGGGGCTTCAGCTCCTCGTCGTCGGTGAATATCTCCTCCTCGTCGAACCGCCATCCGCGGAGGCCGACGCTCACTTTCGCCATGCGCGAGGCTACGCGCGGCGCGGATAAAAACGCGTCCTTCCGGGGACGAGCGCCCCGTTCGCGAGGCATATACGGACGCGGCCCGTATCGCCCGCCAATGCGACGACGGGGAGTCCTCGCGGCGATGGGTGTCGCGTCGATCGGCGGGCTCGCGGGGTGCGGCGGGAGCGCCCCGATGGCGGACGAGGGGGATGACGGGGAGGGGAGCGGCGACGACGAGGAGGGTGGCGGCGACGACGGGAGCGGCGACGGCGACGGCCAAAGCGGAGAGAACGGCGGCGAAACGGACGCCGTCACCGACGACCTCCCGACCGACTGGCCCTCCGGGGCGTACGCCGACTACGACGCGACGACGGTCACGGTTCGGGACCCGGACGGCGACGATCTGGGTGCGGTGCGGGCCGCGATCGCGGATACGCGCGACAAGCGGACCCTCGGCCTCAGCGACGCCCCCTCGCTGCCCGAAAACGCCGGGGTGCTGTTCGTGTACTCGGAGCCGCGAGAGACGTTGACGTTCATCATGCCGAACATGGACTTCGGGATCGACATCGTCTACGTCGACGCCGATCGGACGATCACCCGGATCCACAACGCGCCGGAACCGGGGCCGAACGAGGACGGGAGCGAGCAGCGGTACCCCGGGTCTGGCCAGTACGTGCTCGAAGTCCCCTACGAGTGGACCGACCGGCGCGGCGTCGAAGTCGGCGATTCGCTGGCGTTCGAACTGTGACCCCGCTCAGCGGGCCCTGTCTGTAGCCGTCGGCTCGAGGGCGTCCAGCTCCGGCGAGCGAGCGACGCTCACCGCGAGCACGGCGGTCATGACCGCGAACAGTGCCGCGAGCGCGACGACGAATCCGACCGCACCGGCCGTGATGAGAAGTTGACTCCCGAGCAGTTCGCCCCCGAGCGTCGCGACCAGGGCAGCCAGCGCAACTCCGAGCAATCGGTCTTCTGCTTTCGTGTCCATCCCTCACCTCCGTGCTGGACGGCATTAACGCGTGCCCGACTGCTGTCGTCGTGTCTCATACTGGCACGTCTCGCGCCGATCGGGGGCCGATCCGCGACCCTGCGCCGGTCACCGCGCGCCCTCGACTCCCGCGTGCACTCGCCGCGTACATTTGCCCCCTTCGTACACTCGCCCCGTTTATACCGCTCGCGCCCGTGGGAACTGTATGCGAAACGTGGACGCGGCGGGCCTCGGAATCGGCGACGACCACCCGCCTCGGGTCATGGGCGTGCTCAACGTCTCCGCCGAGTCGCCGTACGATCCGAGCGTGTACGACGACCCCGGCGAGGCGGCCGAGTACGTCGACGAGGAGCTGATCGGCGAGGGCGCCGACATCGTCGACGTGGGGCTCGAATCGGCCAACAAGGACCTGGACGTGCTCTCGGCCGACCAGGAGCTGGATCGCCTCGACACCGCGGTCGAGACGCTCGAGTCGACCTCGGGCGACGCGGTCTGGTCGATCGAGACCCGCTACCACGAGGTCGCCGACGCGGCGCTCGCGCGCGGTTTCGACATGGTCAACGACATCTGCGGGTTCGCCGACCCCGAGATGCCCCGCGTCTGCCGCGAGCACGACGCCGCCGTCTCGAAGATGGCCTCGCCGCCGGACCTGGAGCGACCGGGAGCCATCGAGGAGGTCGATGACATCTACGAGGCGCTCTCGAGGAACGGGTTCACCGACAAGACGATCCTCGACCCCGCCTTCGGCGGCTGGTCCGAGGCGAAGACCCACGCGGACGACCGCGAGACGTTCGACCGGCTCCGGGAGTTCCGGGGCTACGGTCGCCCGCTGCTCGTCTCGATCAACCGCAAGAGCTTCCTCAAGACGATCGCCGGGCGGAGCACCGAGGAGGCCCTTCCGGTGTCGCTCGCCGCCACCTCGATGGCGGTCGAGCGCGGCGCCCGCGTGATCCGCACCCACGACGTGGCCGAGACGCGCGACGCCGCCCTCGTGGGCGCCGAGTTCGCCCGGGACCGAGTCCGCTCGGAGGCCGGCGAGGTCGCCGTCGAGGAGCTCGACGTGACGACCGTTCGAGAGGCCGAGCGCCACCTCGACCGGCTCGACACCGACCCGTCCGTCGCCGACGACGCGGTCGTTCACACCTACGAGCTGCGCGGACTCACCGACGAGGCTGCCGGCGCGCTCCGAGCCGCGACCGCCGAGCCGGGCGTCGGCGCGGCGTTCGCTCTCGCCGGCTCCGGTTCCGACGAGGCCGAGATCCCGCCCTCCGCGACCGACGGCGGAGCACCGAGGGACGGCCGATCCGGCCTCCTCGTCGCGACGCCGGCCGAGGTGTCCGCGGTTCGATCGGCCGTTTCGGGCGTGTCAGCCGCGCTCGACGCCGCACTAGAACCGATCGACCGCGGCTCTAAGTAAGAGAAAGTTTATGCCGTCGTGCAGACAACCCGTTCAGTGGACGCCGGAGGGGCACGCGGGTAGGGGTACTCTGTGCTACTCCGGCCCATACCATATTCCACCCCGCCAGCGGCGGCGCCGTCTCCCGCCGCGATCGGACGGTCGCGACCGGTGCGGTATCGACGACCCGACAGCGAGGGATCCCAGATGAATTTCGAGACCTTCGAACCCGTCTACGAGGCGATCCTCGCCGACTTCGGCTTCGACCGCGCGGCCGACGAACGCGCTCGCGACGCCGCGGCCGACATCGCGACGGCGTTCCCCCTCGACCGGCTCGGCGGCTGGCGCGGCGAGACCGTGGCGATCGCGGGCGCCGCTCCCTGCCTGTCCGAGGAGGTCGAGACCGCCCGCGACGCCGACGTCGTGGTCGCCGCCTCCACCGCTGCCGACGCGCTCCGCGACCGCGGCGTCGCCGTCGACTGCATGGTGACCGACCTCGACAAGAACCCCGAGACCGCGGCGGAGCTCACGCGAGAGGGCGTCCCGGTCGCGGCTCACGCCCACGGCGACAACGTCCACGCGGTCCGCGAGTGGCTCCCCCGGTTCGCGGACGACGCGACGCTGGCGACGACGCAGGCGGCCCCCGTCGGCCCGGTCCGGAACCTCGGCGGGTTCACCGACGGCGACCGCGCCGCCTTCCTCGCGGACCACGTCGGCGCCGGGCGCCTCGTCTTCCCGGGATGGGACTTCGACGACCCGGACGTGAACCCGATGAAGGCGCGGAAGCTCGACTGGGCCGCGCGGCTGTTGCGGTGGCTCGAGCGCCGCCGCGACGAGCGGTTCGCGGTCCTCGACGGGCGCCGCGAGGGGCTCGACGACGCGCTCGAACCGGTTCTCCGCGAACGCGACGGGGACGGTATTTAAAAGAGCGAGGGGGCTACGCCACGCGGTCCTTCGGCAGCAGCTCCGCGCGGTCGCGGGCGTCGAGCCACTCGACCAGCCGGACGAGCTGGTCGCTCGCGGCCTCGAACAGCCGCTCCGCTTTTTCGGGGGTCACGTCGGTCGGGTCGCCGAACGCCCCGTTCGCGGAGTTGTCGACCGCGTCGTAGAACGTCCGGGCGCCGTGGACCACCGCGTCCGACTCGTCGAGGTGGACGAGCCCGTCGTCGCGGGCGTCTTCCAGCCGGTCGGTGTCGACCAGGTCCGGGGCGATATGCGTGATCATCGCGGTCTCTTTCGGGCCCGCGTGGGGGCCGTTGTGCTCGAACAGGTCGTCGACGAGCTCCGGGATCGACTCGTCCCACATCCACTCGATCGCGTAAGCCGTCTCGTCCTCGTGGAGCCGGCGCCCGACCTCCCGGAGGTGCTGGACGTTGCCGCCGTGGGCGTTCACGAACACGACGCGGTCGATCCCGTGGTACGCGAGGTTCCGCGTGAACGACTCGACGTAGTCGCGGAACTCCGGCGGGTCGACCCACATCGTCCCCGGGAACTGCCGGTGGTGCGGGCTGACGCCGACGGTTACCGTCGGGGTGCGGACGACGCCCGTCTCCTCGGCGGCCGCGGTCGCGAGCGCCTCGGCGATCAGGTGGTCGGTCGCCAGCGGCAGGTGCGGACCGTGCTGTTCGGTGGAGCCGAGCGGGACGAGCGCGACGGACTCGTCCGACAGCGCCTCCCCGAGCTCCGGCCACGTGTGGTCGGCGAGATACATACTCGATCACCGGGTTCGCGGACGTATCAACCCCGCTCTCTCGGTCGCGTTCGCCGGGATCGGGGGTCGCAAGCCGCGGCGAGATCCCCCGATCGCCACTTCCTCGGCCCGTGTCGCCACCCTTTTTGTGTCGTCCCGCCGAATTCGGGCGTATGTTCGGAGGAGGCGGCATGAACCCGCGAAAGATGAAACAGATGATGAAACAGATGGGGATCGACGTCGAGGAGCTCGACGCCGAGCGGGTCGTCATCGAGACGGCCGACGGCGACGACCTCGTCTTCGACGGCGCCCAGGTGACCAAGATGGACGCCCAGGGCCAGGAGACCTACCAGATCGTCGGCTCGCCCGAGGCGGTCGCCGACGCGGGCGCCGGCGGGAGCCCCTCGGCGGTCGAGGGCGACTCGGGGACGGCGGCGATCGAAGAGGACGGCGCGGACGACGCGGGCATCCCCGACGAGGACGTGGCGCTCGTCGCCGAGCGTGCGGGCGTTCCGAAGTCGACGGCCCGCGAGGCCTTAGAGGACGCCGACGGTGACCTCGCGGCCGCGATCGCGGAGCTGGAGTGACTGATTCGGCGTGACGGACGCCGCGTATCTGCTGGTTCACGAGGACCGAGAGTACCTGCTGGAACCCGGCGAGGAGTTCGGCACGGACCTCGGCGTGCTCGAGGTCCCCGACGACGTCGAGGGCGGCGACGCCGTCGAGACCCACCTCGGGACCGTCTTCGAGGTCCGCGAGCTCCGCGGCCCCGATCTGTTCAACCACCTCGAACGCACCGGCGCGCCGATGATGCCCCGCGACGTGGGGCTCGTGATGGGCCACACCGGCGCCTCGGGGGGCGACCGCGTGCTCGACGCCGGCACCGGCACTGGGATCCTCGCGGCGTACCTCGGCCGCGCCGGCGCCGACGTGACCACCTACGAGATCGACGCCGAGTTCGCCGAGGTCGCCCGCGGGAACATGGCGACCGCCGGCGTGGCGGACCGCGTCGAGGTCCGCACCGGCGACCTGACCGAGGAGTTGGACGCGCTCGCCGACGGGGACCCGTTCGACGTGCTGACGCTCGACACGGGAGACGCCCCGGCGGTCGTCGAGCGCGCGGACGACCTGCTCGCGTCCGGCGGACGCCTCGCCGTCTACTCCCCGTTCGTCGAGGGGACCCGCGAGGCGGCCCTCGCCGCCCGCGAGGCCGGCTTCGAGGGCGTCGAGACCCTCGAAACGATTCAACGAGAGATGGACTTCTCCGACCGCGGCTCCCGCCCCTCCACCGCGGGCGTCGGCCACACCGGCTACCTGGTGTTCGGCCGGGCGCCGTAGCCCGTCACCGGCGCAACGTTCTTTCCGGTTCCGCCGCCACTGGCCGTATGGCTCCGCCGACGACTGGCGAAGACTCCGGGAATCCCGACGGCGACGATCCCTCCGAGGTCGCCGTCGCGCTCGCCGAGATCGACGACGGGCTCGCCGACGCGGTCGAATCGGCGCTCGCCGGGCGGTCCGAGGTCGTCGCCGTCGGCGTCCCGCTCGGGCTGCTCCCGCCGGTCCTCGCGGCCCGAGAGCGGACCGAGGGCGACGGAGCGTGGCGGGTCGCCTGCCGGCCGGGCGTCGCCGACGCGCTCGGGCGGGCGTTCGTCCTCGGCACCGAAGTCGCCGAGGCGGTCGCGGAGGGGGAGATCGAGCTTCGGACGGTCGCGAAGGGTCCCGAGTCCGAACGGGTCCTGTTCGCGACTCACGCCCGCGTCGACGCGGTCGCCGGCCCGGAGGGAGCCCGGACGCTCGTGGCCGAGGAGGCGCCGGATCGGGTCGCACCCGCGGCCCGAGCGGTCCGCGAGCGGTACGCGGCGGCGACCCCCGCGACGGTCGGCATGCCCGCGCGAAGCCGCCTGCTCGCGGCCGCTCGCGAGACGCTCGACGACCGGTTCGCGGACGACGTGGCCGCGGCGCTCGACGCGCTCCCGTACGGCGCGGTCGGTCGGACCGGCGAGGTGACCGACCGGACGCTCCTCGTGGCGATGGCGGCGCGCCACGACCACCTGCTGTGGGACCTCCGGCGGTGGATCGGGACGGAAGCGAACAGCGAGCGCGACGGCGGGAGCGGCGGGAATGGCGACGGGAGCGGCGGGGACGAGGCGAACACCGAAGGCGTCGGGATCGCCGCCGGACAGGACCTCACCGCCGACCGGCGGGCCTTGGTACGGCGGGACCTGATCGAGTCGCTCAAGATGCCCGCCGGCGACGGCCGCCCGCAGCTCCGGCTTCGGGCCGTCGACGACGCGCTGCTCCGCGCGAGGCCGGAGGAGGTGCTCAGCGTCCTCCGGGGTCGGTTCGCGCTCCCGCTCGACGCGGACGGACGGGTCCGGGATCCCGGACGCGACGAACGCCGACCGGTGTGGGCGCGGAGGCGACGTGACAAGAACTAACTCCCGGCGGCGCCCCCGGACGGGTATGCCGAACTTCTCCGACAGGGTCGAGCGGATCTCGATCAGCGGGATCCGCGAGGTGTTCGAGGCGGCCGGCGACGACGCGATCAACCTCGGGCTCGGCCAGCCCGACTTCCCGACGCCGGACCACGCGCGACGAGCCGCGGTCGACGCCATCGAGTCCGGGAAGGCCGACGCCTACACCGAGAACAAGGGGACCCGGTCGCTCCGCGAGGCGATCGCCGAGAAACACCGGACGGACCAAGGGATCGACCTCGACCCGGACGACGTGATCGCCACCGCGGGCGGCAGCGAGGCCCTTCACATCGCCCTCGAGGCCCACGTCGACTCCGGCGACGAGGTGTTGATCCCGGACCCCGGGTTCGTCTCCTACGACGCGCTGACGAAGCTGACGGGCGCGGAGCCGGTCCCGGTCCCGCTGCGCGACGACCTCACGATCGACCCCGCCGCGATCGAGGCGGCGATCACCGACGACACCGCGGCGTTCGTGGTGAACTCGCCCGGGAACCCCACCGGTGCGGTCTCCTCCGAGGCGGACGTGCGCGAGTTCGCGCGCATCGCCGACGAGCACGACGTGCTCTGCGTCTCCGACGAGGTGTACGAGTACACCGTCTTCGACGGCGAGCACTACTCGCCGATAGAGTTCGCCGAGACCGACAACGTCGTGGTCGTCAACTCCGCCTCGAAGCTGTTCTCGATGACCGGCTGGCGGCTCGGGTGGGTGTACGGCTCTACGGAGCGCGTGGAGCGCATGCTGCGCGTCCACCAGTACGCGCAGGCCTGTGCGTCGGCGCCCGCGCAGTACGCCGCCGAGGCCGCGCTGCGGGGCGACCGCGGGGTCGTCGACGAGATGACCGCCTCCTTCGAGCGCCGACGCGACCTCCTCCTCGACGGCTTCGACGACATCGGGATCGACTGCCCGACGCCGCAGGGCGCGTTCTACGCGATGCCGCGGGTCCCCGAGGGGTTCGTCGACGAGTGCCTCGACCGCGGCGTGGTCGTCGTGCCCGGCGAGGCGTTCGGGGAGGGCGGGCGCGGCCACGCCCGGATCTCGTACGCGACCGACGAGAGCGAGCTCCGGGAGGCGCTCGACGTGATGGGCGAGGCGTACGAGGCGGTGCGGTAGGAACCGAATTGCGGCAACACCTGCCAAACAATAACTCTAGGGCATTACCCGGTGTCGGGAGGTTTCCGCAAGTTATACTGCCGCCGGCGAAGTACCGAACCGTAATGGACCGGAACATTCAGGTCAGCCGCCTCGATCGCCGAGCGGTCGAGGACCAGGAGGTCGAAATCGTCGAGCGGAAGGGTATCGGACACCCGGACTCGATCTGCGACGGAATCGCGGAGTCGGTGTCGCGGGCGCTCTCGCAGCTCTACTTGGACCGCGTCGGGAAGGTGCTCCACTACAACACCGACGAGACGCAGCTGGTCGCCGGCCGCGCCGCGCCCGCGTACGGCGGCGGCGAGGTCGTCGAGCCGCTCTACGTGCTCATCGTCGGCCGCGCCACGAAGGAGTACGAGGGCGAGCAGCTCCCGGTCGACTCGACCGCGCTGGCGGCCGCCCGCGACTACCTCGGCGAGGCGATCCCGGAGCTGGAGTACGGCACCGACGTGGTCGTCGACGCCAAGCTCGGCGAGGGGTCCGGTGACCTCCAAGACGTCTTCGGCGAGGAGACCCAGCAGGTGCCGATGGCCAACGACACCTCCTTCGGCGTCGGCCACGCGCCCCTGACGGAGACCGAGGCGATCGTCCACGAGGCCGAGCGCGAGCTCAACACGACCTACCACGCGGACCACCCCGAGCTCGGGCCGGACGTGAAGATCATGGGCAAACGCGAGGGCGACCGGATCGACATCACCGTCGCGGCCGCGATGGTCGACGCCTACGTCGACGGGCTCGACGAGTACGACGACGCGGTCGAGGACGTGCGCGAGTTCGTCACCGACCTGGCCGAGGACCGCACCGACCGAGAGGTCCACGTCGACGTCAACACCGCCGACGACTACGACGAGGGCTCCGTCTACCTCACCGTCACCGGCACCTCCGCGGAGCAGGGCGACGACGGCTCCGTGGGCCGCGGGAACCGCGCCAACGGGCTCATCACGCCGAACCGACCCATGTCGATGGAGGCGACCTCGGGCAAGAACCCCGTCAACCACATCGGGAAGATCTACAACCTGCTGTCGACCCGGATCGCGGAGTCCGTCACCGACGAGGTCGACGGGATCCGCGACCTGCAGGTCCGCCTGCTCTCGCAGATCGGGCGCCCGATCGACGAGCCCCACGTCGCCGACGCGCAGCTCGTCACCGAGGAGGGAGTCGCGATCGGCGACATCGAGCCGGCGGTCCTCGAGATCGTCGACCGCGAGCTGGCGAACGTCACCGACGTGACCCGGAGCGTCATCGACGGCGACGTGTCGACGTTCTGAGGTCGTCGTTCCGCCGGCGCGGCGGCAAGTTCGGCTCCGGAACCGCCCGACTCCCACCGATTCGCCGATCGGTCTCCGAAGCCCTTTTGCTGCTCTCGGGTGACAGCGAGGCATGACTTCGACGCGGGCGTGGCCCGTCATCGCGCTGATCGGGGTCACCGGGGTCGTCGCCCGCGTCGCGGAGTTCTCGGTGTCGCCGACGGACGACCCGTTGACGGTGTTCGTCGGGTCGCTGATCCCGATCGGATTCGCGCTCGCGCTCTTGGGACTGGTGTGGTGGATCCGGTACGACGACCGGACGACGATCACCCGTCGGACGATCGGCTGGTGTCTCCTGGGCGGGTCACTGATCGCCGGCATCGAGGGCACGACGATCCTCTACCAGCAGACGCAGGGCGTGGTGCTCACCGAGCGGCGGCTCACCGTGGTGAACGCGTTCGTGCGCGGGACGCTGCTCGGGCTGCTGATCGGGCTGTACGACCACCAGCGCCGCGCCGCGATCCGCAGCTCCCGAGAGCGCGAGTCCCAGCGGGACCGACTCGCGGAGTTCGCGTCCGTCGTCGCTCACGACCTCCGGAACCCGCTGTCGGTCGCGCAGGGGTACCTCCTGCTCGCTCGCGAGGGCGACGAGTCGGCGTTCGATCGCGTCGAGAACGCCCTGATGCGGGCGGATCGCATCATCGACGACACGCTGACGCTCGCGCGCGAAGGGGAGGCCGCAACGGAGACGGAGCCGGTCTCGCTCGCGGCGGTCGCACGCGACGCGTGGTCCACGACCGAGGCGGCCGAGGACGCGGCGACCGCCGGGGCCGGGCTCCGGATCGACTCCGACGCGACCTTCGACGCGGACGCCCCTCGCCTGCGTCGGCTGTTGGAGAACCTCTTCCGGAACGCGATCGAACACGGCGGCGTCGACGGCTCGGTGACGGTCTCCGTCGGCGCCCTCGACGACGGGTCCGGTTTCTACGTCGCCGACGACGGACCGGGGATCCCCGAGGCCGACCGCGAGTCGGTGCTCGACGCGGGGTACTCGACGGAGACGGACGGGACGGGGTTCGGGCTCGCGATCGTCTCGCGGATCGCCGACGCGCACGGGTGGACGGTCGCCATCGACGAGAGCGACGAGGGCGGGGCGAAGTTCGTCTTCGAGACGACGTGAGGCCTCCGCGCCGTCGGCCCCGCCCGGACACCCCCGCGACCGCAACCGATTTGTGGAGCGGCCGACTCCGATAGCGTGTGACGCGGGTGTGTCTCCTCGGCGACCCCGACGTGAACCTCACCTACGAGCTGCTGTCCCGCGAGACGGCCCGGGACGCCCTCGCGACCTACGAGATCGAGGAGCCCTTCGAGAACAGCGTCGCCGTCGACACCGTGAGCCTCGGTGCGGCGGTGTCCCTGTTAAACGACCTCAACTGGTACCTCGTGCGCTTCGTCGACGAGGCGCTCGTCCGCGAGCCGTCGGTCTCCGCCGACGAGTGGCTCTCTCGCGACCTCGCCCGCGAGGTTCGCGACGGCGCGGTCCCGCCAGAGGAGACCGACCAGCGCCTCAAGCTGTTCGGGCTCGTCGACGGCCGGCCGGTCGAACCCCTCTACGTCCGGCGGACGCAGGGCGAGACGCCCGAGTACGACCTGCGCGACGTCGACGAGACGGTGATCGTCCGAGTGAGCGAGTCCGAGTTCTCGGGGTAGTCGGCGGTCGCGGATCGGTGGACCCGTGGATCCGGCGGAGACGGGTTGAAAAGGGTTCGGACCGAACGCGTGGTATGGGAATGAAAGCTGACGGCGACGCGGCGCTCCACGAGATCGATCGCTTCGGCCGCGGTGTCGGCTGGATCGCGTACCCGGGCGAGTCGATGGAGCGGGCGAGCCACGCGGTCGCGGTCCCGAACGAGGAGAGCGAGACGAACGACGTCTGGGTGTTCGATCCGATCGACGCCCCCGGCCTCGACGACCTCCTGGCGGACCTCGGGACGGTCGCGGGCGTCGTCGTCGGGCTCGACCGCCACAAGCGCGACAGCGCCGAGATCGCGACCCGACACGGCGTCCCCGTCTACGTCGCCGACTGGATGACCGGCGTCGCCGACGAGCTCGACGCCCCCGTCGAGCGGTTCGGTTCGCGGCTGGCGGACTCCGGCTTCGAGGCGTTCCGGATCCGCGACTCGTCGGTCCCGCCGTGGCAGGAGGTCGGCTTCTTCGACGGCGAGACGCTGATCGTCCCCGAGTCGCTCGGCTCCGCCTCGTACTTCCGGGGCGATCGCGAGCGGCTCGGCGTCCACCCGATGCTCCGACTGACGCCGCCGACCAAGGCGCTCTCGGGGCTGAACCCGGAGCGGGTGCGCGTGGGCCACGGCGTGGGCGTGGACGAGCGAGCGGCCCTCGCCGTCGAGGACGCGCTCTCCGGGTCCCGCCGCAAGGCGCCCCGGCTGTACGCGCGGACCCTGCGCTCGGCGCTCGGTATCTGACCGTGTCGACAGTCGTCCGCCGGTCGTCGACGCTCCGCTCGTGATCCACGTCACCCGCGACCTGTTGACGGTGCTGCTCGACCACGCCGCCGAACGCGACCCCGACGAGACGAGTCTGAAGCTCTCGGCCACGCGCGCCGGCGAGTTCGACGAGGAGACCGACCTCGACCCCGCGACCCCGGTGTTAACCCACTTCACGCCCGCGGGAGTCGGCGGGTCGGTGAACGCCGTGTTCGGCGTCGACATCGGGACGCCCGTCGGACGGGGCGGGGCGCGGTTCGTCTCGCACCCGGACGGGTTCCTCGGCGTGTCGAAGACGGACGACCTCGCCGCGGTCGTGCTGGTGGCGGTCCCGCCGTACGACGACGACGCGCTCGCCGCGTTCGACCGCGCCGGCGACGGGATCGAACTGGGGGTCCTCGACGCGGCGCCGCCCGAGGAGTCGCTCCCGGAGTGACCGCGGCCGCGGCGCCGAGCGGGACCCGCGTGACCGACCCGTCACTCGCACGACCGACCCGTCGCTCGCACGACCGCCTCGCCGCCCGCGCTCCGAGCATGGGTTTCAAACGTCCCGAGCGAGTAGCACGCCGCAATGGCAGCACGCCCACCCGGCGGCGGCGGAGCCTCGGAGCCGGACGCGATCGAGTTCGGTATCGCCGTGCTCGACGAACGGATCGAGGAGGCCGGCGTGTCGTTCCCGGCGACGGCCGAGGAGGTCCGCGACGCCCTCGGCGACCGCGAGATCCCCTACGACGCCAAGGGGCGGACGATCGCGCTCGGCGAGGCGCTCGACCAGGTGCCACAGAGCCGGTTCGAAAACGAGACGGAGTTCCTCGACGCGCTGTACCCGGTGTTCGACCGCAAGCGGCGGGAGGGCGGCGGGTTCCTGACGAGCCTGCGGGACGCGCTCCCGTTCTGACGCCGCGGTTCCCCGGGGTCGGCCGCTCGGCGGGCGCCCGCTAGACCTCGATTTCCGCCTCGCCCTCGGCGTCGTCGCTCCCGGTGTCGAGCCGCTCGATGATGTCGTTTATCAGCACCACGTCGCCGACGGCCCGGACCCAGCGGTAGGGGAGGATGACGCCGGTGTTCCCGCCAACGCGGCCGGCGAACAGCTCGTGGTTGAGCTCCGCGAGCGCGAGCCCGGTCACGGCCTGTGCGTCCAGATCGAGGCGCACGTCCTCGATCTCGCCGACGAAGACGCCGTTGTTCGAGTACACCTCGCGACCGACGAGAGACGTGATCTCCTCCGGAGCAGCGTTCATATGCGATACGGTCACGAGCGCGCCTATTAAGCGTTCGTTGTCGAACGACGCCCGTCAGACGAGGCGGGCGGCGTTTTCCGTCTCCCGCGGTCACGTGTCTCCCGCGGTCGACTCCTTCCAGGTCGCGTGTCTCCAGCGGGCAACTCCATCGAAGTCCGGGGAAGCGGGTTTCTCACGACTCGACGACTGGGGGAGGTTTTTCACGGTTCGACCGTGATGGATTCGCATGGCGACACACACGCCTGACCCGGATCCGCGGGACGGGGGGAACTTCGACTACACTGGCGGCGCGGTGGAGCGACCGGACCTCGTGGACGCGCTGGAGGCTCGGGTCGACGGCGACGTGCGGTTCGACGAGTACTCGAAGCGGCTGTACGCGACCGACGCCTCGGCGTACGAAGTCACGCCCATCGGCGTCGTGATGCCGGAGTCGACGGCGGACGTGGCGGCGGTCCACGAGTACTGCTACGCGGAGGGGATCCCGGTGTTGCCCCGAGGGGGCGGCACGTCGCTCGCGGGCCAGACCGTCAACGAGGCGGTCGTCCTCGACCTCACCGACTCGATGGACGCGGTGCTGTCGACGGACCCGGTCGCGGGGACCGCCCGGGCGCAGGCCGGGGCGTACGTCGGCGACCTCAACGCCGCCGTCGAGCCCCACGGGCTGAAGTTCGCGCCCGACCCGGCGTGGCGCGACAAGTCCGCGATCGGCGGCGCGATCGGCAACAACTCCACCGGGGCGCACTCGCTGAAGTACGGGAAGACCGACCACTACGTCGAGGAACTGGAGGTCGTGCTCGCGGACGGGACGGTGACGACCTTCGGGGAGGTCGCCGTCGACGACCTGCGCGAGTCCGCCGACCCCGACGCCGACGACCTCCTACCGCGGATCCACGCCGAGATCGTCCGGGTCCTCGACGAGGAGGCCGAGGCGATCGACGAGCGCTTCCCGGAGATGAAGCGGAACGTCTCCGGATACAACCTCGACCGCCTGCTCGCCGAGTACCGCGGCGAGTACGGCGAGGAGGGAACGGTCAACCTCGGGCGGCTCATGGCCGGGAGCGAGGGGACGCTCGCGACCGTCACCGAGGCGACCGTCTCGCTCGTCGAGATCCCCGACACGAAGGCCGTCGCGCTCTTAACGTACGGTGACCTCCTCGACGCGATGGAGGACGTGGCGCCGATCCTCGAACACGACCCCGCCGCGGTCGAGGTGATGGACGACGTACTCTTAGGGCTCGCCGCCGACACGCCCGAGTTCGAGGACGTCGTCGGGATGTTGCCCGAGGGGACGGACTCGGTCCTCCTCGTCGAGTTCTACGCCGAGAGCGACGCGGAGGGGAAGCGGAAGGTCGCGGACCTGATCGCGGACCGAGTGGGCGACGACGGCGCGGCCGACAGGGTCGTTCCCGAGACCGAGGTCGACCCGAGCGAGGGCGCCGCCGACGTGACGACCCAGCCCCGCCGCGCGGTCGACGCGATGGAGGCGCACGACCCCGCGAAGCGCGACCGGTTCTGGAAGATGCGCAAGGCCGGGCTCCCGATCCTCCTGTCGCGCACCACCGACGAGAAGCACATCTCCTTCATCGAGGACTGCGCGGTCCCGCCCGAGCACCTCCCCGAGTACACCCGGGAGTTCCAGGAGATCCTCGACGACAACGACACGTTCGCGACCTTCTACGCCCACGCCGGCCCGGGCGTGCTCCACATCCGCCCGCTGATCAACACGAAGGACGTCGACGACGTGGACGCGATGGTCGACATCGCCGACCGCGTCACCGACGCCGTGGTCCGGCTCGGCGGGTCGGTGTCGGGCGAGCACGGCGACGGCCGCGCCCGGACCCAGTGGAACCGGAAGCTGTACGGCGACGACCTCTGGGAGTCGTTCCGCGAGCTGAAGACCGCCTTCGACCCGGACTGGCTGCTCAACCCCGGGAACGTCTGCGGCGACTTCGACATGAGCGAGAACCTCCGGTTCGACTCGGAGTACGAGTACGACGCCGGCTTCGACCCCGCGATGGAGTGGGCGATCGACAACGGGATGCAGGGGATGGTCGAGCTCTGTCACGGCTGCGGCGGCTGTCGGGGGCCACAGGAGACCACCGGCGGCGTGATGTGCCCGACCTACCGCGCTAGCGAGGAGGAGATACAGGCGACCCGCGGCCGGGCGAACATGCTCCGCGGGGCCATCTCGGGCGAGCTCCCAGACGACCCGACCGACGACGAGTTCGTCACCGAGGTGATGGACCTGTGCGTCGGCTGTAAGGGCTGTACGAAGGACTGTCCGAGCGGCGTCGACATGGCGAAGCTCAAGGCCGAGGTCGAGCACGCCCACCACGAGGAACACGGGATCGACCTGCGGACCCGGCTGCTCGGGAACTTCGAGCGGTTGGCGCCGCTCGGTTCGGCGCTCGCCCCGCTCTCGAACCTCCCCGGGAAGCTCCCGGGCGCCGGCCTCGTCGCGGAGAAGGTCCTCGGGATCGCCAAGGAGCGGGAGCTCCCGACCTTCCGCTCGGAGAGCCTGACGGACTGGTTCGAGGCCCGCGGCGGCGCGGGAATCGCCCGCGCCGAGGCGGACCGCGACGTGCTGTTGTTCCCCGACGTGTACACCACCTACACGAACCCCGGCGCGGGGAAGGCGGCGGTCAGGGTGTTAGAGGCCGCGAACTGCCACGTCCGGATCCCGGACGTGGACGGCAGCGGGCGCCCGCCGCACTCGAAGGGGATGCTCGACGAGTCGCGGACGGCCGCCGCGGACGCCGTGGAGACGCTCGCGCCCGACGTTCGGGACGGCTGGGACGTGGTCGTCGTCGAGCCCACCGACGCCGTGATGCTCCAGTCCGACTACCACGACCTGCTCGACGGCGGCGCCAGCGACGTGCCCGACGCCGACGTGGCGACCGTCTCCGAGAACACTTACGGCGTCATGGAGTACGTCGACGCGCACCGGCTCGACGAGGACCTCTCCCTCGACGCGCCCACGGAGTCGCTCACCTACCACGGCCACTGCCACCAGAAGGCGACGAAGAAGGACCACCACGCGGTCGGCGTGCTCCGGCGCGCCGGCTACGGCGTCGACCCGCTCGACTCCTCCTGCTGCGGGATGGCCGGCTCGTTCGGGTACGAGGCCGAGCACTACTCGATGAGCAAGGCGATCGGCCGGATCCTCTTCGATCAGATCGACGAGAGCGACGGCGACGAGGTCGTCGCGCCCGGCGCCTCCTGCCGGAGCCAGCTGAAGGAGCGCGACGCGGGCGCCCCCGAACCGCCGCACCCGGTGGAGAAGCTCGCGGCGGCGCTGGCGTAGGCGGGCGATTCGAGCGGGGGACTCTCACTCCTCCTCCTCGTCACACCGTCACCGAGACTCCGAGAGATTCTCAAAAGCGAGGGCACGCTGGCAGCTGCCGCTTCCCGACTGAGCGTGAAGAGCTATTGAGCGGCGGGGTTCGCGAGACCCGCCGTCAGGAGTCGCGCCACTTGTGGCCGCACTCGACGCAGGTGAACAGCCGAACCTCGTAGGAGCCGCCCGGCTTCGGCAGCATTTCGTAGGAGGCTCGGTCGCCGTCGCAGTCGTCCGCCGGACATGGCTCCTGCATCGTCTCGGTGGAGTCCTGAGTCGCGTCGGCCACGGCGGGTGCCGCGTCCTCCCGCTGTACATCTTGGGTCGCCATCGCCGCATCCGCCTGCGAGTCCCGCGGCTCCTCGTTCTCACAGGAGCGACACACCCACGTGTCGCCCTCCGTGTGCATTATCGAACCGCACTCGTCACAGAATTGCATATGACGCGGGAATACTCGGTCGTCGGATATATGCGTTAACTTCCGATCCGCCGCGGATTTCGACGAGGGCGAATCGAGTCATCTACTCGCCGCCTTCGATCCGGTCGCGCTCTCGCTCCCGTCGCCGGTGTAAGACCAGTTTCAGCCCCTTCCCCGGTCCGCCCTCGATCGGCCAGCCCTTCGTCCGCCACTGAGGCGGTTCCGGCGAGAACGACGGACAGGAACCCGAACACTCCCGCCCGGTCGGGACCTTCTCCTTCGCCGCGCAGTACGGGACGAGCGCCCGACCCTCGCGGCGGAGCTCGAAGTGGCGACAGTCCGGGCGCATCGTGTCGGCGAAGGAGCGCCATCCCTTCCCGTAGGCGCGCTCGGCGATCTCGAGTCGCAGCGTCTCGGTTTCGGGATCGCGACGCTCGCCCTCCGCGGGACCCAGACCGCTCGGGTGCCACGCCACGTCGGCGGCGTCGGCGTCGACGCCCCCGGAGAAGTCGGTCGCGAGGATGCCGGCCTCGACGGGCATCTCGCGGAGCAGGGCCGGCTCGACGCGCTCGCCGGTCGTCTCGGTGGCGAGCCACGCCTCGTCGGCGAGCCCGGTCTCGACGTCGTGTTCCAGTTGGTCGGCGAGGCGGTCGGCGGCGGAGCGGTCGAGGTCCGGCTTGTTCTCGATCGCGACGATCCGCTCGACCCAGTCCGGGTACGGTCGCTTCCGGCGGAGCTCGATCCGGTTGTTCCGCCGTCGCTTCTCGATCAGGTCGCGGCCCGCCGCGCGGTGGACCGCCCGCCGGACGTAGCGCCACGGGTAGCCGGGGTGCGGGAGCGCGTCGCGGTACCACGCCCACTCGGCGGGGGCGCCGCGCACGACGTGGAGGAGGTCCGAGTCGATGGTCCGGTCGCCGAACGCGCGGCGGGCGGCGAACGCGGCCGGGTCGACCTCGATCACGACCGTGTCCCAGCGGCGCTTCTCGGTGCCGAGCTGGCGGGCGACGAGCGACGGGCGCGGCCCCTCACCGGGGCGCCACGCAAGCTCGGCGTACCGACAGACCAGGAGCTCGTAGCCGAACTCGGCGTCCGGAGTCACGGTTCGGGTAGTCGGCGGCCGCTTAAAAATGAACGGGGCGGGACGAGCCGAGGCGGAGCGCGCCGCTCGGCGGTCAGATGTACTCGCCCGTCTCCTCGTCTTTCCGCTCGTCGAGGTACTCGTGGGCGTCTTCGAGGATGTCGCGGGGCCCGTTCTGCGTGATCGTGTTGAGGGCCTGATCGTAGTCGCGCCACTGCAGGTCGCGGTGTTCGTTCGAGATCTCGGCGCTCGCTTCGAACGAGCGGGCGATGAACAGGTGCACCGTCTTGTGGATGGTGTTGCCGTTCGCCTCGAACACGTAGTCGTACTCCTTGCGGAAGCCGTCGATCAGCCGGAAATCCTCGATCCCGGCCTCCTCGCCGACTTCCCGTATCGCCGTCTGCTGGAGCTCCTCGTCCCCCTCGACCCCGCCTTTGGGGAACTCCCAGTCCCCCGGTCGGCTCTTCAGGAGCAAGTACTCCCGTTCGCCGCGGGTGTCGCGGAAGAGGATGGCTCCAGCGCTGGTCGCTTCGACCGTCATTAGCGTCAGGTAAGCCACCACCCCTAAAGAGGGTGTCGGAGTCGCGAACGCACCGGCCGTTACGGCCCTCTTCGGCCGATCTGCGCGGCGTTAATCGCCCCCCATCGGGGTTTTTATACGGTGCTCACGCCGTTGGATGTAGCGTTTCGCTCTCGGTAGATGCGCTTTTACTCCTCGGGCCACCATGCACGGACGACCCCCAGCCATGACCTTCGTCACGAAACTCTCCTTCGCGTCCGGCGACCGCGACGTGCTCGCCGAGACCGTTCAGGAGCTCAAGTCGACGCTCGAACGAAAGGGCGCGGAGTGTAAGGGCCCGCACGCCACGCCCGCCGAGACCGTCCGCGTTCCCCTTTATAAACAGCTCCGCGCCGGCGACGAGTTCTCGCCGTGGACCTACGACGTGTACAAGCGCTCGATGGAGATCCACGGGGCGGACGACATCGCCCGCGAGGTCGTCGGTCGCGACTTCCCCGACTCGATACACGTCGAGGTCGAGGTCGACCAGAAGAAGCCGCTCGGGCACCGCCGCGACTGAATCTTTTTTAAATAGCCGCGGAACCGGGCGGCTCAGTCGTCGTCGCCGGTCGCGACGATCCGCTCGCCGGAGACGAGCCACCCGTCGTCGTTCGCACGCGCCGCGATCTTCGGCTGGAACACCCACGCGGCGAGGCCGAGGATCGGGATCATCGACGCCCCGACGATCGCGTAGCCGACGTGGAGGTTCGGGAGGAACGCGGCCGAGAAGGCCAGCGGGTAGACGACCCCGCCGACGGTACCGATCCCGCCGACGATCCCGGTGACCGACCCGGAGTTGTTGGGGAACATCGTGGGCACCTGCGCGAAGATCGCGCCCTCGGAGAACGCGCATCCGGTGCCGACGAGGAAGCCGGCGACGACGGCGACGTAGATGTTCCCCGTCAGCCCGGCGAGCGTCATGCCGAACATCGACAGCACGACGAACGAGAGCGTGGCGAAGGTCCACTGGTTGCGGTACTCCCCCGCGAAGACGGGGAGGATGTCCCGCTCGTTGCGCGCGACCACGTCGCTGACGTACCCCCCGATCGGCCGGAGGAGTCCGGCGGCGACCGAGAACGTCGCCGCGAACGTCGCCGCGATCACCACGTCGCCCTGTCCGAACGCCTCGCGGTAGTAGGTCCCCAGCCAGCCGTTCATCGCGAGTTCCAGCCCGAACGACATCACGTACGCGACGGAGAGGACGACCGCGCCGTAGCGCGTGGCGATGAACCGCCACTGGTCCCAGCTCACGCCCGCCTTCGTCGCCTCCCGCTTCGCCTCGCTCTTCGCGGCGGCCCCGAAGACGTAGTAGACGACCCCGAGCAGCACCGCGAGCGCGCCGGTGTAGAAGAACGCCGCCCGCCAGCTCGACGAGGTCCCGAGAAACGCCGGACCGAAGAGCGGGTCGACGTACCCTTCCCCGAAGATCCGCGGGAGCGTGAAGTACGCCCCCAGTCCGGCCCCCGCGTTGCCGATCCCGGCGAAGATTCCCTCCGCGGTCCCGAGGTTCTCCTCCTCGAACCACTCGGAGACGTGCTGGATACCGATGACGAACGTGATTCCCGACAGCGACGCGACGATCCGCGACCCGATGAACACCTCGTACGTCTGTGCGAACGCGCTCAGGATCGCGAACGCCCCGACGGTGACGAGCGTCACGCCGCCGGTGACGTTGGCCCCGAACCGGTCCGTCAGCGGCCCGATGAGGATGCGACCGAGCGGGACGGCGACGATGGCCGCGCTCGCGACGATCCCGAGCTGTTGGACCGAGAGCCCGAACTCCTCGGCGATTCCCCCCGTGAAGGGCGCGAACGAGAACCAGATGACGAATCCGAGGTTGAACATCGCCGTCGCTAAGATGAGGTTCCGGTACTTCCCGTACAGCAGGTCGGTCGGCTTCACCGCGAGTCACCTCCCGCGAGGCGATCGGCGTCGCCCGAGCGGCAGCGGTCGGCGGACCGACCGATCGCGTTCTCGCGCTGGAGTGAGCGGTTCGGGAGGACCCCGGCGGTATCGCTACCGGGATCACATATCGAATCCGGATTGAATTGTTCGAACATAGTTTTTCTCACGTGACAAAGACACATACCAGATATTAATAAACGAATCGCTTAACAAAAGGCGTGTTTAGATAGAAGATATTAGTTCATTCTCAATAACGCTTCATACAGAGATACATCCAAGACTGAGGATCTGAAATTATAATGTGGGAACATTATCGGACTCCTTCTTGAATAACGACACGCCACCCCGAACGTCGGCGATCTGTTTTAATTATATAATCGTGAGGAGATCTGCTCCGGCCCCGAGACGCCGGTCGACGAGGTGCGATCGACTGACGAACGAGGAGAGAGCGGGACGGCGATGGCGACGGCGCGCTCGGCGTGGGGTCGGCGACGGCGCGCTCGGCGTGGGGTCGGCGACGGCGCGCTCGGCTGTGGGGTATCGCTTCGCACGAGAGAACATTCGCGCGAGGGAACGAGAACCGTCAGGAGTACGAACCGGTGCCGTTCGCCTGCCGCCCGCCGGTGGGTTCAGTCCCGCCGCGGTCCGGAGCGGTCAGCCCGATCGCGCACTGCTTGAGGTTCGGCTCGGCCGATTCCGGGTCCGCGGCGGACAGCGTGAGCCGGTTGGCCGCCGGGTTGTGGACCGGGAGCCAGACGAGCCCGGGCGGCACGTCGGAGTCGGGCGCGACGCCGACCGTCACCGCGGAGCGACGCGACTCGATCACCGTCTCGCCCCGGTCGAACGCCCGCAGGTTGTCGGCGATCGTCTCGGGGTGCATCCGCGCTGCCATCGCGCCCTCGTCGCCGGCGTCGTCGGATCGGGTCCGGACACCGGTGTTGTACGCGTCCGGGCG
This sequence comes from Halorubrum lipolyticum DSM 21995, assembly GCF_000337375.1. Taxonomy (GTDB): domain Archaea; phylum Halobacteriota; class Halobacteria; order Halobacteriales; family Haloferacaceae; genus Halorubrum; species Halorubrum lipolyticum. The sequence continues at coordinate 487 of NZ_AOJG01000006.1, read as the reverse complement.
CCGACCCGTGGTGAGGGTGAGCGGGTACTTCTCGTCGATCGGCTCCGGCACGGCCTCGTGAGAGGCGTTCGAGAACTGCGCTCGGCCCGAGTCGGTGTGGAACGACCACGGGCCGTCGTCGGCCGGGTCTCCGTCCCTCTCGCCGTTTCGGGCCTCTCCCGCGTAGTACCGGTACCCGCCCTCGCCGGTCTCGTCCGGGGCGGGCCACCGGAGGGCCAGCTCCTCGGACAGCCGCTCGTAGGAGATCCCCGAGAGGTCGGCGGTCGTGCCGCGCGTCAGCGCGCTGACCTCGTCGAACAGCGCTTCGGGGTCGAGGCGCACCGAATCGAACAGCTCGGGAACGATCCGGTCGGCGACCGCGCCGATGATGTCCGCGTCCTGCCGGACATTCCCGGGCGGCTCCCGCACCGCCGTGACCCGCGAGACGCGCCGCTCCATGTTCATCACCGTCCCCTCGGACTCGCCCCAGGTCGCCGCCGGTAACACC
>NZ_AOJG01000005.1 GCF_000337375.1 Halorubrum lipolyticum DSM 21995 | reverse complement strand
GGCTCGCGTCCGGCATCCCCGCGACCGGGTTCGTCGCCACCGTCCAGCAGACGTCGACGTTGTCCCGCGCCAGTTCGTCGATGATCCGGACGAATCCCGGCCCGGACGAGTCGGGGAGTCGACTCAGGGGAACGCCCCACTCCCGCGCGATCGCCTTCCGGTGAGCCGCGTCGTCGAACGGCCTGTACCCGGGCCACGACGACTTCGAGGCGCAGACGCGGTTCCCCATCGAGTTCGCCTGGCCGGTCAGCGAGAAGGGGCCGCTCCCCGGTCCCAGATTGCCGGTGGCCAGGCAGAGGTCGATCAGCGAGCGGGCGGTTCCGGTCCCCTGGACGCTCTGGTTGACGCCCATCCCCCAGTAGACGATGGTCCGGGCGTCGAACGCCGCGGCCAGCTCGGAGACGCGCTCGACCGAGACGCCGGCGGTCTCGGCCGCGACGCCGATGTCGGGCAGCGATCCGACCATGGCCTCGTACCCCTCGGTGTGCCGCTCGACGAACTCGCGGTCGACGAGGCCGTCGTCGACGGCCCGCGCGAGCACGGCCCGCGCCAACGCCAGATCGGTCCCCGGCTCCGGCCGGACGTGGAGGTCGGCGTCCGCCGCCGTCTCGCTCTCGACGGGGTCGACGACGATCAGGTCGCCGCCGTCGCTCGCGCTGTCGGCGATCCACCGGTACAACACGGGGTGCGCGATCTTCGGGTTCGCGCCCCAGATCACGTGGGTCTCGGCGTCGGGGACGTCGTCGTAGGTCGGGGGCGGCGCGTCGCTCCCGAACGCCTGCACGTACGCCCGCACCGCCGAGGCCATACAGAGGGTGGTGTTGGCGTCGTAGTACCGCGTTCCGAAGCCGCCGCGGGCCAGCTTGCCCAGCGCGTACGCCGCCTCGTTCGTCTGCTGACCGCTTCCCAACACGGCGACGTTGTCGTTCCCCTTCCGGAGCGCCTCGATGATCCGCACCGAGACCGTCCCGAGAGCGGTGTCCCAGTCGGTCGGTCGGAGCGTCCCGCCGCGGCGGATCAGCGGCTCCGTCACGCGCTCGCCGCTCGGATCGACCGTCTCGCGGACGCCCCGGCTGCACGTCTCCCCGCCGTTCGTCGGGTGAGCGTCGTCGCCGCGGACATCGACGACACCGCGCCCGTCGTCGGCGTCGCGCTGTCGGTAGCCGCAGCCGACCGCGCATCGCATACACGTCGTTGGCTTTCGATCAGTCATGTGGATATTCAATACGTGATCGTCTCGATCTGACTCATTTTTATACTCATTCGTGTGCCGTGCTCGGATCGTTCTGGAGCCACGTTTCATCTCGTCCGAAATAACTCTTTTCCACATGATCGACCGTGTATTATAACGGTCGAGACGGCGACGTCGTCCCGAGCCGACGGGTCGGAAATCGGCGTCAGTCGTCCGACGAGGCGGGCTTTCCGTCCGCGCTGGGCCGGCCCTCGCGAATCAGCGGATTCGACGGCTGCGGCGCCCGGACGTCGACCGCGCACTGTTTGAAGTTCGGCTCGTCGGACTCGGGGTCGACGACCGGGAGCGTGAGGACGTTGACGGCCGGGTGGTGGATCGGCAGCCACACCATCCCCTCCGGCACGCCGTCGTCCGGGTTGACCGCGATCGTCGCCGACCCCCGCCGAGAGGAGATCACCGTCTTCCCGCGGTCGAACGCCTCGATGTACTCGAGCGTCGTCTCCGGGTGGATCCGCGCCATCGGGAGCGTCTCGGTCTCGCCGCCGCGACTGCGAACGCCGGTGTTGTACGCGTCGGCCTGTCTTCCCGTCGTGAGGGTGAGCGGGAACTCGTCGTCGGTCGGCTCGGCGAGGCCGTCGTGGGTGCCCGTCGAGAACCGCGCGCGGCCCGACGGCGTGGGGAACGCCCACCCCTCGTCCTCGACGTAGCGGTAGCCGCCCTCCGCCTCGGGAGACGGCGCCGGCCACCTGACCGCGCGCTCCGCCTCCAGCCGGTCGTACGAGATCCCGGAGAGGTCCGCGGGCGTCCCGGCGGTCAGCCCTCGGAGTTCGTCGAAGGCCGACTCCGGAGAGACCGCCGGCTCCGGGAACAGCTCGGGGTCGATCGCCGCACCGACCGCGACGATGATGTCGAGATCTTGCTTGATCTTCGGCGAGGTCTCCGTCGCGGCGCGGACCCGGGAGACCCGGCGCTCCATGTTGGTGACAGTCCCCTCGGACTCGCCCCAGGTCGCCGCCGGTAACACCACGTCGGCCAGCTCG
>NZ_AOJG01000004.1 GCF_000337375.1 Halorubrum lipolyticum DSM 21995 | reverse complement strand
GGCTCGCGTCCGGCATCCCCGCGACCGGGTTCGTCGCCACCGTCCAGCACACCTCCGGCGGCCCGTCCGCGACGGCGTCGACGATGCCGACCGGTCCCGGCCCCGGGTCGTCCGGGAGCCGGTCTCGGGGAACGTCCCACGCGTCGGCGACGGTCCGGCGCTGCTCCGGGTCGGTGAACTCGCGTTGCCCGGGCCACGTCCCCTTCGACGAGCAGACGCGGGTCCCCATCGAGTTCGCCTGCCCGGTCAGCGAGAAGGGGCCGCTCCCGGGCCGGACGTTCCCGGTAGCCAGACAGAGGTCGATGAGCGCCCGCGAGGTCGCGGTCCCCTGCACGCTCTGGTTGACGCCCATCCCCCAGTAGACGAGCGTCGAGTCGGTCATGGCGTCGGCGACGCGCTCGACCGTCTCGACCGGGACGCCGGCGGTCTCCGTGGCCTCCTCGACCGCGGGCAACGAGTCGACCGTCGCCTCGAAGCCGGTCGTCGCCTCGGCGACGAACTCCCGGTCGACGGCGTCGTCCGCGACGATCTGCGCCAACACCGCCCGGGCGAAGGCCAGATCGGTACCGGGGTCGACCTGCGCGTGCAGGTCGGCGTCGTCGACGGTCTCGCTCTCGACGGGATCGACGACGATCAGCTCGCCGTCGTCGTCGCTCGCGCTGTCCGCGATCCACCGGTACATCACCGGGTGCGCCACCGCGGGATTCGCGCCCCAGACGACGTGGGTCCGCGCGTCGGGGATGTCCTCGTACGTCGGCGGCGGCGCGTCGCTCCCGAACGCCTGGTAGTAGGCGGTGACGGCCGAGGCCATACAGAGGGTGGTGTTGGCGTCGTAGTACCGGGTCCCGAAGCCGCCGCGGGCCAGCTTGCCCAGCGCGTACGCCGCCTCGTTCGTCTGCTGTCCGCTCCCCAGCACCGCGACGCCGTCCGAGCTCTCGGCGAGCGCGTCCTCGACGCACGAGACGACGGTGCCGATCGCCGTCTCCCAGCTGGTCGGGACGAGGGTCCCCTCCTCCCTGATGAGGGGTCGCGTCAGCCACTTGCCGTCGGGGTTCGCGGTCTCGTCGATTCCGCGTTGGCAGGCGAGCCCGCGGTTGACCGGGTGCGACGCGTCGCCGCGGACGGTGTCGAGCCCGTAGTGGTTGGTGTACCCCTGCTGGAGGTGACCACAGCCGACCGCACACCGCATACACGTCGTCGGCGTCCACTCGGTCATCTGCGGTGCCGCTCCGCCGTGGAGGCCCCTCGCCGCGCCGGAACGGACGATCCGCCGGCGGCTCCGATCCGCGACCGGTCCGAAACGGGTGGCCCGTACACGTGATGTCGCATCAGTTGATTTCTGAGTACCACATACCGTATCACCGGCATAATTGTTTTGGTATAGATGAGATTCCGGAATTTCGAAAAAGAACGTCTAGTTATTCAGAATATTTCTAAATAAACACGCACATGCTTGTGCATGGGGGCGCCCACGTCGCTCCCGTGCGCACGCCGCCCGTGCACACGCGGAGCCTCACCGACGACTCCCGACGCCAACGACGCCGACGGCACCAACGACGTCGACGACGCCGACAACCCCGACGATACCAACCACAACGACTGACACGCTCGCCCGTATCGCACCGGCACCCCGCCCCGGTTCGGAACCGTCCGTTTGCATTTGTGAACTTCTGTCTCGCTTCGGTACCGCATATATAATTTCCTTGTTGAATAGATGAATTATATCTCGCACTGGCGGACGGGTTTTCGATCGCCTCGTTATCTCCCTTATTTTGTGTTTTTATAAAAGCCGAAGTATTTTATTCCATCCTGTAAACTTCTATCCGAGATGACCCACTATTCGGCCAATATAGGTTCGGAACGGTTGCGCACCAACGACGAGGGTGATCGGTGATGGCCAACAAGAAGGAAACGTGGAAATCGGAGCTGTACGGCGACGAGGTGCGGGAGAAGCTACTGGAGTTCGCGGAGGAGGGGTTCGAGTCGATCCCCGAAGACGAGCGGGACGCGTGGTTCACCCGGTTCAAGTTCTGGGGGGTGTTCCACCAGCGCTCGGGACAGGAGGGCTACTTCATGATGCGGCTGACCAACGCCAACGGGATCTTGGAGCCCGATCAGCTCCGCGCGATCGGCGAGGTCGCCCGCGAGTACGCCACCGGTCCCGTCTCGAACCCCGAGTTCGGCGACAGCTGGATCGACCTGACCACCCGCCAGTCGGTCCAGCTCCACTGGATCGAACTCGAAGACATCCCGGAGATATGGGAGAAGCTGGAGTCGGTCGGGGTGACCACCCGGTCGTCGGGCGGCGACACGATGCGGAACATCTCCGGCAGCCCGGTCGCCGGCAAGGACGCGGACGAGGTGATCGACACGCTCCCGCTGCTCGAACGGTTCCAAGAGGAGATCCGCGGCGACGACGATCTCTGTAACATGCCCCGGAAGTTCAACATCAGCATCTCCGGGACTCCCGAGGGCGGCGCGCAGGACGCGATCAACGACATCGGGCTCGAACCCGCCAGCAAAGAGGTCGACAGCGTCGAGGGAACCTCGACGGGCAGCCGGACGGAGTCCGGCGACGGCGAGGAGACGCTCGGCTTCAACGTGCGCGTCGGCGGCGGGCTCGGCGGCCGCGAGCCTCGGGTCGCCCGTCCCCTCGACGTGTTCGTGACCCCGGACGAGGCGTACGACGTCGTCCGCGGCTTCGTCGAGCTGTACCACGACCACGGCGGCCGCCAGGTCCGTGCGAAGAACCGCTCGCGCTTCTTCGTCGACGAGCACGGCACCGAGTGGATCCGCGACCTCCTCGACGAGGAGTACGTCGACGCCGACCTGCGGACCGCCGGCGAGGACATTCGCGACGAGTACACGTACAACGCCGGGTCGGCTCCCGAAGACGGGAAGCAGGACTACACCGGCGTCCACGAGCAGGGCGACGGCAAGCGATACGTCGGCCTCAGCGTCGCCGTCGGTCGGCTCCCGGCCGACGAGGCCATCGAACTCGCCGACCTCGCGGACGAGTACGGCTCCGGAGAAGTCCGGCTCACGCGCCGGCAAAACCCGATCATCGTCGACGTGGACCCCGATCGGGTGGACGAGCTGCTCGCGGAGCCGCTGCTCGCGAAACACCGGCCGGAGCCGAACCCGTTCGTCCGCGGCGCGATGGCCTGTACCGGCACCGAGTTCTGCTCGCTGGCGCTCGTCGAGACGAAGGCCCGGACGGCCGCCATGCTCCGCTGGCTCCGCGACAACGTCGCCCTGCCGGACGACGTCGAACAGCTGAAGATCCACTTCTCCGGCTGCACCGCCGACTGCGGCCAGGCCAACACGGCCGACATCGGTCTGCTCGGGATGCGGGCGCGGAAGGACGGCGAGATGGTCGAGGCGGTCGACATCGGCGTCGGCGGCGGGATGGGCGAGGAGCCCTCCTTCGTCGACTACGTCCGACAGCGGGTGCCCGCGGACGAGGCGCCCGGCGCGATCCGGAACCTGATCGAGGCGTTCGCGGCGCGCCGCGAGCCGGGCCAGACCTTCCGCGAGTGGGCGGACGCGACCGACGACGAGGCGCTCGCGGAGCTGTGCGAGCCCGAGGAGACGGACTACGTCGATCCGTCGCTCACCGACGCGAAGCAGTCGTGGTACCCGTTCGCCGAGGAGGGGACGACGGCCGCGAACCCGGGGGTGGCCTCGTCGGATGACTGACCGGACGATCGGTCCGAAGACGGACGACGGCGGGACTGTCGTCGACGAGTCCGCGGACGACCGTGCACAACACGCGTCCGCCGACGTCGCGCCCGAGCTCTTCGGCTGGTAGCCCTGCACTGACGCGACCGATCGATCCACACTCGACACATGTACGACGAGATTCTGTTCCCGACCGACGGCAGCGAGGCATCGAAACGGACGCTCCCGCACGCGGTGAGTCAGGCGGAGGCCTTCGACGCGCGGGTTCACGTCCTCTACGTCGTGGACACGACGTACGCCGGCGTCGGCGCCGGCGGCGGCAAGAACGTCAACTCCCTCCGGGCCGAGGGCGAGGAGGTGACCGAGGAGTTCGAGCGGCGGGTCCGCGACGAGAACGTGGACGCGGTCTCGCGGATCGAAGAGGGAGATCCCCACGCGGAGATCACGGAGTACGCCGCCGACGAGGCCGACATGATCGTGATGGGCACGCGGGGACGGAGCGGGATCGAGAAGTACCTGCTCGGCAGCGTCACCGAGAAGGTCGTCCGGACGGCCGACGTGCCCGTGTTCACGGTCCGCACTCCGGAATGACCGGCTCCCGAGCGAGATGAACGAACGGATCACGTCGGTGACCGCGTACACCACCCTGGAGTTCGTCGACGGCGCGGCCCTCGGTCACGACTGGACCGAGGGGGGTTCGGGCGTGTTGAACGTTACCGCGTCCGGCGAGGAGCCCGACCGCGTCGAACTCCAGTTCGAGCTCGACGGCCTCGACGTCGAGCGGCTTCCGAACCACGCCGATCGGATCGACCTCACCCCCGAGCAGGCCAGAACGGTCGCGGCCGCGCTGACGCGGTACGCGGACCGGATCGACGGCGACGAGTCGGCGTGACCGAACGGCGAACCGGAGCGAGCCGCGCCGACACGGGGCCTTTTAAGCTCGATCGCGGCCTCCGGCCGGTATGAGCGCTCTCGACGACGCGTACCGCGCGTTCCGCCGCGACCTGCACCGTCACCCGGAGCCCGCGTGGTGCGAGTTCTACACCACGGCCAGAATCGTGACTGAACTCCGCGAGCGCGATCTCACGGAGCTGCACGTCGGGCCGGAGGCGCTGGCGACCGACGACCGCATGAACGTCCCCGACGACGAGGAGCTGGCCGAGTGGGAACGGCGCGCCCGTGACGCCGGCGCGGACCCGGAGATCGTCGACGAGCTCTCGGGCGGGTACACCGGCTGCGTCGCCGTCGCCGAGCGCGGTCCCGGTCCCGTGGTCGGGCTCCGGGTCGACATCGACGCGCTCCCGGTGACCGAGTCCGCGGACGGCGACCACGTTCCCGCCGCTGAGGGATTCCGCTCGGAGCGGGACGGGTACATGCACGCGTGCGGCCACGACGCGCACGCGACGATGGGCCTCGGCGCCCTCGACGCGGTCCTCGACTCCGACTTCTCCGGCACGCTCAAGGTGTTCTTCCAGCCGGGCGAAGAGCAGGTCGCGGGCGGCAAACCGATGGCGGAGTCGGGCCACCTCGACGACGTGGACTACCTCTACGCGGTCCACGTTGGCCTCGATCACCCCTCCGGCGAGGTCGTCTGCGGCGTCGAGGGGTTTCTCGCCGTGCGCCACTTCCTCGCCGAGTTCACCGGCGAGCCCTCGCACGCCGGCGCGCGGCCCGAGCAGGGACGGAACGCGGTGCAGGCGATGGCGGCCGCGGTCCAGAACCTCTACGCGATCCCCCGCCACGCGGACGGGCCGACCCGGGTGAACGCCGGGCTCGTGGGCGGCGGCACGGCGACGAACGTCATCCCCGAGGAGTCGCTCGTCGAGGGGGAGCTCCGCGGCGCGACGACCGAGCTGGCGGAGTACATGTCCGACCACGCCGACCGGATCCTGGAGTCGGCCGCGGGGATGCACGACTGCGAGGTCGAGGTCTCGACAAAGGGGGAGGCTCCGAGCGCGACGAGCGACGACGCGCTCGCCGGGATCGTCGGCGAGGTCGCCGGCGAGACCGACGGCGTCACCGAGATCGTCGACCGCGCCGATCTGGGCGGTTCCGAGGACGCCACCTACCTGATGCGGTCGGTCCAGCGGCGCGGCGGGCTCGCCTGCTACGTCGGCGTCGGCACCGACCACCCCGGCGGCCACCACACGAGCACGTTCGACGTGGTCGAAGGCGACATCGCGGTCGGAATCGACGTGCTCTCCGGGGCGATCCGACGCGTCGCCGAGACGCGACCGTAAAAGGCGTGAAAACGGCGGAGTCTGAACACCCGATGTTGGTGAATTCTTTTTTAAGCCGAAAAAGATAGAATATCAGGTCACTGAAGCCCGTTTTTTGAGTGATAGCGGGAGTAGGTATCGCAGATCGGTGACGGTGATACGGTATTTAACTGAGACTGAGCGGTCCCGAGGATCACTTATAAAAAACGGTGCGGTGGCGCGCCCTGGTGAGCGGCCGTCAGGCCGCGAACCGCGAGGGACCGAAGGTCCCTCTGGCAGCCGGCGGCGACGACGGTGCGAGGGAGTCGCTGGCGGCCGTCGCCGCCAGCGACAGGGCGAGAGCGAAGCTCTCGCTTGCAGCCGGACGCAGTCCGGCGACGAGGCTGGGGAGGTGTGAGGTGCGGGGCAGTTGCGGGCGGGTGGGACTCAAAGGGGCAGCCGGTGAGGCGGGCACAGGCGACACAAGCACCGCAACGAGTGAGCGAACGAAGTGAGCGACCGAGTGAGGAGCGCAGCGAGCGTGCCCGCCTCACCGGCTGGGGCTTTGGAGGTGTTCACCGCAAAGTCGTCGATCATTTATAAACAACCGATCAGCCAAATTGATACACGTACTCCCGCTATTGCTCACCACCGTCGCTGCACTGACCGCACCCCAGTCAGAGTCCTACAATTTTTGAAGAACTCGACAGATTCGAACCGGAGAACGCGGAGATCGAAGATCCGGACGATCGCACCGAACAGCGGGACGATCGGCGCCCGACTCAGTACTTCGCGTCCGCGCCGGTCGTCTCGTAGATCCGGTCCATGATCGCGTCGCGCTCGCCCGTCCAGTTCGCCATCGCGGCGGGGCTGGTGGGGTACGACCCGTAGTGGTCGAGCAGCTCGTCGGCGAGCGACTTCGTCTGGTAGAAGTTCCGGATCGTCCCCCAGTAGCCGAAGCTCTTGACCGCCGCCTTCAGCTTCAGCCCGAAGGACATGGAGGTCGACCCCTCGTACAGCGCCTCAGCGAGCTTCTCGCCCGGCAGCGCCGCGAGCAGGCCCATCAGGTCGTCGACGTCCACCGCGGTCGCGAGCACGTTGTACACGTCGAGGCCGGCGTACCGGCCGCCGAAGTGGTCCATCACGCGGGTGTTGTACCGCCAGAGGTTCTCCTCGCTCACGTCGCCGTCGGAGACGGCCTTCACCGCCTGTTCGCCGGCGTACTTGCCCGCGTACGCCGCGCCGGCGATGCCGCCGCCGGTCGTCGGGTTGACGTGGCCCGCGGCGTCGCCGACCGCCATGTACCCCGGCGCGACCGCCGAGTCGTACGGGCGGCGGGTGGGGAGCGCCGCGCCGAGCTTGTCCGTGACCTCCGCGCCCTCGAACTCGGGGCGGTCCCGGAGGTCGCGTTTCAGCGCCTCGACGAGCTGCATCGGCTCCTCGTTCATCTGGAAGCCGAGCCCGGCGTTGATCTCCGTGCTCGTCCGCGGGAAGTACCAGAGGTAGCCCGCGGCGCGGTCGGTCGCCTTGAACACGAGGGCGTCGTCCCACTCGACCGGCTCGGGGACCTCGACGATCTCGCGGTACGCCGAGCAGAACTGCGAGTAGCGCACGTTGGTGTCGAACGTCGTCCCCTCGAAGTCCGCCTTGTCCTGCAGCAGCGACAGCGACCCGGCGCCGTCGATGACGAGGTCGGCCTCGTAGGTCACCGGGTCGCCCCCGCGCTTGGCGCGCAGCCCGGTGACCCGCCCGTCGCCGGTCTGGACCACGTCGTTGATGACGGTGTCGTAGTGGAACTCGACCCCGGCGTCCTCCGCACCCGCGATGATCCGCCGGCCGTACTCCCAGCGGTCGATGACGGCGAGCTCGCCCGGGACCGGGATCTCGAGGACGGTGTCCTCCTGCGGGATCTCGAAGCGCCCGTGGTCGACGCCGGTGTTGGTGAACGCCGGCTCCAGCCGGTCTTTCGGGATCGCTTCCGGGAAGGCGTCGGCGCCCTTCAGCGCGTCGCCGCAGGCGATGTGCCCGGCCTCCTCCGCGTCCTTCCGCTCGACGATGACGACGTCGAGCCCCTCGTTCGCGATCGTCGCGGCCGCGTAACAGCCGGCGGTCCCGGCGCCCGCCACGACGACGTCGTACTCGTCGATGCTCATACCACGTGCGTGGTCGCCCCTGTGGCAAAACTCTTTGTTCCCGATTCGGTCGCCTGCGGGACGACACGAGCCGGAGTCGGACGGAAGAACGCGAGTCGGAGTCGGACCGAAGCACGCGAAACCGCGACCGCGTCGAGCGCGCTCGGACGCGGGTCGAGGTCTGCGCTCAGTCCTCGGTCTCGTAGTGTTCGCCCGCGGCCTCGGGCAGTCGGGTGCGACCGACCAACGCGAGCACCACGATGACGACCACGTACGGGATCGTCTGGACCAGCGTGTCGGGGACCGCGTAGCCGAGCTGCTGGAGCCGGATCTGGGTCGCGTCGAGCCCGGCGAACAGCACGCCCGCCCCAAGCGTGCCGACCGGGTTGTAGTTGCCGAACAGGTACGCCACGATGGCGATGAACCCCTTGCCCTGCACCATCGTCTCGCCGGAGCCGATGAACTGGCCGATCGAGAGCGCGAGCGCGGAGCCGCCGATGCCGGAGAGCACGCCCGACAGCAGCACGCCGGCGTGTCGCACCTTCGAGACGGATATCCCCACCGTGTCGAGCGCCTTGGGGTTCTCGCCCGCCGCCCGGAGGTGCTTGCCGAACGCGGTGCGGTTCAGCGCCCACCACGACGCGACCGTCGCGACGACGACCATGGTCGCGGAGTACCGCCACCCGATCCGCGCACCGAGGTTCGGCGTGTTGACGCCGCCGAAGAACACCGTCGACATGAACGGCGCGAGCCCGAGCGCGATGAGCCAGACCGCCAGTCCCGCGATGATCTGGTCGGCCTTGAACTCGATACAGACGACGCCGAACACGCCCGCGAGCGCGGTCGACGCCGCGATGCCGCCGAGGAAGCCGACCCAGATGGCGGGGACGCCGAGCACGGTGTTCCCGATACCGACGACCGAGGCGACGTAGACGGAGACGAACGCCGAGATGATCAGCAGCCCCTCCAGCCCGATGTTGATGACGCCGGACTTCTCCGCGAAGATGCCGCCCAGCCCGGCGAGCACGATGGGCGCCGCCAGCCGCGACGTCGACGCCGCGGTGCTCGTCGAGAAGACGATTCCCGAGAGGTCGCCGACGACGGTCTCGGGGAACAGCGCCCCGAACACCAGCAGCACGCCGAGCACCCCGACGGTGCCCACGATCAGCGACCGCACGTAGTCGGACTCGATCAGGTCGTCGAGGACCGGGATCGTGAGGTCCGCGAGCGGGTTACGCATCGGTCTCACCTCCGTCGGCGACGGCCGCGTCGTCGTCCGCGTTCGCAGCGCTCGACTCCGACCCGCCGGAACCGCCCGGCCCCGACGACCCTATCCCGGCGTACCGGCCGAACATCCGGAAGAACTCCGGCATGGCCACGAACAGGATGATCAGGCCGCGCAACACGCCGACGAGCTCTGTCGGCACGTCCGTTCGAAAGCCGATCTCCAGGGCGCCGCCTTTCAACAGTCCGAAGAGGAACGCCGCCGGCAACACCCCGAGCGGGTTGTTGCCGGCGAGGATGGAGACGGTGATCCCGTCGAAGCCGAGGTCGGGGACCGACGCCATCCACCGGCCCTCCGACATCAGCACCCACAGCGACCCGCCGACGCCGCCGATCGCGCCGGACAGCGTCATCGCCCGCACGGTCGTGAGCTTCGCGTTCACGCCGCCGTACTCGGCCGCGGCCGCCTGCATCCCGCTGGTGCGCAGGTCGTATCCGAATGAGGTGTGCTCGACGAGGTAGTAGAGCCCGGCGATGAAGCCGACCCCGACCAGCAGCGCCAGCAGCGCGAAGTCGCTCGACTGCGGGAAGAGCCACGGGAGGAACTGCGCGTACTCGGGGACGTACCGGGTGGCGACGACCGACGAGCCCTCGGCGCGGAACACCTCCAACACGAGGACGTACGCGACGTTCGCCGCGACGAAGTTGAGCATGATCGTCGTGATCACCTCGTTGGCGTCGGCGTACGCCTTCAACGCGCCGGGGATCGCGCCCCAGAGCCCCCCACCGACCGCGCCGGCGAGGGTCCCGACGACGATCAGCACCGCGCCCGCGACCGGGCCTTCCGGGAGGAACGGCGCCGCGGCGAGCACGGTCAGCGCGGTCGCCAGCGCGCCGACGACGAGCTGGCCCTGCGTCCCGATGTTGAACAGCCCGGCGCGGAACGCGACCGCGACGGAGAGCCCGGTGAAGATCAGGAGCGTCGTCTCCGAGAGCGTCAGCCCGAACGAGAGGTTAAACGGTGTCCACGACGGGTCGAACAGCCCCGGCTCGCCGATAGCGAACGGGTAGCCCAGCGCGCCGTTGAACAGGACGAGATACACCTCGAACGGGTCGTAACAGAAGCCGAGCCCGGTGACCGGCATCGTCCACGCGGCGGTGCTACACTGCGCGACGCGCCCGGAGACGAGCACGATGGCGAAGCCGACGGCGATCGAGAGCAGGATCGCGGCGACGCTTATCAGGAGGCGCTCGGCGACCGAGCGGTCGACGAACGGCGTCACGACGCGGCGGGCGATCGAGGGGACCCGATCCGAGCCGGAGCCGTCGGCGGACCCGCCGTCGGAGCGGCTCACGCGTCCACCTCCTCGTCCCCGCTATCGCCGGCGAGATCGGTCGCGGCGTCGTGGAGCGCGGCTCCCTCGACGGAGTCGTCGTCGAGTCGCTCGCCGGCCATCAGCAGGCCGATCTCCTCTTCGGTCACCGTGCCGGGGTCGACGACCCCAGTGAACTCCCCTTCGTGGATCACGGCGAGCCGGTCGGAGAGCCCCTGCACCTCGTCCAGCTTCGAGGAGATCAACAGGACCGCCTTCCCCTCGGCCCGCAGTTCGAGCAGGCGGTCGTGGAGGAACTCGGTGGAGCCGATGTCGACCCCCCGCGTCGGGTGCATCGCGACGACGAGCTCCGGGTCGCGCTCGAACTCCCGGCCGACGATGAACTTCTGCTGGTTGCCGCCGGAGAGGTCCTCCGCCTCGGCGTCGGCGTTCGGCGGGCGCACGTCGTACTGCTCGATCACGGACTCCGCGTGGTCCCGGGAGGCGCGCCAGTCGAGCCGGCCGTTCTCGGCGAACGGCGGGTCGTGCTGGCTCCCGAGAATGCCGTTCTCGGTCAGGTCGTACGACATCACCAGCCCCCGTTCCTGGCGGTCCTCGGGGATGAAGGCCATACCGCGGTCGATGTGCTCGCGTCGGCTCTCGCCGGCCATCGGCTCGCCGAGGTAGGTGATCGACCCCTCGGTCGGGTCGCGCATCCCGGTGATCGACTCGACGAGCTGCGACTGGCCGTTGCCGTCCACGCCCGCGACGCCGAACACCTCGCCCGCGCGGAGCTCGAAGGAGATCCCCGACACCGCCTCGACGCCGCGGTCGTCGTCGGCGCGGAGGTCGGTCACCTCCAGCACTCGCTCGCCCGGCTCCTGCGGCGTCGTCGCCGGGTCCATCAGCACCTCGCGGCCGACCATCATCTGCGCGAGGTCCTCGCGGGTCACGTCGCCGGACGCGACCGTGCCGACGTTGACGCCGTCGCGGAGGACCGTGATCTCGTCGGCGGCCGACAGCGCCTCGCTGAGCTTGTGCGAGATGAAGATGATCGTCTTCCCCTGGTCGGTGAGCTCCTCGAAGACGCCGTAGAGGTCCTCGACCTCCTGCGGGGTGAGCACCGCGGTCGGCTCGTCGAGGATGAGCACGTCGGCGCCGCGGTACAGCGCCTTCAGGATCTCGACGCGCTGTTGGACCCCCACCGACACGTCCTCGATCCGAGCGTCGGGGTCCACGTCGAAGCCGTAGCGCTCGCTCAGGTCGGCGACCGCCTCGCGGGCGGCGTCCTCGTCGACGCGGAGCCCGCCCCACGTCTTCGGCTCGTTGCCCAGGACGACGTTCTCCCACACCGTCATCGGATCGACGAGCATGAAGTGCTGGTGGATCATGCCGACGCCCGCGTCGATCGCGTCGCGCGGCGAGTCGAACGACTGCGGCTCGCCGTCGAGGAAGACGGTCCCCTCGGTCGGCTCGTAGAGGCCGTACAGCACGTTCATCAGCGTGGTCTTGCCGGCCCCGTTCTCGCCGAGGAGAGCGTGGACGCTTCCGCGCTCCACCGCGAGATCCACGTCGTCGTTCGCGACGACCCCGGGGAATCGCTTCGTGATGCCGTCCATGTGGACCGCCGGGTTCATTCACCCGTAACTCCGCGCCGGAGCCTAAAAGAGCGCGGATTCGGCCGCGAGGCGCGGAGAGCGCCGGAGTGCCGACCGCGGCACCGCGGCTACGCGGGTGGTGAAATCGGCGGATCGATCGGAGCGGCTCCCGGCGGACCGGCTCAGTTCCCGTCGGTCGTCTCCGGCACGTCGATGTTCCCGGCGATGATCTCGTCGCGCGCGTCCGAGACGGCGGTCACGACCTCGTCGGGCACGTCGTCGCCGATCTGGTCGCCGTAGACGCACTCGACGCCGTTCGACTCCAGCCCGAGCGCGACCGTCGAGCCGCCCTGGTGGGCGTCGTCGATGACGTTCGAGATCGACTCGTACACCGCGGTGTCGACGCGTTTCACCATCGAGGCCAGGATGACGTCCGCGAACGAGTCGTCCGAGATCGACTGGTCCTGGTCGACGCCGAACGCGAACCGCCCCTCCTCCTCCGCGGCCTGGAACACGCCGACGCCCGTCGCGCCCGAGGCGTGGTAGACGATGTCGGCCCCGCCCTGGTACATCGAGAGCGCGGCCTCCTGGCCGCCCGAGGGGTCCGCGTAGCTGCCGACGTAGCTCGTGGTGACGCTGACGTCCTCGGAGACGTACTCGACGCCGGCCTCGAAGCCGGCCTGGAACCGGCGGATGACCGGGCTGTCGACGCCGCCGACGAACCCGACCTCCGTCGAGTCGGTGTCGGTGGAGCCCGCGCCCGCGGAGAAGTCCATCTGCGTCAGCTCCGCGGCGAGCACGCCCATCAGGAACGAGCCCTGGTGCTCGCGGAACAGGTAGCTCGCGACGTTCGGCTCGTCGACCTCGGTGTCGACGATCATGAAGTTCTGGTCGGCGTACTCGGGCGCGGTCTCGGTGAGCGCGTCGCCCTGGTTGAAGCCGATGGTACAGACCAGGTCGTACGCCGGGTCCGTCGAACCGGCGTACTGCTGTTGGAACTGCTCGAACTCGCCCGCGCCGTCCGGCTCCGACTCGTCGTACGCGATGCCGAACTCCTCTTCGGCCTGGAAGATGCCCTGCTGGGCCGCGTCGTTGAACGAGTTGTCGCCGAGCCCGCCGTCGGAGTAGACGATCCCGACCGTCGCGGAAACGTCGTCAGAGCCGTCGGAACCGTCCGAACCGCCGCTCGGTCCGCCGCTACAGCCGGCGAGGCCGACGAGGCCCGCCGCGCTTGCCGCCTTGAGGAACCGCCGCCGATCGAAGTCGGATGCCATGTCACCTACAACGGGGCGGGTACGCGGCATAAATTCGTCGCTCTCCCCGTCTCGGCGTCGCGCGTTCGCTCGATACCGCAGAACGGCCGTCGCCTATTGGCCGCCGTCGACCGCGGCGACCGCGTCCTCGACGACCGCCTCGACGCTCGCGATCAGCTCGTCGACCTCGTCGCTCTCGGCGTACACCCGCACGTACGGCTCCGTCCCCGAGGGGCGCACCAGCGTCCACGAGGCGTCCGGGAACTCCAGCCGGACCCCGTGGTCGGTGTCGACGGTCGCGTCCGGGAAGGCGTCCGGGAGAGCCGCCGCCAGTCGGTCCATTACGTCGGGCTTGGCGTCGTCCGGGCAGTCGACGCTGACCTTGCGGTACGGGCGCTCCGCGATCGGCTCGCGGAGCGCCTCGAGCCCCGACTCGGCGACGAGCCGGGCGATCACCGCCGCCGAGGCCACCCCGTCGATCCACCCGCCGAAGCCGACGTGGATGTGCTTCCACGGCTCGGCGGCGAAGACGACGCGGGTGTCCGAGGTCGTCCCCGCCGACTGGGCCTCCGCCCGCACCGCCGCGATCCCCTCGTGAAGCGCGCCGAGGCGGACGCGCTCGACCCGGCCGCCGGCCTCGCGGACGCGCTCGTCGATCCGGCCCGAGGCGTTGGGGGTCGTCACGACCACCGGGTCGGCGGCGTCGCTCTCGCGGGCGTACCGCTCCGCGAGCAGCGCGAGGACGGTGTCCTCGTGGACCACGTCGCCGGCGTCGTCGACGATCACGATGCGGTCCGAGTCGCCGTCGTGGCCGATGCCGAAGGCGAACCCCTCGGTGTCGTCCCCGTCGTCTCCGTCGCCTCCATCGCCTCCATCGCCGCTCCCGCCCGGGCGACCGGGATTTGCCACGCCCTCGTTAGCGTCGGCGACGAACGCCCGGAGGTCGCGCAGCGTCTCCGGGGTCGGCTTGCTCCCGCGGCCGGGGAAGTGCCCGTCGACGTTCCCGTTGAGCGTGACGACCTCGGCGCCGAGCTCGCGCAGGACGGTCGGCGTCGCGGGCGCGGACATCCCGTTTCCGCAGTCGACCGCGACCCGGAGGCCGTCGAGGTCGTCGCCGAACCCCTCCGCGTACGCGCGGACCGCGTCGAGGTAGCCGCCGAGGGTGTCGACGCGCTCCGCCTCGGTCCACTCGTCCCACGCCGCCGGCGGCTCCTCGCCCGCGACGCGCTCCTCGACGGCGCGCTCGGCCTCCCGGTCGAACTCGCTGCCGTCCCGGAGCAGCTTGATCCCGTTGTCGGTCGGCGGGTTGTGCGAGGCCGTGAGCATCACGCCGTACCGCCCCTGCGAGGCGTGCGCGAGCGCCGGGGTGGGGAGCCGCCCGGCCCGAAGCACCCGGACGCCGCCCGAGGCGAGCCCCGATTCCATCGCGGCCGCGAGCGCCGGGCCGGTCACGCGCCCGTCGCGAGCGAGCACGACCTCGGCGGGCGCGTCTCCGTCAGCGGCCTCCCGTACCTCCGCCGCGACCGCGCGACCGACGGCCAGCGCGAGCTCCGGCGTCACTCGGGTCTCGGCGCCGCCGCGGATCCCCGCGGTTCCGAACAAGTCCATACCTCCGGTCTCGGCGGCGAGGAGTTAGAAGTCGTCGGTTGCGGGTCGCCGTCCGGATCGATCTCTCGCGACGGCCCCGCGATTTTTAACTCTCCGGCGGACGCAGCCGTCACCGATGACCGACCGAACGCGAGCACACGTGTACGTCTCGGGGCGCGTACAGGGCGTCTACTACCGCGCGACGACCCGCGACACCGCCCGGGAGAAAGGCGTCGACGGCTGGGTTCGCAACCTCGACGACGGCCGCGTCGAGGCCGTCTTCGAGGGCCCCGACGCGGCCGTCGAGGAGCTGGTCGCGTGGTGCGAGACGGGCAGCAAGGCGGCCGACGTCGACGGCGTCGACGCGACGTACGGGGAGCCGGAGGGACTGGACGGGTTCGAGGTTCGGTGGTAGGCGGGCGTATTTAAATATCGCCGGCGCGCGACGGCGCGCTACGGCGCCACCGGATCGCTCGACACGTCGCGGACGCCGAGCTCCTCCAGCGCGCGTAACGCGACGATCGCCTCGACCACGTCGCGCTCCTCGGTGTAGGGGTCGCCGACGGCGTCGAGCGTCGCCTCGGCCTCCGACTCGACTCGCGCCTCCAACTCCGTCTGGTCGGTCTCGGCCTTCGTCGCCGACAGCAGCGCCTCGTGGTCCTCGCGGAGGTCGAGCGAGACGTGGGCCGCGTTACACCGCGAGAGGGGATGCGCGTCCATCTCGACGGCCAGATCGCTCACGAGGTCCCAGTCGTCGGCGCAGAAGCGGAGCGTCACCGTCCCGACCACGTCGCGCCACGCGATCGGTTCGCCGTTCTCCATGAGCCGGATCGCCCGCGGCGGCACCGCGATCCGGGTGTGGGTGTCGTCGCGGCCGCACAGGCAACAGGGGGTGTTCTTCAGTCCGGCGTACACGCCGATCCGTACGGGTCGGAGGAGGGTGTCGCTTTCGGTGGGATCGGTCTCGCCGGGGCCGGGCGGGCACAAAGCGTATGTCGAGTGGACTCGACTCGCCACACACTCGCCCCATTGTCATGGCTCCGATTCCCGCTCCCGTCTCCGACCGGTTCCGCTCCGTCGAGATCCTCGTCGCCGTCTATCTGGTGGCCGTCTTCGGTCTCACGGCCGTCATCGTGGCCGCGTGGCTCCCGGTCGAGTGGGCCGTGCCGACGCTGGCGGTCGTCGCTGCGGCGCTTCTCGTTCCCTTCTGGCCGGCGATCAGACGGGCCGCTCCGGGCTCGGCGCGGCCAGATTGACAGTCAGTTGCTGCACTCGGCGAGCCACTCGTGGGCCCAGTCGTCGATCTCCTCGAAGACGGGCGCGAGCGATTCGCCCTTCGGCGTGAGGCTGTAGTACGTCGCCACGGGCGAGTCCTCCTCCAGCCGGCGGTCGACGAAGCCGGTCTCCTGGAGGTCGTCGAGCACGCGCGAGAGCGTCCGGGCGTTCGCGTCGGTCTCGCGTTTCAGCTCGTTGAAACGGGACTCGCCGTTCAACAGCTCGTGGAGGACCACGAGCCGCCAGCGCGAGCCGATCTGCTCGAGCGAGTCGACGACCGGACACGGCGTGTCCGGGGCCGAAGTCGCACTCGGGTCGGAGGACGCGTCCGTGTCGGGCTCTGAGTCCGTCGTGTCCGCCGGTTCGGCGCCGGCGAGGTCCTGCGATGACATCGATGTTACCTACTAACCATATTGTCCGGGAAGCGATAAATAGGTTACGTCCGTATATGTGGTTACACAATGTTAGCAGAAATCGCGACGATACCGCTACAGCTCGACACTCCCCTCGCGGGCGAGATCTTCCTGCTCGGCCGGGTCCTGTTCGGTGTCACGCTCGCGTTCATGGGGCTGAACCACTTCATGGACGTCGACACCATGACCGGCTACGCCGAGTTCAAGGGCCTCCCGGCGCCGCGCTTCTCGGTGATCGCCTCCGGGCTCGTTCTGGTCCTCGGCGGGGTCGGCGTCGCGGCCGGCGCGTTCCCCGTGCTCGCGGCCGGCGCGCTCGCCGTCTTCCTGCTCGTCTCGGCCGTGACGATGCACGACTTCTGGTCGGTCGACGACCCCGAGGAGAAGCAGAGCGAGATGACGAGCTTCCTCAAGAACGTCTACGGCGCCGGCGCCGCGCTCGCGCTGCTGGCCGTCGGCGGCACCGCGTGGCCCTACGCGGTGAGCCTCGGGCTGTTCTGAGCGACCCGACCGATCCCGAACGAAACGACGCGCTCCCGACCGTTTTCGAGCCGCCAGTACGACTAACTGTCTTCCCGACGACCTATCACACAGCTATGACCGACGCGCCGCCCACCACCGGACTGCACCACGTGACGAACATCTGCACCGACATGGACGAGACCGTCGCGTTCTACGAGGACGCGCTCGGCTGGTACACCGTCAAGCGGACGCAGAACTACGACGACCCGGGGACGCCGCATTACTACTTCTCGCCCACGCCGACGGGCGAGCCGGGGACCAACGTCACCTATTTCGAGTACCCGGGCTCGCAGGGCGCCCCCGGCCCCGGCGCGAGCCATCACTTCGCGTTCGGCGTCGAGGATGAAGAGACGCTCCGCGAGTGGCAGGCCCACCTCCGCGAGCAGGATGTGCGCGTCTCCGAGGTGAAGGACCGAACCTACTTCAAGAGCATCTACTTCAGCGACCCCGACGGGCTCGTCTTCGAGCTGGCGACTCAGGGGCCGGGGTTCACCCGCGACGAGGAGGAGCCCGGCAGCGAGGAGATCGACCCGTTCGAGGAAGGCTACGAGAGCTGATCGGCCCCACGGTGCGAATCGGGGCCGTCAGGCGTCGATGTCGATCGCGCGCTCGGTCGATTTCTCGCCCGACCGGTCCTCGACCAGCGCCGCGAACCGGTCGAGCGCGCGCCGACAGACGGGGACGTACCAGGCCGCGACGACTGGCACCTCGACGACGACGCGGCTGCGGTCGGGTTCGCCGGCGTAGCTGTCGACGCGGTGGCCGGTCGCCGGGATCCCGGAGATCCGCCAGTCCCAGCGGCGACCGTTGCAGGCGGTCACGCGGAACGGGAGCCACGAGCCGGCGACGCGCACCTCTCCCGTCGTCCCGCGGGTCACGTATCGGTCGTCGCTCTCGACCGCGTCGATCGCCGGTCCCCAGTCGGGCCACCTGCGGGTGTCGCGGAGGTACTCGGCGGCGACCGCCGGCGCGACCGCGACGTCGCGACCCACGGCGAGCGTCGCTCCCTCGCGGACGACCGTCGACGCGGACTCCTCGCCGCAGCCCCCGAGATCGAAACGACCGTCCGATTCGTCGCCGAGACAAGGCTGATTATTCACAGTTCGTCCAACGGTCTCGTCGTAGTTAAGCCGACACATATTAATTCCTTAAATGGTATCAGGACTCATTATCTCTTTCCACGAAGGGTTAATACGGTGATCCTCGCTATCCAGCTTCAAGATGGCAGACGACCGCGATACCATGAAAGACGTCTCGCACACGGCACCGAACGACACCTCGGCGAAGGGCGTCTGGGAACGAGGACGAGGGCCCGTCGAAGAAGAGGAAGAAGAGGAGTAGCTAGAGAGTCCGTTTTCTGAGTACTGCTTGTCACCGCTTATCGCTACTTACCAGTCGTTTTCACGACGTATCGGCGCTTCGCGCATCGACGCGGGAGCGGAGCGCATCCGCTTCGATCGCCGGTGTCCGGCCGACACCCTCTTTGACGTTGTATTTAAATAGAGCGCATGGTCGGAGTCACACTCGGGTTGGCCGGGATCGCGACGGTGATGGTGTTGCTAGCGCTCAGCGCGTTCTTCTCGAGCTCGGAGACCGCGATCTTCTCGCTGCCGGCCGAGTGGTTCGAGCAGCAGGCCGCCACGAACGATCCCCGAGCGCGCGTTCTGAAGGAGCTCTACGACGATCCCCACCGGCTGCTGGTGACGCTGCTGGTCGGAAACAACGTCGTCAACATCGCGATCTCGAGCATCGTGACCGTGCTGGTCGCCAGCTACCTCCCCACGGGCAGCGCGGTCGCGGTGACGACCGTCTGTACGAGCTTTCTCGTCCTCGTGTTCGGTGAGATCGTCCCCAAGGCGTTCGGTCTCGGGAACGCCGAGCGGTGGTCGCTGCGGATCGCGTCCCCGATCCGACTGGTCGAGCGCCTCCTCTCGCCGCTGATCACGCTGTTCGACGGGATCACTCGTCGGATGAACGCGTACATCAGCGGCGACGCGAACATCGAGAAGCCGTACACGGACTGACGGGGACTGAATCGTCGGGACCGCTCGATCCTCGAGGCGTCGCGTTCGACGCGCGGCCACCGCCGCCAGAGGGATTTTATCCCCGTGTTACGACCTCTGGCCATGAGCGACCCGCAGTCCGAGTCGAGTTCGGATTCGCAGTCGGAGCCGCCGTCCGAAGCGAGCCGCGAGCCCGAACCGTTCCGCTACGACGCCGTCGTCGACCCGGGCGAGAAGCGACACATCCGGTACGAGGTCGGCGAGACGTACCTCGGCGACCCGATCGAGATGCCGGTGACGATCGTCAACGGCGAGGCCGGCGGGCCGACGCTCTTCTTAAGCGCCGGGATCCACGGCGACGAGCTCAACGGGGTCAAGGTGGTCCAGGAGGTCGCGGACCGCTACTCGCCCGCCGAGATCCACGGAACGGTGGTCTGTCTCCACGTCTGTAACGTCCCGGCCTACGAGGCGCAGCGCCGCGACACCCCCATCTACGACCAGGACATGAACCGATCGTTCCCGGGAAAGGAGCGCTCGAACACCACCGAGCGGATGGCCAACCGCATCTACCGGCGGTTCGTCGCGCAGTGCGACCTCGGCTTAGACTTCCACACGTCGACCCGCAACCGGACGACCATCTACCACGCGCGCGCCGACCTCGACGACCCCGGCGTCCGGCGGCTCGCGCGGGCGTTCGCGACGAACGTGGTCCTGTACGGGGCCGGCGATCAGGGGTCGCTCCGGTCGACGGCGACCGCGGACGGGATCCCGACCGTCACGGTCGAGATGGGGCGCGCCCACCGGTTCCAGCCGGTGCTCATCGAGAAGGCGTTGGAGGGCGTCGAGAGCGTCCTCGCCGAGTACGAGCTCACCCCCGGCGAGGCGGTCCACTGGCCGGGCTGGTTCCAGTCGACCGCCGCCGACAGCACGAAGCGGTGGCTCCGCGCCGACACCGGCGGCCTCGTCGAGATGGAGTGGGGACCCTATCCGCTGGTGTACGAAGGCGAGACGATCTGCACCGTCACGAACCACTTCAAGACGGCAGAGCACGCGGTCGAAGCGCCGTTCGACGGGCTGATCCTCGGCTCGCTGGAGAACCCGGTCGCCGCGCCTGGCCACCCCCTCTGTCACATCGCCCAGCTCGACGGGGAGACGCGACGGGAGATCGAACGCGAGATCGAGATCGGTGAGTTCGACGGGTATCGCTCGCACGGCGACTCGTGGGCCGACGACTGACGGAACTCTGAGTCCCCGTCCACCGTCCCGTCCGCCGCGTTCTCGCGGGTGATAGCCGCGGGCGTGGCTTTAACCCGGCCGACGGCGGAGCCGAGCGCATGATCGAAGTGGAGGGGCTGTGCAAGACGTACGGGGAGTTCGCCGCCGTCGTCGACAGCACCTTCTCCGTCGAAGCGGGCGAGGTGTTCGGGATCGTCGGCCCGAACGGCGCCGGGAAGACGACCACGCTGAAGGTGCTCGCCGGGCTCGTCGACCCCACCGACGGCGAGGTCGAGGTCGCCGGCTTCGCCTCGGACGACCCGGAGATGCGCCGGCAGTTGGGGTTCCTCCCCGAGGAGTCGCCCCTGTACGAGGAGATGACGCCGCTGTCGTACCTGCGCTTCTTCGCCGACCTGTACGACGTGCCGCGCGAGGCCGCGAACGAGCGGATCGAGGCCGCGCTCGACCGGCTCGAACTGGACCACCGCGAGCGCCGGCTCGGCGACATGTCGAAGGGGATGAAACGCAAGGTCGCCATCGCCCGGTCGCTCGTCAACGACCCCGACGTGCTCGTGTACGACGAACCGGCCTCCGGGCTCGACCCGGTGACGACGAACTCCGTGCTGGCGTTCACCCGCGAGCTGCGCGAGACGGGCAAGACCGTCGTCTTCTCCGCGCACAACCTCTACCACGTCGAGTCCGTCTGCGACCGGGTCGCGGTGATGAACGAGGGGCGGATCGTCGCCCGCGGGAGCGTCGACGGGATCCGCGAGCGACACGGCGAGACGACGTACCACGTGTTCACCGACGTACTCCCTGCCCGAACCGACGCGCTGGCCGAGGTTTTCGGCGACCTCGACGCCCTCGGCGACCCCGCGGACGACCGAGCCTCCCTCGACGCCGCGACCGAGGAGATCGGCGACCGGTTCCGGACGACCGTGCCGACGATGGACGCGGTCGAGGCGGTCCGCGAGGCCGCCGCGGCGGCGGACGGCGAGGTCGTCGACATCCGCACTCGAGAGCCGAACCTCGAGGACGTGTTCCTCGACATCGTCGGGCGGCCGATGCCGGGGCGGTACACCGGGGGCGGCGGGGGCGCCGGTGACTCGGACGGCGGAGACCCCGCGCCGGAAGGGGGCGAACGCGACGCGACGCGACCGACGGAGCCGCCGGAGGGGACCGAGTGATCGACCGACTCCGACGGGTCCTCCGGGTCGCCCGCTGGGAGACCGCCCGCGCGGGCGGGGGCGTCGACCGTCGGACCCTGCTCGCGGCGCTCGCGCTCCTGCTCGTCGCCGGCGGGGTCCTCGGCGGGGGGCTCGCGGCCGGCGTCGTCGGGCTCGACGTCGACCGCGACGTGTACCGCGTCGCCGTCGACCGCGACTCCCCGTACGCGGACGCGGTCGAGGAGGCGCCGGCGCTGACGGCCGTCCCCGTCGACGGCGCCGCGCTCGGCGACACGGCCGACCTCGTCGTGTTCGACGGGGGGCAGACAGAGACCGGGGCAGTCGAGACCGTCGCCGTTCGCGCCAGCGACACGCGGAAGGGCGAGGCCGCGGCCGCCGAGTTCCGCGAGGCCGTCGAGGCGCACAACGAGCGGCTGATGGCCGCCGAGGAGAACCGGACCGCCGCGTTCCCGATCACCGTCACCCTCCAGTATATCGGGCGGACGAGCGGGCTCGACGAGGGCTCGACGCTCGGCGGGGAGGAGGGCGGAGACGGGGACGGGGAAAGCGGCGCCGGCTCCGGAGACGCCGACGGCGACGGTTCCGGCGGGAGCGATGGCGGCTCCGGCGACGAGAGCGGAGGAACCGGCAGCGACACTGCGGACGAAGACGCCGAGGGGGACGACGGCGGCTTCGCGGTCCCCTCGGTCGGCGGCGCGGCGTTCGGTGCCGACACGGTCGGCTCGCCGGGGTCGATCGCGCCGCCGTTCCCGTTCGTCTCGCTCCTCCTCGCGTTCGTCTTCCTCGTGCCGATGAACTTCCTCATCCAGGCGTACGGCTCGTCGGTGCTCGACGAGCGCACGAACCGTCGCGGGGAGCCCCTGCTCGTCACGCCGCTGTCGCCGGTCGACATCGTCGCGGGAAAGACGCTCCCGTACGTCGCGGCCGCGGCGCTCGTCACGACGCTCATCGCGGTCGCCGTCGGCGGCGGGGCGCTGTCGGTCGTCGCCGTGCTCCCGGTGGCGCTGACCTTCCTCGCGGCCACCTTCGTCGGCGCGATGTTCGCGCGGTCGTTCAAGGAGCTCACCTTCGTCACGGTGGGCGTGAGCGTCCTCCTCACGACGTACGCGTTCGTGCCGGCGATCTTCACGAACGTCACGCCCGTGGCGCTCGTCTCGCCGCTCACGCTCGTCGTCTTCGACCTGCAGGGCGAGGCGGTCGGATTGGGTGAGGTCCTCTTCTCGACCGGGCCGATGACGGTCGGGGCCGCGCTCCTGTTCGGACTCGGGCTCGGGGTGTACCGCGAGGAGGACATGTTCACCCAGAAACCCGTCGGGCGGAAGTTCCTTGACGCGCTGGCGGTGCGGCTCGCGGCGGTCGGCGAGTCGACCGCCGTCGGCGAGTCGGACTCGACCAGCAGGTCGCTCCGAGAGCGGCTCCGCGCGCTCGCGCCGGTCGCGTTCCTCACGGCCTGCACGATCCCCTTCGTGTTCGTCGCGGAACTGCTGGCGGTCGCGCTGCTGTTCGCGCTGCCGGTGACGGTGTCGATCCCCGTGCTCTTAGTGACCATCGCGTTCATCGAGGAGCTCGCCAAGAGCGTCCACCTCTACGCGGGGTTCGAGCGCGACGCCTTCGCCCGGACCGATCGGGTCGCCGTCGCGGTCGGCGTCGCCTCCGCGGTCGGGTTCTTCCTCGCGGAGAAGGCCACCGCGGTCGTGCAGGCGGTCGGGCTCACGGAGCTGTACGTCGGCCGCGCCGCGTTCGGGAGCGTGGCGGGACTGGAGGGGCTCCCACCCCTCGCGGTTGTGGGGCTGTTCTTCGCGCCCCTCGCGCTCCACGGGTTCGCGACGGCGGTCGCCGCGGTGGGCGCGAGCCGGAGCCGGACGTACTACGTCCTGACGCTGGCGCTGGCGACGCTGATCCACGCCGCGTACAACTTCGGGGTGATGCGCGTCTATGCGTAGCCGAGACGGCCGTCTGACGATCGCCGGGAGAGAGCTGTCGGGGCTGCGCGCCGAGAAGACGATCCTGCTCGCGATCGGGATCCAGCTGTTCATCGCCGCGTTCTCGTCGTTCCTCGTCGTCGGGCTCGTCTCGATGTACGACCCCGGCTCGCTCGGCGGCGCGGAGGTCGAGGTGGCGGGCGCCGGCGACGCCGTGAGCGACCTCGAGCGCGCCGCGAACGAGGTCGAGGGCGCCTCGGTCACGCGCTACGAGGACGCCGGCGCGGCGCGGCTCGCCTTCGACCGCAGCGCCGCCGACGCGGTGGTGGTCGCGAACCGGCACGACGACGGGCGGATCTCGGCCACCGTGACCGCCCCGGACGCCACGGTGGAGACCACCGTGATCGTCGTCCAGCTCCGCGACCTGCTCCGGACCTACGAGCGACAGGAGCGCGCGGACCGGACCGCGTCCCTGAGCGAGTCGCCGCTCCCCCTCCCGGAGCGCACCGGCACCAGCCCGTACTTCACGTTCACGTACACCGTGTTGATTCCGGTCCTCGTGTTCCTCCCCGTCTTCATCTCGGGGTCGCTCGTGGTCGACTCGATCACCGAGGAGATCGACGAGGGGACCTTCGAGCTGCTGCGCGTCGCGCCCGTCACGCTCGGGGAGATCGTCGACGGAAAGGCGCTGGCGGCGGTCGCGATCGCCCCCGGACAGGCGCTCCTATGGCTCCTCCTCCTCCGCGCGAACGGGACCCCGGTCGCCAACGTCCCCTCGATCCTCGTCCTCATGACCGCGCTCACGACGCTTGTCGTCGCGCTCGCGCTCGCCATCTCCGCGCTCGCGCCCGACCGGCGGGCGGCGCAGTTCCTCTACTCGATCGGCGTGCTCGTCCTCTTCGGCGGCGCCACGGCGATGGCGGGCGGCCCCGCGAACGCGGTCGCGCGCCTCGCGATCGACAGCGCCGACGCGGCTACGACGGCGCTGGTGGTCGCCTACGTCGGTATCGCCGCGGTCGCGTACGTCGGCGTCCGAACGCTCGTCGCGGAGAACGGGTTCGAGACGTGAGCGACAGCCGTGAACGCTTATAAATAGCCGAAGCGGTGCGACGGCAACATCTCTCGTTCCGTTTATAAACGGTCACCCGACCGCAACGATTAGGCCCGGTCGACCCCACGATACCGTAGCCGTGGAGGACGCCATCGAGTGGCTGCGGAACCGACCGTTCTACGAGGGACAGATCGCGGAGCACCGCCGACTTCCCGCCCGCGAGCCGGCGTACCGCGAGGTCGACCTCGCGCCCCGAATGGCCGACGCGCTCGCGAAGGACGGGATCGATCGGCTGTACCGCCACCAGGCCGAGGCGATCGAGGCGGTCCGCGGCGGCGACGACGTCGTGCTCGCCACCGAGACCGCGAGCGGGAAGTCGCTCGCGTACACCGTCCCCGCGTTCGAGGCCGCGATGGACCGCGGGGGGCGGACCCTGTATATCGGTCCCCAGAACGCGCTGATCGCGGACCAGGAGGAGAGCCTGAGCGACCTCGCGCACGGGCTCGGCTTCGGGAGCGGCGTCTCGGTCGAGTCCTATACGGGGCGCCTCTCGCGGTCGGAGAAGCGCGACGTGCGCGACCGCGAGCCGACCGTGTTGCTGTCGAACCCGGACATGCTCCACTACGCCCTGTTACCGTACGCCGGGCGCCTCTGGGACTGGTTCTTCTCGTCGCTGGAGTACGTCGTGATCGACGAGGTCCACAGCTACCGCGGCGTGTTCGGATCGCAGGTCGCGATGACCTTACGCCGCCTCGCGCGGACCTGCGAGCGGTTCGGGTCGAACCCGCAGTTCGTCTGCTGTTCGGCGACGATCAACAACCCGGTCGAACACGTCGCGACCGTGACCGGGCGCGACCCGGAGGGGATCGCCTTGGTCGACGAGGACACGTCGGGCCGCGGCCCGCGCGACTGGGTGTTGTGGAACCCGCCCGAGTACGACGACGACTGGAAGGAGCGCGGCAGCGGCCGCCGGAAGTCGAGCCACGCGGAGAGCAAACGGCTCTTCTGTGACCTCGTGACCGCGGGCGCGCAGACGCTGGCGTTCACGCGGGCCAGGCAGACCGCGGAGCAGTACGCGACCGACAGCGCGAGCGACCTCCGAGAGCGGGGCGAGCGCGGTCTCGCCGGGAAGGTCGGCGCGTACCAGGCCGCCCTGACCGACGACCGGCGCCGGGAGATCGAGGCGGACCTCCACGCCGGCGACCTCCGGGGCGTCTGGTCGACGAGCGCCCTCGAACTCGGCGTCGACGTGGGCGGGCTCGACGCCGTGATCTTGGACGGCTACCCCGGCACGCGGATGTCGGCGTACCAGCGCGCGGGGCGGGCCGGCCGCGGCGACGACCCGGCCCTCGTGGTAATGGTCGGCGGCGAGGACCAGCTCGACCAGTACCTGATGCGCAACCCGAGCGACTTCTTCGAGGCGCCGCCGGAGGACGCGATCTGCGACCCCGAGAACGACCAGCTGCTCCCGGGTCACGTCGCCTGCGCGGCCGACGAGAGCTGGCTCTCGCCCGGCGACGAGCGCTTCTTCGGCGAGTCGTTCCCCGGCGTCGTCGCGGACCTGACCGACGAGGGGACCTTGGACAGACGGGAGGTCGCCGACGGGATCCGGTGGACGCACGCG
Organism: Halorubrum lipolyticum DSM 21995; assembly: GCF_000337375.1. GTDB lineage: Archaea > Halobacteriota > Halobacteria > Halobacteriales > Haloferacaceae > Halorubrum > Halorubrum lipolyticum. Next base: position 29,472 of record NZ_AOJG01000004.1, on the reverse strand, counting down.
GGCTCGTCGAGTCCGCAGCAGTCGGTGAGCCTGCGGACCGCCGGCGACCGCGAGGTCGACCTGATCGACTCGTCCCGGAACGAGACGGTGGCCTCGCTCGGCTTCGGCGACGCGCTCCGGGACGCGCACCCCGGGGCGATCTACCACCAGCAGGGCCGGACCTACGAGGTGACGAATCTCGACCTCGACCGCGACGTGGCCGAGCTCCAGTCCTCGTGGGCCGACTACTACACGCAGCCGCTCACCGAGAAGGACATCGCCGTGAACGCCGACCTCGGCGAGCGCGAGCTGTCGGCCCGCCCGGACGTACCGGTCCGGTTTGCGGACGTGACGGTGACGGAGCGGATCACGGGGTTCGTCCGGAAGGACGCCAAGACGGGCGAGTCGCTCGGCGAGTCGACGCTTGACCTCCCCGAGACGACGCTGCGGACGAAGGCGCTGTACTTTCCGGTGCCGGCGGACGTCGAGTCCGAGATGCGCGCACTCGGGGGCCGTGACGGGACCGACCGCGACACGGAGGGAACGGAGGGCACGGAGACGGCAACGGACGGCGGAGAGAGCCTTCCGGGCGGCGAACACGCCTTCAACGGCGGGATCCACGCGGCCGAACACGGGATCATCTCGCTGTTCCCCTTCCACCTGCTCTGTGACCGCGCCGACGTGGGCGGCATCTCGACACCGTACCACCCCCACACCGACGCGCCGGCGGTGTTCGTTTACGACGGCCACCCCGGCGGCGTCGGGCTCACGCGGCGGGGCCACGAGCGGATCGAGGAGCTGATGGCCCGCACGGCCCGCCTGATCGACACCTGCGACTGCGAGGGCGGCTGTCCGGCCTGCGTCCAGTCGCCCCACTGCGGCAACGCCAACGAGCCGCTGGCGAAGGCGCCCGCGGTGCGGCTGCTGGAGGCGCTGACGGGCGGCGACGCGGGGCGGTGACGACGCCGTTCCCTGACCACGTCCACCCCAAGCCACTTGCTGTCGGGCGCCGTCCGGTCCGTCGATGGCGTTCGACCTCGACGACGCGGCGGATCCGGCCGCGCGGGCGATGGAGTGGCTCGTGTTGGGGGCGGCGTACTTCCTGCTCATCCTGTTTCTCATCGGCGTGTTCGACCTGTTCATCTCGCTGTACCGGCTGCTCGTCGCGGGCGATTTCACCGATCCCGTCGCGGTGGTCGGGCTGCTCGACAGCGTGCTGCTGCTGTTGGTCATCGTCGAGGTCCACCGGACGCTCGTGGCGTACGCGCGGGGCCAGCCCGTGCTCCGGATCGTCGTGAGCGCCGCGATCATCGCCGCCTCTCGGCGCGTGATCAGCTACCGACTCGACGACTACGCCACCGCGGAGGACGCGCTGCTCGCGGCGGTCGCCATCGGCGCGCTGGTGCTCGCGCTCACGGTCGCGTACTTCCTGCTCGACCGCGTGAGCGTGCCGGGACGCGTCGAGCTTTGAACCCGGTGGTTTCACGGTCATCGCACCCCTGTCGATCCCATGGAGCTGTTCTGGCACCGGCGGGACCTCAGAGTCGCCGACAACGTCGGCCTCGCGGCCGCGACCGGCGCGCGCGACGACGACCGAGGGCCGGCCGCCCCCGTGTTCGTCTTCGACCCGGACGTGCTCGACCACGCGAGCGACGTGCGAGTCCGCCGTCTGCTCGACGGGCTCGCGGCGCTGCGGGCCGACTACCGCGACCGCGGGAGCGACCTCCTCGTCGCCCGCGGCGACCCGGAGACCGTCCTCCCCGAGCTGGCCGGCGCGCTCGACGCCGACCGCGTCGTCTGGAACCGGGACTACTCGGGGCTCGCCCGCGAGCGCGACGCGAGCGTTCGAACGGCCCTCAACGACGCCGGGATCGACCGCGAGGCGCACCACGACGCGGTGTTGCACACGCCGGACTCGATCCGGACCAACGCCGGGGACCCGTACTCGGTCTACACCTACTACTGGAAGAAGTGGACCGGCCGCGAGACCGACGCGCCGGCGCCGACGCCCGAGGCGAGCGACCTCGTCGACGCCGACGCGCTGGCGACGACGGTCGGGGGCGACGGCGGCGCGTTGGCGGACGGCGGCGGGCGACCTGACGGCGGGGTCGAAGCCGACCGCGTCGCCGTCGGCGACCTCCCGTCTCCCGCCGATCTGGGGTTCGCGGAGCCGGACGCCGATATCGGTGCGGCCGGCACCGAAGCGGCTCGCGACCGGCTCGACGCGTTCCTCTCGGAGGCGGTGTTCTCGTACGACGCCGAGCGCGACTACCCGGCGCGCGAGGCGACCTCCCGCATGTCGGCCTTTTTAAAATACGGCGAGATCGGCGTGCGCGAGGTCTACGAGGCGACGGAGCGCGCGACGGCCGCCGCGGAGGAGCGGACCGCGAAGGACGACGAGGCGGCGGACGGAGACGGCGGTGGGTCCGACAGTGACGACGACGAGGGCGGACCGGTCGCCGCCGTCGAGGAGTACCAACAGCAGCTCGCGTGGCGGGAGTTCTACGCGCAGGTCCTCTTTCACAACCCCGAGGTGGTCACCGAGAACTACAAGACGTACGAGGAGGGGATCGCGTGGCGCGACGACGCCGAGGAGATCGCGGCGTGGAAGCGCGGCGAGACGGGCTACCCGATCGTCGACGCCGGGATGCGGCAGCTCCGGGAGGAGGCGTTCATGCACAACCGCGTGCGGATGATCGTCGCCTCCTTCCTCACGAAGGACCTGCTCGCGGACTGGCGACACGGCTACGAGCACTTCCGGGAGACGCTGGCCGACCACGACACCGCCAACGACAACGGCGGGTGGCAGTGGGCGGCCTCGACGGGGACCGACGCGCAGCCCTACTTCCGGATCTTCAACCCGATGACGCAGGGCGAGCGGTACGATCCCGAGGCGGAGTATATAACGGAATACGTGCCGGAGCTGCGCGGGCTCGACGCCGACCTCATCCACGAGTGGCACGAGCTGTCGCCCACGCAGCGCGCGAACGCGGCGCCCGAGTACCCGTCACCGATCGTCGACCACTCGGAGCGGCGCGAGGAGGCGTTAGCGATGTACAAGCGAGCGCGCGGCGAAGATCCGGAGGAATAAGCGGATAACGTTGGGAGACGCATCGTCGTTCGTGTGAGGGGATACGTCGTCGCTGCGACGGTGAACGCTGCCAAAGCTCCAGTCGCTCGCTTATAAATGACCGCCTGTAGATCGATTTCGAACGCCTCCAAAGCCCCAGCCTCGCGGCTCACGGCTCGCGGCTTCGCCGCTCGCGTTCGCCGCGTCCCTCGCGCGGTGCTGTTCGCGGTCGCCGCCGGCGACCGCTCACAGGCACGCGCCACCGCACCGCGGCTTATATTTAAAAGAGCGCCTCGCTCTCGTCGAGGACGCGCGCCGGGCCGCCGACCTCCCAGACGTCGGTGTCGATGCCGATCTCGGCGATTCTCTCTTCGACCTCCTCGGCGTGGTCGGCGAGCGTGTTCACGTACACCGACGCGCCGGTGTCCGTCGAGAAGTAGACGGGGACGCCCGCCTCGCGGAGCTCGCGCACCGCGTTGAAGACGGCGATCGTCTCCGGCTGCCAGTACACCCAGCCCGCGGGGCCGGTCATCGTCGTGGCCGTGAGGGAGAGCGAGTCGTGCTCGGCGGTCTCGAAGATCCGGTCGAACTCTCCCTCGCGGAGCGCGTCGGTCATCTCAACGAGCTGGTCCTGCACGTGGGCGGTCCGCGCCTGCATCATGTGGCTCGCGGCGGCCTCGCGGTGGGCCTCCTCCGTCTCTTTATAAGCGGGGACGTGCGCGGCGACGATCCGGAGGTCCTCCTCGGGGTCGAACCCGTCCCCGCTCACCCCCACGTCGAGGCGGTGCGAGCGGCAGTCCTCGTCGTTGAGCCCGGCGTCGAGCCGGGAGTACGCGCCCGTCACCGACCGGGCCGCGGAGGAGGAGCCGCGGCGGGCGACGGTGGAGACCTCGGGGAGGGAGAGGTCGAGGCCCGCGGCCTCGGTGAGCGCGAGCGCGGCGGCCGCGAACCCCGACGACGAGGAGCCGAAGCCGATGTTCGACGGGAAGGAGTTCTCGCTCTTCAGCCGCACCGCGGCGTCGACGCCGGCCAGCTCGCGGACGTGGTCGACGACCATGTCGATGCGCTCGGCGGCGCGTCCGTCCACTTCCTCGTCGCCGATGACGTAGACGTCCTCGCTCGCGTCGGGCTGCCACTCGACGGTGGTCGTCGTCGCGGTCGGGGCGGTACAGAGGCTGATGCTGTCGTGGTACGGGAGCCGGAGCTGCTCGTCGCGCATCCCGTGGTACTTGACGAGCCCCTGGATCGGGTGGGCTCGCGCGGTGGCCTTCTCGGTCATACCTCGGGAAGCGTCCGGCGGGGGATTAGTCGTTGCGATGGACGGGAGGGAGCGGAGCGGCAGAGACCGGCGGGCGGGTCGAGTCGACGCGCGAGGCCCGACCCCAAACTCGCGGCGGACCCGGCGGTTCGGCGTTCAGCTCCCGTACCCCTCCGCGTCGATCGGCCCGCTGAACACGCGATACAGGTACGTGAAGTACCCGAGCACCAGGAACAGCACGGGGAGTCCGAGGACCGTCACGAGGTTCAGCGCCAGCGGCGAAACGACCGCTGCTCTGAGTGTCAGCCCGGTGGGCGGGTAGACCGTCGGATACAGCAGGAGCGCGATGAGCGCCGTTAACAGCGCCGGAAGCGCCAGCGCGCTCGCCAGCCATGCGCGGTACGCGCCGCGTCTGGCGAGCGCGATCCCGCCAGCCCCCGCGATCGCCGACGAGCCAACCACCGCGACCGCGGGCAGCGAACGGACGGTGTCGGCGGCGCCGCCCGCGTCGGTCAGAACCACGGTCGTCAGGAGGGCGACGACGCCGCCGAGGTAGGCGAGCGTGGCGCCGATCCCGTACGGTCGCAGGTCCGACGCCAGTGCCGGGTCGCCCTTGGCGGCGAGGAACGCGGCCCCCGTGACGACCGAGACCGCGACCAAGCCGACGCCGGTGAGCAGCGCCGGGAGCGACAGCGTCGCCGCGTCGAACACCCAGCGACCGGCGAGCGTCCCGAACAGCAGCGGCGCGGAGAAACTGCCGCCGATGAACGAGTAGTCGCAGTACCGCTTCCACCGCTCGTCGCTGCGCTGTTCGCGCAGTTCCGGGCCGAGCCCGCGGAACAGCAGCGCGAGCACGAATCCGATCGCGAGCAGGTAGTGGTCGGCCAGCAGCCGCGAGTACACCCGCGGGAACGCCGCCATCAGCATGGTTCCGAAGGCGACCAGCCACACCTCGTTGGCGTCCCACACCGGGCCGAACGCCGACAGGAGCGTCTCCCGCTCGTGCTCGGTGTTCCGAGTCGCGTACAGCAGGCCGATTCCGAAGTCGAACCCGTCGAGGACGAGGTACATCCCCAGCGCGAACACGACGACGCCGAACCAGACCTCCGGTAGCGACGCGACGAGGTACGCGTCGACGGGGAGCACCGACTCAGTCATCGTCGCTCACCCCCGGCAGCGGACCGTACCAGCGATCGCCGCTCGACGGCTCCCGGCCGAGCGTCCGGAGCTCTTCCCTGATCAGCCACTTCAGGACATAGAGGGCCGTCGCCACCAGCCCGACGTAGACGACGACGAACCCGACCAGCGTCAGCGTCGCCTCGGCACCGGTCAGCGTGGAGGAGACCGCCTCGGAGGTCCTGAGTTCGCCCTGGATCACCCAGGGTTGGCGGCCGATCTCGGTGACGTACCACCCCGTCAGCAAGGCGGCGTAGCCGAGCGGTGACGTCGCTATCATCGCCCTCAGATACCGATCGCTGTCAGACAGCCGGCCGCGGAACGCGAGGTAGCCGCCCCACAGCGCCAGCCCGATGAACAGGAAGCCCAGCCCGACCATCACGCGGAACGACCAGAACACGAGCGCCACGGGCGGGTTCTCCTCGTACTCGTTCAAGCCGATCACCTCGGCGTCGAAGTCGCCCCCGCTGGCGAGGAACGACCCGATACTGGGGAGGCTCACGGTAAAGAGGTTCTCGGCGCGGGGATCGGTGATCGCGTCCAAACTCGTCGGGACCGCGAACAGGTGTAAGTCGGCTTGTCCCGTCTCGTAGTGGCCCTCCATGGCCGCGAACTTCTGCGGCTGGGTGTCCTCGACGTGCCGGGCGTACGCGTCGCCGTGGACGGCTTGCAGCGGTGCGGAGACGAGCAGGATAACCACCGCCAGCCTCAGCGCGGTGTTCCACGCCTCTGCGTCGCGCCGCTTCCAGACGATGTACGCCGAGACGCCGGCGACCAGGAGGGCGACCGAGATGACGGATGCGTTGATCATGTGGACGTACATCCAGGTCATCCGCGGGGTGAAAAACGCGGCAATCGGGTCGGTGAGCCTCGCGACCTCCATCCCGTTGCGGGAGATCATCTCGTACCCCCGCGGCGTCTGCATCCAGGCGTTGACGACGAGGATCCAGAACCCCGACAGCCACGCCCCGAAGCCGACGAGCGCGGACGACAGCACGTAGGTCCGGTCGCCCACGCGGTCACGCCCGTACAGCAACACGCCCAGAAACACCGCTTCGAGGAAGAACGCCATCTTCGCTTCGAAGGCCAGCGGGCCGCCGATCAGCTCGCCGGCCACCTCCGAGAACTGCGGGAAGTTCGTCCCGAACTGGAAGCTCATCGGAATTCCGGTGACCGTTCCCATGACGAAGCCGGCGGCGAACACCTTCACCCAGAACGAGCGCAGACGCGCGAACCGCTCTTCGTCGGTTCGCACGTCCTTGTACGTGAAGTAGACGATAAACGGTGCGAGGCCGATCGAGAGCGACGCGAAGATGATGTGGACGGAAATCGTCCACCCGAACTGTGCACGGCTCGCGAGTTCTGGGGAAAGGGCTAGCGCCCAACCCGGGTCTACAGCACCGAACAGCGCGGTCGGGTTCATACGTCCCGTAGTTGCCCGAGCCGACGGAAGAGGCCCACAGCTGTTCCCTTTTTCGAGTACCGTACTACGGCAACTTATGCTCGTGGAGCCGTAGTTTGTGTAGCGTTCGCCCAACACCGCGGGACCAGTGACGCGGCTTCGCGGCAGTGCGACGACGCGTCCTCCCGGCCGTTCTCTATCCTCCCGTTCCGTCCCCGCGTCGCCGACGCGATCGAGGGGAACCCTTTTTGATTGGTCGGCCGGTACTCCGCGTTATGACCGAGTACACCGTCGAGTTCGTCGGCACCGGCGAGACGATCGAGGTGGCCGACACGGAGACGATCCTCAGCGCCTGTATCGACGAGGGGATCGCACAGGAGTACTCCTGCCGCGTCGGGATGTGCCTCGCCTGCTCCGCGGAGGTCGTCGAGGGCGAGGTGACCCAGCCGGCGGCCCGCGGGCTCACCGACGAGGAGGCCGAGGCGTACGCGCTCACCTGCATGGCCCGGCCGCAGTCGGACCTCAAACTCGATCGAGGGAAGTACCCGCCGAGCATCGAGGACGACGCGGCGACGGACGTGAGCGACGCCGACGGCGCCGCGGCCGACGACGACTGAGACGTGTTGTGCACGCGGGAGCGTGCGAACAACTGACGCACTCGACGCGACCCCTCGCCGCCGAACTACGGTTCGAACCGAGCGATCGTTCGGCGGTGTCGGTCCCGAAACATCCCTTCGAACCCGACCTTCGCGAACGGTCCCGCCGCGTCCCCGAGGGGACCGAACGGGAGTCGGTACGCGACGGTGTCCACGAGCAGGGTCTCCTCGCCGTCGGCGTAGAAGGCGTGCGTGTGCTCCCACGTCCGGAACGGCCCGCCGGACATCTCGTCGACGAAGTGTGCCCGGTCGCCGGGGTCGCCCCCGTCGTCGGGCTCCCGTTCGGTGATCCGGGAGGTCCACCGCTGTCGCGGTCCGACACCGAACGGCCGCATCGACATCCGTATCTCGGCCCCTTCGACGAGCACGTCCGGGTCCGGCTCCCCGTTCGGCCCTTCGACGCCCTCGATCCGGAGGTGCATCCAATCGGGAGTGAGCTCGCGGAGCCCGTCGATCGTGGAGTGAAACGCCCACACCTCGTCGATGGGGGCCGGCACGCGGGTCGTCCGTCGGTACGTCGGCATATCGGTTTTACGGGGCCAACGGGCAAAAACCCCTCCTCGGCGGCCATTTGGGGAGGCCGACGCGGGCGCGTCCGACCGACCGAAACCCGGATACGGCCGCGGCGCCGTCGGATCGGTAATGGAACGAGGCGCGATCGACGTCGCGGACCTGGCCGGCCCGTTCGATCTCCAAGCGACCGTCGAGAGCGGACAGAGCTACCTCTGGAACCGCGCCGACGGCGGGACCTACGAGGACCTCCACGCTCACGGCGGCGACGCGTGGTACGAAACGATCGTCGACCCGATACCCGGCGTCGTCGACGAACGCGTCCCGGTCCGGGTGCGACAGGAAGGCGGTGTTCACGACGGAACCCTCCACTGGGAGTCCTCGGCGGACGCGGTCCCTCTCCTCACACACCTGTTCCGGCTCGACGACGACCTCGACGCGATCCTCGGCTCGACGCCCGACCTCCCGCTCCTCGAACGGGCGTACGAGGCCTACGAGGGGATGCGGCTCACGCGCGACCCCGTCTTCCCGTGTCTGATCTCCTTTATCTGCTCGGCACAGATGCGCGTCGCCCGGATCCACGGGATGCAGCGCCGGCTTCGGGAGACGTACGGCGACGCCCTCGCGCTCGACGGCGAGGAGTACCGCGCCTTCCCGACTCCGGAGCAGCTCGCGTCTCGGACGGAGGCGGAGCTCCGTGACCTCTCCTTGGGGTACCGCGCTCCCTACGTGCAGCGGACCGCGGAGATGATCGCGTCCGGCGAGGCGCACCCTCGGGAGGCGGCGGGGCTCCCGTACGAGGAGGCCCGCGAGTCGCTGACGCGGTTCGTCGGCGTCGGCGACAAGGTCGCGGACTGCGTGCTGTTGTTCTCGCTGGGCTTCCTCGAGGCGGTCCCGCTCGACACGTGGATCCGCACGACGATCGAGGAGTACTACCCGGACTGCGAGCGCGGGAACTACGCCGAGACCTCGCGCGCGATCCGAGAGCGGTTCGGCGGGGAGTTCGCCGGCTACGCGCAGACGTACGTGTTTTATCACCTCCGAGCGGGCGGCGAGTAGCCGTCGCGGGTCGGTCTCTCCCGGCGGCGTCGTTTCGCTCGGGTGACCTGTCGGCCGAACTTTCATGCCGATCGGCGTGGTACTGGGGGCCGTGATGGACTGCCGAGTCGTCGTCGAGGCCGCCGTTCCGGTGTACGACGTGGAGACCGCCGACGAAGCGGTCCGGATCGCCATCTCGAAGACCGGTGAGATGCTCAACCCGGACCTCAACTACGTCGAGATCGAGACCGGAAGCCGCACGTCGCCCGGCGGGGAGGAGCTCCCGCCCGCGTTCGTCGCCGCCGACGAGGCCCTCGTCGCGCTCCGGCTCCGGATGGACGTGTTCAACGTCGATCGCGAGGAACACGCGAGCCGCGTCGCCCGCAAGGAGATCGGCCAGCGGCTCCGGAACATCCCGCTGAAAGTGCTCCAGGTCGAGGAGATCGCGAGCGAGAACGAGAGCGACTCCGCCGAGGGGTCGCCCGCGGACGAGTCGGAAGGCGGCGGCTCGACTCCCGACGCGCGAGACTGACGCGCGAGACTGCCCCTTCGTGAGGACTTCCTCGGTCTCTCGACCGGCTCAGGCGACGCTCGGCGCGCGTTCGGTGCGACGCTCTTTTCAGGATTCTCCCGAACGACGGCCTACCCACTAGGAACGTACCAATCGGTCGGCAAGCGGCGACGAAGATTCAGTCTGCGGTCGGGGCCAGCGGCTCCGACTCGGCCTCGTCCATCGGCTCAGTGATTCCCTCAGTCAGCTTAAAAACGGCGGCTTTGTGGTCGGTCTTCGACTTGTGGATCGATGTCGGTTTGACGCCGAGTTCCTCGTACGCGTCGAGGTCGATGTCCTCGTCCCAGAACTCGCACTGTTTTCGTACTTCCGCAAGGAGGCCGTGAAGGTGGATAAGCTCCTGCTTCTTCATGAGTACCAGTCCTTTGCTACCGGAGGTTTATATTATTATCCTGAGTCACGTTACCATGGTTACTCCGGGTTTCCCCGTTTCCGGGGCGGAGACGCGTCTTCTCGCGTTATCGATCGGGAAGGTTATCGAAATCTCCGCCGAACCGTCGACCGGCGAATGCCGAACGTTCGCACGGGCCGATCCGCTCCCGATCGGGCGCCGTCGCGAGCGCTCGCTCGACGACTGACCGAACCGCCCGTCGTTGCTGTGAACCGCCCGTCGTTACTGGAACTGTTTCACCGCCTCGAGGTCGCGTTCGGTCCGCATGAACTCCGTCAGTCGCCGGGTCGCGTGACAGTCGGGACAGCTAAAATTCGAGCGGAGGCTCTGTAACTCCGCGGGGTTGTCCTGCCACTCCTTGGTGCACTCCGGACAGACGAGTCTGACGAACGCATCCACCATGGCCCGACGTACACGTGGCCGGGTTAAAAACGTAGGTGGCGGAACGGGTCGCATTTTCCACCGGTCGGGGCCGCCGATGAGAGTCGTTACCGGGAATCAGGCGACGAGCCCCTCGCTCGCGTCGAGGAGCTCCTTGTACCGGTTCCGGATGGTGACCTCGGAGATGTCGGCGACCGCCGACACCTGACTCTGGGTCACCTTCTCGTTCGACAGGAGCGCGGCGGCGTACACCGCGGACGCGGCGAGCCCGACCGGCGACTTCCCGCTGGTGATCCCGGCCCGCTTGGCGCCGTCGAGCAGCTCGCGGGCGAGCCGCTGGGTCTCCTCGGAGAGGTCGAGCCGCGAGACGAACCGCGGGACGTAGCTCTCGGGGTCGGCGGGCTGAATCTCCAGCTTGAGCTCCCGGATCACGTAGCGGTACGTCCGGGTGAGCTCCATCTTGTCCACTCGCGAGACGGCGGTGAATTCGTCGAGGCTGCGCGGATTTCCGTCCTGTCGAGCGGCGGCGTACAGCGCCGCGGTCGCGACGCCCTCGATGGAGCGGCCGGGTAGCAGGTTCTCGCTCAGCGCGCGGCGGTAGATGACGGAGGCGGTCTCGCGGACGTTGTCCGGGAGGCCGAGCGCCGAGGCCATCCGGTCGATCTCGCCGAGCGCCTGCTTGAGATTGCGGTCCTTGGAGTCGCGGGTGCGGAACCGCTCGTTCCAGGTGCGCAGCCGCTGCATCCGCTGGCGCTGGCGGCTGGACAGCGACTTCCCGTAGGCGTCCTTGTCCTGCCAGCCGATGTTCGTCGAGAGCCCCTTGTCGTGCATCATGTTCGTCGTCGGAGCGCCGACGCGCGACTTGCTGTCGCGTTCGCTGGAGTCGAACGCGCGCCACTCCGGCCCGCGGTCGACCGAGTCCTGCTCGACGACGAGCCCGCAGTCGTTACAGACGGTCTCGCCGTGTTCGGTGTCGGTCACGAGGTTCCCCTCGCACTCCGGGCAGGTCGTGGTCCGGTCGCCCGTCGACTCCGTCTCGTCCGCCGTCGACTCGGTCGACTCCGTGGTTCGGTCTCGCTCCGTCTCACCGTCGTAGCCGCGTATGTGTGTCTCAGTCATGGTGTTCTCCCCGATCGAACTCCCGACAGAAATACTGGCGCCGGGCTCGCCGATTCGTTAACCAATAGTAAGTCTCGAGAGTATATAAAGTTTTGTATCGTTATCTCAGTAATGATACTGTAAATTGGCCGTATCTGTCCGATATATTCGGATATGGCGATCTGTGGCCCCTCGTCCGAGTAACTGAGCTGTCGCAGTCGACATCACCGAGGTACATAAAGAATGGTGCTCGAACTGCTGCCGGCTCGTCGCCGTCGGTCCCCGTTCTCAGGAGTAACGACGCGCGACGAGCGCGACTGCGATCAGCGCGACGAGCGCGACAGCGACACCGAAGCCGGGCGCCTCGTCGCCGCTCCCGTCCTCGTCGCTTCCGTCCCCGTCGCTTCCGTCCTCTCCGTTCATCTCGTCGCCGTCGGACGCGTCGCCGACGGCGTCCTCACCGTCCTCCCCGTCCATCTCGTCGCCCATGTTCTCGCCGCTCTCGACGGTCAGATCGGCGGCGGACATCACCGGCGCTCCCGCGGCCGCGTACGGCCCGTCCTCGGCGCCGTCGGTGGCGGGGAAGTCGTACGCCTCGTTGCCGTCGGTGTCGCGGTGCGCCATCGCGAACACCGTGTCGTCCTCGGTCAGGGGGTCGTCGAGCGCGATCTCGACGTCGGTGTGCGTCCCCGGCCCGAGGTACGCGCTGGTACCGCGGACGGAGTCGAACACCGCGCCGTCCGCGAGCGAGGAGTCGTGGACCGTCACGAACCCGCCGTCGTGGAGCGTCACCGAATCGACGACGACGGTCTCGCCGTCGGTGTCCTGCGCGGTCGCGTCGACGAACGCGGTCACCTGCGCGCTCGCGACGGCCGTCACCGGGGCGTCGTCACCGGTCAGGAACGGGCCGTCGGCCTCCCCGTCGCTGTCGACGAAGTCGTACGCCTCGTTGTCGTTGGTGTCGCGGTGCGGCATCGCGACTAACTGTTCCGTGTCCGTCAGCGGCTCGTCGAGCTCGATCGTCACGTCCTCGTGGACGCCGGCCTCGAGGTACGCGCTGGTGCCGCGAACGGAGTCGAACACGGCGCCTCCGCCGATCGAGGCGTCGTGGATCGTCACGAACCCGCCCTGGCTCAGGTCGACCCGGTCGACCGTGACCGTCGCCCCGTCCGAGTCGCTCGTCTCGAACGCCACGCCCGCGGAGACGGTGACGTTCCCGTCGTCCATCACGATGTCGGACGAATCGGTCGTGTACGGGCCGTCCTCGTTGCCCTCGCTGCTCGGGAAGTCGTACGCCTCGTTGTCGTTCGTGTCTCGATGCGCCATCGCGAACACCGTGTCGTCCTCGGTCAGCGGGTCGTCGAGGAGGACGACGACGTCGCGGNGGGAAGTCGTACGCCTCGTTGTCGTTCGTGTCTCGATGCGCCATCGCGAACACCGTGTCGTCCTCGGTCAGCGGGTCGTCGAGGAGGACGACGACGTCGCGGTGGATCCCCGGTTCGAGGTACGCGCTCGTGCCGCGGACGGAGTCGAAGACCGCGCCGTCCGCCAGCGAGGAATCGTGCATCGTCACGAACCCGCCCTCCGGCAGGTAGACCTCGTCGACGACGACCGCGTTGCCGCCGGCGGTCTGGGCGTCGAAGCTCGACTGCGCTTCGTCGTCGAGCTCGGCCTCGATACCGGCCATCACGATCTCGTCGTTGGCGTCGAGGTACGGACCGTCCTCGTTACCTTCGCTGCCGGGGAAGTCGTACGCCTCGTTGTCGTTCGTGTCTCGATGCGCCATCGCGAACACCGTGTCGTCCTCGGTCAGCGGGTCGTCGAGNTGCCGGGGAAGTCGTACGCCTCGTTGTCGTTCGTGTCTCGATGCGCCATCGCGAACACCGTGTCGTCCTCGGTCAGCGGGTCGTCGAGCCGGACGCGAACGTCCTCGTGGACGCCCGCCTCCAGGTACTCGGTGGTGCCGCGAACGGAGTCGAACACGGAGCCGTCGGCGAGCGAGGAGTCGTGAACCGTCACGAACCCGCCCTCGCTCAGTTCGACGCGGTCGACGATCACGTACTCGCCCTCGGTGGGCTGGTCGGTCCCGGTCACGCTCGCGGAGACCGTCACGTTCGCGTCGTCCATCGCGATGTCGCCGTCGACCGTGTACGGGCCGTCCGCCTCGCCGTTCGAGGAGACGAACGCGTACGCGCGGTCCTCGTCGGTGTCGCGGTGGGCCATCGCGTGGAACGTCCCCGTCTCCACCGCGTCGGTGAGCTCGACGGTCACGTTCTCGTGCGTCCCCGATTCGAGGTACGCGCTCGTGCCGACGACGCTCCCGAGGGTGTTCCCGTCGGTCAGCGAGTCGTCGTGGATCGTCACGAACCCGCCGTCGGGGACGTGGACCTCGTCGACGACGACCGTGCTCCCGCCGGACGTGCCGTCGGCGAAGCTCACGCTCGCCTCGTTGGTACCGCCCTGTGCCGCGACCGCGCCAGCCGCGCCGGCGACCGCCGACACGACTACCGCGACCGTTATCGCCAATGTCAATGCGCTGTTGCGCATGAGAGAGTCGACCGAGGATATATAAAAAGAGATTTCCCGAACTCCCGCCGCGTTCTCACCCAAATTCGTTCGGAAAGCCGCCCAAAACGGATTTTCAGGCGCTGACGTTCCGATTTGGGGAATCACAGTGATAGACTGCGGAAGCGAGTGTCGCAGTTTGGCTGTGACGATAGCGTATGTAAATGAACGTGAGCGACGGCGAGGATCACTTATAAATAGGGACTTTTGGAGGTCGTCACCGCGCCGTCGACAACAGGTGAGTGGTCGACAGCAACACCCAACTCCGAGTTATAAATGACCGATCGACCGAACTGCAACACCGACACCTGTCATCGATCTCTCTACGCCCTCGTCTACGGCTTCGCAAGAGCCACCCCCACGCCGACCTCAACAGCGGCCCCGATCGAGTCAGTCCCACGTGATCCAGACGAGAAACAGGAGCCCGAGGGTCTGGAGCACGTGTAACGCCATCATCCCTCGCCACGCGATGGCGGGAACGTCGGAAGCGAACCACACGGACAGCATGGGATCGACCAAGTAGATGTACAGCGCGAACGCGTTCTCCCCCAGCAGAAAGACGCCGAACATCGCCAGGCCGAGGGCGTGCTTCGAGCGGAACTCCACGTAGTTCCGCCCCCACACCCAGACGAGCGCGAGGAGGAGGGCGACGTTCACCCCCACCGAGATCCGCGCTACGTCGAACCAGAGACTCATCGTACACCTGCTATCGGCGGGGCGGGTATAACCGCTTTCCCAAATTCGTTCCGAATACGACCCGTAACCCGACGGCTACGGGCCCGAACTGCCGATCTGTCAGTCGTCATCTGTTTGCTCCATGATCGTTTCGATGGTGTCCCAGTGCTGGCGCGCTCGCGGCGTCGGCAGGTAGACGGCGCCGTAGTCGTCGCCGCTGCGCTCGACGACGTCGTTGTCCATCAGTACGTCGAGGTGGTGTCGGACGGTCTTGTAGTCCAGATCGAGGTCCTCGGCGAGCTGGTTCGCGTTCCGCGGGCGGTCGTCGAGCGCCCGCAACAGCCGGACGCGGTTCGCTCCGCCCCGCGTTCCGGTTAGCACGTACCAGAGTGCCGCTTCCATCGTATGCGAGTCGTCGGCGTGCCACCTAACTCCACCGTTCCCGGACGGTCGCGGATGCGAGGACGCCTATCGGCTCCGACTCACCGGGAACGCCACCCGGTCCGGGTGCTCGTTGAACCGAGCGAGGATCCGCTCGTACAGCCGGTTCTTGACGCGCTGTCCCCGACGCGGGTGCGTGAGGTACCGGACGCGGAGTTCGACCCACGACTCGCCCCTGTCTCTTATACACATCNTTGACCACGTTCGACGAGAGCACGACGCTGTTCGGCACCGTCACCACCCGCCCGGACGGCTGGTTCGTCGTCACCAGCTCGCCGTCGATCTCCCACAGCGTCGTCACGAGGAAGTCGACGCCGATCACGTCGCCCTTCGCGTCGTCGATCCGGACGCGGTCGCCCACCCCGTACGGCTGCTTGACGGTGATGTACACCCACGCGATGAGCGACAGGAGCGGCTGCTGGAGCGCGAAGGTGATCGCGAAGCCGATGACCCCGAGCGAGAAGAGGAGCCCGAGCCAGTTCTCCGTCACCACCGCCAGCGTCGCGACCGTTCCGACGAACCCGAACGCGAGCCGCAACACGTTCCGCGTGTTGTACGCGCGTCGCTTGTTCGCGGACCGCATCAACAACCGGACGGCGAGCAGATACGACCCGTACAAGACGCCGAACACCGCGACGACCAGCAGCGCCCGCCCGACGACGAGCGTCGCCGAGTGACCGACCAGGTCGGGCCACCCGCCGAGCGCGTCGGTCGTCGTTACCAGCCCGCCGGCCACGCCGGCGGCGACGCCGAGGACGATGGCGCCGAGCCCGAGAGGTCGTCTCACGGTCGTCGGTCGCGGCCGACCGGCAAAACGGTTGTGACGACGGGACGGTTCCGGTCCGCCCGCGCTCACCGGAGTCGTCGTTCGCGACCCGGTCGACCCCGGCGTCCGGGTCGGGACCCGCCCGGAAGCGGTCGACGTCGACCGGCGGGTCCACGCCCGGAGCGGTGCCGGTGGCTCGAAACGGTTCGCGGTCGGGGACGCGTGAGACTGTCAGTGCAACCAAAGACACTTAGTTTTTCCCCGAGTCGTCGGGGACGATGTCCCCGATACTGTTGCAGGGAGGAGCCGGTGCGCTCTTCTTCCTGTTCGGCCTCCTGACGCTGCTCGTACAGCTCGGTATCATCGTCTGGATCTACTCGGACGCCCAACAGCGGAGCGACCAGCCCGCGTTCCTGTGGGCGATCGTCGCCTTCCTCGCGCCCCTTCTGGGCCTGGTGTTGTACCTGATCATCGGCCGGAACGGATACTGAACGGAACCTCCGTCGAAACTCCGTTTTCGGCGCCGCGTCGTGTGAAACGGCCGTTGGCCGGTGAGTTCTCCTTGATCGATAGCGGGAGTGGGTATAGCGAGTTGGGTGAGTGGTTATTTATACGTGATCGAGTGGTGTTGCTGGCGGCTGTTTATATGTGATCGACGACTCTGTGGTGAACACGTCCAAAGCCCCAGCCGGCGAGGCGGCTGCCCCTTTGAATCCCACCCGTACAGCACCTCACACCTCCCCAGCCTCGCCGCTCGCTGCGCTCGCGGCGTCCCTCGCACCGTCGGCTCGCGGCCCGGAGGCCGCGAGCCGGGGCGCGCCACCGCGCCTGCCATTTATAAAGGATCATTTCCGTCGCTCATGTCTTTTTAAATACGATCTTGCCACCACCGATCTGCAATACTCACTCCCGCTGTCGGTCACTCCCGTTCTCGTGCCTCTCGTTCCCAGTCGGGGGTATCCTTGAGGTGTCCCGCGAGAGTGAGACGGCGAGCGATCAGCCACGGTGAGCCGTTTCAAACCCCTCTGAGGACGGACGTCGCGCCGACCGTCTCCGCGACCACCCACGCGACGAACAGGAGGTACGCGATCAGCAGGGCCGACGACTCCCGCTCGGTGAGCGACAGTCCGGTCCGGAGCGCCGCGAACAGCAGCACGGTGGCGACGGTGAGCACGCCGAGCATCGGGACGGCGGTCGAGAAGTTCACGTCGACGCTCCCGACGATCAACACCCCGACGGGGATGGCGACGAGCAGGTCGAACGTGTTCGAGCCGAGCACGTTCCCGAGGCTCGTCCCGCCGCGTCCCTCGCGCGCCGTCCGGACGCTCACGAGGGCGTCGGGGAGACTCGTCGCCGCCGCGACGATCGTGACCCCGGCAAGGAACTCCGGGACGCCGAACGTCGCCCCGAGCGACTCGACCGACCCGACCAGCCGCTCGACGGCGACGCCGATGAGGAGCAGGCCGGCCGCGAGCCTCCCCCACTCGCGGCGGATGTCGACGCCCTCCCGCACTCGATCGACCGCCGCGTCGCCGACCTCCTCGTACTGGATGAACAGGTAGAGCCCGTACAGCGCGAGCGGGATCGCGGCGACGGGTCGGGTCAGCTCCCCGACGATCGGGTCCGACGAGACGGGGTAGTAGATGACCGCGAGCGAGAAGGTGACGACCAGCGCCGACACCGCGATCATGTAGAACTGCGCCTCCTTGTACACGATCGCGCGGCTGGCCTCGAGGTCGCCGTCGGCGCCGAACCCCGACAGGGCGGGGATCACGAGGACGTTGAAGATCGCGGACCCCACGAGCGCGCCCACGCCCATGTCGAAGACGCCGGTGGCCGCGGTGACGACGACGCTCGCGAACTCCGGGAAGCTCGACCCGACGGCGACGACGATCGACCCCTGCACCACCGCCGGCAGCCCGTAGTACTGAGAGAGCGTCTCCGCGGCCTCCTCCAGCCAGCCGCTCCCGACCCAGATGGCGCCGGTCGCGACGGCGATCACCGCGGCGTGAACGACCGGGGCGTCCGGGAGGATCCCCCCGAGCATCGACCTACCTGATGTGCCGCCCGGCGAGCTCCCACAGCCGATCGGCGGTCTCGTCGTCGAGCGCGTCGCGGCGGACGCGCCACTCCCAGTTGCCGTCGAGGGTGCCCGGCTCGTTGAACCGCGACTCGCTCCCGAGGCCGAGGAGGTCTTGGACGGTCGTCATCGCCAGCACCGCCTCCGAGGCCCACACCTCGTCGATGATCTCCCACTCGGTCGGGCGGCCGCCGTCGGCCCCGACGTTGTACCGGAAGCAGTCGCGCTGGCGCTCCGGGAGGTTCTCGAAGTAACCGACCCACGTGTCCGTGTCGTGCGTCGACGTGTAGCCGACGACGCCCTCGGGGTAGTGCATCGGCTGGTACTCGTTGCCCTCCGCACACCAGTCGGCGTACTGCGGGACGCGCATCCCGGGGAAGCCGAACTCCGCCATCAGCTCGTCCATCGCCGGCTCCTCAAACCCGAGGTCCTCGGCGATGAACGGCGCCTGCCCCAGCTCGCGCTCGACGGTCTCGAACAGGTCGCGTCCCGGCCCCTCGCGCCACTCGCCGGCGGCCGGGTCGTCGCGGTCGGCCGGGATCGCCCAGTACTTCACGAACCCGAGGAAGTGGTCGAGCCGGGCCACGTCGGCGAGCTCGAACAGCCGCCGGAACCGGGCGATCCACCAGTCGTACTCTCGCTCCGCGAGACGGTCCCAGTCGTAGACGGGGTTCCCCCAGCGCTGCCCGTCGTCGCCGGCGTTCGGCGGCACTCCCGCCACGGCCGCGGGGCGGTTCTCGGCGTCGAGTCGGAACGATTCCGGATTCGCCCACACGTCCGCGGAGTCGAGCGCGACGTAGATGGGCACGTCGCCGACGATCGACACGCCCTCCTCCTCGGCGACCGCCCGGAGGTCGCGCCACTGCCGGTCGAAGACCCACTGGACGAACTCCCGGAATCGGACCTCGGTCGCGTGTCGCTCGCGGGCGTCTCCGAGCGCCTCGGGGTCGCGCGTTCGAAGCGGATCTGGCCAGTCGACCCAGGTGTCCTCGTCTCTCGCGTCCGAGATCGCCCGGAACAGCGCGTAGTCGTCGAGCCACGGCTCGCCCTCGCGGAAGGCGTCGAGTTCGTCTTCCCCTTCGGCCTCGCCCCCCTCGTCGAACCGCTCGAACGCGGTCCGCAACAGCGGCTCCTTGTACTCCCGGACCGCCTCGTAGTCGACCCGATCCGCCGGGAAGTCGGGAACTGGTTCGAGGTCCGACTCGTCGAGCCAGCCGTCGTCGACGAGCCCGTCGAGGTCGATGAGGAGGGGGTTGCCGGCGAACGCGGAGGGCGACTGGTACGGGGACTCCCCGGCGGCGTCCATCGTCGGCCCGAGCGGACAGACCTGCCAGTGACGGACGTCGGCGTCGCCCAAAAAGGAGAGGAACGCCGCCGCGCCGTCGCCGAGATCGCCGATACCGTGTCTCCCCGGGAGCGAGGTGACGTGACAGAACACGCCGCCGGAGCGGTCGAGTCGCATACGTCCCCCTGCAACCCCCACCGACTCAAGCGTTGCGTCCGCGCGAGGGCCTACGGTCGTTGCGTCCGCACGAGGGTCTCGGGCGTTGCGTCCGCGCGACCCGTTCAGTCGTCGCCGGGCCGCGCGCGCCACACGACCGCGTCCGCGGTTTCGAGCGTGACGGGCTCCGCGTCGTCCCCGGCCGCCGCGCCCGTCTCGGGCGCCGCGAGCGCGACGGTCCAGTCGAACGAACCCTCGTCGCGCCCGAGCGCGTCGCGGTCGCCGGAGACGCCGAGGTCGTCGAGGACGCCGCCGGGCGACGCCTCGACGGGCGTGCCCTCGACGTTGCAGGCGACGAGTAGCGCCTCTCTGCCCTCCGGATCGCGCCTCAGCGCCTGGTACACCACGGTCCCCTCGGTCGGGTGGCGGTAGCCGAACGCCTCGCCGCGCTCCGGGTCCACGTCCGCGCGGAGCCACGGCCGCGCCTGCCGGAACTCGCGAACGCGGCGGTCGAACGCGGTCCGCGCGTCGTCCTGCTCGCCCTCCCAGCGGTCCAAGACGAGGTAGTCGGCCACGTCCGCGCTCCACGCGAAGGAGAATTCCTGGAGGTCGCCGGCGTCGATTTCCCCTTCGGCGCGCGGGGCGGCGTCGGAGTCGGCCCCCGACAGCGGCGTCCCCCGCACGGAGAGCAGCTCCGCGATCAGGTCGAGGTCGTAGTCGGTCGCGTCGACGAGGGCCGCGAGCGTCGTGACGAACCCCTTCAGCTCCGCGCGCGTCTCGAACCCGAGGGACTTCAGCCGCGGGAACGCGTCGCCCTCGGCGTACGACCCCTCAGGGACGTGCCAGTCGAGCCACGGCGCCTCCTCGGCGACGACCTTGACGTTCCACGTCGGGTCGGTGTCGCGGACGAACCCCCACGGCGCGCGGTAGTTCGCGTGGAGGAAGTCCATCGGGACGCCCGGCATCGCGGCGTGGAACCAGACGAGCGCGGCGGGGCTGTCGTACGCCTCGCGGATCGTCTCGGGCGGCGAGTCGGCGAGGTAGGGGTTGATGAGCGCGCCGCCCCAGTCGTCGGTCACCTCGACCTGCGACCCGCGCCGGAGCGTGTCGTGGTTCGCGACGCCGGTGATCCACTGGCTCCCGGTTTCGCCGACCTCGCGCATGCGCCACCACTTCGTCGCCCAGAACGTCAGGAGCGCGGGCTTGTTGTGCGCGAACGTCACCGGCGACCACTGAAACGCGTGCGGGTGTTGGTCGATCAGCGTCCGGTAGGTCGACGCCAGCTCCCAGTCCTCGCGGGGCCACGGCCGGCCGTCTTCGTAGATCATCCACGGGCGGAACTCGGTCCCGGCGACCTCGTGTGTCACCCGGTCCATCTCGGCGAGGAACGCGTCGTCGTGGACCTGCTCGCCGGTCTCCTCGTCGTGGTACGTGAAGTCCTGCGCGCCGTCGATCCGGATCCCGTCGGCGCCGAAGTTCGCCTTGCGGCGCTGGAGCTCGAGGAGTATCGCCCGCACCACGGGCTGACGGTAGTTCAGGTGGAGCCCGTACATCCCCGGCCCTTCGAAGAAGGGGTCGGGGAGCAGCTCTGCCGCGGCCTCGTCCGCGTGTCCGAGCGCCACGTCGAAGACGACGCGGACCGGGTCTGGCATCGCGTGGCAGGCGGCGATGAAGTCGACGAGCTCGTCGGGCCGCCCGGTCTCCAGTATCGCGGGGTTCGCGGCCGAGAACGCGCTCACGACGACGTCGTACCCCCAGTTGGTCTGGTCGGGGCGCTCGACGCCGACGGTCACGCGCTCCGCGTCGCGCTCGCGGTCGAAGGCGCCGTCGAGCGTCTCGCGGTCGACGCCGCCGGGGCGCCAGTACCACTGCCGCCCGTACGCCTGCGTGAGCGGCTCGACGGGCATGAGCTGGACCGCGTCGTAGCCGGCGTAGTTGCGCTCGTAGGGCGCGAGCGGCTCGCCGTCTCGGAGCGTCTCGCCGATGGCCTCGAACCGCTCCGCGAGCGCCGCGAGCGACCCGCGCTCGGTCGACGTGCCGGGATGGACCTCCAGCATGCTCGTCGCGGGGTCGACCCGCGGCAGCCCGTCGTCCTCGGTCGTCGACAGGGCCTCGTCGTCGCTCCCGAGCGACGCGAAGTGGTCGCGGTCGGCCCGCGTCGCGTCCAGGCGGGGCCAGTCGTACGCCTCGGCCGGCGCGAACGCGCCGAACGGGACCGAGTACGCGAGCGGGTCGCGGACCGTCTCCCACTCGTCGTCGCCGTCGGGCGTTCGGTACGTCAGTTGATACAGCGCCCCGAGCCGGTCGCGGGTCCCGACCGGAATCCCGTCGACGGCGACCCAGTGGAACTCGCCGTCGCGCTCGACCGGGAGCCGGTCGACGCGGAACGCCGCCTCGCGGCGGTCGTCGCGGCCGGGATCTATCCCTGCGTCGCCGTCTCCGTCACCCTCCTTCCCGTCCTCCGAAAGGGGAGTGAACAGCTCGAGCCGCACGTCCTCGACCGGGACGCCCGCGTCGACGAGGTCGGGCGTCCAGAAGCCGAAGGCGACGCCCTCGGGCGGGTCGGTCGCCGGGTCCGCCCCCTCGCCTCGGATCGGGTGCGCGCCAAGGCGCTCGGCGATCGATTTGGCCGACTCGAACCGACCGTCGGCCGCGTCGCGGTCGGCCCGCGCCCGCTCGACGAGCGCGGCGGTTCGGTCCGGGAGGACCGCCGGAGACGGGTCGTCAGGTGCGCTCGCGTCGTCGCCGCGGCCCCCGATCATTCCGTCTCCCGGACGACCGCGACCTCGTCCGCGCGGATCCGCTCCGTCCCCTCGCCGTCGACGACGACGCACGACTCGTCGGTGACCAGGTCGTGCCCGGCGTGGTCGGCCTCGACCGCGACCTTCGCGGTGTCGGGAGCGAAGTTGAGGACGACGATCAGCGACTCCTCGCCGTCGCGCCGGCGGAACGCCACCACGTCGTCGGGGTGGATGTTCCCGCTGGCGACGATCGGGTGCTCGCCGAGGTCGCCGCTGGCGACGTGGTACCCCACTCGCTCGAGTTCGCCCTCGGGGCCGAGCGCCGGGTGGTCGGCGCGGGTCTCGAGCAGGCGCTCGTAGCGCTCTCGGACCTCGTCGCGCGCGTGGTCCCACGCGATCGCGTCGCGGCGGCCGCGCTGGCCGATCTCCTGGCCGGCGTACACCATGGGCACGCCCGGCAGCGTGAACGTCGCGGCCCCCGCGGCGGCCGCGGCGGCGTCACCGCACTCGACGCGGTAGCGCGTCTCGTCGTGGTTCTCGATGTACTGGAGGAAGCCGGCGTGGTCGGGGAAGCCGATCTCCGCGCGCTGGTCGATCGCGTCCAGCAGGGTCGTCGCGGGCTCGGCGCCGCGGCCGACCTGCCGGAGCTGGAAGTACAGCGTCGCGTCGAAGTGGACGTCGAACATCCCCTCGTGGAAGCCGGGGATGTACGGGATCGTCTCGTCCATCAGCAGGAAGTCGCGGTCCTTCGCCTTCACCCGGTCGCGGAGCTCGCGCCAGAACGAGTCGGGCACGGCCCACGCCATGTCGCAGCGGAACCCGTCCACGAGCGGGGCCCACTCGTCGATGACGTCGAGCAGGAACCGGCGCACGTCGAGGTTCGCGTGGTTCAGGTTCGCGATCAGCTCCCAGTCGAAGTACGTCCCCGGCTCGCCGGACTCCTGCCACTCGTAGCGGTCGCGGAACGGGGAGTCCGGGTTCTTGTAGGCGTCCCGGAACCACTCGTGGTCGCGCGCGGTGTGGTTGGCGACGAAGTCGAACAGCACCCGCATCCCGTGGTCGTGGGCGGTCTCGACGAGCGCCTCGTAGTCGTCGCGGTCGCCGAGGTCCTCGGCGACGTCGAAGAAGTCGACGATGTTGTAGCCGTGGGGCTTCCCGTCGTGCTGGAGGACCGGCGTGAGCCACAGCGTGTCGACGCCCAGCTCGGCGATCCGCGGGATCCGCTCCGCGATGGACTCGAACGCCTCGCCCTCGTCCGCGTCGGCGAACGTCCGGACGTACACCTCGTAGACGGTCGCGTCCGCCGTCCACTCGGGCGGTTGGTTGAGTCTGACGGTCTCGAAGGCGGCCCCGTCGGCGCCGGACGGAGCCGTCAGCTCCGGATCGGCGGGCTCGGTCCCGTCGGCGACCGCGAGGCCGCTCCGATCGACGCGTTCCACAGCGACCGCGTCGGCGACGCTGACCCGCTGCTCGCGCCCGGGCTCGCGGGCGACGGCGACCCCGTGAACGCGGAGGCGGTCCGGCACCGCGTCGGCGGGGATCCGGAGCGCGCGCCCGTCCTCCGTCGTCCGGAGCGCGTCCCGCGGGTTCCGCCGCCCCTCCGCGACCGCCTCCTCGACGTCGCGGTCGTCGACGACGAAGCCGACCGCGAGCTCAGACGCGTCGAGGGCCGACTCCGGGTTCGGCGCCGGCGTCGCCCGCACGACCAACTCGGCGCTCTCGGTCCCCTCGTCGCCCTCCTCGACGGTCGCGTCGAGTCGGACGCGGGGTCGCCCGACGCCCTCGTGGGCGCGCTCGGCGCCGTAGTCGATCGCGGC
The DNA here is from genome assembly GCF_000337375.1 of Halorubrum lipolyticum DSM 21995. Lineage (GTDB taxonomy): Archaea > Halobacteriota > Halobacteria > Halobacteriales > Haloferacaceae > Halorubrum > Halorubrum lipolyticum. The sequence goes on along the minus strand of NZ_AOJG01000004.1, from coordinate 5,416 downwards.
GTGGTCGGCGTCGCGGTCGCGGATCGCGGTCCCGCTCCCGCCGGCGACGTCGGCGCCCTCGTAGCTCGCGGCGAACGCGCGCACCGTCAGGAGGTGGTCGCCGTCGGGCGCGTCGAGGCCGATCCGGTACCGACCGGGGACGTCCGGCGTGAAGTTCGTCACGGACTGTTCGCCCACGGTCGCCTCGCTGTCCGGCGGCGCGTCGGCGACGCGCCACTCGTAGCTCGCCGACGGGTCCGGGTCCCGCGGCGCGAGCTGCGTCGTCTCCCCGGTCGAGAGGAATCGGGGGGGTCCAGGGTGATGCATGTGACACCCATCGACGCCCGGGGTCTTTGTTATTGCTCTTCGATCGATCGCGACGCGGGCGACGGCTCGCCTCGTTCGTCAAGGCTTTTACCGAGGGTATCGCAGAGCGACTATGCGACTGCGTACCGCCCTCACCGAGCACGAACGTCGGCGCGGCGAGCGCTACCCGGCGGAGCGACCGACCACCGCCGGCGCGTTCACGGGCGACGACGGCCGATTGGTCCACGTCGGGCCGAACGGAACCGTCCACGACTGTTCGTACTCCCTGTCGGGAGTCGGCGGCGCCGATCGACTCCGCATGGGAATCACGGCCGGACGCGGCGTCCGCTGGTTCGACGACCTGACCACGACCCGGCAGCATTACGACGGCGACACGCCGCTCGTCGAGACGGAGTACGACGCCGGCCGCTACACCATCCACCAGTTCGACCTGGTCGTGAGCGACACCCACCTCACGCACGTCGAACTGCGCGGCGCCCCGCCCGCCGACGCGGAGCTCGTCGCGGCCTGCGCGTTCTCCCCGGACATGGTCGAGGGGCGCGTCGGCAACCTCGTCCACGAGGAGGCCGGCCCCGAGGCCGGGAGCGTCGTCGAGGTGTACCACCGGACCGAACACGACTTCCTCACCGCGTCCACGGGCCTGTCGGCCGCGCACGGCCAGCGGCTCCGCACCGTCTCCGAGCTGCTCGGGGAGGACGGCGAGGGGTTCCCCCACCGCGGCGAGATCGACCAGCGCGAGGACTCCCGGCTCACCCCCGACGTGGTCGTCCGCGCGCCCTTCGAGCGCGACGGCCGGACCGAGCGCGTCACGCTCGCGAGCCGCGCCGTCCTCGACCGACGGGAGACCCGCGAGACGGGCGACGACGCGATGGACGCGATCTCGGACGGTCCCGACCGCCAGCGCCGCATCGACGAGCTCTCGCGGATCGCGACCGCGTACCCCGACGCCGACGACCTCCGCGAGGCCGCCGAGGGCCGCGGTCCGACCGTCCCCGGCGACGTGCCGCGGCGGTCGGTGGTCGCGAGCGACCTCCGCGCGCTCGACCTGCTCACCGCCGAGTCCGGCGCGCGGATCGCCGCCCCCGAGTTCGACCCGTTCTACTCGACGTCCGGCGGCTACGGCTACACGTGGTTCCGCGACGAGGCGGAGGCGTCGCTGGCCCTGCTCGGCGCGAGCGACGAGCTCGGCTTGGACGCCGACGAGAAGCTGCTCGCGACGGCCTCCTTCTTCTGTCGCACGCAGGACGCCGACGGCTCGTGGCCCCACCGGGTGTGGGCCGACTCCGGCAAGGTCGCCCCGGGCTGGGCGAACGCCCGGATCGAGGGCGCGAACGGCACCGCGGGCCCGAACGACCAGCTGGACCAGCCCGCGTCGGTCGTCGCCTTCCTCGCCCGGCTTCGCCGGACCGCCGACCTCCCCGCCGAGTGGCGCGACCGCGTCGACGACACCATCACGGACGCCCTCGCGTTCCTCCGCGAGACGACCGAAGACGACGGGCTTCCCCGGCGGTGTCAGAACTGCTGGGAGAACGCGCTCGGCCGGTTCACCCACACCGGCGCGACGTACCTCCGCGCGTTCGCCGCCGCGGCGCGCGCGCCGCTCCCCGAGGACGTGCGCGCCGACGCCGCCGCGGCGGCCGACGCCGCCCTCGCGGGGCTGAACGACCGATGGAATCCGGACACGGAGCGGTTCCCGCAGCGCGCGAGCGCGGAGAGCCGCGACGACCGCCCGGACGCCAGCACGTTCGCGCTCGCGAGCGCCGCGACCGAGTACGCCGCGCTGCGCGACGAGCGCGACGAGATCGGCGCCGACGGCGGCTCGACGCCCGCCGCCGCACCGACCGCCGAGGTCGACTTCGACGCGTTCCTCGACCGGGTGACGACGCACGTGCTGACGACGATCGGCGAGCTCCGCCGCGAGACGGCGGACGTTGAGGGGCTCGTCCGGTTCACCGGCGACGACTGGCGCACCGCGGAGCAGGGCGCCGCGAAGGTGTGGTCGATCGCGACCCTGTGGGGGTCGACGGCCGCCGCCGAGCTGGGCGGGCTCGTCGGCGAGCGCGGCGGAGACGCGAACGAGCTGTTCGGCGCCGCGCGCGACCTCTACGCGCTGTGCGAGCCCGACGGGCCGTTCGTCAACGACGCCGGACTCATCGCCGAGCAGGCGTTCGACGACGGCGACCTCGACGGCGCGACCCCGATCGCGTGGTCGCACGCCCTCCGGATCGACGCGACGGTGACGCTCGCGAGACACGGGGCGCTCCCGGTCCCGCACGACGAGCCCCGAGGGCCGGACGAGGCGCCCCACTGGACCACCGGCCGGAAGTTCGGCGTCGGCACGCCGGCCGACCACGAGGCCGCCGACCCGGTCCCGGTCTGGTTCACGCTGACCGAGGGGGCGCTCACCGAGGCGCGGTTCCCGCGGATCGACGTGATGAACGTCCGGACGTTCGACTTCCTCGTCGCCGATCCGGAGACGGGGTACACGGTCCGGACCTTCGACGAGACCAGCCACGTGACGGCGACGGAGACGGTCGAGCGGACCACGGAGCCGACGGTCGACGACGCCCTCGCGTACACGCAGACGATCCGCGAGACCGGCGACGAGCACGGGCACCGCTGGACGCTCACGGTCGAGTACGCGGTCGACACCGACGGCGACGCGATCCTCGCCGACGTGACGTTCGAAGGGAGTCGCGAGTACGACGTGTACGCCCTCGTCGACACCACGGTCACGAACGTCGGGACGAACGACCGCGGTGACCGCGTCAGCGGCTCCGACGGGTACCACCTGCTCGCGCGCAACGACGACGCGGCCGAGCGCGATCCGGGCAAGCTCGTCGACGACGACGGCGACTCCTTCGAGGTCGCGCTCGCGCTCGACAGCGCCGGCGGCTTCGACTGGGCGAGCGCGCTCGCGGCGGGCGGCGACGAGGCGAACGCCCTCTTCGCCGACGGCGACCGAGACGAGGGGACCGAGACGGCCACCGGCAACGTCGTGCTCGCCGGGCTCGTCGGGAGCGGCACCGAGGTGTCGGACGCGGTCGCGCTCGGGTTCGCCGAGAACGCCGACACCGCGGCCGCCCTCGGCGAGGCGCGCGGCGCCGTCTCGCGCGGTTTCGCGGACATCTCCGAGTCGTACGTCGACACGTGGCGCACGTGGCTCGCGGACCGGGAGTTCCCCGCGTCCGTGACCGGCGACGCGGACCTCGAGACCCAGTACCGGTTCGCGCTGATGACGCTCGCGGCCGTCGAGGACAAGCGCCACGACGGCGCGGGAATCGCCAGCCCGTCGGTGCCGTGGGGCGAGACCGAGTACGCCGCGGAGGACCGCGGCTACGGCTACAACTTCGTCTGGTCGCGCGACCTCTATCAGGTGTTCACCGCGCTGATCGAGGTCGGCGAGGTCGAGCGCGGCGCCGACGCGCTCGCGTACCTCTACAACACCCAGCAGGACGACGACGGCTTCCTCCCGCAGAACACCTACATCGACGGACGCACCCGATGGGGCGGCGAACAGATGGACAACATCGCGTTCCCGTCGGTGATGGCGTGGCAGCTGTACGAACACGGGGTAGTGCCCGCGGAGGCCGACTACACCTACGAGCAGGTCCGGCGGTCGCTCTGCTACATCGCCGCTAACGGCCCCGAGACGGCCCAAGAGCGCTGGGAGGAGGAGGCCGGTTTCTCGCCGTCGAGCATCGCCGCCGAGATCGCGGGCCTCGTCTGCGGCGCCGCGCTCGCGGTCGCCGAGGCCGACCGGATCGAGGCCGGCGACGGCTCCGCCGGCTCCGGGTCGGCGGCCGACCCCGACTCGCTCCGCGCCGACGCCCTCGCGTGGCTCGCGCTCGCGGACGACTGGACGGCCCGCGTCGAGGAGTGGTGCGCGACCGCGACCGGCACCGAGCGACACGGCGAGACCCCGTACTACGTGCGGGTCACGGCCGACGGCGACCCCGAGTCCGGGCGCCCCCGGACGATCGCCAACGACGGCCCCACCTACGACGAGCGGGAGATCGTCGACGGCGGCTTCCTCGAGCTGGTCCGGCTCGGCGTGAAGCCGGCCGACGACGACGCGGTCCGCAACTCCGTGTCGGTCGTCGACGACTCGATCCGCGTCGACACCCCGTACGGCCCGGCGTGGTACCGATACGTCGGCGACGCGTACGGCGAGCTCGCGCGGGGCGACCCCGGGGGCCCGTGGGCCGGGACCGGCGACGGCCGGGGGCGGCTCTGGCCGATCTTCACCGGCGAGCGCGGCGAGTACGAGCTGCGCGCCCGTGCCGGCGGCCCCGACGCCTTCGGCGGCACCGACGAGGACGCGCTCGAGCCCGACGCCCTGCTGGAGACGATGGCCGGGTTCGGCAACTCCGGGCGCATGCTCCCCGAGCAGGTGTGGGACCGGGAGCACCCGACCGACTACGGCTGGGAGTTCGGCGAGGGCACCGGGGGGGCGACCCCCCTCGCGTGGTCGATGGCCGGGTTCATCCGGCTCGCGCACGGCGTCGAGGCGGGCGAACCGGTCGAGACGCCGACCGTCGTCCGCGACCGCTACGTCGAGCGCGGCCGCGCGGCGGCGCCCGACCTCGACGCGACCGCGGAGTACGTCGACGACGCCCTCGTGGTCTCCGGCGAGACGACCGCGGACACCGTCGCGGTGTACTCCTCCGAGGGGTCCACGCTCGCGACGCCCGCGGACGGCGAGTACGAGGTCGACCTCGACCCCGCGCTCGACGCGAAGACGATCGTCGTCGCCGCCGCGAACACCGGCGGCGACGCGGACGGCGAGGCGACCGACGCCGACGCGGTCCTCGACGCGTTCTCGGGCGCCGGCACGGCGGTCGAGCGACTCCGAGTGTAGCAGAGAGCGGGTTTTCGTCGGAACCGTTCGGTCACGTCGTTCGGACGTCTTCTCGTTCAAAACGGCTGGCCGCCGGAGACTACTTTTTGATCGATAGCGGGAGTGGGTATAGCGAGTTGGTTGAGTGGTTATTTATACGTGATCGAGTGGTGTTGCTGTCGGCTGTTTATATGTGATCGACGACTCTGTGGTGAACACGTCCAAAGCCCCAGCCGGCGAGGCGGCTGCCCCTTTGAATCCCACCCGTAC
>NZ_AOJG01000003.1 GCF_000337375.1 Halorubrum lipolyticum DSM 21995 | reverse complement strand
CCGCACCTGCCATTTATAAACGATCATTTCCGTCGCTCATGTCTTTTTAAATACGATCTTGCCACCACCGATCTGCAATACTCACTCCCGCTATCGCTCGCCCCTGTCCCCGTATTGACCGGTAGATCCGGAATACGTCGTCTCCGGATTATCCCGACAGCGTCTTATAAATCGGCGAGCGCTCAGCCGAGCGCGGCCACGTCGACCTCAACGGTCTCTCCGCTTCCGTCACCGCCGCTACCGCCGGCGTCGAGTTCGACGCTGTCGACCACCGACCCTCGGACCCGCGCGCGCCACGACTCGACGGCCTCGGTGTGTCGCTTCCGGCGGGTCTCGATGTCGGCGTCCGAGTGTTCGGTCGTCGTCTCGTCGACCTCCGGGTACGGGGGAACGTCCGCGACGAGGTCGCGCGGGTCGACGTGGATCGGTGCCGGACCGTCTCCCCCGTCCTTCCCCTCGCCTGCGTCCGCTTCCCCGCCTGCGTCCGCCTCCCCGTTCGCGTCCGCCTCCCCGCCTGCGTCCGCTTCCCCGACCGCCCCGAGGCTGTGCAGGCGGGCGCGCATCCGCCCCGAGAAGGGCGGCGTCACCCGGAGCACGACCTCGCGGTCACTCCGGAGGGTCGCCTCCAGCGCGGTCGCCACGTCGTCGCGGTGGACCGCGATCGACCGGATCCGCCCGGGAGCGCCGGACGACTCCGGGTCGCCGTCAGTCATCGCCCGCCGACCACTCCGCGTCCGAGAGGGTGCGCTGGACGGCCTCCTCGCCGACCGCGCCGGCGAGGTGCTCGAACCCGGCGCGGACGCCGCGGTCGCTCGCGTTCGCGACGAGCCGCGAGACGATGAACTCCGGCGTCGACTTCCCGACCGTGCCGAACCGCGGCTGGTAGTCGACGCGCAGGTCCAGGTCGCTCGTAAGCCCCTCGGCGAAGATGCCGTCGATCCGGGCGGGCTCCGGGAGCGGGCTCAGGTCCTCCGCGAGGTGCGTGACGTACACGCCGAGCGCGCCGCGGTCGACGGTGAGCGTGACGAGCCCGTTCAACAGGTCGGCCGCCCGTCCCGGCTCCGTGATCGCCTCGAACTCGTCGACGAGCATGAGCGTGCGGCCGTCCGCGACCAGCGGTGGCACCACCGACTTCAGCGTCGACTCCAACACGCCGGCGTTGAACGAGGCGTGCCGCCGGTGGAACACGATCCGGTCGAACGCGCCGACCTCCGCTTCCTCGGCGGGCACCGGGAGCCCCATCGACGCCAGCAGCGCCACCGCGCAGAGCGTCTCCAACAGGGTGGTCTTCCCGCCGGAGTTCGCCCCCGTGAGCACGCTCACGCGGTCCCCCGTGGGCGGCGCCTCCGCGCTCGCGACGCCGGGCTCGCCCGCGAGCGAGTGGGTGCCGATCGCGTACGACACCGGCTGGATCTCGCCGTCGATGAAGAGGTTTCGGGCGTTCCGGACCGCGATGCCGTCGTCGACGAGGGTCGGCCGAGTCAGGTCGCACGCGACCGCGAACCGCGCGAGCGACAGCAGGAACGCGGCGTCCGAGACGGCCGAGACCGCCCGGGCGACGGTGCCGGTCGCCTCTTGGTCGCCGTCGCCGCCGTCGCCGCCCTCGCCTTCCCCGTCCCCTCCGCTTCCGCCCCGCATCCCGCCGATCCGCTCGCGGATGTCTGCGGTGACGGTCTCCTCGCGCTCCGCGACGGCCTCCTCCAGCTCCGCCAGCAGATCGCGGAGCGTGGCGGAGACGAAGTCGGCGGCGTCGAGCGCGTCGTCCGGCGCGACCGAGCGCACGGTCGCCGGGTCGACGCCGGTCTCGCTCGCGACGTGGTCGATCGTCGCCGCCTCCAGGGCCTCGAAGTCGCGCAGAGAACCGTCTCGCACGGCGTCGAGCACGTCGAACGCGGAGTTCGCCAGCTCCGCCGCGGCGTCGCGCCGATCGCGCAGGCGGTCGAGCTCGTCGTCGGCGCCGCGAGCGACCTCGATCTCGCCGTCGCCCCCGGTGCCCGTCGGGTCGATCGCGCCCCGCACGTCCGCGAGGGCGTCGGCGGCGTCGCGCAGGGCGTCCCCGTCCAGCGCCCCGACGGCTTCGAAGGGGCCGTCCGTGAGGTCGGCCTCGCGCAGCGCGACGGCGGTCTCGACGGCCGCCAGGTCCGACCCCTCGGCCGCGTCGTACGCGTCGAACGCCTCGGTCACCCGCTCGCGGTCGGCCTCGGCGATCCCCTCCCACGCGTCGCGAGCGGCGACCACCTCGTCGAGCCGGGACTCGACCGCGTCCCGGTCGGCGAGCGGCGTCAACACCCGAATCCGGTCGGCGGCGTGGGCGGTCAGCGCGTGCCCGGCCGCCAGCGTGAGGAGGTCGTCGTACACCGAGCGCGTGTCGCCGGTCGCGAGGACCTCCATGCCGGCCTCGCCGTTGGCGCGGCGGAGGATCCGCGTCGCCCGACCGCGGTGGAGCCCGGCGTCGACGAGCGCCCGGACGTCGGCCGACTCGATCGCCTCGATCGCCCGCGAGGTGCCCAGCGCCGAGACGAGCCGCTCGCTCGTCTTCGGGCCGATCCCCCAGTAGTCCTCGAGTCGCATACGTCGTGGTGTCGCCGCGGCGTCTTGGCGTTTTCGTCGGGCGGGCGCGCTCGGGGAGGGGTCCCGTCAGCTCACCGCGACTGCCGGTAGATCAGGTTCCGCTGGATGTCGTTGGCGCCCTCGTAGATCACCGGAATGCGCACGTCGCGGTAGACGCGAGCGATCCGGCGGTCGGTGAGGATCGAGCGGCCGCCGTGGAGCTTCATGCCCTTCTCGGCGCAGTCGGTGGCGACCTCGGTCGATTTGGTCTTCGCCAGCGCGGCCCAGTAGCCGGCGTCCTCGTTGTCCGCGACCTTCTCGCAGGCGCGCCAGTTGAGCGCGCGCGCCGACTCGAACCCGATCCGCATGTCGGAGAGGGTGTGCTGGACCGCCTGGAACTCGTTGACGGTGCGACCGAAGGCGTTGCGCCCGTGGACGAACTCCTCGGCCTCCTCGATGGCGGCGGCGGCGAGCCCGAGCCCGTGGCCGCCGACGATCACGCGGCCGTGGTTGAAGAAGTCCGCGAGCACGTAGAAGCCGCCGCCCTCGCTGCCGACGACGTTCTCCTCGGGGACGAAGCAGTCCTCGAAGACGATGTGGCCCTGCTTGGAGGCGCGCATCCCCATCTTCTCCGGGATGTGTTCCGCCTCGTACCCGTCGGTGTCCGTCTCGACGATGAACAGCGTGTAGTTGGAGTAGCGGTCCTCGCCGTCTCCCGTCTTGGCGTAGACGGTGAGCCAGTCGGCCTCGACCGCGTTGCCGACCCAGTACTTCTCGCCGGTGAGCTCGTAGCCGCCCTCGACCTTCTCGGCCTTCGTCGTCATCCCCGCGAGGTCGGAGCCGGTCTCGGGCTCGGAGACCGCCAGCCCGGAGATCTGGTCGTTCTCCGCGACGGGCCGGAGGTACTCCTCCTTCTGCGCGTCGGTGCCGTACTGCTCGACCATCTCGCAGCCGAAGCTCGCGAGCTGGAGCGTGAGCGCGATGCCGGCGTCGGCGCGGTAGAACTCCTCCGCGATCGCGAGCACCTGCGCGAGGTCGTATCCCTTTCCGCCGTACTCCTCGCCGATGTCCTGGGCGATGAGCCCGGCGTCCATCCCCGCCTCGAGCACCTCCCACGGGTAGTCGCCCGAGTCGTAGTACGACTCGGCGTTCGGGGCGATGTACTCGTCGGCGAACTCGCGGGCCTCCGCTTTCACGTCCCTCGCGTGCTCCGGAACGACGCTGTCGTCGAGCAGATCCATGCCCCCACCTGTGGACCCCGTGGTCAAAACGTTCGTGGAACAACGAAGAACACCGGGACGGTTTATTTTTCGTCCCGGTCGTTCACCGCGTCGTCGTCCGCCTCGTCGTCGTGACCGGTGTCCGCCTCGTCGCTGTCGCCGGCGTCATCCCGCGGGTCCGTCGTCCCGTCGACCGCACCGGCCTCGTCGCTCTCGTCACGCTCGGTCACCGATCCGTCGCTGTCGCCGCCGCCGTCACCACCGTCGCTGTCGCCGCCGCCGTCACCACCGTCGTCGACGGCATCGCGGTTGCGGTCGCCGTTCTCGTCTCCGCGGTCGCTCTCTCCGCGTTCGTCCGGGTCGTCCGACGCCGCCGGTGTCGCCGTCGACTCGGTCGACCCGCTCGGTTCGGCCGACTCGGTAGAGTCGGCGGATTCGGTCGGTTCGTCGGAATCGGTCGGTTCGGCCGGCTCGGCCGGCTCGGCGGGTTCGAACCCGGCCGTCTCCAAGTCGGCATCGCTCCGCGGGTCGTGTCCGCGGGTACGGAGGATCCGACGCACCGCCTCCCGGTCGACGGTTCCCGACACGGTTCGGGGGAGCTCGTCGACGTACGCGACCGTCTTCGGGATCTTGAACCCCGCGAGCCGGTCCCGGGCGAACGAGACGAGCCGCTCCTCGTCCACGAGCAGGGGCGCGTCGCCCTCGGGTTCGTCTACCGCTGCGTCGTCTGCCTCTGCGTCGCCTGCCTCTGCGTCGCCTGCCTCAGCACCGTCTGCCTCAGCACCGTCTGCCTCTGCGTCGTCTGCCCCGTCGTCGCCTGCCTCGTCGTCGCCCGCGTCTCCGTCGTTCGCGCCCTCGTCGCCGGTCTCCCCGCCTCCGGTCGTCGTATCGCCTCGCATCAGGTCACCGACCGCGAGCAGCGCCGAGACGCGCTCGCCCCACACGTCGTCGTCGAGCCCGACCACGGCGGCGTCGTCGATCGGCGGGAACTCCCGGAGCACGTCGACCACCTCGCCCGGTTCGACGTTCTCGCCGCCGGTGATGATCCGGTCGTCGAGGCGGTTGAGCACGTAGAGGAACCCCTCGTCGTCGAAGCGCCCCACGTCACCGGTGTGGAGGCCGTGCGGGCCGAACGCCGACCGATCGAGCGCCTCGGCGTCCGGTTCGCCTCCGGCGCTGCCGCCCACACCGTCGCTTCCGCCCGCCCCGTCGCGCGCGTCGGCGGATTCCGTCCGCACGCCTCCGATGTAGCCGGGCGTTACGGTCGGGCCGTCGACGACGATCTCGCCGCTCTCGCCGGCGTCGACCCGCGACCCGTCCCCGTCGACGAGCGTCACGTCGGTGGCGAACAGAGGTCGGCCGACGGTGCCGAGTCGGTCCCTCGTCTGTCGGGGCGTCGCGGTCGCAATCTGGGAGGCCGTCTCGGTCATCCCGTAGGTCGGGTACACCGGGATCGAGTAGTCGCGACAGCGCTCGAGCAGCTCGTCCGAGGCGGGCGCCCCGCCGAGCAGCACCACGCGCAGCGTGTCGGAGAGGGTGCCCCGTCGGTCGAGCATCCGCCGGAGCATCGTGGGAACCAGCGAGATCCCGGTCACGTCGTAGGTGTCGATGTCGTCGGCGGTGCCGCCCGGGTCGAACCCCTCGCGGAGCACGAGCGTCGTCCCGTACAGCACCGATCGGTACACCGGGGCGAGCCCGCCCATGTGGTGGAGCGACAGCGACACGAGCCAGCGGTCCCCCTGATCGACCCCGAGCCGGAACGCGGAGGCGACGGCCGAGCTGTACACGTTGCCCGCGGTGAGCGGGACCGGTTTGGGGTCGCCCGTCGTCCCCGAGGTGAACAGGATACAGAGGTACTCCGAGTCCGCCCACTCCGGCGGATCGACCGGTTCCGGATCGACGCCGTGTACCGCCGTGACGGCCTCGGCGGCCGGGTCGTCGACGGAGAAAACGGGCACAGGAAGCTCGCCGCCGCCACCGCATTCCTCCACGGCGCCGAGGGCGGCGTCTTCCGTCGGCTCCGCGCACACCACCGCGTCGAGGTCGGCCCGCTCGACGCGCTCGGCGAGCTCGCGCTCGGTGAGATCCTGTCCCAGCGGGACGAACGTTCCCCCGATCCGCATCGTCGCGTGGACGAGCCCGACGGTACCGACGTACGGCGGCGTGAGCACGCCCAGCCTGTCGCCCGCCTCGATCCCGTGCGCGACGAGCCGGCCGGCGGTCTCGGAGACGAGCCGGTCGAGGTCGGTGTAGGTCCACGCCTCGCCGTCCTCGGCACGTATCAGCGCGGCGTGGTCCGGCGAGGAGGCCACGCGCTGTGACAGCCAGTCCCGCATCGTCGTCACCGGGTCCGCGGGCGACGGCTACTCATCGGCGGGCTGGCGCACCGTCAGTACCGGCACGTCGGAGGTCCGGACGACCCGTTCCGTGACGCTGCCGAGCAGGTAGCGGTCGAGCCCCTTCCGACCGTGGGTCCCCATCACGATCACGTCGATGTCGTTCTCGTCGACGTAGTCGCGGATCGACCGGTACGCGGTGCCCGTGGCGACCGTCGTCTCGCAGTCGACCCCCGCGTCCGCGGCGGCGTCGGCGACGCGGCGGGTGGCCTCCTTCCCCTCGGACTCGAGCGCCTCGACGACGACGTCGGCGCCGGCTTCGAGCGTCGAGTAGGCCGCGCCGTCGACGACGTAGAGGGCGTGCAGCCGGGCGTCGTACTGTTGCGCGAGGTCGATCGCGTGCTCGATCGCGGCGTCCGACGCCGGACTGCCGTCGGTCGGCACGAGTATCTGAGAGTACATCTCGTCGCAGGATACGCTCGGTGCCGATTAAAAACCCGATCACGGAGAAGCGTCTGACTCACCGACACGTTGATCGAGCGCCCGGATCGCGGTCCTAGCGGAAGCCCATCGCTTCGATCTGCTCCTGGTACCGGTTGCGGATGGTGACCTCGGTGACCTGCGCGACGTCGGCGACCTCGCGCTGGGTCTTCTTCTCGTTACANGATCTGCTCCTGGTACCGGTTGCGGATGGTGACCTCGGTGACCTGCGCGACGTCGGCGACCTCGCGCTGGGTCTTCTTCTCGTTACAGAGCAGGGAGGCGGCGTAGATCGCGGCCGCGGCGAAGCCGGTCGGAGACTTCCCGGAGAGCAGCCCCTGCTCGGCGGAGACGTCGATGATCTCGGTCGCCTTCGACTGCACCTCCTCGCTGAGCTCCAGCGAGGAGGCGAAGCGCGGAACGAACTGCTTCGGGTCGACCGGCTTCAGCTCCAACCCGAGCTCCTGGGAGATGTAGCGGTACGTGCGCCCGATCTCCTTCTGCGGGACGCGCGACACGTCGGCGACCTCGTCGAGCGAACGCGGGATCCCCTCCTGTCGGCAGGCGGCGTAGAGGGCGGCGGTGGAGACGCCCTCGATCGAGCGCCCGCGAATCAGGTCCTCGTTCAACGCTCGGCGATAGATGACGGAGGCGACCTCCCGTACCGACCGGGGCACGCCGAGCGCGCTGGCCATCCGGTCGATCTCCGAGAGCGCGAACTGGAGGTTGCGCTCGCCCGCGTCCTTCGTCCGAATCCGCTCCTGCCACTTGCGCAGGCGGTGCATCTGCGACCGCTTCTNGATCTCCGAGAGCGCGAACTGGAGGTTGCGCTCGCCCGCGTCCTTCGTCCGAATCCGCTCCTGCCACTTGCGCAGGCGGTGCATCTGCGACCGCTTCTCTGAGGAGAGCGACCGCCCGTACGCGTCCTTGTCCTTCCAGTCGATCGTCGTCGTCAGCCCCTTGTCGTGCATCGTCTCGGTGATCGGGGCGCCGACGCGCGACTTCGACTGCCGCTCCGAGTGGTTGAACGCGCGCCACTCCGGGCCGCGGTCGATGTTCTGTTCGTCCAGCACCAGGCCGCAGTCCTCACAGACCAGCTCTTGGTCGGCGTCGGTGACGATCTCGGTCGAATCGCACTCCGGACAGGAGAGCGTTTCTTCGTCCGACTCTCGCTCGGTCTCCCGCTCCTGTTGGCGCTGGCGGCTCGGACGTTCCATTATAAGGTTTCTGGTTACTGCCGCATTTAAACCTTTGTCCGACCCCGCGCGTCGCTCCCGTCACGCGGATCCGCGTGATCTCGATCAAAACGGCGCTTCGAGGCCTGTACGGTGCGTTCCGCTTTTTGTCATTCTCCCCGTCACACCACGGAGTTCGACCGATACGTCCCCGAAACGAACACGAAACGTGACCGCCGTGATATTACTATCAAACATTCATAAAGGTTTTTGTATTACTATTACATATGACGGTGTATGAGCACGACGCAGTCCGACGGGATCGAAGCCACGCTCCGCGGCTGTCGCCCGGCGGAGATCGACCCCATCGTCGTCGACGCCGCCGACCTCGAAAGCACCGCTCCGGGACACCTCCGCGACCTCAAGGCCGAGCTCTCCGCCCGCGGCTACCAGCCCGCGACCCTCTCCGTCGCCGCTCGGTTCGACGGCGGCGACACCCTCGCGACCCAGCGCGAGGCCGACCGGCTCCGGGAGCTCGTCCGCGCCGCGTCGTTCCTCGGCGCCGGGCGGATCGAGGTCCGGCTCGACGAGGTCGCCGACCGAGACGCGACCGAGCCGGCGCTGTCGGCGCTCGCCGAGCGCGCGCGCCGCGAGGGCGTCGAACTCGTCCGCGTCGACGGCGGCTCGTCCGCCGCCTGATCGGATGGCGTCGAAGCGCTCGCTCGCGACCAAGCTCGGCGTGGTCGCCGGTTTCGAGGCCCCCAGCGCCGCGCTCGAACAGTACCCGACGCCCCCGGATCTCGCGGCGCACGTCGTCCACCTCGCGGACCTCCACGGCGACGTCGACGGCCGGACCGTCCTCGATCTCGGCACCGGCACCGGGATGCTCGCGCTGGCCGCCGCGCTCCGCGGTCCCGCGCGCGTGTTCGGGATCGAACTCGACCGCGGCGCGCTCTCGACCGCGACCGAAAACGAGCGGCGGGTCGCCGCCAGCGCCCCCGTCCACTGGCTCCAGGGCGACGCGACGCGGCTCCCGCTCGACGTGCCCGACCCGGTGACCGTCGTGATGAACCCCCCGTTCGGCGCGCAGGACGGGAACCGGAACGCCGACCGCGGGTTCCTCGCGACCGCGAGCCGCGTCGCCGCCGTCTCCTACTCGGTCCACAACGCCGGCAGCCGCGAGTTCGTCGAGGCGTTCGCCGCCGACAACGGCGGCGAGGTCACCCACGCGTTCGCCGCCGACTTCGCGATCGACGCGCAGTTCGACCACCACACCGAGGCCGCCCGCGAGATCGACACCGAAGTGTACCGGATCGAGTGGTCGTGACGACGCGGACTCGGAGTCGCGGGTGCGATTTTCGCTGAGTTGGGTTTGTTTAAATACCGGGCAGTGATCGGTCTCGGTCCGATTGCGGTCAGTACAGACACAGCGGTGAGCGATAGCGGGAGTGGGTATTGCAGATCGGTGGTGGCAAGAACGTATGTAAACGAAGCTGAGCGATAGCGATGATCGCTTATAAATGAATGCGGCGGTGGCGTGCGCCTGCGAGCGCCCACCGGGCGCGAGCAGTCCGCACGAGGTCGCCGGCGCGTCGCGCCGGCTGCCAGAGGGACCTTCGGTCCCTCGCTGGAGTCGGTCGCCCGGAGCAACGCGGAGGGCGACCGNGCGCGTCGCGCCGGCTGCCAGAGGGACCTTCGGTCCCTCGCTGGAGTCGGTCGCCCGGAGCAACGCGGAGGGCGACCGACGAGGCTGGGAAGGTGTGAGGCTGCGGTGCGGCTGGGGCTTTGGAAGTCTTCTCCGGAGACCCGTTTGCCACTTATAAACAGCCGCCAGCAACACCACTCGATCACGTATAAACAACCACCCACCCAACGTGCGATACCCACTCCCGCTCTCGATCAAGAAGCCCCTCCAACGACCAGTCGTTTCGGACAGGAATCTGTCTGAAGAGGGGGATTTCCACAGCACCGCGTCGCCTCACTGCCGCCCCTCGTACTGCTCCCGCTCCGCGATCCGCACCCGCGTCGCCCCGCGTTCCGCGAACACCGCGTCGCTCTCCCGGACGAACGTGACCCCCCGTAGCGTCACCGACTCGTTCGTCGCCGGGAGCGAGGCGACGTCGCGCTCTCCCCCGCCGTCGACGCGAAGCTCGAACCCGCCGTCGACGGCGGCGACCGTGACGTTCCGGCCGTCGATCCGGGGCTCGGCCCGCGCCGGCTCGCTCGTGAACAGCGTCGAGCGCGTCTCGTCGCGCACGGCGTCGACCCGGTAGGCCGGG
The DNA here is from genome assembly GCF_000337375.1 of Halorubrum lipolyticum DSM 21995. Taxonomy (GTDB): domain Archaea; phylum Halobacteriota; class Halobacteria; order Halobacteriales; family Haloferacaceae; genus Halorubrum; species Halorubrum lipolyticum. Next base: position 61,002 of record NZ_AOJG01000003.1, on the reverse strand, counting down.
CCGCCGTTCGCCGCCACCCAGCCGGTGCGCTGGACCCAGACGGTCTCGCGCCAGCCCGTCCCGCCAACGTCGACCGCGCGGTACCCCCAGAAGGCGAGGTTCCCCTTCGACACCGCCGTGGTCCAGATCTCCCGGTCGGCGTTCGCCACGATCACGCCCGAGGTGTTGACGGTCGTCGACCGACCGAACGCCTCCACGTCGACGACGCTCACCACCCGGTCCTCGACGTTCTCGGCGTACGTCACCTGATACCCCTCGACCTCGATCGGGTCGCCCGGGAGCCCGTCGTCGTCGACGGCGACGAGGTTCGGGGCGATCCCCGGACCGGCCACGACCGCGAGCGCCGAGACGAGCAGCAGCAGCCCGACCGCCGCGGGCGTCGCGGACCGGACGCTCTCGCGGATCGTTTCGGGCGTCGAGACCGCCAGATCCGGTCGGAGCGGCTCGTCGCGGCCGGCGACCGCGAGCGCGGCGATCGCCGCGAGGACGGCGAGGAGGCCGATCCCGACCGCGCGGTAGAGCTCGTACCGCTCGTTCCCGAGGTACCAGTAGACGGCCCAGAGCCGGCGGGAGGCCCCGAACAGCAGGACCGCGCCGAACGCGACCAGCGCGGTCGTCCGCGATTCCGGATCGATCCCCCCCACTCCCGCGCTCCGGCGACGACGCCGGACGAGCCACGCCGCGGCGAGGATCCCCGCGATCAGGCCGATCGCGTGCCCCTGAATCGCGATGTTCGCCCAGCTCGGCGCCCCGTACGACCCGCTCGCCTCCGAGACGACGACCGGGTTCCGAAGCGTCTCGTAGGTCACGTTCACCAGGGTCACCCCGGTGAGCGCGGCGATCGTTTTGACCGGGTGGAACACGAGCGCGACCCCCCAGAGCGCGAACACCACGCCCGAGAAGCCGATGACGGGTCCGAGCGCGAACAGCGACGACAGGACGCCGAACGACAGCATCACCCCGGGAACGACGACGAACGCCCGGACGTAGGGGTTCACGGCGAGCGACGCACGGGTGGGGAATGACGCACGAGCGGGGAATGACGCCCGGGCGCCGATCGCCTCCCGGAGCGAGGCGAGGGAGCCCGCGGCCGACAGCGACTCGATCGGTGGGAGCGCCGACCGAACCGTTCCGGTCTGGTCGTCGACGTCGCGGCCGCCGGGGAAGTGGCCGTAGGCGTACTCGGCGATCGCGCCGGCGACGAGCGTCGACAGGAGGTTTCCGGTGATGTGGCTCCGCCCGGAGTGCGCGAGCCCGGACCAGAACATGCCCTCGGGGTAGAAGTACGACCACGACCGGAACGGGATCACGACGGGCCGGTTCGGGTTCTCCAATCCGCTCTGGACGAACAGGTAGACCGCGACGACGGCGGCGACGGCGACGAGCGTTCCCCACGGGACGCCGAGGAGGAAGCGGGAGCGGAGCGCCCGCGTCCACGCTCCGCCCGGCCGGTCGGTCCGATACACGACGACGAGCGCGACGGCGACGAGAGCGCCGCCGGCGACGAGGTGCGCGGCGTCGGACGAGAGCGCCTCCGCGATCATATGGGTGAGGGAGCGGCCGAGCGCTTAAGAGTTCGCGGGTCGCCTCAGTCTCCGATTCGGTTTCGGTCTAACTTCGATCCGGCCTCCCGTCGGCTCCCGTCGACGCGCGTTCCGGCCGGCTCAGATCTTGTTCTCGGCGTCGTCGGCGAGCTCCTCCATCCGCTTGCCGACGCGGCCGGCTGGGGAGAACTCGTCTTCGCTCATCGCGTTCGCGAGGGCGTTCCCGAGCACGAACACGGCGTGTTTGTGTTCGCTCTTCGATTTGTGGACGTGGGAGGGGTCGACGTCGAGCTCGTCGTACGGGTCGAAAAGCGAGCCGTCCACGGTCTCGTGGTTGCGGAAGTGCTCCATGATCGTCACCATCTGTTCGTGGAGTTCGAGCAGCTCGTCTTTGTGCATACCCTTGATACGGGACGTATGCCCTTTAAGCGTTGTTGAGGGGTATACGCACGGTTCTGCGGCGTTTCGACTCCCGGTCGCGAGACCGAATCGGGACGGAGCGAATCGCGAAGGAGAAACCGACCGACGGTCGGGGGACCGGTGCCGATCGGGACGGGACCGATCGGGACGGGGCCGACCGCGCGCCGCGTCAGAAGACGTACTCGTCTTCGTGGCCCATCATCCCTTCGTCTTCGAACCCGCTGGAGTCCTCGTCGTCTCGCGGACCGCTCGTCTTAAACGCCTTTATTCCCGTCGACAGGAGCTCTTCGACCGCCTCCTCGCGGTTGAGGAACTCCCCCTGCTCGACCATCTGAGCGATCTGCATCTCCAGATGCTCCGGCACGGTAATCTCTACTTGTGGCATTTCCTGCCCGGGAGTAATGGGAATGGGTATATAAATGTGGCGTCGATGATACGGCTATTAGAAACCCATTTCGGGTAGTATTGAAACGAATATTCGTACTCTTCAAATATCTCTTTCATTCATTGCAATTCATGAGACCTATTCAATATGTTCACGCGCCATTCCGCAGACGGTGTCCGTCGGCCGCTCCCGCGAGAACGGCGTCCATCATCAAAACGGCATCCATCATCGAGAACGACATCCATAGGTGACGCCGGGGCGTACGGGAGGGTATGACCGAAGCCGGCGCGTCCGACGCCGACGCCCGCGCGGACACGGGCACGACTGATGCCGACGCCACCGACGCCACCGACGCGATCGAGGACCTCACCGGTCTCTACCGCGAGTACGGGGACGACAGACTCCCGCCGGGGCAGCGCGAGACCGACCGCTTCCCGGTGCTCTCGAAGAGCGGGACGCCCTCGTGGGACCCGGAGACGTTCGAGTTCGAGGTCTGGGGCGCGGTCGAGACTCCGCTCACGTACTCGCTCCCCGCGTTCCGCGACCTCCCCGCGGTGACCCAGCGGCAGGACTTCCACTGCGTGACCGGCTGGAGCAAGTTCGACTGCGCGTTCACCGGCGTCGAGTTCGGGGAGATCGTCGAGCGCGCGGGCGTGGGCGACGACGCCGACCACGTCCTGTTCCACGCGCTCGACGGCTACACGACGAACCTCTCGCTGGCGGAGTGCGCCCGCGAGGGCGTGCTGTTCGCGTACGGGTTCGACGGCGACGACCTCCCCGCCGACCACGGCGGTCCGATCCGAGTCGTCACGCCGCACAAGTACGCGTATAAGGGAGCCAAATGGGTCTCCGGCGTCGAGTTCCTCACGGAGAAGGAGCTCGGCTACTGGGAGAGGCGCGGCTACAGCGACACCGCGAACCCGTGGAACGAGGAGCGGTACAGCTAACGCCCCCGCCCGTTCGCCCCCCGGTCCCCGGGATAGTCAGGATAAAGGTTCCCCGGACCCGACCCAATATCAATGGAACGGGCGCGTTCGTCCCCGGCGTCGACCCTCGTCAGCCGCACGATCGGAATCGACGCGCCGGCGTTCGCGGCCGCGTTCGACGCGCTCCCGGCGCCGCGGACGACGTGGAACGCGCCCGACGACGCGCTCGTGCTCGGTAGCGGCGCGGCCGCGACCCTGACCGCGAGCGGCCCGGACCGCTTCGCCGCGATCCGGGCGGGCGCCGACGACCTGTTCGACTCCGGCGACGTCCACGCCGGGACCGAGGCCGCTCGCCCCCGTCTGTTCGGCGGGTTCGCCTTCCACGAGGGGGGCTGCGACGGCGACCCGTGGGGACCGTTCCCGGAGGCGCGGTTCGTCCTCCCGCGCGTGCAGGTCACGTTCGCGGACAACGGCGCGTGGCTCACGGTGAACGCGGTCGGCGACGACGCCCGCCCGGACGCGGTCGAGGAACGGCTCGCCGAGGAGCGCGACCGGCTCGCGGGGCTCTCGACAGCGGACCGCCCGCCGCGGCCCGGGATCGCGGCGACCCGCCGGACGACGAGCCGCGAGGCGTGGCGCGAGAGCGTCGAGGCCGCGGTCGACCGGATCCGCGGCGGCGACCTGCGGAAGGTGGTGCTCGCGCAGGCGCTTGAGGCGGACCTCGCCGCGGAGTTCCCGCGGCCCGCCACGCTGGACCGGCTCGCGGAGAAGTACCCCGACTGCCACCGCTACTACTTCGAGCCCGACGCCGCCGGGAGCGTCTTCTTCGGCGCGACCCCGGAGCGGCTGGTCGCGCTGCGCGGCCGGACCGTCGAGACCGACGCGCTCGCGGGGACGACCGGCCGCGGGGAGACGCCCGCGGAAGACGAGTGGCTCGCACGGGAGCTGCTCGACGACGCCAAGAACGTCCACGAGCACGAGCTGGTCGCCGAGACCGTCCGGGAGCAGCTGGAACCGTTCGCGGCCTCCATCTCCGCGGGCGAGCGCCGCGTCCGGCGGCTCGCCACGGTGCAACACCTCCACACGCCGATCACGGCCGAGCTGAGCGCGGACCGCCACGTCCTCGACCTCGTCGAGGCGCTTCACCCCACCCCAGCCGTCGGCGGGCTCCCGCCGGACCGCGCGCTCGAAACGATCCACGACACGGAGCCGTTCGACCGCGGCTGGTACGCCGCGCCGGTCGGCTGGATCGACGCCGCCGGCAACGGCGCGTTCGCGGTGGCGATCCGATCGGCGGTGGCGACCGCAAGCCGCGCCACCCTCTTCGCGGGCGTCGGGCTCGTCGCCGACTCCGACCCCGACCGGGAGTGGGACGAGGTCCAGCTCAAGTACCGGCCGATCCTCGACGAGCTGGAGGCCGACCGCTGAGAGAGCGCGGCCGACCGAGGCGCTGAGCGCTGCTGCCCCTTACTGGAACATCTTCAGCGGCTCCGCCTGCGAGCTCTCCTCCGTCGCCTCCTGCATCCGCTTCGCGAACGCCTGCTTCGCGTTTCGGATCTCCGTCGCCTGATCGACGAGCCCCTCGGTCGGGGTGTCGGTCCCGGCGATCGGGTCGATGCCGTCGCGGATGAGGATCCGCGCCGCCTCCGGGTCGGGGAACTGCGGGTCGGACTCGACGACGAGCCCGACCGCGTCGCGGCCGCGCTCCAGCGACTCCGCGAGCATCGCGCCGGTCGGCCCGGAGACGAGCCCCGACTCCGGTGGCTCTCCGACCTCCGCTCGGGAGAGCGCGTCCGCCCCGTCGCCGGTCGCGACGCCGTACAGGTCGGGCGGGGACTCGTCCTTCTCGCGGCCGAGCCCCGAGAGGAACACGGGGAACGCGCGGGTCTCCGCGAACCAGGTGTCGAGACAGCCCGCGACCTCGGTGGCCGCGCCGGGGTTCACCGGCACGTCGCTGCGGAGCGCCACGAGGTCGCGTTCGGAGTCGGCGTACAGTCGCACCGGGGTCGTCAGCGAGGGATTCGACTCGCGGTAGACGGCCACCCGGGGGATCCCCTCGCAGTGGACGTTCGCGTAGTGGACCATCTCGTGCGTCTCGATCATGTGATCGGTCGCGATCTTCCCGACGAGCCCGACGCCCGGGAACCCCTCCACCAGCGTCGGCTCGTCTAGCGAGACGTCGTCGTCGAGGACTGAGATGCGCGCCATGCGCTCACGTACTCCGGGCAGCGACCTAAAGGTGGGGCGCGGGACGGCGTTCGTCTGTCCCTCAACGAATCCGGCTAGTGTATCGACACACTACATTTTTCAACGGCCGAACCCGTATCCGAGGGCATGAGCACCGATCGAGTCGACGCCGAAAGCAAGGTGTCGGGCAACCAAGCGAACATTCCCGCTCGGATCCGCCGCGAACTCGACATCGACGACGGCGATCAGCTCCGGTGGCACCTCGAAGACGACGGGACCGTTCGCGTCCGAGTCGTCCAGCAGCGATCGGGGACCTTCAGCGACTTCGACGGGTACGACGGGGCGGAGGCGACCGACGTGACCGCGGATCACGACGCGTGGGGAGTCGACACCGAGTGAATGCCCCGCGCACTCGTCGACACGACGGTCCTCTTTGCAGCGGCCTATCGGCCCGATAGCGCTCACGGCGCCGCACTCCCGATCCTCCGCGGGACCGATGACGGATCGCTGCCGGAGGCGGTGATCCTCGATTACGTGCTCGCGGAGACGCTCAACGGCCTCACGACGCACGCTGGCCATGACGCGGCCGTGGACCTCCTCGATCGGATCGAGGAGAACGCCCGGTTCCACGTCGACTCGCTCACGACGGACGCGCTCGCTGCCGCGAAAGCCCTCTTTAGGCGGCACGAGCCGCTCTCGTTCGTCGATGCCTGTATCGTCGCGTACATGCAGACGGAGGGGCTCGGCTACCTCTACGCCTTCGACAACGATTTCGATGCGGTCGCGGACGTCTACCGGCTCGATACGGCAGTGGATCCGTACGATCCGCAGTGAGGCCAGAACGGTGTCCGCCCGCCCCCGTCCCGAAACCGACTAACCGCCCGGCGCGCAAGGGGCGCCATGAATCCGTTAGAGCGGTACGAGCCGCTCGTCGACGACGCGGCGGCGTTCCGCGCGGCCTGCGACAGACCGCTGCCGTCGGTCGTCCGCGTGAACGAGACCGCTGCCTCGCCGGCCCGCGTCCGCGAGGCGTTCGACGAGGAGGGCGTGGCCTACGATCCCGTCGGCTGGCACGACGGCCTCTTTCGGCTCCCCGACGGCAACCCCGGCGGGAACTGGCCGTACGTCCACGGCTGGACGCACGGGCAGGAGGAGGTGTCGGTGCTTCCGGGGCTCGCGCTCGACCCGCAACCGGGCGAGCGCGTCTGGGACGCCTGCGCGGCGCCCGGCAGCAAGACGACCCAGATCGCCGACGCGATGGACGACGAGGGGACGGTCGTCGCCAACGACAACAACCTCGGGCGGCTCTCCGCGCTCCGGCACAACGCCGAGCGGCTCGGGATCACGAACGCGATCGTCACGAACCAGGACGCGCGCAACTTCTCGACGAAGCCGCTCGCGTTCGACGAGTTCGACCGCGCCCTCGTCGACGCCCCCTGCTCCTGTGAGGGCACCTGCCGCAAGAACCCGGACGTCGTCGACCAGTGGACGCTCGATCACGTCCACGCCGTCGCCGGGATTCAAAAGGGGATCCTGGCGCGCGCGGTGCAGGCGACCCGCCCCGGCGGGACCGTCGTCTACTCCACCTGCACGTTCGCGCCCGAGGAGAACGAGGCGGTGCTCGATCACGTCCTCGGCGAGGAGGACTGCGAGATCGTCGAGTTCGACCTCCCGCTCGACACGGTCCCCGGCGTCACCGAGTGGGACGGCGAGACCTACGACGAGTCGGTGACGCGCGCGCACCGCGTCTACCCGCACCACAACGACACGGGCGGGTTCTTCTGCGCGAAGCTTCGGGTCGGCGGGGACGAGAACACGGAGGTCGGAGCGTGACCGACGCCAACTCCACCAACGACGGCCAGCGGTTCGACCGCCTCCCCGAGACCCCCGCCGACCGCGAGGTCGAGGGGCGTGCGAGCCGTCGGGAGGTGCTCGACTGGTGGGAGGAGCGGTTCGGGATCGACCCGAGCGTCTTCGAGGGGTACAGCTTCTGGGAGAAGGGCGCGGGGAAGGTGTGGATCTTCAACGGCGAGGCGACCGACCCCAGCGCGGTGGAGGCGATCGGGATGACCTTCCTCCGGACGCGACAGGAGCACTGGAAGCCGACGAGCCGTGCGGTCACCCGGTTCGGGGGTCTCGCGACGAAGAACGTCATCGAACTCGACCCCGAGCAAGCCGTGGCCTTCGTGGCCGGCGACGACCAGGACCTCCCCGCGTGGGACGGCGACTGGGGGTACCTGATCGCGACCCACGAGGTCGCCGGCGAGCAGGCGCCGATCGGCGTAGGGCTGTACCTCTACGACGAGCTGCGCTCGGTGGTTCCGAAGGGGAGCCGGGCGGACCTGCCGGTCGTGGAGTAGCGGGAATACGCCGACGAACTGCTCGCTCCCTTATAAGTGGTTGGTGCCCGATCAGCGGTGAACACCTCCAAAGCCCCAGCCGCTCGTTTATAACCGATTGAGACTGGAACGACGGTGAACACCTCCAAAGCCCCAGCCGCGAGGACTCGCGTGACTCGCTGCGCTCCTCGTCACTCGCTGCGCTCGTTCCTGCGGTGCTTGCGTCGTCAGGCTTCGTCCTCGCGGCTGCCCCTTTGAGTCCCACCCACACCGCGACCGCAGCCTCACGCCTCCCCAGCCTCGTCGCTCGCTTCGTCGCCGGCGCTGCGCGCCGGCTGCATGAGGGACCGGAGGTCCCTCTCTGCTCGNAGCCTCACGCCTCCCCAGCCTCGTCGCTCGCTTCGTCGCCGGCGCTGCGCGCCGGCTGCATGAGGGACCGGAGGTCCCTCTCTGCTCGCTCCTCCCTCGCGCGTGCGACTCGCGCCCTGCGGGCGCTCATCGGCACGCGCCACAGCCTCGTTCGAGTTTAAATGTCACGTCGCTACCGGCGGTCCGCGCTACCAGTCCCTCGCGCCTCTTGCGCCTACTCTCCCTTCTCCCGCAGCGTCCCGCCGCCGAGCCCCTCCCACGCGACCCGGAACCCGAGCCGCGAGAGCGCGGCGCTCGCGTCGTCGATCCCGCGCTCGTCGAGGACCTCCTCGGCCGCCGAGAGCGACATCCCGGCTTCCAGTTCCTCGCCCGCCGCCTCCAGTACCGCGGGCCGCACGAGCGTCCGCCCCATCAGTTCGTGCTCCGGGAACGACTTGTCCTCGATCGCCTCGACGCTCACGCCGTGCGCGTCGGCGAGGTCGTCGAGCCCGATCGCGTCGGCGTCGGGCGACAGCGACTCGGGGAGGTCGGCGGCCGCGTCGGCGACGAACTCGGCCTCGTACTCGCGGAGCACGTCGACGATCTCCTTCACCCGGACGGTCCCCGAGTAGCTCACCACGCGGTGGTCGCGCGCGGCGATCTCCTCGCCCACGCCGAGGCTCTCGTCGACGGCGACCAACAGGTCCACGTCCTCCACGTCCGCGAGCTGGGAGAGCTTCTTCGCGACGTACTCGGGGGTCCAGAATCCCATCACCTCGAAAAAGAGGCGGAAGTCGGCGTGGTCGTAGTCGAACGCGAAGTCGGGGATCATCACCCGGTTGCCGGTTTCGAGCGGTTCCGGCTCGCGGACGAGGGTCCAGTCGAGGTCGAGCCCGCGGAAGCGCCCGGCGAAGTCGGCCTCGACGCCGCTGTCGAAGTCGGGCTCCGCGACCGGCTCGACGCCCGGGACCGCCACGTCGCCGTCGGAGAGGCGCATTGTGCGCTCGCGGCCGCGGTCGTCGATCGTCGCCGACAGCTCCCACTCCGCGGACTCCGCGACGGTCCGGAGCAGTCTGGCGAAGGCGGTCCCGTAGCGCCGGGTGCGAGAGAATAAGCTGTCGGGACCGGTGACCACCAGCTCGCGACCCTCGGGGGTCTTCTCCAGCTCGTACATCAGCCGCAGCCGCTTGACCGCCGAGACGAGCCGCTTCGGGTCGTTCGATCGCACCCTGACCTCGGTGGCGTCGAAGAGGGCCGTCTGGGCCAGGGAGAGGTCGTACTGTTCGAGGAGCGAGTCGGGGTCCCACCGCACGTCGGCGTCGACGAGGACCTCGTTGACGTCGCGGTCGGCGTACAGCGACGACTCCACGTCACCGGGGTCGATCCCGAGCGCGTCGGCGGCGCGGTCGATCGCGGCCTCGCGCTCGGTCTCGCTCGCGACGCCCACCGCCTCCGCGGCCTCGAACGCGGCCCGCCGGACGCGACGCGGCGGGACCGGCGCGCGCGTCTCGAACTCGCACTCGCGTTCGACGAGCGCGGCGAGCCCGCGGACGAGCTTGAAGTCGCCGCCGGAGTCGGCGGCGTCGGCCTCCAGCGCCGCCAGCGCGTCGTCGAGGTCGCCGCGCCGCTCCCCGACGTGGGACTCGAACGTCCCGAGTACCCGCGCCGCGAGCGGGCGGTGTTCGCGTGTCGCGAAGCGGGGGCGGTAGCCGCCGCCGGCCCGCGAGACGCGCAGGAGGTCCTTGCGTAACACGGCGACGGCTACGCGAGCGCCGACCTAAAACCGGCCGGTTCTCCCGGTGCGACACGCTTAACTCCGAAACCCGTCGATCGGAAGGTAATGAGTACCGACGCGGCGAGTGACGCGGACGCCGGAAGCGAGGGCGGCGATTCCGGGGGGGAGTCCGGCGGTGAGGCGACCGGCTCCGACGCCGAGTCCGAGGCGTTCGTCCGCACCTGCGAACACCTCGTCGACCGGATCCTCGCGGGCGAGATCGACCGCGACGACTTAGAGTCCGCCAAGCTCGACGCCTGCTCGGAGTTCGGCTCGCCGAAGGTGCCAAAGAACACCGAGATACTCGATCACGCGCCCTCGGAGGCCCGCGACGACGTGATCGAGGTGGTCCAGCGGAAGCCGGTCCGGACCGCCTCCGGCGTCTCCCCGGTCGCGATCATGACCTCGCCGAAGCTCTGCCCGCACGGCAAGTGCCTCTACTGTCCCGGCGGGCCGGCCTCGGAGTTCTCCTCGGCGCAGTCGTACACGGGCCACGAGCCCGCCGCGGCCCGGGGCGAGCAGAACGACTACGACCCGTACGGACAGGTCACCCTCCGGCTCGAACAGCTCCGGAAGATCGGCCACCCGGTCGACAAGGCCGAGCTCATCCTGATGGGAGGCACGATGACCGCGCGCTCGCACGACTACCAGGAGTGGTTCGTGAAGCGCGCGCTGCAGGCGATGAACGACTACGACCTCGACAAAGAGCCCGAGCCCGCCGAGGGCGAGTCGTTCGCGCCCGACCCCGAGGCGACCGAGTTCGAGTACCTCGAGGACGTGATCGCCGAGAACGAGACCAACGAGATCCGCAACATCGGGACGACCTTCGAGACGAAGCCCGACTGGTGCGACCCCGAGCAGATCGACCGCATGCTCGATCTGGGCGGCACCAAAGTCGAGGTCGGCGTCCAGACCACCTACGAGCGGATCAACCGCGAGATGCACCGCGGGCACGGCAACGAGGCGAGCCGAAACGCCAACCGCCGGCTCCGCGACGCCGCGTTCAAGGTCGGCTTCCACATGATGCCGGGCCAGCCGGGGATGACGCGGGAGATGTGCGTCGAGGACTTCCGCCAGCTGTTCGAGAACCCCGACTGGCGGCCGGACTACCTGAAGATATATCCGACGCTCGTCGTCGAGGGGACCCGGGTGTACGACCGATGGCGCCAGGACTCCTTCGAGCCGCTCTCGAACGAGGAGGCGGCCGACGTGGTCGCCGAGGCGATGGATCAGATCCCGAAGTACACGCGGCTTCAGCGCGTCCAGCGCGACATCCCTGCCGACTTCATCGAAGGCGGCGTCTGGAAGTCGAACCTCCGGCAGCTCGCCGATCAGCGAGCCGAGGAGAAGGGGATCGTCCAGCGCGACATCCGCGCGCGCGAGGTGGGCCACAACGACGCCGACCCGGACCCGGACGACGTCGAACTCGACGTGACCACCTACGAGGCCGGCGGCGGGACGGAGCACTTCATCTCCTTCGAAGACCCCGTCAGAGACCTGCTCGTCGGCTTCTGCCGTCTGCGGTTCCCCTCGTTCGCGCCCGATCAGCCCGGCGCGCCCGGTACCGAGAACGACGCGATCCGCCGCGAGCTCGAGGACGCCGCGCTGGTCCGCGAACTCCACGTGTACGGCAGCGAGGTCGCCATCGGCGGCGACGGCGACTGGCAGCATCAGGGGTACGGGACGAAGCTCCTCGAACGCGCGGAGGAGATGGCCCGCGACGCCGGCTACCGCAAGCTGGCGATCATCTCCGGCATCGGCGCCCGCGAGTACTACCGGAACAAGCTCGGGTACCACCAGGACGGGCCGTACGTGTCGAAGCGGATCTGAGCGGGAGCGCTCGGACGACGGTCACGAACACTCCGTCACGAACACCCCGTCACGAACGCCCCGCCGCGACCGGTTTTCTGACTGTCGTGATCGGGTCGACCGGTCACCCCGATCTCGACTGGCACTGTCGTTGATCGGGAGCCGGAATCGCGTTGCGGCTGTAAACATAATGGTAGTTCTATTGAATTTCAGTAAGACTTTTCAATTGATTATCCATGTCTATTGACACCATCTCACATCGTAGATGGCGACCATGAACTTCGACAGACGATCCCTCCTAAAGGGCATCGGTGCGGCAGGCGTAGTTACGACGTTCCCGGGGGTGGCATCCGCCGACGGCGGCGAGACCCCCGCAGCGGATCGGTTCCTCATCGACTTACGAGCGGTCGACCGGAGCGACGTGCCGGACGAGGTGGAAATCGTCCACGACGTCTCCGAGATCGACCTGTTGGCGGCACGGGGTGATCCCGAGGTGGTACCGGGCGTCGACTCGACGACCCCGGATGTCACAGTCTATCAAGATAACGCGGGCTCCGTCCCGGAGAACGCGGGCCCGGCGGCGGAGGTCGATAAGGAGTCCGACGGCAGTGGCAGTCCCGCGTGGGACGACGGGCTGTCCAACAACGAACTCCAGTGGGACAAGCGCGCCCAGCGGGTGGGCGACCTCTCCGATCGACCGGGTAACCGGAAAACGGTCCACGACACGACCACGGGTGAGGGCGCTCGCGTCGCCGTGATCGACAGCGGCGTGTCGGACGCCCACCCCGATCTCGCGGACGCGGTGAACGAGGACCTCTCCGAGAACTTCACGACCGACGAGTACGACTTCCGCCCGAACGGGGCGGGCGACCACGGCACGCACGTCGCTGGGACCGTCGCCGGGACGAACGCGAACGGCGACGGCGTGCTCGGCACCGCGCCGGACGCGGAAGTCGTGTCCCTCCGGGTCTTCTCCGGCGTAGAGGGCGCGAGCGGCGACGTCATCGCGGCAGTCGTCGCGGCCGCAAACAAGGGCTGTGACGCTGCGAACCTGAGTCTGGGCTACCCGGTCCCCTTCGTCGATCCCGAGGAGTACCCGTTCCTGTTGGATCTCAAGGAGGCCTACGAACGCGCTGCCGCGTACGCCCGGGATCAGGACATGCTCGTGGTCAACTCCGCGGGCAACGACGGTCTCGACATGGACGCAGAGGGTACTCTGAGCCTCCCGACGGAGGCGGAAGGCGTCTTCGGCGTCTCCGCGACCGGCCCCATCGGCTTCCTTTGGGACGACCGGAAGCAACGCGAGGACCTCGCGCTGAAACGGCTCACGGATCCGACCTCTTCGCCCGCTAATTACACGAACTACGGGAGCGCGGTCGATGTCAGCGCAGCAGGCGGAGACTATGACCCCGAAGCGATAGACGGAGAAGCCGAGTGGTTCTACGACCTCGTGCTCTCCACGATCGTAACCCCGGACGGCGACGGCGGTGTCGAGCCGGGGTACGGGTGGAAGGCCGGCACCTCGATGGCGGCGCCGCAGGTGTCAGGCGCCGTCGCGCTGATTCGGTCGCTGCAGCCCGACACGAGCGTCGCGGAAGTCGAGTCGCTGATCCGAGAGACCGCGTCCGAGGACGAACCCGGCGGCGAGGCGTACCACGGTGCCGGCCACCTCGATCTGCGTCGACTGGTGAAGGCGGCGCGGTAGGACCAAACAGTTTCGGCCGCGTTCGCGAGGCCCGCGCCGCGGTCCGTTCCCACAGCGACACGGCTTTTTCCGGGGCGACTGTCTCTTCCCCCACAACACTAACGTATTACGAGAGGTATTACCGCGTATGAGCGAGTCAACACGGATCACGGAGAAGGGACAGGCGACGATCCCGAAATCTCTCCGAGAGAAGTACGACTTAGCGCCCGGCGACGAGGTGATCTGGATGGACACTGACGAGGGAATCGTCGTCAAAAAGCGCACGCGTACCGGTGGGCGGGGGATGCTCGTTCCCGACGACGCGTCCCGAGAGGAGCGGGAAGCGGTCGCCGAGGAGCTGGCGCAGCGCGTCCGCGATCGTCGCGACCGCAACTACGAGGAGGCGTGACGTGCCGATGTACACCGCCGACGCGGTATCGCTTCTCTCCTACCTCGTCGACGCGCTCCCACGAGCGGCAGACCGGATCTTCGCTGAAGCGGAGGCCGGGGAAACGATCGTTCAGGCTCCGAGTACGGCGATCGCGGAGGTGTTGTACGCGGTCTCTCGCGACAAGGACGTTCGAGGCGTCACCCTCACAGGGACGCCGGACGACGCTCGCCAGGCGCTGGTCGGTAACGGACCGATCACGGTCGCATCGGTGGACGACGCCGAACTGGCAGAGTACGCTCAGATAGTCGACGAATTGAGTATTCACGACGCTCTGATCGTCGCCAGTCATCGGGTGCGGGAGACCGACGCGATCATCACGAGTGACGGCGTCATTGCTGACGCCGGTTATGAGACTGTCTGGAGCTGAGATCGGTCTCGCAGCAACGGGCGAACGACACGCCTTTTTCCGGGCCGGTCGTCTCCGTGGAGTATGGACCAGAAGCGGGAGCTGTCGAGCATCGACCTCGGCGCGCTCGTCACCGAGCTCAATCGGTACGAGGGCGCGAAGGTCGACAAGGCGTACCTCTACGACGACGACCTGCTCCGGCTGAAGCTCCGCGACTTCGACCGCGGCCGCGTCGAGCTCATGATCGAGGTGGGCGATATCAAGCGCGCCCACGTCGCGGACGCCGAACACGTCGCGGACGCGCCCGGCCGGCCGCCGAACTTCGCGAAGATGCTCCGCAATCGGATGTCGGGCGCCGACTTCGCGGGCGTCGAGCAGTACGAGTTCGACCGGATCCTCACCTTCGAGTTCGAGCGCGAGGACGAGAACACGACGCTCGTCGCCGAGCTGTTCGGGCAGGGGAACGTCGCCGCGCTGGACGAGACCGGCGAGGTCGTGGGGGCGCTCCAGACGGTCCGGCTCAAGTCCCGGACGGTCGCGCCCGGCGCGCAGTACGAGTACCCCGCCTCGCGGCTCAACCCCCTCGACGTGAGCCTCGGCGGATTCAAACGACACATGCGCGAGTCCGACAGCGACGTGGTGCGGACCCTCGCCACGCAGCTCAACCTCGGCGGGCTCTACGCCGAGGAGGTGTGCACCCGCGCGGGCGTCGAGAAGACGCTCCCCGTCGACGAGGCCACCGACGACCAGCTCCGCGCGCTCCACGAGGCGCTCTCTCGGATCGGCGAGCGGCTCCGCTCGGGCGACATCGACCCGCGCGTCTACGAGGAGGACCTCGACGGCGCCGGGAGCGAGGACGCCGACGGAGACGGCGACCCCCGCGTCGTCGACGTGACGCCCTTCCCGCTCTCGGAGCACGAGGGGCTCCCGAGCGTCGGCTTCGACTCGTTTAACGCCGCCGTCGACGAGTACTTCTACCGGCTCGAACGCGAGGACGGCGACGCGGGCGAGGCCCCCGCCGACGCCAGCCCGTCCCGGCCGGAGTTCGAGGAGGAGATCGCCAAACAGGAGCGGATCATCGAACAACAGCGGGGGGCGATCGAGGGGTTCGAGGAGCAGGCCGAGGCGGAGCGCGAGCGCGCGGAGCTGCTGTACGCCCGGTACGACCTCGTCGACGAGGTGCTCTCGACGGTGCGCGAGGCCCGCGAGAACGAAGTGCCGTGGGACGAGATCGCGGAGACCCTCGAGGCGGGCGCCGAGCGCGGGATCCCGGCCGCGGAGGCCGTCGCCGACGTCGACGGCGGCGAGGGGACCGTGACGGTCGAACTCGATCGCGAGGGCGGCGAGGACGGCGAGAGCGGCGACTCGGTCCGCGTCGAGCTCGACGCGAGTACCGGCGTCGAGGTCAACGCCGACCGGCTGTATCAGGAGGCGAAGCGCATCGAGGGGAAAAAGGAGGGCGCGATGGAGGCGATCGAGTCGACTCGGCGAGAGCTCGAGGCGGTCGAGGAGCGGAAAGCCGAGTGGGAGGCGATGGAGGCGGCCGACGACGGCGACGGAGACGGCGGCGACAGCGAGGACGAAGACGACGAAGAGGAGTACGAGACCGACTGGCTCTCGCGCTCGTCGATCCCGATCCGGAGCCCGGACGACTGGTACGACCGCTTCCGGTGGTTCCACACCTCGACGGGCTACCTCGTCATCGGCGGGCGCAACGCCGACCAGAACGAGGAGCTGGTGAAAAAGTACATGGGCAAACACGACCGGTTCTTCCACACGCAGGCGCACGGGGGGCCGGTGACCCTGTTGAAGGCCGCGGGTCCCTCGGAGTCGGCCGATCCGGTCGACTTCTCCGAGGAGACGCTGCGGGAGGCCGCGCAGTTCGCCGTCTCCTACTCGTCGGACTGGAAGGACGGGCGCGGCGCGGGCGACGCGTACATGGTCGAACCCGATCAGGTGTCGAAGACGCCCGAGAGCGGCGAGTACATCGAGAAGGGGAGCTTCGTGATCCGGGGCGACCGCACCTACTTCGAGGACGTTCCCTGTCGGATCGCCGTCGGCGTCCAGTGCGAGCCCGTCACGCAGGCCATCGGCGGGCCGCCCTCGGCGGTCGTCGACCGCGCGGCGACGAGCGTCACGCTGGAGCCGGGAATGTACGCGCAAAACGACGCCGCGATGATGGTGTACCGCGAACTGAAGGGGCGCTTCGCCGACCAGACGTTCGTTCGGAAGGTGGCGAGCGCCGACCAGCTGCAGGAGTTCATTCCGGCGGGCGGCTCCGACATCGTCGGGTGAGGGAGGCCGCGGAGCCGCGAAGCTCTCCCTCCTTCGCCCGGAGCGCGATCCTTTCAAGCCTCCGCCCCCGATTGCGCCCATGAGCTTCGAGGCGCTGCCGGACGGGTGGCGGGTGTGGAACGAGGAGCCGAGCGGCCGCGCGATCCTCGTCTACCGCCCGGACGTCTTCGGCGGCGACGACCTCCCCGCCGCGTGTCTCCCGACGATCTACCTGACGAACGGCGCGCGTAACGCCCGCCCCGGGGCGGGCCAGTACGCGACCGACGAGTGGCACGTCGTCCTCTTCTTAGAGCCCGAGATCGAGGCGGTGTCGGAGACGCGCGAGAGCCGCGAGGCGGGCGCGGCCGCCGCCGTCGACGTCGCGGAGCGGTTCGCCGCCGGCGACGTGGACTACCGGGGCGCCTATCAGGTGCCGCGAGAGGCGTACTTCGAGCGGTTGGACGAGTTCGTCGGCGGAGACTGAGAGAGTCGCCACGGGAGAGCTGAGGTCGCCGTCGAGTCGGGGGAATCGCCCGCCCCCGATCCACAGGTGTGCATACTTCTGGGGTTTAAACGGGCCATTGTGCCACGAACACGAGGGTTTTTATCGACTCACGCCCCACCGACGTGTATATGCAAGCCGGTGGGGACAACACCGTCGACGAGCCGCGAGAGAAGTGCGGCGTCGTCGGCGTCTCGCTCGCTGACCGCGAGGCCGCGCGCCCGCTGTACTACGCGCTCTACGCGCTCCAACACCGGGGACAGGAGTCCGCCGGGATCGTCACGCACGACGGGTTCCAACAGCACAGCCACGTCGAGCGCGGACTCGTCGGCGACGCGTTCGAGGAGGACGATCTGGCGTCGCTGTCGGGCGGCACCGGCATCGGGCACGTCCGGTACCCGACCGCCGGCAGCCTCGACAAGAGCTGCGCACAGCCGTTCTCGGTCTCGTTCAAGTCCGGGTCGCTCGGGCTCTCGCACAACGGGAACCTCGTGAACGCCGACGAGGTGCGCGAGGAGCTCGCGGCGGCGGGCCACGCGTTCACCTCCGACGGCGACACCGAGGTGATCGCCCACGACCTCGCGCGCAACCTCCTCGAGGAGGACCTCGTGCGCGCCGTCAAACACACGATGAACCGCATCCACGGCTCCTACTCGCTGGCGATCGCCCACGACGACACGGTCCTCGGCGTGCGCGACCCCCTCGGGAACCGCCCGCTCTGTCTCGGGAAGATCGACGGCGGCTACGTGCTCGCCAGCGAGTCGGCCGCGATCGACACCCTGGACGGGGAGCTGATCCGCGACGTGCGACCCGGCGAACTGGTCGTCTTGGACCCCGACGGGACCGGCTACGACACGTATCAGCTCGTCGAGCGCGAGTCGACAGCCCACTGCTTCTTCGAACACGTCTACTTCGCCCGCCCCGACTCCGTGATCGACGAGAACCTCGTGTACGAGGTGCGGCGCAAGCTCGGCGGGAAGCTCTGGGAGGAGTCCGGCGTCGAGTCGGACGTGGTGATGCCCGTTCCGGACTCAGGCCGAGCGTTCGCCTCGGGCTACGCAGACGCGGCCGGCGAGACGACCGCGGAGGGGGAGCCCCGTCCGGAGGGCGACGCCGGCATCGAGTTCGCCGAGGGGCTGATGAAGAACCGCTACGTCGGTCGGACGTTCATCATGCCGACGCAGGACGAGCGGGAGCGCGCGGTCCGGCTGAAGCTCAACCCGATCCGATCGACCGTCGAGGGCAAATCGGTCACCATCATCGACGACTCCATCGTCCGGGGGACCACCTCGACTCAGCTCGTCGAGCTCGTCCGCGAGGCGGGCGCCGAGGAGGTCCACCTGCGGATCGGCGCGCCGGCCATCGTCGCGCCCTGCTACTTCGGGATCGACATGGCGACGCGGGACGAGCTGATCGCCGCCGACGCCTCGACGGAGGAGATCCGAGCGGAGGTCGGCGCCGACTCGCTGTCGTACCTCTCGATCGACGCCGTCGCCGACGCGCTCTCCGAGAGCCGCGCCGACCTCTGTCTGGGATGTGTCACCGGGAAGTACCCGTTCGACGTGGACGGCGAGGAGACGGACCGCGACGTCGAGGGGGCCGCACCCGACGCGGCTCCGGCGGACGACTGAACGGTCGACGGCCGACTCTCGGCACCGCTCTCGGCTCGGCGCACGCGGCGCGCCCGTTCCGCGGCGTCGCGTATCGGGACCTTAAATACGCGCACCGCAGGAGATAGGGGTATGACATCCGACGCCGACGAGACGACGATGAGTCGCCGCGGACTGTTCAGGGTCGGCGCAGCGGGCGCCGCCGCCGCAACCGGCCTCGCAGCCGGCTCCGGCGGGGCAGCGGCCCAGTACGACGGCTGGCTGGACGACGTCGACAACTACGACGGCACTCACGACTACACCGGGCAGGACGAAGTCACGGTCGAGGTCGGCGCGGTCGACGGCCTCAAGTTCGGGCCGGCGGCGATCCTGATCGACTCCGGGACGACGGTCGTCTGGGAGTGGACCGGCGAGGGAGGCGGCCACAACGTCGTCGCCGAGGACGAGACGTTCGACAGCGGGGACGCGGTCAGCGAGGAGGGGGCCACCTTCGAGTACACCTTCGACGACGCGTCCGACGGCGACACGTTCAATTACGCCTGTGAACCCCACGAGACCGTCGGGATGAAGGGCGCGGTCGCGGTCGGGTCGGTCGACGACGACCTCGTGACGCCCGGCGGGGACGGGGACGACGGCGGAAGCGGCAACGAGACCGACGGGGGGAACACCACCGACGACGGGAACGCGTCCGACGGCGGGTCCGGGGCCCCCGACCTCTCCGCCGACGACATCGGGGCGCTCGCGCTCGCGCTCGGCTTCGCCGGGGCGCTACTGGTGCCGCTGTTCTACGCGGCCCACAAGATGGCGAGCGAGGAGTAGCGGAGGCGTCGGAGGTCACCGATCGCCTTCTCGACCGTCTCTTCGACCGCCTTTTTTACCGTCTCTTCGATCGGCGGCGGACTGCGACCGCAACACGACGACGACGGCCGCCAGCCACAGCCCCAGTTCGACGTAGAACGACGGGCTTCCGGCGTAGAACCGTGCAAACTCGCCCGGCGGAATCGCGAGCGGGTCGGACCGCGTGAGGGCCGGCCAAGCGAGGAACAGCGCGTCGCTCGCTCGCCCGTTCGCGACGACGTGGAACGCGTCGAGCGCGAGGTGTGACCCCCAGCCGACCGTGACCGCGAGTCCGCGTCGGTACCGCACGGCGAGGGCGACTGCGAGGGGAACGAGCAGCAGGGAGTGGCCGACCGAGTGGTAGGTGTCGACGACGCCGAGCGTGCCGAGCGGCTTGTCGACGACGTCCGGGAGCGCGGCCCCGACGACCAGCCACCACGCCGAGAGCGTCGGGGTGCTTGGGAGGCGTCGCCGGACCCGCTGGTGGCCCGCCAGCCGGCCCACTCCGACGGCGACGAGGAGGTGGGTCGGGAACAGCACGCCGGTTCGTACGGTCGGCGGCGGCTTCAACGTTCGTCGCTCGACTCGAGGGCGGTCGCCTCAGAACGCGTGGTACAGCATGAGGTAGACGCCGATCCCCATCGTGAACGAGATCAGCCAGAGCACCGCGGCGACGAAGCCGACCTGCGCGTGACGCGTGTGGTACAGCTCCTCGTACGGGCGGGTGGCGGCGAGCAGCAGCGCGTAGAAGACGAAGGGGATACACGCGATCGCGAGCAGGATGTGGACCGCGAGGAACGGGAGGTAGACGTAGCTGTAGACGGCTTCCGGGCCGGGAAACTCGACGGTCCCGACGAGGATCAGGCGGTAGAGGTAGCTGACGAGGAACGCGGTGAACAGCCCGAACGACGTGAGCATGAGCGCCTTGTGACGGCCGACGTTCCCCCGTGAGATCGCCCGCCACCCCAGGAGGATGGTGACGATCGCGGTCGCTGAGATCGCGGCGTTGAGGTGCGGGAGCGCGGCGAGGACCGCGTCGCTCGCGCGCGGGAGCACGCCGCCCGGGATCGCGCCGCCGACGGCGCCGAAGACGAGCGCGAGCGCGGTGACGGACAGGAGAGCGGTCAGCAACGGGACGTTCTCGCGGGCCCACTCGGACATGGGCGATCGGACGGGCGCCACTCCCAAACGCGTGCCGGTTTCGGCGGGGCGGTTTCGGCGGTCGTTCGTCGCGTGCGTCCCCTCGATCGGTGCCACTCTCCGACACGGTCCCGCCGAATGGAAGGGCTTTTAATTGGGGGAAGGGTACGTGGAGACGCGACAGAACACCGCGAGCGTGGGTAGCCAAGCCAGGCCAACGGCGCAGCGTTGAGGGCGCTGTCCTGTAGAGGTCCGCCGGTTCAAATCCGGTCCCACGCATCGCTCGGCGGCACACCCGCCACGATGCACGGTGTTGTCTCTACGACAGCACCCACGCATAATTCCTTTCGAACGCTACGCGCTGAGTGATGACTACGATCGGAACGCTGTGGTCGTGAACACCTCCAAAGCCTCAGCTGCTCGTTTATAAATCGGTGATCACGGATCGGTGGAGGCCACCTCCAAAGCCTCAGTCGCGAGGGCAGCGCACGCTCGCTGCGCGCTTCAGTCGCTCACTTCGTTCGCTCCTTCCAGTGCTTACGTCGCCTGCGCTGCCCTCGCGACTGCCCCTTTGAGTCCCACCCCGCGCAGCACCGCACCTCACGCCTCCCCAGCCTCGTCGGTCGCCCGGAGCGAAGCGGAGGGCGACCGACTCCCTCGCACGCGCTCCTCGCGGTCGCTTCCAGCGACCGCTCGGAGGCGCGCGCCACCGCAGCTGTACTTTATAACCCACGTCGCCGGTTCCAGTTCCGCATCGCTCGCGCGAACTGCCACCCTTTTAGTCGCGCGCCGTCGAAGTGAGGCGTAATGAGTACGGACGCGACCCCCGAGTATGACTACGAGGAGCTGGGGCTCGTCGCCGGGCTGGAGATCCACCAGCAGCTCGACACGGCGACGAAGCTGTTCTGCGACTCCCCGACCGTCGAACGCGACCCCGAGGAGTCCGAGCGGTCGATCGCCCGCCGGCTCCACCCGACGAAGAGCGAACTCGGCGAACTCGACGACGCCGCCGTGGAGGAGAGCCGCGTCGACCGCGAGTTCACCTACCTCGCGTACGACACCACCTGCCTCGTCGAGGAGGACGACGAGCCGCCCCGCCGCGTCGACGACGAGGCGCTCGCCGTGGCCCTGCAGATCGCCGACCTGCTCGACATCTCGGTCGTCGACCAGGCCCACGTCATGCGCAAACTCGTCATCGACGGCTCGAACACCTCCGGGTTCCAGCGCTCGATCCTGCTCGGCCAGGCGGGCGAGATCGAGACGAGCGAGGGGACGGTGTCGGTCGCGGACCTCATGCTCGAAGAGGAGTCGGCCAAGCGCGTCGAGGAGACCGACGACGGCGTCGTCTACTCGCTCGACCGGCTCGGCGTCCCCCTCGTCGAGATCGGGACGGGCCCGGACATCCGGAGCCCCGAGGGCGCCCGCGAGGCCGCCGCGCGCATCGGGATGCTGCTCCGCTCGACCGGCGCGGTCAAGCGCGGGCTCGGGACGATCCGACAGGACGTGAACGTCTCCATCGCCGACGGCGCCCGCGTCGAGGTGAAGGGCGTGCAGGACCTCCAGGGGATCGAGGACATCGTCCGCGGCGAGGTCGGCCGGCAGGCCGAGCTGCTCGACGTCCGCGAGGAGCTCCGCGAGCGCGACGCGAGGGTGGGCGACGTCTCGGACGTGACCGACACCTTCGCCGACACCGAGTCGGGGGTCATCCGCGGCGCGCTCGACGCGGGCGGGAAGGTCACCGCGGTCCCCCTCTTCGGCTTCGACGGCCTCGTCGGGCGCGAGATCCAGCCGGACCGCCGGCTCGGCACCGAGCTCTCGGACCACGCGAAGCGCCACGGCGCGGGCGGCATCTTCCACACCGACGAGCTCCCGGCCTACGGTGTCACGGACGAGGAGGTCGACGCCCTCCGCGACGCGGTCGGCGCGGGCGAGGGGGACGCGGTCGCCATCGTCGCCGCCGACCCCGAGACGGCGGACCTCGCGATCGAGGCGGCCGCCGAGCGCGCGGAGACGGCCATCGAGGGCGTCCCCGAGGAGACCCGCGGCGCGAACGACGACGGGACGACGCGCTACCTCCGACCCCTGCCGGGCGCCGCGCGGATGTACCCCGAGACGGACGTGCCGCCGGTCGAGCCCGACCCCTCCGACGTGGAGCGGCCGGAGCTCCTCGACGAGAAGGCCGAGCGGTACACCGAGCAGTTCGGGCTCGACGCCGGCCTCGCCGAGCAGGTCGCGTTCGGCCAGCGGTTCCCCCTGTTCGAGACCGCGGTCGACCGCGGCGTCGACCCGACCTTCGCCGCGTCGACGCTGGAGTCGACGACGACGGAGATCCGCCGGGAGGGGGCGCCCGTCGGGAATCTCACCGACGACCACTTCCTCGCGCTCTTCGACCTCGTCGAGGACGGCGACCTCGCGAAGGAGGGCGTTCCGGAGGTGCTGACGACGCTCGCCGAGCGTCCCGAGCTGTCGGCGGCCGAGGCCGTCGAGGAGGCCGGGCTGTCGGGCGTGAGCGAAGAGGAGGTCCGGGAGGCGGTGGTCGAAGTCGTCGAGCGCAACGCAGACCAGATCGAGGCCGAGGGGATGGGCGCGTTCTCCGGGCTGATGGGCGAGGCGATGGGCGCGCTCCGCGGGAAGGCCGACGGCGAGGTCGTCTCCGACGTGCTCCGCGAGGAGATCGGCAAGCGGTCGTAGACGTTGCGGTGTGATGGGGTTGTTTATAAGTGATTGCTGAGGTTGGGTCGGACGTATTGCGCGTTTCTGTGGTTTGTTTATAAGCGATCGCTGCTGGAGTCGTGGTGAATCGTTCTCAGTCTCCAGCCGTTCGCTCATAAGTACCTGACAGCGCTCTAGCGGTGAACATCTCCAAAGCCCCAGCCGTGAGGACTCGCGCGACTCGCTGTGCGCTTCAGTCGCTCACTTCGTTCGTTCCTTCCAGTGCTTGCGTCGTCGTGCTTCGTCCTCACGGCTGCCCCTTTGAGCCCCACCCCCGCGACCGCACAGCACCGCACCTCACGCCTCCCCAGCCTCGCCGCTCACGCCCTCCGGGCGTTCGCGGCGTCCCTCGCGCGTGCACCTCGCGCCCTTCGGGCGCTCGGTGGCACGCGCCACCGCACCGCACATTTGTTTATTAGTGATCGTCGCAACTCCATTTCTGCTTAAAAATGCCGCCGTTACCCCGGCGAGACCGCTGTTCCTCAGTCCGTCAGCTCCTCGATCAGCGTGTCGAGGTCGTACGTCGCCGGCGCGCGCGGCTCGTCTCGGAGGGTGGCGATCGTGAACGTCGAGTTCGTGCGCTCGACCTGCGGGATCGCCTCGAAGTCGCTGATGAGGCGCTCGACCGTGTCCGACGACGAGAGCCGCGCGAGAACGACGAAGTCGGTCTCGCCCATCGTGAAGAACGCCTCCGTCACGCCCTCGACCGCGAGCAGCGCGTCCGCGAACTCCTCGTAGGGCCCCTCGTAGTCCGCGAGCACCTCGACGATGACGGTGACGCCGAGCCCGAGCGCCTCGTGGTCGAGGTCGTACAGGTCGTTCTCGATCACGCCGTCCTCCCGGAGGTTGTTCAGCCGGTAGTGGATCGTCGACACCGGAATGTTGGTCTCCTCGTGGAGCCGCTCGGGACTCCCGGTGCCGAGGTCCGAGATCGCCTTCAACAGCCGCACGTCGCGCTCGTCCATACCTCCCGTTTGCGTGATTGTCTGTTATATATTACGACCGATATAGTTGAAGTCAAGTACAACATTGGCGCTCCTTTCGAGACGAAATCGGATCATATTCGTATGCGTGATTGTTCATTCCAGATATCGGCCGATCCGAGAGAATAGTTTAACTATCTCAGTCAATTTCGAACAGATAGCCAATGAATCTGCGGAACCTCATTTCCACTCCCGAATCGATCGTCGCCGCGTTCGTCCTCCTCGCGACGCTGTGGGGCACCTCCTTCGTCGCCATCGAGGCCGGGCTGCACTACTTCCCGCCGCTCCTGTTCGCCGGCGTGCGCTACGCCGTCGCCGGCGCGGTCGTGTTGGCCTTCGCCGTGGTCGCGGCCGGGAGAGCGGTCCCCCGCGGTCGCGACGAGTGGCTCGGCGTCGCCGTCGCCGGCGCCTTCGTGATCGCGGCGTACCACGGGCTGCTGTACGTCGCCGAGATCCACATCACCGGGGCGGTCGCCGCGGTGATCGTGAGCCTCTCCCCGGTGTTGACGGCCACGCTCGCGGCGCTGCTCCTCCCGAACGAGCGGCTCGGCCCCTACGAGATCGGCGGGTTCGCGCTCGGGATCCTCGGCGTGATCGTGATCGCCGACCCGATGGAGGCGGGGCTCGGCAGCTCCGCGCTCCTCGGCGTCGCGCTCGCGTTCGCCGGCGCGGTCGCCTTCTCGCTGGGTGCCGTCCTGCTCCGCCCGCTCCGCACCGACCTCCCGATCGCCGCGCTGCAGGGGTGGGCGATGGTCTCCGGCGCCGGGATGCTGTTCGTCGGGGCCGCCCTGCTCGGCGAGTCGCCCGCGGCGATCGTCTGGAACGCCACCTCGATCGCGTCGCTCTCGTACCTCACGCTGCTGTCGGGGGTCGTCGCGTTCCTGATCTACTTCGCGCTGCTCGACGAGGTCGGACCGACGCAGCTCCACCTCGTCGGCTACGCGGAACCGGTCGTCGCCGCGGTCGGGAGCTGGGTCCTGCTCGGCAGCCTGATCGAGGCGGAGGCGCTCCTCGGCTTCGTCGCGATCCTCGCCGGCTTCCTCGTGCTCGAACGCCACGAGATCGCCGCCTACGTCGGCGTCGAAGACGTGCTGCGGACGCGCTGACCACCGACCGTTTCGTTCCGCCTGCTTCGCCTGCTTCGCCTGCTTCGCCTTACCCGCCGATGTCCTCGGTCAGCCCCGCCCGGAGGTCCCGTCCGAAGTAGTGACCGAGCAGCGCTAACGCGAGCCCCGCGCCGCCGCCGACCGCGACGAGCGGCAGCCCCCACTGCGAGAGGTAGTCGATCCCGATCGGGAGGAAGCCGACGCCGAGGACGCTCGTCACCGCGCTCGTCGCGCCCGCCGCGGCCCCGGCGATCCCCGTCTCGACGTACCGACGAGTCGAGACGACGAGGCCGAGCAGGAACGCGGCGAGGAACACGCCGCCCGCCGTCCCGATCGTTCCGCCGATGAGCGGGATCAGACCGCCGACGAACACCCCGACGGCGACCGTGACGAGCGCGAGCGCGAAGGCCTTCGCCGAGAACCACCGGCCGGAGACGCCGATTCTGCCGGCCTCCCCGGCCCGGGAACTCCCCGCGCTCGGTTCGGGGGTCGCGGCGCCGCCCGTCTCGGCGTCGGGCTCCCCCTCGCCGCCCGCGAGGTCGTCGTCGAGGAGGTCGTCGAGGTCGTCCATCGGGTCGCCGTCGGACGCCTCACGCTCCTTGGAGGGTTGCATACCCGAGAATTCGCCCGTGAGGTCTTGTGTCTTGTGGCGAGACCGTCTCGGACCTCTCTGCGTTTCCTTCCCCCTCGTCGAGTCCGCCGCCGACAGCGTGCGACTCGGTAACGCTCGCCGTTTCACCGGAAACCCGGTGTCTCCGGTCCGGATCCGGACGGCTCCGACCGCCGAGCCGGAGGCGCGCTCACTCCTCGCTCTCGGGTCGCGCCCGCGAGCCCCACACCAGCTTGTCGACCAGCTCGACGGTCATCGGACCGTCGACGGTCACCTGACAGGAGAGGCGCGGGTAGCCGAACCGGTCCGCCAGTCGGTCGTGCCAGTGCTCGGGCGCGGGTCCCTCGCGGATCCGGACGCCGCAGGTGGCACAGAGCCCCCGACCGCCGCAGTTGAGCCGGCGCGTCGCGGCGGCGTACGGCGACAGCCCCGCCTCCAGGAGGGCCCGGCGCAGGTTCCGTCCGGGTTCGACGGCGAGCTCGGTCCGGTCGTCGCCGTCGAGGACGGTCAGGGGAACGGTTTCGGGGCCGGAACCGGTCATTCGGCCGGAATTCGCGCTCCACACGGATAGGCCTGTGCTCGGTCCGACCGGTCGGGCGAGAGCCGGGGTCCGGAGTCGGGCGGGAACCGGGGCTCCGAGTCGGGCGGGAACCGGGGCTCCGAGTCGGGCGGGAACCGGGACCCGGAACGGCTTTGCACGCTCGCGCCGACCCCGTCGACATGGACACGCGTCGCGCGCTGCTCGACGCCCTCGGCGACGGTCCCGTCTCCGGTCCCGCGCTCGCCGACGACCTCGGCGTGTCGCGGGCGGCGGTCTGGAAGGCGGTCGAGTCGCTCCGCGAGGAGGGGTTCGCCGTCGAGTCGACCTCGGAGGGGTACGTCGCCCCCGCCGATCCCGCCTACTGCGCGGCCGGGATCGAGTTCGGGCTCGACGCGCCCTACGCGGTCGAGTACCACGACCGGATCGCGTCGACGAACGAGCGGGCCCGCGAACTGGCGAGCGACGGGGCCGACGGCGTCGCGGTCGTCGCCGACGAGCAGACGGGCAGCCGGGGGCGACTCGACCGCGAGTGGGTCGCGCCGAGCGGCGGCGTCTGGCTCTCGCTCGCGGTCCGGCCCGACGCGCCGCCGGCCCGCGCCCCGCTCTTCACCCTCGCCGCCGCGGTCGCGACGGCCGACGCCTGTCGAGAGGCGGGCGTCGACGCCCACATCAAGTGGCCGAACGACGTGCTCGTGGGGGAGTCGGAGAGCGGAGACGACGGCGAGGGCGACGGCGACGCCGACCCGGGCGGTCGCGGCGGCCGCAAGGTCGCGGGGATCCTCACGGAGATGGAGGGCGAGGCCGACCGGATCTCGTGGATCGTCCCGGGGATCGGCGTCAACGCCAACGTCGACGCCGAGGCGCTCCCGGCGGGCGCGACCTCCCTGTGCGAGGAGCTCGGCGAGCCCGTCGACAGGCGTCGGTTCGCAGCGACCCTCATCGAGCGCTTCGCGGCGCTGGCGGGGACCGCCGACCGGATGGACCGGATCCTGCCGGCGTGGCGCGAGCGCGCGAGCACCCTCGGCCGTCGGGTTCGCGTCGACACCCCGAACGGCCCGGTGACGGGCACCGCGGTCGACGTGGAGCCGCCGGGCGCGCTCGTGATCGAGACGGACGAAGGAGTCAGACGGGTCCACGCCGGCGACTGCGAGCACCTGCGCGACGCCGACGGCTGATCGGCGTGCGGATCGGACCGCAGGGGACCGCGAAACCGACGGCTCCCGACTAGCTCCGTCCGGTCGCTTCCGGGTCTCCGTCAGCCGGCGAGTCGCTTTCGGCCGGCGAGTCGCTTTCGACCGGACTCTCACTCTCGACCGAGCTCCCGTCGGGCGTTCCCTCCGGTATCTCGCCGTCCAGCCGCACCGTCAGCACGGGGACGCTCGACCCGCGGACCACCTTCTCGGCGACGCTCCCGAGGAGGAGGCGGTCGATCCCGCCGCGGCCGTGCGTGCCCATCACGATCAGGTCGCAGCCGTTGCCCTCGGCGTACCGGATGATCTCCTTGCTCGGCGAGCCCTCCGCGACCGCGGTCTCGACGTCGAGGTCGGTGGCGGCCGCGAGGGACTCGACCTCCTCGGCCGCCTTCTTCGCGTCCTCTCGCAGGAGGTCGCCGACCCCGTCCCACGAGCTCTCCATCGGCATCCCCGCGTAGCTCGCCGTGTCGACCACGTACAGCCCGTGGACCGCAGCGCCGTGGACCGAGGCGAGGTCGAGGGCGTGCGCGACCGCCCGCCTCCCCTCGGCGGAGCCGTCGGTCGGGACGAGGATCCGATCGTATAGAGTCATACGTTCACATGCAACACGCCCCCGCCGGCACATAACTCTTTGCGCGTTTTGCCGGTTCTCGGCGGACGGCGGACGCGAAACCTCGACGAAGCGCGCGTTTAAGCCCCTTCGCGCCGATACACACTCATGACATCCGAAGTTCACCTTTCGCGCGTCGAAGACGAGTTCCGCGGCCACTCCTACCCGGCCGCCCGCGAGGACCTCGTCGAGTCCTGCGCCGGCACGACCGTGCTGTTCGCCGACGGCGACGCCGACCTCGGCGACCTCGTCGCCGACATCGACCAGAAGCGGTTCGAGAGCCCCGAGGACGCCTTCGCCGCGCTTCAGAACGTGCTCCCGATCGAGGCGCTCGGGGAGCCGGGGCAGTCCGACGGCGACGCCTGACTCGGGTCCGGTCGCGGGCCGCGTCGGCCCCCGCGTCACCCGTACGCACGCCACGGCGCGTCTCGCATCGCTTTTTACCGTGGATCGCGCACTGGTGGTAATGAGTTACCGGATCGGCCTCGTCGGCAAGCCCTCCGTGGGGAAGTCGACGTTTTTCAACGCCGCGACCATGAACGACGTGCCCGAGGGCGCGTACCCGTTCACCACGATCGACCCGACCGTCGGCGAGGCGTACGTCCGCGTCGACTGCGCCGCCCCCGAGTTCGACGAGACCTGCACGCCGAGCGTCGGCGTCTGCCGCGAGGGCACCCGCTTCGTTCCCGTCAAACTCGTCGACGTCGCCGGCCTCGTCCCCGGCGCCCACGAGGGACGCGGCCTCGGGAACCAGTTCCTCACCGACCTCAACGAGACCGACGTGTTGATCCACGTCGTCGACTTCTCCGGCAAGACCGACATCGAGGGCGAGACGACCGAGGGCCACGACCCCCGCGAGGACATCGACTTCCTAGAGGAGGAGCTCGACGCGTGGTACCTCGACGTGTTGGAGAAGGGCCTCGAGAAGTTCGAGACGCGCTATCACGGCGCCGACGCCGCCATCGAGGCGGAGCTCGCCGACCAGATGTCCGCGTTCGGCATCGACAAGGACCGGATGAAGCGGGTGATCCTCGCCGAGGGGCTCGAACTCGACCCCGAGACGTGGGACGAGACGGACAGAACCGAGCTCGCCCGGGAGATCCGCAAGCGCACGAAGCCGATGGTCGTCGCCGCCAACAAGATGGACACCCCCGAGGCGCAGGCGAACTGGGAGGAGATCACCGCCGACCCCGACTACGACCACCTCTCTTTCGTCCCCGCGAGCGCCCACGCCGAAAAAGCGCTTAAAAACGCGAACGAGGCCGGCGTCGTCGACTACACGCCGGGCGAGTGCGATTTCGAAATCGTCGGCGACGTCTCCGGCGAGCAGGAGGCGGGCTTAGCGCAGATCGGCGAGTTCGTCGCCGAGTACGACGGCACCGGCGTACAGGGCGCGCTCGAGGAGGCCGTCTTCGACGTGCTCGGCTGTATCGCCGTCTTCCCCGGCTCCGCCAACGGGAGCAAAGACGAGAAGGGCGTCTTCCGCGACTGCTTCATCCTCCCCGAGGGGTCGACGACTGAGGACTTCGCGTTCCACATCCACTCGGACATCGGCGAGGGGCTCCTCCACGGCACCGACTGCCGGAGCGGGCGACAGGTGGGGACCGACCACGAGCTCGACCACCGCGACGTGATCGAGCTGATCTCGACGAAGCAGGCGGCGCCGTAGGTCGGCGACCGTTTTTTTTTTAATGGTCAGCCGCCGTCCGCTTTTCGTCGTTCAGTCGCCGCCGCCGTCAGCGGCGCCGAAGTCCGGCACCGTTTCCGCCGACCCGACCGGCGTCGCCGCGTCGGGGAGGTCCGCGAGCCCGAGCCGGTCGAGCAGGGCGGTCGCGGGTCGCCCCTCGCGGTCCCAGCCGCGGTGCGCGTAGTACCGGTCGAGGAGGTCCTCGAAGGCGCGGGGGTCGAGGCCGTCGTCGGGCGCGTCATCCGTTTCTCCCGCCCCGTCGGTCCCGCGCGTCAGCGCGTCCGGGAGCCCGTCGTCGCCGCGGTCGAACCCCTCTCGGAGGTTGAACAGGCGCGTGAGCGTCCACACCCGCTCGCCGAGGAGCCGGAGGTCGTCCGGGTCGCGCTCGTCGCCGAGCGCGGCGAGCCACTCGGCGGCCGCCGCCGGCCCGAAGCTCTCGGCGAGGAAGTCGTCGCCGACGAGACACCACAGCGCGGCCCGCCGGTCCTGCTCGTCGGCGACGACGGCAGCGCGCTCGGCGGGGCCCCACCCCGGGTCGGTCACCGCCTCGGTCTCGACCGGTCGCGCGCGCCGGTGGCAGCCGCCGCGGTCGCCGGTCGCGAACGCCAGCGCCATCGTCGCCGCGCCGCGCGGGTCGTAGGAGGCGAGCTCCATCCCCTTCACGGTCGGCACGAGGTCGGCCCCGCCGAACCGCTCGGCGGCGGCCGCCACGCCGTCCGCGAGCGCGTCGGCGAGGGGGGTCGACCGGGCCGCGATCTCCTCGATGAGTGCCCGCGCGGCGGCCTCGTCGCCGAAGGCGAGCCCGCGGTCGACGCCGTGATCGGCGGGGTCGATCAGCCCCGCGTCGCTCGCGCGGACCGCCCACGCGACCGCGTTGCCGGCGGAGATCACGTCGATCCCGAGGCGGTCGCAGACGCCGCCGAGAGCCGCGACCGCGTCGAAGTCGTCGATACCGAGCCCCGCGCCGAGCGCGATCGGGGTGCCGCCGCGGGGGACGGTCGCGTCGGGGGCGTCCGGGGAGTCGTCGGCGTCAGCGTCGCCGTCCGAGCGCTCCCCCTCGCCCGTCGGCACCCGAAACCCGCCCGGAACCGAGTCGTCAGGGCGCTCGCGACCGGTCGCGCGCTCGCTCGCGGAGTCGACCCCCAGGGCGTCGGCGCCGTCGAAGCGGCGGGCCTGCCAGCCCCGGGTCGGGAGCACGCCCGTCTCGTCGCCGAACGCGACGGTCTCTAGGGTGTCGCCCGCGGCGAGCCAGCGCCCGGCGTCGCTGTCGGCGAACGCCGCCTCGGCGCGCTCGCGGAGCGCCCGGAGCGCGTCGGGGACCTCCGGCGCCGGGTCGCGGGCGACGACCGCCTTGAGCCCCTTCGCGCCCATCACGGCGCCCGCGCCGCCCCGCCCGGCGTGGTGGTCGCCGCCGTCGGAGGCGATCGTCGCGTACCGGACTCCCGACTCGCCCGCCGGGCCGACGCAGGCGACGGCGGCGTCCGGGAACCTGGCGTCGGTCTCGGCCGCGTCGAGCCCTCGAAGGTCTCCCGCGGGTTCGATCGTCGCCTCGCCGCCGGCGAGCGAGAGGGCGACGGGGTCGTCGGCCGCGCCCTCGATCACGAGCCCGAGGTGGTCGCCGAGCGAGCCGGCGAGCCGGGCCGCGAACGACCCGCCCCCGTAGGAGTCGAGGAACGCGCCGGTGAGCGGGGACTTCGTCACCGCCGCGTAGCGCGGCTCGCCGGGGAGGTAGCCGGTCAGGGGACCGACGAGGAACGCGAGCCGGTTCGCCGGCGACGCCGGGTCGACGCCCGGCTCCATCTCGTAGAGGTACCGCGCGCCGAGCCCCTTCCCGCCGACGTAGCGCGCGAGCCACTCCGCGGGGACCGGCTCGCTGCGCACGCGCTCCGCCGAGAGGTCGACACGGAGCATCCGGTCGGGAACGGTCATCGTGAGCCACCTCGCGGGCGAACGGGATTAAACCACACGCCGGGGTAATCACCCTCGGTCGAACCACACCCCCGACCGACGGCTTTTCGCCCCCGGGGGACCACGACTCCGGACATGGACGACGTGGTCGACGCCCTCGACGCGGCCGCGGGAACGACCTGTCTCGTCGGCGCCGGCGGGAAGAAGACCACCCTCTACGCGCTCGCCGACCGGCTCGAGCGGGCGGTCCTCACCGCGACGGTCCGGATCCCGATCTTCGACCGGGAGGTCGCGGACGTCCGCGTGACCGAGGACCCGGTCGCCGCCCTCGCGGAGCCGGCGAACGCGGCGGCCGAGGACGCCTTCCCGCTCGGCCTGGTCCCGGAGCGCGAGCGCGACGACCGGTACCGCGGGTACGACCCGGCCGTCGTCGACGAGATCGGCGCCGCCCACGGCGGGCCGGTCCTCGTGAAGGCCGACGGGGCGCGGACGCGCCTTTTTAAGGCCCCGAACGAGCGCGAGCCGCAGCTCCCGGCGAGCGCGGACCGCGTGGTTCCGGTGGCGAGCGTCGGCGCAGTCGGCGAGCCGCTGACCGGCGAGACGGTTCACCGTCCCGAGCGTGTGACCGCGATCACCGACGCCGAACTCGGCGACGAGATCACCCCCGAACTGGTCGGTCGCGTGCTCGCGCACGAGCGGGGCGGTTTAAAAGACGTTCCGCCGGACGCGACCGCGATCCCGCTTATAAATGCCGTCGACGACGCCGACGACGAGGGGGTCGGGCGGGAGATCGCGCGAGTCGTCCGCGAGCGCGCGGACGTGCCGCGGGTCGTCCTCGCGCGGATGATCGAGGGAGAGGTCGTCGCCGTCGTCGAGTGAGCCCGGCCGCCTCACCGAACCTACTTATAAGGCCACGCCGCGCCTATCCGGATCCATGGAACGTACCGTGACGGTGGTGCCGGAGGCGGGCCTGCACGCGCGGCCGGCCTCGAAGCTGGTGCAGACGGCGAACCGGTTCGACGCCGACGTGTCGATCGGTCGCGCGGACGACGGTGACGACGGGCTCGTCCGCGCCGACAGCATGCTTTCGGTGAGCGGACTGAACGTCGCCCACGGCGAGTCGGTCCGGATCGTTGCCGAGGGCGCGGAGGCGGCCGACGCGCTCGACGCGGTCTGCGACCTCCTGACGAGCGCGGTCGAAGAGGACGGCGACGGTGAGGCTCCGCCGTGAAGACGCTCACCGGCGTCGGAAGCACGCCGCTGTCGGGCGTCGGGACGGCGCGCTGGTACCGCCCCGAAGCCGGCCTGACGCTCCCCGAGCGACCCGACCCGTCCGCCGTCGACCCCGACGCCGAGCTGGCGCGGTTCGCTGACGCCCGCGACGCGGCCCGCGAGGCGATCCGGGACGCCCGCGACCGGGCGGCCGAGCGCGTCGGCGAGGAGGAGGCGGCGGTGTTCGAGGCCCACGAGCAGTTCCTCGACGACCCGGAGCTCGTCGGCGACATCGAGGCGGCCGTCGAGGACGGGACGCCGGCCGAACACGCCGTGCGCGACCGGTTCGCGGCCGCGATCGATCAGTTCGAGGCGCTCGACGGTCCCATGGCCGAGCGCGCGGACGACCTGCGCGACGTGCGGGACCGGCTGCTCCGCGTCCTCCTCGACGTCGATTCGCTCGTCGACGTGAGGGATCTCCCGGACGGCACCGTGCTGCTGGCCGAGCGGCTCACCCCGAGCGACACCGCGGAGCTGGACCCGGACGCGGTCGCCGGGATCGCCACCGTCGCCGGCGGCCGGACCGCGCACGCGGCGATCATCGCGCGGTCGCTGTCGATCCCGGCGGTCGTCGGGGTCGGGGAGTCGCTTCGCGACATCGAGGACGGGACCGAACTCCTCGTCGACGGCGAGGGCGGGCGGGTGGTCGCCGACCCCGACGCGGAGACGCGCGCGGCGGCCGAGGGCGAGGCGACGTCGGCGGTCACCGAGCGCGTCTCGACCGCCGACGGCCGGCCGGTCGAAGTGGCCGCGAACGTCGGGAGCGAGGCGGAGCTCGGCCCCGCGTCCGAGCGCGGCGCCGACGGGATCGGGCTGTTCCGGACGGAGTTCCTCTTCCTCGACCGCGAGGCGCCGCCGAGCGAGGACGAGCAGTACGAGGCCGTGACGGCCGCGCTGGCGGCGTTCCCGGACGACCGGGTCGTCGTCAGGACGCTCGACGTGGGGGGCGACAAGCGGGTGCCGTACCTCGACCTGCCGGACGAGGCGAACCCGTTTCTCGGCCGACGGGGGATCCGGCTCTCGCTCGACGAGCACTGCGACCTGTTCGAGACGCAACTGCGGGCGCTGCTGCGCGCGGCCGCGAGCGATGGCGACGCGGACGGCGCAGACGACGCTGACGACGCGGACGGCGAGGGGCTCGCGGTGATGTTCCCGCTCGTCTCGCAGATCGAGGAGGTCGAGGCCGCGGTCTCGGCGGTCGAGTCGGTCGCCGCCGACCTCGACGCGGAGGGCGTCGACCACGCGGTCCCGGAACTGGGCGCGATGGTCGAGACGCCGGCCGCGGTCTTCCTCGCGGACCGGCTCGCAGACCGGCTCGACTTCCTGAGTATCGGGACGAACGACCTCGCCCAGTACGTGATGGCGGCCGACCGCGAGAACGACGGCGTCGCCGCGTACCACGACCCGCTCCACCCGGCGGTGTTACGCGCGATCGACCGCACGGCGTCGGCCGCAGAGGAGACCGACGCGTGGGTCGGGATGTGCGGCGAGATGGCCGGCGACCCGGCGTTCACGGAGCTGCTCGTCGGGCTCGGGCTCGACGAGCTCAGCATGAGCGCGGTGACCGTCCCGGCGGTGAAAGAGCGGGTCCGGGAGGTCGACTCGGCGGACGCGCGCGACCTCGCCGAGCGGGCGCTCGCGTGCGAGACGCGCGCCGAGGTGCGGGAGCTGCTCGACGGGTAGCGTTCCGACGCTCTACAGCTTCTCCATCCCGCGCGCCGCCTCCGCCTGCTCGCGGACCGAGTCCAGCGTGGCGGACGGGTCGGTGGCGGCGACGGCCGCGTTGACCGCGCCCTCCAGCACGGGCGCGTCCGCGATGACTGCCTCCGCGTCGCTCAGCTCGACCGCCACGTCGGCGTTCATCACCGCGCTGCCGAGGTCGACGAGGACGACGACGCCCTCGCCGTCGTCCGCGGCGTCGATGGCGTCGCCGATGGCGTCCGGGACGGTACCGATCCCCCCCTGTCCGTCGCCGCCGACGGGCTCGATGCGGGTGTCGCCGGCCATCTCGGCGGCGACCTCGACGATCCCCTCGGCGGCCCGCTCGCTGTGGGAGACGACGGCGAGGCCGACCATCAGTCGTCCTCCGCCGCCGCGCTGTCGTCCTCGGCCGCCTCGTCCGGGATCGTCGGCGAGGTCGCGTCGACGTCGGGAATCTCCGCGTCGAGGGCGTCGGCGGCGACCGCGAGCAGCTCCTCGAGGATGTACAGCGCGCTCGTCGCGCCGGGGTCCTGATGGCCGACGGACCGCCAGCCGAGGTAGGAGGCGCGGCCCTTTTTCGCCCGGATCGGGACGGTGAACGCGACGCCGCGCTCGGCCGCGTCGACCGCCTTCGCCAGCGCCTCGAGCGGCGGGAGCTCGTCCGTCTCGACCGACTTCTTGAACGTGTGGACCGCCGGGGTGAGCGCGTCGACCACCGTCTGGTCGCCCACCCGGGCGTCGCCGCGGTCCTCGACCTTCTCTAAGTAGGTCTCGGCGAACGCGACCGCGCTCTCGGCGTCGATCCCGTCGTCGAGCTCGGCGCTCGCGAACACGAGCGAGCCGCCGAACAGCGGACCGGAGGCCCCGCCGACCTCGGCCATGAGCGTCTTCCCGACCGTCTTGCAGACGGTCTGGGGGTCGGGGTCGTCGAGGTCGCGGGCGGCCTCGGCGGCGGCGGCCCAGCCGCGGGCCATGTTGCCGCCGTGGTCCGCGTCGCCGATGGCGGAGTCGAGCTCGGTGAGGTGCGCGCGCTCGTCCTCGATGCGCTCCGCGACCGCCTCGACGGCGTCGACGACGGCGGCGCCGTCGCCCGTCATTTCGTCGTCAGCGCCGGGGTGTCGGCCGGCGCGCCGAGCAGCTCCTTCAGCTCGTCGTCGACGGCGCAGACGGTGATAGACGCGCCCATCATGTCGAGCGAGGTCATGTAGTCGCCGACCCACGCGTCCCACGTCTCGAGGTCGTGTTCCCCGAGCAGCTCCTGGAGCCGGCGGTTGACGACGAACAGCTCCATCTGCGGGGTCCCGCCCATCCCGTTGACGACCGTGAGCACCTCCTGTCCGGGATCCAGATCGAGGTCGTCGAGGACCGCCTCGGTCAGCGCGTCGGTGATCTCGTCGGCGCTCATCATCTCCGTGCGCTCGGTGCCGGGCTCGCCGTGGATCCCGATCCCGAGTTCGATCTCGTCGTCGCCCAGGTCGAAGGTGGGCTCGCCTTTCTCGGGGGTGACACAGGAGGTGAGCGCGGTGCCCATCGTCCCCACGTTGTCGATCACCTTCTCGGCGACGCGCGTGACCTCCGAGAGGTCGGCTCCCTGCGCGGCCTTCGCGCCGGCGGCCTTGTGGACGAGGATCGTCCCGCAGACGCCTCGTCGCCCGGACGTGTACAGCGAGTCCTCGACGGCCACGTCGTCGTTGACCACGACGCTCTCGACCTCGACGCCCTCCATCTCGGCGAGCTCGATGGCGGTCTCGAAGTTCATCACGTCGCCCTCGTAGTTCTTGATGATCGCGAGCACGCCGTCGCCCGCGTCGCAGGCGTCGATGAGCGCCTCGAACTCGTCGGCGGTCGGCGAGGAGAACACGTCGCCGGCGGCCGCCCCGTCGAGCATTCCGTCGCCGACGTAGCCCGCGTGGGTCGGCTCGTGACCGCTCCCGCCGCCCGTCACGAGCGCGACCTTCCCCTCGACCGGCGCGTCGTCGCGCACGACCACCTGCGTGTCCGGGAGCCGTCGGAGCCGGTCCGGATACGCCGCGGTCATCCCGTCCAGCATCTCGTCGACGACGTCGTCCGGGTCGTTGATCAGCTTCTTCATAATCACCGTCACAGACACTCGCTGCGCCATTAAAGATATGCCCCGAGGGTCCGGCGGTCGCCGGCGGCGTGGGTCGGATTCGGTCCGATCTGGCGCTGAGGGTCAGCCGTCAAGCTCGTCCACGATCCGCTCGCGTATCGCCCCGGCGTCGACGGGCGCCCACGCCTCGATGTCGTAGGTCACGTCGGCGAGGACCTCCAGCCGGTCCGCGTCGCCCGCCCCGATCGCGGCCACCGCGTCTTCCGACAAACGCTCCAACACCGCCTCGGAGAGCGTCTCCCGGTCCACGCCGCGGTCGGGCACGTCGAGGATGTGCGGGAGGTCCTCGGCGTCCGCCGGCAGCGAGGGGAAGGCGGCGGGGCCGACCGCGAGCGCGACCGCGTCGGCGTCGGCTCCGTCCGCGGGGTCCGCCACCACGTCCGGCGCGCTCCCCGCCACCGCGTCCGACGCGCTCCCCGCTCCCGCCTCCGAGAGCGCCGCGGGCGGCGCGGGGACGAGCGCGTACTCCGCGACCGCGACGTCGATGGCGGCGGCGATGGCCTCGTCGTCGACCTCGGCGCGCTGTTTATAAGCGAGCTCCGAGAGCGCCCGCGACAGCTCCTCGCGGGTGAGCCACTCGAACAGGTCGACGACGCCGGCGAGGTCGTCGCGGGCGGCGACGCTGGGGGCACCGCCCTCGGGTCCGCTAGGTCCGTCTCCCATCGATCAGTCCTCCCCCGGCGCGGCGTCGGCGCTCGGGTCCGCTGGCCGCGGGCGGTCGGCCGTCCGTACCTCCCGGTCCGTTCCCCTCGATCCCGTGTCACGCGCCGCCGCGAGGTCCGCCCGCGCCGCGTCGGCGACCTCCGCGGGCGTGACCGGCGCGTCGCGCCACGCCGGCAGGCGGGTGTCCGGACCCGGCTCGCCGAGGGCGTCGGCGTACGTCGCGACCTGCTCGCGCTCGGCCGCGCGGTCGTAGTCGAGGCCGTTGAACGCGGCGTCGGTCTCGTAGCCCCGGACCAGCCCGTCGGCCGCCTCCCGGTAGCGATCGGCGAGCGCGTCGTACCGGACCTCGACGCCGGCACCCTCGACCGCGCGGAGGGTCGCCTCGCCGACCGCCTGGCTCATGTCGGCGAGCCCGGTCGGACCGTCGACGGAGCGGTGGTCGTGTTCGTACCGTCCCAGATCGACCTGGGCGCTCCCCGCGAAGCCGGCGTGCGCGAACGCCTCGCCGAGCGTCCCGACCTCCAGCCCCCAGCCGCGCTGGACGCGGAGTCTGGAGACGAGGTCGGTCGTCGCCGCGAACTCCCCGGCGAGCGCGTAGCGGAACGCGTCGAGGTACTCCAGGACGCCGGGCTCGCGGCGCTCGGTCGCGTCGACGAGCGCGCGGACTAACGGCCGGAAGAACAGCCGGAACAGCCGCCCGTACAGCGAGCCGTCCTCGACGCGGGCGTAGTACCCCTTCGAGAACTCGTGGCCGCGCGCGAGCGGGAACAGCAGCCGACTGACGAAGGCGGGCGAGTACGTCTTCGTGTCGGCGTCGTGGACGACGACGAACTCCTCTCCCAAGGCGCGGCCGAGCCCGAGCCACACGTCTCGGCCCTTCCCGCGGCTCCCGTCGAGCCCGCGGTCGGCGAGCAGCTCCGTGAGCCGCGGCCCGCCGCACCACAGGGTCTCCACCTCCACGTCGAACCCGTCGAGCCAGTCGGCGAACGGGCCGACGCGCTCGGCGGAGGCGCGGAGGGGCACGACGACGCGGGCGGGGTCGACCGCCTCCAGCGCCGTCAGGACTCGGTCGGCCGCGAGCGTCCCGTACTCGCGCTCCGTCATCGGCACGACGACCGCCGCCCGGCCGGTCGGAGCGTCCGGCCGGTGGTCGGTCAACGCGTGCAGCGTGGTCACGCGCTCTTGGACGTACTCCATCTATCAGTTACACGGGCGCAAGCCCCTAAATAGGTGCGATACCCGTGCTCCCGTGCCGGTCCGGGTCGACGGGGGGCCGCCGAACGACCCGCGGGAAGCGCCCGGTCAGGCCGCGCGCTCCGCGCCCGCGGCGCCGCCGGGGATCCGACCGAGCCGCTCCAGCACCGCGTAGGCGACGACGACGAGCGCGAGCCCGCCGGCGAGCGAGAGGAACACCGCGTCGTAGCCGGCGCCGGCCTCGATCGCCTCGCCGACGACCCACGAGCCGGCCGCCTGCGTCGTCATCATCCCGGCCGAGAAGACGGCGTACGCCGACGCCCGGGACCCGTCCGGCAGCGACGCGAGCAGGTAGGTGTCGCCGGCGGGGAACAGCATGTGGATGGCGAAGCCGACGACGACGCTGGCGGCGACGACCGCGGCCAGTCCGGAGGAGACGACCACGAAAACGACGCCGACGAGGAACGTCGTGACGATCCCGAGCAGGTACGGGACGTGCGGGAGCCGGTCGGCGAGGTCGCCGGAGATCACGAAGGCGGGGACGCCCGCGGCGAAGATCACCGTCAACAGGTTCCGCGCCGTCGCGGGCGGGAGCCCCTTGTCGATCATGTACAGCTCGTAGAAGTTGAACAGCCCCTGCCAGACGAAGCTCGTGAGCCCCATGAGCACGACGCCGGCGACGATCAGCTTCCACTCCGAGAGCGCGCCCGCGACGAAGTCGGTGTCGCTCGCGCCGGCGTCCGGGAGGTCCGTCCGGCGAGCGAAGGCGACGAAGACGGCGGTGGAGGCGGCGGCGGTGAGCGCGAGCCCGTAGAAGGCGAGCCGCCAGTCGTACCAGAGCGCGACCGTGACGACCGGCGCGGCGGCGACGGCGGCGAGCTGGCTCGCCATCCCGTGGACCCCCACCACGCGTCCGACGCGGGTGGGGAACAGCTCCGAGATGAGCGGGTTGGCGGCGACGAAGTAGACGCCGGAGGCCAAGCCGATCGCGAACGCGGCCGTCATCAGCGTCGAGACGCCCGGTGCCAGCGCGACCCCGAGCGCACCGAGCGTCAGCATCGCCCCGGAGACGAGGACCACGAACTGGCGTGAGAAGCGCGTCAGCGCCCAGCCGGCCGGGAGGCGCGGGGCCGCCGAGCCGAGCCACGCGAGCGTGACGATGAGCCCCGCCGTCCCCTCGCCGATCGCGAACTCGGCGATGAACTCCCCCACGAGGGGTGCGAACACGACCCGCGCGAAGTTGACGAGGAAGACGATCGCACACAGCGATCCGAACAGCCGACTCCGTGACACGGGCGACGTACTCGACGGCGGGAGACAAGGGTTGCGAAAGCGACGCGTCCGACCGGCGTCGTACGGGGTTTTTATACCGTCACGCGATCAACCTCGAGTCATGAAATCGACGCGGAAGGGGCTTCGCGACGGCGACCTGTTCAAGGACACGTACGAGCGGCTGAACTGCGCCGACTGCGAGAAGGTCCTGAAGAAGAAGAACGACCCGGACGAGGTGTTCTCCGTCCGCGTCTGCCCCGAGTGCGAGGCCACGTTCAAGGAGCTTCGCTGACGGCTCCCCGTCTCCCGTCGCACCGTCGTCGAGACCGAACGCCACCGCGTCCCCGCCTCTCAGCCCTCTCTTTTAATCGTCCGCCCGCCGCTCGTTGCTCGCTTCCCGCGCGTTCGTTGCGTGCTCGCTGTTCCGCTTCGCGCGCGCTCGTTGTCCGCTTCCCGCGCGTTCCAGCTACGCGTCCGGCGACTCGAACGCCTCGCCCACCGACGCGAGCACCGGGTCCGTCTCGCGGGCGACCAGTCCGATCCACCGGTACGCGGCGAAGGCCCCGGCGACCGTTCGCGCGTCGGGATCGCTCTCCGCGAGCGCGGCGTCGCGCTCCGCGAACAGGGGTCGGAACCGCCCCCCGAGCCAGCGCGCCAGCGGATTGGCGCTCGTGACGAGTCCCGCCACCGACCGGATCGCGGCGTCGCGTTCCGCCTCGACCGCGGCGGCGTCCGCCGGGAACAGCGTCTCTCCGTCCTCGATCCGCGCGGCGAGCGCGGCGAGCGCGCGCAGTCGGACCCGAGCGAGCGCCGTTCGGGTGAGCGCCGTCGCCGGGTGGTCCGGGATCCAGTCGTCGATCGGAACGGGATCGAACCGGAGGTCCTCGAAGGTCCGGTAGTTCGCGCGCGAGAGGAGCGAGACGCTGGGGGCGTCGCGCGCGACCGGCCGGCTATCGAGGAACGCGTCCGTCCCGGGACTTCCCCTGAGTCGGTCGCCGTCGCTCCCGTGAAGCTCCCGGAGCCGGTCGCCGACCTCGCTCCCGACCCGCTCGGCCGCCTCGCGGAGCGGCCCGTCGACCGTCCGCGGAGCGGCGAGCGACGCCCGATACCGGTCGCGGAGGTGCCGGCCGACCTCGACGCGCGACTGCACTCGCTCGACATCGCCGACGGTCTCTCCGGCTCGGAGGGGGTCCGCGCTCTCGGCGACGCCCGCTGGCCCGCCGACGAGGTCGCGGCGCAGCGCAACGTCGAGCCAGCGCTCGATCGGGCCGTACACGGCCGCTCCGACGAGAGGGTCCGACGCGCCTCCGGGGAGAGTCTCCAGCGTCTCGGCGGCCCGGTTCCGGACGGCCCCCACGCCGTCGGTCACCCCTCGCGGGTCGCCCTCGGCCGTCACGCCGGCCCACGTGCCGACTGCGGTCGCGGCGTGGCCCCGCGCGGTCGCGAAGCGCTCCGCCCGCCGGAGCGGCGGGAGCGACTCCTCGG
Organism: Halorubrum lipolyticum DSM 21995; assembly: GCF_000337375.1. Taxonomy (GTDB): domain Archaea; phylum Halobacteriota; class Halobacteria; order Halobacteriales; family Haloferacaceae; genus Halorubrum; species Halorubrum lipolyticum. Next base: position 19,358 of record NZ_AOJG01000003.1, on the reverse strand, counting down.
GCGCCGGGAGCGCGTCGCGAGCGGCGGCGCGTCCCTCCGCGATCTGCTCGCGGAGCGCCCCGTTCGGGAGCGTCTCCGCCGTCAGCGGCTCGGGAATCGGGTCGAGCAGCCGGTCGACTCGGTCGGCGAAGGCCGCCGAGACCCCGCTCCCGATCGACACGGGGACGAGCCGCGGGCGGTCGGGGACGGGCGCTTCGGTCGCCCGCGACATCCCGGCCGTGTCGAGCGACGGCGGGTCGTCCCAGAACCCCCGGTCGCGTCCGCCGTCGAGACAGCCGCCGAGCGCGAGCGCGCCGGCGGCCGCCAGCGCGCCGCGGCGGGTGAGCCGGCGCGTCACGAGCCGTCACCTCCGGCCCCGTCGGCCGCCTCTCCGCCGCCTCCGCTCTCGCCGAGCGCCGTGTCGTTGCCGGACACGGTCGCGTTCGCGTCGATCCGGTCGTACCGCGTCTCGACGGCGCGGCAGGGGGAGCGCCCGCTCGACCCCGATCGGGTGAGCCGCGAGTCGAGCGCGGCGGGAAGTCGGAAGAGGAGCCCGACCGCGTCGCGCGCGTCAGCCTCGCAGGCCGCGTCGGGCGGCCGGAGCTCGCGGCAGTACTCGTACTCGACGTCGCCCGGCCGCCACGAGACCGACCGGATCCGGAACCGGTAACACGACTCGACGCCGGCGCGGGCGACGAACACCGTCTCCGCCTCGTAGTCGGTGTCGTCGAGGAACGACCGGACCCGAGAGCGGTCCTCCTCGGCGACGCCCGAAGCGACCGTCAGTTCGGCCGCCCGGTCGGCCGTCGTCACGAGTTCGCGCCCGATCGGAGCGGGATCGGCGTCGCCCCCACTCGCGTCGCTCCCGTCACCGCCGTCGCTCCCGTCGCCACCGGCGCTCCCGTCGCCGCCGCCGGCCTCGACGGCGCCGGCCTCGACGGCGCGGTCGACGACGGCCGCCTCGCCGCCGGGGTTTCGCACCTTCAGCACGGTCGGGTCGTCGTCTGTACCCGTGGTCGATCCGTCCGTCGATTCGGCCGCCGGACTCGAGTCGCCGTCGCCGCGCGTCTCGGTGCCGAGACAGCCGCCGAGCGCGAGCGCACCGAGCGACGCGCTCCGAAGGAGGGCCCGCCGCGTGGGGGACATGCGTCCGGCTTCGGGCGGTCCCGACAAACGTCTTTTGCCGGTGTCGCCGCCGGCCGGTACTCACTCGAATACCGCGTCGAACGCGGACGCGCCGAGGGGGTCAAAGGTTCCGGCGGCGACGTTCTCGCGGAGGTGATCGAGGTCGCTCGTGCCGACGAGCGAGGCCGTGACGCCCGGCGCGCTCCGCGCGAAGTTGAGCGCGCGCTGGGCCGGCGTCTCGCCCGCGAGCGTCGCGTCGACCTCGGCCGGGATCGCGCCCTCGACGGCGAGGTCGCCCTGCCCGATGCTCGCGCTCGTCACCACGGAGAGCCCGGCCTCGTGGGCGAGCTCCAGCGCGGAGACCGGCTCCGCGTCGCCGGCGGGGTCGCCGCCGGGAGGCCGCTGGTTCCGCCGCGTGAAGGCGTCCGCCATCGCGACGTTGAAGGGGAGCTGGACCGCCTCGAACCCGTGGTCGTCGTCGGGGCCGACCGCCTCGCCCGCGGCCTCGGCCCGCGAGAGCACCTCCGCGAGCGAGAGGTATCGCTCGTCGCCCTCGGCGACGCGGAACGCGTCCCACGTCGCGACGCCGTACGCTCCGAGGTCGCCCGCGGCGCGCCGGCGCTCCAGGAGCTCGAAGGCGGCCTCCAGCCGGTCGTACACCGCCTCGCGGGAGCGCGTCGCCAGCTGCGTCTCGGGGTTGTGGACGTAGTAGCAGTCGACCGCGTCGAGCCCGAGCCGGTCGAGCGAGGTGTCGAGCGACCACGCCAGGTAGTCCGGGGCGATCGCGTGGGCCCCGCCCGCGAGGTCGTCGGGCGCGACGATCCCCGGCTCGACGAAGCGCTCGCGGACGAACGCGGCGGGGTCCTCGGGACGCTCGCCGTCGAACGGGAGGAAGCCGCCCTTCGTCGCCACCACGACCGCGTCGCGGTCGATCGGGGAGTCCCGGAGCGCCTCGCCGACGACGCGCTCGGCGCGCCCGCACCGGTAGTTGACGGCGGTGTCGACGTGGTTCACGCCGGAACGGAGCGCGAGGGCGATCGCCTCGCGGGAGGCGTCGTCGACGGCGGCGGTGGGCTCGCCGAGGTAGGTTCCGATCCCGACGCTGGAGGCCACTCCCGGCCCGAACCGCCGGAAGTAGGTGCGCCCGAAGGCGTCGCCGAACTCGTCGCGGTAGCCCCAGAGGGCCTCGCGGGTCGCCATATGCGCACCGGTAGTCGGCTCGCGGGTAAAAGTCGCGCGGGAGGTCGGCCCGCGGATAACAGTCGCGCGGGAGGTCGGCCCGCGGGCACCGACGTTCCTCGCGGTGTCACCTGACGACGTCGGCCGGTTGATCGTCGATCATCAACGTGTCCCGAATGAGGGCGTCGATACCGCGTCGCAACCGCTCGGAGAGCGCCTGATGGGAGATCCCCAGGTCCGCGGCGACGTCGACGAGCTCGACCCCCCGCGGGACCGCGTAGAACCCCTGCTTCCAGGCGGCCGTCAGCGCCTCGAACTGCGCGTCGGTGAGTCCGTAGCGGCCCGCCGGTTGGCCGCTCATCTCGCGGATCGCGAGCATCTCCAGATCGATGTCGTGCTCCGTACAGTGGGCCATCGTTTCCCTCACGCCGTCGTGAGTCGGGAACATGAGACGAACGATCCAGCGCCCGTCGCTCGTCGTCGCCGTCAGGATCGTCGCCTGATTCGTCACGAGCGTCTCGAGCAGGCCCTGGACGTTGTTGATCCACTTCATCCGATACAACCGCCGATCGGCGTGCTCGGAGAGCAACTCGACCTCCTCCGTCGTGGGATCGGCCGCGAGGACCGTATCGAGGTAGTCGTGATCGGCCGCGCTCGCCCAGATAAGGGGCATCACGCTGGTCTCGCACGTCTCGACCACCCCCTCGACCTCGAAGCTCGCCTTCGGAACCGACGACAGCGTCTCAGAGAGAACGAACTTTTCGTGGGGCAGAGCGGCTGACAGTAACGTGACCATGACGGTCGCTCACTTCCCTGACCCACATATTAAAATAAGAGTATAGTTCACAATTAAATCACGTTATCCGTGTACTAATCTGACCAGTACGAGAACCGGGGAGTCGTCTCGGAGACCGTCCCCGCGGGTTCCGTGATTCCTCGGGATTCGTCGCACGGGGCGACGCCGCGGTCCGATCGCGGCGTGGGTCAGTCCGATCGCGGCGTGGCACGGTCCGCTCGCGATCCCGTCAGCGACCGTGTCGTACTCCCGTCGCCGAGCGCGTCGTCCCCCCGTCAGTCCTCTTCGATAGCGGCGATCGCTTCCTCGGGCGCGCCGCACGACGGACACCGGTCCGGCATCCCGCCCTCGAGGTCGCCCATCTCGCCGCACTCTCCGCACCGCCACATGAGGTACCCCTCACCGAACTCCTGTCCCGGAATGGTCTCCGCGTGGTCCCCGCCGGTCGACCCGCTCTCTCCGGTCGCGACCTCGAACCCGTCGGCGGTGTACCCGCTGACCCGTCCGAGCACCCGCCCGTCCTCGCCGTACACCGTCTCGCCGGGGGCGACGGCCTCGCCGCCCGGGTCCGACCGCGTTCCCTCGCTCATGCTCGGCACCTCCGCGGACCGGACGCCGACCTCATCGCAGCCTCCGGTAGAGTCGGCCGAGGACGGAGGCGACCACGCCCAGTCCCGGCACCCATATCGACGCGACGGCCGCGCCGAGCAAGAGGACCCCCATCCGGACGTCCCGGCGGGCGAACGCCGCAGCGGCGTCGAGCAGGGTCGATGCGATTCCCAGTCTCTGTAGCGTTCGTTTGCCGAGTATCGATCGTATCACACTGTAGGTACCGAGTCGACGTACAATAGCGGCGGGCCTGCACTCGCAAGTGCTTTGGCGCGGACGCACCCCGTGAGCAGGCCGATTTGGACCGGGCGCGGCCCCCCGGGCGGCGCGTCGTCGGGCCACTCACTCCGACGGGGACCGACCGCCGACGTACGCGTACAGCACGACGTTGACGAGGACGCCGGCGGCGAGAAGTCCCCAGTTGACGACCGGGTTGTTGTACCAGACGAGGTCGACGCCGATGGACCCGTGGTAGAGCGGCCAGAGCGGTTCGATGGAGTCGGCGATGTCCGGCGCCGAGAGCATGTCCGCGAAGACGTGGGCGAGTCCGGGGATCCAGACCGCCAGGAAGCCGAACCGGACGCTTCGGGCCGCCGCCTCCGGGGAGAGCCAGTCCGTGTCGCCGACGACCGCCTCGACGAGTTTCCCGACGACGGGGCCGAGAATCGCGGCGAAGAGCGTCACCGCGAGTATCGTGTGAAACACCCCGTGGTGTTTGATCGTCGGGAACACCCCTTCGAGGACGAGGTCGACGTCGGGCAACATCCCGAAGGGAACGGCCGCGACGAGGAACGTCACAGCCGTTCTCCGAGAGTCGAGGAGGAACCACGCCGGCGCGAGCCAGAGCAGCGCCATCCCCAGGTGGCCGGTCACGTCTACCATACGATCGATGTCTCCGGGGCGGTCGACCCGCGTCGTTCGGAGCGCGGCGCGGACGGGCCGTCGAGGGGGTCCGGAGCGACACCGATCCGGCTCGCGGAACGGCTGTCCGTCACGGTTTCGCCTCCGACTCGAAGCGGCGCACGCCCCGCTCGGTCCGGTCGGCGCTGCCGAGGGACCAGACATCGAGCTCGCCACCGGTGTCGACGTCCCGTTCTATCGCCGTCTCCAGCGCGTTCCGCGCTACCGCGGCGGGGTCGTCCGTCGCCTCCCCCGGGGTGGACGCCTCCGGGGCGAGCGCCTCCGGCAGTCCGAGGACGATCCGGCTCCCGGTACCGAGGGCGACCTCGTCGCTGTCGAGCACGCGACCGTCGGCGGCGACGTGCCGGAGCCCCGCGGCCCCGCCGTCAGCGCGCGCGGCGACGACGGCGTCGACGCCCGCCCTCCGCGTCACTCGGGCCGCGAGACGAGCCGCGGCGTCGACGTCGAGGGAATCGTCTCGCTCCGGCCCGCGCTCTCGAAGCGCGGTCTCGAACCGCTGTCTGAACTGCTGGACCGCTCCCGACTCCCCGCCCACGCCGACCCCGACGCCCCCGAGATCGAACACGCGTCGGAACTGATGCGACGACACCGCCTCGCCGTCGACGATCCGGGTGTCGCCGGCGATAGCTACCCCCGTCGACGTCTCGACCGCGACAACGATACTCACCGTTGAGTGTGCTACTCTTAGTCGGATAACGCCGCTGCCTGCGTGTGCGGGGAGCGACCGGGGGCGCCGTCCCCGTGGACGCGTCGCTCACGGTTATTTAAATATCGAATTGTCATCACCGGTCTACACCATCCACTCCCGCGATCGATCGTCACTGTGTCTGTACTGAGCGATCGCGGGTGACACGGCAACGAGAGGAGGTTCAACAGCGCCGGTCTCGGCAACGCCGGTCGCGGCCCGCACCGTCACAGAGAGAACGGCCCCGCTCCGGCGGTCCGTTGGGCGACCGTCGTGAGCCGGAGCATGTACGCGGTCAACACGAGGAAGGGGGCCAGCGCGACCGTGAAGACGGTGGCGACGAAACTCATCAGCGGTGGGAGACCGAACACCCACGCGTTGGGCAGGAGCTCCGCGTTGATCGCGAGGATGGCCGACGCGGTGACGAGGATCGACGGCAGCGAGACGACGAGGAGCGTCCGGGACAGCTGGGACACCTCTCGGGTGTAGTAGAGCGTTTTGAAGTACTCCTTCCCGGTCGCGAACAGTCGGAACGCCTGGACGAGCTCGTCGAGCTGCTCGCCGAACGTCTCCGGCAGTTCGTTTCCGTGGGAGCTCCGCAGCGTCCGTGAGCGGTCCATGAACGTCCCGTAGTCCGCCTCCAGCCCGAGCCAGAGGATACCGAACTCCGTGCGAGAGGCGCTGTCGACGTGGTCAGCGAGCGGTTCGACCGTTTCGATGACCTGGTCGACGTACTCCGTGATGTCCCCGGTTAGCTCCTCGTCGCTCCCCGTGGCGACCTCGTCGAGGGCGACCGCGCGGTCGTGAATGACCGACGCCATGAGGTTGAGGAACGAGGTCGGATCGGTGGGGCTCTCGCCGCTCTCCGTCAGTCGGCCGATGTCCTGTCGGAACTGCATCACTCCCTGGATGCGATTTCCCTGCGTCTCCACAGACGTGATGTCGTGGGAGAGGACGGTCGAGTTGATCGAGACCACGATCGACACAAGCAGGATGATACCGCTCAACAGCGAGCTCAGGATCGTCTGGACTGCGGGCGTCTCCGTGAGGACCCGCTGCATCTCGAAGGGCCAGACCCATCCGATGAGCATGAGCGCCGAGAACATCACCGTCAGCAGCGCGCCGGTGACCGCGAGCCGGTTGGCCTCCAGCACGATCCACCGGATCACGTGGACCCGGCCGTTTCTCCGCGGGACCGGGAACCAGTCGCGGAGGCCCCAGTAGCGGTCGACGACGCTCATGAGCGCTTCGCGGTGAACCCGACGACCGCGCCCGCTAGAGCGGTAACCACCGCCTCTCGAAAGCCGTCCGTGTTCGTCGTCGCGCGCGCCCCGACGCGGATTCCTGTCGCGCCGACGAGCGGACCCGCGAGGAACGCGCTCGGCGCATCGACGACTGCCATGGGGGCTACGCGGCTCTGAAAGACATAAGACCGCGGCTTGCTGGTGCAAACCGATTTATAAATGCAGTCCGCTCTTGCGGTCTCAGCTCTCGTTCGGGTCCGGGTCGCGGTCGGATTCGGGCTCCGGAGCTGACTCGGACCCCGGCGTGAGATCGGAATCGGGCTCGGACTCGTCGCCCTGGAACTCGTCTCGCTCGGCTCTCGCCTCCTCCGGGTCCGTCCCGATGTGCTCCGCGACGGTCGCCTCGGGCCGGAGCGGCTCCCCGCTGAGCAGCTCCGGCAGAACGATCCGGACCGCCTCGAGGACGAGGACGAACAGGATCGGCATGAGGAAGAACCCGTACCACCCGAACAGGATCGGTCCGAGCAGGTAGGCGAACAGCAGCGCGATCGGGTCGATCCGTCGTCCCGACAGGTAGGGTTGCAGAAACGACTGCGGCAGGACGTCCAAGAGGAGCACGTAGGCCACGAGCACGACCCCGACGAACACGAGACTCCCCTGGCCTTGGTCCGTGCTGACGGCTTGGAAACCGAGGGACGCGACGATGGGGATGTAGACGATTTTGCCGACGACGACGGGGATCAGGCTCGCCAGCCCGGTCAGGAATCCGGCCACGAGCACCATCGGCACTTGGAGACCGGGCGGCGCCACGAGGTTCGTCGCCGCGTACGTCGCGGTCGCCAGGATCGCCGAGGCGACGACGAACAGCAGATTACCGAAGAACACCGACTCCAGGTCGGCGTCGACCGCGATCGCGTAGGCGTACGCCGTCGAGTCTCGCCCCCCGATCAGCTCGGTCACGGTCTCAGAGACGTCGGCGTCGTTGGCGAGCAGGTAGTACGCCAGCGTCGTAGCGAGGCCGAGCAGGAACAGCCCGCCCACGACCCCTTGGAGCGCGGTCAGGGCGCTCCCCACGTTGGACCAGACCGATCCGCCCGCGTCGAGGATGGACGAGGGGTTCGACAGCAGCGACACCAGCTGCTCGCGCTGTTCCGCCGAGAGCGCATCGACGCCGGTGATTCGGGCGATGAGCGTCCCGACGTACTCCCCGCCCTCGAACTGGCGCTGGACGGCCTGGAACAGACGGAGCCCGACGGCGACGAACAGCAACAGGATCGGGACCAAGACGGACAGCGCCGTGAGTGTCGCCGCGAGCCGGCGCGAGTCCGTTACCGACCGGAGCCGGACGCAGATCGGGCGGGTGGCGTAGTAGCCGAACAGCCCCAAGACGACGATCCCCACGAACGAGCCGACGACGTACGCGACCGCCGCGCCGAGCAGGAGGACGAACACCCACCAGCCGAGGCGGCTGCGGGGCGGTAGGCGGTCTCCGAGCCCGCTCGTACCTTGGTCCATGTCACCACCCCTGTGACCGGCGTCCCGCCGGCGAGTCGGACGGCGGTTCCGGTCCGACCGCCGTCCCGGTGACGTGCGGCGACGCGAGGGACCGCTCCGCGTCGCCACACCGGACCGCCACCGGTGCCGGGCACAGTCCAATTCCGTGCCGGTTGTCGAGCCGGACAGTCACTCGGCGACGGTCGTCGTCCGGATCCATCGCACCGATCAGAGACACATCAAACATCTTAAGTATTTGAACGCCGATGTTCTTGAACCTTGTGCGAGAGGAGCTGATACCCGCTACTCGGGCCGAATCGCGGCGTCGTATCAACGGCTTGCTCTCGCAAGCCGACGAAGTGACTCTTATGGTATACTTTCGTGGCGTAACAACGAGACCGACATCGACGGTCGAGTTCCTCGGCATCTACGTCCGTATATACGCCTAGCAGGCGCAAGCAGAACGGTTAGTCTTGAGAGCGTCGTTTGCCTGATCGCTATGAACGACGCGATCACACTGACGGAGGACGACGAGGGCAAGGACGTGGTGAACGCCGACGGCGACTCGATCGGTCGCGTCACCAGCGTGGAACACGGTACGGCACACATCGACCCCGATCCGAGCTTAACGGACACGATCCGATCCAAACTGGGGTGGGGCGAGGCCGACGAGAACAACTACCAACTCGACTCCGCCAGTATCGCGTCCGTCTCCGACGACGAGATTCACCTGGATAGGTGACCTCGCCTACCGAACGTCACCGGCCCGTCTTCAGTTGAATTCCCTTTCAGTGCGAGACTTCGATGTGTCGACGTACACCACGGAATAAATGATGGTTCAAAAACATCCAATCGTATGAACGTTCGCCCCGCAGAGTCGGCCGACCGAGAACAGATCCGATCGATTGCACGCGACTCGCTGCGATCGTCGTACTCGCTCAGTCCGGACCAGATCGAGACGATACTCGGAGAGGAGTTCGACGACGCGTCGCTGGCTCGCTTGCTCGACGACGCGGAGACGACGGTGCTCGTCGTCGAAGAGCCGGTCGACGGTGCGGAGACCGTCCGCGGGTTCGTCACCGTCGAAGCCGGCACGGAGGCGACGATCCGGTGGCTCCACGTGGATCCGACCGCACGGGGCGGAGGTGCCGCCACGGCGCTGCTCGAGCGCGTCCGCGAACGGTACGCCGACAAGCCGATCGCGGCGTGTATCCTCGACGAGGCCGTCGAGGGCGGCGAGTTCCTCGAGGGGTTCGGCCTCAAACAGGGCGGACACGATCTGCTGCTGATCGGCGGCGAGGAGTTCGCGGTCACCGTGTTCACGGAGGGCCAATCGACGGAGACGTCGACCGAACCGACCGTCGCAGTCCCGGAGTCCGTCACGGTCGACGAGGCGGACCGACCCGTGGATCGCGACGAGAGCGTTCCCGGCAGTGAGGCCCCGTTCTTCACCGTGTACACTGCGGACGACGAGGAGGACAGGTACGGGTACTTCTGCTCGCAGTGCGGCGGGACGAACGTCTCCGTCGACGGCCTCGACAGGCTCGAGTGCGGCGACTGCGGCAACACGCACCTGGCCGACGAGTGGGACGACGCATATCTCTGAGCACCCCCGACCCGGCAAGCGCCGGCACAGAGGGTAAATGGCTCCGGCACCGCTTTCCGGGAATGACGACCGATCAGGACGACGGTGGACGCGAACAGGGCGTGGAGTTCGGTCCCCTCGGGGACGATCTGAAAGACCAAGAGTACCCGATCGACAAGGAATCCTTGCTGGAGCGCTACGGGGACCGCGAACTGGGACTAGGCGACGACACGACGACGCTCCAGACGGTGTTAGCGGCCCAGGGGGAAACCACCTACGAGTCGGCCGACGACGTGCGTCAGAGCATCATCGGGATGGTCAGCGACCAGGCGATCGGCCGGAAGAACTACTCGGACCGCGGCGGTAGCACGGCCGCCGAGGCGGGCCACGACGAGTCGGCGTAGGCGGCCGGTGTCGTACCATCCCGGCTGGAACGGGTCACCCTCGCCACAGCGGAGAGAGCGGTACTGATTCAACGCCTTGCCTAGTATGGATCCCGAAATTCGGACTGAGAGTTCCGTATACGAGAAAACCGCTCGGGAACGCCTGACGTCGTGGGTGCTCATCGAGGGCGATCGACGCCTCGTCGCGAGCGGTATCACCGTCGGTATCACCGGAATCGTCGGCGCGCTACTCTGGGGCGGCGTACTCGCTGTGGGATCGGACAGCGCCGTCGACTCGCTCTTTTCCAGCGGTCTCACCGCCGGCGTCATAACGCTAATTACGATCTCTCTTTCGATAAATCAACTCGTTATTTCCCGCGTGTTCGGGACCGTCGAATCGCTGACAGACCGCCTCGACGCCGCGCGTGAACTCCACGAGGAGGTCGCGACCCTCGCGGGGCGGCCGTCGAGTCCGAACGACCCGGCCGCGTTTCTCTCACTCATCGCCAAGACGCTGCACGTCCGGGTCTCAACCCTCCGTGAGATGAACGAGTCCGGCGATTGGGACCCACCGAGCCAGGTGACGAGCGCACTTCGCGACATCGGCAAGTACGGGGAAAACATCGATTCGTGTCTCGAAAACAACATTCAGGTCAACGCCGTCCTCACCATCCTCTTGGGAACTGAGTACGCCGTGAACCTCAGAGCGGTCCAACATCTACAAAACAGGTACGTCGAGTCCCTCCCGGACGCCGTTCAGGCGGAGTTTCAGGCGATCGAGACGCTGCTCGAATCGATCGCCGTCGTCCGGCAGTTCTACAAGACGATCGCCCTCCAACAGGACTTCGCGGAGCTCTCGCGGATGATCGTCTACACCGGGCTGATCGCGTTCGTCACGGCGATCGTACTGACACTCGTCTATCGGGAAAATGCCGTGATGATCCCCACCTCAACGCTTCCCGTCGTCGTCACTCTGGGTATCGGTATTGTCACCGCACCGCTGACGCTTTTCGTGTCGTACATCCTTCGCGCGGCGACAGTCGCCCGGCAAACCGTCTCGGTCGGTCCGTTTATCCCGCCGTGACGGTCGAGCCCCTCGCCTCGCGTTCGACGCGAGTGTCGGTGACCGCGGCCGTCTTCGCCGAGCGTCAGACGCACGCACGACGCCGACGCAACGACTATACGTCGTCCGAGAGACCCTGAACTAATGGGCTCGCTCACCGACCACCTGTCCGATCTCGTCGAGGACGCGGACGCGGTGCTGCTGTTCTCGCCGACCAGTTCGTTCCACGATCGGTTCGAGGACGGCGACACGGAGGTCGTCGTCGTCGCGCCAGACAACGACGTCGACGCCGAGGTGTTCGTCGAGCTCCCGCTCCCGTTCGACAACGTCAAAGACCGGATCCGGTTCGGGATCGAGGGGGCGATGGACGCCGACCTCGTCACCGAGGGCGACGAGGTCGTCTGCATCGCGTCCGTCTTCGACGGCGGGTCGGACGCCGTGGTCCGCGTCACCGTCGACGAGACGGTTCACACCGGTATCTACGGCCTGTTCGTCAACTCCCGGGCCGAGCCGAGCGTGATCCGCGACGTGTTCGAGGTCGCTATCGAGCTCGGGCAGAAGGGACAGAAGGGGAAGCCGGTGGGCGCGCTGTTCGTCGTCGGCGACGCGGGGAAGGTGATGAACAAGTCCCGCCCGCTGTCGTACAACCCCTTCGAGAAGTCGCACGTCCACGTCGGCGACCCTATCGTCAACGTCATGCTCAAGGAGTTCTCGCGGCTCGACGGCGCCTTCGTCGTCTCCGACTCCGGGAAGATCGTCTCCGCGTACCGCTACCTCGAACCCGGCGCGGAGGGCGTCGACATCCCGAAGGGGCTCGGCGCGCGCCACATGGCGGGCGGGGCGATCACCCGCGACACGAACGCGACCGCGATCGTCCTCTCCGAGTCGGACGGGCTCGTGCGGGCGTTTAAGGCGGGTGAACTCGTCTTGGAGATCGATCCGGAGGAGTACTGATCTCCATGTCCGCGGTATCGACATCCCTCTCCGAGTTCGTCGCCACGGTCCCCGACCGGTTCTGGCTCGCCCTGTTCGTGCTCCTCCTCGGCCTGATCGCGGCGTATCTCGTTGGAGCGATAAATCGGCGGCTGCTGACCCGGGCCGGCGTGCCGGAGGCGATCGAGGGGACCGCCTTCGAGCGCACCGTCCGGGAGTTCAACACGTCGACCGTGCGGATCCTGGCGCAGCTGTCCAGCTACTTCATCCTCGCCGTCGCGGTCATCGTCGCCCTCACTGTCGCCGAGCTCAACTACCTCGACCGGTTCTGGTCCTCGGTCGCCTCCTTCCTCCCGCGCCTGTTCGTCGCCGCCATCGTCATGATCGTCGGCGTCGTCGTCGGCGACAAGGCGGAGCTGCTCGTCGCCGAGCGGCTCCGCGGGATCAAGCTGCCCGAACTCGGCGTGTTGCCCCCGCTCGTGAAGTACAGCGTCGTGTACGTCGCCGCCCTCGTCGCGCTCGGGCAGGTCGGCGTGCAGACGCTCGCGCTGATCGTGTTGTTGGGGGCGTTCGCGCTCGCGGTGGTACTGTTCGCCGCGCTGGCGACGAAGGACCTCGTCGCCTCCGCGGCCGCCGGCGTCTTCCTCTTGCTCCGGCAGCCGTACGGAATCGGCGACGAGGTGCGCGTCGCCGGCGAGCGCGGGATCGTCCAAGAGGTGGACCTGTTCGTCACCCGCATCGAGGCCGACGGCGAAGAGCACGTGGTACCGAACCACTCGGTGTTCCGCGACGGGATCGTGCTGATCCGGGAGTGAGCGGCGAGACGCGACTCGCAAGGCGTGTCATTTGAAATTGCCTACTAGCCACGTTAATTATACACACATTGTTGCTACAGCCAACAGATTCATGAATGATCGAGTCTATTTAATTTATAAAAAATACTGTTCATGCGAGACTCCGAATCGGTCAGGCTCCCGCCGATCCTCAGCGATCTGCAGGTGGGAATCAACCTCCATGACCCGGAGACTACACCGCACCCTCGACCCGGTTCTCTCAGGAGGAGGCGGCCCACAGAATCCGGATCGCGACGGACGGCGACCGACAGGAGTTCGACTGGCAGATCCAGCGGGAGAACGACGAGCTGCGCTGGATCCGTGTCCACCTCAGTCCCACCACGATCGGGAGGCGGTCGTGTGTCATCTCCGAGGTGCGAGACGTCACCGAGTCTCGGGCGCGAGAGCGCCGGTTGCGACTGCTCAGCCGGGTCATCCGACACAACCTCCGAAACAAGACGAACGTGCTCATGGGGTACGCCGACCGAGTGAGGCAGGCCGTCGAAGACGAGACGCTCGAACGCGAGATCGAGACGATCCTGAACATCACGACCGAGGTCGGGGGGTTGAGCGATTCGGTCAAACAGATCGAAGAGATCGCCGAACCGACCGCGACGCAGCGCTCGCCGACCGACCTCCGGCAGGTCGTTCGCGCGCTGGTCGAGGACGCGAGGGCCGAGTATCCCGCGGCGGATATCGAGGTCGACGCGCCGGAAGAAGCGTGGGTCATCGCCGACAGCGGGATCCGGTACGCCATCGAACACGCGCTCCGGAACCGGTCGAGCACAACGACCGGGGGTCTCCGTCGGTGACCGTCTCGGTGGTCGACGTGGAAGCGAACGCTCAGGGGGCGGTCCGCATCGCCGACGACGGCCCGCCGATTCCCGAGACGGAGATCGACGTTCTCCAGGAAGACGTCGAAACCAGTAGCACGTTTCACGGGACCGGCGTCGGACTGTGGGTGATGCAGTGGGGCGTCGAATCCCTCGGCGGCGTCCTCTCGTTCGAGGAGACCGCCCCGCGCGGAAACGTCGTCTCCATCTCGCTTCCGAAGGCCACCGAGCCGCCGTCCGGCGACGAGTAGTCGCCGTCTCGAGGGGTCGCGACCCGTCGTACTCGGCGCCCTCTCGCCGCGCCACCGCTCGTCCGCAGTTGTGACTCCACCCGTTCCCACGCCGTGGGAGCACCTATCACGATATAACCCTGTGGCCGACCGAGGGTCACCTATGAGCCACGACGCCACCGCCGCCTGCGACGGCTGGGACGGCAGCGAGTGCGAGGGAACGGTCCACTGTCCGCCGCGCTGTCCGCGCTTCGTGGACAAACAGGGGGCTCGGTGGACTATCCGCTCCGCGGTCCGGGAGGACGCCGCGGCCCTCGCGGAGATGTACGAGTGTTTCGGGACGGCGGACCGCGCGCAGGGCCTCCCGCCGGTGGCCCGGAGCCGTCGAGCCGACTGGCTCGACTCGATGCTGGACGAGGGGAGCAACGTCGTCGCCGAGCGCGACGGCGAGCTGTTCGGTCACGCCATGTACACGCCGACCGACGCGGCCCGCCCCGAGCTCGCGGTCTTCGTCCACCCCGCCATGCAGGGGCGCGGCGTGGGGACGGAACTCTGCCGACACGTCATCGCCGACGCCGACGCCGGAGGGCGCGAAGGGCTCGAACTCCACGTCGAGAGCGGGAACCGGGTCGCGCGGAGCGTCTACCGGACCGTCGGCTTCGAGCTCGCCGACCGTAGGGGCGACATCCGGATGACGCTCGACCTCGACGATCCGATCGCGACCGCGGTCCGCTGGCCGCCGCTCGCCCGCGAGGGGTCGGCCGAGCCGGTCCCGCGGGAGGCGACTCCGACGGAGTTCGACGGAGTGCGGGCCGCCGGTGCCGACGACTAGCGGGGGGTCTCGTCGGTGCCTTCGAGGCGGTGACGCGTTTTTTCCGGGTCTGGTCGAGACGGATACCGCGGCGATCGATTGCGAGAGTGAGCGACGGCGTCTTTCATTTATAATGGAACGAGGCGGTGGCGCGTGCTGTCGACACGCCGCCGAGAACCGAGACACGACCGATCGAACGGCGATGAACGACTCCCCTACTCAAACGGGTCTCGTCGCCGTTCCCGTCCCGAAGGAGACCTCGAACACGGCGCCGCCGTCGTTGTGAACGTCCACCTCCCAGCCGTGGGCGTCGACGATGCGGTCGACGATCGCGAGCCCGATACCCGAGCTCCCGGCCGTCGAGAACCCGGCGTCAAAAAGAGAGTCGCGTACGTCAGGCGGAACGCCCGGCCCGTCGTCGGCGATGTACACCCCGTCACCGGTCTCGCCCGTTCGAGAACCGATCTCGATGGCGACACCCGGACCAGCGTGGTCGACGGCGTTCCGGAAGAGGTTCTCGAAGGCCTGCCGGAGTCGGGTCGGATCCGCTGACACCCGACCGAGATCGTCCGCGACCGTCAGCGTCGCGTCGGGTGCGCGGACTGTCTCCCAGGCCCCCTCTGCGACGCGGGCCACCGAAGTCAACTCGATCTCCCCGATCGCGTTCCCGCGTCTCGCCAACATGAGTAAGTTATCGATGAGCGTTTCCATCCGCGTCACCGCCCGATCCATCGGTTCGTACGTCGACGCCGGGACCGTTCCCTCGACCAGTTCCAAGTACCCCGAAAGCACGTTGAGCGGGTTCCTGAGGTCGTGTGAGACGACGGAGCTGAACTGCTCGAGTTGCTCTGTTCGACGGCGGAGTTCGAGCCGACGGTCGTTGCGCGCGATGGTGTATGCGATCAGGTCGCCGAACGTTCGATAGAGGTCGACCTCCTCGTCGGTCCACACGCGGCGCGCGTCGGCCTCGAAGGCCAACACGCCGACCAGATCCCAGTCGACGACGAGCGGAACGTGAACGGTCATCGGCGGTTCGGCCTCCGCCGCTCTCGACGCGTCGCCTTCGGCTACCGCGCCCTCGACCGACAGCGGCGGAGCCGCCGACCGAACCGCGTTTTCGAAGGTCGAAAGCCGTTCGGAGCCGGGAAATTCGTCAAACGAGCGCACCGCGGTGTCACACCCACCGGGACACCAGGCGTACGCGGGGTCGAACAGCTCCCCGCCCTCTTCTCGGAGATAACAGACTATCCGGTCGAGTTCGGCGTGCTCGCCGACGTTCTCTATGGTCCAATCGATCTTCGTGTCGACCTCATCGGAGCGCGTGCTCATCAGCGTCGATCCGGAGTCCAACAGGACTTCACGGAGTCTGGCGGCGTCGTCCGACCCGAACCGAACCCGTTCCGGTTCCACTACGTCGAGCAGCCGCTCGACGAGCGGATCGGCCTGGGACCCCGAAATCGGAGCATCCGGCGGCGGTCCGGTAACGACATCGGCGGCGCCGGCCCGGAGCGCGGTACGGAACGCCTCGGTAGTCACCGTGTCGAGAGCGACGATGACGGGAACGCTCTCCGGCGTCGCGGCGAGCCGGTCTGCGACCGACGCCTCCGCAGCGGCCCCGGTGGTCGTGACGATACCGCAAGCATCAGCCAGCGGCTGCAGTTCGACGTCGTCTGTCGCCTCAATCAGCGCGTCCGTAGCTGTCGCTCGGTAGTCCGGAGCTCCTTCCTCCCCCCACGCGGTCTCGACCGCACGTGACACGCGCGTCCGCATCTCCGGATCGTCTCCGACGTACGTCACGGCGGAACGGCGGTGCATATAGCGAGACGACGCCAACCGCATTTGAAGTTTGACCCGCAGATATCGGCTTCGAGAATGTCTCGCCGCCCCTCGATGGATTCACGTCCGGCTGGCCGTCGCAGTAAGAACGATTCCGGCGAGAACGACGGCGCCTCCGACGAGTGTGAACGTCGTCGGGGCCTCCGCGAGGAACACGAACGCGAGAATCGTCGCCCCGACCGGCTCGCCGAGCAGTGATACGGACACGACGCTCGACTCGAGATGTGCGAGCGCCCAGTTGAGCACGGTGTGACCCAACAGCCCCGGGCCAACGGCGAGGCCGACGAAGATCGCCCATTCGCTCGGCGGATACCCCGTCAACGCGTGGCCTTCCACCGAGACGATAACGAGAAGCGAGAGCGTACAGGCCCCGTATACGACCACCACGTAGGGGACCAACGCGACCCGTTGGCGGATCGACCGACCGGCAAGTACGTATCCGGCCGCCATCACCGCACCGAAAAGCGCCAACCCGTTCCCGTACAACGGTCGCGGTCCGACCAGCACGCCGCCGAGGAAGTCGCCGAGCGACATCGCCGCCATCCCGGCGATGGCGACCGCAATACCCACGCTCATTCGGAACGTCACGCGCTCGCGTAACAGGAGCCACGCTCCGAGCGCGACAAACACCGGCTGCGCCTGGACGAGCGTGACGCTCGCTGCGACGCTCGTCCAGGCGAGGCTCTCGAACCACGCCGCGAAATGCAACGCGAGTGCGATTCCCGAAAGCGTCGCGAATCCGAGGTCCCTGCGGGTGATGCCAGCGAGCTGCGTTCGATAGCGCCAGAGCGCGACCGGGGCAAGCGGCAGCGTGGTAAACAGCACTCGGTAGAACGCCGCGACGGAGCTCGGGGCGTCGCTGAGGCGGACCAGAATTGCCCCGCCGCTCACGGCGGTCACCGCGACCACGAGTCCGACCGTCAGCGAGACACGCGGATCCGTCGACATCCGTTCGACTCGTCGGTTCCAACCCCTCCGGGTTACCGGTTTCGGGACGCCCCGACGTGGAACGTAGCGACTAGATCGCACGACAGAGCCGACGGGGAGTCCGTATCGACCCGTCCGACGGGCCTTTAGAAACGGAGACCGAAAGATGGCACATGTGTGCAGACACGTTCGGGGTCGGGATTCATCTCACCGAGGAGGAGTTTCAGTTCGTCGTCGGTGTTCCGTCCGACGTCGACTCCGGCTGGACCGACCCGGAGGAGTTCCAGTCGCTCGTCGCCGAGACGGTCTGGGAGCGACTCGATCGGCAGTCCGTGTTCGAGACCGTCGCTGACAGCTTTCGAGCCGGTGAGACGGCGACACTCGGGACGGTCACGCTCGAGACCGACGGCACCGTGGTCTCGTACGATCTCGGAACTCCCGAATCCACTAGGGAAGACACCGAGGAGGGCACCGACCCGTGAGGCGATCGACACCGTGGTCAGCCGGGAAGCGCCCCGTCGTCAGTCGGCAAGCGCCCCGTCGTCCCCGCCGAGCGTAAGCGTCGCCCCGACCGCCCACAGACGCCCCGGCCTGTACGCGGTAAGATCGTACCGCGTCGGGCCGACCGTCTCGCTCCACGTGTCCAAGACACCGAGCGTGACCAGCCCCGAGAGCGCCGCCCCGAGCGTCCGCGGCGTCGTCTCCGACTCGGAAAGCGCCGCGTGGACCTGCTTCGCCTGCGGATAGTTCCGTTCGCACCGCTCGATGCCGGTCCGCGCATCCGCCCAGTGACGGCGAACGTAACCGAACGTCGTCGGGTCATCTTGTCGAAGTCTCTCGAGGACTGCGGCGACCGAGTGATCGATCCGATCGACATCGTCGACGGGATCGAACAGCGACGCGACAGACGGCGCCGTCCGCTCCGTGAACGAGCAGCCGATCACGACGCTACCCGCACACCCATCGAGCTGAGCGCGTACCCCCTCGACAAGCTCGACCACCACGTCTCGGCCCCGCTCGGCCAACAACGGTTCGATATCGTCGATAATCACGGCGAGTTCGAGCCCGCGAGCATCGCCGAGGTGGTCTGCAACCGCATCGAGGATTTGCTCGATGTCTATCGGCGCACCGAGCACGGTATACGCGAGCTGCCGGTCCGGCACGACTTGGGTCGTGGTCGCGGCACCACGCGTGCGATCGCTTGCAGAAATGATCGCCTCCCGATCCGGTGACGTACCAGCAGTCCGACGCCATCCGCGTCGCCACTCCTCGATCCCCGTTCCGAATAATACCGAAATAACCCGTTCCGGCACAGGACCGTCACGGACCGGTGGCTGTCCGCGATCAGACACGCGCACCGCGACCTCGCGGCTGGAGTGCGTCGAAACGGGCATCGTTACGTTCCCTTCATCCACAACGCGCATAAACTTATGGGGATACGACTCAATATTGAGAATTTCAGCGAGTGAAACGGGTGCACGTGCGGGTTGGCGCTCCCGCTCGCTACATATGAAAACAGCCCACGGACGCGATGTCCGTGGGCTGGTGGTGGGAGATCTCTCCCGGATGAATGGGCAGGCGGCGAACCGCGGTTCCCAGAGGATCGCTCACTCCAGTACTTCCCGGTACGCTGGTGGGCTTAACTTCNTAACTTCCGTGTTCGGAATGGGTACGGGTGTGTCCCCACCGCTCTGGCCGCCTTTATGCCGACTCTCGGTCTCGAACCGAGACTCTCTCCACACTCTGTGGTGAGAGACGCCTGTGTCGGTGGTTCCGATCTCGCGATCGGCCAACCGTGTATGCGTGCGATCCAGTTACCGCCTGAACTCATACGAACTGTGGTGTCAGTGCCGTATGACTGTGGCTTCGGTCTGTTAGTGCTCGTGGACTCA
>NZ_AOJG01000002.1 GCF_000337375.1 Halorubrum lipolyticum DSM 21995 | reverse complement strand
CTCTGAGCCTGATTCCCGGCTCAGAGGGGTGTTGGCGGGTTTTGACTTGCGATAAGTCAAAACACCATTGCATGGTCTATGTGGTGTCCGGTTCACCCAGCGACCTGGATGACACCGAACTACCACGGCTCACATCAGATTTCCTCTTACGCCGGAGCGCAGGGGGCGAAATCCTCATTCGGATGAGTCGGATAAACCGACTCTGCGAAACCGGGACGAGTTGAACGTCCCGAGTCCGCGGTGCGTTCTTCGCGTTTCAACCGAACGGGCTTATACACTTAAGCACGTCGGAACGCTTCGACCGGCCGCGGTGCGGCCGACCGTTGTCCCCCGCGCCGGGGGACCTTCGCATTCAACACGAATGCCGGGTTGTATTTAACCCCGTCGAACCATCGGCGCCACGTCATGCGTTTTCATTGAGATCGGTTCGCACGAGGGGATCAAATTACCGGTGTGCGAAACGGGTGAGATATCGATCCAGGCCACTCAACGAACGACCCATAAACACCGTGAATTACCAGATATTTGTTATATTTTCGCCAATACTGACGCGGGTGTCAAGCCGGGAACCGAGCCGCCTCATCGATCTCGACCGCGAAGCGATACGACACTGATGGCAGGAGAGACGTGCGTGCGTAAAGTGACTGTCGTGCAGCGCAGCGGTCGACGACCGAGCGGTCGTTTATACCACAGGCGTTTATAAGGGAGGGGGACACATATAAAAGCGAACGATGACGAACCCTGCAGATTCGATCGAGATCCAGAACGTAGTTGCATCGACGGGGATCGGCCAAGAGCTCGATTTGGAGGCGCTGGCTGAGGACCTTCCGGGGGCAGATTTTAACCCCGATAATTTCCCGGGTCTCGTTTACCGGACCCAAGAACCGAAGGCGGCCGCGCTCATCTTCCGGTCAGGGAAGATCGTCTGTACGGGTGCGAAAAGTATCGATGACGTCCACGAGGCGCTCGGGATCATCTTCGAGAAGCTCCGCGGGCTGCAAATTCCGGTCGAGGACGATCCGGAGATAACCGTTCAGAACATCGTCTCGAGCGCCGACCTCGGACACAACCTCAACCTCAACGCGCTCGCGATCGGTCTCGGGCTCGAAGACGTCGAGTACGAACCGGAGCAGTTCCCCGGTCTCGTGTACCGGATGGACGAACCGGAAGTCGTGATTCTCTTATTCGGGAGCGGGAAGATCGTCATCACCGGTGGGAAACGAACCGACGACGCCGAAGAAGCCGTCGAGGAGATCGTCGAACGGATCGAAGGGCTCGGTCTACTGGGCTAGCGGGAGACGATCGGATCGAGATCGGATCGCTTCCAAACGACGGACGACGGACCGCAAGCGGTCGAACCTGAAACCGAGCCGCGTGTGTTCGGTGTACGTCGGCACTGTTTTACGGCGCTACTGTGAGGCGTCTTCCGTCAGCACTTCTTTGACGACACTCGGATCCTCCAACAGCTGGTGTTTCGTGTAGCTTCCCTCTGCACTTCCTCCGCTGTGTTTTGATTGTTCGATAATGTCGAGGAAGGCGTGTTCCTTGAGGAGATCGCGGACCCGACGCAGCGAGAGGCTGTCGGAGCCCTCTTGCCGGCAGATGTTCTCGTAGATTTCGTACACGCGGCTGGTTCGGAACCCGTCCTGACGGCCGCTCGAAAGCGAGAGCAGCGCGAGCGCCTGGAGGACGTAGCGAGAGTGTGGCGTCGACCCGCGGATGAGTTCGCGAAATCGGTCGGTCTCCGCGCGCTCGCGTGCCTGCGTGACGAACTCCTCTCTAACGGTCGGCTCACCGTTACTCTGTGCAATCTCGCCCGCGTACCGGAGGATGTCGATCGCTTTACGCGCGTCTCCGTGTTCGCGCGCGGCGAGCGCCGCGGCGCGCGGGATCGTCGACGGTTCGAGGACCTCGTCGTGAAACGCGTCCGCGCGCGCTTGCATGATTTCACGGAGTTGATTGGCGTCGTATGGGGGAAACACGAACTCACGCTCACAGAGGCTCGATTTGACTCGCTCGTCCATGCGGTCTTTGTACTGGATCTTGTTGCTGATCCCTACAACACCGAGCTTGCAATCGGTGATTTTGCCGGCCTCGCCGGCTCGCGACAGCTGCATCAAAATTGCGTCGTCGTCGAGTTTGTCGATCTCGTCGAGGATAATGAGGACGACGTCGTACCGCTGATCGAGGATCCGCCAGAGCCGTTTGTAGTACGTCGAGGTCGAGAGGCCCTTATCGGGGACGTTGATCCCGGTGGCGTCCGGATCGTTGACCGCGTCGGCGATGGTCTGAACGGCCTGTGTCTCTGTCGTGTCTTGCGCGCAGTCGACGTACGCGAACGTCGCGTTGACGCCTTCCTCACCCGCCGTCGAGACGAGCCGCTTGGAGACGTACTTCGCGCAGAGCGACTTCCCGGTCCCGGTCTTTCCGTAGATCAGCACGTTACTCGGACTCTGCCCGAAGATCGCCGGGTTGACCGCCGTCGCGAGATCGGCGATCTCGTCGTCGCGGCCGACGATCCGGCCCTCACCGGGGAGGTGGCTGATCTCGAGGAGTTCCTTGTTCGCGAAGATCGGGTCCTCCCTAGTGAAGAGGTCGTCCGCTGCGTCCATGGGATCGACACCGGGTTTCCGGTGAAATGCGTTCCGCTTCGCCCGTGATGAAGGTGGAGTTGAGAGACACACCGGGTTTCCGGTGAAATGGGGGTAGGTGGGGGTGGGGGACGGTGGGTGTGTGGGTGGTCCGGTACGAGTATATAAAACAGGTATCTAACAGGTGACTAATCTGCGCCACTTCGTATACGTCGGATGAAATTCAAGCGGTTTGATTCACCGGAAACCCGGTGTCACCGATCTATCTAACTGGTTAATTCTCACCAACAAGGCGGAGCGAGAGAGCACAGGTGGAACTCTGGTGGGTGACACGGAAGATCAGGCAGGACAAGCAAGAACGTATCGAACTAAAGAGGATGGGTTTGGGCGAGAAAATGGGTTTGGGCGAGAAAGAGGGTTAAGGTACCTGTGTAAGTCCAGATCTACACACGCTACGGAACGAAACGAGAGACCGGATTTCCGGTGAAATTCCGATTTCCGGTGAAACCAGTAGCCTTCGGCACAAACAGTTCTACTATTTCTTGGCTTGATGGATTGTACTCAAAACACATTTATAATTCTTTTTATTTCATAAAGCGTTTTGAGACACTTCGTTCGAGCTCGGTGACTCGAATTTCCCGGCACAACTGCCCGCCACTACCCACCCACCCCCAACGACCCCTATTTCACCGGAAACACGGTGTGTCTCTCAAACGACTTTCCTCTACTGAGCCAGTTTGTCACCATATCGATCGCCTGATCGCCGTCACAAGGAAGGATCGTCGTCACAAGGAACGTAAACCGCAACCGCGAGAGAACACAAACCGCAAGAAATCGACCGCGAACCCGAAGTACCTGCAGGGCCGTGAGCACCGAACTCCGCTACGATCCTCAACGACACCTACGTTTACTTCTGCGCGTCGACAACGGCCACGCTGGCCAGGTTGACGATGTCTTTGACCTCGTCACCCCGCTGAATCACGTGGACCGGCTCGTCCATCCCGACGAGCATCGGCCCGATCGCCTCCGCCCCTCCGAGCCGCTGGAGCAGCTTGTAGCCGATGTTCCCGGCTTCGAGATTGGGAAACACGAGTACGTTCGCGGCCTCGTCAAGCTCCGAGAACTCGTAGGTGTCGTTGAGGATCTCGTCGACGACGGCCGTGTCGGCCTGCATCTCACCGTCCACGGGGAAATCGACCTCCTCGTCATCGTGGAGTATTTCGACCGCCTCACGGGGTTTTCGGGTCCCCGTATTATCGACGCTCCCGAAGTTGGAGTACGAGAGCATCGCTGCGCGAGGCTCGACATTAAATCGGCGGGCGAGTTCCGCGGTGTGACGGGTGATCTCCGCGAGCGTCTCCGCGTCGGGGTCCTGGTTCACCGTTGTGTCTGCACAGAAGACGACCCGATTTTTGAACGTGAGCATGTACACGCCGGCGACGGTGTCTGTGTCCGCCGCGGAACCGATGACCTGAAGCGGCGGCCGGAGCGCAGACGGGTAATGGTGCGTCAGCCCCGTGAGCATCGCGTCGACGTCTCCCGACTTCACCATGACGCTCCCGAGGTAGTTTGTGTCCCGGCGAACCAGCTCGTTCGCCTCGCGACTGGTGATGCCCTTTCGCTTCCGGAGCTGGTAGAGCTGATCGCCGTACGCGGACACGTCGCGCGCGTCGGGATCCACAATTTCCGGACGGAAGGAGAGGCCGAGTCGATCGGCGGTTCGAGCAATCTCGTCGGCGTCGCCGAGGAGCACGGGGTCCGCGATCCCCTGCTCGGAGAGCTGGTAGGCCGCGCGGATCATTTTCTCGTCGGTCCCTTCGGCCAACGCGATACGCTTCGGGTCGCTCTTCGCCTTGTTCAACACGACGCGCATCATCTCGCGGGACTTACCCAGCCGCGCCTCCAGCTGCTCTCGGTACTGCTCGAGATCGATCTCGGTCCGTGCGCAACCCGACTCCATCGCCGCCTTCGCGACGCTCGGGGCGACCTCGAAGAGCACGCGCGGGTCGAGGGGCTTCGGGATCACGTAGTCGGGCCCGAACTGAAGCGGATCGTCGCCGTACGCCTTCACCACCGCGTCCGGCACGTCCTTGCGAGCCAGCTCCGCGAGCGCCTCCGCGGCCGCCCGCTTCATCTCCTCGTTGATCTCCGTCGCGCGCACGTCGAGCGCACCGCGGAACAGGAACGGGAACCCGAGCACGTTGTTCACCATGTTCGGGTAGTCGGACCGGCCCGTCGCCATGATCACCGTGTCGTCGCGGGCGTCCTTCGCGTCCTCGTAGGTGATCTCCGGATCGGGGTTCGCCATCGCGAAGATGATCGGGTCCGCCGCCATCGACTGAACCATCTCCTGCGAGACGATTCCGCCGACCGAGAGGCCGACGAACACGTCTGCGCCCTCCATCGCGTCGGCGAGATCGCCGCCCGGCCCCTCGCTAGCGAACTGACTCTTGTACTCGTTGACGTCGCCGTTCGCGACGCGATCCTCGGTGATGATGCCGGAGGAATCGCACATGGTGATGTTCTCCTTGCGCGCGCCGAGTTCGACGTAGAATCGAGCGGTGGCGATCGCGGACGCGCCGGCCCCCGAGAACACGATATCGATCTCGGAGAGGTCCTTCCCGGAAATCTCCGTCGCGTTCATCAGCGCCGCGCCGGAGATGATCGCGGTCCCGTGCTGGTCGTCGTGGAACACGGGGACGTCCATCTCCTCGCGGAGCCGCTCCTCGATCTTGAAACACTCGGGCGCCTTGATGTCCTCGAGGTTCACGCCGCCGAAGGTCGGTTCCATCGCCTTCACCGCCTCGCAGAACGGGTCGACCTCGTCGATGTCGAGCTCGATGTCAAACACGTCGATGTCGGCGAAGCGCTTGAACAGCACGCCTTTCCCCTCCATGACGGGCTTCGACGCCGACGCGCCGATGTCACCGAGCCCGAGCACGGCGGAGCCGTTCGAGACGACCGCGACGAGGTTCCCCTTCGCCGTGTACTCGAACACCGACTCCGGATCCGCTGCGATGTCTCGACACGGCGCCGCGACTCCCGGGGAGTACGCGAGCGAGAGGTCTCGCTGCGTGTTCGTCGGCTTGGTCGTCTCGATCTCGATTTTTCCCGGCGGCTCCCGCCGGTGGTACTCTCTCGCGTCGTCGTCCAGTCCCATGTCTCCCCCAATTCGGTAACGGAGTAAAAAGGTATGTGAACCCGTCGAATAATAGTTCGACATTCGACGATCCTCAGGGTGGCCCTCAGCGGCGATTCTCGGCAGCGATCCTCGGCAGCGATTCTTAATGGGGATCCTCGACGACGATTCCCCCCCAAACCGAATCAGTTGCGGTCGACGGAGGCCGGATCGTCGTCGTCGTCGGGCCCCGGATCGGGATCAGCGGACCCCGGATCGATATCCGGATGGAACAGCAACAGTTCCGGGTCGATCCCGCCGAGCGTGGCGGCCTCGTACGCGATCTGGTACGTTCTCGTGACGACGCTGACGGGGAGCGTTAGCGCCACCAGCGCCAGTACGGCGATGACCACGACGGTCGCGACGGTCGCGACTCCGGCGGTCGTGCTCACCAACGCACCGAGACCGCCGAGGGCAACGGCCGCGAGCAGAAGCACGCTCCCGGAGACCACGGTCACTGCCGAGCCGACGAGCACGAACGCGATCCCCTCGACGATCGCGGTTCCAAGGCCGACGAAAAAGTGAACCGCGAGGTAGACGACCAGTTCCGGCCACGCTCCGCGTACCGCGCGCCAGACCCGCTGCCAGCCGGCGAGCACGCCGGTCCCCTCGACCACCATCGCGGGGACGACGAGCTCGTAGGTGAACCGGAGCGCGAGCGTCGCGAACAGGACGACGACGGCCCCGAGGAGGCCGACGGCGATCGCGGGACCGATCGAGAGCGACCCCACCGCCGCCGCGAACGAGTCAATCGGCTCCCACCCGATCGGCGTCTCTGCCGCGGCGGCCACGAGCACGGCCAACGCGATCGGGCCGGCGGCGAACGACCAGAGGACCGTGGAAGCGACGAACAGTCCGACCGACTGCCGGAGCCGTCCAAGGAACGGCCGCCACAGCCGGACCTCGTTCGTCCGAAGCGCGTCGTAAAAGACCAACCGAAGCGACAGCGAGACCACCGAGAGCCCGACGATCACAACGACTGCGGCGATCGCGGCGACCGCGACGGCGGCGACCTGCCAGTCGATCGGCACACCAGCAGAGAGATCCGATATCACGGCGTCCGACGCCTCGGCGACGGATTCAGTCCCCGTGCCGGTGCCCCAACTTCCGGAGAATCCCGAAACCCCGCCGACCCGGGCGTCGGGAGCCGCGGAGACCGAGGCGCCGGCGTTCGCGCCGCCGCCCATCAGGAGGACGAGGAGAGCGAGTTTCGCCCAGCGAACGAGACCGAACGGGAACAGGAACCGGCGAGTAGCCTCGACGGCGTCGTCCACGGCCTCGACGGCGTGCCAGCTCATATCCCCGATTCACCGGGAACGCATATATAATGTGACGGGCGCAAGAGAGCCTCCCCAGTCCGACCGGATCGGCTGCCCGGTCGGCCAGCCGCGACCACAGCCCTTTACGCCGAACGCGCCGAAGTGGATCGCATGAAGGTCCGCGGCGAACGGGAGTGCCGGGAGTGCGGCGCGCGCTGGTCGTACTACGAGACGGGGTCCGTCGAGTGTCCCGACTGCGGAGGCCTCAGGAGCGTCGGCGTCGACGACAGGACCGCTCACACCGACGCCCCGGCGACCCTCGACCTCAGCGCGCACCGCGCCCGGTTCGGCGACGCGCGCGGGACGCTCCCCGAGGAGGGCGTCGACGACCTCAAGACCGACCTCCGCGCGTACGCCCGCAAGCGGGGGTTCATTCGCGGCGGCGAACTGCTTCCGCTGGACGACACCTACCTCGCCGCCCGCGAACTGCTGGAGGCGGTCGACATCTACGACCGATTACGCGACCCGACCGACCGCGACCGGGAGTACCTCCTCGCGCTGCTCGCCGGCGCCGACGACGGCGACCGACCGGCGACCGAAGCCGTCCCCGATCCGCTCCGCGAGGCGCGCGGGATGGCCGCCGTCCGCGCGGTGGGCGAGTACCGGACCGACCTCCTCGCGTTCCTCGACGAGCTCGCCGGCACGGAGGGGGTTGAGGGAGCGAACGAGGGCGAAGAGGGCGTTGACGCCGACGCGTCCGGACGCAGCGTCTCCGTCGCCGGTACCGAGCCCCGCTCGCGGATCGATCCCGTTCGCGCGCTCCTCGAACGCCTCCGCGACCGCACGAAACGCGTCGAGGCGCTCACGGGCGACGTGCCGCCGGAAGACGCCGACGCGCTCGTCGACGCCGCTGACGCTCTCGGCGAGTACGTCAGAACCGGCGACGAGACCGCCCTCGACCGCGCTCGCGCTCGGCTCGCGGACGATCCGGACCGGCAGTAGTCTCCCGGACGGAATCACCGCTGATACTCGCGGGGTCACCTTCAACTGTCGACCCGCGGACCCTCGACGCATGCCGCGTTTCGACGTGCACGACCACCGTCACGCGCTGAAACAGCTCAAGGACACGGGCGCGACGAGCCTCTGGGAGAACCGGAAGGACCTCGCCTGTCCGGTGTGTGACGCCCCGTTCGACCGGCTGTTCACCACGCGAGAGACGGGGGCCACGTTCCCGGAGAACGACGGCGCGCGCTTCTGTCTCCTCCGCGACGAGGACGCGATCCACCTGTTCCGTCACTGATTCTCCTCCCGCTTCGCCCGATTCCACTCACGGCCTCCCGCTCCCGACCCCTGACTCGATTCCACTCACGGCCTCCCGCTCCCGACCCCTGACTCCCGCTCCCGACCTCAGTCGTCGCCCGCGGGGTCGATATCCGGCGCCGGGTCGTCGATGTACCGCTCCGTCCACGTCCCGCGCGCGAACCACGCGACGGCGACGGTCGCGCCCAGGATGTTCCCGAGCGCCATCCCGACCCAGATCCCCGTCTCGCCCCACCCGGCGATGAAGACGAGATAGCCCACGCTGGCGACCCGTCCGACCCAGAGGGTGAGGATCGAGATCACCATGGCGGTCTTCGTGTTGCCGGCCCCCCGGAACGCGCCGAGGATGACCTGCGAGACCCCGATGAACGCGAACTCGACGGATCGGATCCGCACGTACTCGACCGCGTACCCGACGGTCGCGGGCGCGTCGGGCACGTCGCCGAGGAAGGCGCCGACGATCGGCTCCGTGAACGTGACGGCGACGACCGCGACGAGGAACATCACTCCGGCACCGGTCGAGGCCGCGAGCTTGACCGAGCGCGCGGCGCGGTCCGCCCGGTTCGCCCCGAGGTTCTGCCCGACCATCGTGTCTATCGCGCGCCCGAGCCCCATCGCGGGGAGGAAGACGAGCGAGATCAGCCGGTTGCCGAGGCCGTAGGCCGCGACGACCGGCGGCGAGAACGTGACGATCATCGCGGTGAGGGTGATCATCGCCAGCGCGCTCGTCGTCTGCTCGACGCTGGAGGGGAGCCCGAGCCGGAAGATGTCCTCGATGAACCCGAGGTCCGGTGCGAGGTGACTCACCGAGACCGCGGGACCGAGCGCCGTGGCGAACAGCAGCCAGAGTCCGATCGCGGTGGCGACCCCTCGCGAGAAGATCGTCGCCATCGCGGCCCCCTCTATCCCGTAGCCGGTGAATCCGGTGGCCGAAAGCAACGCGGCCTCTACCCCGACGGGATCGAGCGCCGCGACGAGCGGCACCGCCGCCAGCCACTCGAACAGCGGATTCGCCGAGAACCCGAAGATGAGGAAGGGGTCGAGCAGCACGTTCAGGAACACCGAGACGATCATCACCGCCATCGGCGTCCGGGTGTCGCCGTACCCGCGCATCAGCGCGGAGAACACGAAGAAGCCGAACATCAGCGGGATGCCGGCGAAGATGACCTCCATGTAGTCGGCCGCCAGCGGGATCACCGTCGCTGCCGTGTCGGGGTCGCTCGGAAGGATCTCGAGCGCCGGCCGCGTGTAGAAGTACCCGCCGACCCCGATGAGTACCGAGAGCACGGCGACGCTGAAGATGGTCTGGCCGGCGACGAGTCCCGCGGACCGGTCCCCGTCGGCGCCGGTGTACTGCGCCACGAGGATAGCGCCCGCGGTCGTGAAACCGCCGGCGACCGCGATAAGCAGGAAGATCAGGGGGAACGCGAGGCTGATCGCGCCGACCGCCTCGGCCGACAGCCGCCCGAGGTACAGCGTGTCGACGACGTTGTACATCACCTGTAACAGCTGGATGACGACGATCGGCCACGCGAGGTGGAACAGCGGCCGGATCAGGCTCCCCTCGGTGATCGACTCCTCCGAGACCCGGTCGTCGGAGCCATCGCCGGAACCGCGGCTGCGGGTATCGCCGGAACCGCCGCCGGCGCCGTCGTCCTCGTCGCTACTGGGCGTTCCGTCGATCGGTCTGTCGTCGTCACCCGTGTCGTCGTCACCCGTATCGCCGTCACCGGCGCCGTCGTCGGGATCGGCGCCGCCGAACTCCGAAGGCGACGCCGGCGGGTCTTCGGAGGGCTCGTCGCTCACTGACTTATAAGCGGGCGCCTCGGTCTATCAGGCTTCCGGTTCCTTGGGAGCGCCCCACAGGGCGTGTCAGACTGGAACAGTCACCGCTCGCCGTCGGACTCGGTGCCGGCCGGGTCACCGGCGCCGCCGGCGTCAATGTCGTCCGCTCCTGTCGGTGAGCCGGCTTCGCTCGGCGTCGCGTCCGCGGTCTCGCTTTCCTCGTTTCCGTCCGTTCGTCCCCCGCCTCTTCCCCGCCCCTCCGGGTCGGGCTTGTCGCCGGCCCGTTCTCCCTCGGGTCGACCGTCCTCCGGACCGCCGACGCGCGCGATCCCGGAGGTGTCGTCGAAGACGAGGTGGCGGTGCGGGTACGCCATCTCCACGTCGGCGTCCGTGAGCCGCTCGCGGATCTGGGTGTTCACGTCGGATTGAACCTTCGCGAGCTTATACGGCTTCTTCACCCAGTACCGGAGGCGGAGGAGAATGCCGTCGTCCCCGAACTCGTGGAGCCGGCAGTCCGGGCTGGCGGTGTAGCGCGCGACGCCGACCCGGATGTCCGGGCCGCCGTCGATCACCGCGTCGCAGTCCCGCGCCGCGCGCTCGATGAGCCGCCGCGCCTCGGAGATGTCGCTCTCGTACGTGACGAGCACCTCGATCGTCCGGCGGGTCCGCTCGTCCTCGGCGGAGTAGTTGGTCACGTCGCGCTCGCGCATCGCGCCGTTCGGCACGACGAGAAACGTGTTGTCGAGCGTGAATATCTTCGTGTACCGGATCGTGATGTCCTCGACGAACCCCGTCGTCCCGTTCTCCAACTCGATCATGTCGCCGATCTCGAACGGCTGGTCCGCGAGGATGAACACGCCGTTGATGAAGTTCCCGACGAGCGGCGCGAGGATGATCCCGATCACGGCGGAGAAGACGGCGGTCCCCACGAGCAGGTCGGTAAAGCGGAATCCGGTCGCCCAGAGACCGACGAGCAGCGAGAGCGTGACCGTCCCGACGCGGACCCCTCTGACGATCGTCTGCGCGACGCTCTGTCTCGACACGCGGCGCGCGACGGGGCGACCGATGAGGCGCACGAGGAACTTCGAGGCGAGGACGCCGGCCGCGACCGAGAGAATCACGAACAGCACCCGTCCGACGGCGGAGCCCGCGAACGCGCCGAACGCGTCCGCGAGCCGCGTGAGCCGCCCCCCGATCGAGGCGAGGACCTCGGGCCGTACCATAGCGAACCCGCCGTCGCCCACCCGAAAAAGCGTTTCTCCCGGCGGCCGAGAGCGCGCCGTCGTCCCAAGTGACCGAGAGCGCGCCGTTTCCCCCCTCTCGACGTATTCGATCCCCGGAGCTGCGAGCCGCCCTCTTGGGCAACCACTAACACCCGTCCCGGCGAAGCGGGCGTATGCCCGAACTCCCACGCGACCGCCCGTCTTTCAGCGTCACACACGACTCCGACCCGAGCGACGTGCTCATTGCGGGATTCTCGTCGTTCGGGCTCGCCGGGCTGACCGCGGTCGACTACCTCGTCAAGAACCTCGACCTCGAGCAGACGGGGCACGTCCGGCCCGAGGGACTCCCGTCGATCACGCCGTTCGAGAAGGGGCGACCGCGGCGCCCGATCCGCCTGTACTCGGACGAGGACCTCGACGTCACCGTGCTCGTGGCCGAACAGTTCGTCCCGCCCGTCCTCGGCGAGCGACTCGCGACGGCGGTCCTCGACTGGACCGAGTCGGCGGGCGTCTCGGAGATCGCGGTCCTCTCGGGAGTCCCGATTCCGCACGGGCCGGACGCGCACCGGACCTTTCACGTCGCGACGGAGGACTACCACGAGCGGCGCCTCGACGACGAGCGGGTCCCGCCGATGGAGTCGGGGTTCCTCGACGGGACGAACGGGTCCCTGCTCGAACGGGGGATCGACTCGCCGCTCGGCGTCGGGGTGTTCGTCACGCCCGTCCACGCGCAGGCGCCCGACGCCGACGCCGCGGTGCGGCTCGTGGACACGATCGACGAGACGTACGAGTTGGGCGTCGACTCCGAGCCGCTCGCCTCGTTCGCCGACGACGTCCGCCGCCACTACGAGGACCTCGCCGAGCGGATCGAGGAGCGCGAGCCGGACGGGACCTACGACCGGATGTACATGTAGGACGCGGCTCTGAAAACGCGTGCTACTCGACCCATAGTAAAAACCTATATCGGAGGGCCGCCTCGTCACGTCCATGACCGACGACCTCCGCGGCACGCTCGATCGCGTCGGGGACCGATTCAACCTCGGCGAGTACGAGATCGACGCGTACCTGGCCGTCCTGGAACACGGCGAGCTGACGGCGAGCGACATCGCCGACCGGACCGACATCCCGCAGCCCCGCGTGTACGACACGGTCCGGAGCCTCTCGGACCGGGGTCTCGTCGAGCTCCGCGAGTCGCGACCGATGAAGATCGTCGCCGTCGACCCCGAGGACGCGTTCGGCGACCTCCGGTCGTCGTTCGCGGAGATGGTCGACGAGCTGGAGGCTCGCTACACCGCGCCCACCCGCGAGACCGAGGCGGTGTCGCTGGTGAAGTCGCGGTCGACGATCCTCCGGTACCTCGAGGAGGTGATCGCCGGCGCCGAGTACGAGCTGGCCCTCTCGCTCACGCCGGGGCTGCTCCGCCGCTTCCGCGACGAGCTCGCCGCGAAGGTACAGGAGGGCGTCAGCGTCGAGCTCCTCGTCACGCCGGCGTCCCGGGCGCCGAATCCCGAGGAGTTCGACTACCTGGAGGTCGCGACCATCGCCCGCGCGCGCCGGGGGATCACCACGCCGATCCTCGCCGTCGGCGACGGCGAGTACTCCGTGTACGCCACGCAGGACGCGCTCCGCGACGACCGCGAGCGGTACGGCGTCATCTTCAACCGGTCCGCGCTCGGGTTCCTCGTCTCCGGCTTCTTCGGCACCGTGCTGTGGACGACCGCCGAGACGCTCGCCGCGGACGGGGCCGCCCGGCCGTTCCCGCGCCGTTACGCCTCGATCCGCCGCGCGGTCAAGGACGTCCGCGAGTTCGGAGACGAGGAGTTCTACGCGACCGTCGAGGGGCGCGACATCGAGACGGGCGACGCGGTGACCGTGCGGGGACGCGTCGTCGACCTCGCGTTCGAGGACACCGAGGAGGTGGCGTCGCTCACCGTCGAGACCGAGACCGGCCGGGTCGACATCGGCGGTCGCGTGGCCGCCCTCGAAGACGTCGAGGGACAGGAGATCGTCATCGGCCGCGACGAGCCGCCGGCGCTGTAGGCGACTCGCGCCCCTTGGGTCGCTCTCGACGAGCCGCTCGCGCCGTGATTTTTAACCCCCGAGGCCGCCCGATACGTATGGAGTACACGACGCTGGGCGACACGGGCGCGACGGTGAGCCGGCTCGCGCTCGGCTGCATGAGCTTCGGGAGCGAACACGAGTGGATGCTCGACGAGGAAGAGGGCAGGGAGCTGATCGAGCGCGCCATCGATCTGGGGATCACGTTCTTCGACACCGCGAACGTCTACTCGAACGGGGAGAGCGAGGAGATCCTCGGCGACGTGCTCGGCGAGTACGACCGCGACCGGTTCACCGTCGCCACCAAGGTGTACGGCGAGATGGACGAGTCGAACCCGAACTCGGGCGGGCTCTCGCGGAAGGCGATCGAACAGGAGTTGGAGAACAGCCTCGACCGGCTCGGCATGGAGACGATCGACCTGTATCAGATCCACCGGTGGGACGACGACACGCCGATCGAGGAGACGCTGGCCGCCCTCGACGACGCGGTGCGACGCGGCAAGGTGCGGTATCTCGGCGCCTCCTCGATGTGGGCCCACCAGTTCGCCGAGGCCCTCCACACCAGCGAGCGAGAGGGGTACGAGCGGTTCGTCACCATGCAGAACCTCTACAACCTCGCGTACCGCGAGGAGGAGCGCGAGATGGTCCCGCTCTGTCAGAAGGAGGGGATCGGGATGGTCCCGTGGAGTCCCGTCGGCGCCGGCTACCTCGCGCGCCCCTACGAGCAGGACGACGCGACGACCCGCGGGGAGCACGAGACGGCGCTCGGACGCCCGTATCGCGAGGGGGGCGGCGAGGAGATCAACCGTCGGATCGAGGAGTTGGCCGAGGAAAAGGGCGTGAAGATGGCCCAGATCGCGCTCCGATGGGTGGCCGGCAAGGAGGTCGTCGACGCTCCCATCGTCGGCACCTCCAGCGTCGAGCACCTCGAGGACGCCGTCGAGGCGCTCGACGTCGACCTCTCGGACTCCGACGTCGAGTGGGTAGAGGAGCCGTACGAGCCGGTCCGCGTCTCCGGCCACGAGTAGCGCGCGACCGCCGTCACTCGCCCAGTCACCCCCGGGACCGCGCGACCGCACCCCTGTGTCGCCGTAACACACTTAAGACCCCGCTCTATACTCACACTCAGTGGCTTCCCGACAGGGCGGGCCGGGGGACGCCGAGTCACCCCGCCCCGGATCGACGGAGCGTCGGACCGCGTCCACGACCGCCCCGGCGGGGGCTCGCCGGCGGGCGTCGGCGAGATCGGATCCCCTCCCGCACGGCCCCGACTCCGGTCCCTCCCGAGGCCGGTCATCGACGGCGGGGAAGCACTCGTCGGCCGGCCGAACCGCCGAGGATCCCCCCGTCCGCGATCCCGGGCTCTACGCCCTCACTGATCACTTCCGCGAGCGGCTGGAACAGCCCGGCCGATACGTCTCGACTCGGACCGTCAGCGAGGCGATTCGACGGGGCCAGCTCCGCTGGAACCGGACCGACGGCTGGCGGTTCGCCCTCGTCGACGGCGGGATACGGTTCGTCGTCGTCGTGAGCGACACCGAGACGAACTCCCCGGTCGTCGTCACCGGGTGGACCGAGGTGGCCGACCGCGAGTCGGCCCTCGACGCCCCGCGCTGGGACCCGGTCGACGTCGACACCATCGCCGTGCGGACGGCGCTGAGCGAGTCCGCCTCGACGCCGATTCCCGATCGGATCCGCCCCCGAACCGTGACGCGCCCGTTCGTCGTCGGCGACCACCGGCTCGAAACCGAGCCCGGCGAACCGTTCGTCCGCTGTACGGCCTGCGGCTGCCGGTTCCGCTCGAAGGACGCGATCACCGGGCGCGGCTGTCACGGTCGCTCCGGTCGCTGAGGCCCCGACACCCGCGAGTCCGGACGCTACCCATTTCACCCTCGCGACCGAATCGGAGGTAATGACCGACGATTCCGGCGACCTTCCCGGCGGCGACGACACCGGTCCCGCCGCCGGCGACGACTCCGGTGGGGGTCCCGATTCTCCGGACGACACCGCCGGCGAAGAGCTCTCGCTCGACCGCTTCCACGAGGCGTTAGAGGCGGAGGAGCGACCGGTCGCCACCGCGAGCGAGGTCGCGCGCCGACTCGGGTCCACGCAGGCGGCCGCGCGCGACGCCCTCGCCGCGCTCGTCGACCGCGGCGACGTGGACCGGCTCGACGTGGAGAGCGACCCCGTCGTCTTCTACCCGACCGACTGGGGACGGCTGGCGACCCGCGAGCGCGTCGTCGCGTTCCCGGACCGCCGGGAGATCGTGGTCGACCGTCCGACGCAGTTCACCCGCGCCCGGCTCTCGCAGTTCGCGCACCTCGTCGACACCACCGGCACCGAACCCGGCACGCGCGGGTACCTCTACCGGATCAGACAGGAGGACGTGTGGGCCGCGCCGTTCGAGGACGCCGACGGCCTCATCGCGAGCCTCCGCTCGGTGCTCCCCCGGCGGTTCGACCACCTCGAGGAGTGGGTCCGCGACCAGTGGCGCCGCGCGCACCGCTTCCGGTTATACACCCACGAGGACGGCTACGTCGTCCTCCGAGCCGCCTCCGAGAGCCTGATGGGCAACGTCGCGGACCAGCACCTCGACGACGACCACCTCCGTGCGCCCATCTCCGAGACCGAGGCGTGGGTCAACGAGGACGCCGTCGCCGCGGTCAAGCGCGCCCTCTACGACGCCGGCTACCCGGTCGAGGACGACCGCGACCTCGACGTGGGCGACCCGGTCGACGTCGACCTGACGACCGACCTCCGGCCGTATCAGGAGACGTGGGTCGAGACGTTCCTCGACGCGCGCTCCGGGGTGTACGTCGGCCCGCCCGGCTCCGGTAAGACCGTCGCCGCCATCGCGACCATCGCGGCGGTCGGCGGCGAGACGCTGATTCTGGTTCCCTCCCGCGAGCTCGCCGGCCAGTGGCGCGAGGAGCTGCTCGAGCACTCCACGATCGATCCGGCCGACATCGGGCTGTACCACGGCGGACAGAAGGAGATCCGGCCGGTCACGATCGCGACCTACCAGATCGCCGGAATGGACCGCCACCGGGCCCTGTTCGACTCCCGGAAGTGGGGGTTGATCTGCTTCGACGAGGCCCATCACATCACAGCCCCAATATTTTCACAATCTGCAGAGTTGCAAGCAAAGCACCGCCTCGGCCTCTCGGCCACGCCGGTCCGCGAGACCGGCAGCGAGGAGGAGATATACACCCTGATCGGGCGGCCGATCGGCGCGGACTGGGACGCCCTCTTCGAGGCCGGCTTCGTCCAGGAGCCGGAAGTCGAGATCCGGTACGTCCCGTGGCGCGACGAGATGGCCCGCAACGAGTACGCCAGCGCCGACGGGCGGGAGCGGCGCCGGCTCGCGGCCGAGAACCCCGCGAAGATCGAGGAGATCCGGTACCTGCTGGCCGCCCACCGCGACAAGAAGGCGCTCGTGTTCATCGAGTACCTCGACCAGGGCGAGGCGATCGCCGACGCGCTCGGCGTCCCGTTTATAAGCGGCGAGACGCCGCACCGCGATCGGAGGGAGTTCTTCCGGCGGTTCCGCGAGGATGGAGACGGACCCTCCGCCGACCGCGACCGCGACGACGTCGACACCCTCGTCGTCTCTCGCGTCGGCGACGAGGGGATCGACCTCCCCAACGCCGAGCTCGCGATCGTCGCCAGCGGGCTCGGCGGCTCGCGCAGACAGGGGTCTCAGCGCGCGGGCCGCACCATGCGACCGGCCGGCTCCGCGCTCGTGTACGTCCTCGCGACTCGCGGGTCGAGCGAGGAGGAGTTCGCCCAGCGGCAGATGCGACACCTCGCGCGCAAGGGGATCCGGGTGCGGGAGACGAACGTCGCGGAGTAGCGGGGAGGTGACGATCAGTCCCGAATCACTCCAGCGCGTCCCGCAGCACCTTCGCCCCCTGCTCGACCGACGCGATCGGGTCCGCGGGGTCGTCGTGCTCGTAGACGAGCCACTCGCAGTCGGCGTTCCGCGCGCTCGCGACGACCGCGTCGAGGTCCACGTCGCCCTCGCCGAGCGCGACCGACTCGCCGCGGTCGACGTCGGCGTCGGCGGCGTGGACGTGCGTGACCCGGTCGGTGCGTCGGTCGATCAGCGCGGCGGGGTCCGACCCGCCGACGAGCGCCCACCCCGCGTCGATCTCGAACCCGACGCGGTCGTCGGTTCGGTCGATCAGCCGCTCTAACGCGGGCGCGTCGCCGACGGTCGCGAACTCCTGATCGTGGTTGTGGTACGCGAGCCGGACGCCCGCCGCGTCGAGAGCGGCCGCGATGTCGTCGAGCCGCGCCGCGGCCGCGTCGACCGCGGCCGCGCTCTCGAAGTGTTCCGCGTCGAGCCACGGGACGACGAGCGTGTCGACGCCGAGCCGGTCGTAGAAGTCGACGGTCTCGTCGAACTCGTCTTCCAACGCCTCGGCCGGAGCGTCTTCCAGCGCCTCGATCGGGACGTGCGCGGACGCGGCGTCCAGGTCGTTCCGCTCGAGGGCGGCGAGCACGTCCTCGACCGGCGACTCGCGGACCCGATAGGCGAACTCCACCCCGTCGTAGCCGGCCTCCCCCACGCGGTCGAGGAGCTCCGGGAGCGAGGCGTCGAGCGAGCGTAGCGTGTACAGCTGAACCGCGATGTCGACCATGTCCGGTCTCTCTCGGCCAGCGACGTATCGGTTCGGGTGTCTCGCGGTCGCGACGGTGGCGTCCGCTCCGAGGGCGCCCCGAATCCCGCGCCGTCGAAGGTTTCAACATCCGGTCCGTCGACCTCGCGGTATGGACACCGACGAGTCCCCGACCGGCACGGATCCGGGCGCGGTCGACGCTCCGACCGTCGCCGAGGCCGTCGTCGACTGCATGCTCGACCGCGGGATCGACGTCGCCTTCGGGATTCCCGGCAAGCAGACCCTCCCGCTGAACCGGGCGCTCGGAGAGCGAGACGCCCGCTTCGTCGTCGCGCGCCACGAGACGGCCGTGACCCACCAGGCGTGGGGGTACGCGGAGACGAGCGACCCCGGCGCGATGGCGGCGTCGATCGTCGTCCCCGGTCCCGGCGACATGAACGCGATGAACGGGCTGAAAAACGCCCTGAACGACTGCGTCCCCCTCCTCCACCTCGCGGTCGAGACCGAGCGGGAGGTCCGCGGCGGCGACGGCATCCACGAGACGCCGCCCGAGACGTACGACACGGTCGTCAAGGAGAACGTCCTCGTCGACTCGCCGGCCGGGGCGGTCCCAGCCGTCGCAGAGGCGATCCGGGTCGCCCGCGAGCACCCGCAGGGTCCGGTCCGCGTCGGGATCCCGAAGGACGTGCTCGCGAGCCGCACGCCACAGCCGGCGATCGGGGAGCGCGAGCCGGCGGCCCCGCCCGCTCCGCCCGCGGAGGCGATCGACCGCGCGACCGGTCTGCTCACCGAGGCCGACGCGCCGGTGATCCTCGCGGGCGGCGGCGTCCGGCGCGCGGGCGCGAGCGACTCGCTCCGGGCGGTCGCGGAGCGCCTCGACGCCCCGGTCGTCACGACGTACAAGGGGAAGGGGACGCTCCCCGAGACGCATCC
This sequence comes from Halorubrum lipolyticum DSM 21995, assembly GCF_000337375.1. GTDB lineage: Archaea > Halobacteriota > Halobacteria > Halobacteriales > Haloferacaceae > Halorubrum > Halorubrum lipolyticum. The sequence continues at coordinate 42,027 of NZ_AOJG01000002.1, read as the reverse complement.
CCTCTCCGCGGGCGTGCTCTGTGGCGGGTCGAGCGCGGAGCTCCGCGAACTCCTCGCCGACGCCGAGGTCGGTCTCGTCGTCGGCTCCGACCTCGACGCGGTCGCGACCGCCTCGTGGTCGGTGTCGCTGCCCGAGACGTTGGTCCACGTCACGCTCGACGGCGACGACATCGGGTTCGGCTACGAGGCCGACCTCGGGATCGTCGCGGACGCCGATCGGTTCCTCCGCGCGCTCGGGGACCGGCTCGGGGACGAGGGGGAGGCGGTGTCGGCGGACGAGCCGTCGGAATCGTCCCCTCGCTCGACCGGCCCCGAACGGGCCGACGCGGTTCGGTCCGCGGACCGGGAGCGATTCGCCGCGCTCGCCGCCGAGCGCGATCCCGGCGACGCGCTCAGCTCCGTCGAAGCCCTCCGAGAGGTTCGCGAGGCGCTCCCGTCGGAGGCCGTCGTCACCGCCGACGCGGGCGGGTCCCGCCAGTGGGCCCTCGTCTCGTTCCCCGCGGCCGGCCCCGCGCGGTACGTGAACCCCGGGTCGTGGGCGACGATGGGGACCGCGCTCCCGTCGGCGATCGGCGCCCGACTCGCGAACCCCGACCGCGACGCGGTGGCGCTCACCGGCGACGGCGGGCTCATGATGTGCGTCCACGAGCTGCACACGCTGGCCGCGGAGGGGATCGACGTGACCGTCGTCGCGTTCACCAACGACGACTACGCGATCATCAGCGAGGCGGCGTCGCGGACGTACGACCTCCCGGGAGGCGCGTACGGCTGGGCGGAGACCGGGATCGACCTCGTCGCCGTCGCCGAGGGGATGGGCGTCCGCGCCGATCGGGTGACCGAACGGGACGGGATCGGCGACGCGCTCGCGTCGGCGCTGGCTCACGACGGGCCCGCCCTGATCGAGATCGCCACCGACCCGGACGAACCCCAGGCGAGCGAGTGGATGACGCGGGATCAGTGAGAACGAGAAGGAATCGGCGATGAGACGTCGATTCGCGCCGGTATCGCGCTCACGAATCGGAGCGTGAACCTTAACAACTTTCGTTGTGAATTCCGTCCATGACTCACGCGAACGACGTGGCCGTCGGCATCGTCGGTCTCGGCGGAATCGGTCACCACCACGCGAGCAAGCTCGTCGACCGCGGCGCCACCCTCGTCGGCGGGATGGACATCGACGCGGACGCGCGCCGGCGATTCCACGAGGAGTTCGACGTTCACGCCTACGAGGACGAGTCAGAACTCTACGAGGACTGCGACGCCGTCCTGATCACAACGCCCAACCGGTTCCACGAGGAGTACGCCGTCTCGGCGCTCGAAGCGGGGCTCGACGTGCTCTTGGAGAAGCCGCTGGCGCACACCGTCGAGAGCGCGGAGCGCATCGCCGAGGCCGCCCGCGACGCCGAGGGGTTCTGTATGGTCGGATTCAACAACCGCTTCGCGGAGCCGGTGCAGGTGCTCAAAGGGTATCAGGCCGAGGGCCGGTTCGGCGAGACGACCCACGTCGAGGCCAACTACGTCCGCCGACGCGGCGTCCCCGGTCGCGGTTCGTGGTTCACGTCAAACGACGTTGCCGGCGGCGGCGCGCTCATCGACATCGGGGTCCACGCCATCGACCTCGCGCTATACTTCCTCGGTCACCCCGAGGTCGTCGAGGTGTCGGGCGAGACGCGCTCGGAGTTCGGGAGCCGCGACGACTACGCGTTCGTCCACATGTGGGGCGAGGACAACGGGGCCGACGGGTTCGACGTCGAGGACTCCGCGTCGGCGTTCATCCGCGACGCCGACGGCAACACCGTCTCGCTGGAGGTCGCGTGGGCGACGAACCGCCCGACCAACGACGAGTTCATTATCCGCGGGACGGAGGCGGGCGCGACGTTCGACCGCGGCAGCGACGAGCTCACGCTCCACGAGGCGGCCGCCTTCGACGACGACCACCACCACTTCTCGGACGCCGAGATCGAGACGCGGGAGACCGACAGCCACGCCGCCGAGCAGGCGACGTTCCTCGACGCGGTCGCCGCGGGCGAGGCGCCCGACATCAACACGATCGAGGAGGCGCTGTCCGTCCAGCGCGTCATCGACGCGATCTACCGGTCCTCGGAGCGCGGCGAGGCGGTTCGGCTGGACTGATCGGTCCGCGGCGCTCCCGGTGTCGCCGATCGGCCGCTATCCGAACCTATTCGGTCCTGCGTTCCCTTTTGCGAGCCAACTCGTGACCCGCGACGCCGGCCCGACGCCGCCCTCTGACCGAATCGTCGCCCTCGACGCGCTCAGGGGCGTCGCCCTGCTCGGTATTCTCCTGATCAACGTCTGGTCGTTCTCGATGCCCGAGCAGACGCTCCTGAATCCGACCATCTACGGCGACTTCACGGGCGCGAACTACTGGGCGTGGGCGGTGAGCCACGTGTTCGCACAGAACAAGTTCATCACGCTGTTCTCGGCGCTGTTCGGCGCGGGGGTTCTGCTGTTCATCGACAGCAAGAACGAGAAGGGGCAGGACGCGGTTCGGCTCCACTACCGGCGGACCGCGATCCTCATCGCGATCGGACTCATGCACGCCTACCTACTGTGGTACGGCGACATCCTCGTCGCGTACGGGGTGACCGCGCTGATCGTCGTCGCGTTCCGCGACTTCGACGCCCGGCAGCTCGCCGGAGTCGGCGCGGTCTTCGTGCTGTTACTCCCCGCGCTCGAGCTGTTCGCGGCGGTCACCCTCGGCGGCGACGCGATCGCGGCGCAGTGGGCGCCGGCGGAGGCCGCGATCCGGCAGGAGGTCGCGACGTACCGCGGCGGCTGGCTCGAACAGCTCGACCACCGAGTCTCCTCCTCGTTCGGCCGGCAGACGAGCGGCTACATCAACGGGCCGTTCTGGCAGGTCGGCGGCACCATGCTCCTCGGGATGGCGCTGTACCGCTGGGGCGTGCTGACCGGCGAGCGGTCGGCGGCCCTGTACCGCCGGCTGGTCGCGCTCGGCGTCGTCGGCCTCGCGATCACCGTCGCCGGCGTCGTCTACATCGAGGCCAACGACTGGAGCGCCGACGCCGCGCTCTACTGGCGACAGTTCATTTACCTCGGCAGCTTCCCCCTCGCCGGCGGCTACCTCGGGCTCGTGATGCTGTACGCCCGCCGGCGCCCGAACGGCCCCGTGACTCGCGGCCTCGCCGCGGTCGGCCGGACGGCGTTCACGAACTACCTGCTGCAGACGGTGATCGCGACCACCGTCTTCTACGGTCACGGGCTCGGGCTGTTCGGCTCCGTCACCCGCGTCGAACAGCTGGGGTTCGTCGTCGCCGTCTGGGCCGTCCAGATCGCCCTGTCGGTGCTGTGGCTTCGATACTTCCGGTTCGGTCCCGTCGAGTGGGTGTGGCGGACCCTCACGTACGGGGAGAGACAGCCGATGCGGAACCCGGAGTGACGTCCGTCCCCCCGCCGGGACCGTTCATGGGGTCCCCCGCTGAGCGAGGCGAGCGCCTCGGGGCCTGACCCCGGAGAGACTCACGAGCGTCCGAATTCGCGTCACTGCGCGGAGTAGAGCTTCGCGTACTGGCCGTCGTTCTCGATGAGCGATCCGTGTTCGCCCCGTTCGACGATCGTCCCGTCGCTGACCGTGTAGATCCGGTCGGCGTCGCTGATGGTCGAGAGGCGGTGCGCGATGGCGAGGATCATGAAGTCGCGGTCCATCGACTCGATACCGGCCTGGACCTGCGTCTCGATGCTCGTGTCCAGGTCGCTCGTCGCCTCGTCGAGGACGAGGACGTCCGCGTCTTCTAAGAGCGCGCGAGCGAGCGCGACGCGCTGTCGTTGCCCGCCCGAGAGTCGGACCCCGTCGTCCCCGAGCTCCGTCTCGTACCCGTCTGCCAGATCGCCGACGAACTCGGTGACCTGAGCGATCTCACAGACGCGCTCTATCTCCTGCCGGCTCGCGTCCTGGTTCGCGACGAGGAGGTTCTCCTCGAGCGTCGTGTTGAAGATGAACGGGTTCTGTTGCACGTACGCCACCCGCGAGCGCCACTCGCCGACGTCGTATTCCTCGACGGGGCGTCCAGACGCCGTTATGCGCCCGGAGTCCGGCGTGTACAGTCTCGCGAGGAGCGACGCGATGGTCGACTTGCCCGCCCCGGACTCGCCGACGAAGGCGACGAACTCGCCGTGGTCCATCCGGAAGGAGACGTCGTTGAGTACCTCCTCGCTTTTGTCGTACGAGAAGGAGACGTCCTCGAACGCGATCGGAGAGGGGTCGTCCGGAAGCGGTTCCTCGCCCCCCTCGATCTCCGGGTTCCGCTGCAGGTTGTCGATGAACTCCTCGGTGCGGACGAGGTGCGGGAGCATCCCCTCGAGCTGGTAGAACCGCTGGTTCGTGCCGCTCACCGCCGGGCCGAGCTTGAACATGACGAACAGGAACGCCCCGAGCGCACCGAACGACATGGTCGTGAACGTGAGCGCAGCGTAGATCAGTCCGAATATCACCAACGCGATCGAGAGGTTGTACACGTTTCCGATCAGCGCCTCGTTGCGTTTCACCCGGATCGAGGATCCGATGTACTGCTCCATCGCGGCGGCGAAATCGTCGCGCAACTCGGCGCCGTACCCGAGCGTCTTCACCTCGCGAATGCCCTGCGTGCCGGCCTGGACGACCCGCTGTATCTGCTCGTTGGCCTCGGCGACGCGGTCGCCGATGGTGTAGGCGGACTCGACGGTGTTCCGCAGCCCGAAGGTCAAGACCCCGACGAAACCCGCCGAAACGACCGTCAAGACCGGGGCGAGGTACAGCGCGATCGCGAGGTACATCAGGATGAGCATGCTCCGCTGGAACACCCGAATGAACGCCTCTATGGCCTCGCCGGCCTTCTGTGCCTGCGTGACGATCGCGTTGAGAATGTCGTCCGACCCCTCGCGGTCGAAGTAGGCGATCCGAGCGTCTAGGGTGTTCTCGAACCCGCGAGACTGGAGGTCGGCGACGTAGTTGGTCCGCAGATATACGCGCGCCCACTGGGCCAGGAACGTGAACGTGTACCGCACGGTGAGCACCACGCCGACGCCGAGGACGATGGAGCCGAGCGTGAACGGGAGTCCGAGGAACTGATAGATGCGTGCGAATCCGCCGGCGATACCGCCCTCGGGCGGCGCTCCGGACGACTGAGCGACCTCGACCAGCGGGACGATCAGCGTCACGCCGATCCCCTCGAGCAGCGCAGTCAACACGCTGAACGCGACGATCGCGGCGGTGAACCGTGGTCTGTACGATGCGATCAGATAGAGTCCGTGTAACTTCTCGCGGAGAGGGATATCCGGCATTGTGTTCTGATTTCCGTGGGTAGTAATTGTTAATACGGAGTTACCGCCTCCTCCGCGCCGTCAGCCGTGGGTGACGGAGTTCCGGACCGCCCAGGCGACGTTCCAACCCGGCCGCCCGAGCAGGGACGTCGCGGCTCCGGCGCCGCATTTCAACGTACTACCGAGTCCGTTCGCGTAATAGGCGGCTCGCAGGAAGTGAGACACCGCTTCGGCGGACCACGCCTTCTCCTCGAGCCAGTATCGCGCCTGCCGCTGATGCCAACTCGCGAGGAGCTCCCGGCGGATCGACGGATACTGGTCGTACAGCTCGCGCCGGTGTTCGACGTTCTGTTTCACCTTCTGGAACCGCCGGGGGCCGGTCCATTTCCCGTTCGTGTCCTGCCGATACATGGCGAGGCACTCGTCGACGTAGTCGGTCTCGGTCCGCAGAGCCAGTTCGATCTTCAGGTCGGTGTCGCCCAACTCGATCTCGAGGTCGTCGTCTTCGCCCATGCCCGCGAGCGGCAGGCAGTCGAGCAAGACGTCGCGCTCCATCAGCATCGATCCCGTCCACATCGGGAAGGTATGGAAGGCCAGCGCCTCCTCTAAGAAGTCGCCCGAAACCGCCGGTTTCGGGTGGTTTCGCTCTCCGTTTCTGATGACGCCGCAGTACGAGACCCCGACGTCAGGGTTCGCCCGGAGCACCTCGGCCGTCTTCGTCAACTTGCCCGCGAGGAGTTCGTCGTCGTCGTCGAGGAACTGAACGTACTCGCCCGTCGACGCCTCTATCCCCGTCGCGTAGGCCCCGTTCCAGTCGCGGTTCTCCTCGTGGACGATGCCCCGGACCTCATCGTACCGCCGTATCACGGGCTCCGCGTGTCCCTCCCCGGAGTCGTCGACGACGATCAACTCGATCGGTTCGTACTCCTGGTCGAGGACGCTCTCGATCGCCTTTGGAAGGAGGTCGTTCCGATAATAGGTCGGAATAATGACGGATATTTTTGGAGGCATACACAATTGATCCTTTCCGCGCGGGCGTATTGTTAAGACGATACAAACGGTGAACCGCGAAATACTCACGGGATCATGTCTCGGACCGCCTTCGGCACGTACGGGCCGACAGCGGACCGAAACCGAGTCACGGCTCCCCGGTCGTTGGTCAGCCGGAACGAGAGCGGCCCCTCGAGGTCGTGGATCCGCTCCATCTCGCCGCTCGTGAGTTCGAAGTCGAACAGGTCGAGGTTCTCCCGCAGCCGGTCCGAATTCGTCGTTTTCGGGATCGTGACCACGCCGTCCTGCTGGACGAGCCACCTGAGAGCGACCTGTGCGGTCGACTTCCCGTATCGCTCTCCGATCCGTGAGAGCGTCTCGTCGCCGACGACGGTGCCGGCGGCGAGGGGGCTGTACGCCGTCAGTAGCACGCCGTGCTCCCGACAGAACGCGAGCATCTCGTCCTGATGGAAGTACGGGTTGTACTGGACCTGGTTGGTCGCTATCGGGACCTCGGAGGCGTCTATCGCCCGTGCGAGTTGCTCGGTCGAGAAGTTGCTGACCCCGACGTGGGTTATCTTTCCATCCTCCGCGAGATCGGAGAACGCGCCGAACACCTCCTCCATGTCTCCGTCGGAGTTCCACCAGTGAAGCAACACGAGGTCGATTCGGTCCATTCCGAGCCGCTCGAGCGACCCCTCGACCGCCTCGGTCAGTCGCTCGCGGTCCAAGAAGTCCGCGTATCCCTTCACCTTCGTCGTGACGAACACGTCCTCGCGATCGACCGGCGAGGTCTCGATCGCGCGGCCGACGACGGCCTCGTTCTCGTACGCCATCGCGGTATCGACGTGACGGTACCCGACCTCGAGTGCCTCTGAAACCGCGTTATAACACTTGTACCCCCCGGTTCGGTACGTGCCGAGTCCGATAGGCGGGACCGCCGTCAGCTTACCGTCCAACTCGTTAACGGGTTCGGCCACCGTCTCGCCTTTCATATTCGGTTCCATGGCGGCTCACACCGCGCGAGCCGCTCTCCGACCGGGAGCGGACTGCGATCGAAACACACCTTCGGGCGCGGGCGATCGCGCCTTCAAGAGTCTGTTCTCCGATACCCCCTCCACGGGATCGACTTGGATCGTCGAACTCGGACGAGTCATTACGTTCGGATGGAAACCGTGGTCACATATTGTTAATAAGATAATAAGAACGCGGTCCGGCCTCCTCTGACGGACGTCTGTCGAGACCAAAGAGACACGAGACGACCGACGGGGACGCCGCCCGGTCTCGACGGCGCCTCACCGCTGATTTGACATCCTCCCCGCGCTGAAGCGCGAGGATTCCACGGCGCTGCACCGCTGGTTTGGGATGGGTATCAGCGATGTTTTCGTTACCCACACCCAAAACGCCGAGACAGAGAAGAGCGCTTTCTGCGTGGAATCTGGCTCCCCGATATCGTCCGATTAGTCGGGCGGGCAGACCGCCTCGGTTGCCTCGTGGTACGTATCTCGGTACTTAAATACAGCCGTTCAACACCGCCAACGCGGTTAGGGTACGGTTTGTCTGATTCGTCCTCCCGTGAACGGCAGGGATGTCTCTTCGAAAGTTCTGTACCCCCCGTTAAGCCGGGTACTAACAATACGTCTCGTAGGCCACGTATCGGGAGATGCTTGGAGCGATCGCCGACGTGTACGCGGATCGGGGTGTCGAGGGAACCGCTCGTCTCGGATCGGAGTACGTCCTCCTTCGAAGTCCGCTCGCGTCGCCGCTGACGAAGTCGGCCTACTGGTCTGTCGCTCCGTCCTACTACCGGCGACAGTACCCGACCGATTTCGACGAGAGCGCGGCGGCGCCGGACCCGTTCAAGATCGGCTCGGCCTCTCCGTCCCGGATACGTCGGTTCACGCGGCGGTGTTACCCGCCGTGGAGGAACCGGGACCAGTTGTTCGGGACCGTGAGAGACGGCGACTGGGACAGGCGTCCGCACGAGGCGGCACCGACCTACGGCGGGCCGCCGGAGGAGCTCTTCCACGCCGACACCATCGCGGAGAGTCCGCTGTACCGGGCGCTTCGCGCCCGCTTTCTCGACGGCCGACAGTGGACCGAAACGCGGTTTATCGGAGAGGTCATCTCCCGCCTCGAAGACGGTGCCGAGTACGTCTGGCACGACTGTCGGACCCGGGCCGACGTCCTCGACCGGTGTGAGAAACTGGAGCAGATCCATCGGAGCATGAAGCGGCACGGCTGTCTGAGTTATCGGGAACGGACCGCGCCCCGCGATCGCGACGGGAACTTCATCGACGCGCTCGAGCGCGAGATCGTCGTCGACGTCGGACGAGACGGCGAACTGCTGCTCACCAGCGGGAAACACCGGCTCTGTATCGCCAAGCTGCTCGAACTCGACGCGGTGCCCGTGGCCTTCCTCGTGCGCCACGCGGATTGGATGCGGACCCGTCGCGCCGTGGCCGACGGTGATCGCCCCGGTACCGACCACCCGGACCTGCGAGACATCTCTGCTCGGCCCGCAGACGGCGTTTCGCGACACAAAGCCATCGCATGAACAAGAAAACCCGCCGTCGAATCCGGCCTCTCGGTATCGACTATCTCCCCCGTCCGGTCGGGATCGGGACCCAACTGGCGATGAAGACGTACTTTTCGTGGCGAACGCCCCCGGGCTGTGACGTCATGGCCGAGGAGTGGGACCTGCTCGTCGTCTTGGACGGCTGTCGGTTCGATATGTTCGAACGACAGAACTGGATCGACGGCGACCTGTCCGCCCGAACTTCGGTCGCGACCGCGACACCGGAGTTTCTGGAACGGACGTTCGGAGGGAAGACCTACGACGACGCGGTCTACGTGACCGCGAACCCGATGCACCGGATCGACGACTGGTGTTCCGTCGATCTCGACGACGTCTTTCACGACGTCATCGACGTCTGGGAGACCGATTGGGACGACGACCTCGGGACGCTCCCACCGGCGGCGATGGCCGCCGCGACCGAAGCGGCGCGTGATCGGTACCCCGACCGGCGGATCATCACGCACTTCGTGCAGCCGCACTACCCGTTTATCGGTCCGCTCGGCAAGCGTCTCGATCACGGGCGGATGAGAGGGAAACAACGGGCGAAAGGCGAGAACTCCGACGAGGAGGAGAAACCGATCTGGGACGCGCTCCGCGACGGGACCTACTCGGCCGAGCCCGTTCGGCAGGCGTACGAGGAGAACCTGTGGCTCGTGCTGCCCTACGTGCGGGAACTCGTCGACGCGTTGGACGAGACGATCGTCGTCACCTCCGACCACGGGAACCACATCGGCGAAGTCGTCACTCCGTTCCCGGTGAGGCTATTCGGTCATCCGCCGGGGATCCGGACGCCGGCTCTCGTGAACGTCCCGTGGCTGACGGTGACCGGCGACCGGACGAAACCGCACCCGCCCGAGAGGGAATCAGCTTCGCACCCGCCCGAGGAGGCGCCTGCTTCGGGTACCGATGGAGGCGTCCGTGAGACCCCGCGGAGTGGCGACGCGGAACCCTCCGACTCGCGCGTCCGATCGGGACCGCTCGTGTCGGTCGTTATCCCGACGGACCACCGGAACGAACGGCTCGCTACGGCCATCGAGAGCGTTCTGGATCAGCGCTACGCGCCGGTCGAGATCATCGTCGTCGACGACTCCGGGACCGGAAACGCGCGCGCGGTCGCCGAGAGATACGACGCGGAATACGTCGAGCATCCCGAACGACGCGGCGCAGACCGGGCGCGAACGAGCGGCATCGAGGTCGCCGACGGAAAGTACGTCCAACTGCTCGACGACGACGACCGGCTGCATCCCGAAAAGCTCTCGTCGCAGGTTCCGCTGCTCGAACGGGACCCCGACGTCGGCGTCGCGTTCTGCGGGTACGCGTCCGACGAGGGCGCCCGACTTCCGGACCCGGCCGCTCGGGGCGACGCACTCCGGTTCGGACCGACGGACCGCCCGATCTCGACGATGCTGATCTCGGCGTCGGTTCTCGACGATCTGCTGCCGCTACGGGACCGAACGGGTGCCGACGACGGCGGCCTCCGCATCGAACCGGACACGGGATGCGAGTTCGATTCGCTCGCCGACGCGCTCGTTTATAAGGGGGACGCCTGAGACCAGGCGGGCGCTCGTCGGCGCCCAACCCACATGTTCAAAAAAGCGATCTCGCTTACTCCCCGTCGACGACCGGGTTCGACAGCGTTCCGACGCCCTCGTAGGTGATCTCGACGCGCTCGCCCGGCTCGACGAGTCCGGGGTTCGCCGGGCTCCCGAAGGCGACGCAGTCGCCGGGTTCGAAGGTGAACCGCTTCGAGAGGTACGAGACGATCTCGCGGGGCCCGAACAGCATCAGCTCGGTGTTGGCGTCCTGCCGCTGCTCCCCGCCGACCGTCGTCGAGACGTCGAGGCTCGTCGGGTCGACGTCGGTCTCGATCCACGGGCCGAGCGGCGCGGAGCCGTCGAACGCCTTGCGCGCGGTCCGGCCCTGCTGGTCGAGCGCGTCCACGTCGTTCATGACGGTGTAGCCGCGGACGACCTCGGGCACGTCGGCGGGCTCGACATCGCGGCACCGCTCGTCGATGACGGCGACGAGCTCGCCGGCGTACGTCAGCTCGTCGGTCCACTCGGGGTACCGGATCGGCTCGCCGTGCGCAAGCAGGCTCGCGGGCGGTTTGATGAAGAAGTCCGGCTCCTCGGGGCGCTCGTACTCCATCTGGTCGAGCGTCTCCGCGTAGTTCCGGCCGACGCAGTAGAGCGCGCTCGGGTCGCACGGCGGGAGGAGCCGACCGTCGCGGCCGACCTCGTAGCGGCCGTCGTCGGCGACGATCGTCCCGTCTTCGTAGCGTCCGGAGACCGGTCCGTCCGGCGTGAGCAGGCGAGCGAGTCGCATACCGACACGTCCCGCGCGGGGCGTCGAAAAGGCGTCGGTGGACGCAACCGGGCGTCACTCCGCGCCGGAGCGGGCCGTTACTTCGCGCCGGAGCGGGCCGTTACTTCGCGCCGGAGTGCCCCGTCACTCCGCGCTCGAGTCGTCGGACACGCCGATCACGACGCCCGACCGGATCTCCAGGGCGGTCTCGAACTCCGCGCGGCGGTCGCTCCCGCCGGCGCGCTCGACGGCGGCCTCGTGGGCGCGGGCGACGGCGTCGCGCTCGCGGTCCGAGAGGCCGAGTCGCTCCCCGACGCCCTCCCAGTGGTCGGTCTCGACGAGGAACGTCTCGCGGTCCGACTCCGCCGCGATGCGCTCGTACCGCCGGCGGTACTCGTCGAGCCGCGGACCGAGGTCGGCCTGCACCCGCGCGAGCAGTTCGGGGAGACGCTCGGCGGGGACGCTCGCGAGCGCCGCCGTCTTCACGAGCGCCGTCCCCTCGATCGGGTAGTCGCCGGCCGGTGAGGGCGGCTCCGACCCCGGTCCCGGCGGCCCCTCCTCCCCGGCCATCACCCGCCGGCGCGCATCGCCTTCTGCCGGTACTTCGGGAGGAGCTCCGCGAGCGCCTCCGGGTCGCCGACGAACTCCGCGGTCACCTCGGTGAGCGTGATGGCGGCCGCGGCCGTCACCGTCTCGGCCCTGAGCGCGACCCGCCACCCGTCACCGTCTACGCGGGTCGCCTCCGCCGGGTCGTCAGTGCCGACGAGCTCGCCGCCGAGGTTGACGAGGTAATGGGCCGCGAGCCGCCGCGAAATGCCGCGATACGCGATCGTCTTCCGCTCCCACCCCTCCTCCGCGGACGGGAGGTCGACTCCGGCCTCGCCTCCGCCCGCGTCGCCGTCGGCGGTCATGTGCCGCCCGCCACCGGCGGGAACACCGAGAGCCGGTCGCCGTCTTCCAAGGACGTCTCCAACCCCTCGAGGTGGAGCACCTCCCGACCGTTCTTCAGCACGTTGATCTGGGGAGCGAGGTCGCCGTCGACGATCAGCCGACCGCTCATGCCCTCGTAGTCGGTCTCCAGCTCTCGCAACACGTCCCCGACGCTCGATCCGTCGGCGAACTCCGCCTCGACGATCTTCCCGCCGGCGGCCTCGCGAAACGTCGCGAAGAACCGCAGTTCCAGTTCCATGTGCCCACGATCGGTCCGGACCAACATAAAACGGTCCCGCAGCGGGGATCGGAACCGCCTCTCCGTGTGGTGTGGTACCAGAGCGTTTAGGTGGGGTCGGTCCGTCGAGGCGATCGAAATGACAGGAGAGACGTACGACTACGCGGTCGTCGGCGCGGGGTCGGCCGGTTGTGTGGTCGCTCGCCGCCTCGTCGAACAGGGGGCCGACGTGGTCCTGCTCGAAGCGGGCGCCCCCGACGAGGAGCACGAAGAGGTTATCTCCACGCCGGCTCGGTTCCCCGAGCTCTTCCGGACCGAGACCGACTGGGAGTACTACACCGAGCCACAGCCGGAGATGAACGACCGGCGGCTCTACCACCCGCGCGGGAAGACGCTCGGCGGGTCGAGTTCGCTCAACGCGATGATATACAACCGCGGCGTCCCGTGGGACTACGACAACTGGGCGGCGATGGGGAACGAGGGGTGGGACCACGACGCGATGCTCGACGCGTTCAAGCGGAGCGAGGACTTCGTCGGCACCGGCGACGAGGAGTTCCACGGCGAGGGCGGGCCGTTGACCGTGGCCGACCTGTCCGACCCGCATCCGACCTCCGAGGCGTTCGTCGAGGCCGCCGTCGAGTGCGGCATGGAGCGGAACGTCGATATCAACGGACGGAGCCAGACCGGCGCCGGACTGTACCACGTGACGCAACGCGACGGGAAGCGCTGCAGCAGCGCCGCGGCGTTCATCAAGCCGGTGCTGGACCACGAGGGCCTGACCGTCGAGACCCGAGCGCACGTCACCGATATCCGGTTCGACGACGCGAACCGCGCCGTGGGCGTCGACTACGAGATCGACGGGGAAACCCACCGAGTCGACGTCGCGGACGAGGTGGTGCTCAGCGCGGGCGCCTACGACTCGCCCCAGCTGCTGATGTGCTCCGGCGTGGGCCCGGCGGACCACCTGCGCGAGCACGGCATCGACGTGGTCGCCGACTCCCCGGGCGTCGGCCGAAACCTCCAGGACCACCTGTTCGCGTTCGTCGTGTACGACCGGACGGACGACGAGCCGCCGGCGCCGACGTCGAACATCGGCGAGGGCGCCGGGTACACCTACGTCGACGACGGCGAGCCCGCCCCGGACCTCCAGTTCCACTTCTGTCCCACGTACTACATGAACCACGGCTTCGACAACCCCGAGGGCCTCGGCTTCTCGATCGGATCGACGCAGCTCCGCCCCGAGAGCCGGGGACGGGTGGCGCTCGCCTCGGCCGACCCGACCGACGACCCCGTCATCGATCCGCGGTACCTCTCGGCCGAGCCCGACCTCGAAGTCCTGCGCGAGGGTATCAAGCGAGCCCGGGAGATCGCGCAGTCGGAGGCGCTCGACTCGGTCCGCGGCGAGGAGGTCTGGCCGGGCGAGGACGTCCAGACCGACGCGGAGATCGAGGAACACGTGCGCGAGACCGCGCACACCGTGTACCATCCGGTCGGCACGTGTCGGATGGGCGACGACGAGTCGGCGGTCGTCGACGACCGACTCCGCGTCCGCGGCGTCGACGGCGTCCGGGTCGCCGACACGTCCGTGATGCCGAACATTCCGAGCGGGAACACCAACGCGCCCGCGATCGCCGTCGGCGAGCGGGCGGCGTCGATGATCGGGGACTGACGGACGGTGCCGAGTCAGCCGTGATACGGCGCCGACCGATCGCCCGTGAGGGCGTTTACAAGTCCGACAGCCGGATCCCGTCCTCGACGAGCCGGAAGTTGCGCTCGCGCCCGAGCTCGTCGCCGAGCCACTCGTGCTCGTACAGCTGGCCGATGAGCTCCACGTAGAGGTTCCGCCACGCGATGGCGTAGATCGGCGACTGCCCCCACGCGCGCAGCTCCGGGACGAACTCGTGGTACGTGCTCGCCTGCGCCTCCATGCGCTCGACCGCGTCGGCGACGACCTCGGCCGCCTCCGCGGGCTCCGCGCCCGCGATCTCGTCGTTCAGCCGGGACTGGATCCCGGCGATCGCTCGCCGCATGTCCTGTTCGGCGGTGCCGTCCTCCTCGGGAAGCGACTCGACGACCCCTCTCGGCACGCCGAGTTCGATCTCTGGCATACCGATCAGTCCGCCGGCGACGCTCAAAAAACCCGCTCACCCGGCCAGCCACGCGCCGGTGACGTTGCCGACGCGCTCGCGCATCGCGGCCGGATCGGTGGGAACCGACTCGTCGCCGCGCTGCGGGCCGTACGCGCCGAACCCGGCGTGGTTGACTCCGTCGAGCTCGACGACCCGCGCGTCCGGCGGGAGGTTCGCGCGGCTCTCGCGCTCGCGCTCGGCGTCGAGCACGCCGTCGGCCGCGCCCAACACCGAGAGGACGCGGAGCCCGCTCTCGGAGACGTCCCGGTCGCAGTACGAGGCGTGGAGCACGAGCCCGTCGAACTCGTCGGCGTTGTCCGCGGCGTATCGACAGGCCATCGCGCCCCCCAGCGAGTGGCCGCCGACGGCCCACGACTCGATCGCCGGGAGCGCCTCCCGGGCGTCGTCGGCGCGGTTCGGTCCCAGCACGGCTAGGTTCAGCGGCATATCGACGATCACGACCGCCACGTCTCTCCCCGCGACCGCCTCCGCGGCGGTCGGGACGTAGCTCTCGGCGTTCACTCGAGCGCCGGGGTAGTAGACGAGCCCTCGCGTCTCCGCCGTCACCGGGCCGCTCCGGACCACCGTCGCCCCGTCGAGCCGGTCGACCGTCACGTCGCCCGAGGACTCCACCGCGTCGAGGGCGGCCTCGTCGGGACCCAGCCCGACCGCGAAGTAGGCCCCCGCCCCGACGGCGACGACCGCGCCAACGAGGAGCAGCGCCGCGAGCGCGACGCCGACGGTTCGGCGGTCGGGAACGTTCTCGCGACCGAGAGTCACGGCGTCGGCGCGGCCTTCTGGAGCGCCGTCTCGGCGACGTTACCGCCGTAATCGGCCGAGCGGAGCACGGAGTCGACCACCAGTCCGAGCAGCTGCGCGCGGGTGGGGTCCAGATCGCGGAGCAGCTCGTCGATCGCGCGCACCCGCTCATCGATGGCTCGGACGCCGGTGCGCGCCTCGTTCGCGAGGCGGGTCGCCTCCTCGCTGTCGTCCGCGAACAGCGCGTCCATCGCGGTGTCGATCACCTCGACCGCGTCGCCGTGGAGCTCGTTGACCGCCTCGACCACGTCGTCGGGGAGCGGTTCGTCGATGTTGAGCGTCAGGTGGGCGATCTTCGTCGCGTGGTCGCCGATCCGCTCCAGCTGGCGGGCGCTGGAGTGGTAGTCGAAGCACTCTTCGCGGGGGAGCCCGAGCTCCTCGGCCGCCTTCGGGGTCCGGAGCGTCGCCCGGAAGATCCGCGAGACGACGAGCCAGAGCCGGTCGAGGTCGTCGTCCCTCCCGATCACGTCGCTGGCGAGGTCGTGGTCGCGCTCGGAGAGCGCCGCGATGGCGTCTTCGAGCATCGACAGCGAGATCAGCCGCATCCGCGTGACCGCGTTGTGGATCGACAGCTCCGAGGAGTCGAGCAGGTCCTGCACGACCACCCGGTCGCGGGTCTCCTCTAACACCTCTAACCCGACGAGACTCTGAACCGCCTCGCGGACCGTCGACCGCTGCTCGGTGGTGATCTCGGCGCCCTCGAGTTCGATCACGTCGAACCCGCTGACGTACATCGTCGTCACCGCGCGGGTGAGCGCCTGTCCCGCTAGGTCCGAGATATCGAGCGTCCCCCGAGTGCGCTCCTCCTCGGAGCGCGGCGTGAGGAACAGCGAATCTCCGTCCGGGTGGAACTCGATCTCGGTTCCCGCCTCGACGTCGTTGTCGGTCGCCCACGTCTTCGGAATCGAGACCGTGTACGTCGACCCGCCGGTGACTTGCACCTTCCTCGTCTCCATATTCTGGTATGACACCCGAGCTCCCTTAAAGCTGTCCAGAATATATACCCGCGTGAAAAGGGCTCTACGCCGCGATATTGTCTCTATTTAAATACGCACTCGGATGGCGGCGGCCACAACTCAATGTGAATCTGCCGAAACGACCAAAATATATAGGTTTATATAGTTCTCTAGCCGCGGCCGGGGCTTCCGGTGTTCGAGGCTTCCGGTGTTCAAGGGCGACCGGATCCGGGCGCCCACCGAAACGGACAACTGTTCACGGGAAACGCGGTGTCTCACTCCTCTCGGTGATTCGGATCGAACCAGTAGTTGAACGCGGTCAGCGACAGACCGATGCCGACAGCGAAAATGTAGTCGGGCGCACCGAGCGCCAGGCTAACCGCGAACGAACTGAGCGCGGCCGCGACGCCGACGAGGAGGGCGTATCCGCCGCGAGAGAACCCCGAGACCCACTCGTCGAGGCGTCTGTACGTCCGTCTCGGACCGTCCATAGCCGTTCTCCTCGTCGAAGTCGAAAATACGTGTCGGATATGTGATCGAAGCCGATCTCGAAGCGCCACGCTCGATCCGCCCGCTTATAAACGGGCCGACCGTGCCACCGGAGGGTCGTCGCCGCTCGTATATCCCCGCTCTCGGCGGCGAGGAAGGGGACGAGGTCGTCGACGGCGAGTCGGACGAATCCGGCGACCCGACCCTGGCGACCGCTCCCACGGTGCCGCGAGTTAAGAAGAGTTAAATCGGATGCGGCACAACCCGGAATTGCGCTCGGTTGGTGTAGTCCGGCCAATCATGTTGGCCTTTCGGCAGACGCGGCGCGACGGCGCGCCGGTTTGGAAGACAGCCGACGACCAGGGTTCAAATCCCTGACCGAGCACTTCTCACACTCCTAGTCGCAGCTGTAGCGGTCGCTGTCGCCGTTCGCTCTCCGCCGTCTCGGAAGGGGAAGAATCACCTCTCTCGGCGACGACCGTCGGGTATGAGCGACCGATCCGACGCCGCCGATGGCGGCGACTCCCGCGACGGCGACGCCGACGACCGCCGCTTCGAGACGCGCGCGATTCACGCCGGGCAGGAGCCCGACGCGGAGACCGGCGCGCTGATGACTCCGATCCACGCGAACTCCACGTATAAACAGGACGCGCCCGGCGAGCACCGGGGGTACGAGTACAGCCGGACCGGGAACCCGACCCGGACCGACCTCGAGGCCAACCTCGCCTCGCTGGAGTCGGGGAGCCACGCGCGCTGTTTCTCCTCCGGGATGGGCGCGATAAACACCGTCCTGAACCTGCTGTCCGCGGGCGACCACGTGGTCGCCGGCGACGACGTGTACGGCGGGACCCACCGCATCCTCACGCAGGTGTACGACGAGTACGACATCGAGACCTCCTTCGTCGACACGACGGACCACGACGCGGTCCGGGCGGCGATGCGCGAGGAGACGGAGTTGGTGTGGGTGGAGACGCCGACGAACCCCCTCATGAACGTCAACGACATCGGCGCGATCGCGGATATCGCGCACGAGCACGACGCCCTCTGCGCGGTCGACAACACGTTCGCGACCCCGTACCTCCAGCGCCCGCTCGAACACGGCGCCGACATCGTCTCCCAGTCGCTGACGAAGTACCTCGGGGGCCACTCCGACACGATCGGCGGCGCGCTGATCGTCGACGACGCCGACCTCGACGAGCGGCTCGGCTTCTACCAGAACTCGGTGGGCGCGACGCCCGGCCCGTTCGACTCCTTCCTCGTGTTACGCGGGACGAAGACGCTCCCGGTGCGGATGGACCGCCACTGCGAGAACGCGATGGAACTGGCCGAGTGGCTGGCGGACCACGAGGACGTGAGCCGGGTCTACTACCCCGGACTGGAGAGCCACCCGGACCACGAGCTCGCGGCCGAGCAGATGGACGCGTTCGGCGGCATGCTCTCCTTCGAGTTCGACGGCACCCTCGATCAGGCCTCGACGGTCGTCAGCGAGACCGAGGTGTTCACGCTCGCGGAGTCGCTCGGCGGCGTCGAGAGCCTGATCGAGCAGCCCGCGGCGATGACCCACGCCGCGATTCCCCGCGAGGAGCGGCTCGCGGCCGGGCTCACCGACGGGCTCATCCGAGTCTCCGTCGGGATCGAGCACGTCGACGACATGAAAGCCGACTTCCGGCGGGCGTTCGACGCGGCGCTGCAGTAGGCGAATCGACGGACGGACGCCGGCGAACGGCGGTCGAATCCGGCACCGGTCGCCGGACGGGCATCCTTTTTATCCGTTGCGCCGAGTCTCCCCGCCATGAGCGACCCAGACGTCGTCGTGTTGCGACAGACGATTCACGGCTCGGACGGGGCCGAACTGGCCGCGGCGATCCGGGAACGACTCCCGGACCGCTCCGTCGTGCTGGCGCGGACGCCGGCCGAGGAGCGCGAGTTGCTCGAGACCGCGCGGATCGCGGTCGGGCTCGACATCGACGAGGAGCTGCTGGCGGCCGCCGAGAACCTGGAGCTGTTCGCGTGCGTGTTCGCCGGTACCGGGCATCTCCCCCGGGAGGCGCTCGCGGACCACGGCGTCGCCCTGACGAACGCCTCGGGGGTGCACAAGCCGAACATCGCCGAACACGTCCTCGGGTCGATGATCACCCACGCCCGCCAGTGGACGCGCGCGCACCGCCAGCAGGAGCGTCGGGAGTGGCGGAGCTACGAGACGACCGAGGTGTACGGGTCGACCGTCGCGGTCGTCGGCCTCGGCGCGATCGGCTCCGCCGTCGTCGACCGCCTGGAGCCGTTCGACGTGGACACGGTCGGTGTCCGGTACTCGCCCGAGAAGGGCGGCCCGACCGACGCGGTCTACGGGTTCGACGAGTTCCACGACGCGGTCGCGGACGCGGAGTACGTGGTGCTCGCGTGCCCGCTCACGGAGGCGACCCGCGGGCTCGTCGACGACGACGCGCTCCGCACGATGCGGGCCGACGCGATCCTGATAAATATCGCCCGCGGTCCGGTCGTCGACACCGACGCGCTCGTCTCGGCGCTCCGGAACAGCCGCATCCGCGGCGCCGCGCTGGACGTGACCGACCCCGAGCCGCTCCCCGAGGACCACCCACTGTGGGGGCTCGGCAGCGTCACGATCACCCCGCACAACGCCGGTCACACCCCGCACTACTACGAGCGCGTCGCCGACATCCTCGCGAGAAACGTCGACCGGCTCGACGGCGGCGAGGAACTCGAAAATCGGGTCGCGTGAGCGGACGCCCCGAGGCGCCGAGGGTATTGCTGTCAGTCGCTCCTACTCGTCGTCGTCATCGCCGCCGTCGTCGCCGTCGCTACCGCCATCCTCGCCGTCGCCGTCGCTGCCGCCATCTTCGCCGTCGCCATCCTCGCCGTCGTCCTCGTCATCGTCGTCACCCTCCCCCTCTGACACAATAAACGGGCCGACGGCGTCGAGAACGGCCTGCTGGGAGAGGGCCGAGTCGAACGCGTTCGGGAAGGGAGACTCGCCGTTGAGGTGGTTGAGGAACGCGGCGTGACGCGCCTCGACGCTGTGGATCGACAGCGCGGCGCTCTGGAGGTCCGGGCTCTCGATGAACGGTGCCGCACCGGCGTAGGCCGCGACTCCCGTGTTCTCGAACACTTGCGCAGTCGCCAGGAATCCCTCCACCGTTTCGAGTCCGAAATCGTAGTCGGCCTCGGGGTTGGGGTCACCGCCGAGCAGCGTGATCGCCTCACCGAGGACCTCGACGTGGACCGCCTCGTGTTCGCCGATCACCTCGACGTGGTCGTACATCATTCCCTGAAGCTCTTCGGCGGTCCCCCCGCTGAGACCCTGGAAGTCCCATTGGAAGTCCGCCTGCGCGAAGTCCTCCATGCTGAACATCTCTAACCCCTCGCGATAGAACGCGTTCTCGAGGTTCTCCAGCGTGAGCGCGTAGTTCAACACGTCGAGGTCGGTCCCCGCCACGTCGTCGAAGTTCGCCATCATCTCGTCCGGGGCGCTGTCCTCGTCCTGGCCCATCGCGAGACCCGTGCCACCGCCGAGCGCGAGTAACGCCCCTCCGGCCAGCACTGAGCGGCTCAAAAACTTTCGACGGGAACCACCGGTGTCCTCTGCCTGTTCTTTCACCGATTCCGCGATCCGTTCCGCGTACGCCTCTGGGTCGTCTATATCTGTCATAGCTGTTGAACTGGGTGAAACCCCAGCGTTCCCACAATGGAGTATATGATTGATAGTTATAGACCGCTCCGAAATAGTATCGCTGGCTTATCGATTACGCGGAAATACTATCGCTGAATTATTGTCGTTTGATCAACCGTTATGATCGGAACAACGGCCTCCGAGGATGACGCTCCTTCGGACGTCTCACCGGCCAAAAAGCGATAACGCCGCGGATCTCCGTCTTACTCGTCGACGGTAACGCCTTCGATCTCGACGGTGTCGCGGGGTTCGTCGCGCCGGTCGGTCGGGAGGGCGCCGATCTCCTCGACGGCGTCCATCCCGTCGATGACCTGCCCGAAGACGGCGTGCTTGCCGTCGAGGTGCGGCGTGGCGTCCAGCGTGATGAAGAACTGCGAGCCGTTCGTGTTCGGGCCGGAGTTCGCCATCGAGAGGATGCCCGGACCGTCGTGGGTGAGGTCGTCGTGGAACTCGTCGTCGAACTGGTAGCCGGGGCCACCGCGGCCGCTCTCCTGCGGGTCGCCGCCTTGGATCATGAAGCCCTCGATGACGCGGTGGAAGACGTTCCCCTCGTACAGGGAGTCGCCCCGAACTTCGCCGGTCTCCGGGTCCTCCCACGTGTTCGTGTCGCGCGCGGGGTCGGCGTCGGCGGCGGGGTCGTGACGCGCCAGTCCGAGGAAGTTCTCGACCGTCTTCGGCGCGCGGTCGGCGAACAGCTCGACGACGACGTCGCCGTGGTTCGTCTGGAGCGTCACCTGCGGGTTGTCGGGGTTGGTAACCTCTCGTGCCATGCCTCAACGGTGGAGCGCCCGTCTGAAAACCCTGCCCATCCGCGGCGCGGACGGGAGTCGGTAGGCCGGACAGCGATCTCCCGGCACCGACCGCGAACGCCGCCCTTATCAACGGACGCCGACGAATCGCCGACATGAGTTCCACGCCCGTGGTGACGATCGCGGCCCTCGTCGTCGGCCTGACGGTCGGCGCGCTGTTCGCCTTCCTCCGCGTCCCGATCCCCGCTCCGCCCGAACTGCCGGGCGTGGTGGCGATCGTGGGGATCTACCTCGGTTTCAAGCTCGTCGGCTACGCCGGCGTCGGCTTCGACCTCCTCGAGGCGCTCGGGCTGTAGCGACTTCCCTCCGAAGACCGGTGGTCCTCGCCGCGACGGCCGGTACCGTTTTGCACCCGGCGGGCGGACGCTCGGGTATGTACGACGCGATCCTCCTCCCCGTGGCGCCGGGCGGCGAGGCGAACGACGCGATCCCGCACGCGAAGAGCCTCGCGGAGCGGTACGACGCCACCGTGTACGTCGTCTCCGCGATCGACACGGTCGCGCAGACGCTTCGCGGCCCCCAGGCCGGCGCGTTCGCCGAGCGCGTCGAGGACGCGGCCGAGGAACGCGTCGAGGAGGTGACGGCGGAGCTGGAGTCCGCGGGCGTCGACGTGGTCGGCAACGTCGTCCGCGGCGAGCCCGTCGACGTCATCGAGAACGCCATCGGCGACGTGGGCGCCGACATCGTCGTGATGCCGAGCCACACCCGCTCCGGGATCCAACGCGTCCTCCTCGGGAGCGTCACCGAGAAGGTCGTGCGGGTCTCCGCCGTTCCGGTCGTCACGGTGCCGATGGCCGACCGAGACGAGGAAGCGGAGGCCGCAGACGCGGGCGACGGCCCCGACGCGGAGTGACCGAGGCCTCGGAGGCGGCGACCCGCGCGTTCCGGGTCGCGTACGACGGCCGCGAGTACGCCGGCTTCCAGCGCCAGCCCCACGCGACGACGGTCGAGGGGACCCTCCTTCGGGCGCTCGCCGAACACGGGATCCTCGACCGGGGCGACGGGCCGACGCACGCGACGCCGCCGGGATACGCCGCCGCGGGCCGGACCGACGCCGGCGTCTCCGCGGTCGCGCAGACGGTCGCGTTCGCGGCGCCCGACTGGCTCACCCCGCGGGCGTTCAACGGCCACCTCCCCGGCTCGGTGCGCGTGTGGGCGGCCGCCGACGTGCCCGACGGGTTCCACGCGACCCACGACGCGACCCGACGGACCTACCGATACCACCTGTACGCGCCCGCTCGCGGGGACGGCGCGGACCGCGACCACGCCGTCGACGACGAGCGCGTCCGCGACGCGCTCGCCCGGTTCTCGGGCGAGCACGACTTCCACAACCTGACGAGCGACGAGCACGGGACCGTCCGCGACCTCACCGCGAGCGCGACCCGAGAGGACGACCTCCTCGTCGTCGAGGTGTCCGCCGGGGGGTTCCCGCGAGCGCTCGTGCGCCGGCTCGTGGCCGCGGTCCGCGCGGTCGGCCGGAGCGCGGCCGACCCGTCCCTGATCGACCGTCTGCTCGCTCTCGAGCCGGTCCCCGGCGAACTCGGCGTCGGTCCCGCGCCGCCGGAGCCGCTGGTGCTCTGGGACGTGGCGTACGAAGATGTCGCGTTCGCGGTCGATCCCGAGGCGGCCGAGAGCGCGCGCGTGGCCTTCGGAGAGCGGTACCGCGACGCTCGGCACGCCGCCGCGGCGACGGGCGCGATCCGGGACCGGATCGCGGGACCCGACTGACCGCGACCTACGCGGCCGACCCCCGGCCCGGCGTCTCCATCCCTTCGACGCGGACCAACAGGGTGTTGCCGTCGACGTGGGTCGCGTCGACGACGCCCGAGAGGCGGAGCCCCGCCCCCGGCGTCGGACCGACGGTCACGCGGTCGCCGGCGTCGAAAGAGCCGACCGGTCCGCGGATCACGAGCTCCGCCCGGCACAGCTCGGGGTTGGTAACGCTGGAGAGGTCGATCTCCTCGACGTTCACGCCCTCCACCGGGTCGCCCTCGCGCTCGACGGGCGTGCTCGCGGCGTCGTCCATCCGCTCGACGCCGAGCGTCTCGTAGGCGGCATCGGTCGGGACGTAGCCGCCCTGCGGTCCGGCGACGCCCTCGACTAACCCGATGTCGCGCAGGCTCTGCATCCGGTTTCGGACCGTCCCGGGGTTGCGGTCGATCGACTCGGCGATGGTCCGGCCGGACACCGGTCGATCCGCGTTCTCCGCGAGGTTTACGAGCGCGGTGAGCACCCGTTTCTGACTGCTCGTGAGCTGTATCGTCGACATGGTCGTATTCAACAAATATTGATGTATAAATGTTCGGTTATTTCCACCTTATATTGTTGTTAGCTAGCTATATTCCCGAGATCATTTGGTTTCTAGTACTATTTCACGTGTTCGTTCGCTATTCGTCTCATCCCATACCTTCGATGACCGAATATCTGATTTTCGCAAATATCTCGCGTGTCAGTTGACAAAATTGATGGAAAAATAAGTAGAATAGATCTTACACTGCGTAATATGGGTATATCCTTAAACAAACTCCACCGTGAGTATTTACCCGTCCGTTCGGAATCGATGGGTGAACATGAGCTTTCGAACCGACGCCCGCGCGTGCCTGCGGCGCACAGGGGTCACGAGGGTCGCTCGAATCGCTCGAATCGCTCGAGGGTCGCGCGCCTCGAGCGAGCGAACCCGTGACGAACCGGTCCCGAACCCGGCGTTCCGAGGGCGCACCGATGGGTGACCCGCGGTCAACCGCGTTCGAGTCGGGGACGGCGCCAGACCGCTCCGCGGCCTCGACATCGAGCGAGGAGGACCCGCCGATCCGCGACGCCCCCGACGACGCCGTCGGCCCGTTCGACGCCCCCGACCCGGTCGCGGAGCGCGAGCGGATCCGGGCGTTCATCGACGACCGAGTCGCGGCCGCGAACGCGGACGGAGTGGTCGTCAACATGAGCGGCGGGCTCGACTCCACGGTGACGGCGGCGCTGGCGGTCGAGGCGCTCGGCGCAGGCCGCGTGTACGGGCTGATCCTCCCCTGCAACAAGATCGGGGCGCCACACGCCCGCGACGCCGAGGCGCTCGCGGACGCGCTCGGGATCGAGCACGACACGGTCCACCTCCAGCCGCTGTTCGCGCAGTTCGGCGCGGTCGCGCCCGACCGGTTCGACCTCCACGACGAGCCGGTCCGCTCCGGGAACGCGATCGCGCGCCTCCGGATGACGCTCGCGTACCTCGCCGCCAACGCGACGAACCGGCTCGTCTGCGGGACGACCAACCGGAGCGAGCACCTGCTCGGCTACGTCACGAAACACGGCGACGGCGCCGCCGACCTGCTCCCGCTCGGCCACCTGTACAAGACCGACGTCCGCGCGCTGGCCGACGAGCTCGACGTGCCCGAGTTCGTCGTCGAGAAGCCGCCCACCGCGGGCTTTCTCCCCGGACAGCGCGACGCCGACGACCTCGGGGCCCCCTACGAGGTGATCGACGCCGTGTTGCGGCTCGGCGTCGACCGCGCGCTCGACGCCGAGGCGATCGCCGAGCGAGTGTCGGACGGCGCGGACGAGGAGACGGTCGCCGACCTGCTCGCGCGCCACCGCGCCTCGGCGCACAAGCGCACACTACCGCCGATGCCGACGGGGAGGGGCAACTAATCCCACCCGGTCGGCCAGAGGTCGGCCGCGCGCATCCCCGTCTCGAAGTCGGCCCCCCTGAGCGCCGCGATCAGGTCGTCGCGGTCGAGCCGGGGGGACTCGCGCTCGGGGGCCGCGAACTCGGCGACGAGCAGCGCGGTGAGCATCGCGTGCTCCCGGACGTTTCGGTCGTCGACCTTGTCGCGGGTGTCCGCGTGGGTGTGGCCCCAGCCGCGCCCGCGGTCGCCGGAGTCGCTGTGGAGCTGGAGCGCCGGCACCCCGCGCCGGACGAAGGGCCACTGGTCGGAGAACGGGTGCGGCTCCGCGTCCACCGCGATCGGCTGGGCGGTCCCGAGCGACACCGCCTCGGCGACCGACGCCGCCGTCTCGGACGCGTGCGCCAGCGCCATGAGGTCGCGGAACCGCCCCGCGCCGTCGACGTTGATGACCCCCTTCACCCGGTCGAGGTCGACTCGCTCCGCCAACCGCTCCGAACCGAGGAGCCCGACCTCCTCCGCCCCGACCCCGACCACGTCGACGCCGATCGGGAGGTCGGCCTCGGTCAGCACTCCCGCGGCGGTCGCGACCGTCGCGATCCCGCAGCCGTTGTCGAGCGCGCCCTCCGCGATGTCGTGCGCGTCGTAGTGCGCGAGCAGGAGGAGCCGCTCGTCGGTGTCCGGGCCCGCGCGACCGACCACGTTCCGGCTCTCGCCCGGCTCGGTCGACGCCTCGACCGACAGCTCGGCGGTCGCTCGGGTCGGCTCGGACTCCCCCGCACCGCGCCCGACCGCCCCGGCGCGCTCGCTTTCCCCGCCGACCGCGTACTCCCGGAGCCACGCGCCGGTCTCCTTCGAGACGCCGACCGCGACCGCGTCGGCCTCCGCGCCGAAGGTCAGCGACCCGGTGGGGGGAAGCTGGCCGTCGAGGTGGTTGACGAAGACGAAGCCGACCGCGCCCGCGTCGATCGCGTACCCGAACTTCTCCATCCGGTGGACGAACCGGCCGCCCTCCGGGGTCGTCGTCGACGCGACCGCGATCCGTCCCTCGACCTCCCGCTCGTCGATCTCGGCGGGGGTGCCGTACCCCACGTCGACGAGGTCGCCCGCGACGCTCCCGGCCGGCGAGTAGGGGAGCGCGAGCGCCTCGAACTCGCGGGTCGCCGCCGCGCCGTCGCGTCCGGGGACGGTCAGGCGGAGCGTCGCGTCCCCGCGCTCCCACGCCGCCATCTCGAACGGTCTCGTCTCGACCCCGGAGAGCCCCGCCCGCTCGAACGCGTCGGCGACGACCTCGGCGGCCCGACGCTCGCCCTCGCTGCCGGCCATCCGGCTCCCGATCGCGGTGAGGTCGGTGAGGAAGCGCCGCGGTTCGCCGTCGGTCCACGTGCGGCCGAGCGCCGGCGCGAGCTCGGCGCGTCGCTCGCGGACGCGCTCGACGGCCGCCGGGTCGACCGTCACGTCCGTCGCGTTCGGCTGTGAGTGCATGGGGACGACTCCGTCGGCGGCGGGTTAAGCGTGTGGCTCGCGGCACCCGAAACGCTACGTTCAAGTGGCACGGTTCGGTACGTTCGAGCGAGCACCGTTGGTCCAGTGGTAGGACATTAGCTTCCCAAGCTAATAGCCCGGGTTCAATTCCCGGACGGTGCATTTTCTACCTGACTCCGTCAGGTAGCGTTCGCTTCACTGTGTTCAGCGAACTCTCGAACGCAGTGAGAGAAATCATCGGACGGAATTGAACCCTATCAGTCGCGCGCAGCGAACGCAGTGAGCGAGCACGTCTGATTCCGGTTCGATTCCCGGACGGTGCATTTTCTACCTGACTCCGTCAGTCGACGTTTGCCTCGCTTCGCTCGGCAAACTCACTTCGTTCGTGCACCCTCCGTACCCCCGCTCGCAAGCTCGCGGGGGTCCCGGACGGTGCGGTTCTGCGTGGAGCAACACCGCGAGTCGCGGGCCTATTTTTAAGTGGACTACGCTCGCTCACTCGCGTCGCGCGTTCGCCACCCGACGGACGCCGTACTCCGCGCCGCCCGCGACCAGCGCCGCCCCGAGCACGGCGACCCACCCGATCAGGTACCAGCCGAACGGCGTCGGGTCCACCGGGGTGGGAGTCGCGACCGGCGCGACGTACACGGACCACGTCCCGTACGCCGACGCGACGAACGCGACGCCGACGACGATCGACGGGGCGACGAGCCGAGTCTCGACCAGCACCGCGACCGGGACCGCTCCGAGCGACAGGCCGCCGAGGGCGACGTACCCCAAAAAAGGGGTGACGCCGATCGAGAACCCGAACCACTCGGCGAGCGCGCCGGCGACGGCCAGGTGAGCGAGACCGGCGAGCAGACCGGTCCCGAGCGCTCGACGGGAAGGGAGGAGGGTCTCGTTCGCGGGGGACACGGAGATCCGTTGCGTGATGCGGCTTATAAAACCGACTCTGTTGAAATACTCACTTGTTGACGTGTTCTTGGAACCGTGCTGAATACGGAGCGCGTATCTTACACAGAGAACTTGAACAAGAGCGCCGATCTGGATCAGTCAATACTAGAACCTTGGCCAGTCAGTACTGGCCGTATGGCATTCGATGTCGGAATGAGCCAGAAAGATCCTCACAAGATACTTAGGAAGTGATTTTAAACCTACATTATGTCTTCTTATTCCCGACGTACGGTGCTAGCAACTCTTACTGGCATAGGCCTCACCGGTTGTATGACTCGCAGTGACTCAGAGTCACCGAATGAAGGCGATCGTAGTGACTCGGAGTCACCGAGTGGGGACGGACAACCAACAATGAGAGAAATTGAAGCTAGATTGCCGGACGAGTGCTCAAAGTCGCTCGAGCTCGACGTACAGTGGCCGCAAGAGCTTGATACGGACACGGTCGGTGGATTCGTTATGGACTACGAGGAGGCGTATCTGGTTGAAGAATACACCGACACACGATTCCATTCTCTTGATTTCTCCGTAGAGTTGGAGCAAACTCCAAATAAGCTTGCCCGTGGATTTCACTTGACTGTTAAATCTGCTGGAGCAGGAAGCGTTGATGACTACCTGCATATACAAGCATCCGAGGTTGACTCTAATGGCATCCCAGAAGCTGAACAGAATATGCGTATCGATGAGAGTGTAGTGCCCGAGGAACCTGAGTACATATCGATCGATGAGGTTGAAGATCAAATACTACACGCCGTATTACAATTAGCCGCAGATACGGGCTATGAAAATCACAGAACCGCCTTTACACCTCAATACGAAGAGTCGCTTGACAATCTTTCGCCGAATGCTTCACTCAATGATCGGCGGATGGGGGCATATTTCGATGTCAACGGCACATATGTTCTGCTCATTATAGATAGGCAAGGTGGTAACTCAATAGATGAGATTGATGTGGGACCTATTCAGTATTATGTCACGGAGTACGTTATTCGGCGAACCGACGAGGAAAACGAGTCACCAGAGGATGGTACCGTGGTTGAATGTCGCATCCCAGACGGAATTTAACTCCCTATTGTAGCGGTAAATCCGTATGGTCAACGAACGAGTGGTTCATCCGATTCGACGCGAAATAAGCGAGACAGCTGTGCTGACTTCGTCCTCAATATCCTGTACGCTTTTTTAACGGTTTCTTGAGAGGATAATCTGTGAGTGCTGAATACAGGGAGCGCAGTTCACACAGGAGGTTTAGGGAGCCAACTTCTTCGCATTGCTCGATACAGGTACAGTACGGACCGGCCGGTACAGATTGTACGCCACCCAGCATTAGGAACAATTAAAGAGAAATAATTGGACAAGACACTTACCAATTGCCGAACTTCTTCTGGTAGTGAGTTCTCATCCCCGCCGTGCGGTACTGGCGACTCTCGCCAGTGTCGGCCTTGCTGGCTGTGCAAGTTCTGATGACTCGGACCCACCAAGTGAAGACGAATTACCGGCTCAGTGCCCTACATCTGCTAATCTTGATGTAACGTGGCCGCGAGATATCTACACACGTTCGATAAAGGGGTTCATTACACGATACGAATCCGTAGCAGAGTTTGTCAAGACCTACGAAGAGGCATATCTGGTGGAAGAAAACACTGACCACCGGTTCGAATCATATAGTTTCAGTGCAGAACTGGATCAAACCCCAAATAAGCTTGCCGATGGATTCCACGTGACGGTCACATCTGGAGGAGCGGGATCCGTTGACATTTACCTAGATGTGGAGGCATTCGAACTGGGGCCTGATGGCGTCCCAAAAAATGGACGTGAAATAGATCTGGATGAGGGTGAAGTACCTGACAACCCCGAGTACATACCGGTTGATGAGATTGAAGATCAAACACTACAAGCCGTATTAAAATTAGCCGCAGATTCGGGCTATAAAGAATATAGAGCCGCTCATACAACTCAGTATGAAGAATTCATTGAAGATCTCCCTCCAAATGCCTCACTCAATGGTCGACAGAAGGGGGTCTATATCGATGTTAATGGGACACCAGTTCTGCTCATTATAGATGAAACCGGTGGGGCTGCAGAAGATTTTGGACAAATTTTCGCCCAATATTATGTCACGGAGTACGTTATTAGGCGGACCGGGGAAAAAGACAAATCACCCCGGGATGGGAGAGTGGTTGAATGCCGTCTCCCAGAGTGATTCGAATGACAGGTTAATCTCCTGTATATTTAGTAAACCTGCTCTCTAAGTAGCATATTTACCTCATCTGATCGAAGACGGAATGAAGATGAATTCCGCGCTGCATCCATCCTCTGTATCTCGCACGCCGATCCTATCTGTTCTTAAGGATTTCAACAGAGCGATAAAATCCACCTCGCCGAGCGCGTTCGCGGCCGTCAGAAGATGTTCGCCTGCCCGTACACCGAGATGCCGGTGTCGGTGATCTCGTACGGCTTCGACTGCCGGGAGTGGTTCGCGTCGCGGATCTTCTGGATCTCGACGGCGAGTTGCGTCTCGCGGAAGTCGCTGCCGCGGATGTACTGCAGCACGAACACCGCGTCGGTGAGGTACTCCACGATCCCGTGGCGGGAGGCGTAGGGGTTCTCCTCGCTCGCCTCCGAGGTGAGCAGGGTCGTGACTCCGGCGTTCTTCAGCGAGCGCGTGAACCCGAACACCTCCGAGCGGCGCTTCGCCGGGTGGTCGTACATCATCTCGAGCAAGGAGACGGAGTCGAGCACCAGCCGGTCGGCGTCGAACTCGGCGATGAGCCGGGTGAGGTCGTTCCGGATGGACGCCAGCGAATTCGCCATCTCGATCGGGTCGATGGCGACCACGGCGAGCCGGTCCTCGTCGGCGTGCTCGCGGAACGACCACCCCTTCTCCTCGGCGGTCGAGAGGATCGACTCGCGGGTCTGTTCGAGGGTGATGTAGATCCCCTTCCGGTCGGACTCGAGGGCCTCGTTGAGGAACTGGAGCGCGAACGTCGTCTTCCCGGTCCCGGCGCCGCCGATGACCGACAGCAGCGAGCGACGCGGAACCCCGCCGAGGATCATCTCGTCGAGCCCCGCGATCCCGATGTCGGTGCGCTCGATCGACGACTCGAACTCGTCGGGGTCGACGTCGAAGCCCGGCGGCGCGTCGACGCCCTCGCCGCCGCCGAACTCGCCGAACCCCGTCTCGCTCGGGTCCCCCGAGCCGCCCCCGGCGGTCCCGCGGTACCCGCCGAAGGGGTCGACCGATCCGCCGCCGGCCGACTCGCCGCCAGCCGATCCGCCGCCGGCCGACTCGCCACCGACCGGGGCGCTACCGAAGGGATCGCCGTCCCCGAACGACCCGCCGCCGAACTCCGCTCCCGGGCCGCTCTGTCCGGGGGCGTCGCCACTCGCTGAGTCGTCGCCGAACGGGTCCCCCTCGCCGAACGATCCGGCGCCGAACGGGTCGTCCCCGTCGAACGATCCGGCGCCGAACGGATCGTCGTCGTCCACGTCGTCGTCATCCGTGTCGCCGTCCCCGGATTGATCCCCGCCGAACCGCACTCCGTCCGCGTCGTCGCTATCGAGCGCGTCACCGGGAGCCGACGACGGATCCCGCTCGCCGTCTCGGATCCCGCCGAACGGGTCGCTTCCGCGCTCGCCCTCGCGTTCGTCCGCCGCGCGGTCGTCGTCACCCTCGAACTCGGACACCGGTCCCGCTCCCCCCTCGTCCGCGTCGTTCGCGGAGTCGGCGTCGTCGCTCTTCTCGTCGGGGTCGGTGTCGACAACGGCGTCGGCGTCGTCGCTCTCCTCGTCGCCGTCGGCGCCGCTGTCGTCGTCGATGTCCCGCAACGCGCGCTCGAACCAGTCGTCGTCCTCGCTCATGGTCCCAGTCGGCCGTGGGGGGTCGACATGATTCTGGCAAGGCGGGCAGGTGGCTTGAAACTTTCCGGAACCGCGGCCCGATGTCCGCATCCTTTTGTCCGGCGGCGAGAATCGGTGGCGCATGGAGGTCGGAATCGTGGCGCGGAAGGGGAGCGATCGTGCGGTCGCCGTCGCCGACGAGCTGCGCGACGCGGTCGTCGACGCCGGGGCGTCCGTCTGGCTCGACGCGGAGACCGCCGACGCGCTCGGCGAGCCGGCGGCCGGTCGCGCGGTCGACGCGCTCGGGGCCTGCGACCTCGCCGTCGCGGTCGGCGGCGACGGGACGTTCCTCTTCGTCGCGCGCAACGCCGGAGAGACCCCGATCGTCGGCGTCAACCTCGGGGAGGTCGGCTTCCTCAACGCCGTCTCCCCGGAAGCGGCCGCGGAGGCAGTCGTCTCGGAGGTCGAGGCATTCGACCGCGGCGAGATGGACGTGCGAGAGGCGCCGCGGCTCGCCGCCCGGGCCGTCGATTGGACCTCCGTCCCCGCGGCCAACGAGATCGTGATCCAAGGCGGCCGGCGCGGTCCCGGCGCCGGGATCGACTACGAGGTCCGCGTGGACGGGAGCCGGTACGCCGGCGGACACGCCGACGGGGTGCTCGTCGCGACGCCGACCGGCTCGACCGCGTACAACCTCTCGGAGGGAGGACCGCTCGTCCACCCCGCAGTGCGGGGGCTCGTCGTCAACGAGATGGCCGCCGACGAGGGGATGCCCCCGCTCGTGGTCGACGCCGACGCGACCGTGACCGTGGCGGTCGAGGGCGTCAACGAGATCGTCGTCGCCAGCGACGGACGGAACGTGACGAGCCTCCCCGCCCCGACCGAGGTGACCGTCGAGCGAACGGCCCCGCCGATGCGGATCGCGGGACCGCCCTCCGACTTCTTCGAGGCGCTCGGGAAGCTCTCGTGAGCGGGCCGACGCGAGGCCGGCAACGTCCCGCTTTCGTTCTCCCTCGCCGACTCGCAAGCTTCAACCGCTCGTCGCCCGCATCTCCCGTCGATGTCGCTTCCGATCGGGCTGGCGCCGTTCGCGAACCAGTCGCGGACCGACCACGCCGCGGTCCTCGTCGGCGGCGCGCTCGCCTGCCTGCTCGGCTACGTCGGCGCCGCCGCCCTCCTGTTCGGGCTCGGTGCCCTCGATCACGGCGCGTCGGACGGTCCCCGGCGAGTCGCGTCCGCGGTCGCGTCGCTGGCTTGTTGGGGGTTCTACGCCGCCGCGTTCGTGCGCGGGAGGGGCGGACCGGTGACGGACGCGTTCGTCTTCCCGGTCGCGACCGTGGCGCTCGTCCCGCCCGCGTTCCGGTGGATCGCGTTCGGACCGGCGTGGGGGGCGTTCCGTGACCGGATCGCCCGCTTCCTCTTCCGACCGGGACTGTTCGTCGACGCCGCCGCGCTGGTCCTCCCCGGACTCGCTTTCGCCGCCGGCCTGCTCGCGCTCTGGGCGAGTCTGCTCGACGAGTCGGCGATCGACGCGTGGCAGCGGGAACACCTCTCGGCGGCGTTCCGACGGGAGTTCATCGAGGAGTAGGGTCAGTAAACGACCGGCGCGCTCCACAAAGCGTTTATCACCCGAGAGAGCACGACCGTTCGTGAATCGCCGAATCGGGGTCGTCGGGTACGTGATCGCGGGCGGCGCGCTGGCGGCGCTCGCGGCGGTCGCGTGGGCCGTCTCTCCCGAGGCCGTGCTCGGGCCGCTGTCGTGGCTCGCCGACGAGCCGATCAGGTTCGGCGCCGCGCTGCTCGCGCTGACGGCGATCAGGCCGTTCCTCGCGTGGCCGACGACGCTGCTCGCGGTCGCGGCCGGCTTCGGATACGGCTGGGCCGGGGTCCCGGTCGGCGTCGCCGCGATGGTCGCCACCGCGCTCCCGCCCTACTGGCTCGCGCGGGCCGGTCGCGTCCGGGCCCGCGAGGGCTCGCAGATCGCCGACCGGCTCTGCGGCGCCGGAGAGCGGCTCGCCGACGCCACCGGCGGGGTCAGGGCCGTCGCCGCGACTCGCCTGCTGCCGGTCCCCTCGGACGCCGTCTCGGTCGCCGCCGGCGGGGCCGGGATCCGGCGCCGGCCGCTGCTCGTCGGCACGGCGCTCGGAGAGCTCCCGTGGGCGGTCGGCGGCGTCGCCGTCGGCGTCTCCGTCGACCGGCTCGCGGACGGCGGCGTCGCCGCTATCGACCCGACCGTGCTGGTCGCGATGGCCGGCCTGGGAACCCTGCTGCTCGCCGGACCGCTGTATCGGACGTTTATAAGAAGTCGCGCGTCGTCGACCGCGTGATCGGTGCGGGAACGGCGCACGTCGTCTCGCGCCGTCATCTCGAACGAATCCCGACCGTCCCGACGCGCCGAACCGCGGCGGGACGATCGAACGGGTCGTGTGCCTCCGACGGGGGACCGATGCGCGCGTGCATTCCCCTGGTCCCCGAATCCCGGGACCGCTCCCAGCCCTGACCCCGAAGCGCGCGGCCGACCGGACCGCGGCTTCAACGGGGGACCGAGGGGAACGCGTTGCGCTGCCGGCTACGCCGTCTCGTTGCCGCTCTCGTCGCTGTCGTCGCTACCCGTCTCCTCGTAGTCGACCTCGATCCCGCTCGGAACCGGGCGCAGGAGGTACCGCCCGTTCCCGCGGCGGACCGGAGCGAAGTCGGCGGTGAACACCGTTCGGGTGTTCTCGCGCACGTCGAACTCCGCGTTGAACGTCAGCGGGGCGTTCCCCGGGAGATCGACCTCGGCCTCGTCGCCGCCCTCCAGGGTGCCCTCGACCTCCGAGACGTCCAGCTGGAGGAACCGGTACGTGGCGACCGAAAGCTCCCGCTCGTCGACGAGTTTCGTCTCGCCGTTCTGTAGCTCGACGAGGTCGGCCGCCTGCGGCTCGTCGAACTCGTGGTACTCGCGGCCGGAGGGCTCGCCGCCGTCGTCGTCGGTCGCGTTCTCGTCGTCTGTCTCGCCGCCGTCGTCGTCGGTCGCGTTCTCGTCGTCGGTCTGGTTCCCGGCCGCGCCGCTCTCGGCGCCCTCTGGGCCGAGCCAGATCCCCTCGATCGTGACCACGAGCGACTCGAAGTCGGCGATGTCGGCGGGCTGGTCGGTGACCGCGGTCGCGAGCGTCCCGGTCGCGCGGCCGACGCAGCCGGCGATCCCGGACACGCCGAGCGCGGCGGCGCCGGTCGCCTGCAGATAGGTCCGCCGGTCGAGCGCGTCGAGGTCGGGCGTGCGGTCCGTCACGTTACGCCTCCTCCCCGTCGCCCGCGTCGGACTCGTCGTCCGCACCGCCTTCGTCGCCCTCGCCGGTTCCGTCGCCCGCCTCGTCGCTCACGTTCTCACCGAGGTCGTCGACGCCGCCGGAGAGGAAGTCGTTCACGCTATCGAGGATCCCGCCGACGAAGTCCGGGACCTGATCCGGCAGGTCGCTCGGCGGCCCCGCGTCGCCCGAGGCGTTGTCCGGTCCGGGCGTCGCCGCGACGGCGCCGGCGGCCGCGCCGGTCCCGATCAGTACTACCGTGGCGAGCGCCACGATCAGCGTCGTTCGGATCGCGTTCATGACGATTCCCGCTCGGGCCGCCGTACCCTTTAATACCCCAAGCCGTTCAGCCGAGTTACGCCCGATTTAACCCGTTTTAACCGCCGGTAGCGGCTCGAAAACGGCGTTTCATCGCGATCGACGGGTCGCTTATAAATAGACGGCTCGAACGATCGGTATCCACGGCGCGGCCGCGGCCCGCGTCAGCGTCGGGGTCGTCGCGCGCGACGGAGCTGGTCGATTCGGATGGAGTCCTGTCCGGGTGGAGTCGGGCTCGAGTTGCGGTCGACTCGGTGAGAATTCCGACTCGACGAGGGTTCCGACTCGCTCAGGGCTCCAGCCGGTTCGGGTCGCGCGGGAACATGATCGCCTCCTTGATGTTGTCGAGGCCGGCGACCTGCTGGACGAGCCGATCGATTCCGAGCCCGTAGCCGCCGTGGGGCGGGGTACCGAAGCTGAGCGCCTCGATGTAGAACTCGAAGTTGGCCGTCTCTACGCCCTCCTCCTCCATGACCTCGACCATGCGGTCGACGTCGTGCTCGCGCTGTCCGCCCGAGGAGAGCTCCTGTCCCTTATAAATGAGGTCGAACTTCCGCGAGGCGATCTCGTCGCCCTCAACGTCTTGCATGTAATAGAACTTCTCGTCGGGGTAGCCGACGACGAAGAACGCGGGGTGACCCCGCTCCTCGAAGTGCTCGCCGAGCAGCTTCTCGCCCTTCGTGTCGAGGTCGGTCGGGTCGTCCGGGAAGTGACCGAACTCGGTCTCGAGAATGTCGAGCGCCTCGTCGAAGGTGATACGCGGGAAGTCGTCTTCTGGCACGTCGAGGTCGACGTCGAGCAGGTCCAGTTCGCGCTCGGCGTTCTCGGCGACCGCGCGCAGCGCGTGACGCAGCGACTGCTCCTGGACGTCCATCACGTCGTCGTGGTCGTCGATGTACGCGAGCTCCACGTCGAACATCGCGATCTCGGAGACGTGTCGCGAGGTCGCGAAGTCCTCGGCGCGGAACGCGGTGCCCGTCTCGTAGACCGCCTCGTAGCCGGAGGCCATCAGCATCTGCTTGTACAGCTGCGGGCTCTGCGACAGGAACGCGTCCTTGTTGTAGTAGAGGATCGGGAAGAGCTCCGCGCCGCCCTCGGCGCCGCCCTTCGAGATGAGCGGGGTCTTGATGTCGACGAACCCCTCGCCGTCGAACCACTCCTCCATCGCCGTCATGAGCTTCGAGCGCAGGGTGAACACCGCGAGCGTCTCCGGCTTGCGGAGGTCGAGGGCGCGGTTGTCGAGCCGGGTCGAGAGGTCGACCTCGATGTCCTTCGAGATCTCCAGGGGGAGCGGGGAGTCGGCCTCGTCGATGACCTCGTACTCGGTCGGGGCGATCTCGACGCCGCCGGGCGCCTGGTCGCTCTCGAGGGGCTTCCCGACGACGCGGACCACGTCCTCGGCGCCGACGTCTTGGACGGCCTCGAACAGCTCCGGTTCGCGCTCCTCTTTAAATACGATCTGGATGAGCCCCTCGCGGTCGCGCACGATGAGGAAGACGAGGCCTCCCAGGTCGCGGATCTCGTGGACGTGGCCGGCGATGGCGACCTCGTCCGCGTCCGGTTCGACGTCCGACGTGTGGATTCGCTCGATCATGACGGTGGCTGCTTACGCGCAACTGGTCGGGCGTTCGTCATAGGCCTGTCGTCTCGCCGTCGCCGGAACCGGGCGATATGGGTCATCTGCGCGGGATTCGCGGCCGCGGTCCGACCGGTCGACCGCCACGTGTAAGAGAACAGTTACCAACTCACACGGCCGCCATAGATTTAATAACTATCCGACATACCGAACCGGTAACGGCGCGTTGCGCCGCCGGAGTCCACGTATGACCCGCTTCCGTTCCACCGCCTCGGCGTCCGCCGCTCCCGTCAGCGGCGCGCTCCTCGGCTGGAACGGCTACGGGACTCCGGAGACACGGTCCGTCCGCCCGACCGCGTGACGCGCGTCGGCTGGGGAGTTCCCCGCGGGACGGACCGCATCTCGACTTCTCCAGCCGCCGCTGTGTCGCCCGCCGATCGCCGGTCACCGGGCGCGACCGTACACCCCTCGCGAGCGCCGGGTTCGGCGTCGACGCCGGACTCGCGTTCGAGGCCGCGGACCGGTCCGCGCCGCGTTCGACTCGCGGCGGGGGGCTATGGCAGCAGCCATCCACTCGCAGACCGTGGAAGCGACCGTGACGGTTCGCGTCTCGCAGGCGACCGCCGGCGACCTCGCCGCCGGCGCCCGCGCGCAGCTGGAGCGAGTCGACGGCGTCGACGTCGAGGATCTGTCGATCGCCGGCCTCCAGCCCGGGCTCAACGACACGACCGTCGAGGCGGTCGCGACCCTCTCGGTCCGAGACGCGGACCGGCCCGCCGAGCGCGTCACCGACCGCGTCGCCGACCGGCTGGCCGAGGGGTTCGGCGTCGAACCGGAGCGGGTCGAACGGGTCGAACCGCCGGGGTGACCGGGAGGGCTCAGTCGGTGTCTACTCCTCGCCGAGCCGATCTCGCACGTCCCGCTCCGCCCGGCGCAGCACGTCCCGGACCGGGAGCCCGGTCGCCTCGGCGACCGCGGCGGCGTCGTCGTACTCGGCGCTCACGTCGTAGGCGTCGCCGTCGGCGGTGGAAGCGACCTTCACCGCCACCTCGTGGTCGTCGCCGTCGACCGAGAGGACCGCCGTCTCGAAGTCGCGCTCGGCGATCCACCGGTGGCTCGCCCCGGACTGACGGACGCCGAGCGTCCCCGTCTCGCGGGCGAGGCGCTCCGCGACCGCCTCGGCGTCCTCGGGCTTGCAGATCGCC
Source organism: Halorubrum lipolyticum DSM 21995 (assembly GCF_000337375.1). GTDB lineage: Archaea > Halobacteriota > Halobacteria > Halobacteriales > Haloferacaceae > Halorubrum > Halorubrum lipolyticum. The sequence goes on along the minus strand of NZ_AOJG01000002.1, from coordinate 4,550 downwards.
TTCACGAGGTGGCCGGGGCGCGACTTCTTCATCGTGGTCGGGACGACCGTCACGTCGCGCGCTCCGGCGCGCTTGAGCGTCTCCTGGAGCCCGCCGAGCACCTCGGGAGCCGCGTCGTCGAGGTTCGTCTCGAGGACCGCGATGTCGTCGCGGACGAGGCCGCGGGCGCTGTCGCCCGTGCGGCGGGCCGCGTCGCCGTGCGCGTGATCGTGGTCGTGAGCGTGACCCTCGGCGTCCGGCTCGCGCCCCTCACCGACCAGCGCCCGGAGCACGTTCGGGTGATCCGGGAAGGTCGCGTCGCCCGCCCCGTAGCCGGCGGCGTCGATCGCGAGGTCGGGGATCGCGTCGGCGCCCTCGGCGACCGCCGCGAGGATCGCGGCGCCCGTGGGCGTGAGCAGTTCGCGGTCGACCGACCCGCCGACCACCGAGAAGTCGGCGCCCGTCGCGATCTCGGTCGTCGCCGGCGCCGGGACCGGATAGACGCCGTGGCTCATCTCGACCTCGCCGCCGCCGGTCGCGACCGGCGTGGTCACGACCCGGTCGGGGTCGAGGTCGTCGAGGAGCAGCGCCGCGCCGACCACGTCGGCGATCGCGTCGTCGGCGCCGACCTCGTGGAAGTGCGTCTCGTCGAGGTCGGTCCCGTGGACAGACGCCTCCGCGCGGCCGAGGCGCTCGAAGGCGTCCAGCGCGGTCGACTCGACCGAGTCGGGGAGACCCATCGACTCGACGAGCGCGACGACCTCGGGGTAGCTGCGGTGGACGCCGGCCCCCTCGGCGTGAGAGTGGTCGGAATCCGCGTGGCTGTGAGAGTGGTCGGAATCCGCGTGGCTGTGAGAGTGGCCGCCGTCGTCGCCGACTCCGTCGCTGCTGTCGTCGTCGCCGTCGAGGAGCACGTCGACCGTCGTCGCCCGGATCCCGTTTTTCGTCGTTTCGCCCACCTCGTACCGGACCGGAAGCCGGTCGGTCACGGGCGCGAGGGCGTCGGGGTCGGCGCCGGCCGCGATCAGCGCGGCGCAGATCATGTCGCCGGCGGCGCCGGTCCGACCGTCGAAGACGAGCGTTCGCATGACCGATCGGAGGCCACCGCGAGACAAATACTCCCGGATCCGACCCGATAGCCGCGGCTCGCTCCGACCCGGTTTTTTAAGTAATTCGTCGGCCAGCGCCGATCGGACGGCTCCGTCGCGCTTCTGTCGGGGCGCCGAAACCTGTTCGTTTAACCCGCCGTGTGTCGTTGTGGAGAGTATATGGTTGAGGTCTTGCTTCTCGTCGGGTTCGTGGTCGCTGCGTTCGTCGGATACAACATCGGCGGCGCGACGACCGGCCCGGCGTTCGGACCGGCGGTCGGCGCGGACGTGATCTCGAAGTCGGGCGCCGCAGCGCTGATGTCGGTGTTCTTCTTCATCGGCGCGGGGACCCTGGGACAGCGCGTCGTCACGACGCTCGGTGAGGACCTCGTCACCGGGGGAAACGTGTTCACGCTGGAGACGAGCATCGTGGTCCTCTTTTTCATCGGCGGCGCGCTGTTCGTCGGGAACTACGCCGGTGTCCCCGCGTCGACCTCGATGACGGCGGTCGGCGCCATCGCCGGGCTCGGACTGGCGACCGGCACCCTCGACCGGGCCGTGATGGGCGAGATCGCCATCTGGTGGATCGTCGCGCCGATCATCGGCTTCTGGGTCTCCGGGGTCGTCGGGCGGTACTTCTACCCCGCGATCGACAGCTGGGTGGCGATCGAGAGCACCGACGGCGCGCTGTTCGTGTTCGATCGGTCGGGGACCGTCCCGAAGCCGGTTCCGGGGCCGAACACGACGCGCCGCGAGCTCGTCGGCGGGTTCGTCGTCATCGCGATCGGGTGTCTGATGGCCTTCTCCTCGGGCACGTCGAACATCGCGAACGCGATCGCGCCGCTCGTCGCGCTCGACAACGTCGAGATGACGCCGATGATCCTCCTCGGGAGCGCCGCCGTCGCCGTCGGAGCGTTCACGATCGCCCGGCGGACGCTCGACACGCTCGGCAACGACATCACCGACCTCCCGCTGACCGCGGCGATCGTCGTCGCCTGCGTCTCCTCCGGGATCGTCATCAGCCTCTCCGCCGTCGGGATCCCGGCGTCGTTCGTCATCATCGCGACGATGTCGATCGTCGGCCTCGGGTGGGGGCGCGCGACCCGGACCGTGACGGTCAAGCAGGGGATCAGCGGCGAGAAGGAGCCGAAGGTCTCCGTCGGTGCACTGAAGGCGGACGAGACGGGCCCGATCGGCGAGGGCGACCCGTCTGACATCCCCTCGGCGTCGGACCTGTTCAACCCGACCACGAGCGCGCGCGTCGTGCTGATGCAGAACGTCGTCCCGCTCCTCTCGACGATCGGCGCGCTCGTCACGTTCACGGTGCTGTTCCGGTTCGTCTGGTGAGGCTCGTCGCCGCGAGCGCGGAAGGGCGTCGACGCCCGCGCTCACCGACCGAACCGGCGCTGTCGGTCCTGAAAGTCGAGGACTGCGCGGAGGTAGTCGCGCTTTCTGAAGTCCCGCCAGTTCACGTCGGTGAAGTAGAGCTCGGCGTACACTGACTGCCAGATGGCGAAGTCGGAGAGCCGCTCGGCGCCGGTCTTGATCACGAGGTCCGGCTCCTCGGGGAACACGAGCCGGTCCGAGACGTCGGCGGCGTCGATCGATTCCGGATCGAGGTCGCCCGCGTCCACGTCGGCCGCGAGCTCCCGGACCGCAGTCGCGAACTCGGCCTTCCCGCCGAGCCCGACCGTGATCCGGATCGGCGCGTCGCCCGGCTCCGCGTCACGCGCTCGCCGTCCGGGGGCGCTCTCGTCACCGTCCTCCTCGTCGCTCTCGGAATCGACCGCGCCCTCGCCCCCGCCGATCGCCGCGTTTTCCGGCCCCCGTACGACGAGCCGCCGGGGGGCGTCGACCTGTCGGAGCTCGCGGACGAGCGTCGGGACGACGGCGGCGTCGAGCACGGACACCGAGACGGTGACGCGCGCCGCGCCGTACTCGAAGGCCCACCCGAGCGCCGCCGACAGCGTGTCGAACGCGCCGTCGACGAGGAGGTCGCGCTCGGTGATGACGATCGCGACGTGTTCGGGCGGATCCCCGTCGTGGAGCCGGTGGCGGACGGCGAGGTACGTGTCGTACAGACCCACGTGGGGAGGTCCAGCCGCGGGCTATAAAAGTTCACGTCACCCGGAGCGCCGCCGCGGTCGGCTCCGAGGCGAAGCGCGCCGACCCCTCCGCTCGGCTCGGTCGCGGCGGCGACGAGGGGTTTAATTCGCCGTCGGCCGTAGCGCCGTCGATGGCAGACAGCTACCGCGGGGTGTTCGGCGCGATCCCCTACGCGATCCGCGAGACGGAGTCGTGGACCATGCGCGTGTACGGCGTGATCGGGGCGCTCGCGGCCGGGCTGATCGCGACGGTGGTCACCCTCGCGCTCGTCGTCTGGATGGCCGAGACCGCGGAGGTACAGAGCGGGACGTTCCTGTTCTCGCGGTCGCTGTACGTGGTTGCCGGGTTCGCCGCCGTCGCGCCGCTGCTCGCGCCCCTGCTGTTCGTCGCCCGGCGGCACCGCCGCGGTGACCCGGTGAAAGCCGGCTACGACCGAAAGCTCGCGTACGGCGGGTTCCTGTTCCTCTGCTCGCTGTACGTCGGGATGGTCATCTCCGCGCCGGCGGAGCTCCGCGAGCCGACCGAGTCGGTCGTCGTCGCGGCCCTCTACGAGCTCCCGCAGATCGCCGGCGTCGTGCCGCCCGTCCTGGCCGCGCTCGCCGTCTTCGCGATCCACTACCGGCTTCGAGGGGACGACGAGAGCGACACCGACACCCCTTAGTCGGACGCTCCCAACGGTCCGGACGGGGTGGGATGGCAGAGCGGCCTATTGCGCCGGTCTTGAAAACCGGTAGCCTCACGGCTTCCTGGGTTCGAATCCCAGTCCCACCGTAAGCGCACGGCGCACTTCGCGCCGCGCGCGTCTCGCGTCGACGTCGAGAAACCGCTTTCAGCCACATCCGCCGGGAGATCGCGAGACGACTCGTTCGCCACCGCGATCCCCCGTCGGCCTGAACCGCGAGCCCAGCGCTCTCGATCCTCGGCGGTCGAGATCTGTCACGTCCGATGACGCGTGGTATCGTGTGCCGCATTATCTTTAACAGGTTTCCGAGCCATGTTGCTGACAGGTGATACAACGATGAGCTACGAACTCGATCCGTTACCGTACGAGTACGACGCGCTGGAGCCGCACATTTCCGAGCAGGTGCTGGAATGGCATCACGACACNTACGAACTCGATCCGTTACCGTACGAGTACGACGCGCTGGAGCCGCACATTTCCGAGCAGGTGCTGGAATGGCATCACGACACGCACCACCAGGGGTACGTGAACGGGTGGAACGCGGCCGAGGAGACGCTCGAGGAGAACCGCGAGGAGCACGACTTCTCGTCGTCGGGCGGGGCGATCCGGAACGTGACGCACAACTCGTCGGGCCACATCCTGCACGACCTGTTCTGGCAGAACATGAGCCCGGAGGGCGGCGAGGAGCCCGAGGG
>NZ_AOJG01000001.1 GCF_000337375.1 Halorubrum lipolyticum DSM 21995 | reverse complement strand
TACGACACGTTCTCGAACCAGCTGCGGAACGTCGTGGTCGACAAGCACGACCAGGGCGCGATCTGGGGCGGCCACCCAATCTTAGCGCTGGACGTGTGGGAGCACTCCTACTACCACGACTACGGCCCGGCCCGCGGCGAGTTCGTCGACAACTTCTTCGAGGTCGTCGACTGGAGCGAGCCCGCGACCCGCTACGAGCAGGCCGTCGAGCTCTTCGAGTAACGNGGCGAGTTCGTCGACAACTTCTTCGAGGTCGTCGACTGGAGCGAGCCCGCGACCCGCTACGAGCAGGCCGTCGAGCTCTTCGAGTAACGGCTCACGCCCGGACGCGCCGCGACCGCGCGTCGGAACCCCGATGTTTTTTCGACCCGCCGCCCGCCGAGAGCCGCGTCGTCGCGCTCTGCCTCCGTGAGCGCTCGGCCGTATCGGCAGCGTTTACGGACGCGCCGCCGTAGCGACGCTCATGCCCGAGCCGAAGTCGACGTTCGACGCGACGTATCCGTGTGACTTCTACGAGCCCGCGGAGCTGTTCGAGCCGGACCAGATGTACACGATCCCGGAGATCGCCCGGCTCCTGCAGGAGCTGGAGCCGGACGCCGAGGTCGACCCCGACACCGAGGCCGTGCTGATCGACTGGGCGATCCCGTGGGTGATGGCCCACGCCGAGGACCTCGTGATCGCGGAGCCGCTGACGGAGGACGGCCCCGGTTACTACGGGGTCGCCCCGCACGCGATCGGCGGGGAAGCGGGAGACGGAGAGAGCGACGACGCCGACCCGCACAACGGAGCGTGAACCGGGACCGATCCGACGCGCCGGTGGTCCTCGTCGCCGGCGGCGCCCGCGTCGACGCCGGCAAGACGACGTTCTCGACGGGACTGGTGGCGAGCCTCGCCACCCGCGCCGGCGACGCGGTCGGTGTCAAACCCCGCGCCGGCAACGACTACTGGTACGACCACGACGACTACCGGATCGCGAGCGACGCGGGCCGGCTCTACGGGAAGGACGCGAGGCGCCTCGCGGCCGCCGGCACGCGACCGCTCCCGGCCGTCGGCGATCGGAGCCCTCCCGAGGCGGTCACCCCGGAGTCGATCAACCCCGTCCACCGCCTCTGGCGACCGACTCCCGGCCGGACCGGCATGCTGGGCGACGCGGATCGGACGTTCCTCTGCGACCGCGTGACGACCGAGGACGGCTCCCGGTTCATCGTCAACGGGGCGGCCGAGGCGGCGGGGCTCCTCCCCGACGGCCTCGCCGACCGGCTCTCGCTCGGGGGGGCGACCCGCGTCGACGATGTGGCGGCGTTCAACGACGCGATGGCGGCCGACTACCTCCCGTCGTTCGACCGCCTCGCGGCGCGGGTCGCGGCGGCGCCGGTGCCCGTCGTCGTCGAGTCGTACGCGGACGTCGCCGGACCGCTCCCGCGCGACGGACCGGTCGAGCCGGACGCGGTGGCGGTCGTCGACCCCGGTCGCGCGCGGGTCTACGCCGGCGACCGGTACGCGAAGGCGCGCGCGGTCGCCTCCGGCAGCCCGCGCGAGGGGACGATGGAGGAGCACACCGGAACCGTCACCGAGATGATCGAGCCGCTGGAGACCGTCGCCCTCCCGGCGCTTTCGGGCGACGAGCGGGGCGACCCGAATCGCATCGCGGAGCGCTACGATCACGCCTACGAGGCGGTACTCGACACAGTCTAGCGGGAGACGGGCGACTGAAAAAACCGGCGGCGTGCTCAGGCGTTCCGCTTCGTGTAGTGCTCGATGGCCGACTCGATCGAAGAGAGCTCGGCGTTCACCCGGCTGTCGGCGACGCGCATGAACCCGGGCGTGTACGACTTGGAGTAGTCGAAGAGCGCGTTGACCGCGCGCTTCGGCGCGGAGACGGCCGTGAAGTCGGTGACCGTGTACACGCGCGTCGTCGGGAACGCGGTCCAGAACGTGCTGCTGGTCCAGCGGTCCTCGTCTTCGAAGGTCGCTCCGACTCGACCGGTGGCGAGGTACTCGCCGTCGTGGTAGAAGAGGAGGAGGTCGCCTTCTTCCATCCGCTCGAACGTCGAACCGTTCCCGCTGTCGTCGTCGACGGCCCACAGGCGGGCCTCGTCGAGGTCGGCGAGGGGGCCGGGACGGCCGTCGTACTCGGTGAGGTCGACCGCTGACCGGACCGTTCGATCGAAGTTCTCCGGGTCTATCGGGACCAGGAAGACGTTCGCGCTCATTACTCCCACTTCCGCCGGGAGGGGTTTAAACCCGTTCGTTGCCGGGGCGCTCTGTCGGCGACCGCCACCCGGCTCAGTCGCCGCTCCCGTCGTAGAGCCGATCCATCCGCGCGGCCATCACGAAGTCGGACTCGTGGAGCCCGCCGACCTCGTGGCTCCACATCTCGACGCCGACCTCGCCCCACGAGAGGTGGATGTCGGGGTGGTGCCACTCCTCCTCGGCGAGTTCGCCGATCTCGTTCGTGAACGCCAGTGCGTCCGCGAAGTCGTCGAACTCGTAGGTCGCTTCGAGGTGGTGGTCGTCGACGACCTCCCACGCCGAACCGAGCTCGTCGAGGTACTCGGCGTACTCGTCGTCGGTCAGCGGCTCTGCTTCCTCGTCGGCCGACTCGACCGGCTCGTCCGCGAGCGGCGATGACATACCACACCGTTGGGCGACGAGGGGCTTGTACCTTCCGCGGGTCGGCTTGCGAGAACGAACGCGTGTCTCGCGGCGCTCGGCGCGGATGCCGGCCGCTAACGAATTGAAACTGAAGCAGAAGTGGGTTGGGGCAGAATTGGTGTGACTCATTCCTCGTCACCTCCGTCGTCGGTGAATCCGAGACGGCCGAGATGTTTCCGGCGGCGCTCCTCGAGCTCCTCACGCTTGGTCGGCTGGTCGTAGTGGTCCTCCAAGATTCGGACCGAGGTGTTCACTCGCTTCGCGACCGTCTCGATTGGGACGCCACGGTTGAGCTGCCAGGTAATCGACCCCGTCCTAACGTGATGTGGCGCTCGCGAGGACGGACACTGGCTCGCTTTCGTCTGAATGGTGTACTCGCAGGTGTCCCGATCGTTCCCGTGGGGGCAACCCGTGTGGAGACAGGGCTCTGTCGCGAGGTACATCCAAGCGCGAACGGTGTTCCTTACCGGTCGTCCCACCGAACTCGTAAGCAGTGGGGAGCGTCCGAAGTCGTCGTGAACGTCGTGCCGGCTTTCCTCGACATAGGCGTCGAGGACATCGCACACGTCTCTTGGGAGACCGACCATGCGCTCACCGTCGAGGCCGTTCTTCAGCGGTGTGTCCTTGTCTGGCCGGTGGTGGAAGTCGACGAACTCCTCATCGGAATCGTAGTCGCCAATATCGAGAGAGCGAACACCTCCGAGTCGGGCGCCGGTGAACCAGACGAGTGCGAGTAACGCGTGAGCACGCGATCCGTACTCGTGAGTATCGAGGTACTCAAGCAGGGCCTTCGCACGACTCGACGAGAGCCTCATATCATTGACGCGCTCCTCTTTCGGGACCGGTGGCGGGACGATCTTCTCCGGAAGCTCCTCATCGACCTGTTCGATACGAGCGCCGTATCGAAGGAAGCTCTGGAGCGTTCCGAGCTCTTTGTTCAGCGAGATGGTCTTGACGTCCTGCTGGCGACGCCGAGTCTCGTAAGTTTCGAGGTCCCAACCGCTCACGTTGGAGAGCGAACCGATACCACTCTCCTCACAGAACTCGACGAAGTGCTTTAGCTGGTAGTGATACGCTGAGACGGTCGAGTCTCTTTTTGAAGCTCGAATCTTATTCAGCCACCGCTCTGCCGCCTCTCGCGGCGACAGATCAGGGACTCGGCTTCCACCGTCGGCGGTTGGCGCGATTCGAATACGATAGCTACTGGGCGGAGTTTCGGTTGATTGGCTCATTGGCTTTACACCTCGCGAAGGAACTCGACACGGTGGCGAGGACACAACGTTCGTGCATCTTCGCTACCGTCGGGCTCGACGCACGCGAGTAACTCGTTTTCATTACACCCCGTGACTCCGCAGGCAGCGCTACCCGGACTCGGGGTAATAGTCGCACCGCGCGTGGGGTCTGAGCTCATGAGGATGCCTCACAAGGCACCGCGAGGTCGTGAACCGCCAATGGTTGGCACTGCTGCTCGATCCCGGTGGGTGCGTTCTGGTGTGGGCAGTGGTAATCGATTCGGCTGTGTTTCTGGGTGAGTTGCAGTTTCATTTTCGGATGTCGCTTTTGGACCGCAATCCAACGAATTCCGGAACAACAACCCATCAGTAATGGTGGAAAACGCATTTACCGTATGCCCACAAAGATGAACATACGGAGCACCATTCGATGGTTCGCTCCGGTTGCAGCTGCTTCGATGTCCGGGACAGGTTGACACGCCTCCCGCGACATCGGCTGATTCCTCTTTCATAGTCACATCATGCCCATCCTGTTTAGCTCTTCGTGCGATCAAACTGTTCGACCATCTCACGAAGGAGCTCATCGTAGGTTTGACCGCCGACCTTCTGGGCTTTTACGAGGTCCCGCGTTTTCGTGGTTACGGGAATGCGACTTGTGGCTTTCATGGGTTCGTGCGAGCACTCGTTCACTCGCAACATTGACAGCAATGGGACGATACGGTAAATATATTAGTGGTGAGCAGTAAAGCCGATTCGACTTTACTATGTCGGAACCCGAAGGACGTCCCCGTGGGATTCTAACACCAAGTGACCGGGACCTCCTGATTGGAGATACCGACTACAAATACAAACAACAGTATTCTGACCGGCGCCGGACCATTCGGAGACGCATTGCGAATGGAATTCTCGATTTTAGCAGTATACAGTATCTACTCCAGGACAAGGACCGAAAGCGAATCTTCACAAACCCGGCCGAAGCGGCTGGTGTCGAGGAAGCCCAGTTTCACGAAAGCATCCGTGCAATGCTGTATTGGGTATACTTTGGACTTAAAGAGCAAAATTACGATTTCGACGGTCTCCTCACGGAGGCTGTAGAGGAAGCTGAAAAGGAATTCTCGAGAAAGTACTCGGGAAAGAGTATCGACGTCTCCGTCCAATTCGACGTTGATGTAACGCGATCGGACGACCTCAAGGAGATCATCTCGGCCATCGAAAAGGGTGGGCCAGTTCAGGCAAATCGGCTTTACGATTTGCTGGAAATGTCTTCTGGAGTACCAATCAACACTTCGGAACTGGAGACGGTGCGAGTCTGGTTCCAATCCTCGTATCCAAAAGGCGAGAAGGCCGTGCTCGAGACAATGTTTTCCGAATACTTGGGCGTCGAGGTCGAGGTGAAGGACGCACAAGCACGGATTAGATTAGACGAAGAAGAAGGTGGACGAACGAACGCAGTGGCCAGATCTGGGGATGCTCGCCCCAGGCCACGCGAAATCGAAAATTATCGCTCACCAACCGATTACGAGGTTGATGATGCTATGCGATTGGAAGGGATGCGCCAGAAACGGGAATTCCGACAGAGTGACAAAGAAATTAGCTCGAGTGAAGACGAGTCGATAGTAGGCTCCGTGATAGACAAGGTGATGGCAAACGCGGATTCCGGACCGCCATCAATACACGACTTTGCTGTGGAACGACGAAGTACAGAGGACCACGGTGGCCCTGTCACCTCGGAGTCTGTTGTCGAGGTTTTAGAAACGATTCGTGAACCATTCGTTAGCACTGTCGAGATAGCTGCTGCGTGTGGGTGTAGTCTGGGTGCGGCTCGACAAGCACTAACTGGTCTACATGAGGATAGAAAAGTAAACCGGCGCTCAGTAGTGAACGAAGATGGTGAAGACGTTATTATCTGGTGGTTAGGGGAGGACTGACAGTTTATTGCGGCCTTAGATTAAGCCGTAGATTCCTAACGTGTCGTACGTTGATACCCATTACATCCGGTGACCAACTACCAGATCACAATCCGGACATTCGATGGCTGACGGGCTGCTGACATCGGTAAATGACGTTCTCACGGTGAGTTCGCCATCGCATCTCGGGCAGACACCTGAGTCGGAAAGATCTGATACCTCGGTCAATGCCGCAATACGCGGGATCGCATTACGCACTTCATCACCAAGCCACCCGATCCGCTCTTCCAGCTGGTCGATACGTTGTAACGGTACACTGCCCTCGGACAGATTTGCGAGATCCTCTTCTTGTGCGATCATCTTACTCCGCAGGAATTCGAGTTCTTGTTGTTGGTCTTCGACGATTGACTCAAGCTTCGTTATCCGTGACCCGCCGCCGGGAGAATTAGTACCAGTCTCCGTGTCTGTTTCCTCATCTGGTACACCGTCATCGCGGCATTCACTGTCGGTGCTCCTGTCTGTCATAGCTACCTCGCCCGATTCGACGTTAGATAGTCCGACATCGTCGACACGAATACGCGTCGACTGTTTACATGAGGGACACTCCAGTTTCCCTTCCGAGGAATGGTGGTATACCTCAAGTAGCCGTCGCAGGACCTCGGATCGGCTGACGCCTGTGTCGTCCGCCAGTTCGTCTACGAGATCTCGAGTCGATTCGTCGACTTTGGTCGTTAACGGGATGTTTCCTTGGCACGTCGCCATAGTATTAATGAGTAATACTATTCGGTTGTATTAGTCCTTTGGACCATATTTCCGGTGACACCTCGTCGAAAGCGAGTATCGCAGTTTGACTCACTTCGGCCAATATACTGGAGACGACCCAAGTATCGGCCCACAGGTATTTCACACAATCCTGTGTGAGACACATAATGACCTTCGACTGCCCCAACCCCGGACAACCACGGGGATCCCGACCTTGGAGTGTCTATCATATGAAGGACAACCAGGGAATGTGGGACACCTACCTCAGAACTGGCCGTGTTTTCATCGGCTATGGCAACACGCATGCGGACCTCACTGATGCAGGCTCACGAGACGAGGTCGTTGCGACCTGTGACGTAGCAGAGGACGACGAGAATCAGAAGCGATTCGGCTACCTCAACCGTTTCGTCAATGATCTCGAGATAGGCGACATAATCATTGCCACGCGTAAGCGCGATAAATTGCTCGGCATGGGCGTTGTCACGAGCGAGTACCAGTACGAAGACCCTCCACAGGTCGGCGATAAAAACGATACGCACGTTAGGGAAATCAAATGGCTCCTTGATTTCGAGAACAGAGACAGGAGCACAGATTCGGATCTTACGCTCCAGGCTCCAGTCACGGTCGACAAAGCATCCCGCCACAATATCGGGACAGGCCCGTTCAAAGCTGAACCTTACAGCAGCTATGTCGACGATATCCTCACAGACTTTGACGATGCGACGACGCGGTCCGCTCTTCAAACAGTAGAATCCCTCGCAACCCTCTACGCCGTTGGTCCACACCCTGAGACCGAACCATACGCCGAGATCTACGGAACGCGTGGAAAGAATGACAGCTTCGCAAAAAATCTCGAGAAGACGGTTATGAACCCTCTCGACGACGACACAATTGGTGAGATCACCGAGTGTTTCGAAGCCCACGACGAGCCACATCCAAAAGCGAACACTTTTGAGCAGTTTGACGTCACTATGTGGGCAGTCCCAAAGAAGCACAATGAGAAGTACCAAGGCCTCGATAGCGGCGACTGGGTTTTCCACACGCTCGATCGACCTGGACAGCAGGACATTGTCGCAATCCAGCGAGTCGACTACCCGTTGTCGAATTTCTCGATAGAGCTTCGAGAGGACCTCGGGGAGCTACTACACGGTGCTTCAGGCTTTCGGAATATCTGGCTATCAACGACGCCAGTTGTTATGGTCTCGGCGACCGTCGATGACCTCGAATCGGTCTTAGAAGCACTGGGAGAAGACGACCCGGACTACCTCTCAGGGTTCGACTATTTTGCACACCTGCCTACAGAACACTATACACAGCTTGAATCTTCGACGGCGTTTCTCGGCGAGGTGCTCACAAACAGTGCCCCCACAGATGACCTCCCGGCCTGGCCCATCAACGATTTGCCGGAGATCCGTGAGGACGACGACTTCTTTATATTCATAACCTCGCAAAACAATCATTACCACGATCGCTACCGGGCCTATCCGTTCCGCAAAGGGATTGCTGGCTCCAAGCAAGTACGTGATGCCGGAGAAGATGCAGTCATCATTCATCTGGATCTGACCCAAGGAAAGAACGGCCTATATCGGGGGGCAGGTCGCATCAGCGACGTTGTTGAGGTCGGTGAAGAAGACGGTGATCCACTGCTCGAAGCCCGTATCGAGAACTACACAGAGCTCACACCCATCCCTCGCGACATGGTCGACGATTTGTCAGTTGACACTGGCCGCGGCCAGGGGATCATCAAAATCGAACGCGAAGATTATGAACATATCTCGACGGCCGAGCCAAGATCCGGGGGCCCGAACCTCGCAGTCACAGACACCGCCTCCAGCGTCGCCGCTCTCGATGAGGATTCGCGGTACGACCACCCCCTGTACAAGGAGGCCCTGGCTCACCTCGTTGCCGGGCGAAATCTCGTCTTCTTTGGCCCACCAGGAACAGGAAAAACCCGAGCTGCACGAAAATTGTCCGAAGTTATCTGTGGCACTGGTGAAGACGACGTGCTGTTGCGAACAGCCAACGCCGAATGGTCCAACTATGAGGTGGCAGGAGGGTATGCGCCGAAACAGTCCGCAAACTCGGACGAAAAGGTCGGGACTGACGATGCCGAGCCGACGAGCAATCTTGCCTGGCAATCTAAACCTGGAGTCCTCGCTGAGGCCGCGATGGCGTGCCAAGACTCTCTTGAATTGACAGGTACGCCTTCGTGGCTTATCATCGACGAATTGAACCGCGCAAACTTGGATCAGGCCTTTGGTGAGGTGTTTACACTCCTGGATATCGATTACCGAGACCGTGAGCCGATTACTTACGGTGACGACGAAGCGTATCTGCCCTTCGCATTCCGCATCTTGGCGACGATGAATTCCCAGGATCAGGCCCAACTGTTCTCGCTCGGCTATGCGTTTCGGCGTCGCTTTGGCTTCGTGGAAGTCCCGTCGCTGCTCCGATCGTCGACAACAACGACAGACCTCCCTGAAGCTGACACGGTTGCGGCTCAGGCAGCACTCGACGCCGTTGACAATGAGGCAGACGACATGTTAGCGTTCGTGATTGACAAAGCGAAGGGCTCAATGGATACGTCCAACGACGGTGTCGAGTACGCCGATCCTGCAGCCATCTTCCCTGGAATTGCTCAGTCTGATCGTGTTCAGGAAGTAGTTGATCACCTCCAGGCTCAGGACCTTGCTCCCGCGAATCTCGAGGCCTCGTCGTTTGAGCTACTGGTTGCACTCGCCAGTTATATCACCAACGAGGAGATTGTCGAGGTGGGTCATTCTTTGGTGATGGACGCTTCACGGTTCGTCATCGCTTACGGATTACTGTATCAGGATGACGTTGATATAGGGACAGTTGATCGGGCGGCAACGTCGTATTTCGTCCCGCAGGTTGAGGACTTCCTGGCAACGATCCGGCGTGAAGAGACACTCGGTGGGAATAGCAATGCCGGATCGAGATATCAAAACCTGATCAGGCTCTGTTGTGGGCTTGGTCTCGATGGAACCGCTGCGGCACTGCAGACGGCCAAACACAACGAACAGTTCCTCGGCTAATGACCGACGACGGCGGCTTCCAACCCCATACCAAAGACCCGATCCCACGGGAAGAAATCGAGGCCGTGGGCGCTGACTGGACAGAGTTGACCGACTACGTGCGGATGCTTCGGGATGCTCTCGAGGATTCGGAACAGCACCGTGCTGATCTCGAGGATATCGAGGAAGACAAGCCAGCCATCAGCGACAGAGGCTTCCGTCCCAACGGATGGGTTGGCCAGTTCACCGAGGGTGTCGAGGTCTGGCCTTACAAACTCGATCGAGACGAATTTAATTCTCTAGTGAAGGACGTCCAAGGCTGGGTTGAGCTTATTGGTGCCAATACTATTGGGAGCCAAATGCCTGTCTCCACGGAGCGATTAATCGATCCGGACGCCCGCATCGGGACGTACAGTCGACTCCTCATCGAGCAGACCGAAACCATCCTGGCCGGGCGCCCACCTACGGCCGTCCAACGTCGACGCGAGCGCGGGCAGGCTGTTCGTGGACAGATCGATGCTCGAGGGACAATGGAGTTGCAGGCAACGGGAACTGCCCAAGTCGTCTCTACGCAGGTATCGTTTACCCAGAACACTCCGGCTGCACGATTGCTGGTCCGGTTTCACGTAGCCCTCGCTCGGGAGATGCATCGATTGTCCGAGGCCTACGAGTACTACGAGCACGTCTTTGGCGACCGGATCATCTACCACCAGCGCCTGCTCTCGCGTACACCGTTCGACCGGCTGGTGGGCCCGGCTGTCGAGTCGGAGTTCTCAGACCCACGAGTGCTGTCGGAGATTCGAGCGGGTGCGTCGCCAGCGATGCAAACAGTTATCGATCTCTGGGAATCTTTCAAGCGCGAACGAGCGTTAGAAGCAGGCTTGCGTGAGAACTTTGACACGATGGTCAAGCCGATGGGAAAGACCTACGAGTTGTGGTGCTTGGGCGTGTTGCTGGAGCTGCTGGCAGAGTTGACTGATGTTGATCCCGAGCGTAGCGAAATCAAGGAATGCTACACGTTCGGCGATCGGGTACGTCTGCATTACGACGCAAAGAGGTCGCTGAACGACTACAGCCAATACTTCTACGAGGATCGTGTTCTGCCGACTCGTGGTGGACGTCCAGACTTCACCATCGCTGTTGACGACTCAATTCGGTGGATCGGGGATGCTAAATATAAACAGGGAAAGGAGAAAGGATACCAGCCGTTAAGATTGTCAGACTACCAGCGGTTCAACACCTACCTCCTTGATTATCTCGACCTCGAGGGACCAGTTGGGAGTGCCTTCCTCTATCCAGCGAAGCAGGTTAGCGGGTTCGACGTCGAAATGCAGGCGTACACAATCCGGCATCAACCACTAAGGCCACGGAACCAAATCGTTCAACGGGCGGACCTGGCGGATGAGTTAGCTCAGATTCTTCCTGGGGACAGCAGAGCCGAGTGAACGTCTACCCCTCACGCTTCCCAGTTCAAAAGTCGGCTGCTCATACCTTGATCAGATGATCGTATACCCGTTCAGTCGTCTGGATCGAACGATGCCGTAACCGATTGCGGACATCGTATAGCGTATTCCCGTCCTCAGCGTTCATCATCCGATAGGCCACGCTGTGACGGAGTGCGTGTGGCGACACGTCCTCGGCATCGCCCCGCGATCCGTCGACGAGATAGGGCCGAACATTCGCGGTCTCAGCGACCTTGTGCAGCATATTGCGTACACCTTGTGTGGAAATCCGTTCGGACGACCGAGCCGGGAATAGCGCGGGTGACTCCTTCCACCGACTGTTCAGGTACGACGAGATGAGCCGGGAGACGTCTGTTGACAGTTCCATCGTCACCGGGCCCGGGCTGTTGTCGTTCGGGTAGTCTTTCTGAATGTGCCCAGGCAGGTACAACTCACTGTTTCCCTCGCGTAACATCTCGACGTCGACGTCGACGAGTTCACCCACACGGAGACCAGTATCATATGTGAGTGCGATCATCGTCTCGTTACGCTGCTGAAGGTAGGGTGCTCCGGCCTCGTAGCACGCAGTGCGGAGCGCGTCGACCTGGTCGGGTGTCAGCCACACTTTGGCACGAACTTTGGAGTTTGTATTTTCGGGCATTTCAGGATAGCCTCTTTATAAACAAAATGAGGAACAGGCACTTCGAACTTGGGACTCTACATGGAGACTACTAAGTTCAGTTTGGATGATGGCAGGACGAAGGACAGTCGTAAATGACGACTGTAATTTATATACACCGTGAACGATAATTAACACATGAGCGAATTATCCCCTTCAGATATCATTCACGGTGAGATCGCTCGGATCTCAAAGAATGGTAATGGCATTCTCGACTACGGAACGGGGGAAATTTCGATAGGTCCAATTCGGGAGGACGCCGTCGGCACCCAGGTTGACGCAGTCGTGTACGACGAACACCACGCATTTTGCCTCACAGGGGCAGCTCGAACCGAGTATTACGACAGCGCGATACGAGCCCAGACAGGACAACTCATTGACAATCCCCCTGACGAGTGTCCCGGAATCGGCGATACTGTCGAAGTCGAAATAAGTGGCACCAATTCAGCAGGCCATTGTCCTGCATCGTACAACGGAATTCCTGTTCGTGTCAAAAATGCCCCACAGGGGACCCAACCAGGAGAAACCATCCCGGTCAAGATCCTGAGAGTCGAGCCGTCAAGACTCGTAGCAACTGGCGTCTCCTCGGTCTCACTTCGAGGACGGCTCCCAGAGGTGGGAGAAACGTTTCGAGCACCGATATCACATAAAACCCATAATGGAAATGGGATAGTCGAGTCGTACATCGGTCATCGTATCAACGTTGGTCCAGTTCGAGACGAGGCACTTGGTGACCACGTTGATTCAGTTCTCCTTGATGATCAATTCGCATACTGTCTCTCGACAAACGCTACAATAGATGGATACCGAGACACCTGGGAGCCAAAAGTCACCGAGATTGCCCTCGCTCGCTCAACAGAGCTTCAACAACAACTCGGTAGAGGTGACAAGCCAGAACGTTCTATTTCGGGAAGAATCGTTAGGCCCGTGCAACGTCGGAACTCGTCGTTCAGTAAGCGTGTACATCGAGCTTACGACCATACCTGTGCAGTTTGTGGTCAGCGATGGAAGGATGATAATGGTCACTTCGAGGTTGAGGCAGCACACATCTACCCCGTCTCTGGCGTCAGTGAGGATGATCCACTTGAGGGGGGACCAGACTCGGTAAAGAATGGAATGGCTCTCTGTCGAACGCATCATTGGGCCTTTGACCACGGCTGGTTCACAATCAATGACGACTACACCATATCGGTCAAAGACGATCCTTCGTTGGAGGGTTACGAGGCTATGGCGCCGTACGAAGGACAACAGTTGTACCTCCCCAATGACCAGTCACTATGGCCAGCACGCCATTATGTGACATTCCACCGTGAACATGTGTGGACAGGGTAGTAGGTTCGATGTGGTACAATAACCCGTTTTCAAACGGGTGTTCCAAGTACTAAAAGGGCCTAAAATGGCCAGTGACACCATCTCTGACAGGTGCAACCATGTTTACAATACTTTTCGAGTGTCACCTGATCTTCGCTTACACCGAGAGTGTGCTTCCGTGGACTCGCAGCCACTCTCGGCGTTCTCGATAGTCGGGCACCAGTGTACCGACCGTGTTCCAGAACGAATCCGAGTGGTCACCGTGCTTAGAGTGGGCGAGCTCGTGAGCGACCACGTAATCTTGTATCTTGCGTGGGGCGAGGATTAACCGCCAATTGAGGACGATGCCACCATATCGATACTCACCCCATCGACTGGGTAGTTCGCGAACGTCGATGTCAACATCCCTCAATCCGAGCTTCGCAATGTAGTCGACAGCACGGTTGGGAAGTTCGTGTTCCGCGGTTCTGTAGTACCAATCGACGACCGCCTGGCGCTTTCGTCTGGTGCTGACGTCTCTATCCTCGGGCACCGAGAGGATGAATTGGCTGCCGTCGAACTGCATCTCGGGCCCGGGATACTCGCTCTCGGTCACTCGAAGCCGGTGCCTTCGACCGTTGTAGAGCAGTTTCTCGCCGCTTAGAAACTCCTTGTCGAGCGGCGGGTCTTCCTGCTCCGAGACGTCGTCCATGTCGCCACCCTCGTCGCGGATGTGCTCGGCCGAGTAGATGAGCATCCCACCGGAGCCACAGCACGGGTCGTAGACACGGTTGCCTGGTTCGGGGTCGACACACTCGACGAGCAACTGCACGACCTCGCGGGGTGTGTAGAACTCGCCACCCTTCTTCCCGGCGTCGTCGGCGAATTGCCGGATGAGGTACTCGTAGGCTCGCCCGAAGATATCGGGGTCTTCGAGGTCGATGTTCCGGTAGCGGTGTTTCGAGAAGTGCGTGACGAGCTCGTCGAGCGTCGCGTCGCTCAGCCGGTCCTTGTCGTTGTAGTCGACAGTCGAGAGCACTCGGTCGGCGATGACGTCGTTCTCATCCTCGACGGCGATGAGCGCCTTGTCCAGCGCCTCACCGATGTTGTCCGTCTGTGAGGTGATGTGGTCCCAGCGGGCGCGGTCGGGCACCCAGAACTCTTCGTGGAGGTCGCGCTCGTCCCGAACGGTCTCCTCGTCGAGGTCGTACTCCTCGGCGATTTCCTCGGTCTCCTCGTCGAACCGGTCGTTGATCCGCTTGAGAAAGAGCAGCCCGAAAATGTAGTTCTTGTAGTCCGCCGCGTCGATACTGCCGCGTAGAATATCGGCTGCCTCCCAGAGGTGGCTCTCCAGCGTGTCGAGGTCGAGCGTGTCCTGCTCGTCGACGCCGGCACCGGAGAGCGTCTGCTGGTTTTCGTCAGTCACACTACGGTACTGTCCTTAGACCGTTAATTGTCTTTCCCACAGCGGCGGTGAGCTGGTAGAATTCATTCAGGGATGAGACGTGGGTCTATCGCCGGATGTTCGTCCTCAATCTCCTCGAAGACCCGCCGATACCGTCGACTAAACTCTTCTTTGACGTACTCATCGGTCACGACTTCACGGTACTTGCCACAGTCGGAACATCTTCGCGACAACCAATCGTCGTCGTCTCTGCGATCTGTTTCGATCTCATAGAGGATGTCGCCGCTGCATTGGCTCTTCAACGGATTTGGGTGATGGTCCGGGCACTTTTCCCATCGGTGGAAACAGACCTCGCATTCGTCGGTTCCATCACCGCTCGCGACGCCACATGCGGGGCAATAGGATTCTGGGTCGAGAAGAACCGCGAATTTTGACTCGTTGATACCCTCCTCAAGTAAATCGTCGTATGAAAAAGCCGTTCCCGGAGGCCCGGAATTATAGGGAGAGTTCCTCCAGTCACCTGCACGCTTGGTTGCTCTTCCTAACCGGTCTGCGAAGACAGGCAGCGTGGGTCGACCTACAGCCAACGAGAACGCGTGGCTTCTCAGAGCAATCTCGACCAACGGAATCCTGTCTTCTTGGAGAATCGCCTCGTGTCGGGACTTAGCAGCCCAGTAGCTTCCATCGTCGTCACCAGCGGCGTGTCGATAGTAGTTGGCGTCCCAGACTGCCGTCGACTCAACACCATATGCAACCCCGATTTCGGGGAGACGAGACGAGGCGATCTCGTAGGTGTTCCCACTATCGTATGCACGTTCGAGGTATGGCTCTTCGAGCTCGCTTACGTGCATTTCCCCACGGTCTATCGACTCGAAGTCATCCAAACACCGACTACAGACCTGGACTGATTGATCTAATCGAGTATAATCGCCCGTATCCTGGCGCTCTTTTGCCATGATCCCCGACCCACAGAACCAGCATACACCCACTAACTCCCCGATTATCTCTCTCTCGATGCCCTGGCGGGCCATTTTGCTTATACTCGTGTCGCTGTGCTTCGCGGCGTGATATAGGTCGTCGGTTAGACGGATGCTTGGCGTGGGCATTGTGGCACGTGCCACAAACTTAGGTTTGGACTGTATTGAATCATTCGGCCCTCAGAAGGTAGAATACAGCATATTACTACTGTGTTGGCCACCAAAATGTTTAATACTAATGCTTGAGACAATGCTCTTGGGACGTCAGTCAGTGGTGTCCCCAAGAAAGGATGGTCGCGTGCTGATCCAGCAGCCCACGACCGGACATCAGAAGATGCCAAGATCAAGTACCTGCCCGACAAAGTTAGTGGTAACGCTACCTGTCGGGGTCTGTCTCGCACTGGCAGGCTCCATCGACAGGGGAACCGAGAACCAGCCATCGGCGTGGTCGCCTCATCGACTGGGGTCGCACGCACAGGAGCGATGGGAAGAGCGAAGCAAGGCCCGCCCGAACTGCGATGGTTTCGCCTCGTTGTTCGAAGAGAGAGGCCGATACAGCGAACGGCTCTCACAGAGGTGTGCACCGTCCGAGACTGCACCTGATGAGGCGTCTGAGAGGGACCTATGAGCGTCCAACCGGAGAGCAGTACACCGGTCTGTCCAATAGCGGTAGGGCATCCGAGAGACCGCTGGGAAGAACGCGGAGACGGCCGTGAATTCTTCGATGCCTTCGGGCTTGCACCGGTGGTTGAGATCACCCGACCGGGCGGAAAGGATGCGTATCCCGATGCCGACGAGGTCCGTATGTACAAGTCGGGTAAGATGGATCACCCGGTTCTCTTCCTCGTCGAAAACGGTCGAGTGAAAACCGTGCGACCGACGAGCGAGACCGACCTGGCGCCGTCGACACTTAAGACGTGTTCCGGCTGCGGCGGTGTCCACGAGATCGTATTCACGAACGCTTGCCCGCACTGCTCCCCGGAAGCCCGGGAGATCATTTGAGGTCGACTACAATGATAAAGGAAGTTGCACTAATTGGATCCGTTGGAACGCTTACGATTACCGGAGGAACAGCTGTGGCAGTTGGGGCACTATTCGGCGCTGCTGTTGGTGCTGGGATCGCCGTTGCGATCATGAGATAGCCCCCCGGTCATCCCTTTATTTGCGCTTGAGGCGCTCAGATACATCTATTTGCAAGGGGTGTGTTCGCCCTTGCTGACCCAAACCCTCGTCGTTAGGTCACCGTCATCCAGGCGACTTTCCCCACCCAGAAGCTTCCTCAGCTCCATCCGCATCTGTTGGTGGAACTGGGTGACTTGGTTCACAGCTCATCGTTGGTCGTATCGCGAACGACCACGTATAGGTATCCCATACGCCGCCGTTCGCAATCTCGTCACTCCCGATGTCGACCACACCCGAGGGTGCGGTATCGGCGCTATACACGTCAGCACCGTATTCCCCGACACCCTCGCGACACTCGACGCTCCCACCGTCAAGAAGCCGTGCGAGTGTCTTGGCGACGTGACGCTTGCTGACCCCCGTTGCATCAGCGAGCTCTCGTGCGGTCACCTCACGGCGCTCTCGTAGCGTCTCGAGGACGCGGCGCTGGGTGTCGGTCGCGACCCACTCGACGCCTGGAACCTGGAGGTCAGTGAAGCCGTCAGGAACGGCATCGGTGCGGACGAACACGGTCGCCGTATTCGCTGGGTCGTCCGCGTTCCGAGCGTATCGCCCGGATGCCTGGGCGACATGGTTCTCGCGAACACTGGCGAGTATTTCACGGGCGGTCTCAGCGTCGTTCCCGACGAACTCCCGACCGTGGGCACGCCGCACCTCTCCCATCTCGTTCTCGACAATTTTGGGCTCGGCGTCGAGGCCGCACTCGGCCAGCAGGTCGAGCACGTAGTCGTCGCCGGGATCGATGCTTCCATTGACGAGACCGACCGTCTCGTCGCCGAAGTCGTTACGACTCTTTTCTTCGCCGTAATGCATCGTCTCGGCGTCCTTGACGCCGACGTCCCGCAGCAACTGCTTGGTGCGACTCTCGACACTCGACGCGGTGATCACGGTGCGGAACGCGTCGTCGTACGTCTCGTGCAGGTGTTCGAGCATAGCACGCGTCCCATCCTCGTCGAAGTACTCGCCCGACGCGAGGGGGCGCGTGGCGTCACCGACCTGAACGACCGTCAACCCGCGCTCGAAGCGCCGCCACAGACGCCGCTCGTCGGCGTCGAGTAGTGGCTCGGTAGTGATACCGGGTCTCGTGTTTCGCTGCCACAGCGGGGCACTGGGGTGGGCATCGAGGCCAATCACACACCGGGCGAGCGAGAGGTCCGGCGCGGCACGGACAGTACGCATACGGTTGTCCCCGTCGACGACCACAGTCACCCACACGCGGTTCCAGCCGCTGTTCTCGTGTACACTCCCGTCGAGACGCGGAGGACTGTGTGGAACAGTGACCGACCGCCGGCCGTTCGCGTCTGGGTCGTCGCGAAGCGCGTACCAGATTGCCCGAGCGAGAGCTGGCGCGACGGTGTGAGCGTCGGCGTTCTCCAGGTACCACTCCCGACTCGGTTGGTAGTCGAGTTTCCCTTGGGTTGCATCGCGTTCGTTCGCCGCGTCGGTTCCCGTCCCCGAGTGCTGGGCGATCTGGACGAACGCCTCCCACGTCCGAATGGGGGCACCTGCTGCCTTCAGAAACGCCGTCACGCCGCGCTGAATCCGGTCGTTCGAGATGTCGAGCGTGAAGTCGGGTCGCTCGTCCAAGACGACGTTGCAGTTGCGCACGAGGCTCGGGACGTTGGCAAACTGGTGAGTCGCGTGGACGACGTCGACGGCCGTCTCACCACTGTCGTCGTCGCGAGGCACGCCGTTCCATTGACTCTTGGCCGGACACTCAGCGTCGCCCTCACAGCACGGCGGCTCGATGCCCTGGTCGTTCCGCTCAGCGAGGTAGGCGTGCGCTGTCGAGAACGGGACACCACGTCCGTCACACACCGCATCGAACCACGCCGAAGCGGGGGTTCCGTCCATCGTAATGACAACGTCCGGGTCCTCCTCGTCGTCGTTATTGGCTGGGTCGTGGTCGCCACGGGCGACAGGGCACCGTTCCTTGCGTCCCTTCAGTGTCGCTGCCGTAACTCCCGGCACGTTACGGCTACTCGCTGCGGCGTCGTCGCGGGATTCTCGAGTCTCCGAGAAGTGCACGACCGGAGAGTCGTCGGTGACGTCGCTGTGGTTCAACCACGATTCGGTGGCGACTGTGTACGTCTTGCCGAGGGCGGTCGGCGCGTCGATGACAACGTCCTCCCCGTGACGCATTGCCTGGAAGATGCGGTTTCGGAGGCGGTCGCGAGCCTCGTTGGTCGTAGGCCAGACGAGACCACGCTTTCGCGCAGCCCGCCTGCGCTCGGACGGGCCGAGCGCCATGAGTCGGGCGAGAGGGAGCGCCGAAACGGGTTCGCCTTCCTCGGGCTCGTACTCAGGAATATGTGCCCCGCGTTGCCGGAGAGCGTCGACGGCCTCCCAGAAATCCTCACCAGTCGGATACTCGTCGACACGAGTGATGATACGCTCTTCGAGCGCAACCATCTGCAGAGCGCCGAGGCCGTGCATCCCCTTTCGGTATACCCAGCCGTCACCGACTTGTGCGAGTCGGGTCCCCGACTTCGACTGCGCCCACGACGGGTCGAGCGACTTCGTACCGTCGCCTCGTTCGTGGGTCACGGTCGACCGAAGTCGGATGTCTCGCGGGCCAGTGTGCTGTATCGTGTCGAATACATCTTGGATGTCGTTGGTCGTCTCGACGTCGGCGAGTTCGTCTTTCGACTTCTCGGGTTCGCACAGCAACTGGTCGGGTGTCCCCTCGGCGACGGTCGCGAACTCGTCGGCGAGATCGTCGATGAACGACTGGCACTCCCGGGTGTCCTGGGGGGTACCGACGATGTGATCGCCGGTCATCGCCGAGTAGCGCCCTGAGTCGTACACCTCGATCTCTGCGCCGGGGAAGCGCTCGTCGGCGGGGAGTTCGGCCCCGATAGCTTTCACGCCCTCGGGAAGTTCACCTCGGCAGAAGATGTGAACGCCCGTTCCCGATGTCGAGACGTCGGTATACGAGCCTGCTCGTTCGATATGCTCGCGAACGATCGGATGTACTTCGCCGGTATCGGGGTCTCGGGCGTCGTCGTAGTCGACGAGCACGAACTGCTCGTCCGGGTAGTCCTCACGGTTTCGGATGGTAAACGCGAGGCCGTATCCGCCGAGTTTGTCGGACCAATCGGCGGCGGTGTCGAAATCGCGCCATACTTCAGGATCTTGGGCCGACACGAACTTGTCGGGCCAGTCTGGGTGCTCGTACGGTGCGCGGGGGACCTTCCTCCCGTCCTCGGTGGCTTTCCACGTCAGCCACTGCGCGACATCTTCCAGGTCATGGGGGAATACGCCTTGCTCGATTTCGGGTTCCGTGTCGAGTTCGACGTTTAGGCGTATCTCGCCATTGTCGTCCCTATTCGAGGCCGGATTCTCGCTGTCGACCCTTGGAGTATCGTCTTGGGTATCGGGGTCCTCGTCGTCGATATCGCCAGCCGTATCGCCGAGAACGACCTGTGGTTCCTCGAGTGTCCCGACGTTTACCAACTGATCGCCGTTGAGGTGCGCCTCGCGGAACTCACGTTCTGACCACCCGTTTGCTTCGGCCGTCTCACGGAGCTCATCGAGTGGAACTGGGGCGTCGGCTCCAAGGCCGAGATACCCTCTGGCTTCCCATAGGAGACCCTCCCAGTCGAGCCGTGGGACACCCCGGCTCATGGGTAACACCATCCATCGTCGAGCGCGGGACATGGCTGATCGTCCCGCAGGATGTAGCAGCCGCAGAACTCACAGATTGGCGGCTCGATTTCGATGACCCGACTCACTGCGACCACCTCCAAATACCCAGAAGTGGTGACAGGTCTCTAAATAAAGAACCGACTATGCAAGCTGAAACTGTTATAAAGGGATGGGTTGGGGCAGATTTGAACTGCCGGCCTCCTCCATGTCAAGGAGGTGTCATAACCGGACTAGACTACCAACCCGCAGGGGCTTACTGACGCATCTCCTCGTATCCGGGGGACGTAATTGAACCTTTCGTTTCGGTCGCCGGCGCGGGGGTGCGGTCGGTCGATTCTCCGGTCCCGCCTCCCGATTTCTCGCGGACCGAAGCGGTTCCGACCGGTTTTACTGGCTCGGCGAGAGTCGTCGGATATGGTCGATCTCGCCGCCCGCACCGAGAGGCTCGACGCGTACCTCGACGAGCGCGGGCTCGAAGCGGTCTGGTTCGCCAAGCCGAACGGGTTTGCATGGCTCACCGGCGGCGACAACGTCGTCGACGCCGACGCCGACGTCGGCGTCGCCGCCGCCGGCTACGACGGCGACCTCCGGGTGATCACCGACGACATCGAGGCGGGCCGGCTCGCGGACGAGGAGCTCCCCGACGCCGTCGCCGTCGAGTCGTTCCCGTGGCACGCGAGCTCGCTGGCCGAGGCCGTCGCGGAGCGCTCCCCCGCGCCCGCGGCCGCCGACTTCGACGTGTCGGGCTTCGAGCGCGTCGACGGGAGCCGCCTGCGCCAGCCGCTCACCGACGACGACGTCGAGCGCTACCGGGAACTCGGCCGGGAGGCCGCCGCCGCCGTCGAGACCGTCTGCCGCAACCTCGAACCGGAGGACCCGGAGTACGAGGTCGCCGCCGGCATCGACATCTCGCTCGCCTCCCGCGACGTCGACACTCCCGTCGTGCTCGTCGGCGGCGCGGAGCGCGCGCAGGCGTACCGCCACTACACCCCGAGCGACGCGACGCTCGGCGACTACGCGCTCGTGTCCGTCACCGCCGAGCGCGCCGGGCTGTACGCCTCGCTCACGCGCACCGTCGCGTTCGACGCCCCCGACTGGCTGGAGGAGCGCCACCGCGCGGCCGCCCGCGTCGAGGCGACCGCGCTCGCCGCGACCGAGGCCGCCGCCGCCGGGGAGCTAACGGGCTCCGACGGCGCGGACGCCGCCGGCGACGTGTTCGACGCGATCCGGGAGGCGTACGACGCCGTCGGTTTCGCGGAGGAGTGGCGCGAGCACCACCAGGGCGGCGCGGCGGGGTTCTCGGGCCGCGAGTGGATCGCGACCCCCGAGAGCGACGAGCCGGTGCGGTGGCCGATGGGCTACGCGTGGAACCCGACCGTGCAGGGCGCGAAGAGCGAGGACACCCACCTCGTCTCCCCGGACCTGACCGAGACGCTGACGAAGACGGGACAGTGGCCGACACACGAGGTGGAGCCGGTCGACGTCGAGGGGATCGCGACGGAGCCGCGAGAGCTGTCCGCGCCGGTCATCAGGTAGCTTCGTCGGTACCCGCAGAAGACGGTCGCGCCGCGTCAGTAGACGTACTCGCTCTCGTCGATGCCGACGTACTTCTTCTTCACGCGGTGCTTGTTCCACTTGTAGCCGAGCAGCAGCTTCGCCGACTCCCAGCCGGAGCGGTACGGCTGGGAGAGGAGCCCGTCGCCGGTCTCCGCGGCGAGCATCGCGTCGGCGGCGCCGATGATCCGGTTCCAGTCGTCGGGGTCGTAGTCGGCGACCATGTCCGCCATCGTCACGTTGCGGACGATCTCGTCGCCGATCGCCTCCTTCCACCGCCGGTTGTACGGGGCCATGTCGCCCGCGGCGGCGAGCTCGCCCGCGAGTGCGCCCGTGCGGACCGCGACGTGGTCGCCGCCCTCGTGGAAGGCCGAGGTGGTTCCCATCGCGCCGCCGGCGACCGCGATCCCGACTTCGGTCGGCGAGTCGATCGGGCGCGTCGAGGAGATGGGGTACGTCTCGGTGCCGTTCCGCTTGCCCGCGTCCTCGACGAGCGGGAAGTCCTCCTCGATGTCGTACTCGTCGCCGTACTGCCACTCCAAGAGGCGGCGAATGTACTCGCCGCCCTGGGGGATCGACTCGTCGTCGGACTCGAGCAGCGCGTACGCGTCGCGGTCGAAGTCGTCGATGTCGAGCCCGATCGGCATCGTGAGCCCGATCCGACAGACCCGGTCGGCGTTCGGGAAGATCCACGGGTACGCGGTCTCGCCGGGCATCACGCCCCACCAGAAGACGAGCGCGTCGTTCACCTCCTCGTACACGTCCTCCGGGACGCGACGGTACTCCTGGTACGCGATGTGGTTTGCCGTCCGGGAGGCGAGCCGATCGGAGGCGGCCGCGTCCGCGGGGAGGTACTCGTCGAGCACCTTGTTCGTCACCGTGCGCTGGGGGCCGTCGGCGAGCACGACGAACTCCGCGCCGACGGTCTCGCCGGAGGCGAGTTCGACGCGGTGTCGCGGCTCGCCGCTCCCGGGAGAGATCGCGGGGTCGGTGTCGACGCCGCGGACCGACTCGCCGGCCCGGTACTCGGCGCCGGCGTCCTCGGCGCGGTCGCGGAGCCAGTCGTCGAAGCGCGCGCGCTGGAAGGTGTAGCCGAACTTGTCGTACGACGACTCGATCCCGGTCGACGTGAGCGTGGCCGACTCGTCCGGCCCGCGGAACTCCGCGCGGTTCAGCTCCCGCTGGACGACCCCGTCGTCGAACTCGTCGGGGTGGATCCCCATGATGTCGACCCAGTAGTCGAGGATGCCCGCGGCGTCGGTCGAGTCGGGCCCGAGCCGGTCGCGGTCGGCGCGGGGAACCCCCTTTTCCAGCACGAGCGCGTCGGCGCCGCCGGTCGCGGCCGCGTGCGCTGCGGCGGCGCCGGCCGGACCGCCACCCACGATCGCGACGTCTACGCGTTCCATACCCCGTGAGGTCGCCGTCCGGCTATTAAATTCACGGTCCCCGACGAGCGTCGCGTTCGCGGCGCTCGCTCGTCGGTCGCGGCTCGAAACTCGGCGCGGCCCGCGCGATCAAACGTGCTCCTCGTACGGCTGGACGACGACGAACCCGTCCGGTCCGTCGAACCGCATCTGGTAGCGCTCGCCCGACTCCTGTCCGATCATGTCGGAGAGGCTCCGGTTCACCTCGATATCGGGCGAGGTCCCGCCCCACGCGACGGTCGCGCTCGGGTCGGTCGCGACCGGCGGTTCGAGCACGATCGGGTCGCCGTGGGTGGTGAGCGCGGCGTACCCCGGTCCTTCGAGGAAGACGTTGCTGAACCCCCCGGCGAGCGCGCCGGCGAGGCTGTCGATCGTGCTGATCTCGTAGGAGAGCGACGACTGGAACGCGAGCACGTCTTCGCCGTTGACCGTGATCGAGTCGTCGGCGCCGAGTTCGACGACCTGAACCTTCTTCCCGTCGTCGGCGAGGTACGCGTGGCCCTGCCCCTCGATGGACATGATCGGCGTCCCCTCGCCCGTCGTCGCCTCCTTGAGGAAGCCCTTGATCCCTCCCTCGGCCGACGCCTTCCCGGTGAACGAGAGGTCGCCGGTGTACGCGACCATCGACCCGGCCTTCGCCATCGCGGTGTCGTCGACGGCGACGTCTAAGGTGTAGCTGTTCTCGCGCTGGAACGGTTCGTCGCTCGCTGTCGGTGCGTTTTCGGCGGTGAATTGATCGAGATTCATGTGCGGGGACCGAACCGGTCGGTTCGGCTACGGGCCATTTCCCCGCTCTCGAATATGAATCTTGGTGCTCGACGGCCGTCGAGGCGATCCCCCGGCGCCGGCAGCCCGCTCACTCCAGGAGGAGCGTGAGGCCCCACTGACCAGACGGGCCCCCTTCCGAGTCGGGCCCGCCGATCGAGACGGGGGTCTCGAACCGGTACTCCCCGACCGGGAGGCAGGCGTCCTCGCCGGGCGTCGCGTAGAGGTCGACGGACCGGCCGCTCGACGCGCCGGCGTCGATCTCGAACGTGCGGTACTCCGCGGTGACGGCCACGCCGTCCGTGAGTCGCCAACAGCCGGGCTCGGCCGGGTACTCGCCGTCGCTCGGGAGGAACACGAGCGCGTCGGAGCCGTCGCTCACGTACTCGAGGTGGACCGCCCGCCCCTCGCCGACGGTGACGCGCTCGTCGCCGGTGTTCTCGAGGACCGTCCGGAGCCGCGGCGGCGACTCCTCCGTCGCGGCCTCGCGAACGACCTCGACTGAGGGAACGACGGGGAGGTCGTCGGTGCCGTCGACCGAGACGACAGTGACGCCGGGACCGCCCGTTCCCGACGGGCGCGTTCCGCCGGCGTCGCCGCCCGACGAGCCGCGACCGAGACACCCGGCGCCGCCGACGAGGAGCGCCGATCCGCCGCCGATACGTCGGAGACACCGCCGTCGCGTGGGAGTCATGGGTCCGTCCAGAACGCCGACACGGATATCCCTGTCTGCCGTTCACGATCCGAGTGACAGCAGTGCGGAAAGGCGCGAAGGTTCCACATCGGTGTTCGCCGGCTCCGATCCGGTCAGTAGACGACGAGCGAGAGGTACAGCTGTCCGACCCCCGCGACGACCATCACGGCGCCCGCGACCCGCTTCAGGGTCCCGGCGTGGGCCATCACCCGGTTGGCGTTGCTGACGAGTCCGACGCCGGTCGCGACGGTGGTCGCGGCCATCAGGACGGCGACGGTGCCGGCGTACACCGAGAGGATGAGAAGCGCGGCGTCACCGGGAAGCGCGATGGCGCGGGCGACCACCGCGAGGAAGATCGGCGCGACGCAGCCGGCGCCGGCGAGCGCGTACCCCGCGCCGAACAGCCCGAACCCGAAGACGCTCGACCGCCGCTTCGGCAGCGAGACGGAGAGCGAGGGCGCCCGCCCGGCGACCACGAGCAGCCCGAAGACGACGAGGAGCCCCCCGACGAGCGTCTCGAAGACGGTGATGTTCGACAGCGTCGACTGCCCGACTCGCACGGTCGCGCCCGCGAGGAGCGCGAACGTCGCCAGCACGCCGATCGCGGCCGCGACGCCGCGGACTCCGGCCCCGGTCACCGAGGCCTCGTCGGCCTCGACGGAGTTCACGTAAAAGCCGACGTACCCGGGTAAAAGCGGGTACGCGCACGGCGAGAAGAACGTCGCGACCCCCGCGGTCACGGCGAACGGGAGGTTCGTCGCGAGCGAGACGTCGGTCATCGGTCGAATCGCTCCGTCATCGGTCGAGCGCGCTCTCGATCCCCTCGACCTGTCTCTTATACACATCTCNGACGCGCCCGGAGGCGTCGACGGCGCGCGCGCTCGGGTAGCCGCCGACGTTGAGGCGGGCCGCGAGCTCGGCGGTCACGTCCGCGGCGACGAGCCAGTCGCCGTCGTTCTCGCGCCACCAGTCGGCGACCGCCTCCTCGCTGACCGCGCCGCCGACGTCCTCGGTCGTCACCGAGACGAACAGCACCTCGTCGCCGAGCCGGTCGTGCGCCTCCGCGAGGTCCGGCATCTGCTCGACGCAGGGGGCACACCACGTCCCGAAGAAGTCGATAAACGTCGGGCGGTCGGCGGCCGGGAGCGTCACCTCCCCGTCGCGACTTCCGGGGGCCTCGACCGTGTCGAGCGTCACCGGTTCGATCGGCTCCGACGCGTCACCGCCGCCGAGGGCGTCCGGCACTCCGTCGGACGCGACGACGCCGGCTCCACCCAGGGCACCGACGCTGGCCAGTCCGGCGAGGAGGTGGCGGCGCCTCACGCGGTGACCACCCGCTCGAAGTCGTCCACGAGCGTCTCGATGTCCGTCTGCGGGCCTCTCGGGTACGCCCGCTCGACGATTCCCTGCTTGTTCGCGAGGATGATGAGCCCGTAGTGCGGGAACCGGTACTCCAGATTCTCGAGGTCGTCGGCCGGCTGCTTCTCGATCACGAGCCCGAAGTGTTCGTCGTGTAGCTCTTGGGCGCGCTCGTAGCTCTCCGGCCGGAGGAAGTGCCAGTTGCCGGCGTCGAGGTCGACGCTCCGTTGACCGGCGTACTCGCGGAGGGCCTCGGCCGTGTCGCGTTCCGGGTCGAAGGTGATCGGGAGGAACGCCGCCCTGTCGCCGTATCCCTGCTCGGCGGCGTACTCCTGTGCGCGCCGGAGCCGGAGGATCAGCGCCGGACAGACCCCGTCGGGGCAGTTCGTGTAGAAGGAGGTCCACAGGACGGCGCGCTCGCCCTCGAAGTCGGCCACCGACACGTCTTCGCCCGCGATCGGGTCGGGGACGGTGAACTCGGGCATCTCGTCGCCGTAGCTCGGGTGGGACGCCTCGCTCAGGTCCGTTTCCGGCGGGCCGAGGATCGTCCCCTCGGCGCCGGAGCCGCCGAGGACCCCGGCACAGCCGGCCGTGGCGGTCGTGCCGGCGGCGACGCCGGTGGCGGCGAGCGAGCGGAGGAAGTGGCGGCGATCCATGTCGTTACCCCACCTACGTGGTCGCTCGTAAATGAACCCCGCGACTGATGGCACGCGCTGAACACAGGCGATCCGTCTCCGAGCGGATGTGAGTCCGTCTCCGAGAGAGTCGTGATGGTGTGAATCCACCTCGAGACGGTCGTGGTACCGTGACCCTCGCAAGGGTTATCCCCAAATGGGCCATACGTTTGTTTGCAATGGCAAACGGTAAGGTTGATTTCTTCAACGACACTGGCGGCTACGGTTTCATCTCGACTGACGACGGCGACCTCGACGACGACGAAGACGTGTTCTTCCACATGGAAGACGTCGGCGGCCCGGACCTCGAGGAGGGTCAGGAAGTGGAATTCGACATCGAATCGTCCCCCAAGGGACCCCGCGCGACGAACCTCGTCCGCAACTAACCCCCGAGTCGCGGACGGCGCGTCCGCACGCAATATCGGATCTCGGCCGTCGGTCGGCGCGACCGACGCCATCTCCGTTTCTTTCACACTTATCGACACTCGACGAGCGACGCGTCTCGCCCGTCGCCGACGACTATCCGTTCGTCCCCACCGCGATACGGCTATCCGTCCGTCTCCACCGCGATCGACCGTTTAAATACGAGCGCGGGCGAAGCCCTCCACAGTGAGCGATCCGATCCCGACCGGCTGTCGGCCGGTCGACGACCTGTTGGGCGGGGGGTTCGAGCGCGGGGTCGTCACGCAGGTGTACGGCCCGCCGGCGGCCGGCAAGACGAACCTCGCGCTGGCCGCGGCCGTCGAGGTCGCGGCCGGCGGCGAGCGCGCCCTCTACATCGACACCGAGGGGCTCTCGATCGACCGGTTCGAGCAGATGGCCGCCGGGCGGGCCGACCACGAGACGGTCGAGCAGATCGCCTCGCGGCTGGTGATCTCGGAGGCGTACGACTTCGATGACCAGCGGGAGGCCGTCCGCGACGCCGAGGAGCTCGCCGAGGAGGTCGAGCTGATCGTGTTGGACTCCGCGACGGGCTTCTACCGACTGGAGCGCGCCGGCGACACCGAGGGCGGCCAGTCGCTCCGCAAGGTCGCCAAACAGGTGACGCACCTCCTGTCTCTGGCCCGGCGACACGACGTCGCGGTCGTCATCACCAACCAGGTGTTCACCGACCCCGACAGCGACCGCGACCGCGCGCTCGGCGGCAACACCCTCAACCACTGGACCGGGGCGATCCTCCGCGTCGACCGGTTCCGCGGCGGAAACCGCCGGGCGACGCTCGAGAAACACCGCTCGAAGCCCGCGGGCGACACCGCCACCTTCCGGATCGTCGCCGACGGGCTCGCCGAAGGCGCAGACGCGTAAGCGCCGCGCGGGACGAGCCGGAGCTAACGGCGTCGAAGGCGAAGTGAACGCGAAACGGGAGGAAACGGGAACCGCCGCGGCGGAACGGTCGACGGCGACGATGCGAGATCCGGTCGCGCGAAGCGCCTACCGACTCACAGCTCGCCGAGCTTGCGGAGGAGCTGGCCGCGGTACTCCTCGTCGGCGTTGACGCCCTTGATCTCGAGGACGTTCCGTTCGAGTTTGTCCAGCGCGACGTGGAAGGCGTGTTCGGCGCCGTACCCCTCGCCGGAGCCGCCGACCTGCCCCTCGTTGGTGCGGAGGCGGATCTGACACTGGATCAGGGGGGTGCCGCGGAGCTTCTCCTTGTGGGCGTGGAGCCGGACGTGCGCGTGGATGACGTGCATGTCCGCGTACTTGTTCGCGACCTGTTCGATGGACTCGACGATGTGCTCGCGCGAGGTCGTGTCGAGCAGCTCGACGTTGGTGATCTGCACGTCCATCGAGTCCTGCTCGGTGAACGTGAGCGCGCGCAACACGTCGGTCTTCGTCACCATACCGGCGACGGTGTCGAAGTCGTCGGGAGTGACGACCAGCCCGGAGACGTCGTTGTCGAACATGCGCTGAACGACGGCCTCCGCGGTCTCGTCGGCGGTCGCGGTGACGACGGGGCTCGACATGATGTCGTAGACTGGGATGTCGAGCATCCGGTCGATGTCGCCGGCGCGGTCGCCGCTGCCCTGCCGTTCGTGGTCGCGAACGACGAACTCGACGATGTCGTTGGTGGTGACGACGCCGACCAGCTGGCCGTCCTCGTCGAGGACGGGCAGCCGGGAGATTCCGTTCTCCCGGAGGCGGTTGATCGCGCTGCCGACGCTGTCCTTCTCGTTGATTCCGATGACGTCGTCGGTGGCGATCTGGCCGACCGTGATCGCGTCGAGGCTGTCGAGGACCGCCTCGAGGATCTGGTCGACGGTGACGATCCCGTAGAGCTTCTCGCCCTCGTACACCGGCGCGATCTTCACGTCGCCCTCGACGAGGAGGCGGGCGGTCTCGCGGAGGTCCTCGTGACGGTCGACCGACGGGGCCGACTTCATCACGGCCGACACCTTGGTGTCGTCCTCCATCCGGGAGCGCATGAGCTGTTTCTCGCCCACCACGCCCGCGTACTCGCCGTCTTCGGTGACGACGATCCCCTTCGGGTTCTCGCGCTCGAAGATGGACCGAACCTTGGCGAGTCGTTCGCTGACGTCGACCTCGACGTACTCCGGCACCGCGATATCAACAATATTCATGGTCCAATATGCAGGTTGGACGCGCCGGGTATTGAAAGTGCGGGAGGCGTGCCCGACAGTGAGATCGGTTCCCCCGACGCCGAGCGCCTCAACACCTTTCCGTTCGGGCAACGAGAGAGGGGGTATGCGACTCTCCACCGCGCTGATCGTCATCGGGATCCTGCTCATCGTGATCCCGCTGCCGGTCCCGATCCCGTTCATCGGCCTCTTCGTCGGAACGATCCTCCTGCTCGTCGGGCTCGTCCTCAGGCTGCTGGGTGTGTGAGCCGCTCGAAGATCGAGCTGCGGAGGTCCCCGCCGCGCTCTCGACACGGTTCGGGGGAGTCGAAAGCGCCTCCCCCGGAGGCTCTTAACCCGCGCGGGGCAGTGTAGGGGTATGGAGGGAACCCCCGACTCGCTCACCGAGCGCTCGGAGACGCCCGGGTCGTGGTCGGAGAACCCCGTTTGGCGGCTGTACACCGAGTACGCCACCGGCCGCCGGTACGCCGTTCTCGGGGCCGTCGCCACGGTCGTCGGCCGGGCGTTCGCGTTGGTCCCCGCCTTCGTCATCGGGCTGGCGGTGGACGCGATATTCCTCGCCGAGCGCCCGTACGCGCTCCCACTGGTGCCGGACGGGCTCGTGCCGGGCACCGACGTCGGGAAGCTGTACTTCTCGATCGCGATCCTCGCGGCGGCGACCGTGGCCGGCGCGGTCGCCTCGTGGATCGAGGACTGGGGGTGGAGCGTCTTCGCTCAACGCGTCCAGCGGAACCTCCGGGTCGACGCCTACGAACGCCTGCAGGACCTCGAGCTCGCCTACTTCACCGGCAATCGCACGGGCGACCTGATGAGCATCCTCAACAACGACGTGAACGCCCTCGAGACGTTCCTCGAGGACGGGCTGAGCGCGACGCTGTGGATCCTCGCCACCGTCGGCGGTATCGGGCTGATCCTCGTCGGGCTGAACCCGCCGCTGACGGCGGTGACCCTGCTTCCGATCCCGCTGCTCGCGGCGTTCACACTGCTGTTCACTCGGCTGATAGAGCCGCGGTACCTCTCGATCCGCGAGGAGATCGGCGACCTGAACTCCCGGCTGGAGAACAACGTCAGCGGGATCGAGGTCATCAAGAGCGAGGGAGCCGAGCGGTTCGAGAGCGAGCGGGTGGCCGAGGCCTCCGACGAGTACCTGACCGCCAACCTCTCGGCGATCAAGGTCAGGATCACGTACTTCCCGGGGCTGACCGTCATCTCCGGTGTCGGCTTCGCGGTCACGTTCCTCGTCGGGGGCCTGTGGGTGCTCGGACGCCCGGTGTTCGGTCTGACGAGCGCGCTCACGCCGGGTGCGTTCGTCACCTTCGTCATCTACGCCCAGCAGTTCCTCTGGCCGATCATCAGGCTGGGCGACGTCGTCGACGACTACGAGCGGGCCAAGGCCGCCGGGAGCAGGGTGCAGGGCGTGCTCTCTCGGGAGCCTGCGATCGGAGACCGGCCCGACGCTCGCCCGCTGGAGATCGATCGAGGGGACGTGACCTACGACGGCGTTCGGTTCGCTTATTCCGGAGAGACAGTGATCACAGACGCTGATTTCGCAGTCGAAGGCGGAACGACAGTGGGGGTGGTCGGACCGACCGGAGCGGGCAAGTCGACGCTTCTGAAGCTCCTGCCGCGGCTGTACGACGCCGACGCCGGCGCGGTTCGGATCGACGGACAGGACGTTCGAGACGTGACGCTGCGGAGCCTCCGGCGGTCGATCGGCTACGTCAGCCAGGAGCCGTTCCTCTTCTACGGGACCGTCGCTGAGAACGTCCGGTACGGGACCTTCGACGCGGGCGATGACGACGTCGAGCGGGCCGCCCGGCGGGCGCAGGCGCACGAGTTCATCGAGAACCTGCCGGACGGCTACGACACGCTCGTGGGCGAACGCGGGGTGAAACTCTCCGGCGGCCAGCGCCAGCGGTTGGCGCTCGCGCGGACGATGCTCAAGGACCCCGCGATCTTGGTGTTAGACGAGGCGACTTCGGCGGTGGACACCGAGACGGAGGCGATAATTCAGGACCGGATCGCCGAGTTCGCCGCCGACCGGACGACCTTCGTCATCGCGCACCGGTTGTCGACCGTTCGCACGGCGGACCGGATCCTCGTCCTCGACGACGGGGCGGTGGTCGAGGACGGCACGCACGAGGACCTGCTGGGGACCGACGGGCTGTACGCGAACTTCTGGCGGGTACAGACCGGCGACATCGCGTCGCTCCCGCGGGCGTTCCTCGAGCGCGCGCTCCGGCGACAAGCGGTCGTCGACCTCGACGAGGACGGGAGCGAACAGCGATCGAACTGACCGTCCCCCGCGACCCCGACGCAGCCCCCGGATCTCTCTCCGTGACCCCGACGTAGTCCCGGTTCTGCCTCCGCGACGGACGCCCCGTCGAGCGGAGGCGACCGGTGAAAGGCTTTTGCCGGTTACCGACGGAGAGGGGGTCGTGTACGACGCCGTCGTCCTCGATAAGGACGGGGTCTTGATCGGTCGAACCCCGTTCGACACCCTCAGGGAGGCCGCCTGGGACGCCTTCGTGAGCCTCGGCGTCGAGGATCCGGACCTCGCCCACGTCGACGACGTCGCCGTCGGCGTCGACCCCGCCACCCTGGCGGACATCTGCGAGCGCTACGGGCTGGACCCCGTCGAGTTCTGGCGGGTCCGCGACGAGACCGCCGCGGACGCCCAAGTCGACGCGGCGCGGAGCGGCCGCAAAACGCCGTACGACGACGTCGACGCGCTCCGTCACCTCGACGCCTCGCTCGGAGTCGTCTCCTCGAACCAGCAGGCGACCGTCGACGCGGTCCTCGACCACTTCGGGCTCGCCGGGCGGTTCGAGGTCGCGTACGGTCGCGAGCCCTCGATCGCCAGCCTCTCGCGGAAGAAGCCGTCGCCGTACTACATCGAGCGCGCCCTCGAGGACCTCGGCGCCGAGACCGCCGTCTTCGTCGGCGACAACGAGTCGGACGTGCGCGCCGCCGACAACGCCGGCATCGACTCCGCGTTCGTCCGGCGCCCGCACCGGCGGTCGACCGAGCTCTCCTGTCAGCCCACCTACGAGATCGACGACCTCCACGACCTCGTGAGCATCTGCGGGCGGGCGCCCGTGAACCCGGACGCGGACGACCGGGCCTAGGTCGCCGACCGCGACGTATCGCTCGCGACCAATCCACCGGCCTCACGAGAGTGCGAGAGTCACGCGATAAGCTCGGTCTTCGGGGCGTCGACGACCGTTCGAGAGACGGCGTCGTCGTCCTCGACGCCGCGGAGGTCGACGCCGCGGAGGCGGAGCGCGAGCGCGGCGTCGGCCCGCGCCGCGTCGTCGAGGGGGCGAACGGTCTCCGTTTCGCGCTCGTCGTCTCCCTCCCCGTTCCGGTGGACGATCCGGAGCTCGCCGTCGTCGAAGGCGACGTGCTCGATGTCGCGGTGGGGAACGGTCGCCGTTCGCTCGCGGGCGACGGACACGGCGACGCCGCTGACCGCAGTGAGAAGGCCGAGCACGCCGAACGCCGTCTGCGCGCTTCCGCCGCCCGCGAGGAGCCACTCGACCGCAGAGGGGGCGATCGCCGTGACGGCCAGGATCCCGGTCCAGCCGACGTCCCGGAGCGCCGACGGGAGGCGCCCGGCGGCGAGGGATCTCCCCGCTTCGGCGACGGTTCTGAGGACGCCGCGGCGGATCCGGAGCTCGCCGGGAGCGACGCGGACTGACCCGCGGGCCGTGGGGAACGACCACGCGCCCGCGTGTCTCTCCCGCGTCATCGGTTCGGCGTCGGGGACGCGGCTCTCGAACGCGTCGCGGCTGGCAGCGACATGGAGGGATACGCCGTTCGTTTGCAGGCCGTCGTATTAAAAAGGGGCGCCGACTCACCGATCTGTTTTTGCGTCGGTCGCCCCGAACGCGGGCATGAACCTCCCGCCCGTCGGCCTCGGAACGATGGGGATCGACGACCCGGACGCGGTCGAAACCGCGCTCTCGCTCGGCTACCGCCACCTCGACACCGCTCGGATCTACGGCAACGAGGCGGTCGTCGGCGACGGGCTCGCCGCGAGCGACGCGGACCGCGACGCGGTCACGGTCGCCACGAAGCTGTGGGTCGACGACCTCGGCGCCGAGGACGCGGGCCCGACCGCCCGCGAGAGCGCCGAGCTGCTCGGCGTGGAGGCGCTCGACCTCCTGTACGTCCACCGCCCGCGAGGGGCGTACGACCCGGAGACGACCCTCCCGGCGCTCGATCGACTCGTCGACGAGGGGGTCGTGCGCGAGGTCGGCGTCTCCAACTTCGAGCCCGACCAGCTCGACCGCGCGATCGACGCTCTCGACGCGCCGCTCGCGGCCCATCAGACGGAGCTACACCCCCTGTTCTACCGGCCGGAACTCCTGGAGCACGCCCGCGAACACGGGTACACCGTGGTCGCCTACTCGCCGCTGGCGGGCGGGCGCGTGAGCGAGATCGACGCCGTGGTCGAGGTCGCAGAGGCCCACGACGTGGCGCCCGAGACGGTCGCCATCGCGTGGGCGACCGCGAAAGAGCCCGTGGTGACGATCCCGAAGGCGTCGAGCGAGCGGCACCTCCGCGCCAACCTGGCGGCCGCCGACCTCGACCTGACGCCCGACGAGATCGCGGCCATCGACGCCGTCGAACGCGAGACGGAGCTGTTCCCGGAGTGAACGACGAATCTGATCCACGTTTCTGGGTATCTAACTTCGTCCCGGCGAAGAGATAGACACGATCCCGCGTCGTTTTTATATCGCCTCGCCCTCGGATTCGGTATGACCGAGAGCAGCGGTGGGGACGCCGCCGACGCGACGCAGATCATCGACGGCGAGGCGGTCGCCGCCGACGTGCGCGACGACGTGGCCGCGCACGTCGAGACCCTGGAAGCGGCGGGCGTGACGCCGGGACTCGCCACCGTGTTGATGAGCGACGACCCCGCGAGCGAGACGTACGTCTCGATGAAACAGCGCGACTGCGAGGAGGTCGGCATCGAGAGCGTGCACGTCGAGATCGACGCCGACGCCCCCGCCGAGGAGCTGTACGACACCATCGACGACCTCAACGAGCGCGAGGACGTGCACGGGATCTTGGTGCAACTCCCGGTCCCCGACCACGTCGACAAGCGGAGCGTCCTTCGGCAGATC
The DNA here is from genome assembly GCF_000337375.1 of Halorubrum lipolyticum DSM 21995. GTDB lineage: Archaea > Halobacteriota > Halobacteria > Halobacteriales > Haloferacaceae > Halorubrum > Halorubrum lipolyticum. The sequence continues at coordinate 119,764 of NZ_AOJG01000001.1, read as the reverse complement.
GCTCCCGAAAAGGACGTGGACGGGTTCCACCCGGAGAACGTCGGGCGGCTCGTCGCCGGCGACGCCCGATTTAAACCCTGCACGCCCCACGGCGTCCAGAAGCTCCTCGCGGCGTACGACGTGGAGACCGAGGGCGCCGACGCGGTCGTCGTCGGCCGGTCGGACATCGTCGGGAAGCCGATGGCGAACCTCCTGATCCAGAAGGGGCCGGTCGGCAACGCGACCACGACCGTCTGTCACTCGCGGACGGAGGACCTGGAGGGGAAGCTGTCGACCGCCGACATCGTGATCGCCGCCGTCGGGGTCCCGGAGTTCGTCGACGGCTCGACGCTCAAGGAGGGCGCGACCGTCATCGACGTGGGGATCAACCGGGTCGACGCGGACACCGAGAAGGGGTACGAGCTCGTCGGCGACGTGGCGTACGAGTCGGCGAAGGAGGTCGCCGGCGCGGTCACGCCCGTCCCCGGCGGCGTCGGGCCGATGACGCGCGCGATGCTCCTGTATAACACGGTGAAGGCGGCCGGGCTGCAGTCGGACGTGTCGATCGACCTCGAGTAAACTACCCCGCCCTACTCGCTCGCTCCTTGAGGTCGGCGGCTCCACCTTGTATTATGCTGAGACGGGTCCGTCGCCGACGCGGCGGCTCGACGACCGGTCCCCGCGAGCCGTCGACCCGGACGCGGCTCGACCCTTTTAAGCCCGCCCGGAGCGAGCGAGCCACCATGAGCGACGAACGGATCGTCATCCTCGCCCACGAGAAGTTCCCCGACCGCGCGAAGACCGCCCTCGGCGTGATGCGCTACGGCGACCAGGACGTGCGCGCGGTGCTCGACCGCGACCGCGCCGGCGACCGCGTCACCGACCACGTGCCGGACATCTCGGACGCGCCCATCGTCGGGTCGTTCGACGAGGCGTACGCGGCCGCAGACGGCGACGTGGACGCCTTATATATCGGCATCGCCCCGATCGGCGGCGGCTTCGACGAGTCGTGGCGGTCGGACGTGGAGGCCGCGATCGAAGCGGGCTGCGACGTGGTCAGCGGGCTCCACTACTTCCTCAACGAGGACGAGGCGCTCGCCGCGCTGGCCGACGAGCACGGCGTCGATCTCGTCGACGTGCGCGAGCCCGACGACGACCTGACGGTGGCGACGGGCGCCTCCGGCGACGTGGACGCCGACGTGGTGTGTACGGTCGGCACCGACTGCTCGGTCGGGAAGATGACGGCCTCGCTCGAGATCGTCGCGGCCGCCCGCGAGCGCGGGATCGACGCCGCGTTCGTCCCGACCGGCCAGACCGGGATCATGATCGCGGGCTGGGGGAACCCGATCGACCGCGTCGTCGCCGACTTCGCCGCCGGCGCGGTCGAGGAGATGCTCGTCGAGATCGGGGACGACCGCGACCTCCTCGTCGTCGAGGGGCAGGGGAGCATCGTTCACCCCGCCTACTCGGCGGTCACCTGCGGCATCCTCCACGGCTCGATGGCGGACGGGCTCGTGCTCTGTCACGCCGCGGGCCGCGAGGCGATCCACGGCTACGAGTCGTTCTCGCTCCCGCCGCTTTCCGACTACGTCGACCTCTACGAGGGGCTCGCGGCGCCCGTCAACGAGGCGAGCGTCGTCGCCGGCGCGCTCAACACGAAGGACGTGGACGACGACGCGGCCGCCGCGGACGCGGTCGCCGACTTCGGCGACGGGGTCGGGGCCCCGGCCGCAGACCCGGTCCGGGACGGCGCGGACCGGATCGTGGACGGGATCGTCGACGCGGGGCTCGGCGGCGAATGACCCTCGAGACCGAGTTCGAGCGGGTCTCGCTCCCCTTAGAGAACCCGTTCACCATCTCGCGAGGGACGCAGACCGAGGCCGAAAACGTGATCGTCCGGATCTCGGACGAGGGCGGGATGACCGGCGTCGGCGGCGCGGCCCCCTCCGCGCACTACGGGGAGACCGCCGACACGGTCGAGGCCGTGCTCCCGGCCCTGCTCGACGCCGTCGAGCGCGTCGGCGACCCCCACGCTCTCCACGAGATCGAGACCGAACTGGCGGGCGTCGTCAACGACAATCCGGCGGCGCGAGCCGCCGTCTCGATCGCGGTCCACGACCTCGCCGCGAAGCGGCTCGGCGTCCCCCTCCACCGCCTCTGGGGGCTCGACCCCGGGGCCGCGCCCGCGACTTCCTACACGATCGGGCTCGACGAGACGGAGCGCGTCCGGGAGAAGGCCGCCGCCGCGGTCGAGGCCGGGTATCCGGTCCTCAAGATCAAGCTCGGCACCGACCGCGACCGCGAGCTGATCGACGCGGTCCGCGAGGCCGCGCCCGACGCCCGGCTCCGCGTCGACGCCAACGAGGCGTGGACCCCCCGCGAGGCGGTCGAAAAGAGCGAGTGGCTCGCCGAGCGCGACGTCGAGTTCGTCGAGCAGCCGGTGCCCGCCGAGGACCCCGAGGGGCTCCGGTTCGTCTACGAGCGGTCCGCGCTCCCGATCGCCGCCGACGAGTCGTGCGTCACCCTCTCGGACATTCCCGCGATCGCCGACCGCTGTGACATCGCGAACCTGAAGCTGATGAAGACCGGCGGGCTGCTGGAGGCGAGGCGGATGATCGCCGCCGCGCGCGCTCACGGACTGGAAGTGATGTGCGGCTGCATGATCGAGTCGAACGCGTCGATCGCCGCGGCCGCGCAGCTCGCGCCCTTACTCGACTACGCCGACCTCGACGGCTCGCTGCTGCTCGCCGAGGACCCGTACGACGGCGTGAGCCTCTCCGGCGGCGAGATCAGGCTCGGCGACCGCGACCGCGCGGGGACAGGGGCGCGGCCGCTGTCGGAGTAGCGGGGAAAAACGGGCGTCGCGGAGGCCGACCGGTCGGATTGCGCCTCTGTCAGTTCCGCTGCTCGTCGGCGTCGACCTCGGACTCCTCGAGCTCCACGTCGACCTCCTCGTCCACGTCGGCGTCCCCGTCGAGGTCCGCTTCCAGGTCGTCGCTGTCGATCTCCGACTCGATGTCCGCCAGCTCGTCTTCGATCTCCTCGTCGGAACTCGCCTCGCCGTCGTCGCTCGCGGGCTCTCCCTTGCCGAGCTCGCCTTTCAGCGTCTCCAGCTCGGCGTCGACCTCGCTGTTCGTCGAGAGCCCCTCGAGCTCGCGGTCGATGCTGTCCTTGTCGGAGAGCGCGTCCTCGAAGGCGCCGGAGTCCTCCAGCTCGTCCATCGCCTCCGAGCGCGCCTCCATCTCCTCGGTGCGCTCCTCGGCGCGCTCGATCGAGCGGCTCACGTCTTCCATCTCGTCGCCGACGCCGGTCATCGCTTCCGAGACGCGAGTGGACGCCTCAGCGGCCTCGTAGCGGGCCTTCATCGTCTCCTTCTTCGTGCGGAACTCCTCGATGCGGTTCTGGAGCTTGTTCTTCTTCTCGACGAGCTGCTCCTGCGTGTCGTTCAGCTTCGCGATCTGCCCCTCGAGCTCCTCGATCTGGGCCATCTTCGACTTCTTCTTCTCGAGGGCCTTCCGCGCGAGGTCGTCGCGGTCCTGCTGGACCGCCTCGCGGGCCTGCCGGTTGTGCTTCTCGACGTTCTCCTCCAGCTTTCGCTTCTGGATCTCCAGTCGCTTCTTCTGGGTCGTCAGGTCGGCGATCCCCTGTTTCACGTCCTGAAGCTCGTCGCGCATCTGTTCGTACGAGTAGTCGAGCGACTCCGTCGGGTCCTCCGCCCGGTTGAGGAGGGCGTTCAGCTTCGAGCGGATGACGTAGGAGGCGCGCGAGAGGATTCCCATACCCGCCGTACGCGCTCCACCCGTTAAAACCTCATGTGGTTCGCGGCCCCGCTCGGCGGGCGAGACGGGGCGAGGAGCCGGTGTCGGGCCGTCCCGGACCGCCCGCGAGTTCGAGCCCCACCGCTCCGGGTGGCGCTTCCTGAAGGTTTATTCGGGGTCTTGTACTATCGCCGCCCATGGACATCGGTGTACTCACCGTTCCCCTGGGCGGCGAATCGATCGACGACGCGGTCGCGTACCTCGACGAGATCGGCGTCGACGCCGTCGAACTCGGCGTCGGCGGGTGGCCCGGCGAGGCCCACGTCGACCGCGAGGCGCTCCTCGACGACGACGCGGCGCAGGCGGAGCTCACGGGACTGCTCGACGACCACGGGCTCCGGGTCTCCGCGCTCGCGACCCACAACAACCCCCTCCACCCCGACGAGGAGCGGGCCGCGGAGGCCGACCGCGAGCTCCGCGAGGCGATCGAACTGGCCGACCAGCTCGACGTCGGCACGGTCACCTGCTTCTCCGGGCTCCCCGGCGGCGCGCCGGGCGACTCGACGCCGAACTGGATCACGGCGCCGTGGCCGACCGAACACGCCGACGCGCTCGACTACCAGTGGGACGAGGTCGCGGTCCCCTACTGGCGGGACCTGGCGGAACACGCCGCAGGTCACGGGGTGGACGTGGCCATCGAGATGCACCCGAACATGCTCGTCTACGAGCCGACCGGGCTGCTCGCGCTTCGGGAGGCGACGAACGAGCGGATCGGCGCCAACTTCGACCCCTCGCACCTCTACTGGCAGGGGATCGACGTGACCGAGGCCATCCGCTTTTTGGGCGAGCGCGACGCGATCCACCATTTCCACGCGAAGGACACGAAGGTGTACGACGCGAACGCGCGCGTGAAGGGCGTGCTCGACACGACGGGCTACACCGAGGAGTCCGACCGCTCGTGGCTGTTCCGCTCGATCGGCTACGGCCACGACGAGAGCCACTGGAAGGACGTGGTCTCGACGCTCCGGATGGTCGGGTACGAGGGCGCGCTGTCGATCGAACACGAGGACTCGCTCACCTCCTCGCGGGAGGGGTTGGAGAAGGCGGTCGACGTGCTCGACCGCGCCGTCTTCGAGACGCGGCCGGGCGACGCCTACTGGGCGGAGTGAGGCTCGGACCCGAGATCGTCGAGGAGCGTCTCGCCGTAGAGGCGGTCCGGTCCCGACCGGAGCTCTCGGGGCCGTTTCCACGTCGCGCGTAGCTCGACGCCGAGATCGGGCTCGACGAACGAGAACTCCGCTCGCTCGTAGGGCCAGTCCTCGACGATGGCCGCCTCGTAGACCCGCCAGACCTCGTGTTGTCGCCTCCCCTCGTGGTCGAAGACCCGCTCGTAGGTCCCCACCGGTGAGACGTCGTCGAGAGTGACGCCGAGCTCCTCGTCGAACTCGCGGTGCAGCGCCTCGCGGCTGTGCTCGCCGAACTCCACGCCGCCCCCGAGCAGCCGGTAGTTTCGTCCGCCCGCGTCGTTGGCCTCGATCTCTTGGACCAGCAGCTCCTCGCCTCGCCGGATCGAACCGAGAGCGACGACGCGTATCTCGCTCACGGACTCGGGTCGCAGCATCGAACCAAAACCGTACCGGTCCGGACTGAGAACCACCCACACTCAAGACTCGGTATCGAGTACACCGACCCATGACGCTCAACATCGGCGTACTGGGGTATCGATTCATGGGCAAGGCGCACGCGAACGCGCTCGCGCGGCTGCCGATGTTCTTCCCGGACGCGCCCGAGATCGAGCGACACACCCTCGTCGGACGCGACGAGGAGGCGCTCGCGGACGCCGCGGAGCGGTTCGGATTCGCGCACACCGCGACTGACTGGGAAGACGCCATCGACGAGGTAGATGTCTTCTACAACCTCGGACCGAACCACGTTCACGCGGAGCCGTCGATCGCGGCCCTCGAGGCCGGCGTCCCCGTCCTCTGCGAGAAGCCGCTCGCGCCGACGCTCGACGAGGCGGAAACCATGCGCGACGCCGCGGCCGACGCCGACGTGCCCGCGGGCACCGCGTTCAACTACCGGTTCGTCCCGGCGATCCGCTACGCGAAGGGGCTGATCGAGGACGGCGAACTCGGCGAGATACGGCAGGTCCGCGGGCGCTACCTGCAGGACTGGCTCGTCGACCCCGAGGCGCCGTGGGCGTGGCGGATGGACGCCGACATGGCCGGCTCCGGCGCGCTCGGCGACCTCGGCGCGCACACGTTCGACCTCGCGGACTTCCTCGTCGGCGACGAGGTCGGCGGGGTCGATCGCGTCTCCGGCCACCTGCAGACGTTCGTCGACGAGCGCCCGGTCTACGCCGACGACGGGAGCGTCGAGGAGCACCGCGACGTGACCGTCGACGACGCCTACACCGCGCAGGTCGCCTACGAGTCGGGCGCGATGGGCACCTTCGAGGCGACCCGGTTCGCGGCGGGCCACAAGAACGACCACGCGATCGAGGTGCACGGCTCGACGGGGAGCCTGAAGTTCTCCCTAGAGCGGCTCAACGAGCTGGAGGTGCTCCGCGAGGGCGACCGCGGGTACCAGACGGTGCTCGTCACCGACGAGACCGACCCGTACGTCGACCACTGGTGGCCGCCGGGCCACGTCATCGGCTGGGAGCACACCTTCGTTCACGAGAATTACGAGTTCCTCTCTGCGGTCGCCGAGGGCGGCGCGTTCGAGCCGTCGTTCGAGCAGGGGTACGCGGTGCAGAAACTCCTCGACGCGGTCGAACGCGCCGACGAGCGCGGCGAGTGGGTGTCGGTGGAGTAGCCCCGGTCGGATTTGAAATAGTTAAACGCCGGTCGCGCCGAGCGGGTCCCGTTCGGCGCTGCCTTCGATCGCCGAGTCCTCGCCCTCGTACGTGCCGAGCGTCTCGTGCGTGTCGAAGGCGAGGGGCTCCCAGACGACCTCGACGTTCTCGTTCCCGGTGGCGTTGGGAACGGTCACCCGATCGCCCGGCTGCACGACTCCGCCGCCGGGCCACGCGCCGAACCGGACCTCCTCGTCCGGGTCCTCGCCGCGGACGTACAGCTCCTCGGCCGGGACCGGTTCGGGACCGGCCGCGACGATCACGAGGTCGGTCCCCTCCGTCTCGACCTCGAACTCCGCGTCCGGCGGCGCGACGCCGTCGATCAGCCCGAACACCGCGGCGCCGACGAGCGCCAACAGCACGACGACGATGCCGACGAGCATCCCCGAGCCGGCTATCGGGGTGAACCCCCGTTCGTCGTTCCGGAACGCGCGCATTCGCGTTTTCCTCCGCGAGGGACGGTATAAGCCTTTGCGGGCCGGCTATCAGACGAGATAACGGTTGGGTGCGGCCTGGCCTCGCGACGGACCGACGCGAACCGGAACCCCGTTATCCCACCCGCCCGAAAGGCGCCCGTGACATCGTGGATCGAGGATCCGGAGGGCGGACGGGCGCGCGGGCCTCGCGCGCTCGCTCGGGCGTGGATCGAGGCCCTCGTCCGGCCGCGTCGCCTCTTCGCGAACGGCGTGGGACCCGGCGATCAGGCGCCGGCGCTGACGTTCGCCGTCGCCGTCGCCGCCGCCTACACGGTCGGCTGGCTCGTCGCGGACCCGGGAGCCGTTCCCGGGATCGTCGTCTCCGTGCCCGTCTCGGCGGCGATCCTGGTCCTGCTGGTGGTCGTGCTGGCCGCGCCGGTGGGGCTCCACCTGACCGCGGCGGTCGCGACGCTGTCGGTGATCCTCGCCAGCGTCGAGTACGACGGCGGACTTGCACTGCGCGACCGGGGCGGCGTCAGCGAGACGGTGCAGGTGGTCGCGTACGCCAGTTCGCCGATGGCGCTCGCCGGACCACCGATACCTGCCCTCCGCGTGGTCTGCGGCGCGTACGCGGCGGTGCTGCTGTTGATCGGCTTCCGCACCGTCCACGGGACGACCCCGCTTCGCACGCTCGTCGCGGGCCTCCCGCCCGCGCTCCTCGGGTACGGCGTGGGCTACCGGGTCGTCGCCGCGGTTCGATCCCTGATCGGGTGACTGCCGCTCTCCCGTATTCGGCCGTTCGCTCCCGCGAGGCTTTCGACAACCGTTTTAAGCCCGAGACTCTCGGTGTACTCAAATGGGATCCTGTATCATTTGTGGCGTCGACGTCGACGGTGGCGGTCGCATCTGCGATCCGCACCAAGAGGACGTCGTGTTCGACTTCCGAGGCGACTCCCCGAACCAGCTCGTCCCGAGCCGATTCTACCGCGGCGTCGTCGACGGCTACGCCGAGTTCGGCGTGTTCATCGACCTCTCGCCCGGCGTGACCGGACTCCTCCACCGGTCGGAGCTCGACCGACGACTGGACAGCCTCGACTGGGAGCCGGGCGACGAGGTGTTCGTGCAGGTGAAGGGCGTCCGCGACAACGGGAACATCGACCTCGCGTGGTCGATCCGCCAGGCCGACCGCGAGTTCCGCGGCGTGCTCGTCCAGGACGGCGACACCGAACACCTCCCCGAGGAAGACGCAGAGGGAGACGACGACGGGCCGGACGCGGGAACTGACGCCGAGCCGGACGGGTCCGACGACGCGGACGACGACGAACCGACAGGGGAAAGCGACCGTGAACCGGCGGTCGTCGAAGATGCTCTCGAGTCCGAGGAGTCGATCGAGGCCAACAACGCGGACGACGCGGACGACGCGGACGAGTCCGACGCCGACGACGCGGAAGACGCCGACGAAGCCGGAGCCGAGGCCGAGAACGCCACCGAAGCCGAGAACGCGGACAACGCTGGCGACGAGTCCGACGAGGACGCCGGCGAGGGCGATACCGACCTCGACGGCGACCGCGAGCGCGTCGAGATCGGCACCCTCTCGGACGCCGTCGGCGACGCGGTGCGACTCGACGGAGAGGTCGTCAGCGTCCGGCAGACCGGCGGCCCGACCGTCTTCGAGGTCCGCGACGAGACGGGGGTCGTCGACGTGGCCGCGTTCGTCGAGCCGGGCGTCCGCGCGTACCCGGACGTCGAGGTCGGCGACGCGGTGCGGCTCGACGGCGACGTCGAGAGCCACCGAGGCGACGTGCAGGTCGAGTCCGAGGCGCTCGTCCTCTTGGAGGGCGAGGAGGCCGAGGCCGTCCGCCGCCGGCTCGCCGAGGCGCTCACGGCCGAGGCCCGTCCGGAGGGGCTCCAGCCGCTCGCGGGCGACGAGGCCGTCGCGGCGCTCGCCGACGGGCTGCTCGACGCCGCGGAGGCCGTCCGCCGCGCGGTCCTCGAATCGCGCCCGATCGTCGTGCGCCACCCGGCCACCGCCGACGGCTACGTCGCCGGCGCCGCGGTCGAGCGCGCCGTGCTCCCGCTGATCCGCGAGGAGCACGCGAAGAGCGACGCTGAGTACCACTACTTCACCCGCCGACCGCTCGACGACCCGGTGTACGGGATGGACGCGGCGACGAACGACGCGACCCGCATGCTCCAGGACCGCGACCGCCACGACGAGCAGCTCCCGCTGTTCCTGCTGGTCGGCACCGGTTCCACGACCGAGTCGGCCGACGGAATCGACCTGCTCTCCGTCTACGGCGTCGACGCGGTCGTCGTCGACGCCGAGGTCGCCGACCCCGAGACGCGCGACGCGGTCGACACCCTCGTCTCGCCCGAGCTCGACGGCGTCGACGCGGACCTCTCGACGGGCGCGCTGGCCGCCTCGCTGGCCTCCGCGGTCAACGACGAGGTCCGCGCGGACCTCCGGCACCTGCCGGCGGTGAGCTACTGGGCGGAGACCCCCGACCGCTACGTCGAACTCGCCCGCGACGCGGGGTACGACGCCGAGCGCGTCGCGGAGCTCCGCGAGGCGATCGCCCTCGAGGCGTACTACCAGTCGTACCAGGACAAACGCGAGCTCGTCGCCGACCTCCTCTTCGAGGACGGCGGCAACCTCGCGGCCCACGTCTCCGAGCAGTTCCGCGAGAAGCTGGAGACGGAGGTCAAGACCGCGACCGAGAACGTCGTCACCGAGGCGGTCGACGGCGTCGAGTTCTCCGTGCTCGACACCGACGGCTACACCCACCGCTACGACTTCCCGCCGACGCCGCTCCTGCTCGACGACCTCCACCGTCGCAACGCGAACGGCGAGGCGTACGCGACGGTCGGGATCGGCACCGACGAGCTGTACGTTCGGACGACCGCGGACGTGTCCGTCCGCGACGTGGCCGAGCGCGCGGCCGAGCTGGCGCCCAACGCCGACGTCGCCACGGCCGGCCTCCGCGAGGGCAAAATCGAGTTCCTCTCCGGCGAGCGCGACGCGGTCGAGGACGCGGTGGTCGCGGCCGTCGCCGAGTCGTTCTGAGGGCGGTCAGAGCGTTTTTTTGAGAGTCGGACCGCTCCCGGGAGTCACCGCCGTGTGAACGGCCCGGGCGGGAGGATGAGATCGTCGAGCTCCGCGAGCTGTTTGACGTTGAACACGACCTTCAGCTCGTCGCTCAGCGGGTAGCCGTTACAGGAGAGGCGGAACCCCCGCTCCGCCAGCTCCTCCGGCATGATGTGGTCGGTCGGCTGCGAGAGCTCGCCCTCCACGAGGAAGACGGCGCAGTTCGCGCACGCGCCGCCGCGACACGAGAACGGCCACGTGAACCCGCGGTTCTCGGCCGCTTCGAGCAGGCTCTCGTCGGGCTGGACCAGCAGCCGGCCGTGCGCCGACTCGTCGAGGTCGGCGTGCGACGCCTTCCGGAACAGGTCGTCGTCGTCGAGCGACCAGCCGTAGTCGTCGATCGCCTCGTAGTCGAGGAACTCGACGCGGACCGGCTGCACCGCGTCGGCCTCGCCGTCGTCGTCGGTGAGGTCGATGTCGGCGGGGTCGGTCTCGTCGCCGGCCCCGCCGTTCCGGTCCCGCTCGTCGAGTTCGCGGTAGGCGCGCCTGACGAGCTGGAACTCCTCGACGGTCCCGCCCTGGTCCGGGTGGGCCTCCTTCACGCGGTCGCGGTAGGCCCGTTCGATGGTCGCCTCGTCGGCGTCCTCATCGACGTCCAACACATCGAACGGCGAGACCATTCGGTGCCGATCGGTAGTCGGCTCAGACACATAAACGCTCCACAAGCCGGCAGGCGGGGCTGCGGTCGGCGGCCCGCGGACGCCGCGTCCGCGGCGGGTCGACGCCGCGAATCGATCATTTAAGAGCCGCGGCGACGACCGATCGGTGATGGGAAACGCGGACCTGCGCGATCTCGCGGCGATCCGCGACGTCGCCTTCGACGAGATCGAGGGGAGCGTCGTCGCCGTCGACGCGCACAACTGGCTGTACCGGTACCTCACGACGACGGTGAAGTGGACGAGCGACGAGGCGTACACCACGGCCGACGGCGTCGAGGTCGCCAACCTGATCGGGGTGGTGCAGGGGCTCCCGAAGTTCTTCGAGCACGACCTGATCCCCGTGATGGTGTTCGACGGGGCGGTGACGGAGCTCAAGGCCGACGAGGTCGCCGACCGCCGCGAGAAGCGCGAGGCGGCCGAGGAGCGCCGGGCGGCCGCCGAGGAGCGCGGCGACGCCGTCGAGGCCGCGCGGCTGGAGGCCCGCACGCAGCGGCTCACCGACGCGATCCAGGAGACGACCCGCGAGCTGCTCCGCCTGCTCGACGTGCCGATCGTCGAGGCGCCGGCCGAGGGCGAGGCCCAGTGCGCGCACATGGCGGCGACGGGGAGCGTGGACCACGCCGGCAGCGAGGACTACGACACGCTGCTGTTCGGCGCGCCGACGACCCTCCGACAGCTCACGAGCAAGGGCGACCCGGAGCTGATGGATCTCGCGGCGACGCTCGACGACCTCGGCTTCGACCGGCAGGGGCTCGTCGACGCCGCGATGCTCTGCGGCACCGACTTCAACGAGGGCGTCCGCGGGATCGGGCCGAAGACGGCGGTGAAGGCGGTTCGGGAACACGGCGACCTGTGGGGTGTCCTCGACGCGCGCGGCGTCGAGATCCCGAACGCCGAGGCGATCCGCGAGCTGTTCATGGACCCGCCGGCGACGGACGTCGACGTCGACACCGCGGTGAACCCCGACGTGGACGCCGCCCGCGAGTACGTCGTCGACGAGTGGGGCGTCGCCGCCGACGAGGTGGAACGCGGGTTCGAGCGCATCGCGGAGTCGCAGGTCCAGACCGGGCTCGACCGGTGGACGTGAGGCGGCCGGAAGACCGCTGCGAGCGGAGGACCGCCGCGAACACACCTTTTATTTCCTCGTCGTCAGAAGGGTGACGTACGCGTGTCGCGGACCGTGTTTCGACCTCGAATCCCGCCCGTAACCGGCCGACGAGTCGGATCCGACGCCGACCCGATTCCGGCTCCGGCGGACGACCGCTCGGGATCCGAGCGGACCGCGACGACACCTGACCAATGAGCTTCGAAGTACCCGACGACAGGCGGTACCTGGAATCGCACGAGTGGACGACGACCGGCGGCGACACCGTCCGGATCGGCGTCTCCGACTTCGCGCAGGACGAGCTCGGCGACGTGGTGTTCGTCGAGCTGCCCGAGGCCGGCGACGAGATTTCCGCCGGCGAGGCGTTCGGCGTCGTCGAATCGATCAAGGCCGTCTCGGACCTGTACGCGCCGGTCTCCGGCGAGGTCGTCGCCGTCAACGAGGCGCTGTTCGACCGCCCCGAGCTCGTCAACGAGGACCCGTACGGGGACGGGTGGATGCTCGAAGTCGACCCCGTCGAGGCCGGCGACGCCGACGGGCTGCTCGACCCCGACGAGTACGACGACCAGATCGCTTGACTGCGCGGGCATCGACCGCGCGACCCGACAGCGGACACACGACCATGACCACGTCACCCTTCGATCGACGACCCGGTACCGGACGACAGAGCGACNCCCGCTCAGAGATGTGTATAAGAGACAGGAGCGGGACATCCGCGCGGAGTGTTCGCGGATCTTCGCGCGCAACGACGACCTCGTCGAGTTCCTCGGTCGGGGGCACTACGGCCACTACGTGCCGAGCGTCGTCGACCACCTCGCGGACCGCGCGGAGTTCCTCACGAGCTACACCCAGTACCAGCCGGAGATCTCGCAGGGGTTCCTCCAGGCGCTGTTCGAGTACCAGTCGATGCTCGTGGAGCTGACGGGGCTCCCGGTCGCGAACTGCTCGATGTACGACGCCGCCACCGCGCTCGGCGAGGCGGCGACGCTCGCCGACCGCGTCCGATCGACCTCGGGCGATGTCGCCCTCGTTCCGGAGCAGCTCCGCGAGGGGAAGCGCGCGGTGTTGGAGAACTACTGCGCGGGCGCCGACCTTTCCGTCGAGACGTACCCGATGGCCGACGGAAACGCCGACATCGACGCGCTCGCCGACCGCGCCGGCGACGATACCGTCATGGTGTACGCCGAGAACCCGACCGTCCGCGGCTGTATCGAGGAGCGGCTCGCGGCGGTCGGCGACCTCGCGGCCGACGCCGACGCGCTGTTCGTCCTCGGGTCGGATCCGGTGTCGCTGTCGGTGCTTCAGGAGCCAGCGAGCGTCGGCGCCGACGTGGTCGTCGGCGAGGCGGGGGCGCTGGGGCTTCCGACCGCCTACGGCATGGGGCTCGGCCTCTTCGCCTGCCGCGACGACTTCCTCCGACAGGTTCCGGGGCGGCTCGTCGGCGCCGGCGAGGACGCCGCGGGCGACCGGGCGTTCACGCTCACGCTGCAGACGCGCGAACAGCACATCCGGAAGGAGCGGGCGACCTCGAACATCTGTACGAATCAGGCGTGGGTCGCGCTCCGCGCCGCGATCCACGCGGCGACGCTCGGCCCCGACGGCCTCGTCGACCTCGCGAACGACTGCGTGAGGGAGGCGGCCGCGCTCGCCGACCGGCTCGACGAGGTGAAGGGCGCGGCCGCGCCGGTCCACGACCGGCACCACGTCCGGGAGTTCGCCGTGCGCGTCGACCAGCCCGCGGCGGCCATCGCGGGAGATTTGGAGGCGGAGGGGTTCGCGGTCCACGCGATCGGCGAACACCTGCTGCAGGTGTGCGTGACCGACCTGAACGCGGGCCGGACCGACGGCCTCGTCGCCGCCTTCGAGGAGGTGATCTGAGTGATCCACGACCAGGCCGACTACGCGCGCGAGGGCGAGGACGTTCACGAGCCGCTGCTCTCCGAGAAGGACGAGACGACCGTCGACGTGCGCGAGGCGTCGCCGCTTCCGGACGACCTGACGCGCGAGGAGCTCACGCTGCCGGCCCCCTCGGAGCCGGAGATCGCTCGCCACTACACCCGGCTCTCGCAGATGAACTGGGCGATCGACTCGGGGCCGTACCCGCTCGGGAGCTGCACGATGAAGTACAACCCGAAGTTCACCGAGGACGTGGCCGCCGATCCGAACGCGGCGATCCACCCGGACCGCTCGGCGCGGGCCGCGCAGGGGAACCTCGAGCTCCAGTACCGCCTGCAGGAGTTCCTCGGCGAGATCGGCGGGATGGACGCGGTCACGCTCCAGCCCCCAGCGGGCGCCGCCGGCGAGTTCACCGGCATCGCGGTCGCGAAGGCGTACCACGAGCACCACGGCAACGACCGGTCCGAGGTCGTGATCCCCGCCTCAGCGCACGGGACGAACTTCGCGACCGCCGCGATGGCCGGCTACGACGTGGTCGAACTCCCCTCGGGCGACGACGGGCGAGTCGACGTGGAGGCGCTGGAGGCGGCCGTCGGCGACGACACCGCCGCGCTCATGTTGACCAACCCGAACACGGTCGGGCTCTTCGAGCGCGACATCACGGAGATCGCCGAGATCGTCCACGACGCGGGCGGGCTGCTCTACTACGACGGCGCGAACCTCAATGCCCTGCTCGGCCGCGGCCGCCCCGGCGACATGGGGTTCGACGTGATGCATTACAACGTCCACAAGACGTTCGCGACCCCGCACGGCGGCGGCGGGCCGGGCGCCGGCCCGGTCGGCGTCGTCGACGAGCTCGCCGAGTTCCTCCCCGCCCCGCGGGTCCGGGAGACGGAGGAGGGAAGCGGTTACGAGCCGTTCGAGCCGGCCAACACGATCGGGAAGGTCCACGGCTTCGGCGGCAACTGGCTCGTCCTCGTCAAGACGTACGCGTACATCGCTCGCCTCGGCGACGAGGGGCTCGCGGACGCGGCCGCGAAGGCGGTGCTCAACGCGAACTACCTCGCCGAGCGGATCGACCTCGACGTGCCGTACGACCCCTTCCACCACGAGTTCGCGGCGACGGCGGGCGACCGCGACGCCGCCGACGTGGCGAAGCGCATGCTCGACTTCGGCGTCCACCCGCCGACGACGAAGTGGCCGGAGATGGTGCCCGAGGCGATGCTCACTGAGCCGACCGAGATCGAGGGACAGTCGTCGCTCGACGACCTCGCGGAGGCCTTCAACCTCGCGTACGCCGACACCGACGATGCGCTCGACGCCGCACCGAGCCGCACCGCCGCGGGTCGGATCGATCAGGTCGGCGCCGCGCGTGACCCGCGCCTCTCGTGGCAGGCGCTCGACGGGGAGTAGCGGTCTCGGGACTCGCTGACCTCGCTACTCGTCGGCCTCGCTACTCACCGACCCCGTTCTTCGTCGCCCTCCGGGACAAGACCAAGCCGGTTCCGATGACGACGAATCCGACCGGAGCGAGGACCGCCGGAAGCGGGATACTGCATTCGTTCGCCCCGTCGGGCGTGTACAGGAAGTTCCCGTCTTCCACGCCGATCACCGCGACTCCCCGCTCTTCACCCTCCGGGACGCCGACATCCGTGCACCCCCCGAACACCATGGCGGGAAACGACAGCAACAGCGCGAAGGCGATGCTCACTCCGACGACGAGTAAACCGACGCCGAGGAGAGTCGCTCGCTTCACGTTCGCTTCATAACGGGGTGTCGGAGATGAACGTTGTCCCGTGAAACGGGTGTGGCGAGATGGTCGCGACAGAGCCACAGAGGCGCAGAGCCACAGAGGCGCAGAGCCACAGAGACGCAGAGCCACAGAGACGTAGAGACGCGTTCGTTTTTAAATAACGGTCGGCGTCGCGGTTCCGAGACGGCGGTCCCGACCGACTCCGCGCTATCGCGCTCGCGTTCCGGACCGGGGTCGTCGGCTATCGCGGTCCGGATCGGGGTCGTCGACGATCGCGTTCTCGCCGCTTTCGGCGTGGTCGCCGCCGTCGAACTCGCCGTCCACGAAGCGGCGTAACACCCGCCCCTCGGCGCGGTGGAGCGTCTCGCTGCACGTCGACTTGGCGAGGCCGCGCGCCTCGGCGAGCTCCGTGAGCGTGCACTCCCGCGGGGTGTCGTAGTACCCGGCCGCGACGGCGGCGAGGACGAGGTCGCGCTGGGCGTCGGTGAGGACCGGCTCCTCGTCGGCGTCGCTCGCCTCGATCCCCACGGTGACGCCCTCGCCCGCGAGCCGTCGCCCGAATGCGGTGAGTCGGGAGCGCTCGCCGACGACGTCGAGCGTCGCGCGCCCGTCCGTCACGGCGACCGGCTCCTCGATCGGAAGCCCGACCTCTCGCGCGGCCGCGACGTGCGGCGGCGGGGCGGGCGCGACGACTCGGAGCCGCGTCGCCGGGCCGCTCCGGTCGACGGTATCGACCCGGTCAACGCGGTCGTGAGCGCGAAGCGACTCCACCGTCGCCGCGCGGTCGGCACCGGCGACGGCGAGCGCCGTGACCTCGCCCTCGGTCGCGGCGACCGTCTCGGTCGCACGGAGGGTCGCGTCGGGGTGAGTCCCCGACACGTCGCCGAGCCACGAGCCGCTCGGGAAGTCGAGCCGCAGCGTCAGTCTGGTCATGCTCGGAGAGAGGACCCGCCCGTCCCTCTCGCTGCCCCTTCATACGTTTCAGATTTAAATAGGTCGGGCGGTGGTGACGGAGGCCTCGGCGGTAGGGACGGAGGTCCCGGCAACAGGGACGGAGGCCCCGGCGGGGGAGACGGAGGTCCGAGCGGCGGAACCGGAACCCGGCCCCGCGGCCGATGGACCAAAGTCGAGGGCGCGTGATCGCGACGTATGGAAACGACGGACGCGTTCATCGGCCTCTCGTGTGTCGACTGCGGCGAGACGTTCGATCCGGAGACGACGACCCACCGGTGCTCCGACTGCGGCGGGATCCTCGACCCGGCGTACGACCTCGATCGGATCGACCTCTCGCCCGAGAACCTCGCGGGGCGGCCGTTCGAGTCGATGTGGCGGTACGCGGAGCTGCTGCCGTTCGTGCCTGGCGCGGCGGTGTCGCTGGGGGAGGGCGCGACGCCGCTCGTCGAGTGTCCGGCGCTCGCGGACGCGATGGGCGTGGGGCGGGTCCTCCTGAAAGACGAGGGAGCGAACCCGACGGGGACGTTCAAAGACCGGGGGCAGTCGCTGGCGATGACGGCCGCCCGCGAGCACGGCGCCGCCGACGTGGCGCTGAACAGCGCCGGCAACGCGGGACAGGCGGCGGCCGCGTACGCGGCCCGCGCGGACCTGGACGCGCACGTGTACCTCCCCTCGCGGGCGGGGTTCACCCAGAAGGCGATGACCGAGGTCCACGGCGCCGACCTGACCGTGACCGACCCGATCGACGGGAACTCGCAGATCGGCGACGCCGGGAAGGCCTACGCCGAGGCGATGGAGGAGCACCCCGACTGGTACTCGGCGAAGACGTTCGTCACCCCGTACCGCCACGAGGGCAAGAAGACCATGGCCCTCGAGCTGCTCGAACAGCTCGACTGGGAGGCGCCCGACGGCGTCGTCTACCCGACCGGCGGCGGCGTCGGCCTCGTGGGGATGCACAAGGCCGCCCGCGAAGTTCGACAGTTGGGCTGGACCGACGAGCTCGTCCCGATGTACGCCGCGCAGGCGGCGGGATGTGCGCCCGTCGTCGACGCCTACGAGGCGGGCGCCGACCGCCACGAACCCGTCCCGGACGACCGGATCGACACGGCCTGTAACGGGATCGCGATCCCGGACCCGGGCGCGAGCCCGCTCATCCTCGACGCGATCCGCGAGTCGGACGGGGGTGCGGTGGCGACGACCGACCGCGAGATCCTCGACGCCGCGATCGAGGTCGCCCGGGCCGAGGGGCTGGAGGTCGGCGCGACCTGCGCGGCCTGCGTCTCGGGGGCGTTCGCGCTGGCGGCGTCGGGCGAGTTCGGCCCGGACGACACGGTCGTCCTCCTCAACACCGGCGCGGGCAACAAGGACGTCGACGCCCTGCGCGCGCATCTCGGCGAGCGCGATGCGGAGCGCGAGGCCGCGGGCGAGCGCGGAGACGGAGCGGACGGACCTGCCGGCGGCATCGAGTGAGCCCGGAGCGACTTGACCCGGGCGGCGGCGAGCGGCCGCCGAACCGGAACCACTACGGCGGGGGGTCGCCACCGCTCGCGCATGGAACTCGGCGTCATCGGACTCGGGCGGATGGGGCAGATCGTGGTGAATCGCTCGCTCGACGCGGGCCACGACGTGGTCGCGTTCGACCTCTCCGCGGAGGCGACGGCGACCGCGGCGGAGGCAGGCGCGGAGCCCGCCGACTCGGTCGCCGACCTCTGCGACCGGCTCGACGGGTCGGACGAGGGCGACGGCAAGCGCATCTGGCTCATGGTCCCCGCGGGCGAGCCGGTCGACGCCACGCTCGCCGACCTGGAGCCGCACCTCGACGCCGACGACGCGGTCGTCGACGGCGGGAACTCGCAGTTCCAGGCGTCGGTACGGCGCGCCGAGGAGACGGACGCCGCGTACCTCGACTGCGGCACGTCGGGCGGCCCCGCCAGCGCGGAGGAGGGGTTCTCGCTGATGGTCGGCGGCCCCGAGTGGGCCTACGAGGCGTTCGTTCCCGTCTTCGACGCGGTGGCGACCGGGCCGGACGGCCACGACCGCATGGGCGAGTCGGGCTCGGGCCACTACGTGAAGATGGTCCACAACGGCGTGGAGTACGCGCTGATGCAGGCGTACGGCGAGGGGTTCGAGCTGCTCACCGAGGGGCGCTACGACCTCGACATGGAGTCGGTCGCGCGCACGTGGAACAACGGCGCCGTGATCCGGTCGTGGCTCTTAGAGCTGTGCGAGGAGGCGTTCCGCGAGGAGGGGTCGGACCTGGGCGACGTGGCGGACCACGTCGCGGGCGGCTCGACGGGAACCTGGACGGTTCGGGAGGCGCTCGAACAGGAGGTCCCCGTCCCGCTCATCTACCAGGCGCTCGCCGAGCGGTTCGACTCCCGGAACGAGGGGCGCTTCTCGCGGCGGCTCGCGAACCGGCTGCGGTACGGGTTCGGCCGCCACGAGGTCGCGCGGCGCTCCGACGGGGAGTGAGGTCGGGCGGAGACCCGGTCGATTCCTCCGATTATCACGGTTAATCCCGTCCGAGAAACACTTATACCTAGTCGTGACAGAGAGTAACACGCACAGCATGTTCGAGCGATTCTCAAGCGGCTACTACCTGGGGGAACTGTACGTGGAACCCCACGACGGCGAGCGCGCCGTCATCCAGCGGGTCGACCACGAGCACGTCAACGAGCAGCTATACGCCGACGGCGAGGGGGTCGAGCGACTCGACGCCCCCCTCGTGATGAAGGTGGGCGGCGGCCACATTCCGGTCGGCGGCGACGACGACGTGCCGAGCGGGACGCTCGCGATCCCTCAGGAGATCGCGGACGAGACCCTCCCGGACCGACGCAACGTGTTGCTGGCGGACGCCGATCGGGCAGAGACGCTGTTGCGCTGGGAGGGCTGGGAGCCGCACGTGAACGCGTGATACTGCGATTTTGGCTCTGTTACCCCGAGTCGCACCGTGATCTTCTCCGCCGCCCCAGCCAATCGCTTATAAATCGATGACAGTGGATCGGCGGTGAACACCTCCAAAGCCCCAGCCGGGAGGACGAAGCACGGTGACGTAAGCACTGGAAGGAGCGAGCGGAGCGAGCGACTGAAGCGCGCAACGAGCCGCGCGAGTCCTTCCGGCTGCCCCTTTGAGTCCCACCCACCTGCGACCGCAACCGCACCTCACGCCTCCCCAACCTCGTCGGCGCACAGTGCCGGCGACCTCGCGCGGCGCTGTTCGCGCCCAAAGGGCGCTCACAGGCGCGCGCCACCGCCCGTCATTTATAAGTGAATCTGTTAGGAAGCGGCTACAGACGCACCTTTTAGGTCGCCGGGGGTCGCCGTTCGGGTATGATCGACAGGCTGCTCGGGCGCGCCGGGCTGAAAGAGCGGATCGAGGAGCTGGAGGAGGAGAAGCGCCACCTCGAACGCCGCGCCGAGGCCGAGGAGGAGCGCCGGTCCGACGCCGTCGCCGACCGCCAGCGCGCCGAGGAGCGCGTCAACGAGCTCGAACACCGGATCGAGTCGCTGGAGGAGCGCCTCGACCGCGCCCGGGGGACGGAGGAATCGGTCGAGTTCCGCCGCGTCAGCGACGCCCGCGGCCCGCGGCTGGCCGACGCGCTCGGCCGCTTCCGGGCGGTCGAGAGCGCCGACCCCGAAGGGCTCCTCACCGCGTTCGTCCCCGACGGCGACGCGGTCCCGTCGAGCGTCGCGGAGTGGTTCGGCGACCGGAGCCGACTCGTCCGACGGGCCGCCCCCGCGGTCGTCGTCGCCGACGACACCGGGGCGGTAAGCGCGGCGCTAACGCCCCCGATCGAGCCGGCGCCGTTCGACCGATGGAGCGACGAGTTCCGGCTCGACGACGCGTGGTTCCGCCCCACCGGGCGGTTCGCCTTCGCGCTCGTCCGGTCGGACGTCTTCGCGCTCGGCGTCTACGAGGGCGACGAGCGGGTCGACTTCGAGGGGTTCACCTCGGACGTGAAGGAGGCCCACTCGAAGGGCGGCTTCTCGCAGGGACGCTTCGAACGCCGACGCGAGGGCCAGATCGACGACCATCTTAAAAAGGCGACCGCGGCGCTGGCCGGGCTCGCCGACCGGGACGCCCCGGTCGACCGGACGATAGCCGTCGGCGAGCGCGGCGTGCTCGGCGAGGTCCGGAAACACGCCGACGTCACCGACGTCTCCGACGCGACCGGGAAGCCGCAAGAGGCGCTCGACGACGCCTTCCGCGACTTCTGGACGACGCGGATCCGCGCGATCTGAGACGCGGGGTCGCAGAGGGGATTCGCGTCGGAAACGGTGACTTTCAAGCAGTGTATAACTAACCCCTCGCTTCGAGACCCGTCACACGGAGGGACCCGTCACACGCTCCCTCCCCCCTCATTCTCCGTTCGGCGTCGCATCCGCGGCGGTCCCGACGGCGGCCGGTTCGTGTCAACGCGTCCACGGACAGCCCTAAACCCGGGGCGAGCGGTACGATACCCATGAGCCGAACCGAGCCGTTCTCCGGGGTCCGAGCCGCCGTCGTCGCGTTCTCGCTCATCGCGCTCCTTCTCGTCTCCCTCACCGCGGTCGGGAGCGCTTCGGTAGCCACCGGCGAGGCGGCGCCCGTCGTCGAGTCGTTCTCGGGGAGCGCCGACGCGGAGCCGGCGGCACAGGCCGCCGGAGACGACGCGGACGTGATCCGGCTGCGAAACGAGCTGTCCCGGACCGACGAGCGCGGGACGGTCGGGGTCACGACGCGGGCGGAGCTCCCCGACCGAGTCACGGAGCTCAACCTGACCCTGCTCAGCGCCGGCGACGACGCAGACATCGAGGCCGACGGGTTCACGCGGGTCGGCGGCTCCGGGACCGCCGGGTCGGTCTGGAAGTGGGACGGCCAGACCGCCGAGCCCTCGCTCACCTACGGGATCGACGCGAACGACACGGTCGAAGGGGAGGGGCCGCTGGCGACCGACGGTACCTACCGCTTCGTCGACGCGGGCGAGTGGGCGCTCGTCCGGACGCCCCGCGTCCGCGCCGGGTGGTCCTACACCGGGCAGTACGAGGGGCAGGTCCGACTCGACCGCGAGACGGTCGTCGCGGGCGAGGGCGTCGCGTCGCAGTCGATGGCGTTCCTCGGTCCGCACGAGGAGACCGTCCGCGAGGTCGCGGGCCAGCGGTTCCGGCTGATCGTCCCCGACGCCGCGGACCCGGTCGCGTCCCCCGACGAGGTGTTCGGGGTCTTCGCCGAGGCGTCGACGGCGCTGCAGGTCGGGGCCCGCGACGGGGAAGTGGTCGCGTTCGCGGCCCCCACGGGCGAGGTGTCGTGGGCCGTCCGCGGGCTCCAGTCCGGCGACGCCGACCTGTGGGTCCGGGACTCGGAGCCCGCCGGGACGGCCGCCGACGTCTGGACCCACGAGTACGTCCACACCCGGCAAGCGTACCGCACCGAGGCGAGCGGCCGGTGGATCACGGAGGCGAGCGCGACCCACTACGCCGCGCTGTTCGCGCTCGACCGCGGCGCCGCCGACTTCGACGAGTTCGAGGCCACGTTAGCCCGCGGCGAGCGCGAGCCCGACGCCTCGGCGGTGCTCTCCGACCCGGACACGTGGGAGCGACGCCCCGACTACACGAAGGGAGCGCTCGTCGCCGGCGAGATCGACCGCCGACTCCGGACCGAGACTGACGGCGCCGCGTCGCTCGCGACGGTCGTCCGCGATCTCAACGAGGCCGGTGAACCGGTGTCCAACGAGGACATCCTCGACGCGATCGAGGCGGCGGCCGCCGAGGGCGCCGACGACGCGACCGCGGCCGAGATCCGCGCCGAGGCCGAGCGCCTGACGACGACGCGGGCGACCGCCGAGACGTGGGACCGGGACGCCCACGCGGCGGCGTTCGGCGAGACCCCCGCGCAGGTCGGATACGGGCTCGCGGACGACGGGATCCGGGCGACCGGCGAGTACCGGAACCGGACCGTCGCCCGCGATCCGGTCGAGCTGGTCGGCGGCGAGTCGCTCGAAGCGGCGGTCGTCGCGTCCAACACGGGCGGCGCGTCGGGGGGATACGACCT
Organism: Halorubrum lipolyticum DSM 21995; assembly: GCF_000337375.1. Classification (GTDB taxonomy): domain Archaea; phylum Halobacteriota; class Halobacteria; order Halobacteriales; family Haloferacaceae; genus Halorubrum; species Halorubrum lipolyticum. The sequence continues at coordinate 97,211 of NZ_AOJG01000001.1, read as the reverse complement.
GTCGCTCTCGGTCGACGGCGAGTCGGTCGCGAACCGGTCGGGAACGCTCGCCGCCGGCGAGGAGACGGTCGAGCGCTTCGAGCACCGCTTCGACGCCGCCGGGGAGTACGAGGTCCGGATCGGCAGCGAGCGCCTGACTGTCTCCGTCACCGAGCCCGCGCGGCCGAGCGTCCGCGGCGTCTCGACCGACCGCGACCGCGCGTCCGCCGGCGAGCCGGTCGTCGCGACCGCGACCGTCGGTAACGACGCGAGCGTGCCCGCGGGCGGGGAGATCGAGTTCCGCGTGGACGGCGAGGCGGTCGCGACCGCCCCGGTGCGGTTGGACGCCGGCGAAGAGGCGACGGTCGCTCGCGATATCACCGTCGACGGCGACGGGGGGTCGCTCGGCGTCGGCTCCGAGAACGTGACCGTGAGCGTCGTCGGCCCGGTCGACGAGGCGTCGACGACGGTGGCCGTCGAGGGCGGCGGTCCGGTCTCGGTCGACGGCGCGCCCGGGTTCGGGCCGGCGGTCGCCCTCGTCTCGGTGGTCGTCGCCGGCGCGACCCTCGCCCGGCGCGGTCGACCGGGAGAGTAGCCGGGCGGGGAGATGAGCGTTTAAAAAGGCGCGTCGGGTCCCTCGTCGGCGATCTCGCCCGGATCCGCTCCGCCGTCGGCTCCGCCGGCCGCCGTCGGGACCAACTCGCCGGTCCCGCGTCCCCACCCCTCGATGCCGCCTCGGAGGCTTTCGACGCGAGCGTCTCGCGTGCCCGCGTAGCTCCCGATCAGCTGGGCCGCCTGTTTGCTGGCGACTCCGTGGGGACAGACGGTGACGATCCGCTCGGCGCCCTCGAGCTCCGCGACCCGGGTCGTCAGCTCCGGGAAGGGGATACACTCGCTGCCCGGGACGTGGCCGCGGTCGAAGGCGCGCCGGTCGCGGATGTCGACGATCCGGAGGGCGTTATCCGCCGGTTTCCCGCCGTCCGGGTCGGTCTCGGCGTCGTCGAGCAGCGCCGCCAGCTCGTCGGGGTCGATCTCGCCGTCCATCAGGGGAGCGGGCAGAGGCTGGCGGTGAGCACGGCGCGCTCGTCGGTGTCGTTGCGGGCGCCGTGGACGGTCCCGCGCTCGTTCAGGACGACGGCGGGGGCCGCGAGCGACTCCTCCTCGTCCCCGCGGATCACGGTGGGCTCCCCCTCGAGGACGTGGAAGACGTTGGTGGCGTCGCCGTGCTCGTGCGGGTCGACGGTCGCGCCCGGGCCGAGCGCGAACGCCTTGACGAGCACGTCGTCGGTGACGGCCAGCTCCGCCGTCTCGACCTCCCCGGCGTCGGGCGCGAGGTCGTCGACGGCGTCGGCGTATCGATCGAGCGTCATACCGTCTCGTCGCGGTCGTCGATATAAAAGCGTTTGGCGGGCTACTCCCGCGCGCCCGGCGGGAGCGGGTCGGCGTGGTCGGCGATCGCCTCGGCGACGCGGTGCGGCTCCTCGTGGACGACCCAGTGGGTCGCCGCGTCGAGGGTGAGGAGCCGGCCGTCGGCGCAGCGCTCGACGCTCTCGCCGGCCAGCCGCCTGGAGAGGAACCGGTCTTTCGCGCCCCAGATCACGAGCGTCGGGACCTCGACCGTCTCCGTCGCCGGGGTCGGACGGTCGCGGACGATCGCCCGGTACCAGTTCACCATCGCCTCGAACGCGCCCTCGCGGTTCCACGCCCGGCGGTAGCGCCTGAAGTCCTCGTCGCCGAACGTCCCCGGATCGCTGGAGTCTCGGAGCCCCCGCACGGCGAGGCGCCAGTTCCCGGCGCTGGCGACCGCCTCGGGGAGCTTCGGGAGCTGGAACGCGAGCACGTACCAGCTCTTGAGCCGCTGGTCCCACGAGGTCCGGAGGGCGCGCTCGAAGACGGTCGGGTGCGGCACGTTGACCGCGACGAACTCCGAGACCCGGTCGGCGTGGTGGAGCGCGAGCCACCACCCCACCGCGGCGCCCCAGTCGTGGCCCGCGACGGCGGCGGTCTCGCGGTCGTACGCGTCGATCAACCCGACCACGTCCCGCGCCAGCGCGTCGATCCGGTAGTCGCGCACGGCGGGCGGCTTCTCGGAGCAGTTGTAGCCGCGCTGGTCGGGGACGACGACGCGGTAGCCCGCGTTGGCGAGCGGCGCGATCGCCTCGTGCCAGCCGTACCAGAACTCCGGGAAGCCGTGGAGTAAGACCAGGAGCTTCCCGTCTTCGGGCCCGGCCTCGACGACGTGGAGCCGAACGTCGCCGGTGTCGACCGCCCGCGACTCGCCGGGCACCTCCTCGGGAATCTCGTCCGGCGGCACGGCCTCGTCGAGCGCCTCGACCCCGAGGCGTCGGGGGGCGGCCGGCTCTCCCTCGCGGCTCGCTTCGGTCGGCGCGTCGCTCATACGTGACGCTCGGGTCGCGAGCGTCAAATAGCTACGTTCCGTCGGACGGGGCCGTCCCGTCTCCCGTTGCCTCCGCGATCGAAATCCTCAAGCCGCTGGCAGACCGCTGTCGGGTATACTAGTGATCCTGACGTTCGGCCCGACGAGCCGGTGGGCCCTCACCGGGCCCTCGACTCGACGGAGACCCGCGCCCCGGTTCGTTCGGGCGGGGGCTCCGACACGACCGGTCGGGCCGGGCCGCGGTTCGGCGACGTCAGAAACCGCTTTCGCATAATATGGCCTCGGACACGTCGAACTCGGACGCAACTGCATCGACCTCAGACGGAACGGTATCCAACGTCCTCCTCGTCACGATCGACTCGCTTCGAGCGGACGCGATCGGTCCCTACGACGACGACCGGCACTCGCCGGTGCTCTCGGAGCTGGCCGCCGACGGGACCGTCTTCGACCGGTCGTTCGCGACCGGCAACTGGACCCCCTTCTCGTTCCCCGCTATCCTCGCCTCCGAGCCCGTCTTCACCCGGAACGGCGACATCGGCGTGAAGGGCGCTCGCACGCTCGCGTCGGTGCTCTCCGAGGACGGCATCGCGACCGGCGGCTTCAACGCCGCGAACGGCTTTCTCACCTCCCACTGGGGGTACCCCGAGGGGTTCGACGAGTTCGAGCCGTTCGTCACGAGCGTGGGATCGAGCCGCTACAGCCGGTACCTCGCGGCCCATCCGACGGTCGAGGCGTGGATCCAGCTCGCCACGTCGCCGTTCCGCCGTCTCGGCTCCAAGCTCCGGGGAACGGGCGACGATCGGCCCTTCCTCGACGCCTCGCGGATGTTCGACGTCGAGGACGCCGCCACCGACTTCGTCGACGACACCGACGAGCCGTTCTTCCTGTGGGTCCACTACATGGACACCCACACCCCGTACGTCCCCGCGCCGCGGTACATCCGCGAGGTGTCCGACGGGCTGGTCGGCACTCACCGGATGCTCCACGCCCACACCCGAACGAGCCTCGGCTGGGAGGTCGGCGAGCGGACCCTCAACGAGCTCCGGACGCTGTATCAGGCGACGGTGCGACAGGTCGACGCCAGCGTCGGGCGACTGCTCGATACGCTCGAGGCGGCCGGGATCGCCGACGAGACCGCGATCGTCGTCGCCGGCGACCACGGCGAGGAGTTCCAGGAGCACGGCCACCTCGCGCACTACCCGAAGCTGTACGACGAGCTGATCCGGGTGCCGCTCATCGTGAACGTCCCCGGCGAGGACGGCGGCCGTCGCGTGTCAGAGCACGTCGGGCTCGACGCGATCCCCCCGACCGTCGCCGACCTGCTCGGCGTCGAGTCGCCCCCGGAGTGGCGCGGCGAGTCCCTCGCGCCCGCGGTCGGCGACGGCGAGTCGCCCGACCAGGAGCCCGTCGTCTCGGTCACCGTTCGGGGCGAAGAGGTGACCGAACAGCCGATCCCGCGGTCGCTGTCCGACGGCGACCTCCTCGTGAGCGTCCGCGACGACGAGTGGACGTACATCGAGAACGCGGACACGGACGAGACGGAGCTGTACCACCGGCCGTCGGACCCGACCCAGCAGGAGGACCTCTCGGCGGACCCGTCGGACGAGGCACTCGCGGTCGTCGAGCGGTTCGCGCCGATCGCCGCCGATCACGTCGCGGAGCTCCGCGACAGACAGGCCGACGCGGAGGCGGCCGGCGACGACGGAGCGGGGGACGAGGTCGACGAAGACCTCGAGGCCCGCCTCGAAGCGCTCGGCTACCGGTGATGATACGCGCCGTTCTCAGGAACCTCACGAGCGGGCCGATCGCGGTGCAGATGCGTCGGTTCGTCGTCGTCGGCGCGATAACCGCGGGCATTCAGATGGGACTACTCTGGCTGTTCGTCGACCTGGCCGAGTTGAACTACCTGATCGGCGCGACGGTCGCGATCGAGATCACGATCGTCCTCTCGTACGTGTTCAACAACGCGTGGACGTTCGAAGCGAGTCAGAACACCGGGACGATCGAGTACCTCGGCGGGCTGCTCAAGACGAACCTCGTCCGCGGAACGGCGATCCCGATCCAGCTCGGCGTCCTCTACGCGCTCGTGGAGTGGGCGAGCGTCATGTATCTCGCCGCTAACGCGGTCGCCATCTTTCTCAGCGGGCTCTACCGGTTCGTCCTCGACTCGCAGTGGACGTGGGGATGACCCGGCGGCGGTCGCGTGCGACGCCGAGGCGCGACCCGCTATTTAAAAGGGGAGCCGCGGCTCGATGCGAGCGACGAGGTCCCTGACCGCCTCCTGTTTGTAGTAGCCGACCACGGGGGCGAGGACGACGAGGAGGATGAGCGCGATTCCGGAGAGGAACCGCCCGCTCGCCAGTTCGCCGCCGGCGTACACGGTGAACACGTACGCCGGCAGCCGGCCGACGCTGATCACGGCGATAAACGTCGGGAGCTTCCACTTCGTCAGACCGCTTAAAAAGCAGATCGCGTCGTCCGGGAGCCCCGGGATGATCACGAACGCGAACAGTCCCGGGATCCCGACCGTGTCGACGAAGCCGTCGAACCGCGCGATCACGTCCTCGTGGATCACGTCCTCGACGAACGAGCGACCGTACCGCTTCGCGAGCGAGAACGCGATCGCGCTCCCGATCAGGACGCCCGTGAGGCTGTATATCGTGCCCCAGAACGGGCCGAAGAGGTAGCCCGCGACGAGCGCGACGACCTGTCCGGGGATCGGGGCGACGATGACCTGGAGGGCCTGAATGGCGACGAACACGAGCGGGGCGAGGACGCCGAACTGCCGGAGCCACGCCCGCAGGGCCTCGACGTCCATGATGAACGCGGCGTACTCTCGGACGAAGAGGTAGAGGCCGGCGAACGCGACCGCGACGGCGACGAGCGCGAGGATCCCTCGCCGGCGGTCCGACGCCGAGGCGAAGAGTCTCATTCGTGTTACACCCGGCAAGCAGCGGACTTGAACCTTGCCAAAGTCGCAGTCGCGGTCGCGGATATCGTCATCGGCCTTTCTGGTCGCTCGCGACCGGCGTGCCGCGCGTCACGGCGAGCGTCGCGACCGCCGTCGGGATCGCAATCGTCGGGCCGGTATCGACGGCCCCGCGAGGGATTGCCTTGGTCGCCGCTTCGAACGCGGATCCGTACTAGTGGGGGCTCTAACCCCGTTTCAACGGCTCCCTGACGCGGCGGTTACCGCCCGCATAATAATACTCCATTCCGAACTATCTCGGTCACATGAATTACAAATCCGTCGAGGACCTGAACGCGGACGCCCGTCGTCTCGCAGCGAGCCTCCCGCGCGATATCGATCTGGTGGCCGGAATCCCTCGAAGCGGACTGTTAGCCGCGAATCTCCTGTGTCTCCACCTCGACGTTCCGATGGTCGATATCGACGGGCTCTGTGAGGGACGGCTGTTCGACACCGGGTCCAGATTCGACCGCCGCGACTCGCTCGACGAGTTCGATTCGGTGCTCGTCGTCGACGACTCCGTGTTGACGGGCGGACAGATGACGGAGACTCGCGACCGGCTCGCGCAGCGCGATCTCCCGTTCGACATCACGTACGGCGCGGTGTACATCTCTCCGGAGGGACACCGACACGTCGACTACTGGGGCGAGGTCGTGCGCACGCCGCGGATCTTCGAGTGGAACATTCTCCACCACACGAGACTCTCGGACTTCTGCGTGGACATCGACGGCGTTCTCTGTCGCGACCCGACGCCCGCAGAGAACGACGACGGCGACGACTACCGCGAGTTCCTCACGACGGTCGAACCGAACTTCGTCCCGAAGCAACGCATCGGGTGTCTGGTGACGTCGAGGCTGGAGCGGTACCGCCCCGAGACGGAGCGCTGGCTGGCCGAGAACGGGTTCCGGTACGACCGGCTCGTCATGATGGACGTCCCTGACATGGAGACCCGGCGGAAGCTGGGCAACTACGGTCAGTACAAGGCGGACGTGTACGAGTCGACCGACGCCGACCTGTTCATCGAAAGCGACCCGAAACAGGCGGCGGAGATCCGTCGCCGAACGAACCGGCCGGTGTTCTGCTACGAGACGAACGAGATGCTGAATCCGGGGATCGTCGGGCGGTCGCAACGGCGCGTTACCGAGGGCGCGTCCGCGATCAGAGCGGAGCCCGTGATGGGTCCGGCACGAGCCGCCTATCAGTTCTCTCGCCGGTGTTACCACCGGTTGTTGCGGTCGAAGCGAGCGAGGAACCGCTGAGGCGCGCGCGAACGGCCGTGCGATTTAAAGAGCTCCGTCGGCGTCGATTCGGAGACGCTGGCTCGTCAGCATCAGCGACCCTATTTAAGCCAGTAATAGATCGTTTCGCCGCAGTCGATACACGCTGATTCATAATTATTGCTCCGAGACACACCGGTTGGACTGCCTGTTGACGATATCTTCTTGATATCGTCGTCTTTGGAGTTCACGGTGATGTTTGCGATTCCGCCGCAGTTGGGACAAGCAGCTTTTTTAATAGGCATTATTCTCTGTAGCCGGACACGTACGATTCGATGTAATTCTCGACGTAACCATCTTCATCACTCGGCGAGGTGTCACTTGAGCCCGACTCTGAATCGGAGAGGAATTCTTCAGTAGCACTATCTAGATTTTCAGACAATTCTACGGGTTCATCCTGAAGATCGGTCATTTTCCGTCTGTTCAACTCTTCGGAAATCATGTTATGATTCACCGGTGAGGTCATTGCTGCCTGTTCTTGCGCTCGGCGGAGAACCTGGTCAGAAGCCAGTTTTAGGTCCTCTGGATGGATCAAATTGTGACTATGATCCTGCAACTCAAACGGAGCGTTCTGTCCTAGCGGATCGACCGGATCATAGGGATCGAAATCCATGAGAAATCCAAGATTGCCAATGTATAAAATATACAACCACGATTACATTAGATATAGCAATTTATTTTTCTCTAATTCAGACTAATTTTAATTGTGTGCGTTTCCTGCGTGTTAACGCGACTCGTGCCACAGTTGTGGTTTCGATACGTTCTATGCGGGCTATTTGTTATGGCGTGCTGGTACGACGATTCGATGTTGAGCGGATGCCTCCGTAGACGAGCCAGCAGGCCCTGACTTACGTCGATCAGTTTCAGGCGCGAGAGGGTTCTCCGTCGGCCTCGAGCGTATGGATTTCGAGTTCGACGGCTTGCAGTCGGAAGAGGTCGACGCAGAGACCGGACCGCGATGCGCGCCGCCGCTACGCGTCCTCGTCGGACGGCGGTCGCTTCGAGAGCCGGTCGAACCGGTCCTGTGCCGCCTCGGCTCGGGTCGCCGTCTCCTCGGGCTCGTAGGAGGCGGCCTCGATGCGCCCGCCGCTGAGCATCACCGAGAGGACGGCGTCGGCGTGCCGCGCGTCCGACGGGAGCCGTGCGGCCTCCAGCACCGCGTTCCCGACCTCCTCGCCGTCGCGTTCGAAGAACACGGTCGCGAGCCCGTCTTCGACGGCGTCGACGACCGCGGTGTACTCGCCGTCCGGGAGTTCGATATCGGTCACTCGTAGCTCACCTCGAGGACGCGTTCACCGTCGTCCGTCGTAAGTATAACCGTGTCGCCGTCGTTGTTCCAGACCGGCGAGCCCGACCCCCAGTACAGCTCGGTGTCGGTGTCCGCGCCGCTTCCGCTCCGAAGCGTCACCGTCGCGCCCGCGTCGAGCGTGAACCCGTCCGGGAACTCGTAGCTCCGGGCCGCCTCGTCCTCGACGGTCCACCCGGACAGGTCGATCGGCTCGTCGCCCGTGTTCTCGAAGACGACGTACTCGTCGGTGAGGTTCTCGCGGTCGTCGCCCTCGGCGTCCGCGTTGATCGCGGCGACCTCCAGCGCCGCGCCCGGATCGGTCGCCGTCGTCTCGTCCCCCTCGTCGGTGTCGTCCGTCCCGTCGCCGTCGGCCGCGGAATCGCCGCCGTCGCCGGCGGTCTCGCCGCCGACCGGATCGCCGCCGAGTCGAGCGCGTTCGACGGGGTCGCCGCCCGCACCCGGTTCGACCGGCTCGCCCTCGCGGAGCGCGAGCGGGTCCGTGGGCGCCTCGCGTTGCGTCCGGACGGAGACGCCGCTCCCGTCGCTGGCGAGCACGATATCGCCGTGCGTCGCGGTCCAATACGTCGGGATCGATCGGTTCGACAGCCGCCGGAGGACCTCGTCGTGCGGGTGGCCGTACTGCGAGTCGTACGCGCTCGATACGACGACCGCCCGCGGCCGCACCGCGTCGAGGAACGGCTCGCTCGACGAGCTCGACGAGCCGTGGTGGCCAGCCTTCAGCACGGTCGACTCCAGATCCCCGCCGTACGCGTCGATCAGGTACTCCTCTTGGTCGTCTTCCGCGTCGCCCGACAGCATGAAGCTCGTCTCGCCGTGCGTGAGCTTGAGCACGATGCTGTTCTCGTTTCGCGCCTCGTTCTCGAGGTACGGTTCGGGCGGTCCGAGCACGTCGACGTCGACGTCGCCGAACGAGATCGCGTCGCCCTCCCGCGTCTCGTACAGCGTCACGTCGTGTTCCTCGACGGCGTCGAGGTACTCGTCGTAGGTCTGCGTGCTCGCGGCGATGCCCGGATCATATATCGCGCCGATTCCGCCCGCGTCCGTCTCGTAGTGGTCGATGATCGCCGCGTTGCCGCCGATGTGATCCGCGTCGTTGTGCGAGGTGACGAGGTGATCGATCCGAGTGACGTCGTGCCGCCGGAGGTACTCCAACACGTGCTCGCCGTCGTCGTTGTAGTGGCCCGTGTCGACGAGCATCGTCTCCCCCTCCGGACCGACGACGAGCGTACTGACCGACTGGCCGACGTTGATGTAGTGGACCTCGACGGTGCCGTTCGCCGTGTCGACCGTCGATTCGTCGGTCGTGTCCGGGTCCGTCGAACCCTGATCACCGGGGACCGCGCCCGCACAGCCCGCGAGGAAGATGATTCCCACTATCAGGAGGATCCGTAACTCACCTCCCGTTCGTTTCATATTCTATTGGTATTCTACACAGATAAAGAGATGCGGGTCCGGTAACGCACTCCGTTCGAGCAGCTCGTGACCGCGTCGTCGAGCCGTTCTCCGTCTTGCGATCGCACGATAGAGCACTCTCACGGACTGAATAGATCGAAATGCGGGAGAAGTGGGCCGGCACGATGTACATCTATCCGTGTTCGTAACCGGCTCGCACTGTTCTCCTCCGTCGTTTCGCTCAGTTGCGTTCATGCTCTGANTGGGCCGGCACGATGTACATCTATCCGTGTTCGTAACCGGCTCGCACTGTTCTCCTCCGTCGTTTCGCTCAGTTGCGTTCATGCTCTGAATCTCCGTTTTTCGTCAGCTGATCGACGTAGTCCTGCCGCTGTTCCATCCGGTCTCGGTAGCGCCGCCACCGGTCCTCCTGCGAGGCCCAGTCGTAGTGGTTCTCGATCGTCTTCACCGTCGCGTCGACCCGCTCCGCGACGACCTCCGGCGGGATCCCCTGGTTCAATTGCCACGTGATCGACCCCGTCCGTATCGGATGGGGAGACCTCGACGACGGACACTTGCTCAGGTGAGCGTACTGCGTCCACTCGCAGTTGTCCGGGTCCTTGTCGTGCGGGCAGCCTCCGGCGACGCACGGCTGCGTGGCGCCGTAGCTCCACACCCGGACGGTGTTCTCCGTCGGCCGCCCCTTCGCGCTCGCTATGAGCGGCTTGCGGCCGTGATCGTCCCGCGTGTCGAAGCGGTTCTCCCGGACGTACTCGGTGACGACGCGAGCCACCTCGTCGGGGATCCCGACCGGTCGCTCGCCGCGCCGGTTGTTCTTCAGCGGGGTGTCCGTGTCCGGTCGGTGTCGGAACTCCACCCAGCTCTGCTCGCCCTCGTCGACGCGGGCGTTCAGGTCGCGCACGTCGAGCGCCCGGAGCCCGCTCTGGCGCGCGCCGGTGAACCACGCGAGCTCGAGGAAGGCGTGGGCGCGGCTGGCGCGGTCGTCGTCCGACGAGCGGTAGTACTCGATCAGGCGCATCGCCGCCGGCGTCGAGAGCTGCGTCTCGTCGGCGCGGTCCTCCGGGTTGATGTCCGGGATCCGCACGGAGTCCGAGAGACCCTCCTCGACCGCGTCGATCTGCTCGAGGTACTCAGCGAACATCCGCAGCGTCCACATCTCGCCTTCGAGCGTCGCCGGCGCGACGTTCGCGCTGCGGAGCTCGTAGTACTCGTCGATGTCGTAGCCGCGGAGCTCGTCGACGCTGTCGAGGCCGATGCCGTCGCACCACTCGACGAAGAGCTTCAGTCGGTACTTCCACGACTTCACCGACGCCTCCGTGGCGTCGGCGCGGCGGCGGCGGAGATACCGCTGTGCGGCCGCGCGGACCGACAGCTCTCCGGGCGCCTGCCGCCTCGTCATGGCCCGCGCTCCGTCGAGAGCATCCCGTCCGACGGGCTTCCGCCGCAGTCCGGACAGGTCGCCCCGTTCACGAACCGGTTGACGAGCCGGTCGCAGGTGCGACAGTGCCACAGCCGACCGGTCACGCGACGACCACCCCGGTGCGGAACTCGGTGCCCGAGATCCCGGCCTGCCGGCGCGCCATGTCGATCGCCGCTGCGTCCGTCGCGAGGGGACCGACCTCGACCGTCTCGACGCGGCGCCCCTCCGACCAGCGCAACTCGACCATGACGGCTCGGGTCACGGATTCGGCTCCGGGGCGTCGAGCTCGTCGTAGTCGAGATCGCGGAGCGCGTCGACGACCCAGCCCGCGTCACCCGGCAGATTCCGGGCGAGCCGGTGGACATCGTAGTCCGTGACGACCGCGCCGGGCGTCATCACCGCGTAGAGCAGTTGCGGGGAGTGGTAGCCCGCGGGCTCCAGCTCCGGATCGTCGTCGGGGTCGAGGCGCTCGACGCCGACTGTGTAGCCGGTCACCTCGCCGTCCGCGATGCGGGTGAACCTCATTCGTCACCTCCCGCCTGCCACGCTTTGCGGGCTTCGAGGGCGCGGCGGGCCGACTCGGTGAGGCGGTACTCGTTGGTGCGCTTGTCGCGCGCCTGCTTGGCGACGAGGTCGCGATCGACGATCTTGTCGAGGTTCTGGTAGAGGCGGCTGTGGTTGAGTTCCTCGCCGTAGTATTCGGCGAGTTCCGCCTTCAGCGAGAGTCCCTTGCGGGCGTCGTCGTGGGAGAGCGCCCAGAGGAGATCGCGCTGGAAGGCGGTGAGATCGGCGAGGGTGTCGGCCTCGGCGGCAGAGCTCGCGCTCATTCGCCGTCCTCCTCCTCGATCGGGCGGAAGTTCTGCTGCACCATTCCCGGAACCGGGAGGTGGCCGTCGCGCTCGTAGCCGGTGTCTTCGAGCACGTCATCGATCTCGTCGACATCCTGATCGTCGGCGTCGGCGTTGAACACGAAGTGGCCGCGGCCGCTGTCGAGCTGCACGAGGCTGTCGGGGTCGGCGTCGGGCAGCGACTCGACGGCCTCGCGGAGGTCGTCGTCCGTCATTCTTCCTCCGCGCAGTCGCGACAGACGGCGACGCCGCGCTCAGCGTCGAAGCCGTCAGCCGGCGCTGGGCAGAACGCGCAGCCGCCGTCGGTGTTTTCGCTCGGTTCGTCGGTCGTCGCGCAGGGCTTAAGCCCCGCAGTTGCCATCATCAGCATGGTTCTGTGGTCTCAGCACAGAACCCGACCCGGTCGGGTGTTCCAGCACCGCGGCCGGGATTCCTACACTTTCTCACTAGCCGAGGGTTCGTCACTCGGGCTCCGTGAGCATTACTCTATGCTGAAAGCATTTATAATTGCTGGATAGTCTTCATACTGCTACTATCAATATGAGTTGCTATCCGGTCATAATACAGCGGAGGGCAACTAGACGCCTTTTATGAGACATTCCGGAGACTGGATGACCCTTGTCGATGACAGGGTTCTCGAATATTTATCTGAACACGAATCTGGTTCCCCTGCAGAAATGAAGCGTGAGGGACCAATCAACTACTCTCGACAGTACATTGACAAACGTTGTAAACGGCTAACTGAGGAGGGTCTAACCAAACATTTCGGTAATGGAGTCTACGTCATCACAGATGACGGAGAGGCCTATCTAGACGGTCGTCTCGACACCCAGGAGTGGCGCTACATCGACGAAGACGCCGGCGATGTCACCGCCACCGACAGCGGTGACGTTCCTGGAGAGTCCAACGGGGGCGCAACCTGAATGCGGTCTTTACCCTTTTGGATGGTCCAGCTCGACGATCGCATCCTCGAACATCTCGCCGAGGAGGGTGACGCCGACGCTTGGGAGATCGGCTTCGACCTCACTGGTACCGTGAGTCCCAGCCGTGTCACTGAGCGCTGTAAGGTGTTACTCGACGCCGAGCTCGTCGATCGACACGAACGAGAAGTCGTCGACGGCCGCTTCGAGACCTACTGGTCGATCACTACATGGGGCGAGCAGTTCCTCGCCGGCGATGTCGACCCGAGTCTCGACGTCCCCGTGCCGAGCCCGCGGCCGAGTTACGCGACGAGGCCGAGTTGGTGGGCAGGTTTTTAGGAATGACTCCTATTTGATTCGATAGCATGTCTGGAATCATTAGAATCCATGTACGTAGTCATTTCGCGCTGCAGTAGCTTCCTTACGCCAATTTTCCCACTCTGACTGGTTCTGTACCAAGCTATCGATTCTATTTGAAAGGATATCTGCCAGTTCGCCTTCTGAACTTACTGCTATGGAATTCTTACAGGGTAGGCTGTTAGCAATATTTTCAATTTCTTCGATAGATAGCAGATTGTCTCTCTCTAGCACAATAATCAAGCTACTATCTGGCACAGACTCTACTATTTCCTTGAATGCTGGTTGTGTGGCAATTTGTTCTTCGACAATCCAAATAGGGCCATGGAAAGCTCTAGAGAGAACAGATTTTTCATTCGAATTGATATCATAGTAATCAGGTAGGATATCGATCTCAACCTCAGAATAATCTCTCATTATTTGTGCGAAAATATTCTCCAACTGTCCACGGTTCTGGTTACTAGAAAATATGGAGATGTCTATCTTTCTAGCTATTGAATTATCGGTGCTGTCGCTTTTTGTGGGGCGGTCAGCCCTCGGAGAGATCTTCAATAACGTCCCAATCTGTTTGTTACGAATGTCATACCTGCTATCATCATTTTGGTATGTTAGCAACTCTAGTAACTCTCGGTCATTTGCCCATCGCTCAAGGTCAGCTGGAGCTACCTTATTATCATTACTTGCAACTTCGATAAGAGTATCAAGAGCATCTATATCATTATAGATTTTTGTGATGAGTTGCGGCCACTGAATACTTATAATAACAAACTTCGCTAATTGAAAGAGCGTGATTGTATCTGGGACATCTTCCACATCATTTATTACTAACACATCCTCTGTGTGAGCCAGAATTGCTCTCAATTGAAAGAGGTTACCAAACCGTTTTACCTGACGTGGATTGCCTTGCAGTGCAGGTGCGGCCATGTTGAAAATCTCATTAAGATTACCTTCTAGTTCTGATTCAATATCGTTCCACTGCTTAGTCATATGAGATTCGTCAATACTCTCCCTATTATTTACACTTCGAATGAGATTCTCAATATCTTCTTCCTTGGGTTCTGGCACGAGGAATGGAATCTGAATGAACTTCTCTAAATATTGGTAACCGTAATCTAGGTCACCATTTGCTTGGTTTTGATCAAGGTACGATAGAACCTCAGAATGTTTTGCTGCCACACCCGCAGCGACCCGTTCTCGATCTAGACCCATTATAAATACCATCTGATCATCATCGGAGAGAAGCAGATTGATGGCCTCCATCAGATCAGCAGCACGGGGAACAGAACATCTGTCAAGATCGTCAATAAAAACGAATACTCGCTCGCCCTCTTCGAGGTAAATATCTAGTATATCTGAGAAGTCCTGCTGAAATTCAGTAATGAATTCACTCTTTTTATTGTAGTTAGGATCCGCAGCATATGCAACTAGGTTTTTTTCTATTGAAGATCCCACTCCGATTCCAAGTCTGTTAATAAATTCGAGGTACCCGACAACAACAGCAATAAATCCACCAGTTCCGAATGTATAGTTGATAATTCCCATCGGTCCATCAGATAGATTCAGGTAGCTGAATGTCAACTCCCAACCGAAATGGACCCACAGAGCAGTAAAAACTAGCAGCGGGGTAGCTAGGGAAATACCGACAGCGACTGATTTTGTTCTTTCCCACCAGGTTGTATTTGAAATATAACGCCTCCATGCAAGTTGTAAACTAAATTTGGCTCTCTCACAGAGATTAGCATCTTGCTTCAGAGCCCTCACCAATTGGAGCGCAAATGTAGCCCACACCGCTTCTTTGTCTTCATGTCGCCAAGGATTGAACCTAACACTTGTATACTCATCTCCCAGTGATTCCTCAAGTAGATTCAAGAAAGTAGTTTTTCCACTTCCCCAATCACCCTCTATTGAGATCGTTAGCGGAGGTTTTGTCTGGCCTGATGTAATGAACTCTTTGACAGCTATAACATACGGCTCAAACCCTAGGTAATCTTCGTAAGATGATGTGTCACTATTTAATCCAAATTTGGGGAAAGAGTCGTCATCACTGTCATCACTCATTATTTCTACGTATCTAATCAAACTCTATAATTCATTCGCACATCACTTGTCGAAGAGTGGAAGCAACATTCAAGTTGATAACCACTTTCTACTGGATCATGGCTGACACGGACCGAGAACCTACGGGCGAGATCGAGGAAGCTGCCCAAGAGGTCCATACCGATGTTGAAGATATAAATATAGACATTAACTTTCGAATTATCGATCAGTTCTCCTCACAACTCTACGATAATCCTCGCAGAGCGATTGAAGAATTAGTGTGTAATAGTTATGATGCAGGTGCAGAAGAATGTTATATTTCTACTCCGACAGACTCCTCTGACCGGTTGTTTGTTCTCGACAATGGTGAATCGATGGATATGGAGGGCATCAAGTGGCTTTGGAGGGTTGCCGAAAGTCGAAAAGCTGGGACCCACAGCAGGGAAGAACACAATAGACAACAAATAGGAAAATTCGGAGTTGGCAAATTAGCTGCTTTCGCTCTTGGAGAACGACTAACATATTTAGCCACAAAAAACGGGAAAACAAGGGTAATTTCGGTCGATCAAAACGAGTTGAAGGATCAAACTGCATCCGATGCCCCTCGTTTTCCTGTGTATGAAATGGACAGTTCGGAGGCAGAGGAGACCTTTGGACATCTCTTTGACGAAGTTCAGAACCCATGGGAAGAGGGATGGGAGACCTGGACACTAGCACTAGTTGAGGATATTCCTCCAGAACACACGGGAAACGAATTGATGCCGTGGCTGTTGAAACGGATGATAAATTCGTCAATCCCGGTTTCCTCACGATTCAAAGTCTCTCTTAACGGTGAAGAAATCACTAAGAAGGAACGAGATGATGACCCCATCGTTGAGACCAATGTTGAGGATCAGGATACACTAGAAAATATTCAAAACAAACTCCGTAGTTATTGGCAAGAGAACAGCCCGGAATACGACTCAAAGGAGGATGTCCCAGAATCGAAGTACGTGTGTAGAGTCATTAAGTTCAGAAACCCGACTGACACAACCGAAACGATTACTGGAATTGATGTTCCTGGGCTGGGTCCTGTTTCAGGTCACGCAGAAATCTACGAATCGAAGCTGAACACTAAAAGTCAGAGTGACCGCGGCTTCGACGATCATGGATTCAAGATTCGTGTGAGAGGCAAGCTGCTAAATCGCCATAATCCAAAGTGGGATATCGACGAGATTGGATATAAATGGTGGAAGCAGTTTATCGCCGAGTTGGAGATTCCCGGCCTTGACGAAACACTACTTGTTCAGCGTGACTCCACTAAGAGAGACCGCAGAGAGCCGGAAATTGCGAGAGCGGTCGCACACGCAGTGTACAACAGCGCTCGTAGAGAACGAGATAAACTAGAATCGATCGACAGTGGTAGTTCGGAGGCGGACTATGATCCTAAGCCTATCGTTCAACGGGTTAACTCAAAGAGCCCAGGACAAACTTATGAGGCCATCTCGGGACTTTCGCGAGGCGATGATAGGGTCGACCCTGATTCAGTAGAAGTGGTACAGAGAACTCAGGGGAACTCAGATTATCCGTTCGAGTTTGACAGTGAAGACGGAGAAATTGCGATCAACGAGGAGCACCCCCTATTCAAACTCTTTGTTGAGCAGGAGGATATCGGGCCGAATGTCACAGACACCTTCAAAGAGATCTACGTCGGTAACCTGCTACTACTTGGATATTTGCACTTCAATCTTGAAGAAAGTGAAGTTATTGATGAGGCTGAGGAATTCCTCGACTATGCGCTTCGTAGTGCCGCCGACAATTTCAGACCTCAATCGGATTATCTTATGTCTGAAATTGAGGCGGCAGCGATTGACAAAAACCGGTCCCTCGTTAACGCCGTCGCAGACACGTTCCAACACCTACGATTTGGCGATGTAAATCGAGCTAAGGGAGGCGAAGAGAGGTACGTGAAGATACCACTTTCAAACGAGGACGCTCCTAGAATACAGATCAAAACAATCGGTACAAAGGGGAAAGTCAGGATAGAAGACAATCTGGACAGTTTAGAGCCAGATAACGGGTATGACCGTACCTTCTGTGTAGCTCAAGAGTACGGTGAAGACGCAACTGAAAGAGAGGATATTCTCGAAAACACGCCTGATAATGTTTCATTAGCAACAATTGAAGGGATACTCAAAATCATAGAATGCCATCTTGAGCGCAGATTTACTTATTCACAAACTCTGGATCTCCTGAGTTATCCTGAAAATCCGACTGAAATGCCAGCTCACGTTGAAGAGGTTTGGAGTAGAACACCCGAAGAGCAACTGATCAAGAAGGTATTATTCAAAGCACACGACATCCAAGAGGGAGGCACAACACCCTCGATCGGTGCTTACACTGTTCTTGATGGGTTTGAAGAATATGAGCGTTCAGACATCCAAGAGACAGTTGAAGCCCTCTCTACATTAACCAGCCGTGTAAATATCGATAGCAATAACGATGAGTTCTATCTTAATTCCCCACCAGATGATATCTTAGAAGAATTGAGCAATATCACAGGAATTGATGGATTACAGAGTTCGAATCATGCATTATCTGATTTCCAGGGAAATTAGTCTATTTGGGCCTGTTTAGACGTTTCTGCTGGGCAAATCGGAGTTATTCCCCTCTAGGATCAGTATCGAGATCTTCACATACTACTCTATTTTGCTAATAAATTAGCTGGGACAAGAATTTATTGTGTCTTAGCAACGATAGATGTAAATCGGCTATCTGGGCACACACCGACTTTATCCAGTACCAAAAAATCCATTTACAAGTACTTGTAATCGTTACCTGTGATGGTATGGTGGGCTTCGGAGACTGGTTGTTAACATGAGTAGATACGCCCTATCAGATATCCTGTCTACTGTTGCATTCGACGGTTTAGAGGAGACAGTAGATATCCGTGAACAGCACGAATGTAGTCACAAGACCGTCCTTAACAAGCTTCATGACCTCAACAAACTCGGTGTTCTTTCCAAAACAAAAGTGGGCAACGCATACCTTTGGTCTCTTTCTGATAAAGAGCTGTTACCAATAAAACCGGAGGAGTCACCGTCAGCTGAGGTTTCTAGACTGCTGAGTGAGCTGCTCAAAAATATCAGTGAGAAACTTGAGCAATCTATTGACGACATCCCGCCGCAAATTGAGCAGTGGGTTTCTGATCGCGGTGTTCCAGATACCCTCTCCACTACGGAATATGCGTTTCGAATAGCCGTTTTCCGTCGATATCTACGGGGAACGCTCTACTCGCTACACCAGCCAGAACATCCGTCACTTGAGCCTCTTGCTCCTACAGATGACTGGAAACAAGCCTTCCAAAGAGCAGATGAGCAAACCGATGCAACTGCATTCGAATCCTCTGTTGTAGATCAGCTCATCCCACAAAAGACAGAAAGCATCGATGAACTGTTGCTGGCACTCCGTCATCCGATCGCCCACGTCGACGACCCAGCAACTCTCTTGGCCGAGGTCTATGAAACTCTGACTCCCCAAGCCGCACGGCGCGATCTCGGTCAATTCGCGACGCCCTCGTTCGTTAGCACGTTCATGGCATCATGGGCCGTTCAGAGGGGCGAAGATACGATCATGGACCCCGGAATTGGGGCGGGCCCACTCGCTTCTCATGCCCTCTCTAGGAAGATCGAACTCGGTGCCACCAATCCGCTTGCGGATATCACTGGCATCGACATCGATGAAGTGGCAATAGCTATGGCGTCGGTCTCCCTGAAGCTCGTCGACGGAGCTGGGAAGAGTAATCTCATCCAGAGCGACTTCATACAGCATAGCCCCCGGAGCTTCGAGCGGGAGGGTATCCAAACGGAAGCGTATGATGCCGTGATAGCTAATCCTCCCTACTCACGACATCAGGCGCTCGACTCCCAGATGAAGGAGGATCTCGAGCAGATCATCGCTCGTGAGAGCACGTACGATTTCTCACAGCGAACGCCACTGTATGGATACTTCCTCGTTCACGCCGCCCAGTTCCTCAGATCGGGAGGTCGGATCGCTGCGATCGTCCCCTCGAAGTTCCTTGATACCGAGTTCGGTCGGGACTTGAAGCGGTATCTCCTAAATGAATTCACGATTCACGGAATCGTGCAGTTTGGGGACGAGATCGATGTGTTCGAGGGTATTAGAACACGCCCTAGTGTACTCTTACTAGAGAAAGGTACAGCGCCAGAGTCTCACCAAACGCGATTTATGAGAGTATCTTCGTGGGCTGGTAATTTCGATGCTGAAACGCTTCTAGACACGGATCCCGAGGAGATCACTGGTGTCTCAGGATCGACGGTAATCGCTCAACGGCTGCTGTCCCCAGCAGAGCGCTGGTCGTACTACCTCGACGAGACCGATGTCCGAGATTTCCCCGAACTCACTGAGTTTGATGAGATCGCAACTCCTCACCGGGGTATTGCAACGGGCGACAACGATTATTTTTGTCTCACGCAGGACGTGGTAGAAGAGTACGATATCCCCGAGCGGTACCGTGTGAAAATAATCAGAAGCGCTCACGGGCTTGATTTGGTCAATTTGACCGAGGAGAACTGGGAATCGTGGCGAGATGATGGTGAGTCGGTATGGTTGCTCTATTGCTTGGACTCGGGTGCGGCAATAGAGAAGGACGATCTCGAGAGCGATGGGCTCCGCAGATATCTCAGCGAAGGCGAGGACTCCGAAACAGTCGATCGATACATCGTCTCAAATCGGAGTACGTGGTACCGTGTCGAGCCACAGGAGCCCGCTCCGATCCTCGGGAAGTACATGAATAGAACAGGGTTCCTGTTCATGCGAAACGATGCAGAACTCCGGACCCTGAATAATATCCATGCGATCTACTTGGATTTCGACGAAGATGACGACGAATACGAGATGTACCGAGATGCACTATTGGCCTATCTCAACAGCACAGTTATGGAGCGAGTTCTGAGCAAAGAGAGTCACAACTACAGCGGCTTGCAAAAGCTCGAAATCAGTCAGCTAAATGGGGCACCTGTACTAGATCCTCGTGAAATTGATCCGGAGAAGCGAACTCGGTTAGCGAATCTATTTAATGATCTCCGAAGGTCTCGTCAGTCCGGAAATGATGGACACACGTTCATTGAGCAGATCGATCAGGAACTGAAGCCTCTCCTTGAACTAGACGAGCGGAAATCGACGTAGATCATCAAAGTTCACGATTTGATCTCCCACGTGATCGCCGCCCCTTGCGCCTGCACCGGATGCTGCAGGCCGTCGAACTCCGCAACCCCACACACGTCGACATCGATATCGAACCAGTACTCGATATCGCGAGCCGTCTTGTCGGCCAACCGCTCCGCCGTAAACTGTTCGGGGAGATTCGCGACGGTTCTCGGGTCGTCATCCGACCGCTTGTAGAACAGCCCGAGCAGTCCCCCGTCGCGATCGAACCCTGACTCGCGCAGCTTCTGGGCGTCACTCAGCAGCGTGTGCTCGTGAAACGGACTGAACACGCGCATCGGCATCGAATCCTCCGGATCGCCGTTCGCCCGCCAGTAGCGGAGCAGCTTGCACTCGACCGGGATCCCGTCCGGGAGAACGAGATCGCAACTCTCGGCGCTATCCGGATACGGGACCTCCAACCGCGTGTCTTCATACACCGAGCTGTGTCGCTGTAGCTCGTCGACGAGCAGTTCCACCTGCCGGGGCTCGTCCTCCGAACCGATCCCGTCTCCGTACTGTCCCTCGGTGTTTCGATCAACAGTCGGGATGACGGTCGCGATGTCGTCTGCCAGCCGTGTCAGCGCGTTCTCGCTGGTCATTACGAGAGTCGTTTGTCACCTCCAAGATAATTATTGCCGATGCGTGATCAGCACAAGAGATACTGCCAGGGATAGGCAGTGAGCTACGTCACGAAAGAATTCTGTCTCGATAAAGTAGTAAGTAAATTAAGGAGTTGTTGAGATGGGGTGAGCACATGCCCTCGGCATCGAAACTCGACCCTCTCAGCAACGACGACCTCGACGACGATCTCGACTTCACACCGGGTCAGCGGTACGATCGAAAAGCCCTCCACGATATCTACGGTGGACAGCGCTACCGCGGGATCGCCACGCCCGCCGAGTATTCGGCCGTGTTCCTCTTCACCGGTGATTCGGGCGAGACGTACGGCTACGAAGACGAGTTCCTCGACGACGGGACCTTCCTCTACACCGGTGAGGGAACCGAAGGCGACATGACGATGAACGAGGGCAACGCGGCAATCAACTCCCACAAGCAGACCGGGACGTCGCTCCACCTGTTCGAGAACACCGACGAAGCGTGGGTCGTCACCTACGTCGGCGAGTTCGAACGCACCGGCGTTCGGGAGGCCCGACTCAAAGACAAAAACGACGAGTACCGCGACGCGTTCCGGTTCGAGCTTGAGCCGGTGGGCGGCGAAGAGGTCGAACTCGACGACACCGACGGGGACGATCTCCAGTCCCTCTACGAACGCGCGAAAGCGAGCAGCCCGCAGTCCGATTCCGGCGGTAGCTCCGGCGGCAGCTCTGGCGGCTCATCGACGTCGACGCGGAATAGGTACTCACGGTCGCAAGCCGTTCGAGACTACGCACTGGCGCACGCTGACGGCGTCTGCCAGGGTTGCGAGGAAGACGCACCGTTCATCACCAAGAGCGGCGACCCGTACCTCGAAGTTCACCACCTCTATCGGCGAGCTGACGGCGGCGCTGACGACCCCGAGAATGTGATCGCGCTCTGTGCGAACTGCCACCGGCGTGTTCACGAGGGCGAAGACGGGGACGCGTTCAATGAAGAGCTGATACAGAAGGCGGAGCAGCGAAAATCCCCCTCCAACTGAGTGAAAATTGCTACCGTGATTCTTCGGGTTTGACCAGCTCAGTACCCGATCAACAACGTCTCGAAGGGTAACTCGATCCGTCCCGAGGCGTAGACGGTGTCGACAACGTCGTTGCACTTGGCGTAGGCGTTGCTCTCACCGCTGCTATACCGGTAGACGTTCGGAACCACGAGCACCAGCGTATCAACCTGGACCATCACCGCCGCCTGAATCAGGTCGCGATACAGCGCGTTCCCTAACACGGCTCTCGACGCCTCCACCTCTAGCCCGTACCGCTCGCCCTCGTGATACCCGTCGACCTCGTACTGGAGGTCCGGCTCGCCGTTTTCGCCGAACAGTACTGGTCGGAAGATCTTCTCGTCCTTCGATTTTCCTTCCTCGATCTCGAACCCGATCGCCTCCATGTCGTCGCGAACGACGTCGAGCACGTCGTCGCTTTTGAGCCCGTTGTCGCTCTCGACGGTCGAGATCGCGTCCTCATTCGCCTGGAAAGCCGTGACGACCTCCTCGACGAAGTCTGGTGGAGCGCGAGTCCGCGGGTAGTAGCAGTACCGAATGTCGGACATGACTCCGCCCTTGTCGGCCAAATGTAAGAATCTGCAGGGAATCTATTTCGCGGCGACGTCGTCGATCCGCCCGATCGTCGCGTCGATGACCCACTCGCCGATCGCGTTCCACACCGTATCGACGAACGTCGCGAGCTGCGAGGTCATCCGACCGACGTTCGGGTCGATCCACCCGAGCGCGATCGCGACGCCGGCGCCGACCAAGACGACGATGCCGTAGGCCGCGCCCGACGAGAGGACGTTCCCGATGAGACGACCGATTTTGACCGCCTTGAACAGGTAGAGCGCCCCGGCGAGGAACATCGCGCCCATCATGAGGCGCTGACCCGCACCGAGCGCGGCGAGCGCCTCGAGGAGCCAGCTCATCAGTTCGACCCCTCGTCGTCGCCGGAGTCGAACCGGCCACCGATCACTACCTGCGGCCGGTCGTCGTTCGGTCCGTTGTTCGCGCGGTACTCGCGCACCAACTGGATGAGCGCGTAGCCGCCGATGAGCACCAGGATGAGGAACGCGTCCGAGTTGACGAGCTCGGTGAGGAGGTCGGCCTCGCCGAGCCCCTGGAGCGCGACGACGCCGGCGATGCCGACGATCGCGATCCACCGCGCCGTCGTGAACTCGCCGGACTCGCGCAGGAGCCACAGCGAGCCGACGGCGATACCGGCGACGGCGAGGATCGCGCCCGTCTCCGATCCGATCGTGAACAGGCCGGCCTCAGCGGCCGCCACGGCGACCGCGGCGCCGACGGCGCCCGTGAGGAGTCTGTTCTCCCCGACGCTCACCAGCGCGCTGCCAGCGCCCGACACGGCCGCCTCGACAGCGGACCCGAGCGGTCCGCCGACGCGCGGGATGCGGGAGATCGCGGAGTCGGCGCCGGCGGCGATGCCGGCGACTGCGTCTCGCGAGCTCGCCGGGCGCGTTCCGGCGACGAACAGCATCGCGACGCTCCCGAACAGGATGACGAGGCTCGGGAGGTTCCCGGTCGTCGCAGTCGCGAAGACGCCGCCGCCGACCGAGTCCGTCGACGCGCTCGGCGCGTCGGTCGGTTCGATCGATACCAAGCCGACGTCGTCGCGGCTCACCCTGAGCGAGTCTGGTTGCTGTGCCGTGGCGAGCTCGTCGCCGGTCTCGTCGACGATCGCGTACCAGGTCTCGTCGGTGCCAGCGACGTACTCAGCGGTCCACGAGTCTCCGACGACGCTGGCCGGTTCGACGACGAACTGCGGGTCAGAGGTGTTCGTGTTCTCGGGGACGCGAACGCGCATGTTGTTCTGTTCGGGCGCTGCGCGGACGGGAAGCGTGTTCAGCGTCATCTTCGAGCCGGACGAGGCGTTCGGCGCGTAGAACCGCTGTCGCCCGTCGCCGTACAGCTCGACGTAGTCGCTCTCGGCGGAGTAACTCTCGTTCTCTGCGTAATGGACGAGGCTCCCCTGTGGCGTCTCGTCGACGCCGAGATAGCTATCCGAGCTCCACGAGTCGAGTCTGACTCGCGAGTCGAGGTCGAATCCGACCGGCGTCGCCTGCACGACAGAGATCTCCGCGTTGTGCGGCTTCAACCGGGAGCCGGTCGACCGCACTTCGACGGTCGTTCCCTCCGGCACCGGGTTTCCAGCGAGGTCCGACACGTCGACGGTGAGCGTCGTCTCGGAGAGGTTCGCGGTCGACTGCGGGATGCTCGACCAGCTGCCGCTCTCGTTGAGTCGATACTCGAGATTACGCATCGAGACCACGGTCCGGGCGTGCGGGACTGTTAGCGTCGCGTCTTCTCGCGCCGTCGTGTACGTCTTCGAGATGTTGTATCGCTCGCTGAAGGCCTCGCTCTCGTACGTCACCGTCCGCGGAGACTCGAGGTCGTGACGGTACTCGACGTCCACCTGCGGCTCCGGACCGGCGCCGGTGTACGACTCGTCGCCGACGCCAATGGTGACGTTGTTCGTCCCCTCACGGAGCCACGACGAGCTCGCGTTCAGAGAGATCGTTTCGCCGTCGTTGAGGGAGCCGGAGTAGCCGGTTGTCTCGCCGTTAATTTCCACGACCGGATCGCGCGTTTGAGTAATCTCTGTCCAGGATATATCGACTCCCACCTTACCAACTGTCGACACGTCCATCGTGTTCGAACCGGTTGTGAGGTCGACCGACTCCGTAACAGTCTCTCCGTCGCCAAGTACACCAGAGTGAGATACGGTTTGCCCGCCTACAGTTACCGACGGATCCTCCGTTTTCGGGCGTTCAGTCCAGTCGATCGTATAATCTGCGCCGGCACCTGCTGCACTGGTTGTGATCGTGTCGCCGTCCTGCATCGAAAAAGAAGTCGGCGAACCCTCCGCAGTAATGGTCGTCGAATCCCGAGACGACTCAAAAGTAACAGAGTCAGTACCCGGTTCGCGTAGCTCAGTATAAGACCCACTCAGATCATCGTAACCGTAACTCCCCGGTCTTGTGTAAATGTAGGTTATCTCGGTCGTGTCATCCACTTTCACCGGATCATCCGTCGCAGTAATCGGACTGTTTCCAGCATCATACTCGTTTTGCCCGAACTGTTCTCCATCTACCTCGAAGGCGATGTACTTATTCCCAGAAATCTGAACATACAACTCTTCGATATATCTGATCGAAGACGTGTCGACTGTGACTGTCTCCTCAGTAGGGTAATCATCACCGCCAATATGCCATGACTCCTCAGAGGTGACCATACCTCCGTTTTTCAGCGTGTCGACTGTAATTGTCCCAGACCCGCCTTCCACAGTGTTACTTCCTTCCGTCGATATTGTGTCACTACCGTCGGACACGCTGCCGGATATGGATCCTGTTTTTTCCCCGAGACCCGTTAGAGTCACCTCAGCGGAGTTCGGACCCGTCGTCCCACCAATATCAATGGACGTCGTATCCGCATCTGCGTACGTCCCGCTTGTGGACTTCGGTTCGGTGTTCTCTACGCCCGTCACATTGATCGATACCTGGTCGACCTCGTCCATCGAGTCGAGCTCATAGGAGTGACGAGTACCGTCGATCGCCGGCTCGTCCCGAATGACGAGGTCGCCGCCGAATGTGACCGTATTCGTACTGAATCCGCGGACGTAGAAGGCCGCCGACTCTCCACGCACCTGAATCGGCTCGGTATAACTCCCGTTGCTCTCGTGAGCGATGCGTGCGACGTTCGGCACTTCGCCGTGAGTCCTTTCGAACCACTGAGTCGGGACCGAGACCCACCGACCCTCGTGTGTCCGCTCGTCCGAGAGGTTCAGCGCCGGCTCGCCGTTGACGGTCGTCGTCTCGACGCTCATCGTCTGGGCGCCGGTCGACGCCGAGACCTCCGGCCCCGTGTCGTCTTGAAGGTGTGACGCCGGGATCGCGTTCAGGTTGCCGAGCGACTCCCGATCGACGCTCTGTGTCTGTTCGACCGACGTCTGATCGGGCGTGGTGACTGTGCCGTTGTTCGCCTCGAGCTCGGGCTCGTCTGACGGCGCCAGCAGCATCGGCGCGGCGACCATGGCGAGGACGACGACACCGATGAGGCCAACCACTTTCAGTTGCTCGTCGTCGAGCGGATTCTCGACACTCATGCCGACCTCCATCCCGTGGGGGGGTGGGGGGCTGGCGCACGCGCGAGCGCGTAATCCCTGGCTCGGCGGGGTTCGCCCCGATTTCGCCGAGTGGTTAAAATCGGTTTCATTTGGCGCTCACCCTCCGAACTTCCGGCGAGATGATGCGGAGCTTCCCCGGAACCTTGTATCGACGAGGGAGATCGTCCCAGCCGAACTCAGTATATTGACCGCTCGTCCAGAACAGGCCGCGACCGAGCTTCCACGTCGAAGTCATCTCTGTGCTCATCGGCGGCCGAACGCCGATGATTTCGTCACTACCGGTCGGGTTGTCGGTGCCGGAGAGGGTGACTCCCCAGCGCATTTTCTTTCGGATCATCCAAGAGATCTCTCTCGGCTTCTGTGTGAGCAGCACGAACGACAGGCCGTTCCGCCGGAAGTCGACGTACTGCTGACTGACGGCGTCGATTTTGGTCGATAGACCGCCGTTATCGTTCGATGCGTGGTGTTTGAACAGGTTACTCGCCTCGTCGCAAACCCACGTCGTCCGCATCGACCGCTGTTCGTTGACGTTGTGGTGGACCAGCCAGCTGAACCACCAGTGACTCGTCGGGGTCGCTTCCTCGTCGTCGAGCTCGGGATCGTGGCGACGACGCTCCGACTCCCAAACGGAGGTGTACTCGAGAGGCGGACACTCGGATGCTTCTCGAGTGATCCGTTCGCACCCCCGGAACTTCGGGTCGGGATAGACGACGTGGAACGCACCCGACATGAGGACGTTGTTGTTCAGGTCGTCCAGGTCGCTGTAGCGCTCGACGCGCCAGACGATGTCCTCGAGGTCGACTTCGATCGGCTCGAAGTCCGTGTCTGCGAAGCCGGAGCCGTCCTCCGGCGGCGCGAGTTGCACTTTGTACTCGATTCCCTCGGGTAGGCAGACAACGGCCCAGGGGGCGAACGGGAGCCACTCGGTCCGCTGCGGGGTTCCACGCCACACGACCGCCTCGCCGTTGACTTCCATCCATCGAGCGATGAACGTCGAGACCGAGGTCGTCTTCCCGCGGCCCATCGGGCCGTGAATGAGCGCGTCCGAGCCGCCGGTCGTCTCGAGGTCGCTGTCGTCGACGGACGTCTCCGGGTCGGTGAGGTACTCGAAGACTCCCCTCCGGGCGTCGGAGAGGCCGCTGAAGTCCTCGAAGTCGAGCCGGAACCCGTCCATATCCGAGGTGTGGACGATCGCGTCGAGCATCGCTCTCGGGTGCCGGAGTGCACTGTGTGGCGGCGTCCCCTCTACCGGGTCCGGCGTCCGTTCCAGGCGCTCGAGGAGGTCCGGGAACGGCGTCATTTCCATGTGACGGACGAGGTTCTCGCCGATGCTGTGCCGTCGCTTGTCGTTTTTGACCTCCCGCGTCTGGTCGATACTCGTCGCCTCGAGGCCCGCCAGCCACTCGTACAGGTACTCCGGGTCCTGCACGACCTCGAGCATCGAGTCCGTCGACGTGACCGGGATGTCGTCAGGGATGTTCGCTGAGTTGCTCACGAGATGTTGCCTCCTGAAGAGGATGCGACTCGTCCGCTCGGGAGCTCCTCGGCGTTCGAGGAGGCCGTGCGGAGCGCACTGTTCCACGCCGGGAGCACGTCCTCGGCGAGCATCGAGTCGAGCACGGTCGTTTGCTCGTTCGCGAGGGCCGTCCACCACTGGCTCATCGGGTTGCAGACGCGAGAGGTGAAGTCGCGGGGGAGGTGGCCAGAGGCCGCGTACGCGACCTCGTCCGCCCATTCCACCGCGTCCGCCTGCGAACGCACGCCTTCGCCGAACGGCGTTCTGAGCGCTCGATGTTGGTCCACAACCCGCTGGTGGAGGCGGGGGCGCATCGCGATGAACCGCTGGCGGTCGGTGTGCCGAACCCCGTCTTGGTCGTCGGTAAAGTCGTTCGACTGTGCGCGGATCACGTCGACGGCCTTCTGGAACGCCGGCGAGAGCACGTCCTGGATGATACGCGTCCGTTCCGTGCGCGCCTCCGACGGTGACGGCGCCGTGTCGCCACACAGTCGCTCTCGCTTCGCGTGCGAGTCGAGACACGCCGCGACCGTCCACTGGTCGTTGATGAGGTCGGAGAACCACCCGTCCGGGACGCGCCCGACCGAGATCGCGGCCGCGACGTGCGACCACACGAGGAGCTCGTGTCGAGACTGGAATCCGGTTCGGAGCCGCGACCGGATGTCGCGTTGCTGTGCGCGCAGCGTCGGGAGCGCGGGGACGTGAGCGGACTCCGCTTTCCGATCGTCATCCTCGCGTTGCATCGAGATGACCGACCCGAGCGGGTCGGGTGAGCTGGCGGAGCTAATCGTCCGCCACCCCCGAATCCGTGTTCGAATCGACATCCCACGGCGCCGGGCCGTCCCCGTTGCCGTCGTCCGAGCTCGAGGAGTCGGAGACGTCGTCGGCCATGTCCGTACCGAACATGTCGTCCATCTTCTCCGCCATCTCCTTTCTGAGCGTCTGGACCGTGGACTGAGCCCGGTCGAGCGCCTGCCAGTCCATATCCTGAATCTGGCTGTGAAGGTCCTCGAACGTCCGGCGGGCGACGTACTCCTGTCGCTCGGTCGCGACGGTCGCGCGAACGTCAGAGTAGTGGTACGGTGCCGGCTCGACGGACATGCGGCCGTCGACGGCGACCGTCCCGGCGACGAGCACCGGCACGATCGCGAGCGCGACACCGACCAGTTGCGCACCGAATACCGCCATTCCGGCGAAGTAACCGAGCGCCCCGCCGCCGACCGCGACCGCGAGGAACGACCAGTTGAGCCTCGTCGAGAAGTTCGACAAGCTCGCCGCGATCGACCCCGGAAGCGAGGCGATACCCTCACCCTCCGGCGGCTCTGCCAGCTCCGCTTCGTCGACGTCCACTGTCAACGAGGGAGCGAACGAGAGCGTCGCCGGCGAGTGGGTGAGCACCTCATCGCTCGTCGGATCCACCTCGTACATCCGTTCGAGGTCGGAGTCGGCGTCGCCCTCGTCGACGGTGCTCAAGTCGCTGCGAGGGACTGCCGCCGGGTCGGCCCAGTAACGAGCGATCATCGGGGTGAGCCCCTTCGCAGGCGCGTATAGCGTGCCGCCACGGTTGACCACCGTTTTGATTCGGTTCGGGACGAGACGGCTCGAGGCCGCGTCGTCTCCGGTCGGTGTGACCGCGTCGTCGTCGAGACGTCGCTGGAAGAACCCCGCTTTCTCCGCGTCAGCGTCTCGAAGCCCGAGCATCAGGATGAGCCCGATGAGGCCGACGACCACCCCCACAACGGCGGGCGCGTTCGCGAGCACCGCCGCCGTCGCGAACGTTGCGAATCCGGCGGTCGCGACGAATATCAGCCCCGAGAGGATGAGCCAGAAGCCGAGCCCCTTCTGCGCGCCGATGACGATCCGGTCGAACACGTGGTCCGCGATCTTCCGGCCGACGAACAGCGAGACCAGCGCCGGGAGGAGGATGTTGATGCCGCCCCACCGGAACAGGTCGCCCTCCGAGTCGACCGAGAACGCCGGCGACTGTGCGAGCGGGTTGCTCTGGTGTTCGAAGCGCCAGCGAGCTCCGTCGACGAGCTCGCCGTCGCGTTCGAGCCACATGCTTACCTGGACCGGCTCGTCAAAGTGCGGCTGGAGCCCGATTCGGGACGCGTCTCGGCCCTTGTCGACATCGATGCCGACCCGCTGCACCTCCTGACCGGCCGCGTAGGTCCGCTCTTGACCGTTCGGTCCGGTCGTCTTCTCTTCGGTCCAGTAGACGAGCACGACTTCGTACTCGCCGACCGCGTCGACGTATGCGCTGGTCTCGAACGTGAGCGAGTTCGTCTCGACCCGCGTCGACGGAGTCAGCTCTTTCTCTTGTGAGTTGATGAGCGAGAGCGAGGGGTATTTGACGAACGCGCCGCCCGTCCCGAGGCTCCGCTCGGATTCGATCGTCACGGCCTCGGCGGTACTCGGCGGCTGTGTCCCGCCTCGCCGCAGCTCCTCGAGGCTGAACGGCCCCGGTTCGTTCCACGTCGCGTTTGCCTCCGTCTGTGCGAGTCCGTGGGCCTCCACGGCCGCCGTGGCGTCCGTCTGAGTACCCACGGCGGCAGCGCCCACCGGCACGAGTGCACTCGCGACGAGAAACGCGGCGGTCGCGACGACCCACGCGTGTCTCATCGATCCTCCTTGTGCTCCTCGCGCTCACCACCGTCCGCGACCGGGTTCGGCTCACGCTCGGGCGGCTCTCGCCGCTCTAACTCCTCGAGCCCGACCGGCCGGAACCGCTCGTCGACGCGATCGTCGATCGGCGGCGCCGCCTCGAGCGCGTCGAGCCGCGCGCCGCACGTCGAACAGAATCGTTCAGACGTCGCTGCGACCTTGGAGTTACAGGTCGGACAGGCGTCGAACTGGACGATTTCGCGGACGGCGTACAAACCCGCGCCAGCGACGACGCCAGCAAGGACCACGCTGTCAGTATCTGCGGAGATACCGAGCGCTGTGAGTCCGATAGCCGCGGCGTAGAACGCGTAGACCGTACCTCGCGGTGTATCGAGGAACCACTGTCGGACCGTTCGACGGGTTGTGAGCTTCATCCGCTCACCTCGCTGGCTTCCCGCTCATCGAGCGAGTCCATGCGGTCACTGACGACGTACGCGACGACGAACCCGATCATCGCGAGGCCGAGCGCGGCGCCGACTAGAGCACCCTGAAAAACACTGTCGCCGATCGGGAACAGTACACCAGCGGCGCCCGTTCCGAGTAGAGCACCGGCGATGTTTGCGGCCCACATGGCGGTGAGACGCGTCCGAGAGTTCTCCGCTCTTGGCAGTTCGAAGGGCATGACGGTCGACATCAGTCGTCGTCCTCCGTTGCCGACGCCGAGGCGAACACCCATGCGACGACCGCGACGGCTCCGACAGCCAGGAGCTCGCCGCTGGTGAGCTCGAAGCCGAGGCTGTCGATCGCGATCACTCCGGCGGCGCCGCCGGCGAAGCCGGCGAGCGCGGTCGCCCCGATCTCCCAAAGGACCGGGCCGAACCAGAGACCCCCGACGAGCCCGCCGGCGCCGAGTAGCCGGTCGGTCGTCGCTGCACCGAATATCTTTCTGGCTGCCTTCTTCGGGTACATGATGAGGTAGGCGAACAGGTCGGTGTACTCGCCGACGATGTACCCGAAGCCGGCGATGATGACCCATCCGAGAATCGCCTCGGTGGACATTGCAGCAGGCATCTACGCGCCCTCCGTTTTCCGCACTGGTCGACTGTCGATCGTGGTTGTGTGAGTCATGAGTCGTCGATTGAGTCTTCGAGGTCGTTTCCGGCGTCCAGGAGAAGCTTCGCGAGTAGGATGACGCCCGTCGCGATGAGCGCCTGAATCGCGTACTTCTCCGGGAACGGGAGCTGTTCGCTGACCGTCACCCCGATGGATGACATGAGGAACAACTGGTTGGCGTTGCTCCACAGCCAGAGCGCGATCCCGTCGACGAACGGTATGTTGAACAGCGCCGCAACCGCCGCGAACAGGCCGCTAACTATCGTTGCTGGATTCTTGAGTAGTGACATGGTTAGGTTCCGATCACCCCTGCGAGCCCCGGCACCGCGTCAGCGATGACGAGGATTGTCCGCCGCGCTAACACTGCGAGGACCCACACGACGAAGACGGTCTCTCCAGCGAGGATGATCGGCGCGAGCGGCCCACCGATCGTTGCGACGTCGACACCCGCCTGGACGAGTCGATCGACGATGCCGAGGAGGCCGGTCCCCTCGACCGCGGACCCGCCGATCCTCGACCCGATGTCGATCACCAGGCCGCCCATAAACAGCGGGATATCCGCTATCCCGAGCGTGCCGACGAGTCCCGGTCCGTCGCCGACGAAGACGAACGTAATGAGGTCCAGCAACTGGACGACTGCGTCGTTGAGGCCCTCCAGTAGCGGCGAGAGGATCGCACCGAGAATGAACCCCTGCGGCGACTTCGCGAACCGTGTCAGCGTCTCGGGGAGCGTGTATCCGCCGTCGGGGTTGTCTTGCCGGTCGGTAGGAGATGTTGGCACGTCTATCCACCTCCGAAAAACCTCGAGGCCGCTGCTTGCAGGCCGACCGAGGTGATATACACTGTCACGAGGACGATCGCGACGTTGATCGGAAGCGAGAGCACGCCGTAATTCGCCGCACTGTAGCTGAACGCATCACCGTACGCCGATGCAACGGTCCCGAGCGTCACGTCGATTAACCCCGGCCCCTCTCTTGTCGGGTATCCGCCGGCACCGAGGGGTTCTGTACTCCCCTCGATGAAGGCCTCTAACCCGCCGAATATGCGGGAATACACGTCTCCCATAGTGTCGATGACATTTGTTACCCCCACTACGAGAGTCGCGATGATCGACGTACCGATCGTCTGGCCTAGTCGGCCCCAATTCACCGGATTCGCGACGCTCAGAATCGGGATGTCGCCGGATGTGTCGCCGTTGATGAACGTCGTGAGGCCGTCACCGCTGCTACTCACCGGCGTTCACCTCCGAGGGACTGCGGCGAGTGTCGTCTCATGCTGACCTACATGTCATCCACAGGCTCCTCGTCGGCGCCGATGTACGGGACGTCGAACGGGAGTCCAGGGAACAGGTTACCCGTCTCTTCCTCGTTCAGGAACGTGGCGAGAAGGTAGAGACTCGCCAGTGCGAGCGCGACCGTCAGCGGCAGCGCGAGGATCCCCGCGAGCGTCTCTCCGAACACGGAGCGTATCGCCGTCTCAGAGATGTCCGAGCCGGCCTGAATCAGCGCTGCCGGGCCAGTGAGGAGTCCGTCGAACAGCGTCGCGATAGACTCGCCGGCCCCTTCGAACGGCGCCGTGGTGAAGTCCGCGATCGCGTTGATGATGTCGATCGTCGCAACCACCGGCGACGCCAGCAGGCCGACGATCGACGAGGTGAGCACCGTCGTCGCCTTACCCCCATCTGAGAGGTAGGTCGCGATGCCGTTGAGGGTGTCCACACCGCCGCCGTCCCCGAGCGATAAGGTGGGCATGTTACTGCCCCAGCGCGTTCTTGATCGGGTCGAGGAACCCGGCGACGTACGCCACGCCGAACACGGCGAACGCGATGATCCCGTTCGTCAGCGTGAACAGGCCACCGCCGCCGACTCCGGCGAAGACGCCTCCGCCCCCGCCCGACTGGTTGATCGTCGTCCCGATCTCGATGTTGTCAGCTGACTCCTCGTCGGAGTCGCTCGCGTCCTCGGTGACGACGACTCGGTACTCGTCGTACTCCTCGCTGTTCGCGACGAACTCCTGACGAGTGGTGTCGTTCTCGTCCGCTGAAGAGATCGTCCCGGAGTCGACCTCGTCCGAGAGACCGTCCGAGATACCGTAGACGGTGTAGTTGAGGTTGTCTCCCGAGGTGTTGGTGACCTCGAGGTAGACGCTCTCGGTGTCACCGTCGACCGTCACCGACTTGTCCGCGAGCTCGTCGCCAGACTGTGCGACCGCCGGCACCGCCATCGACGTAAGGACTGCGAGCGCGAGTAGCGCCGCGAGTCCCGTCTTTTTGATGTTCATGCACTGCCTCCGAAGCCGCTGTTACGGTTCTGTGTCATTGGATTTCGAAAACGCCCGGTGTCGGTGGGCAGACCGTACTTCTCCGCCAGATCTCTGTCTAGCGGGTACCGCTCGCGAAAGCTCTGGAGATACGATTTGAACCGATCGCTGACGACGAGACCTCGCGGTCCGTCGCTCACGAGTCAGCCCTCTGAAAAACCGTTCGCCAGCCCTTCCGCCACTGATCCTCCGCGCCGTCGGTACTGTCAGAGACGCCGCTCACGCGCAGGCGTCACCTCCAGCGTTAAACACCAGGTGCATGGTGCGCCTAGAAATCGGAGTGTCGGAGTTCTATAACCCCGAGAATGTGGGGTAATAAACCCAATACACACATTAAGTACAAGGTTTCAAGTCGCTTCAGCGTGAGTCTTAGGTGATGTCTAGCGAGATTCGGAAGCTGCGAGACCTCGGCGGGAGTGGAGGTGTTGCGATCCCAAAAGACACACTCCGCGAGTGGGGTCTCATTGATGACGACGACGAGTTGGCCGACGCGTACCTCCGCGTCGATGATACAGACGATGCGGTGACGGTCGAGCCCGTTCAGTAGTTCGGCTCGATCTGGAGTTTTTAGTAGCGAAGTAGAACCAGAACGCGTCGTAGCTGTGCGCTACGGGTCCAACTACTCTGTTGTGAGATGCTGCATCGCTTGCCGCATATAGTAGTTCTTCTCGGTTGGGTCGTCCGTATTCAATGCCTTCCGGAGGCAGTCATTGGCACTGTCGACCTTCATCCTAAAGCGGTGTCTTCTACGGATTCTGTTAAATCCATCTCTCCGGCTCGTTTCAGCTTCGATAGAGATGCACGCGAATCCGGTATTCGGCTACAACATTCGTTTGAGAAGCCGATTCTCAGTTACCAAATACGGAGTTCTTCATAATCTGTTGTAGCCGCGGCGAACATTGGCTACACCGTAGTAGATTTGATGAAATCGTCCAAATCTGATAGAAACGGCGTGCAAGATACAGAGGGTGTAGTCAGCACGGGAACTGCGTTATTTTCTTCAAATAGATCCTGAATCAGCTGATAGAACGAGCGTGCGTATTGAGCGTCGAGGTTGCTACCAGCTCAAAGAGGTGTCCCGATAGTCGTGCGAGATACAAAGCGCGTATCGGTCACTGATCTCCGAGGATCAAGTTCTGGGTGGAATCGTTTTAAGTAATTGAATATCCAACACTACTCCAATATCTAGATATATGGTTAAGAAAAATCAAAATACGAATAACAAAAGCGAAAAAACAGTCGGTTCTGACGCGGACTCACAACCGGATCAAGAGGAAGACGAACCAAACAAAACTCCGGATCAAGAGGAAGACGAACCAAACAAAACTCCGGATCAATCCGCGTCGTCTCCATCAGATTACCTAACTCCCCGAAATATTGGAAAATGGACTGCTGAGGCATTCATTGCAGATCGTGTAGTAAGTTTCATCGATATTACATATAATAAAGCGAAGCAAAGTATAGGGTCTGGAAAGCGTGATGATAAAAATCATTTAGATTTAGCCAAACAGACAAAATTTGCAGGTACGAAGTTTAATGTTTTCTTTTTTGATGGTGAAGATGAAATGTGGTCAGATATTATTGATGCTGATGATTCTCATGGTAAGTACGGTGAACTTGCTGCCCCACCAAGAAACTTTTCTGAAATAATTTCTCGTGGTGAACTTCCATTAATAACTGTTGACTCCGTTTCTATTGAGTGGTATGAAGATTATTTAAATCAAGAATCACCTGAAAATCGCAACGCATCAACAATATATACTGACCAAAATGTATCAGAATTAAATGTTATTTTACCGGATAGTGGTCGTTGTGTAATAAATGCTGAAGTGGATGATCAAGAAACACAGATGCGGGCCCAATATAAAGGTGATTTTGACACCGGTGCTGTGTGGATGGTGGCGTACTCACGATCAGACTTTCCTTCCTCTGGGCCGTATGATTGGTACGTGCCGATTCCGCATTTAGGCAGAGTTGACGGAGAACGGATAGTTTGGTATGATTGAGGGATAACGATTAGATATTCGATTGGAATACCTGTTCCAACAAGACTCATAGACGCGCCCAACGACAATTTTGTCGCTGACGATCCGAAGCGAACAACGGTCATCTGCTGACGACAATCTCTGTATCTCGCACAGGGTTCCTGACACAATGTAGGTAGATCCGTACTGTGTGTCAGTATGTGAGCTGCCTGTACTGAGCGATCCGGCGTGACCGAATCCGCGAGGGGCTCAGTACGAGACTCGCGCTGTGTATTCAGCACGGTCGTGAGAACGTATCACTTACTAGGGATACTAACAGAACCATTTTCGGCTATCTTTTCGCGCTCAACGTACCAGTCACGGCAGTCGAGTACATTCTGTACTGTCCCGAGCGGGATCTCGACCTCTTCCGCGATCTCCCGTCGACTCTTCCCGTTTCGATCGTGGCGAAATATCTCGAGGACTGTGTCGAAGTCTTCGCCAGGCACCTGGTAGTGCCCGGCGTCGTCGTAGGTCATCCCGAACCGCGGTCGCCCGTGGTCGTAGCCTTGCTCTTTCCGTCGATCGATCGCTCGCCGGGACTTCTCGATCTCCTCTTCTTTGGTGTCCCGCTCGATACGTCGCTTCAGATCGAAGGTGAGATCGTCCTCGTTCACGTCGCCGACGTAGACGATCTCGGCGTCGCCCTGCGTGGCTGCATACTGAACCACAGAAAAGTACTCGTCGCGGCAGATCCGGCGATCGTCCCACGCCACGAGGTGCGAATACTCGCCGGCTTCGAGCTCGCCGACGCATTCCTGAACGCGCTCGTTCTGGTCGAGGAGGCCCGCCGGATCGTCTCGGGTCATCGACGAGAAGCCGGTATGGATACCGATATCGAGAACCTCCACCTCGTCGGCGACCTCCTCTGCGAGACTTCGGACCAGTTCACGCTGGTCTTCGAGCCCGACGTCGTCATCGTCACCCTTCGACTTCCGGATCCACGCGAGTGCTTTACTCATCGACGACTGTCACCTCTAGAGAGCTTCCCGATTTGACCTTCCACTCGAGCCTCTTTCCATCGAGGTCCATCGCCTCGGCGAGCCCCTTCGGAACCGTCACTTTGTACTGCCCGTTCGCCCCCTGACTGACTCTCGTTTTCGCCATGTCTGTATAGGCCTATAGTTAGGCCTAAACTTAGTTCTAATGTAGGTGTTCAGATAACCCCCGTATTCTGTACGCCAAATATCTCGAGGTAGCAGAATGGGAACAGAGGCGTGCAAAAACCAGATACCGAAGGTACACTCTGGGAACCCAGATATCCGATTTCAATAACAGCTAACTACCACTTCTGATAGGCTCTAAGAATCTTTAAGTTGACTTATTTTATAATACTCTCACTCAATAATGTCATCCGATTCAATAGGTTCCGATCAACGCGGTATACTTAGCTCACAAATGCTGATCTTTTTTGTTGTCTTGATGATCGTCGCTGTTTCTTCTACAGCCTACGTTGTTACCCAAAGTCCCCAGGTTTTGTCTAACGATCTAGTTGACACCGATAACGACGGTGTCTCTGACTACGACGAATACTTTATTTACGATACCGACCCGTTTGATGAAGATACGGACGGAGACGGTCTCTCCGATTCTGAGGAGATGAATGAGTATGGTACTGATCCGTCTGACAGGGACACAGACGGCGATGGACTCTCCGATTCTGAAGAGATCAATGAGTATGACACGGACCCGTTAACTAAGGATAGTGATGGGGACGGGTTCTCTGATTATGCAGAGATCTATCCGAAGGAGGCAGACAGTGATGGAGACGGACTATATGATTACGAAGAAATCAACGAGCACGATACTGACCCACTTTCTTCGGATACCGATGGAGATGGAGTAGCTGATTTTGCAGAGATCAACTTCCATAACACCGACCCAACTGACAAAGATACTGATGGAGACGGACTTTCCGATTCTGAGGAAATAAGCGAATACGATACCGATCCGAACTCTGCAGATACTGATGAAGACGGATTAATTGATTCTAAAGAGATAGAGATACGATCTGATCCGATGGATTACAACACATATAGTGACCAATATTCGGATTATTATGCTGTGACTCCTGTTTCAAATCTCTCATCAGACACAATGGAAGGACTTTCCGAGCCGGGTGACCGTCTCCATCTCTCTAATCCACTTGACTCAACGAATTTCCAGGGGAAAGACTCTGATGGAGATGGATTTCCCGATAGAATGGAAAGCAACAATGAGAATCTGTCTGCCGACACTAAGGATATAATTGTGAGGGTTAACTGGCTAGAAGGATACGCACCAGATACTGCGGCGATGCTCTATGTTCAAGATGCGTTCGCAGAGAGCCCTGTTGACGACGGCACCGGAATCCGTCTGCACTT
This sequence comes from Halorubrum lipolyticum DSM 21995, assembly GCF_000337375.1. Classification (GTDB taxonomy): domain Archaea; phylum Halobacteriota; class Halobacteria; order Halobacteriales; family Haloferacaceae; genus Halorubrum; species Halorubrum lipolyticum. The sequence goes on along the minus strand of NZ_AOJG01000001.1, from coordinate 59,355 downwards.
CTATATCGATGGTTCTGTGGACGTCCCAAATAAAATGTCCCGCAGAGAGTACATAGAGAGTGACTATTACCAACACACTGCTGATGTCGATGATGGAACTCACAATTCATTATATATAGAGGATGTGACTGGATCTGACGTTGGTGGAACAGCTACTCGTGGAGGATATGTGATCCAAGGCTCCGGGATATGGTCATCTGGACACGCTACAATGCATGAACTTGGCCATGCACTCGGGTTATCATCTGCCATCTATGATGGCGTTGATTCCAGGTCGATATCAAAGGATGAATATCCAAGCGTTATGAATTACAATTTTGAATGCGCCGATTATAATCCGGAATGCTATACGTATTCATCGGGGAGCGGTCACAACGACTGGGCACATGTTGAACGGTTACTGGAAGATGATGTTACCACTCGGACTGGAAGCTATGGCTCCGGTGCTGCCTAGGTACAATCGTCACAAAAAGCAATCCCTGTGACTCTGTATTTCGAAGTAACAGCCTCAATCAACAAGACGACATCACGAAACGGGGCAGACATAATTGGGTCAGAATCGTAACGACGTTTCGCACTCACGCTATTTGCGCTCAGCGCTCCACGCGGATCACCTCGCGCTTGTAGCCGATCTCGGTCAGATCCGCGATCAGTCGCTTCTCCTCCTCCCGGTCCATGTTCCGAAGGACGATCTCGGAGTTACCCATCGTAATCACCCATCTGCTCCACCTGCTCAGCGACCGGCTTGAACTCCCACGAGCCGATCGACCCGCCGTACAGGTCCCCGTACGAGTCAGCAACCGCCGTCGCCGTCGCACGGTCCGACCTCGACCGCTCCTCGTGGTGATCCCGGTCTGCTTCGCGCCGCTGGTCCTGCACCAGCTGCAGAAGCAACGCGTTCTGTAGCTCCATCGCCTCTGCGACCCGCTCCATCGACTTCGACATCCGCTCCAGGTCTTCGTCCCGGTCCCCGCCGTCCGTGACGAGCTCCGGGGTAGTTGGCCTCAGCTGACCGTCGGCAGACTCGTAGAGCGCGCCCTCAGCCATCAGCTGCAGGAGCGTCTCGATCACGAACGTCAGCCTGTACTCCACGTTCTCGGTCGCCGTCGTGAGCACTGCGCCGACTTGAGCACCCCCCGGTATTTCGTCGGTCTCGTGCTCTTCGACGGCCTCGAGCAGCGCCGCCCGCGTCTCGTCTCGCTCTTCCGGGTGCGGTTCGTCATCTCCGTCGCTGTGTAGTCTGGATTCGCTCATTGGTGACCTCCGTTAGACTTCGATCGGCTCACCATCCGACTCCTGTTTCGCGCACTCCAGACACCGCTCACCGGCGAATCCTGGCGATGTCGCGAGCGGTTCCGCCGGCTCGCCGCACCCGTCGCAGAGATCGCCGTCCGAGACGCCAGCTGCACGCTGGCGCTGCTCTCGCTTCTCGTCTTCCGCCCACGCTCGAACCTGCTCCTGCGTGATCGACGCGTGCCGAGCGTGCTCGACCGGCTCGATGTTCTCCGGACGGTTGTCCCACTTGACGCCGTTCCGGTGGTGCACGTCCTTCTTTGCGAGATCGTCGAGCACCGACTCGATCGGCTCGTCGAGCGAGTAGCACTCGACGACAGCGAGCAGCCGGTGGTGCGCGACGTAGACGTCTTCGCGACCGGTGCTCGCCGTGTGCGGGCGGTGTTCGGTCGACCGCCAGCGCTCGTAGCCGGCGCCGCTCCCGTGACCGGGCTTCGCGTGTTCGAACCGCGCGAACGGCTGCACGCGGTTCTCTCTGAGGTGATAGGTCTCCACACCGTCATCACCTGTTCTGAATCCGCGGCGCCAGCATCACGGTCACGTGCCCGAAGCCGTCCGCGAAGTCGTAGTGCATCTTCACGGGATGTTCTTGGGAGAACTCGACACGGAGGTCCGTTCCCTTGTCTAGCGGTTTCAGGAGGCCCTTGTACTTGCTCCCCCCTGTGGATCCGCCGACCAGATAGGCGACCGAGTACATCGACACCGCGTCCGACTCGAAGCTCGCTTCCGGGAGCTCGTCGGGGCCGAGAACCGTCTCGATCTTGTCGGTGTCGCCGATACCGCTCACGACCAGCTCCTGGTCGTCGACGACCGCCTCGAGCTCGACGTAGTCGCTGACGAGTTCCGCGCTCTCGACCGCGTCCCTGAACACTCCCGCGTCGGTCGTGAACTCCACGCTGGGATCGAGGTCCGGGATGTCGGGCTCACCGCGGATCGCGTCCGGATCGATCCCGGCCATCTCCACCTCGACGTTCGTGTGCTCGATGCAGATCGACCGCATCTCCGGCCGGTACGACAGCGTCACCGGGTCCGCCCCGCTCGCACCGTCGATGTAGTCATCGAGCCGCTGCAGATTCAGCCCGATCGGGAACATCCCGTCGCCGACCGACTCGAACGCTCCGGACTCCACGTCGAGATCGACCATACCCACGTTCGCCGGATCGACCGCCGCGACCGCGAGCCCGTCGTAGCCGATCCGGAAGATCGCCTCGTCGACGACCGTCAGTAGCTGGTCAACCACCTGCTGCAGCACTTCCGCCCGAACGATCACCGTCATCCCCTCGGCCGATTCCGTTCCAGATTCCGGCTCCTCAGCGCTCTCGTCGTCTGTCGCTTCCGCGTCAGCAGCTGCCATCAGGCACCACCTCCGAGGTCGTCGTCAGTCGCGTCCTCGGCGTCGGTACCCCCATCGATTTCGGTGGTGTTGGCACTCATGGTCGTCGTCTTCGCAAACCGCTCAGTCGTCCGCTCGATACTCTCCGGCACCCCCGACAACGTCTGCTCCAACTCCTCGGCGGAGATCCCCGCCGGCGCCTCCACGACGACCGAGACGTCGCCGCGCTCTGCTGTCGCCAGCGCTCGGTCGCCGACCACGTCGACATCGAGGACGGTCGGCTGCTCCTGCGCCGCCTCCGTCGGCGTCTCGTCGACGCTCATGCTTCCCTCCAGTACTCGACCGTGTGGCTCGCGTGCTTCTTGTCGTGCTCCCACGGCGAGTCGTCGCCCACCTCAAGCAGCAGCGTCGCCGTCTCCTCGCACGTACAGCAGTACGCCGACACGACCCGCCGCTCGTCTGTGTCGACCTCGTAGGGATCCAGGTCGGACGGACCGCGCTTGTCGACGTTCTCGGCGGCGCCGACAACGCGCTCTCTACTCGCCATCGGCCACCTCCGCGCCGGCCGCGGCCAGCTCGTCGAGCCGCTCGCGAACCCCGCCACCGTCCGTCGCGATCTCGGCCTCGGTCGGTTCCGTTTCGGACGGATCGGGCGCTGTCTCCGTCCCGAGCGGCTCGCCGTCGAGCGTTCCGACGACGACCCACACGTTCTCATACGACCAGTCCTTCCAGAGCACGTTCGCGCCCACCAGCGGCTTGATGATCCGCCCTTCCACGCCCTTCTTTGGGATGTTCAGGTGGTTCGCGAGGATCGAAGTCGCCGTGTCGAGTTCGAGCCGACCGCCGACCTCGGCCCACTCGACCAGCTTGTGGTACCCTTCGCGGGCTTTCACCGGCAGGTCGTTCTCGTCGTTGAGTCGCTCGCCGTCGACGTCGTCGTCATCGCCGGCATAGGCCGTCTTGACCGCGTTCCGGAGCGCTTCCGCCATCGACCCGTACTCCTCCTCCGCCTCTTCGAGCGCCGCGAGCAGCTCCGCGTCGCTGATCTCCGCCTTTGCGACTCGCGAGTCACTCATCGAGCATCACCTCCTTCGCCTCGCGAACGCGGCTCAACTCCTCCTCCGAACCGCCGTGGTCGGGGTGGACCTCCATCAACCGCTCGCGGTACGCGACTCGGATCTCTCCTTCCGAGGCGTCGGACGTGACGCCGAGCACCTTGTAGGCTGGTTCTGCCACGCTGCTCGTCGCGACGGCGTCTCCGTGGGGTTCGTCTCCCGGCGGGAGCCGCGCTGCAGCGAACTCCGAGTCGCCCGTCTTCACCGGCCGTTGGCTCCGCATCCGCGTCTCGTTGACCCACTTGAGCACGTATCGGACGTTGTCTCGCAGCTTCGGCGACGCGTCGCACGCCACCGCGAACTGCTCCTCGTCGTCGGTCCACCGCAGCACGAAGCCGGGGTCGTCCGGGTTCGCGTTGTGGAGCGGGAGCCCGTTCGACTTCGTGTGAGCGTTCCCGATCGACGCTCGCCAGTGGTCGACGCCCATCCGGTCCATCTCGGTCTCGAGCTCCGACGTCGTCGATCCGAGCGTCGCCTCGAAGCTCCGGTTCCGCTCGCGCTCCGACTCCGGCGTCCGCTCGAAGCCCGCCGGCCAGTCGAGACGGCTCATGCCGCCACCCCGCTACGCCTGCGAGCACGGCCACGGCCGCATAATGCGCGGCAGCGCGCGCGCCGCGCTAAGTTCGCGCTCACACACTCGTGTGCGCTACGAGGGCGCCGTTTCTCACACACCCCCGTACCTTCGTACGACTTCGGAGATTCAGAGGTAGAGCTGTCGAAGGCTTCGATAGACGGCGAATCGGTGTCGTACGACGGGGTCGTAGATCCGTACGACTCGTACGTTCCAGTTGTTCCACGTGAAACAGTCGAAACGGAGGTCACTGCTCGACACCTCCGTCAGCTGCGACCGGGTGGTCGGGCTCGGCGCCGACGCGATCTCGCTCGGCGTCGTCGACCGAGAGCCACCACGGCGGCGACAGGTGGGTCCGACCCGCATCGAGGTCGGTCACAGCGAGATCCTCGCGGCTCCACTTCCACCAGAGCAGCGCGACGTGAGCGCACCACCCGCGGAAGCGGTAGCCGTCGCACTCGCACTCAGCGACGAGGTTGCCCTCGTAGAGCGCGAACAGCACGCGGTGTTTCGCGAGGCCGTCGTCGTCGACGTAGCCGAGTAGCACGTCGAACTCGGCCGGATTCGCGGCGCCGACCTTCGACGGCGCCGCCTGAGCGCGCTGCCAGCTGGAGGACATCGTCCATCCGGTCGGGAAGCGAAGCCGATCCGGCTCGCCCAGTCGGTTCGCGATCTGCTCGCGGTGAGCCTCGACGGAGGTCTCGGCGCTCATGGCGGCGAACACCTCTTGACGAAGTTTCCGACGCCACCCGCGTGCCTGTCCTTGATGTGCTTCCGGATCGCGTCGTGGACCGCTCTCTCGCCACAGCGGATCTTCGATATCCACTCGTCCTCGTCGAACCGCGTGTTCACCGCGTAGTAGCGGGTCTCACCGTCGACGACCTCACGGACGTAGCCGTTCCAGCCGGCACCGTCCTGCCAGAGCCGCAGCTCTCCGTTATCGTTGAACAGCTCCGCGATCTCTAGCTCGCGCCGCTCTTCGACGACGGCGCGCGCCGCGTTTCCGTCAGCGTCGAGATCGACATCGATCTGCCGCTCGACACTGCTCATAACCCCACCTCGTGAACCGACGCGAGAGTGCCTCTAAGTGTAAGAAAAAGGTGGAAAAGGTATATGTATCCTATGGGCCGGCACGANGCTCATAACCCCACCTCGTGAACCGACGCGAGAGTGCCTCTAAGTGTAAGAAAAAGGTGGAAAAGGTATATGTATCCTATGGGCCGGCACGAATTTGAATCGTGGTTACGGCCACCCGAAGGCCGAAGGATACCAAGCTACCCCACCGGCCCGCATTCACAGGAAGGCCGCTCGTTCTTTTAACCTTTCCGAAAATCGGGGGCGGTCGGGTCCCGCTCCGTGACGGACCGCCCGACGCGCCCGCCTCACACCTCGAAGTACCGGTCGCGGTGCGCCCGGCAGCCGGGGTTGAACCCGGCGTCACACCGGGGGCAGGCGTCGTCGGGCTTCGCCCGACTGCCAGCGGCGCGTTGCGCCTCGCTGTCGCCGGACTGCGTCCGGCTGTCACCGGGCGAAGCCCGGTTGCCCGAGGGACTTGGTCCCTCGCTGTCAGAGGGACTTGGTCCCTCGCTGTCCCCGTCGAGGTACTCGCGGGCGGACAGGGTCGCGCCGCAGGCCCCGCACAGGGCCGCCGGCTCGTCGAACCGGTCGCGGGGCCACGGCTCGGCCGCGTGGCCGGTCACGGCGTCGTGGCAGGCGTCGCACGGGTAGTACGTCTCACAGCAGCTGAGCCGGAGCGCGACCACGTCGACGGCGGTGTCCCAGTGGGCACACCGCGTCTCGGGGTCGACGGCGACGCCCCGGAGCGGAACCGCGAACCGGTCGTCGGTCGCGGGCGCGGTCGTCGTGCGCCGGTCGTCAGTAGGAGGCGTAGCCATCGGTGTCGAGCCAGTTGTGGACGACGGAGACGGTGTGGTCGGCGTGGAGCAGTTCGGGACCGACGCGCACGCGGCGCTCCGCGCGGTCGGCGAGCAGGTCGCGCTCGGCGGGCGCGAAGTCGCTGTGGTCGGAGAGGACGAACACCGGATCGGTCGGCGGCGCGGCCTCGACGAGAGGGTCGCCGTCCTCGTGGAGCTGGACGAGGGTCGGGTCTGTGGCCGCACCCGCGCCGCCGTCGAGCAGCCGGTCCAGCGTCGCGTCGAGCCCCATCCGCCGGAGTTCGACTCCCGGCGAGACGTCGGCGGGCATGTGTCCGATGGCGTCGTCCTGCGCGTCGAGCGCGTCTCGGATCCGCGCGGCGACGTTGCGCTCGTCGGGGTGGAGGTGCCGGAGGCTGTCCGCGTCGAACGTGACCGTGAACTCGTCGGCGGCGACGAGGTGGACGCGCACGGACTCGCGGATCCCGTGCGAGAGGAAGACGCCCGCTGAAACGCACCGACAGAGGAGGTCGAGCCGGCCCGCGCCGGGGATGTCCGACAGCGAGATCGCGTCGGGTTCGGTGGGCGCGTCGTGGCCGATGACGACGAACTGGCGCATGCGTTCGGATCCACCCGGACCCTGATAAGGCACGCGACCGGAGAGCGAGGCATGAGCGTCGCCGGACTCTGTCAGGTGTGCGAGTCGGCACAGGCCAGGCATGGCTGTCCGCGATGCGGGAACGCCGTCTGCGACGATCACTGGAACGACGGCGCGGGCGCCTGTACATCGTGTCTGGGCGGCCGTCAGCAGTAGGGGCCCGAACCCCTGCCGGCCTCGAGGAGCCGCCTATCGGTACCGGTTCAGCCGCTTTTTCAGTCGCTTCGCCGCGTCGCCGGCGGCGCCGAAGTAGGTCGCCTCGTCGCCCGGCCGACTCGACTCCTCGCCGGCGAAGATGATCCCGCGCGAGGAGTTGACGAGCCCCACGTCGACGGCGGCGTCCGGGCGAGCCGCGAGCCCGTGCTCGACCGCGGCCTCCGCGTCGCCGCCCTGCGCGCCGACGCCGGGGACGAGGAAGGGGATCTCGGGGACGATCTCGCGGACCTCGGCCAGCTCCTCGGGCGCGGTCGCGCCGACCACGAGGCCGACGTTGCCGTTGCCGTTCCACACGTCCGCGAGCGCCGCGACGCGCTCGTAGAGGGGCTCGCCGGAGGCGAGTTCGAGGTCCTGGAGGTCGCTCCCGCCCGGGTTCGAGGTGCGACAGAGGACGAACACGCCCTTCTCCTCGCGGTCGAGGAAGGGCTGGAGGGAGTCGCGGCCGAGATAGGGGTTCACCGTGATCGCGTCGGCGTCGTCGAGCGCCGCGGCGTACCGCCGGGTGGTGTTGCCGATGTCGGCGCGCTTGGCGTCTAAGAGGACCGGCACGTCCTTGCCGTGGGCGTAGGCGATCGTCTCCGCCAGCGCGCGCCAGCCGTCGGGGTCCTCGTAGAACGCGGCGTTCGGCTTGTAGCACGCGGCGTGTTCGTGAGTCGCGTCGATGATCCGACGGTTGAACGCCCACCGCGGCAGGTCGGCGTCGGCGACTCCGTCCGGGAGCCGACTCGGGTCCGGGTCGAGGCCGACCGAGACGACGCTGTCCGTCGACTCGATCCGGGCCGCGAGCGTCTCGAAGAAGCTCATGGGCTGTGTGGGTCCGGGGGCGCGCTAAACGTTGCTGTTTCGCTCCACTGTTCACCCGTCTCCGTCGTCTCCGAGGCGGTGCCCGGCGCACACCGTGATCGTCCCGAACAGATACCGCTCCTCGGTCACCGTCGCGGCGTTGTCGACGATCGCCCGCCCCGCGGCCCTTGTCCGCGCGTCGAGCCGGTCGAGCGGATCGCCTCCCGTCAGGTCGAACAGCCGACCGTTCAGTCGGGCGAACGCGGAGAGGGCCGCGTTGGCGGGCCGGCTCCCCCGCGGCGCGAACGCCGCGACGACGACGCTGTCGGCTATGTCGCACCAGTCGCTCACGACCGCGTACGGGTCACCGAACAGCGACGTGACGAACGTCGCGAGGACCGCGTCGGCCGAGCGAATCGGCGGGTCGGTCGCGTCCCCCTGCACGAACGCGACGTTCTCCCACCCCCTTCGCCCGGCCAGCGCCCGCGCCCGGTCGAGCATCGCGCCGGTGACGTCGACGCCGACGACGCGGCCGGTCGGGCCCACGGCCTCTCGGAGCGCGGGGACGTTGACGCCGGGGCCGCAGCCGAACTCGACGACCGTGTCGCCCGGATCGAGGTCGAGCGCCCGGACGCACCCCGCCCGCACGCCCCCGACCGAGGAAGTCGCGCGCGCGAACCAGTCGTAGACCCGCGCCCACGCGGCGTACCCGCGCTGGATCCGGCGCACCGCGGGCTCGTCGGCGGCCGCCGAGGGCGACGCGCCCTCCGAGCGCGTCTCGCTCGCCCGCCCCCGCGGTCGCGGTCGCGACCGCCGACGGTCTCGGGTCACGGGCGAGCGCGGATCTCGTCGGGAGCGGTCTTCGGCCACCACGGCTCCGGGCCGTCCCGAGCGACGGTGGAGTAACACTGTTCGCTCCCGTCGCAGCCCCGCGGCCGCTGGTAGTCGATCCCCCGCTCCGCGAGGTACGTCACGTAGCCGTCGTCGACCCGGTCGAGCTTCTCGTGGCACACCCACTTCTCGCCGTAGATCCGGGCGCCCACGTTCCGGTACGGGCAGGTGAACGTCGTTCGCTCGGCGCCCGCCTCGGTGGCGGCGTCGTCGTTGTCGACGCCGACCGACCGGTACGCCAGTCGGAGCCGGCGAACGACGCGCTCCGGCGACGAGGCGCCGAGGAAGAGGCCGTGTGCGAAGACGTACCCGAACCCGTGGAGCAGGCGCTCGAGGCGGGTCAGATCGCCCGGATCGTCGTCGACGAGCGACCGGAGGGTCGCGTACCACCCCGCGATCTCGGTCACCTCGTCGGCCGCCTCGTCGGCCGCGAAGAGCGCCCGCCGTTTCGCCGGGAGCGGCGCCGCGCCGTCCGAGAGCCGGAACGACGGGACCGCCTCCACGTGTTCGAGCACGTCCTCGCGGAGGACGTCGCCGTCGCGGTACGCCTCGGTCACCCCCACGAGTTCGGGGTACCACTCCCGCGTCAGCCTGCCGTACGTCCCGTCGAGGAGGTCGTTGACGCGGTCGACGACACCGCCGTCGGGCGTCCCTGGGAACGCGTCGACGACTCGCCGGAGTTCGGCGGGGTCCGGTCCTGCCATGCGTTCACGTGGCGGTCGACGACCTTCAATCCGCAGGTCGGGACGAGACCGCGGTCGTCGACGTTCGCGACGATTCGACGCTTATCGCCGCCGAAACCGGCGTTTCACCCACCGAACGCCACGACTCGCCCGCCGTCCGAGCGAGAGCGCCGCGAACGCGCCGCGGACGAACCAGTCGGTCGGGATCCGGTCGGGGAAGGTGAGGGGACCGACGCGCGAGACGCCGATCGTCCGCGACTCGACGTACCGCCGGATCCCCTCGGGCCCGTGGCGCCGACCCAACCCGGAGTCGCCGAACCCTCCCATCGGCGCGTCGGCGGCGCCCCACGTCGCGAGGAAGGCGTCGTTGACGTTGACGGTGCCGCAGTCGACCTGGCGGGCGACCTCGACGCCCCGGTCGCGGTCTCCCGTCCACACGCTCGCGTTGAGCCCGTACGGCGAGTCGTTGGCGGCCCTGATCGCGGTCTCGGCGTCGGGCACGGACGCGACGGAGACCACCGGCCCGAACGTCTCCTCGCAGGCGACCGTCGCGTCCGGGTCGACGTCGGTCAAGACCGTCGGCTCGTAGCAGTACGGGGCCACGTCCGACCGGGCGCGGCCGCCCGTCAGCACGGTCGCGCCGCGCTCCCGCGCGTCGTCGACGTGGCTCCGCACGCGGTCGAGCTGGGCGGCGTCGATCAGCGAACCGAGGTCGGCGTCGTAGTCGTAGCCGGTCCCCAGAGTGAGCCGCTCCGTCTCCCGGACGAACGCGTCGAGGAACGGCTCGTAGGCGGGCTCCTCGACGTAGATCCGCTCCGCCGACAGACAGAGCTGGCCGGCGTTCGAGAAGCAGGCCTGGACCGCGCCGCGGGCCGTCTCGTCGACGTCGGCGTCGTCGAGGACGACGAGGGGGTTGTTGCCGCCGAGCTCCAGCGAGCAGCCGATCAGGTTCCGTCCCGCGCGCTCGGCGACGGTCCGACCGGTCTCCGTGCTGCCGGTGAACGCGACGTAGTCCACCGCGTCGATCAGCGCGGGACCGACCGTCGGCCCCTCGCCCGTGACGACCTGGAACAGGCCGTCCGGGAGGCCGGCGACCTCCAGCAGCTCGCCGAGCGCGAGCGCGCCGTACGGGGTCTTCTCGTCGGGCTTGCAGACGACCGCGTTGCCCGCGACGAGCGCGGGGAGCGCGTCCGCCATCGACAGCGTGAGCGGGTAGTTCCACGGCGAGATCACGCCCACGACGCCGACCGGCTCGTAGGTGACGGTCGCGGTCGCGATCCCCGGCGCGACGCCCGCTCGCCGCTCGTCGGCGAGGACGCCGGGCGCCTCGTTCGCGAGGTAACCGCACCCCGTCGGCACGTCGAACAGCTCCTCCACCGCGGTGCGGCGCGACTTCCCGGTCTCCAGCTGGAGGAGATCGAGCAGCTCGTCGCGGCGGTCGACCGCGAGGTCGCCGAACCGGCCGATGACCGCCGCGCGCTCTTCGGCGGGCGTCGCCGCCCACTCCGCCTGCGCCTCGCGGGCGCGCTCGACCGCGGCGTCGACGTCGCTCGCGTCGCAGGCGGGCACCGAGCCGATCCGCTCGCCGGTCGCCGGGGCGAACACGTCGAGCGCGCCGTCACCGGCGGCCGGCTCCCCGCGGGCGTCCGCGGGATCCGAGCGCCCCGCCGCGCGCCCGGCGAGGTCGTCGAGTCGCCGCGCCGCGAGGGTCGGAGCGTCGTCGAGCGCAGTGGGGGGGTCAGTCGAGGACATCTGATACGGGACAGACGGTCGGACGGGGGAAAGCCGTGCTGGTGGCTCCGACGTGCGGACGGAGCCGCGGCCGAAGGTCACCCCGTCGAACCCGAGGGTCACTCCCTCGAACTCCCGGCGTCTCCCGTCGGGCCCGGCGCGTCGTCGCGTTCCGAGAGCATGTCGATCACTTCGAGCAGCAGCGACACGACGAGGGGACCGACGATGAGCCCGACGGCGCCGAGGGTGAGGATTCCGCCGACGAACCCGACGAAGTACAGCCCCGGGGAGATCCTGCCGGTCCAGTCGGCGAGCTGCGTCCGGATCACCGCGTCGGGGACGAAGGAGACGACGACGAGGCCGAGCGCCAACGCGGCGATCGCCCGCCCGGTCTCCCCGACGAGGAGGTCTCCAGCGGCCAGCGAGACGACGAGCACGCTCGGACCGATGACGGGGACGAACTGGAGGACGGCCGCGATGACGGCCAGCAGGACCGGGGAACCGTACCCGAGCGCCCAGAACACCGCGAACGCGAGCACGAACGTCGCAGCCGCGGTCGCCGCCTGCAGGACGTAGATCGAGTACAGGGTCTCCCGCGTCCGCTCGTGGAGCCGCGTCGCGATGTCGTGGTACTCCGGGGGGAGCACGCCGAAGACGGCGGTCCCGACCGCTCCCGGTCGGTAGAGGATCCCGTACACGAGGAAGGTGAAGACGACGAGCTCCAAGACGAGCCGCGGCGCCGCGGCCGCGACCGCGAGGGCGACCTGCCGAACCCACACCTCGGCCGCCGCCACGTACGGCGCCAGCTCGATGGCCAGCTCGAACCCGCCCACGCTTATCGGGACCACGTCTGGGATCTGCCCGAGGATCTCGATGAGCGCCGCCCGCCGCCGATACAGCACGTAGAGCAGGGGTACCACGAGGAGGACGGCCGCGACGAAGGCGACGACGGTGGTGACGACGCACGCGATCCGGCGGGACACCCCCCGCCCGACGAGCCGCTTGCGGACCGGATACAGGACGTACGCGACGGTGACCGCGAAGACGACGGTCCGCAGCACCTCCGCCAACACGACCGCCGCGAGCGCGGCCACCGCGACGAGCAACGCGCTCAGCAGCCGCCGTCGGTTGAGCAACATGGTACCGAATCGCAACGGCGGCCGAAAGCCGTTGCGGTGGCGCCGCCTCGGAGGGGTTCGACCGGCGCCGGCGGCCGTCCGCGGAGCGCGTCGCTCTCGAGACCGCACGAGGGACCGTAGCATCTAACCTCGCGCCACTCTCACGTCAGGTATGCGCATCGACCCGTTCGGCCTCGAGCGCTGGTTCGCGGAGTACGAGCACGAGGCCGACATCATGTTGGCCGAAAGCGGGATCCGCTCGCTGGACGCGAGCCGGTTCGATCTGGACCCCGGCCGGATCGATTACGTCATCCCGACGAACGGCGACCCCGACTTCCGCGCGTCGGTCGGCGAGCGGTACGGCCGGAGCGCCGACGAGGTGCTGTTCACCTGCGGGACACAGGAGGCGAACTTCCTCGCGTTCCTCTCGCTGCTCGGCGACGACGGGGGCGTGGGCAACGACGCGGAGGGCGGCGACGGGCGCGTGGGCGGCGAAGCGGGGGATGCCGACGGGTCGGACGCCGACCCGACGGTCGGCGCCGGCGGCCACGCCGTGGTCGTCACGCCCACCTATCAGGCGCTCCACGCGGTCCCCGAGGCGTTCGGCGAGGTGACCCGCGTCGAGCTGGAGCCGCCGGAGTGGGAACTCGACCCGGACGCGGTCGCCGACGCGGCCCGCGACGACACCGCCGTGATCGTCGTCAACAACCCGAACAACCCCACCGGTCGGTACCACGACGAGGCGGCGATGCGGGCGGTCTACGACGTCGCCGTCGACAACGACGCGTACCTGCTGTGCGACGAGGTGTACCGCCTGTTGGCCGACGAGCCGCAGCCGCCGGTCGCGAGCTTCGGGTCCCACGGGATCTCGACGACGAGCCTCACGAAGGCGTACGGGCTCGCCGGGCTCCGGTTCGGCTGGATCGCCGGCCCCGAGGCGGTCGTCGAGCGGGCGTGGCGCTGGAAGGATTACACCACCATCTCGCCGAGCCTGTTCGGGCAACACGTCGCGAAGCAGGCGCTCGGTCGGCGCGAGCCGCGCATCCTGGACGAGAACCGCGAGCTGGCGGCGACGAACCGCGCGATCGTCGCCGACTGGCTCGACCGCCACGGCCTCGACTGGTACGCCCCGGTCGGCGTCAACGGGTTCGTCACGGTCCCCGACGGCTTCGACGACGCCGAGGCGTTCTGTCGAACGGTCGTCGAGACGGAGAGCGTCGTGCTCGCGCCCGGCGGGCTGTTCGGGTTCCCGGACCGCTTCCGGATCGGGTTCGGGCTCCCGACCGCGGAGCTCGAGGAGGGCCTGGGGCGCGTGAGTCGCGTCATCGAGGGAGCGCCCGCGAGCGAGGCCGACGCGGAGGGAGGTGTTTGAAAATGGGATTCTTCAGCGACATCAAGGAGGACGTGGTCGGCTTCGTCCGCGACCCGACCGACGAGCAGAAGGCGCTGTTCGTCGCGGTGATCGTGATGATGGTCGCCGACCGAGCGCTCTGGTGGATCGACTTCCCGTTCGTGGTCCGGACGACCGCCGCGGTCGGCGTCGGCTTCATCGGACTCTTCGTCGCCAGCTACCTCCTCACCGGGCAGTTCGTCCCGCCGGACGGCGACGCGGACGACGAGGACGAGCCCGAGGAGTACGTCGACGAGCTGGACCCCTGACCGGCCGCCCGATCGGGCGCTGGTCGGAACGGCTCCCGCCGGCCGATTTCGACCCGCCGATCCCCCGCGACGGCGTTCCAAACCGTTTATACCCGCGCCTCCGGAAGTAGCGCTCATGCCGCGAGAGCAGAAGCAGGTTCGCGAACTGCAGGAGGGTAGCTACGTCATGATGGACAGCTCGCCCTGCAAGATCAACCACTACAGCACAGCAAAGCCCGGGAAACACGGGAGCGCCAAGGCGCGCGTCGAGGGCAAAGGCGTCTTCGACGAGAAGAAGCGCTCGCTCTCGCAGCCGGTCGACGCGAAGGTCTGGGTCCCGATTATCGAGCGGAAGCAGGGTCAGGTCGTCTCCGTCTCCGGCAACGACGCGCAGGTCATGGATCTCGACACCTACGAGACGTTCACCATGCGCATCCCCGAGGGCGAGGACTTCGCCTCCGACGACAACATCGAGTACCTCGAGTACGAGGGCCAGCGCAAGGTCGTCGGGTAGTCGAGGCCGATGTTCCCGGGAGCGACGACGGACCGCGAGGCTGCTTCGTACGTGGTCGTCGGCGCTCCCTTAGACGCCACGACCACCTTTCAGCCGGGCACCCGGTTCGGACCGGACCGGATCCGGCGTTTCGCCGAGACCTACGACGACTACGACCGCAGAACGGACAGCGACTTCTCCGCGCTCGGCGTCTGCGACGCCGGCGACGTGCGCCCGTGGGACGACGTGGAGGCGTACCTCGATCACCTCGCCGCCGAGCTGCGGAGCGTCACCTACGACGACGCTGTCCCCCTGACCCTCGGCGGCGAACACACCGTCACGCACGCCGGCGTCGAGGCGGTCGGCCCCGACGCCCTCGTCGTCTGCGACGCCCACCTCGACCTGCGCGACGCCTACGACGGGAACCCGCTGAGCCACGCCTGTGTCACCCGGCGCGCCCTCGACGACCTCGGCGTCGACCGCGCCGTGATCGTCGGCGCGCGCACCGGCTCCGAGGAGGAGTGGGAGCGCGCCGCCGCCGCCGACGTGACGGTCGTCCCGCCCGAGGACGCCCGGACGTGGATCGACGGGATCGACGCGGACACTTTCAAAGACGAGTCGGTGTACTGCTCGGTCGACATCGACGGGCTCGACCCCGGCTTCGCGCCGGGAACCGGGACGAAAGAGCCGTTCGGGCTCGACCCGCGGGAGGCCCGCGACCTCGTCCGCGCGGTCGCGCCCACCGCCGACGGGTTCGACGTCGTCGAGGTGAACGACCGCGACGACGGGCAGGCGGCGGCGCTGGCCGGCAAGCTCCTCCGGGAGTTCGTGCGGTCGCACGCGGCGGCCCGGACCGAGTGAGCCGCGGCCGCTCGCTCGGGACGGCTGATCGACTCCGATCAGGACAGCTCCGAGAGCCGTCGTCGGGCCGCGGTCACCGCTTCCACGGCGTCGATCCACTCGCGTGGGTCCGTACACCAGATGCGGTCGCCCTCGACGCTGACGCAGAACACGGACTCGCTGGAGGGCGAGAGAGTGACTCGGTCGACGTCGGAGCGGTCGCCGAGGTAGGAGTCGATCAGGCGTCGAGCCGTCTCCGCTTCCGATCGGAGGCGACTGCCGGCGGCGTACTCGATGGCGATCTCGGCCATATCCCCACATAGATCCTACACGATTAATAAACACGTTCTTCTGGCAGCGCTTGCGAGGTTCTCGGTCGGGAGGCCGCCGCGATCTGCCCTCACCGACCGTCGTACGCGACCTACCTCCCGTCGCACACGCTCTCACCGCCCGCCGTACACGACCTCGCCGTCGACGACCGTCATCGCCACGTCGATGTCGCGGATCGCCGCCGACTCCTCCCACGGCGACGCGTCGAGGACGGCGAAGTCGGCGCGCTTGCCCGGCTCGACCGTGCCGAGCCGGTCCTCGTCGAAGCCCGCGTACGCCGCCCCGCGGGTGTACGCGCGCAGGGCCTCGGTCACCGTGAGTCGCTGCGCCTCGGCGGGGGCGTTGACGGCGTGATGGACGCCGAGTAAGGGGTCCATCGGCATCCCGTCGGAGCCGAACGCGAGGCGGACCCCCGCGTCGAGCATGTCGCGGTAGCGGTTCGTCTCGGCGGTGCGTTCCGGCCCGAGTCGGTCCTCGTAGAGCCCGTCTTCGCCCGCCCACTTGAGGAAGTTCGGCTGGACGCTGGCGACGACCCCCGCCTCTGCGAGCCGGTCGATCGCCGCGTCGTCGGCGAGCTCGACGTGTTCGATCCGGTGTCGCGCCTCGTCGGGATCGGTTCGAGAGTCTTCCTCGTAGGCGTCGAGGACGGCGTCGACCGCCTCGTCGCCGATGGCGTGGGCGGTGAACTGGTAGCCGGCCGCGGTCGCCTCCGCGACCGTCGCCGCCAGTTCGTCCGGGTCGACGACCCACTGCCCGGTCTCCTCGGGGGCGTCCGCGTAGGGCTCGGAGAGCCGCGCGGTCCGCCCGCCGAAGCTCCCGTCGGTGTACGACTTGATCGCGCCCGTCTCGACCGCGTCGCTGCCGGCGTTCGTCGACAGGCCGACCTCCCGCAGCGCGTCGACGTGGTCGCTCCAGTAGTTGATCCGGACCCGCGCGGTCAGCTCCCCGGCGGCGTCGAGGTCGCGGTAGACGCGCGGGGCGTGCGAGTTCCGCACCATGTCGTGAAAGGCCGTGATCCCCTTGGCGGCGCAGTCGTCGAGCGCGGCCCCGACGAGCTCGCGCGTCGCCGCCCGCCCCGGTTCGACCGCCTCGTAGACCGGGTCGATCGCGCTCTCTAAGAGGACGCCCGTCGGCTCGCCGGCGTCGTCGGCCGGCACCGTCTCGTCGGGGACGCTCGCCAGGTCGCCCGCGAACCGGTCGAGGACGACCCCGTTGACCCCGGCGACGTGCATGTCCTCGCGGAAGGCGGCGACCGGGCGCTCGGTCGAGACGCGGTCGAGGTCTGCCCGGGTCAGGTAGCGGTCCTCGTCCCACGTCGACTCGTCGTAGCCGTAGCCGAGCACCCAGTCGGTCGCGGGGTCGTCGGACTCGTCGTCCGACGCCGCCGAGTCGCGGTCCCCGACCGCCGCCGCCCGCTCCGCCAGCAGGTCGACCGCCTCGCCGGGCGAACCGGCGACGGAGAGGTCGGCGTGGACGAGGTACCGCCCGACCGTCGTCAGGTGGGTGTGCGCGTCGACGAAGCCGGGGAGGAGCACGCGGCCGCCGAGGTCGACCACGTCGGTGTCGACGCCCTCGAGGAACCGCACCTCGCGGCTCCGGCCGAGGCGGACGACCGCGCCGTCCCGCACGGCGACGGCCTCGTGAGTCTCGCCGGGGGCGCCGCCGGTCCCCTCGGGGGTTCCGAGCGTGTGTACCTCCCCGTTCACGAACAGTCGGTCCGCGGCGTCGGTCATGGCCGATTCCGGGGGTGGCAGCGTGTTAACCGTTCGGGAAACGGCGACCGATTTATTCGGTGACGGGACGAACCCTCGCGTATGTACGACCGGATACTGCTCCCCACGGACGGCAGCGAGGGCGTCGACCGCGCGATCGACCACGCGATCGACGCCGCCGAGCGCTACGGCGCGACCCTCCACGTGCTGTACGTCGTCGACAGCGACGTGGTCAACGCGTACTCCGGCGACGAGTTCGTCGACGGCGCGGAGGGCGCCTCGGAGACGCTGGAGGAGCGCGGCCGCGAGGCGCTCGAGGAGGTGAGCTCGCACGCCGCGGACGCCGGCGTCGACGCGGTGACCGAGTTGGTGTACGGCGTCCCCCACGAGGCGATCCTCAGCTACATCGACGACGAGGACATCGACCTGACGGTGATGGGCTCGAAGACCCGGTCCGGGGATTACCGCCGGATGCTCGGCTCCGTCACCGAGCGCGTCTCGCGGCAGTCGACCGCGCCCGTGAGCATCGTGAAGACGACCGTCTCGGAGTGAAGTGAATCCGGAGACCGGTATCGCTCCGAGTGTCGACCGCTCGCCGCCCCGCCCTCCCGTCGCCGCCCCGCCGCCCCGTCGTCGCCTCGTCCCCATACCGTCGCCGACCCGCCCTCCCGTCGCCGTCCGCGGTCGATGATCACTGTCGATTTGTGTGTGGGGGTTCAACACGGCGTATGGCGCCATCGCACGTCCTCGTCCCGCTCGACGGATCGCCCCTAGCGGACGAGGCGCTCACACGGGCGCTCGAGCTCTTCGACTGTCGGATCACCGTGCTGAACGTCGTGACTCCGATCGACGCGGCGATGAGCGAAGGAGGCCTGCTCGAGCCCGGCGAGGAGCGTCTCGAGGCCGCCCGCGACCGCGCCGACCGCGTCGTCGAACGAGCGAAGACGCGGGCGGCCGAGGTCGACCGCCCGATCGAAACGGCGGTCGAGACCGGCGACCCGGCCGAGGCCATCCTCGGGTACGTCGACGCCCACGACGTCGACCACGTCGTGATGGGCGGGCACGGCGGTGAGGGGCGGGACCTGGCCCGGCGACTGCTCGGAACCGTGGCGACGACCGTCGTCGGCGAGGCCCCCGTGACCGTCACCGTCGTCCGCTGATCTGTCGTTTTTTAACTCGCCCCGTCTCGCCTCACCCACCGAGCACCGCGGCGAAGACCCGGTAGAGCCCGAATCCGATTCCGATCGAGGCGACGAGCGTGATGAGCCAAAACACGAGCGTGACCCCGATCTTCCGCCGAGAGACGCCCGCAGACCCCCCGGCGAGCCCCCCGCCGATGACGCCGGAGATGATGATGTTGTTGAACGAGATGGGGATCCCGAGCGCGATGGCCAGCTGCGCGATGATGAACCCGGGGACCAGCGCGGCGATGGAGCGTCTGACCCCCAGCTGCGCGTACTCGCGGGAGGTCGCTTGGAGCAGTTTCGGCGCACCCATCCACGCGCCGGCGAGGATGCCGACCGCGCCGAGCGCAAGCAGGACGATGCTCGGCAGGCCGAGCTCGGTCCCGTAGAGGTTCTCCAGCGGGCCGGTCGCCAGCCCGACCTGACTGCCGCCGCCGGAGAAGGCGACGACGCTCCCGAGGACGATGAGGAACGTCCGGATCCCCCCCTCGACCGACGCCTGCGTCCGTCGGCGAATGGCGACGAACCACGCCGCGGCGGCTGCCAGCGTCACGAGCACCGCCACGGGGTCGATACCGGCGACCGTCGGTGTCGCGACCCGTCGCGCGATGAACCCCGCGACGGAACTCTGGGCCGCGTCGGGCGGCGAGGGGATGATGCCCAGTTGGACGTTGGCGATGATGCCGCCGACGACCGCCGCGAGCAGCGGGACGCCGACCGTCTCCGGGATGTCGTCGCGTCGCAGGACGGTGGCGGTGAGGTACGCGAGCCCGCCCGAGACCGGGGGAACGAGCAGCCAGAAGAGCACGATCCGGCGGTAGGTGTCGACGGCCGGGTCGCCGCCGAGGGAGAGCCCGACGCCGACCATCGCCCCCGTCGTCGCGAACGCCGCCGGCACCGGATAGCCGGTGTAGACGCCGAAGGCCATGAACCCGGTCGCGGTCAACAGCCCCGCCGTCGCCGCCAGCGACGTTATCTGGACGCCGTCGATGAGCCCCGCTCCGACGGTCTCGGAGATCGCGCCGCCCTGGGTGAGCGCCCCGAGCGCGGCGAGGATACCGATGAGGAAGGCCGCCCGCATCGTCGAGATGGCGTTGGCACCGATCGCGGGGGCGAACGGCGGCGAGTTGCTGTTCGCGCCGAGCGTCCACGCCGTGGCGAGGCTGGTGAGCGTCGCCAGCACGACGAGCGCCCAGAAGACGGCTCCGGCCACGCTCACCGGCCTCCGCGAACGGGAGTTCGAGCCATGTCACCCACTTCGACAGAGACGTTGATTAAACGTTCCCCGTCCCGGACGAGACCGATCAGACCCCTCCGAGCGACCGGACGAAGGGCACCCCGACCGCGTCGGTGACCCCCGCGAACGGGAGCACCGCTAGGACCAGCACCGCAGACGCCCAGGCGATGAACCCGATGACCCCCGCGTGGACCCACGAGGCCCCGTAGCGCGCCCGAATGACCCAGACCCACGCGAGAAGCGGGAGGAAGTCGCCGATCAGCGGGACCCACGAGAGGAAGAAGGCGGTGAGCCCCCAGACGATCGCGCCGACGAGCGCCGTGAACACGGCGTGGCCGTAGTCGCGCGTGCCGGTGACGACCGCGGCGGCGATGAAGATGGCCAGCCCGCCGACGAGCAGACCGACCGCGAACGTGACCGCCGATCCGATGAGGCTCATACCCCTCGTTCAGGGGCGAGACACTTGGGGTCGTCGGCAGCGGCTCGAGAGGCTTCTCCCCGCAGGACGCTACAGCCGCTCCCGCACGTCGCCCGCGACCGCCGACAGCGCCGCCTCCGCGGTGCCGACGCGGTCGGCAAGGCTACAGAACCCGTGCGCCATCGCGGGATAGTGACGGTGCTCGACCGGGGTCCCGTCGCGGTCGAACCCCTCCGCGAGCGCCACGCCGTCGTCTCTCAGGGGGTCGAAGCCCGCGGTGACGACCGTCGCCGGCGGGAGGTCGCCGAGGTCGTCTGCGCGCAGCGGCACCGCGAAGGGGTTGCGCGCGTCGACCGGGCTCCGGAGGTACCGCTCGAAGAACCACCGCATGTCGGCGCGGGTGAGCAGCGGGCCGTCGGCGTTCTCGCGGTAGGAGTCGGTCTCGAAGTCGTCGCCCGCGACCGGGTAGCAGAGGAACTGGCCGCCGATCTCGACGGGGTCGCCCTCGAGTTCCCGCTGATACAGACTCGCCGCGAGCGCGAGCGTTCCGCCCGCGCTGGTGCCCGAGACGCCGAGTCGGTCGGAGTCGCCGCCGAACGCCGCCGCGTTGTCCGCGACCCACGCGACGGCCGCGGCCGCCTCGTCGACCGCCACGGGGAAGGGGTGCTCGGGCGCGAGCCGGTAGTCGACGGAGACAACGACGGCGTCCGCGCGGGTCGCGAGCTCCCGGCACGGGCCGTCGATAGAGTCGAGGGTTCCGAGCGTCCACCCGCCGCCGTGGAAGTGGACGAGGATGCGGGCGCCGGCCGCGTCGGTGGCGTCGCCTCTGCCGTCGCCGCCGACGGCATCGCCCGCCGCGTCGACCGCCGCTTCCGGTCGGTACACCCGCACCGGCACCTCGCCGTGGGGGCCGTCGAACGCGAGGTCGCGAACGTCGGCGACGGGGGGTTCGGGCTCGCCGGAGAACACCTCGTCCTCGACGCGCCTCGCGGCGTCGACGGAGAGGGCGTTCCACTCCGGGAGACCGAGCGCCGCGATCTCGTCGACGACGGCGGCCATCTCGGGGTCGAGTTCGTCCGCGCGCATGTCGGCGAGAGGCGGAGCCCATTTATAAATCGGGCGGCAACGTCCGGCGATGGACGTCCGGCTGACCTACGAGGACGGGACGATCCGAGTCGTCCCTCGCGGTGCCGGCGACGGCGCGAGCGGTACCGGCGACGGCGACGCCGACGGCGAGTCCGATCCGCTCGCGTCGCTCCCGCCGCTCCCCGGTGTCGAGAGCGATCCGCGGTCGGGAACCGGGCGTGCGCCGGCCTACCGCTACGCCGCGATCCGCCGGGCGCTGGAGGTCGCCGGCGTGAACGTCGAGGACCGCGTGCTGGACGCGAGCGACCGCGCGGGAGCGGAGGGAGGACTCGACGGCGGCCTCTCGACCGACTACGACCTCCGGGAGTACCAGCGCGAGGCGCTCGACGCGTGGCGCGACGCGGGCGACCGCGGGGTGCTCGAGCTCCCGACCGGGGCCGGCAAGACCGTGATCGCGATCCGCGCGATGGTGGAACTGGGCGTGCCGACGCTCGTCGTCGTTCCCACGGTCGACCTCCTCGATCAGTGGCAGCGGGAGCTGGAGACGGAGTTCGACGTCCCGATCGGCCGGTTCGGCGGCGGCGAGCAGCGCCGGGAGGCGATCACGGTGTCGACGTACGACTCCGCGTACCTCAAGGCCGAGGGCGTCGGCGACGCCTTCGAGCTCGTCGTCTTCGACGAGGTCCACCACCTCGGCGGCGAGGGGTACCGAGACGTGGCGCGCCTGCTCGCGGCGCCCGCGCGGCTCGGGCTCACCGCCACCTTCGAGCGCCCCGACGGCGCCCATGAGACCGTCGCGGAGCTGATCGGCGACCGCGTGTACGCGCTCGACGTCGACGACCTGGCGGGCGACCACCTCGCGCCCTACGACATCCGTCGGATCGAGGTCGAGCTGACGCCGGACGAACGCGAGCGCTACGACGAGAAGCAGGGCACCTTCGTCGAGTACGTCCGGGACGCGGGGATCACGTTCACGAGCGGAAGCGATTACCAGGAGCTCGTCAAGCGCTCGGGCAACGACCCGGCCGCGCGGGAGGCCCTCCTCGCGAAAAACGAGGCCCGCGAGATCATGATGAACGCGCGCCGGAAGGTCGACCGACTCGAGTCGATCCTCGACCGCCACCGCGACGACCGGGTGATCGTGTTCACCGCCCACACCGACCTCGTCTACCGCCTCTCCGAGCGGTTCCTGCTGCCCGCGATCACCGCCGAGACGGGCGCGAAGGAGCGTCGCGAAATCCTGGAGCGCTTCCGCGAGGGGACCTACGGACGGGTCGTCGCCGCCAACGTCCTCGACGAGGGCGTCGACGTGCCCGACGCGAACGTCGCGGTCGTGCTCTCCGGCTCGGGCAGCGAGCGGGAGTTCACCCAGCGGCTCGGTCGGGTGCTCCGACCCAAGGAGGACGGCGAGCGAGCGATCCTCTACGAGGTCGTCAGCGCGGAGACCGCGGAAGAGCGGGTGGCGAGCCGGCGGCGGTGAGCGGACTCGGTCGAAATGTTATATATACATACACACGAGCGACTGCGGTGATCGCTTATAAAGAACGGTATGGCGGCGCGTGCCCGTGAGCGGGACGAAGGCCCGAACGGCACCGCGCGAGGTCGCCGGTGCTGTGCGCCGGCCGCCAGAGGGACCGTCGGTCCCTCGCTTGCAGCCGGACGTAGTCCGGCGACGCGGTCAGGGACTCAACGGCCATCTCACAGATGTCTTATATGTAGAGATAGACGTGTCTACTACTCAATGGCAGATACGCATTCACGGCGCGCGTTCCTCGCGACGACAGGCACCACTGCATCTCTCGCACTTGCGGGTTGCTCCGACGCAACGAACGACTCGGAGTCGACTACTCCCTCCGATGAACCCACAGAAGACAGTGGAGACGGTGAAGACCGTGAAGACGGTGGAGACGGTGAAGACGGCGGTGACAGCGGAGATAACGTCAGCGATGACGACACCAGTACAAACACGAGCAACACCACGAACACCGAAACAGAGACCGAGAAATCGTGGATCGAGAACGCGAACAATTACTCTGGAATCGAAGACAGGACTGGGGAAAGTTCAGTGCTGATTGAGGTTGGCGCTGGAGATGCTGGGTTATCGTTTGACCCGCCAGCCATTCGCGTTTCCTCCGGCACAACCATCTCGTGGAAATGGGTTGGAGACAACGTACACAAAGTTGTTGCTGAAGACGGCTCCTTCGAAAGTTCGACTGATGGCCTTACTTATTCTCGGACATTCGCGGAACCGAAAGAGGTTCGGTACGTCTGTGCCCCACACCAGGGGGTCGGTATGATCGGACTCATTATCGTCGAATCAGGCTAGCTGTGTCGGTATCGTGAGGAGAGCGACTGCGTACGAGGACGACCGTTCAGTCGTCGTCCATGTCGAGCGAGCGCTTCTCCCCGAGCTCCTCCTCCAAGCTGCCGCGCTCCCAGCTCCGGACGGCGTCGCCCTCGACCTCGGCGCGGAGCTTCTCCTCTAAGAGGTTCACGGCGACGCTGTTGGCGCCCTCCGGGATGATCACGTCGGCGTGTTTCTTCGAGGGCTCGATGAACTGCTCGTGCATCGGCTTCACCGTCGAGAGGTACTGGTCGATGACGCCCTCCAGGTCGCGGCCGCGCTCGATCACGTCCCGTCGGATCCGGCGGAGGATCCGCACGTCGGCGTCGGTCTCGACGAACAGCCGGAGGTCCATCATGTCGTTGATCTCCTCGTCGTACAGCGCCAAGATCCCTTCGAGCACGATGACGTCGGTGGGTTCGACCTCGATCCGCTCGTCTTTCCGGTTGTGGATCTCGAAGTCGTACTGCGGCATCTGGACGGACTGCCCCTCCAGCAGGGCTTCGAGGTGTTCTCTGAGCAGTTCCCACTCGAACGCTGAGGGGTGGTCGTAGTTGACGGACTGGCGCTCTTCGAAGTCGAGGTGCGAGAGGTCCTCGTAGTAGTTGTCCAGCGGGATGCGGGTGACGCTGTCGCCGAGGTCGCGGGTGACGAGCCGGGAGACGGTCGTCTTCCCCGCGCCGGTTCCCCCCGCAATCCCGATCACGAACGAGGGAATGGTCATGCCCTCCGCTCGGACGCCGGAGGGTTTGAAGCCTCCTTTTCGTCGCCGCCGTCCGCGCGGTCCCGACCGCGTTCGACAAAGCGCGCCTCGCCACGTCCCGCCGTTTCTCGGCCGATCGGCAGCCTACGCCGGGAATGCGTATAACGATACCGGAGGCACCTTTTAATCGTTCGCGGCGAAATCCTGTCTCATGCGAACAGACACCACGGTTCGCGACGTGATGCACCGCGAGTTCCTCGGCGTGAGCGAGTCGGACCCGTTGCGCGACGCGGCGGCGCTGTTGGTCGACGAGGGAACGAACTGCCTCGTCGTCCTCCGCGGCGGCGAGCCCGTCGGTCGACTGGGCTGTCGGGACGCCCTCGGCGCGCTCCTCGACGCCGGAGTCGGAGCCGGCGACGGACCGACGGCCGACGGCGAGAGCGGCCTCACGGTCGGCTCGGTGATGGGTCCGCCGCTCCCGACGGTGGCGCCGGACGACGCGCTGGCCGCCGTCGAGGAGCGGCTCGTCTCGGAGGGGGTCGACCGCGTCGTCGCCGTCGAGAACGGCGAGGCGGTGGGCGTCGTCACCGCCGGCGACGCGCTCGCCGCCGGCGCGCCCCGGACCGGAAACGGCGCCCGCGAGCCGCTCCCCGACGAGGAGGCGACCGGCGAGCCCCGGCGCGGCGACGCGGCGACGCTGGGATCGGACGGCGGGGTCGACCCCGCCGTGGAGGCGTCCTCCACCGACGCGTCCGGCTCGCCGACGCAGGGCGTCTGCGAGAGCTGCGGAGCGCTCGTCCCCGACCTCGTGACCGCGAACGGACAGGCGGTCTGTCCCGAGTGTCGCGAGGTGTGAGGCCGCGGCGTTCGCTTTCTCCCCGTTCGGTCTCGGGCTCTCCGCTACCCGCTCCGTCGCCGACCCGCCGGTAGGCTCAAACGGCCGGCGCGCCGAAGGCCGAACGAATGGCCGACAGCGACCGCGTGCGCGTCACGCCCGCCACCGTCGACGACGTCGACCCGGTGACCGACCTGTGGGTCGCGCTCGCCGAGGGCCAGCGGGCGTACGGGTCGGCGCTGCTCGCCGAGGGGAACCGCGCCGCGGTCCGCGAGTGGGTCGCGCGCTCGGTGGTCACCGGCGAGCTCCTCGTCGCGCGCGACGGCGACGACGACCCGATCGGGTTCGTCGGGTTCACGCTCGATCGCGGCGGCTACGAGCGCGATCGGACCCGCGGCGTCGTGAGCAACCTGTTCGTCGTCCCCGAGCGCCGCGACGAGGGAATCGGCGCCGATCTGCTCGACGGGGCCGAGCGAGCGCTCCGCGAGACGGGCGCTGAGACCGTCGCGCTGGAGGCGCTCGCGGCCAACGACCGCGCCCGCGAGTTCTACGCGGCACAGGGGTACGAGCCGCACCGCGTGGAGCTGACGAAGTCGCTGGCGGCGGCCGGCGGAGAGGGAGGCGACGACCGAGGAGGTGAAGACGGAGACGACGACCGGAGGGGCTGACCGCGGCACCGCGCCGTCACCGGCCGCGCCGTCACCTTCGCGGAAAGCGACACGCACTCATAGGTGGGCCGAGTACGCCCGCCTGCGCCAGGGGAGCATGGGCGGTTCATGCACTCGACTTGTAATCGAGACTTCCGGGGTTCAAATCCCTGCCCTGGCTCTTCCGACGGAACGACGTGGCGTCGAAGAGTCGCGGAGATCCATTTATATTCGCCCGTCGCGGATCCGGCGTATGGACCGGACCGACACCGTGATCCTCGGCGTTTCCGGCGTCGTCGCCGCGCTCGTGTTCGCGGGGGCGCTGTCGGCGGGGGCGCTGTTCGGCTTCGACGAGTCCGCGTCTCGGCCGATCCGGTTGCTCGCCGCGGAGCCGTTCGCGTGGATCGTCGTCGCCGCGCTGCTCGCTGCGGTCGTCGGGCACGCGTACATCGACTGAGCGGAACGCTCGATCTCCGACCGCTCCCGTCTCTCACTCCTCCGCGTCGACCTCGCGGACCGTCCGGACGAGCGCCTCGAGCGCGGCGTCGACGGCCTTCCGCTTCACCGCCGCGCGGTCGCCGTCGAGGACGACCCGCTCCGTGCGGACGAACGACTCCTCGGTCCCCCACGGCGCGGCGTGGGCGACCCCGACGTACACGAGTCCCACCGGCTTCTCCGCCGTGCCGCCGTCCGGTCCCGCGATGCCGGTCGCGGCGACCGCCCACGTCGTGTCGGCGCGGTCGCGCGCGCCCGCCGCCATCTGCTCGGCGACCGACGCGCTGACGGCGCCGTCGGCGTCGAGCGACTCGCGGGACACCCCGAGCAGCTCGCGTTTGGCGTCGTAGGCGTAGGTCACGAACCCGCGGTCGAAGTAGGCGCTCGCGCCCGGCACGTCGGTCACGCGCGACCCGACCAGCCCGCCGGTCAGCGACTCCGCGGTCGCGAGCGTCTCCCCGCGCTCGGTCAGCAGCGCGCCGAGCGTCGCCTCGATCGGCTCCGACCCGTCGCCCCCGCCGATCCCGCCGCCGCTTCCGGTTTCGTCTCCGCTCCCGCGCTCGTCCATACCCCCGCTGTGTCCCCCACCGCCGTGGGGTTTACGCTCGCCGCGACGCAAGCGCCGCCATGACCGACTGGGACGACCGCTTCGCGTCCGGCGAGTACCCCCGCGCCCCCGAGCCGTCCGCCGTGTTGCGCTCGTACGAGCCCGCGATCCCCGACGGGCGCGCGCTCGACGTGGCCGCCGGCACCGGCCGAAACGCCGTCTACCTCGCGGGGGCTGGCTACGCGGTCGACGCCCTCGACGCCTCCCGCGAGGGGCTCTCAATCGTCCGGGAGCGCGCCGCGGAGCGCGGCGTCGCCGAGCGCGTCGAGACGATCCAGGCGGACGCTTCGACGTACGGCTTCCCGGCGGAGACGTACGAGCTGATCACGATGAGCTTCTTCCACGCGCTCGACCGGTTCGCCGACCTGACCGAGTCGCTCGCGCCCGGCGGCTACCTGTTCGTCGAGGGGCACCTCCGGTCGGCCGACGCGACGCCCTCCGGGCCGAGCGACGACCGCTACCGGTTCGCCGCCAACGAACTGCTCCGCGCCGGGCTCGGGCTGACCGTGTTGTACTACGACGAGACGACCGAGGAGCGTCCCGACGACCACCGCCGCGCGACCGCTCGGCTGCTCGCGCGTCGGTCGAGCGGCGGGCGGCAGACGTACCCGCCTCGCCCGGACGAGACGGACGAGACCGACGAGACTGACGGGAGGAAGACCCGCGGAGCGGACCGGTGAGTAGCGCCGACTCGCCCGGTGCGGTGCTTCGAAAACTGGTCGCGGAGGCGGTCGGCGTCGAAGGGGGCGACGCCCTCCTCGACGACGCCGGCCTCGCCGAGCGCGGCGGCGACCCGGATCCGGCCTCCCGGCTCCCCGCGCTCGTCGGCGCTGGCGACACCGTCGTCGGGGTCGTGCCTCGCGCCGATCCCGGCCTCGCGCGACGGCTGCTGGAGGGCGTCGGGGGAGACGACGACAGCGGAGGCGGCGAGACGGTCCGACTCGTCTTCACCGGGCGGGCGGCGGACCGGCTTACCGGGCCGTCGGGAGCCGTGATCCGGTCGGTCCTCGCCGAGCGCGGGGTCGAGGCGTCCCGCCACGACGGCGACTCCCCGATCGGCGTGCTCCTCGTCGACGACCGGGCCGTCGTCGGGCTCTTCGACGAGCGAGGGCTCGCGGCGCTGCTGTGGTCGGACGCGCCGGCGGTCAGGGAGTGGGCGGCCGCGACCTGTCGGCGCTACCTCGCGGCGGCCGAGCCGGCGTGAGCGCTCTCGGCAACTCCCGCCGAGCCGGCGTGAGCGAACGCCGCATCGTTTTTGCACGTACCCCGCGAAGGGGGAGTATGAAGGCGCTGCTGCTGTTGGTCGCCGGGATCGGCGGACTGATCGAGACCCTCGCTCCGCGATCGGTCGTGCGCGTGTGGACGGAGGCGCTGTACCGGAACGCGGGGGAGGCGGAGCCCCGGAACTGGGTGTACGTCGCCGCGCGCGCCGAGGGCGCGGTCGTCGTGCTCGCCGCGCTCGTCGGCCTGTACCGGGTCGCGACGGCCGAGAACGACGAGTCGGTCGGCGACGGCGCCGAAGACGCGCTCGACGCAATCGACGCGGTCGGCGAGTAGGCGGCGCTCGCGACGGCCCCGCGAGCCGCGACGTGACCGAGGAGCGGCGAGAGGGAGTGGGAACTCACCCGAACGTATTTGCACGGTGTCGTGGTAGTGTCCCGCAATGTCGGATCCGGCCCTTCCTCCGCACGGGAAGCGCGAACCGGTCGTCCGAGTGCTGCACGTCGACGACGAGCCGGCGTTCCTCGATCTGGTGGCGACGTACCTCGAAGGGATGGACGACGCGTTCGAGGTCCGGTCGGAGACGGACGTGGACGCCGCGGTCGAGACCGTCGAGAGCGAGCCGATCGACTGCGTCGTCAGCGACTACGAGATGCCCGGCACCGACGGGCTGAGCTTTCTCGAACGCGTCCGCGAGCGCGACCCGGAGGTGCCGTTCGTCCTGTTTACCGGGAAGGGGAGCGAGGAGATCGCCAGCGAGGCCATCTCCGCGGGCGTCACCGACTACATCCAGAAGCGCTCCGGGACCGACCAGTACACGGTGCTCGCGAACCGGGTCCGGAACGCGGTCGATCAGGCGCGCTCGCGGGCGGCGCTGGCCGCGAGCCAAGAGCGGCTCTCGCGGTTCATCGAGCAGTCGCCGCTCGGGACGATCGAGTACGACGAGGGGTTCCGGATCGTCCGGGTGAACCCGGCCGCCGAGGCGATCCTCGGCTACTCGGAGTCGGAGCTGGTCGGCGAGACCTGGGGTCGATTCGTCCCAGAGGAGCTCCACCGCCACGTCGCGGAGGTCGAACGGCAGCTCCTCTCGGACAAGGGCGGCTACCGGAGCGTCAACGAGAACGTGTGCGCGGACGGCGAGCGGATCCGCTGCGCGTGGCACAACCAGGTGGTGACCGACGGCGACGGTGAGGTGATCCGCGTCTTCTCGCAGTTCGAGGACGTCACCGAGCGGACGAACCGGAAACGGGAGCTCGAACGGACGAACGCCGTCCTGTCGACGGTTCTCGACGCGCTCCCGGTCGGAGTGCTCGCCGAGGACGCGGACAGGCGAGTCCTCCGCGTCAACCGGTACCTGTACGACCTCCTCGGTCTCGACGGGGACCCGTCCGCGGCGACGGGTCGCGACTGCGCGCGGTTCGCCGTCGAGATGAGCGAGCTGTTCGCGGACCCCGCGTCGTTCGTCGACCGGATCGACGCGATCGTCGACGCGCGACGGCCCGTCGACGACGAGCGGATCGCGCTCGCCGACGGCCGCGTCCTCCTGCGAACGTATCGATCGGTCACCCTCCCGGACGGATACGGCCATCTCTGGGCCTACCGCGACGCGACGAACGAGCCGTAGGAAACGGGTGACGGCCGCGTACGAGGGAGAGAGACCCGTCAGCTCTCGGTCAGGTACGCCCGATCGGCCTCCGAGCGCTCGCCGGTCCGCAACACGTGGCAGTCGCGACACCGCGCCTCGTAGGACTCCTCCGCGCCGACGAGGATGGTCGGGTCGTCGACGTGGGCCGGTTCGCCCTCGATGAGCCGCTGGTTCCGGGAGGCGGGCTCGCCGCACTGCGAGCAGATCGCCTGCAGCTTGTCGACGTACTCGGCGGTCGCCATCAGCTCCGGGAGGGGCTCGAACGGCTCACCGCGGAACGTCTGGTCCGTGCCGGAGACGATCACGCGGGCGCCGTTGTCGGCCAACGCGTTACACACCTCCACCAGCGCGTCCGAGAAGAAGTTCGCCTCGTCGACCGCGACGACCTCCGGGTACGGCTCGTCGTCGAGGATCGCGAGCGGCCCGTCGCCCTCGTTGTCGACGACGGTCGCCTCCCACTGCCGGCCGTTGTGGCTCCCGATCGTCGTCTCGCCGTAGCGGTCGTCGACGGCCGGCTTGTACACCGCAACGGACTGGCCGGCGATCTCCGAGCGCCGGAGCCGCCGGAGCAACTCCTCCGTCTTCCCCGAGAACATCGACCCCGAAATGACCTCGATCCAGCCGGATCGAGTGATCGCGTGCATGCTCTGACGGGGCGGAGCCAGCGACTAAACCGTTTCTCTCCCGGTCGGCCGCCGGGGTCAGACCGCGCCCGCGACCGCGACGAGCGGGGTCGCGGCGGCGACGTACGTCGCGGCGCAGACCGCCCAATCGCGTCGGATCCGTGAGAGCCGCTGGCGGGGAAGCCCCCTCGCGCGCGGCAACGGAACGAGCGCGAAGAAGCCGACCATCAGCGCGACCATCGCGGGGGCCGCGACCACCAGCGCGACGGCGGTCCCGACGCCGAGCGCCGCCTGCACCGCCGCGACGAGCCCCACGAACAGGAGCCCGGCGCCGCCGCCGGCGACGTAGTGGACCCACGTCGCCAGCCGTTCCGGCGCCCGGCCGACCGGCATGTCGGTGAGTACGCCCGCGGCGACCCGGGGAGCCGTCGTCCCCTCCGAGAGCCGGGGCATCACGCGGTCCATCGCGAGCGTCGCGAGCAGTCCGACGACGGGGCCGAGCACGAGGCCGGACAGCAGCGAGAGCGTGACCATCGACCGATCGGACGGCCGCGATCGGCTTCAGTCTCTCGACCGGCTGTCGGTCTCAGTCTCCCCCCGATTGCCGGCCTCTGGCCCCCCCGCCGACCTCAGTCGTCGGACGCGCCGATCGCGTCGCCGCCGATCACGACCCGAGACACGTCGGCCGCGCCCGCGCGCCTGACGATCGCGCGGACGAGGTCGTGCGCGCCGGCGAGGTTGTCCGAGTCGCCGTCGAGGACCAGCAGGTCGGCGTCCGCGCCGGGCTCGATCACGCCGCGGTTCAGCCCCGCGATCGCCGCGCCGTTCGCCGTCGCCATCCGGAGGATCTCCTCGGCCGGGAGGTCGGAGAGCTTCGCGGCGAACTCCATCTCGCGGAACATCGAGGGTGAGTCGAGCATGACGTTGTCGGTGCCGAGCGCGACCGTCGTCCGCTCGGCGAGGTCGCGGATCGGCGGCACGCCGACGTTCGTCACGAGGTTCGAGCGCGGGCAGACGACCACTGGGGTGCCGCGGTCGGCGAGCCGTTGGAGGTGGATCCCCTCGGCGTGGACCATGTGGACGAGGAAGTCGGGGTCCAGGTCCATCGCGGCGTTGATGTCGTCGGCGTCGCGCTCGCCGGCGTGGATCCCGAACAGCTTGCCGGCCTCGCGGGTCTCCGAGCGCACCGCGTCGAAGTCGGCGTCGCGGGCGCCGGACGCGCCGTACCCGTCCGCGACCGAGAGCACGTCGGGGTCGTCGCGGCCGAAGACGACCGGCTCGATCGCGCGCTCGCCGAAGTCGACCCGCTCGCCCGCGACCGCGTCCCGGAGCGCGCCGACGCCCTCGACGCCCCCCTCGCGGAACTCGAGGAACGTGCCGGTCCCGGTCGACTCCATGTACCGCAGGGTGCGCGCCATCGCGGCGACCTTCGCCTCGCGGCTCGCCTCGCGCAGGAGCCGGTGTTTGAGCCCGTCCGGCGGCGCGACCAGCTCGTCGAGCGAGAGCCCCTCGCCGGCCTCCTTGGCGATCGAGTCGCCGATGTGCGTGTGGGCGTTGACGAACGCCGGGAGGATCACGTCGTCGCTGTCGACCGGCTCCTCCTCGATCCGGGCGATCTCCCCGTCGTCGACGACGACTCGTCCTTCGACCGGCTCGAACTCCGGACCGGTCAGAACGGTCCCTTCAAGGTTCATACTCGGCGGTCGCCGGCGCGGGAGTAAAAGGTCACGACAGGGGCTCGATCCGGCCGATCACGCTCCCGCGACTCCCGATCACGCTCCGTCCCGGAACTCGTCGAGCGTCGTCGGCATCGCGCCGCGCACCTCCGCGACGAGCCCGTCGGGGTCGAGGTCGAGCACGTCCGCGGCGGCGCGCCCGACGCGGTCGGTCGCGGGACGGGGGGCGTAGACGCCGAGGCGCCACTGGTTGCGCTGGGCGGTCCGGAGCGCGGAGACGAGCGGCGACTGGCGCTCGAGCCGGCGCACCTCGCCGTTGACGGTGACGCGGGCGGTCGACTCGCGCATCGACGGCTCCGGAGGCACGTCGAGGATCACGTGCTGGCGGGCGACGCCGGCCTCCTCGGCGATCTCGCGCTCCAGTTCGGTCTCGGCGTCGTGGTCGGCCTCGTGAACCCGCTCCGGCACGTCGTCGTACTCGGCCCACACCGCCAGCTTGTAGAGGTCGCGCTCGTCGTAGCGGCGGGAGAGCTCGGCCGTCTCCGGGCAGCGCCGGACCGCGGCGAGGAAGTCGTGGTCGTCCATCCGGCGGAGATCGGCCGCGGTGGTCGCCGTCGCGTCGAGCAGGTCGCTCGCGGCCCGGCGCAACATCGCCTTCGAGATGCGCGCGACGTGGTGGGTGTAGACGACCGGGTTCATCAGCGCGCGCGCCAGCAGGAGGCTCTCGGCCGTCTGGACGTTCCCCTCGTCCAGCACGAGCGCGTCGCCGCCCGTGCCGTCGTCGACGAAGGTCAGCTCCCGGACGAACCGCTCGGTGTCGATGGTGCCGTACGGCACGCCGGTGTGGTAGGCGTCGCGCACGAGGTAGTCCATCCGGTCCACGTCGAGCTCGCCCGAGACCAGCCCGCCGTACGGGCCCTCACCGGCGACGAGCCCGGCGATCTTCTCGGGCGCGAGGTCGTGGTCGCGGAGGGTCTCGCCCACCGCGCCGGTCGCGAGCAGCTCGTCCACGTCGTCGTGGTACTTCCCCGTGCGGCGGTGCGTGAGCGACTCTAGATTGTGGCTGAAGGGGCCGTGCCCCACGTCGTGGAGCATGGCCGCCGCCTCGATCCGGTCCGCGCGTTTCCCCTCGATCCCGAGGTGGTCGAGCGCCCGGCTGGCGAGGTGGTAGACGCCGAGCGAGTGCTCGAATCGGGTGTGGTTCGCGGAGGGGTAGACGAGCTGGACCGTGCCGAGCTGTTTGACGTGTCTGAGCCGCTGGACTGCGGGGGTGTCGACCAGATCCGCGGCGACACCGTCGATCTCGATGTGGTCGTGGACGGTGTCCTTGACCGTGATCATGCGCCGACGTTCGGCGGCACGGGATAAAAACGGCGTGCGTCGCCGAAGACGGCCCGTCTCACCCGAAATACGGCGCGTTTCCGGACGCTGAGACGGCCGGCACGATTTATACGTCCAGTACTCGAACGGTTACCCATGTACGACGTACTCATCGGGATCGACAACGCGGACGACCGACGGGCGGTCGCGCAGGCGGAGGCGATCGCGGACCTGCCGGCGACGGACGGCTCGGTGACGGCCCACCTGTGTCACGTGTTTCAAGAGAACCCCGAGGGCGCCTCTGTCCACCAGATCTCGGCGGTGCGGCGCGCACGCGAGACGCTCGAAGACGCCGGGATCGACTGCGTCCACTACGAGGCGAGCGGCGACCCCGCCGACGAGCTGCTCGCGGCCGCGACCGACGTCGACGCGGACGCGATCTGCGTCTCCGGTCGAAAGCGGCGCCCGACCGGGAAGGCCGTCTTCGGGAGCGTGACCCAGGACGTGATTCTGGGGACCGACCGCCCGGTGTTCGCGGTGCCGGCGCCGAAAGACGAGTGAGCGACCGAGTGCGAGACGACTGAGCCGCTACGTCCGCGCGCCGACGCCGCGGAGCCCGAGCACGTCGCGCGCCGCCTCGCCGACCGCGTCGACGTGCTCGGCCGGGCAGTAGACGCCGAGCGTCCAGCGGCGGCGCTCGGCGCTTCGCAGCCCCGCCACCAGCTCGGAGGCGTCCTCCAGCCGCTGGGGGACGCCGTCGACGACGACGGTCGAGCCGGACTCTTTTAAACCCGGGCGGGAGGGAACGTCGACGACGACCGCCTCGCGGTCGATTCCGACCGCCTCGGCGATCTCGCGTTCGGCCGCGCGCTCCTCGGCGTGGCCGGCGTCGACGGTGCCCGCCGGCACGTCCGCCAACCCGACCCACACCGCCCGCTTGTAGAGGTCGCGGCGCTCGATGCGCTCGCCGAGCGCGGGGACCTCCTCGCGGAGCGCGACGAGGAGGTCGTGGTCGGCCATCCGGCGGAACGCGGTCACGTCGGTGTCGGTCCGGTCGAGGTAGCGCTCGCAGGCGCGCTCCAGCATCGCGCCGGCGACCCGCGAGACGTGGTGGCGGTAGACGACGGCGTTCATCAGCGACCGGGCGACGAGCAGGCTCTCGGCGGTCGGGACGTTCCCCTCCGCGAGCACCAGCGCGGCGTCCTCGGGGTCGGCCGAACCGGAGTCGCTCGCTCCGTTCCCGGCGAGCCGGAGCTCGTTGACGAGCCGGCCCGTGTCGACCGTGCCGTACGGGACGCCGGTGTGGTGGGCGTCGCGCACGAGGTAGTCCATCCGGTCCACGTCGAGCTCGCCCGACACGAGGGCGCCGAGGCCGCCCTCGCCCGCGATCAGCGAGGCGACGCGCTCCGGGTCGAGCCCGTTGCGTTCGAGGACCCGACAGGCCTCGCGGTCGGCGTCGGTCAGGAGCCACGCGATGTCGTCGTGGTCGCGGCCCGTCGCGCGCCGGATGATCCCCTCGGTCTGGTGACCGTAAGGGCCGTGTCCCACGTCGTGGAGGAGCGCTGCGGCGCGGACGTGGGCGGCGGTGTCGTCGTCGAGACCCAGCCCGTCTATCGCGCCGCGCGCGAGGTGGTAGACGCCGAGCGAGTGCTCGAAGCGGGTGTGGTTCGCGGAGGGATACACCAGTCGGACGGTGGACAGCTGTTTGATGTGGCGCAGCCGCTGGAAGGCGGGCGTGTCGACCAGCTCGGCCGCGAGGTCGCCGAGCCGGACGTGGCCGTGGACGCTGTCCTTGATCGCCTTCATCGTCTCACGCGCTCACTCGTCGACGATCTCGACGCCGAGCCGCTCTTCGAGCGCGCGGACGACGGAGCCGCCCACGTTGGCGGTCGCGGCCCGGCCGTCCTCGACCGCGAACAGGTCGTCCTCGTCGAGATCGAGCTCCGCCGCGAGCTCCTCGACGGTGAGCCCGGCGTCCTGCCGAGCCGCCGCCACGTCGTCGCCGTAGCCGGAGACGAGGTACGGGAGCCGGTCGGACTCGTAGTTCGTGCCGCCCTCCTCCCAGTGCTTTGAGTCGCCGGTCGCGGAGTCGTACATCTTCGCCTGCTTGCGGGCGAGTTCCTTCTTCCGGCTTTCCGGTTCGGTCTCGGTCGAGTCGGCGCCGGCGCCGCCGGGGCTGCCGCCCTGACTCCCGCCGCGACCGCCGTGACCGCTGGGCGCGTTGCCGGCGTCGTCGTGGGGACGACAGTCCGAGCAGACGAGGAGCTTCGCCCCGGCGACCGTGGCCCGCTGGAGGTCCGTGGTCTCGCGCCCGCAGAGCTCGCAGGCGTCGCCGTCGTCGCCGCCGCCGCCACCGCCCGTCGAGTACTTCGCCATACCGCGAGTAGTGGACCCCGACCGTTAAAAGGTCGTGGAGGGCGCGCGCCGAACGGGAGTTCGATCGGTATCGCTCGTGTCACAGTTTCTCTAGATGGCGTGATCGACTTTGAGAATGAGTATCGCAGATTGATGGTGGCAAGAGCGTATTTAAAAACACATGAGCGATCGCGACGATCGTTCATAAAGAACGATGCGGTGGCGTGCGCCTGCGAGCGCCCATCGGGCGCGAGCAGCCCGCACGAGGTCGCCGGCGCGTCGCGCCGACTGGGGCTTTGGAGGTGTTCACCGCAAAGTCACTAATCACTTATAAACAGCCGACAGCGACACCACTCGATCACTGATAAACACCAACCCAACCGAATTGAGACACATACTCCCGCTATCGATCAGGGTCCGAGGTAGCCCCACGCCTGCAGTCGGTCGCCGTCGCCGTCGACCCACCGCTCGCCGATGTCGTCGCGGTAGTACATGTTGGGCATCACGATGTCGTCGATCCGGTCGTACGCCTGCTCACGTGCGGCGTGCATCGTGTCGCCTTTGCCGGTCACGACGATGGGCATCCCGTTGTCGCCGGCGGCCCGCCACTGGCCGTCAATGTTCTTCGCGTCTTCGAGGTGGATTCCCTCGCGGCTCTCCGTCTCGAAGACCACGGCCGCGTTCCGCGAGTTCTCGTCGTACGTCTTCTCGTCGTCGAACGGGAACGGCGGTAGGACGACTCGAACGCCGATCTGGTAGCCGTTGTGCACCTCGACCTCGGGGTCGTTGCCGTGTGCGAGGTCGGAGAAGAACTCCCCGGTCGACGACTCGATGGACTCCTCCTGCAACGCGATCGTCGGGTACCCGAACCGCGGCGTGAACTCCAACGGGTAGATCCCGGTCTCGTTCACGATGCAGTTGATGTCGATGCTCCCGACGTACCCCTCGTCGGCGAGCCAGTCTTCGAGCTTCCCGAACGTCTCTGTGAACAGTTTGTTCTGCCTGGCCCAGAACATCGACGTCCCCATCTCGCCGGTCTGCGGACCGATGTTTCCCGGGAAT
The DNA here is from genome assembly GCF_000337375.1 of Halorubrum lipolyticum DSM 21995. Lineage (GTDB taxonomy): Archaea > Halobacteriota > Halobacteria > Halobacteriales > Haloferacaceae > Halorubrum > Halorubrum lipolyticum. The sequence continues at coordinate 22,618 of NZ_AOJG01000001.1, read as the reverse complement.
AATTTCTTGTGCTCGAAGTTGAAATTGACCTGATCGATGAACTCGTTGCCGTTGAAGAACCCGCAGATGGCGATCTCGACGCCCTCGACTTTCCGCTGGAGTTGGAACCCCTTCATCCGGTGTCCCCAGGCCTTCTTGTAGGCGCGAAGGACCTCTACAACGTCGCTGCCGTCGTCCTCGTTCCCGACGTACAGCAGGCGCTTGACGTTCTGAACTTCCCCGAGCGGCTTGATGACGTACGGGGCGGGGTTCTCCCGCACGTGCCGGATGCCGGCGTCGAAGTCGTGGAAGATGTGGTGTTCGACGGTGTTGACGCCGTGCTCTTCGAGGATCTCCATCGCGTATCCCCGATCCTCTTCGAGGTGATCGGTGTTCGGCGTGCCACCGACGACGGCCTTCCCCTCCTCGCGGAGCTCCTGCGCGAGCGCCCCGGTCCCGATGTCCGACCCGACCCAGATGTCGTCGAAAATGATGACGTCGGCCCAGTCGACCTCCGCGCGCCAGTCGTCGGTCTTCGGGACGAAGCCGTCGCCGATCTCCCGGTCGCTCTCGGCCTCGATGTAGTACTTCACGTCGTGGCCCTCGCGGTGGACTTGCCACGCGAGGTCGGTGATCAGCGCGGCGTCCGCGGAGACGAACAGGAAGCGCTCGGTGTCCATGGCGGCACGTCTCGCGGCGGGAACTTGAGTGTGCGTGCCGGCCGCGATCCCCGACGGCCGGACTCGGCCCCTTCGAGATAACTCTCGAGCGGAATCAGACCGCCCGGAACGCCGTCGCGATGGCCTCGACGGTCGCCGGCTCGTTCGTCCAGAACCCGGTGTACTCGTCCGACCCCTCTTCGGCGACCAGGCCGCAGGCCTGCTCCCTCTCGGGCCCACCGTCGTACGCGAGTGCCCAGTAGGGCTCGAACGCCGCCGCCTCGTCGGCGTGGTAGGTGACCCCGGAAATCGGCGGCGGCGTCCAGTCTTCGACGCCGTACACGCGGATATCGAGGTCCGTCTCGGCGCCGAGAGCCCGGTAGACCTCCGTCTGTGAGCTGAACGCCGAGAGCCTTTGAAAGCTGACCCACAGGGTCCCTTCCCCGACGCGGAAGGCCCGATCTTCGATCTCGCGGCTGACCGCGAGGAGCTCCCGGCGAGTCATCCCGGAGAACACCGTTTGCTCGAAGATCTCGAAGAGCGCTCGATACCCCTCCGAGAACCCGTCTCGGTCGCCGGGTCGACGGATCGGCGGTTCGAGCAGCGCCTCGACCGCCTCGACTCCGATGACGCCGGCGACCTCACCGTCGGTCTCGATCTCGATGAACGGGCTCGGACCGCCCGCCGGAAGCGATCGCGACGAGACGGCGACGCCGCGGTCGGCGAGCCACCGTTCGAGGTCGAGTCGGCCACCGCTTCTGTAGACCGTGACTCGGTGTCGCCGCGCTCGACACTCGGCGAGGAGGGAGGCGAGCGTCACCCCAGTCCTTCGGGTCGCTCGGCCTCGACGCTCTGTTGAATGACGTGCGTGACTCGCGGATGGAGCGGTTCGAGCCGGACGGTGCCCGCGTTCGAGTCGTACGTTATCAGCCCCGTCTCGGCGAGTTGGGGCAGGTGGCTGTGCAGCAGTCGGAGGCGGAGCGCCGATCGGTCCTCCGTCTCGTACATCGTACCCGCGGTGGTGGCTTCCCAGCCGCTGAGTACGGACGCGAGCTCCTCGACGGTGGTCTCCTCGTGGTCGAGCAGATAGTAAAGCAGACGTCGGCGGTGGGACGAGGCGAGCGCTCGATAGAACCGGTCGTCAGCCAATCGCGGCGGTGGATCTCCCGCCGCCGCGTGGTGCTGTCGAGCAGGACCCTCCTCTGACCCTCCCATACACGGTAGTGTGTGACGATGGCACAAGTAATTATCTCCCGGTCCCTGCGGCGAGGGCACGAGACTCCCGGATACCGAACGTGGCGACCAAAGGCACTACTGCCCGACCACGACGGCTTCGACGGCCTCCCGGCCGCCGATGGATTCGTGGACAGACCGGGAGTCGGACATCACGTCGAGCGACCCCGTTCCGACAGAAAGCCCCTCCGAAAGGACAGGTTCGGGGGAGCCCCCGGCGCCCGCTTAGCCCCCGAATACGTTCGGGGGAACACGCACCCCGACGCCGACCGATGCGACGGTATGAGCACCGATCGAACCGGGACGGCCTCCGACCGGACCGAGACGGCCTCCGACCGGACCGAACCGCCCATCGATCCGGACCGGCTCCGGAGACGGCTCCGCCGCCGGAGTGCCGAGATAAGAGGACGCGAGCTTGAAGAGGCCGTTACGAGGCTCGAAGCGCGCGGCGACCTCACCGAGGAGCAGCGCGAGACCGTTCGGGAACTCGGGTCCGCCCTCGTCGGGGAACTGATCGGCGCCCCGGAACGAGCGCTGGAGCGGGCGGCCCAGACGGAAGGGACGGGGGCACGAGCGCGAGCACGAGCGATCCGTCGGCTCTACGACCTCGACGAGACGTAGCGTTCGGCTCGGCGAGACCCAGGACCCGGTCCGACGAGATGTAGAGTCTCTCGACGAGTCGTGTTCGAAACCGGAAAAAACGCCGATAATGCCTCTAAGCCGCCTCAAACCTCCGATTTCGAAAACTCTGCGACGAACTCGTCGGGCGCGTTCTGTCGCACCTCGTACGCCTCCTCGTCGAACGCGGGGACCTCGGCCGCCATCTCGTAGTACAGCGGCTTCGGCTCGTGGTCGTTGACGATGGTGAGCGTTTCGCCCGGGTCCATCCCGTCGAACTCCTCGTGGATCTTGTCGTGGCGGTTCACCGGGGGGATCTCGCGGACGTCGAGTTTCGGCATGCGATCGGAAGGTAGTCTCCTGACGGATTCCGTCTTGAGCCGAATACGTTCGGGTCGCGTATTCGCCGACCAATCGACGCCGCGCACTAGCGCTCGTCAGACCGGCTCCGCGGACCTCTCCGGTAGTAGATTTTTAAATATATAAACTATTCTTTGTGTTCTGAAAATAAAGTTATGTATATCTAATAGCACACGGGTAAGTGGCCAGATTTTTATTCGAGGTAGATGAAGTACCGATGACGCCGAATGCGTGACGACTCCACTTCCGAGACGGGCAGCGTCGACCCCGCCGCGCCGGTCCCTCTCGCGCCGGCGGCGGGCTCCGGCGCCTCCGTTTTCGACGGATGGAGTCCCCGTACAGACGCCTTCGGTGCGGTTGCGAACGACGACCCCGCGACACTTCCACAACAATGTCAAAAGACAACTCCGATTGGTGGCCGAACCAGCTGGACCTAGACGTCCTCGACGAGCACGCCGGAAATCCCGGTCCGCTCGAAGAGGAGTTCGATTACGCCGAGGCGTTCGAGGAGCTCGACCTCGACGCGGTGAAAGCGGACATCGAGGAGGTAATGACGACCTCGCAGGACTGGTGGCCGGCCGACTACGGCACCTACGGGCCCCTGTTCATCCGAATGGCGTGGCACAGCGCCGGCACGTATCGTACGCACGACGGCCGCGGCGGCGCGGCCGGCGGGCGACAGCGGCTCCCGCCGCTCAACAGCTGGCCGGACAACGTCAACCTCGACAAGGCGCGACGGCTGCTCTGGCCCGTCAAACAGAAGTACGGCCGCAAGCTCTCGTGGGCGGACCTGATCGTCCTCACCGGGAACGTCGCCCTCGAGTCGATGGGCTTCGAGACGTTCGGCTTCGCCGGCGGCCGCGAGGACGACTTCAAGCCCGACGACGCCGTCGACTGGGGTCCCGAAGACGAGTGGGAGTCGACCTCCGCCGAGCGCTTCGACGAAGAGGGGAGACTCGGCGAGGAGCTCGGCAACACGGTCATGGGCCTCATCTACGTGAACCCCGAGGGCCCGAACGGCGAACCCGACCTGGAGGGGTCCGCGGCGAACATCCGCGACACGTTCAGCCACATGGCGATGAACGACAAGGAGACGGTCGCGCTCATCGCCGGCGGTCACACCTTCGGCAAGGTCCACGGCGCCGACGACGGCGACAACCTCGGCCCGGAACCCGAGGACGCCCCGATCGACCTGCAGGGTCTCGGCTGGGACAACGAGTTCGGTGAGGGGAAGGGCCCCGACACGATCACCAGCGGGATCGAAGGGCCGTGGAACGCCACGCCGACCGTCTGGGACCTGAGCTACGTCAACAACCTGCTCAGCTACGAGTGGGAGCCGGAGAGAGGCCCCGGCGGCGCCTGGCAGTGGACCACGAAGAACGACGAGCTCGACGACGCCGCCCCCGGCGTGCAGGACCCATCCGACAAGGAGGACGTGATGATGCTCACGACGGACGTGGCGCTGAAACACGACGACGACTTCCGGGCGGTGTTAGAGGAGTTCCGCGACGACCCCGACGAGTTCCAGGAGTCGTTCGCGAAGGCGTGGTACAAGCTCATCCACCGCGACATGGGCCCGCCGGAGCGGTTCCTCGGCCCCGAGGTCCCCGAGGAGACGATGCTCTGGCAGGACCCGCTCCCGGAGGCCGACTACGACGTCGTCGTCGGCGAGGCGGAGATCGCCGAGCTCGAGGAGCTGATCGCCGAGTTCGACCTCTCGATCTCCGAGCGGGTCAAGACCGCGTGGGCGTCCGCGTCCACGTTCCGTCACAGCGACAAGCGCGGCGGCGCGAACGGCGCGCGGATTCGCCTCGAACCCCAGCGCAGCTGGGAGGTCAACGACCCCGAGGAGCTGGCGTCCGTGCTGGAGACCTACGAGGAGATCCAGGCCGAGTTCAACGGGCTGCGCGACGACGACACGCGGGTGTCGCTCGCCGACCTCATCGTCCTCGGCGGTAACCTCGCCGTCGAAGAGGCCGCCGCGGCCGCCGGCCACGACGTCGAGGTCCCGTTCGAGCCGGGACGCGTCGACGCCACGCCGGAGCAGACGGACGCGGAGTCCTTCGAGGCGCTCGAACCCGAGGTCGACGCCTTCCGCAACTACCTCGGCGAGGACCTGCCCCACGAGCCGGAACACGAGATGGTCGACAGGGCCGAACTGCTGAAGCTGACCGTGCCCGAGATGACGGTGCTCGTCGGCGGGATGCGCGTCCTCGACGCGAACTACGACGGCTCCGACCGCGGCGTGTTCACCGACGAGCCGGAGACGCTGACGAACGACTTCTTCGCGAACCTGCTCGACTTCGACCGCGACTGGGTGCCGGTCGACGACGACGAGGAGGTCTTCGAGCTCCGCGACCCCGAGACCGACGAGGTCGACTGGACGGCGACGCGGCTCGACCTGATATTCGGATCGAACTCCCGCCTCCGCGCCGTCGCAGAGGTCTACGGCGCTGCCGACGGCGAGGAGAAGTTCGTGCAGGACTTCGCCGACGCGTGGAGCAAGGTCATGACGCTCGACCGCTTCGACCTTTAAACGCGGGTCGCGGTTTTTGCGGGCGGCGTTTTTGAATCGTTAGCTGCCGGCTGTCGAGGGTATGGGCAGTTAGATCGCGATTTTCGTCCGTCGGTTCCTTATAAATGGTTCTCAACAGATCGACCGTGAACACCTCCAAAGCCCCAGCCGGTGAGGCGGACGCACGCTCGCTGCGCTCCTCGCTCAGTCACTACGTTCCTTCGCTGCGGTGCTTACGTCGCCTGCGCCCGCCTCACCGGCTGCCCCTTTGAGTCCCACCCAACCGCACCGCAGCCTCACGCCTCCCCAGCCTCGTCGGTCGCCCTTCGCGTTGCTCCGGGCGACCGACTCCCTCGCGCGGCGCTCCTCGCGCCCGTTGGGCGCTCGGAGGCACGCGCCGACCGCACACCGGTTTATAAATCACTTCTCAAAATCCCGAGTATCTGCCGTGCTATCCCGCCTCACCACGCCGGCGCGAGCAGCAGCGCGACCGTGGTCGAGATGAAGACGAGCTTCAGCGCGGTGTTGACGGCGATCACCTTCGTGCCGAACTCGGCGCCCCAGATCCCGTACTGGAAGGGGATCGAGCGCCGGAAGGTGGAGACCGCGAACGAGAGGATGCCGCCGATGAGCAGGCTCGCGACCGCGGTCCGAACGGTGAACGTCCCCTCGGCCGTGCCGGCGAGCGTCACCGCGCCGGCGGTCGTGTCGAGGGTGTAGACGGCGATCACGGGGACCGCGGCGCCGGGGAGGCCGAGGATCCCGGTGATCGGCTCGGCGACGCTCGTCAGGGCATCCACGTCGACGTTGGTGACGAGCCCGATCACGAGGGTGTAGACGACCGCGAGGCGCGGGACGATCCGGCGGAGCGTGGACCACGACTTCTCGCCGGCCTCGCGGACGCGCTCCCGGCTCGTGCGGTCGTCGGCGTCGGGACCGCTCGCGTCGACCGCCGCGAGCGCGGAGCGGTCCACGTTGCGCTCGGAGAGCAGGACGCCGCCCGCGAGCACCCCCGTGACGGTGATCGCCAGCGCGATCCCGGCGCGCGCGGAGACGTAGACGACCCCCGTCTCCACCCCGAGGATCGGGATCAACACGGGGATGTAGTAGGTGAACACGTGCTGGACGAACCCGAAGAACGTGTTGATGGTCACGGCGACCAGCGTCGCCCGGTCGTCGAGCAGGCCAGACTCGCGGTACTCGGCGAGCGTGGCGTAGCCCGCGGTCGTCGACGCCGCGGTCGTGAGGATCGCGGTGCCGACCTCGTCGGGGAGGTTCGCGGGCCGGGTGAGCCACCCGGCGAGCCCGGCGACGTACCGGATCAGCCCGAACGCGACCGCGACGTTGGCGGCGAAGACGCCGGCCGCGATGAACGCCGCGATGCGCGCGAGCCGGGGGGCCACCTCGGCGAGCAGCGCCACGATGTCGGCGGCGACCGATTGCACGACCGGGCCTTCGCGGTCGGCGACCTAATGGGCGTCGGAACGGGTGAGTCGATAGGGGGGCTCCGCGCCCTCCTCGCCGCGCCGCGCGGGGCTTATGAGACCCCCGGCCGAACCCCCGATAATGGCACCCGCCGAAGACGACATCTCGATCGAGGAGAAGCGCGTGTACGCCGGGACGGCGGGCCGCACCGACGCGTACGTCGCCACCGAGAGCGGCGTCGTCCGGGTGGCGCTCTCCGCCGACAAGGTCGGCGCGTTCGACATGGTCGCTCGCGACCCGGCCCGCGACGCGGCGGTCCTCCCCCGCGACGACGCCCCCGACCTCGTCGGGGTCGCGACGCCGGACGGGCTCCGGGCCGCGCCCGTCGGCGACGATCCCGAGTTCGAGCGCGTCGACGCGGCCCCCGTCGGGTCGGAGCCGCTCGCCGCGGTCGGCGTCCACGACGGCGCGTTCCTCGTCGCTCGCGAGGGCGGCGAGATCGACCGCGTCGAGGTCAGTGACGGGGATACCGATCCGACGGCGTCCTCGATCGGAGCCGCGTCGGACCCGCGCGCGATCGACGGTCCCCTCGTCGCCGCCGCGGACGGAGTCTATCAGGTTTCCGGGGGCGACAGTGCGAGTGCGACCCGCGCGCTCACCGCGGTCGGCCTCGACGACGCCCGCGACGTAGCGGGGTCCGGGATGCCCCTCGCGGCGACCGCCGCCGGCGTCTACTGGCTCGGTAACGGCTGGATGACGGCGCTGGAGGGCGACGCGACCGCGGTCGCCGCCGACGGCGACGGGCACGCGATGGCGGTCGTCGACGGCGAGCTGTTCGTCCACGAGCGCGACGGCGACGGGTGGGACGCGGAGACGTGGCGGCCCTCGGCGCTCCCGGTCGACGAGGAACCGATCGCGCTCGGCTACGGCCCCGGCGTGTCGGTCGCGGTCACCGACGCCGGCACGCTCTGCGTCGACGCCGGCGACGGCTGGCGCCACCAGGTCGTCGGCGTGCGAGGGGTCGCTGGGGTCGCGCTCGCGGTCGTTGAATGAGTCGTCGATCGCTCCGGCCGCCCCTACGCGCTCGGTAGTTCGATCTCTTCGCCGTCGGCGTAGACGGTGGGGTTCCGGAGGATCCCGTCGAGGTGGACCGGAGCGTCGGTCTCGCCGCCGATCCCGGCGTTGTCGCCGATCGCGATGTGGACCGTGCCGCCCGCCTTCTCGTCGAGGAGGACGGAGCCGACCAGCTCGTCGACGCCGACGTTGGTCCCGATCCCCAGCTCCGCGAGGTTGTAGGCGGCGTCGCCCACCGACTCCGCGGCGGTCTCGAGCTCCGCGCGGACCGCGTCGTCGCTGACCGACGTGACGAGCCCGTCCTCGACCTCGAACACCAGCTCTTTGCCCTTTCCGAGCAGGCCGTGAGGCATCATCGTCCCGTCGACGACGTAGGTGCCGGTCGCGGTCTCGGGCGCGACGAACACCTCGCCGGCGGGGAGGTTCGAGAAGTCGCCCGGCTCGTGTACCATCCCGGTGTCGGCGAGCCACTCGCGGTCGCCGATCCCGAACGCGATGTCGGTGCCCGCGGGCGAGGTCACCCGGACCTCGTCGGCGTCGGCGACCTGCGCGAGCACGTCGTCGCAGGCGGCGTCGATCGCGGCGTAGTCGGCGTCGAGCCCGGTGGTGAACACGTCGGGCGTGATCCCGGGGAGCGTCGCGCCGCGCGCCCCGGCGTCGCAGGCGGCTCCGCGAGCGCGCGTGTGACTCAGGCTCTTCGCCGTCGGCGCGAGGAAGACGTCGCTCTCGGCCATCGCCGCCGCGACCGGCGCGGGCGGCTCGGTCCCGTGCTGGTCGGCCGGCGGGTACCGGAGGATCGTCGCGTCATCGGTGACGGCGCTCGCGGCCTCGTAGAGCGCCTCGCCGATGCGTTCGCGCGTATCGTCCGTGACGACGACCACGGACTCCTCGGGCGCGACGCGCAGGCACTGCTCGACGGCGGTCTCGGCGGCTTCCGCGAGTTCGCTCGACATACTCGCCGATCCGCGACGCCGGGCGTTAGTCCTTCTCATCGGCGACGAATTTACTCCGTTTCGAAATCCAGTTTCATCTTCGCGGCGCGCGAATTAACCGACTGATTACTCTCCGCGTAGTTAATTTCTCACCAAAATCCTCGAAAACATTATACTGTTCGCCGAGCGACTGGGATCCATGATACGCGTGGGCGTCAACGGGTACGGAACGATCGGGAAACGCGTCGCGGACGCGGTCGCGGCCCAACCCGACATGGAACTCGTCGGCGTGACGAAGACGAGTCCGGACTACGGCGCCGAGGCCGCGCTCCGTCACGGCTACGACCTGTACGCCGCGATCGACGACCGAGCCGCCGCGTTCGAGGACGCCGGCCTCGGCGTCGCGGGGACCCTCCGCGACCTGCTCGACGCCGTCGACGTGATCGTCGACTGCGCGCCCGCAGGGATCGGCGAACGCAATCGAGCCACCTACGAGGCCCACGACACGCCCGCGATCTATCAGGGCGGCGAGGACGCCGCGATCGCGGACGACTCCTTCAACGCCCGCGCCAGCGGGGAGATAGGTGACGTGGACTCGCTCCGCGTCGTCTCCTGTAACACCACCGGGCTCTCGCGGCTCCTCGCCCCGCTCGACGAGGCGTACGGCGTCGAAAAGGCCCGCGTGACGCTCGTGCGCCGCGGCGGCGACCCGAGCGAGACCGACCGCGGCCCGATAAACGACGTGGTCCCGGACCCGAAGACGGTCCCCTCTCACCACGGTCCCGACGTGAACACGATCCTCCCGGACGTCGACGTGGACACGGCCGCGCTGAAGGCGCCGGTCACCGGCATGCACACCCACAGCGTCAACGTCACGCTTGAGCGGAAGCCGACCACGGCGGAGGTGCGCGAGCTGCTCCGCGCGGAGACGCGGCTGTTTCTGATCCCCGAGGGCGCCGGAATCGACGGCGCGGGCGCTCTGAAGGACTACGCGGCCGACGTGGGGCGCCCTCGCAGCGACCTCTGGGAGAACTGCGTCTGGGAGGAGTCGATAAGCGTCGAGGGCCGGGACTTGTACCTGTTCCAGAACGTCCACCAGGAGGCCGACGTGGTCCCGGAGAACGTCGACGCGATCCGGGAGCTTGTGACCGACACCTCTCGGGCCGAGTCGCTGGCGCGGACGAACGAGGCGCTCGGCGTCGGACTCGGCAGCCTGCTGTCAGATGACGGGACCGCCCGCGATCAGGTCGCCGCGGACGACTGACTCGCGGGACCGGTCGAACTCGTTTCCCGCCAAATCCCTCCCTCGCCTCACTCTGCAGGGGTCGTCACGAGGAACGTGCGCCCGCCGCGACGTTCGAGGTGGACCTCGCTGTCGCGGACGCGGTTCAGTCGGACGCGGTCGGCGATCCGGTCGGTCCGGCACTCGGTGACGTCGACGCGGGTCGGCGTCGCGTATCGGGGTCGATCGCGGCTCGTCGCGCTCATACCGCAGGCTCGGACCGGAACGCCCGTATAAGCGAGCCATCCGCGGAGTGAAAGTGAAAGTAGAGGCGTCGGCGGTGCGAGATCGGGAAATCGGGAATGAAGGGGCGCCGCGGCCTACCGTCGGAGCCCCGCCTCCTCGTCGCCCTCGACGTACCGCACGGTGAAGTAGTCGTAGCCGCCGTAGGCGGCGTCGAGCGCACCCAGCCACCAGTTCCAGCGCTCGACGAGCGAGGAGCCGTCAGGCGCGTCCCCGAGGTGGTCGAGCACGCCGGGCACGGTGAGGGCGTGTCCCCGGTCGCGGGAGGGCCGCCCCGAGTCGGCGAGGTCGTGAGCCGCCCGAGCGACCGCTCGCCGCTCGGCCTCGGTCCCGCCGAACTCCGACTCCAGGGCCTTCTCCAGACGCTGTCGGTCCATGCGCGAACCTATGAGGCCGAAGTATATGAGCCGCGTGGTAGGGGGTGGCACGTCCGGTGTCGACAGCCCGCCGCGCCCCCGCCTCGGCGGGAGGTCACAGCCGGGCCGCGAGCGCGAGGAAGAGGAGGCTGAACGGCGCCGTCAGCAGCGCCAGCAGCGCTCCGGCCGCCGCCTCGCCGGCCGCGAGGGCCATCGCGAGGCCGACGACGAGCGAGGCGGAGCCGAGGATCGCGAGGATGACGCGCTCCGGGACGCTGGCCCGGTCCGGGCCGTCGCTCCGAGCGAGCGTCGCGTCTAACCCCCGCTCGACCTCGTCGGCGAGGTCGGTCGGGACGAACAGCCACGGCGTCGACCGGTACCAGGCGTTCCCGCGGTACGCGAGCAGGAACACGGTCGTCCACGGGAGGTCGATCCGGCGCGTCCGGATCGCGGACCCGAGGTCGTCCGCGCGCGTCCGGTCGTGGCTCCGGGAGGTCCGCTCGACCGTCTCGGCGGCCGGGTCGAGGCGCACGTCGGTCCCGCGCGAGCCCGCGAGCACCGGAAAGAGCGTGGCGAACGCGACGAGCAGCGGGGCGAACCCGGAGAACAGCGACAGCGTGGCCGAGAACGGGTCGGACGCGACCGCAGCCGCCAGCACGGCGAGCACGGCTCCCGCCCCGGCGAGCGTCCAGCCGAGCCGGAGCCCAGAGAGATCGAACGAGTAGTCGCCGAACTGCGACCGGAGCTCGCGACGCCGCTCCGGGGATGTCTGATCGTACGCCACGATCCAGTACAGCAGCGACACCGGGCCGCCGACGAGGAGGAGGACGAGTAACGCCCACGTCGACGCCGGCGGGCCGCCGCCTTCGAACGGCGAGGCCCCGCCCCCGAGCACCGAGGCGACGACGCCGGCAGCGACGAACAGCAGCGCCGCGAGGACGAGCACGCCGGCGGTCGCGCTCGCGCCGAACGCCAGCGACCGCAGGCGCTCGAAGCGGACCGGCCCCCACTCGACGGGAGCCATCTCGGGGTCGGAGTCGGGAACCGCGGTCGCGTCGGCCTCGGGACCCGTCTCACGCTCCGGATCCGCCTGCGGCTGTACTCCGTCGCTCGACGCGCCGGATTCGGAGGGCATGGACAGCTGTTGGATCAGTAACGGCTTAAATTCCGGTCGTCGAGGGCGTGCTCGCCGCTCGGCGGCGACCGGCGGCGCCGTCGCCGTCGCGCTCGGCAGTCGGTTTTTAAATCGAAGCGGCGGCGAGTATTTACCTCCCGACCGGGTACGAGGGCGTATGACCGATTGGCGCGCCGTCGGCTACGGGTTCATCGTGATGTTGATCGCCGGGCTCCTCGCGACGTTCGTCCCGGTCGTCGGCCACATCGGCGCGGGGCTGATCGGGGGGTTCGTCGCCGGCTACGTCGCCGGCGGCGGGCTGCTCTCGGGGACGTGGCACGGCCTGCTCGCCGGCTCCGTGAGCGGGATCGTCGTCACGCTCCTGCTGGCCGCGTTCGGTGGCCTCGTGGGGCTCGCGGGCGGTCCCGTCGGCAGCCTGCTCGGCGGCGCCGGCGTGCTGGTCGTCGGGCTGTTCCTGACGCTGCTGTTCGCCATCGACTCGGCGCTCGCGGGCGCGATCGGCGGCGTGCTCGGGGACTGAGTCGGTTTTTCTGAGGTCATCTGGATATCGGAGACTCCGTGAGAGTGTACCTGCTGTCGGCGCGTGCCTGCGAGCGGGCCGGTGGCCCGCGAGCAGCACCGCGCGAGGGAGTCGGTGGTCCGGAGCGAAGCGGAGGACCACCGACAGGGCGAGAGCGAAGCTCTCGCTTGCAACCGGCGCGTAGCGCCGGTGACAGCGTGGCGCAGAGCGCCACGGGTAGCCGGCGGCTTCGCCGCCGGCGACGAGGCTGGGGAGGTGTGAGGCTGCGGTCCCGCGAGCGACCGGAGGGAGCGAGCGGGAGCACGGAAGTCGCAGCGCCGAGCGGAGCGAGGCGACCGTCTTCCGGCGGTGCGGTTGCGGGCGGGTGGGACTCAAAGGGGCAGTCGCGAGGGCGAAGCACGCCGCAGTAAGCACCGCAGCGAGTGAGCGAAGCGAACGAGCGAGGAGCTCAACAAGGCGCACGAGTCCTCGCGACTGGGGCTTTGGAGGTCTTTTCCGTCCCCCCCCACCAACGACAACGTATAGCCGAGCGGCTGGGGCTTTGGAGGTGTTCGCTGTCGATCCGCTGCCTGATTCTTATAAACGGAGAGCTAGCGTCTCAGTGGAGTTCACTACCGGACCGCGGTCAACTACGTATAAATAATCTCGATCAGCGACGTCCTACGCGCTTTCGACCGCGTCGAGGACGGCGTCGTAGTCGGGCTCGTTGGTCGGGTCGTCCGCGACCCAGTCGTAGACGATCTCGCCGTCGTCGTCGACCACGAACACGGCGCGGTTCGCGATCCCGTAAAGGCCGAGATCGGCGATGTCCATCTCCAGCCCGTACGCCCGGATCGCGTCGCCGCCCATGTCGCTCACGAGGTCGAACTCGATCCCGTGCTCCTCGCGGAACGCGCCCTGCGAGAACGGGGAGTCGGCGCTGACGCCGAAGATCGTCGCCCCCGCGTCCTCGAACTCGCCGGCGCGCTCCTGGAACGCCACCATCTCGTTCGTGCACGGCGGCGTGAACGCGCCGGGGAAGAACGCGAGCACGACCGGGCCGTCGCCGAGGTGGTCGTCGAGCTCGAACGGTTCGTGGTCGCTCGTACCGATCTTTGCCGAAATGTCGGGCGCGGTGTCACCGGTGGAAACCATCGGTCGGTGATACGTGCGAGTCACGCAAAAGGCTTGTCGCGCTCACGTTCGGTTCCGGTATCGACTCCCCCGTTCTCGGGACGCCCGAGGGGCTACTCCCGGTCGAGGTACTCCTGTTGGACCGCGACGATCTCGGACGAGTCCTCGCAGTCGGCGTACCGCCGGAGCGGCTCCTCGTTGAGGTCGAGGAACGTCTCGCCCCACGTGAACTTCGCCATGATTCGCTCGGCGTGGTCGAGCTCGCCGAGGATGGCGAGCGCGGCCGCGAACGCCTCGACGGTCGTGAGCCGCATCGGCCGTCCGAAGTTCACGGGGTTGCCGGCGACGAGGTACGGGAGCGCGCGGTGCTCGCCCGGCAGCGAGAACATCTTCTCGCCGGCCGACTCCCACGAGCAGTCGAGCGCGACCAAGGCGTTCTCGGCGGCGAGGTCGGCGTCGGCCGGCGAGAGCGCGCGCTCGGCGTGGGGATTGAGCACGACGCCGTAGGGGGTGGCGCGGTCCGAGCGGTGCAGCTCGGCGAGGTCGAACCGCGCGAGCTTCCGGGCCGTGCACTTGTCGGGGTCGTCGTCGCCCTCGTACCGGACGTGCAGGTCCACACCCGGCGTTCGCGAGAGCCGTTTATAAGCCGTGCGGACGGACGCAGCGGAAAAATGCTCGGGGTCGTCGTCCGCGCCCGATCACGCGACGCGGGTCCGCGTCGCGAACGGCTCGGGATCGTCTCGTTCCGGCGGGACGCGCGTCTGCGTCGCGATCGGGGCCGATTCGTCGTCGGTTGCTGGGTCGCTCATCGCGGGCGTCGCTCGCGTTTCACCGCATAAAACGTTTCGGCTGATAGAGTCATTATCTGGCTGATCTCCTAATATATGTTTGCTAAATACGAATAACTAGATATGATCGTACAGCGATAGCTGAATAGACCGACAGACCGTTATGTCTGACGACGATTCTTCCGTCGCTCCGCGCCGCGTCCGGACGCCGTCGAGTCGGTCCGAATACCGTCAAACCGGCCCGGTACCGGCGGGGTTTTTCCTCGTCGCCGCGCAGTGGATCGTATGGAGCTGTTCGCCGTTCCGGACCTCCCGGAGATCCGGGACGGAGACGATCTGGCGGCCATGATCGACGAGCGCGTCGACCTCCGTGAAGACGACGTGATCGTCGTCGCCAGCACCGTCGTCTCCAAGGCCGAGGGCCGGGTCTTCGACCTCGACGACTTCCCGGCGAGCGAGCGCGCGGAGGCGATCGCCGACCGGCTCGCCGAGATCGCCGGCGAGGAGAAGGACCCGCGCTTCGCGCAGGCCGTCATCGAGGAGTCGACGGAGCTGATCACCGAGGCGCCGTTCCTCCTCACCGCGACGCGCTTCGGCCACATCGGCGTCAACGCCGGGATCGACCGGTCGAACGTCCCCGGCGGCGACCTGCTGTTGCTCCCGGAGCGCCCCTCCGAGAGCGCGGAGCGAATTCGGGAGGGGCTCGGGGCCGACCGCGTCGTGGTCAGCGACACCTGCGGTCGGCCCTTCAGACACGGCCAGCGCGGGGTCGCGATCGGCTGGGCCGGGATGCCGGCGAGCCGCGACTGGCGCGGCGAGCGCGACCGCGACGGCCGCGAGATGGGCGTCACCGTCCAGAACGTGATCGACGAGCTCGCGTCGGCGGCGAACCTCGTCGCCGGCGAGGGCGACGGCGGCACCCCGGTCGTCGTCGTCCGCGACTGGGCGTTCGGCGACCACGACGGCTCGGACAACCACTTCCGCGAGCCGGAGGGCGACTTCGTCCGGCAGGCCCTCCGGCAGTGGACCTTCGACGGATAACCATGCTCGGCATCGAACTCACCCCCGAACACGACCTGCACCGCCTCGTCGACCTCGGCGTCCGCGCCGAGGACGCCGGCTACGACGCCGTCTACTCGACGTGTCACTACAACAACCGCGACCCGTGGGCGTTCCTCTCGCAGCTCGCGACCGCCACCGACTCCGTCCGCCTCGGTCCCGGCGTCGCCAACCCCTACGAGACCCACCCCGTGACGCTCGCCTCGCGAGTCGCCACCCTGGACGAGCTCTCCGAAGGCCGCGCCGTCTTCGGGCTCGGACCCGGCGACCCCTCGACGCTCCGGAACCTCGGGCTCGAGGAGGAGCGCGGGCTCCGTTCCGTGCTGGAGGCGTTCAAGACCGCCCAGCGGCTCTGGGCCGGCGAGCGCGTCGACCACGAGGGGACCTTCGACGCCGCGGGCGCCGGGCTCAACTACGAGCCCCCGCAGGGCGCCTCAATTCCGGTCCACGTCGGCGGCGAGGGGCCGCACATGTGTCGGATGGCCGCGAAACACGCCGACGGCCTGCTGTACAACGGCTCGCACCCGAAGGACCTCGCGTGGGCCCGCGAGCAGGTCGACGACGGGCTCGCGGATCGGCCCGATCACCGCGGTGACTTCGACCTGGTCGCCTACGCCGCGGTCTCGGTCGCCGAGGACGAGGCGGCCGCCCGCGAGGCCGCCCGCCCGCCGGTCGCGTTCATCGCCGGGGGCGCCGCCCCGCCGGTCCTGAAGCGGCACGGGATCGACCCGACCGCCGCCGGCGAGATCGGCGACCGCGTCTCGGCCGGCGAGTTCTCCGCGGCCTTCGAGCGCGTGACGCCCGAGATGATCGACGCGTTCTGCATGGCGGGCACCCCCGAGACCGTCCGCGAGCGCGCCGCCGCCGTCGCCGAGCACGCCGACGGGCTGGTGGTCGGCTCGCCGCTCGGCCCGGACCTGGAGCGGGCGGTCGATCTCGCCGCCGAGGCCGTGGACGGGCTGTTTTAAATCTCTCGCGAGGTTCTCGCCGTCCGAAAATCGGGAATCGCGCCTGATAACTCCGGGGTGAGTTTCATAAGCCGCTTGCGTCGAGTTCCGTGCATGTCGACGACACGACAGCGACGCCCGGGGCTCCGGGGGCGGTACGAGGCCCTCCTCTGGGGAACGATGGACCGCTTGGGAGTCTCCGAATCGATAGGGCGCAAGGTCGTCACGGCCGTCGGGATTCAGTTCCTCGTCACCGTCGGTATCTTCCTCGTGCCGTTTCTGGTGTCCGGGACGCTCTCGTACGTCCTCACCGGAGCCCTCTTTCTCGGCGCCGTCGTCGCGATCTACAACACCCTCCTCATCGTGCGCCGAGACTTCGTGGCGCCCCTCACACGGTTAGAGACCGGCGCCGACGCGATCGCGGCCGGCGAGATCGACGCGGTCGGTGCGGCAGACGGCTCCGAACCCCTGTTGGCCGGTAGCGACCAGCCCGACGAGATCGGGAGCCTCGTGAACTCGTTCGTCGAGGTCGAGCGCTACCTCGGGACCGTCTCGGCGCAGGCTGAGGCGCTCGCGGCCCAGGAGTTCGACGCTCCCGCGCTCGACGAGGACGTGCCGGGCGCGTTCGGCGACTCGCTCGACGAGATGGCGGGGAACCTCGAGGCGCACACGACGGAGCTCGAGTCGCTCGTCGACGCCTTCGGCGACGCGGCGGGGCGCGCGCGGGACGGCGACCTGACCGCGACGATCGACGACGACGCGCTGGCGACCGACGGGGACCGGTACGTCGAGCTGGTCGAGAACTACGACCGGCTCGTGACCACGCTCGGCGGGACGGTCGGGGAGGTCGCGTCGTTCACGGGCGACGTCGCGGACGCGAGCGGCGACGTGCGCGCGAGCATGGACGAGGTCGACGACGCCAGCGAGGAGGTCGCGCGTTCGGTCCAGGAGATCAGCGACGGCGCGGCCGAGCAGACCGAGGCGCTGGAGTCGGTCTCCGGCGAGATGAGCACCCTCTCGGCGACCGTCGAGGAGATCGCGGCGTCGGCAGACGACGCCGCGGCGACCGCCCGAAACGCGGCGGAACGCGGACGGGCCGGCCGCGAGGAGGCGACCGAGGCGATCGGGGAGCTGGAGGCGCTCGAAGCCAGCATCGCCGAGACGGCGACGGCCGTCGAGGACCTCGTCGACCGGGTCGGCGAGATCGACGAGATCGCCTCCGTCATCGACGGGATCGCCGAGGAGACGAACCTGCTCGCGCTGAACGCCTCCATCGAGGCGGCGCGGGCCGACGGCTCCGGTGACGGCTTCGCGGTCGTCGCCGACGAGGTGAAGGCGCTCGCCGAGGAGACCCGCGAGGAGGCCGCCGCGATCTCCGGGCGCATCGACGAGGTGCAGGCGGCGTCCGCGGAGACCGCCGCGGACGTGGACGCGATGGAGTCGCAGGTGTCGGACGGCGTCGACACGATCGAGTCGACGCTCCGGGAGTTCGAGGAGGTGGTCGAGGACGTGACGACCGTCGACGAGACGGTCCAGGAGATCAGCGAGGCGACCGACGACCAGGCGCGGACGACCCAGGAGGTCGTCGACATGGTCGACGACATCGCCTCGGTCAGCCGGCAGACGGCCGCCGAGGCGGAGACGGCCGCCGCCGCGGCCGAGGAGCAGACCGCGACGGTCTCCGAGGTCACCCGCCGGGTCCACGCGCTCTCGGACCAGTCGGACGAGCTGCTCGCGACGCTCGACGAGTTCGAGGTCCCCGAGGATGCCGGGAGCGACGTCGAGAGCGTCGAGAGCGTCGAGAGCGTCGAGAGCGCCGAGAGCGCCGCCGACGCCGACCTCGCCGCCGAGACCGGGCGCTCGGAAGCGGAACACCTCGGAGCGACGACCGCGAGCGCGGACGACGACTGAGGACGGAGTCGAGGCCGCCCTGCGCTATTCTGCCGGGCTGCGCTATTCCGCCGGGCTGCGCTATTCCGCCGGGCTGCGCTATTCCGCCGGGCTGCGCTATTCCGCCGGGCTGCGCTATTCCGCCGGGCCGCGACCGCCGAGCGAGGGGAGCGTCACGCCGATCTCCTGGAGGAGCGCCCCGATCGCCGCGTAGCCGAACGCGGCCAGCGCGCCGACGAGCAGCACCTGACCGATGACCACGAGGAGCGCCGAGATCGGGTCGCCGGCGCCGAGGATCAGGTCGTTCAGGAACAGGTCCACGAATCGTCCCACGTCTCCGACGAGACGGGAGACGACGTCGATGAGCGCGATCATGGCCGGCAGTTGGACCGGGGGGTACTTGGGCGTTGAGTTCGCGGCCGTCTCTCGGGCGCGCTGAAAAGGCGGTCGCGACCGGAGCGCGGTTCCGACAACCGAACGGCTTACACCCGACCGACACGGACCTGTCCGTCATGAACGCCCTGACGGACCTGTTCGCCGAGAACACGCTGTTGTGGGTCCTCACGGGGGTCCTCGCGTACTCCGCGGCCGCGATCTGGCTTCGGAACCGCGGGGTCCTCCCCGACTCCGTCCGCGTCTCCGGACCCGTATTGACCCTTCGCACCCTCCGCGGCCGCGTCTTCCTCAACCGACTCGCCGCGCCGAAGCGGCTCTGGCGAGCCGTCGCGAACCTCGGGCTCGGCGGGGCCTTGGTCGCGATGGTGGGCTCGTTCCTCCTCATCCTCTCGTCGGCGCTCTCCGCGATCCGCACCGCCCAGCCCTCCGCGATCCAGCAGCCGCAGAACTTCCTCATCATCCCCGGCGTGAACGACTTCCTCCCCCTGTCGGTCGCGCCGGAAATCGTCGCCGGACTCGCGGTCGCGATGGTCGTCCACGAGGGCGCACACGGCCTGCTGTGCCGCGTCGAGGGGATCGACATCGAGTCGATGGGGCTCGTCTTCTTCACGCTCCTCCCGGTCGGCGCCTTCGTCGAGCCGAACGAGGAGGCGACACAGGAGGCCTCCCGCGGCGCCCGTGCCCGGATGTTCGCCGCGGGCGTCACCGCGAACACGGTCCTCACGGTCCTCGTCTTCGCGCTGCTGTTCGGCCCCGTCGTCGGCGCGATCGCGCCGGCGCCCGGCTACGCCGTCGGCGAGGTGACGCCGGAGTCGCCGGCCGCGACGGCCGACATCGCGCACGGCGACCGGCTGGTCGCGGTGGACGGCGCCTCCGTCGACACCGCCGAGGAGTTCGAGGCCGCGCTCGCCGACGCCGGCGAGACCGTGAGCGTCACGGCCGACGACGGCGACGGAGAGCGGACCGCCGAGGTGGACCGAGAGCTCCAGGTGATCGGCTCCGCCGGCGGGAACCCGCTCGGCGTGACGATCGAGTCGGAGCCGGTCGCGATCACGTCGGTCAACGGCGAGCCCGTGGCGACCGAGGGGCAGTTCCTCGACGCCGTCGGCGACGCCGAGCGCGCGACGGTGACCGTCGACATCGACGACGCGGCCAACGCCACGGTCGACGCCGAAACGGCCGAGATCCCGATCGGGGCGTACGCGCTCGGCGCGCAGGAGGACGGGCCGCTTCACGCCGAAGGCGCGCCCCTCGGTGAGCCGCTGACGATCGTCTCGATCGACGGCGAGCGCGTCCGGAACAACGACGAGCTCTCGGCGGTACTCGGCGAGCGTGACCCCGGGACGACCGTCGAGGTCGTCGCGTACGGTCCCGACGACGAGCGCGTCAGCTACGACGTGGAACTCGACCCGCACCCGAACCGCGACGGCGGGTTCGTCGGCGTGAGCGTCTTCCCCGGGTCCAGCGGACTCGCGCTCGACGACTTCGGCGTCTCGGAGTACCCGGCCGGCGCGTACCTCGAGCTGCTCGGCGGCGACGGCGGCGAGGGGGCGTCCGACGGCCTCGCGATCGGCGGGCTCACGGACTCCCCGCTCGGGCTCGTCTTCGCCTCGCTCATCCTCCCGCTCGGCAGCCTGTTCGGGCTCCCGTTCAACTTCGCGGGATTCACCGGCGAGGTGACCAACTTCTACGCGGTCGAGGGCGCGTTCGCCGCGCTCGGGGGCGGGACGTTCCTGCTCGCGAACCTCCTCTTCTGGACCGGGTGGATCAACATCCAGCTGGCGCTGTTCAACTGCCTGCCGGCGTTCCCGCTCGACGGCGGCCGCATCCTCCGGATGGTCGCCGAGGCGGTGGTCAGCCGGGTCCCGGTCTCCGACCGGCACGCCGCGGTCCGGACGATCACGGTCTCCTCCGGGCTCGTCATGCTCGCCGGGCTGGTCATGATGATCTTCGGCAACCAGATCCTCGGAGCGCTCGGGCTGCTCTAGTTCGGGTTCGGACCTTGAGATCCGGCTCCGCGACGTTCGCCGAATGGGAAACGGGTTTCTCCGCGGGGCGAAACCGTGAGGTATGAGCCACTCACGCACCGTCGAGATCGAGGGCCACATCATCGACAGCGGGACGATGCAGCGCTGTTTCGGCGCGGTGATGGATCTCGGCGGCTCCTTCGACGTCGAGCAGTTCGACGTGGGGACCCACGAGGAGGCCGAGTCGTACTGCCGGATGGCGGTCTCGGCCGACGACCCGGAGACCCTCCAGGCGATCCTCCACGAGCTCCACCAGAACGGCGCGGTGCTCGAGGACCCGACCGACGTGGAGCTCGTGGCGGCGCCCGCGGACAAAGTCGTCCCGCCGGACTTCTACTCCACCACGAACCACCCGACTGAAGTGCTGTACGACGGCGAGTGGATCGAGGTCGACCGGATCGAGATGGACTGCGCGCTGATCGTGGATCCGGACGGAGGTCCGAACGGCGCCCCCCGAGCGTACACGAAGGTGCTCAACGCGGTCGAGGAGGGCGACCTCGTCGCGACCGACCAGTCCGGGATCCGCGTGAAACCCCCCGAGCGCCCGCGGAGCGGGGGCGGCGCGTTCGGCTTCATGCAGGGCGGCGTCTCCTCCGAGCGCCCCTCCGAGTCGACGATACGCGAGGTCGCCGAAGAGCTCCGGGAGGTGACCGAGGCCGGCGGGAACGTGATGGTCGTCGCCGGCCCCGCGGTCGTTCACTCGGGGGCGGGGGACGCGCTCGCGAAGCTGGTCGAGGCGGGCTACGTCGACGCGCTCTCTGCCGGGAACGGCTTCGCCACCCACGACCTGGAGCGCTCGCTGTACGGCACCTCGCTCGGGATGGACGTGGAGACGCTCGAACACCCCCGGAAGGGACACAAACACCACATCTGGACCATCTCGGAGATCATCCGCGCGGGCGGGATCGAGGCCGCCGTCGAGGACGGGATCGTCACGGAGGGCGTGATGTACCAGTGCGTGCGAAACGACGTGGACACCGTGCTCGCGGGCTCGATCCGCGACGACGGCCCGCTCCCGGACACGATCACCGACGCGGTGGAGGCGCAGAACGCGATCCGCGAGCAGGCCCACGACGCCGACATCGTGCTCATGCTCGCGACGCTGCTCCACTCGGTCGCGGTCGGGAATTGCCTCCCGTCGACGACGAAGACCGTCTGCGTCGACATCAACCCCGCCACCGTCACCCAGCTGCTCGACCGCGGCTCGGCGCAGGCGGTCGGGATGGTCACCGACATCGGGACGTTCGTCCCCACGCTCGCGGAGTTCGTGCTGGAGGGGGAAGACGGAGACGTCGCCGTCGGCGCGGACGGCGGGCACCCCCACGCCGGCGACGAATGACTGCCGACCTCCGACCGTACGACCCCGCGACCGACGCCGACGCGCTGTGCGAGCTGAAGACCGCCTTCGAGCGCGGGCTCGGCGCGTCGACCGGCGGCGAGGGGAAGGCGGCCGCCTACGAGGGGAAGCTCACCGACGACTACCGCGAACGGTGGCTCGCGTGGGTGGACCGCTGCGTCGCCGACGACGAGCGGTGCGTGACGGTCGCGGTCGACGATGAGGGCCTCGCCGGCTACGTGTTCGTTCTCCCCGAGCGCCTCGCGATGATCTGGGACGCCGCGGTGATCAACGAGCTCTACGTCGCCCCCGCGCACCGCGGTACCGACGTCGCAGACGACCTGATGGACGCTGCCGTCGCGCTCGCCGCCGATCAGAACCTCCCGCTCGACCGGATAGTGCTCGACGTCGACCCCGCAAACGAGCGCGCGAAGGCCTTCTACGACCGCCACGGCTTCGAGCGGTGGGGCGAGATGGTGGCGCGCTCGCTCGACGAGTGACTCCGGAACGGTATACGGCGCTCGTTCGAGACGTAAGCGATCCGTCGTAATCGTGTGTTCGGAGATACTCGCGGAAAACCGGTCGCTGAAGCCTGCCCCTGATCGATGGCGAGAGTGGGTATTGCAGATCGGTGACGGCGATAGGGTATTTAAACAACTGTGAGCGACGGCGACGATCGTTTATAAGTGAACGGCGGTGGCGCGCCTGCGAGCGGCCGCCATCGGCGGCCA